>JBBQWP010000013.1:0-138562 GCA_038210455.1 Pyrinomonadales bacterium | reverse complement strand
ATAAAGAACCGCAGAGTTAGACGAGGCGGAAGAGGGACTACGCATTCCATCATCTTTGTCGGCGGCAAGCGGACCGGGTCGACGAAGTCGAACCCGACGCAGGCGAAGAAGTCGCAGGGAGAGTTGAATCCGCAGCCCATTCCGCCGGGTAGGCAGCGCAGACCATAATGAACAAAGCACCGATGCCGCGGAAAGGCCACGCGACCAATCGTTCATCTCTCGTATTGAGCCTTCCGTTACCTGTCCCTCGCGCTGCGTTACCACCACAGCGCTTTCTCGTGTAAGGAGCATTCCATGAGACGGATCATCACAAAACGATTGAACGTTCGCGCTCTCACTTTCCTTTTGCTGGTTTCAGTTGTCGGCACTGGCGCAATCGCCGGTCTTAAAACTACGGCGCTGGCTACGGGCCAAAACAACTCGCAATCAAAAACCAGGACGCCTGCCCATCCCAGAAAACATATCAGCGTTTCGTGTAAGCAGTTGTGCATAGCCTCTTATGATGACTGCCGGGCCAGCGGCGCGAAAAAAGGGGTACATAGTTGCAAGAGGGTCTATAACGAATGTCTTCAAGAATGCGCTACGGGGCAGTAGTGTTAGCAAATGCAAAGCCCTTATGACTAGCGCCATTGACCTTGCATGTCCTCCTTTACCTCCTGATTATTCCGGCGCGTTGTGGACAAACACTTCAGCGCCTTTCCGAAAAAACCGAGGACAAAATGAATACACACAAGAGACCAGGGAGTTACGTAACCAGCTTACTGATTGGTGCATTAGGACTGTTAATAGGACTAAGCGCCTGCGGGAAGAGTACGGTTTCACAATCCAATGAAAACGGTGGATCGACCGCCGCCACCACTGACTCAAAGGTCAAGAGTACGACCGCATCAGCGCCAGCCCCTCCGATCACGGGAGGCGCCGCAGCGGCAGTCGTCACCAACGCCCACCAGTTGCTGCAAAGTCAGAAGGCCTATCGAGTCCGCTCTACTTCAACGACTTCGATGGGCGGACAACCCATTACCAGCCTGCGAGAAGTCGTGGCTCCGGATCGCATGCACAACGTTGCAGACGGTAGCGAAAACATCGTCATTGGCAGGACGATGTACGTCAAAAAGGACGGCGCCTGGCAGAACCTGGGCACGCAGATGAGCGATATGTCAGACAAGATGAAAAAGGGTGTCCAGGACATGAGCCCGGAGGAGAGAGCAGCGGCTTTGAAAGGACTCTCCGCGGATTATAAATCGCTCGCCGACGAAGTTTTGGATGGCGTCGCTACATCCGTTTATGAAATGCACAGCCAGTTGGACACACATGTGGAAGGTGTCGGCGCTATCACCACGGTCACAAAGATTTGGATCAGTAAGTCTGACGGCCTGATTCGCAAAGAGGTGAGCGATGGAAATGAGGCGGGGATAAAAGTTCAGACGACCAAAATCTATGAGTATGATCCGAACATCACGATCGAAGCCCCAATCTCGTAGCCTGAGCCTCATCAGAAGAGAGTCCGAGATGCTCCGAATAATGCGGTGGAATGCGTAATTGGTTTGCAGTCAATACGTACCGCCAATACCTTAGCCCCATCTTTATTTCGCTTCGGCAATCAGTGTTTGTGGAGACATCGGGTCGCTTACATTCTTGTCTGACCTACTGGTTGTAATCCACGCTCACTCATTCAGCAGCTTTCCCTCGAACAGCTTCTGCCCGCCCAGCGACGTGTGGAATGCATAACCCGCGAGCGCCAGAACGGCGAGGAGCACCAGGAGCGAACTGCCCGCGTACCAGGCTGAAAAGTCGGTTGTGATTGGGACGCTGAGCAAAAGCCCGCCAACAAACTTGCAGATGGCGAGCGTCAGGAGGCCGAAGCGCAGCAAAGCGATGACGTCAAGCCCTACAAATAAGCAAACAAATACCACGGCAATAATCGTATTGCTTGTTCCCAAGACTGACAGCGCAACACCGGTCAAGAAAAAGAGCCCGGTGGCCAGCCATTGCCGGCGTGTGAGGACCCGCCACAGAAACATCAGGTAAAACAAGAACAGCGTAAATACAATCGCTTCAATTAAGTTATTCAAGAATCCCTGGGCAATGAGGTAGCGCACGCCGGGCCAAGCGTCCAATGTCGCTCCCCAACCCGCCGGAGCCGAGTTAAGCCAGCGCAGGACGAGCTGTTCGAGCAGCAAAAGCAACGTCTGACCAATCCCGAAAAGGACGCCGACGAGTACATCCCGGCCCACCAAAGGATCGCGCAGACTGCCGCTGAGCACCCGGCTCCACGCGACGATCGTGTTTGGCCAGCGCCGTCTCACGTAAGGTTCGAGCGCGATGTAAAGCAGCCAGAGGAGGCCAGCCAACAGCAGCGCCTGACTCACTGCCAGAAAGAAGAAGATAGGCACTTCGATAATAGTCGGAACGTGACTAGCGCCGAAGACCCAGCCGAGCACACTGACCACAAAGATAAAGAGCGCCACCCTGAGCGCGCCGCGGCGGTCGCCCCGGCCCTGACGGACGTTGTAGCGGGCCAACAATATCGCTCCGAGCAGGATGGAAAGTACTAACGAGAGACCAATCGCGATTTGGATGCGCTGTCCCGTGGTTGGCTGAAAGGCTTGCATCCGCGAAGGCCGCGTCCATGGCCCGACGGTATCAAAATAGACCGGCTTGCCACGATATGCTGCCGCTTCAATGCGTAACGGAATTTCCGGTTGATCGGGATACGCTCCCGTCCAAGCCGCCCGCGCATCAAAGGCCATCGGCGGCGTCCATTTCGATTCCGTCGTGGTAAAGCGTGCCGGATCAAGTCCTGCCGCCGCAAAGAGTGCCGGCCAGTCAGTCGGGGGCGGTGTGTCACTGGACCCGTCTATCTGCGGCGGCACGGCGTTGAACCAGATCAGCCGTCCCAGCGGATCCAGTTGAACGCTCACCATCCCCGAAACATCCTGCGGCGGATCGTTTGCCGAAACCGATCCCCCGCTACTCCATCCCGTCACCTCGAGATACCGCGGACTCTGACGATACCAAAAATAAATGGGAGCCGGTTGCGCCTGCGTGAACTGACTCCAACGATTAGTAGGCTGGCTATTCTGCTCCACGTACCGCAGATAATCACCGTGGTACTGAAGCCCGGAGGCGCTGTCGGTGGGCCGATCCGTGTAGCCCAATCGCTGGATGATGTCACTAGCCTTGTGCGCCAGCGCATCCGGCGAATTTTCATGCATCGCTTGGGCCCTCCAATCCGCCTTGTTGCCCAGGAGGGCATAGATGGTGAGTCCCGCAATGACGGCGGCCAGACACGCCACGGCTATCGCCGGGCGCAAGCCGGTTTTTTCACCCGCTGCCGCGACCATCTCCGGCGATGGCGTTTCTCCTGCTGCGAGCGCTGCGGCCAGCGGATCTCCTCCCGGTAACGCGGCTGCAACCTGAATCGCTGATGAAGGCCGTTTACTCGGATCCTTTTCCAGACACCGCAGGATCACTTTTTCAACCAGCGGGTCGATGTCTTTTACGTGGCTTGATGGTGTAGTGGGCGTTGTTTGCTCGTGAAGCTTGAGCATCTCAGTCAGGTTGTTCGCCTCGAACACCCTTTTTCCGGTGAACAGTTCATACAGCACCAGACCGAGCGAATAGATATCGCTGCGCTGCGTGACCTCTTTCCCAGTCAATTGTTCGGGCGCCATGTAGCCCGGCGTGCCGGCGATTACTTCATCACCGCGCAATTCCTGGGCAACCACCGCCACGCCAAAGTCAGTGATGAGCGCTTTGCCACGACCGTCGATCATTATGTTGGCCGGTTTCAGATCCCGATGCACCACACCATTGTCGTGCGCGGCGGCGAGTCCCGCACAAATCTGCCGCGCAACTTCGATTGCTTTGTCGCCCGGCAGTCGCCCAATGCGCCGCAGAAGCGACGACAGATCTTCGCCGTCAATGAATTCCATCGACAGAAAATGCCGCCCGTCGACTTCGCCAATGTCGTAAACGCGACAAACATTCGGATGGGAAACCTGACGCGTGATGCGGACTTCTTTGTGAAAGCGCGCGAGTGCGGCGCCATCGAGCGCGATCGCTTCAGGCAGGAACTTGAGGGCCACGGTTTGGTCCAGCTTCAGGTCTTCCGCCTTATAGACTTCGCCCATTCCGCCGCGACCAACCAACCCAACGATGCGGTAACGCTCGGTGAGCATCGCGCCCGTGACGAATCTTGCTGAATCGGCAGAAGAGGGAGCGGATGGCTGCTTGCGATCACCACGTTGCGCGGGCTCCCGCTGTTTGGACGGAGGCAGAACTGCTGTCGGCCCCGAAGTGTCGGTCAACGCTGCGCCGCAATTCGGACACAAACGCTCAGCGTCCAAGATCGAGTGCCGGCAAGAAGGACAAGTTGTCATGTGACTCACTTAGCCCAAGGGCCGCAGACTCGCAAGAAAATCGCCTCGGTGAGTTAGGAGACGATGCGCCAAATACACTTCGCCCATCTCGCCCCCGCCAGACTGAGAGCGGATTTCATAGCGGCCAAGTCTTGTGCCCTCGTTAATGGACATACGCCAGAGGTAATAAGCTAATTGACGGAAGCGCTGATGGAGCCCACTCATCTTATCCGCATTAGGCTGAGCGCGCTAGAGTCTGTGACGGATGACGGATAAGGACTCGGAGAGCCAAGTCAGGTCCGCGCAGTCCACCTAACCATAGTCAGTAGCAAGATCTCGAACTCCGGGCCGATGGCTCCCACCTTAAGGGGCGAGTTGTGACGACGTATTTTTGAATCTTGATTGTAGACTGAGGATGCAATTCTCCAACGAAATTACGGGTGTGAGTGAAGCTGAAGCCGAGGAAATCATTGCCGCTTGTCGAAGGATCTGACAGGAGAGTAGCACCGAAAATGTAAGCACGAGCATTCTGGTTCGGTGGTTAAATACAACCTGAAGGCGATGACATCGAAAATAGTGTCATCATCGACAAGGGAACAGGCAGGCAGAGATTGGTCGTTGACTGCCTCGAAGCTGTTGAAATGATTGGTGCCGAGGGTGGGAGTCGAACCCACACGACCTTACGGTCAACGGATTTTAAGTCCGTAGCGTCTGCCATTCCGCCACCCCGGCATTTCGAGAAAAGATAACATAAAGCAGTTGGCAGGAGGCAGTACGAAGCCGATACAGCCAGGAGCGCGGACGGCTCGTCCGCAGTTGGCTAGACCAAACGAAGCGATTGGTTTGTCTCTCTCCTGTTTATGATCCGATGATTGCGCTCCGGCACTGTGCGGACGGGACGTCCGCGCTCCCAGCAGCGAGGTGAATCACGCCGATGTGCGAGCCTTCCCAAAACCAAAGCCCATTTCTTAGAAGGTTCCGGCAGGGTGTAGAATGCAATCGTCTTCTCGAACGAATCTACTGCCTGACGAATATTGATGACCGAAGAGCAGGAAGTTTTCCTCAAACACATTCAGAAGCAGGGTCTGAAGCGCACGGCGCAGCGTGATCTTATTCTCGATGTTTTTCTGCGCACTGAAGGTCATGTCTCTGGCGAGGACCTTTACCGGCTGGTGCGCGAGCAGGATCCCACGGTGGGCCAGACGACCGTGTATCGCACGCTGAGACTCCTGACTGACGCGGGCCTGGCACGCGAAGTCCGTTTCGGCGATGGCCGCGCGCACTACGAACACAACTACAAGCATGAGCATCACGATCACATGATCTGCAAGGACTGCGGAAAGATAATTGAGTTCTACTCGCCGGAGCTGGAAGCTATTCAGGACGCGATGGCGGCGAAACATAAGTTTGAGCTGACTTCTCATTTGTTGCGGATGATTGGAATTTGCGCCGATTGCCGAAGGCAGGAGCGCGAGAAAAAGCGTGAAGGAACGAAACCGCCCGAGGCGCGCGCCGCTGCCCGCGGATCGCGTCGTTGACCGAAAAGGAAATAGCCATGAGTGTTGAAATAAGATTTGAGCCTGATGGACCCGCCGGCCTGGTAGCCGAAGGAACTTCGGTGTTGGATGCCGCCCGCCGTCTGGGATTTCAGATTCCTGACTGCGGCGTGTGCGATGGCGCCTGTGCCATTCGAATCGTTACCGGCAGTACTTTGCTTTCGGATTTGACCGACATCGAACGCAAGCAGTTGAATCCCAAACGCCTGGCAGCCGGCGAGCGGCTCGCTTGCCAGTGCAGGGTGGAGCGCGGCGGTGAACTCGTAATCAGGCTGTCCGCGGAATCCGAGGGCACCCGCAGTGCCAAAGAAAAGACGCGCGACCTCAGTCAGGAATTTCGCGATCTGCCTTTCGACCGCAAGATTGCAACCCTGATGCAGATGGAAACCATCGCAGTGACCGAGGCGTTCGACAAAATCGCGGATGCCTCAGTCTCTCTGGGTAAGAAGATTTTCGACAGCGTGCGGCCCGATGAAGCAGCCAAGCCCGGCGCGCCGGAAAAGGAAAAGAGGGTTTGATCTCGGATTCACAGACTATGACTAATTACGTTTCACTAAGTGAGCAGCTAAAGAACGTATTGCGCTTTTTGGCTCTGGCCGCGGTGGTGATCGTTCCGCTTCTATTGCTCGGCTGTCCCGGCAACACCAGCAAGCCTGCCGACAATTCGGCGACGACGCCGGTCGCTCCGGCAAAGTCTGACTTTGACGGCGACCGCGCCTTTGAGCAGGTGCGCAAACAGGTGGAGTTTGGCCCGCGGCCGGCGGGATCGGCTGAGCTCGAGCAGACTCGTAACTACATGATCGATCAGTTGAAGTCGTATGGTTTGAAAGTGACTACCGATGAGTTTCATGCGACGACGCCGATTGGGGATCGCCGGATGGTCAACGTAACTGCCGAACTGCCGGGCGAGTCGAACGATGTGATCATTATCGGCAGCCACTATGACACGAAGTATTTCAAAGACATCAGGTTCGTCGGCGCGAACGATGGCGGCTCTTCGACCGGCGCGCTGATGGAGATGGCACGCGTGCTGGCGGGCAAGAAGCCGAAACTTACCTACCGGTTTGTTTTCTTTGATGGTGAAGAGGCGTTTTGTTTCGATTGGGATGAATGTCACAACCCGAACCCGGCCGATCCGAAGACTCCACTACCCGATCACACTTATGGCAGTCGCCGATACGTTGCGCAATTGAGTGACAAAAACGAATTGAAGCGCGTGCGCGCGATGATCTTGTTGGACATGATGGGTTTTAAGAACCTGCGACTTGGACGCGCCGATCTGGGCACGACCTGGCTGACGGACATTGTCTGGCAGACAGGGAAGCAACTAGGTTACGGCAACGTGTTCATTGACTCGCAGGAAGGCGTGGGCGACGACGATCACGGACCGTTCTTACGGGCCGGCGTCGAAGCGCTCGACATCATCCAGTTGAGCACCTATGGGCGAACTGATTCCGAGTATTGGCACACCAAAGAAGACACATTGGATAAGATCTCGCCTAAAAGTTTGAAGATCGTCGGCGACGCGGTAATTGTTAGCCTGCCGAAGATTGAAGAGCGGCTGGCGAATAAGCGTTGACAACCGGGGCTTCTGACCACTTTCAAGTAATCATTCGCAGCTTTTCTTCCACTGCCGCACCGACTTCGCTGCAGCGGGCCGCCTTCGCCTCGCCAACCAGGTCATAGGTCAGCGTTTTGCCCTCACTGAGGAGTCCCGCCACTGCGACTTCGACTTTCTGTGCGGCGCGAAGCAATCGCTCGTCTGCGTAGCGCGTGCCCAGCCAGTCCAACATCATCTGCACCGACAGAATCGCCGCCAGCGGATTCGCCTTGTCCTTGCCGGCGTGTTTTGGCGCGCTGCCATGAATCGGCTCGAACATCGCGTGTTCATCGCCGATGTTGCCGCCGACCGCAAGCCCTAAGCCACCCGCCGTCGTGGCGCCGTTGTCGCTGATGATGTCCCCCACCAGATTCGGACCGACGACCACGTCGTACCACTCGGGATTGCGAATCTGCCACTGACAGAAGGCATCCACATAAGCGTAGTCGAGTTTCAGATCAGGAAACTCGTTCTGACCAACTTCCCGGAAGACGTCGCGGAAGAAGCGGTGGGCGCCGATGATGTTTGACTTGTCCACGCAAGTCACTTTGTGTTGCTTGTAGCGCCGCCGGGCGAGATTGAAGGCGTAACGCACGACGCGTTCGGTCGCTTGGCGCGTAATTCGTATCGGAGTGACCTTGCCGTCGGGAATCGAATCGGTCTCGCCAGTGTAAGCGTCCTCGGTGTTCTCGCGTATCACGACGTAGTCAACTTTTTCCGCGTCCCACACTTGCTTTAGCGTCCCGTGAATCTTGTGCTTGACGCCTGGGTACAGTTTCACCGGACGGACATTCGCGTACAGATCAAGGTTGCGCCGATTGAGAATTACCTGAGCATATCCGGCCAATTGGGGCTCGGGATATGGCTTGCCCGGTCTAGTGAAAACCGTTTTTCCGTCAATCTCGTGTCCGACCGCGCCGAGCAGGATCGCGTCCGCCGCCTCGCATTTTTCAAACGAGCCGTCGGGCCATTCGGTTTCGTGTTCAGCGTAGTAATGACCACCACAGGGAATCTCTTCGACCTGAAAATCGATCTGAAAGAGCTCGCCCGCGGTGCGCAAAACGCGCAGGGCAGATGACAAGACCTCTGGCCCGATGCCATCACCGGGCAGCGCTACGATGTAGTAGGATTGTTTCGGCATTTTTCTTTTTGGCGAAGGGTGACTATAAGCGACTCAGAGAAGAATCAACAAACGCAGTCTTGCCGTGGGTTGCGATAACTTGTTGGGTACTGATGCCGTTTAAGGGTTTCACACTTGTACTACTGGGAACGCGGGCGCCCTCGCCCGCACCACGCCTCGGTGCAGAGTCCTTTTCCAAAACATTGCGGGCGGGGGCGCCCGCGTTCCCAGTGAAGCAGCGACTCCAACTTCGAGAGTGCATCAGTGCCGCTTGTTGAATAGGTTTCCCGCTCCGTGTCCTCTGTGGTAATAATTGTCGTTCATGCTTTCCGCCGAAATCATCGCCATTGGTTCCGAGCTCCTCGCCTCTGATAAAACCGACACCAACAGTCTCTGGCTGACTGAGCAACTCAATCGGCGAGGGATTGATGTGAAGCTCAAGACAGTTGTGGGCGACGATGACGCGCGTCTTGAAGAGGTAGTCAAAGATGCGGTGAAGCGTTCCCGTGTGGTGATCACGACCGGCGGCCTGGGCCCCACCGAAGACGACATCACCCGCAAAGTTGTGGCGCGCGCACTAAAGCGCCGGCTGTCGCTTAACGAAACGGTGCTGGCCGAAATCCGCGAGCGGTTTAAGAGTTACGGCATGAATATGCCGGAGCGGAACTCGCGGCAGGCGATGGTGATTGACGGCGCCGAGGTTCTGCCGAATCCTAACGGCAGCGCGCCAGGTCTTTATCTGGAGCACGAAGGCTGTGCGGTTGCTTTGTTTCCCGGGCCGCCTCGCGAGATGAAACCGATGTTTGAGAATCACGTCGCGTCGCGTCTGGAAAAGCTGGCCGGCGATATTCGTTTTGCGCGGCGCGTGTTGCGCGTGTCTGGGATGGGCGAATCCGCGGTCGATGAAAGAATCGCGCCCATCTATTCCAAATACGAGAATCCGCAGACGACGATTCTTTTCAACAGCAGCGAAATCGAAGTTCACTTGCGCGCGCACGGGCGAACCGAAGCAGATGCTGAAGCGCTGCTGGATGATCTCTCGCTGAAGATCGAAACGGAATTAGGTAATGCGGTCTTTTCATTTCGCGGCGAAAAGATGGAAGAGGTTGTGGGCCGCAGTCTGGCGATCTCCGGCTTCACCCTGGCTGTGGCTGAGAGTTGTACGGGCGGTCTGATTGCTCAGCGGCTGACGAATGTTCCTGGATCGTCAAAGTATTTCGTTGAAGGTTTGGTGACTTATTCAGACGAGTCAAAGCAGCGTCTGCTCGGCGTCGACAAGAAACTGATTCGCGAATTCGGCGCGGTTAGCCAGCAGGTCGCGCGAGACATGGCGCGCGGCGTACGTCATCGTGCTAAGACTGATTTCGGATTGGCAGTCACCGGCATCGCCGGCCCGGACGGAGGCAGTGAAGAAAAGCCGGTAGGTTTGGTCTTCATCGCGCTCGCCGACGATGCGCACACTGAGCATAAGCGATTTGTATTGCCGGGAGATCGTGAATTGATTCGGTGGCGGGCTTCGCAGGCGGCATTGGATCTGTTGCGGAGAAGATTGATCTAGACGGTCTGCTTAGCAACCAGAGGAAACCGTTCCAAGGTGCTCGATTGAATCAACCACAAGATCAACATCCAGATAGGGCCAATAAAGATGCTGTGGCTGAGGTAGTTGTACATTCAAAACCGCCAGCATAGATGCGTCCTTAAACCATGAGAACTCATCGTAGGACAGAAACAATTCTCGCTCGCCCAGCAATAGCCAGATGACCTGGTTGGGGTGGCTGACTTCGGCACTCAGGCTCCCGCCTCTATCAACTGCAAGGTTTTCGCCTGAATCGAATCGAGGACCGCATCGCGCAGGAACGAACTGGCGTGAAGAATCTCAACTCCGATCATCTCATTCTTTTCGTTCAATTCCACGGTAATGTTCGGATTGAGTTCAACGCTTCTACCCTCTGGCTCGTCCGTGATGACGAGATGGAGCACGTCCTCTTGCTCAAAGTATTTGATACGCGGGTTATTCATGGATAAATCTCCGAGTGTTTAGTCGGACCCGTATTTGTTGCCGACTGGTTGTGTGCACTGTCACAGGTGTAATAGTCTCCCCATCAACGTCGTAAGGGATTACCACCAATTGTAGGTTATGTCTCCCAACCACGACGCGCCGCCCTGTCTCCGTATCAAAGTATCGCTCAGTTGAATTTCGAATGATAGCTTCGAGCTTACCTAGATCGAAACCTCTGAGCCCGGCGCGGTACTTGAGGTAGTCGGTCCAATTGATCATTAGACGCGCCACTTTACTATGTCATTCCGTGATGCGTCTATCGATTTAATATAGCGCGACGAGCGGGCACTGGCCACCGGTCGCCCTGAAAATAGTTGCCGCAGCCCTTCCCATCGCTTCGGCTATCGCACGTAACGTACTCGGTACAACCAAATATCCATCCGCAGAAACCGCGAGTTGCTGTGCATCACTGGTTCGAACAGGGTGTTTCCTGTCCCATTGCTCAACTCTGGAAACAGCTTCGCTAGTGTTGAATCACCCTTGCTTACAAAGACCAGGTACTCGACATTCTTTTCTTTCAGAACGGCCAGGAAAGCCGCGCGATCTTTTGGCACGTCCGACGAAGTTAGAACCCTCCCTTCTGGAATTCCAGACATCACAGAGACTGTACCTTCGTCGCTGAAGACGAAAGCCTTCGAATTGGGTTCGTAGTGAGTCTGAAGATAGTCAGCCACCGCGCGCTGGGCGTTGGTCTGGTTAAGCGACCCGACGGCACTGGCGAGTTGGATACTTCCATCAACAAAGCAGAGAACGAGCACGCACAGCACGATGCGCTGCGCCCATCGCGGCTTTTGCTCTCCTACTCGCAGAATCGTCCAGCCGAGAATCGGAATGCCCAGGCTGAAGAGCAGCAAACCGTAGCGAGGAAAAATCATGGGCTGCTGATGCGTAAGATAAGCCGTGACCAGCAAGCTGAGGAACGCAAAGAAAAAGACTAAGGGCGCCAGAATCCTTTGCAGATCCTCGGGTAGTCCCTGTTTGCTCAAGCTGCGCGGAAGACGCCTTCCCAGAATCCAACCAGCGACGAACGCCGAAATCAAAACAGCAGTGCCAGTCGAGACGATCAAAATTGCGGTATCGCGGAGCACGCCCGCCAGTGAGAAGTGGGCCAGCGCGGGATTCGCCGCCAGCAGCCAGTCGTGATAGTACTGGCGCTGCACGAAACACGCGAGCCAGTTGCCCGTAGCTTTCCAGCTTACGTAAAACCAGAACAGCGGCGGAACGATGAGGACGAGAAGCGTCGTGATCGAAATCCGTCGCTCGTGTACGAACTGAATCGCCGGGATCAAGGCTAGGAACATCCAGCTTTCGACCCGCGTCAGACCCGCGAGCGCACCGAAGATGGCGGCCACGATCCAACCCCTCCGCAGAACAAAATAAAGACTCGCTAAAACGAAAAACGCATGCGGCACGTCGGTCATCGCTGAGGCGGCATAAGTGATGTGCAGCGGATTCAAAGCGATCAGCAGAAATCCAAACAACGCCGCTTTGTGACTCACCGTCAATCGAAGAGTGATGCTGTAAATCAGCAGACATGATCCAACTCCGAAGAGTGCTGAGACGATCTTTCCCGCATAGAAGCCGTTCCCGATGAAAATATTAAGGACCGCGGAAATGAACTGATACAACGGCAGCCAGAATCCATAGAGGTCAGTCAACGCAAACGCACCACTCGACAGCTTCGTGCTCATCGTGCCGATATCCCGAATGTAAACATAGGCGTCGCCGAACGCGTTCGGTAGTGCGAAAGCTCCGACGATTCGCGGAATTCCGGAAACGAGAACGAGGGTTGGCCAGAGTACACGAGGATTGGTCAGGCGGTGCATCGATTAACGATCTTCCAGTCGCTTGGGATTGCGCTTTACGTGGAAGGCGGCTAGCACAACGGTCCGATTTGATTCGAGCAGGAAGTGAATCGCATACGGAAATCTGCGCAGGACTGCTCGCCTTACCTCGCCCCGCACTTTGGGGAATTGCTCGGGTGTGTCAGCAATCCTACCGAGAAAGTTCTCGATCTCAGACGCGAAATCAATTCCAACGCCGAGGCGTTCAGACTCGTACCACGCGATTGACTCGTCCATCTCCTGTCTCGCGATGCGGCGAAAGACTATTGGGAGTGTCATTAGCGCTCAGGACCGGCGGTTTAGTAGGTCTTCCTTAATCGATTCCCACGAAACAACATCGTCCGGATTGCGCTGGTGAGCGTCAAGACGTCGATCGAGTTCAGTTGCTTGTTCCGGTGTGAGTGGCGGCTCATAGCCATCCTGAGTAATGCTTTCCCAGAGAGCCTCGACCAGCTCTATTCGTTCCGCAAGCGGAAGGAGTTTGACCGTGTCCACTAAGTTGGAACTCATGTTTGAAGTCTAGACGCGGATGATGAGGAAAACAAGTGGAAAACATTCGCGATGAGCTTGTAGCTTCTCAGACTGCTTGTTATAGTCAAACTTCGTTTTCGTTCAACTTGAAAATGACAGCGGCCACGCAAGAAAAAGTCCTGGCGACGAACCGCGCGGCGTTTCACAACTATCACATCTCGGCGAAGTACGAGGCCGGTGCGGCGCTTCTGGGTACTGAAGTGAAAAGTGTCCTCGACGGCCGCATCCAGCTAAAAGAGTCATACGTGCAAGTTCGTGACGGCGAAGCGTGGCTTTTCAATGCCCACATCTCGCCCTATACCTTCGGCAACCTGGCGAACCACGAACCGCTGCGCACGCGCAAGTTGCTACTTCATAAACGCGAGATTGTGAAGCTTGATGAAGCCGCAGCAATACAGGGAATGACGCTGGTCATTACTCGGGTCTATTTGAAGAGTCGCAAGATCAAGTTTGAGATTGGCGTGGCGAAGGGAAAGAAGCTCTACGACAAACGCGAAACCGAAATGCGCCGTATCGTCGAGCGCGAGACCCAGGCGCAGTTGAAAGAACGAAATCGATAATATTTTAGTGTCACAGACTTCAGTCTGTGGTGATGGACAGCCGAATCACAGACTGAAGTCTGTGCCACTCAGCGGCAGAGGAGATTACAGGAATGGAAGCAATCGGAAGTTCTCAATCGTGTCTCGAGATCGACGCGCAGGCGCTGGCTGTGGCGGTTTTCAAGGGCGAAAACGCCCGCGAAGGGCTCTTGAAGTCTTTGGACGCCGCTGTTGGTGGATTGATCAGCAGCGTGATTAAGACCGAAGAGTTCGCGGCAAAAACCGGCGAGACGGCTTATTTTCATTTGTCGGGTAAGGGGCTGAAGGCTGGCCGCCTGCTCTTGATCGGTTGTGGTGACCGCGACGCTTTCAAAGTGACGCAGATAACTCAGATGGCCGGAACCGCTTCGCGTTTTCTCAGAAGCAAGAACGCCAAATCGATTGCGATCGCTCCGCGCGCGGATGGCGAGACAGACAAAGTCGCGCAGGCCGCAATGGTGGGCGCGATCATGGGACTGTTCGAGCCTGACAAGTATCGCACTACAGACAAAGAGGAACGCGAACTGAAAACAATTTCGGTCGTAGTTGAGGGCGCGGACAAGAAAGAACTACAGCAGGGCGCTGAACGTGGACGGATTATCGGTGAGGCGGCGAACTTCACTCGCGACCTGGCGAACGAGCCCGGAGGTCACCTGACACCAACGATCCTGGCAGAGCGCGCACAAAAAGTCGCAAAACAGTTCGGCCTGACAATCGATGTGCTCGATCAGCGGCGGATGGAAAAACTGGGAATGGGATCTCTGCTCGGGGTCTCTCGTGGTTCTGAGGAACCGCCGAAGTTGATCGTAATGAAGTATGAGCCTCGCAAAGTTAAGAAGGGGGCTCGTGGTTTATTAGCTTTGGTCGGGAAGGGAATCACGTTTGACTCGGGCGGCATCTCTCTGAAGCCAGGCGAGAACATGGAATTGATGAAGTACGACATGACCGGCGCGGCCACCGTCATTGGCGCGATGCTGGCGATTGCGCAACTAAAACCGTCGATTCCGGTGCTGGGAGTGGCCCCGTGCTCTGAAAATCTGCCCTCAGGCAAAGCTACCAAACCAGGCGATGTTCTCACCGCGATGACCGGCAAGACGATCGAGGTCATCAATACCGACGCTGAAGGGCGGCTGGTGCTGGCAGACGCGATCGCTTACGCAAAGAAACTCGGCGCCACCCAGATCATCGACATGGCGACGCTGACCGGTGCAGTTTCTATCGCGCTCGGTGACGTGAACACCGCGATCCTGGGCACGGACCAGACTCTGATCGACCAGGTGATCGGAGCCGGAAAAGAAGTCGGCGAGAAATTCTGGCAATTGCCTTTGGACGACGAATATACCAAACAGATCAAGAGCGACATCGCCGACATCAAGAACGTTGGCGGCAAGAAGGCCGGCACGATTACCGCGGCAGCCTTCCTGAAGGAATTCGCTGATGACATCTCGTGGGCGCATCTTGATATTGCCGGCACGGCCTGGGCTGATAGCGCTCAACCGTATCGTTCGAAAGGTCCAACTGGCGTCGCGGTGCGTACTCTGATCGAATTCGTTGAGAGATCCGCTCGGCAGTGAGGTCAGTGCCGGGAGCGATAGCGACCGGGTCGCCTCCATGCGATCTTGGATCCTGTAGTACGTTGAGACTGGTCGCGATCGCTCCCGGTACTGACCTCATCTCCAGGAAGTGCTAAGATTCCGCTCGGACCAGATAGCGAGACAGGCTGACGACGGCCTTTGTCCTCGCGACATTGCCCCCTTGCAATGACCGACTACTATCACGTTCTAGGCGTCAAACGCAGCGCGACCGCTACCGAGATCAAATCCGCTTACCGAAAACTCGCGCGGAAACATCACCCTGACGTGAATCGAGGTTCGGAAAAGGCCGAGCGTGAGTTTGCCCTCCTGTCTCTGGCTTATCACACGCTGATCGATCCACAGGAACGAGCCTTTCACGATCAACAACTCAACCAGAGCACGCAAGAGAGTCCTTTTCTTGGACTGGAGAACAACCCGCATGCTAAGCGGGCCAGCAACATCGCCGCCCAGGCCCGTTGGGACCGGGTCGTCAATCAAATTCTCGAAAACGATCGGCGCGAAAACATGGAGCGCCAGCGTGCGGTCTTCACCACCGTGTCGCTCTTTCTATCGACATTTTTGGTGGCGATGATCAAGCCGCCGCTGTGGCAGTCCTTTGGCGTGGCCGGCAGGGCGATTCTGGCCATCCTCTTCACGGTCGGTGTTTGGCACTTGATCAGCCGGCTGCGCGAATACATAACGCATTACACCTACAAACCCGACGACATTAATTACTCAATCATCAGCGAAGAAAAAGAACCGGACCAACCGTTCACGCGATTTTCGGCGTACGCCTTTCTGCTCGGCGGTTATATGGTCAGCTTGGGTGTCGGACTCTTCATCGGCTGGCACGCTAACGGTTTCTTTGCCGACTTGACGCTGCTATTCCGGCACCACGCCACGGCGTCCGAAATGGGCTCTTCCTCTGCTACGGCGATCATAATTTCAGATCTTCTTTTCTATCCGCCGATTGCTGTGTTGGTGATCGATACCTTGCACGCGGTCGCCTCGCGGATAGATACAGGTTGAAGTCCGTCGTCAGGTCGGGTATGTTGCGCCAGATGAACTTATTTCCAAAGAAGATCACGCGCGTTGGTTTCCTGCATTTCAAGGCGGGATCTCTGGCGTTGCTCGCGTTGATGGTAGGCGCCGGCCAGGCGCCGGCCCGACCGGGCCAAAAGAGTGAGCCATTGACGCCGATGCAACGCGAAATCGAGCGCCAGCAGGTGCGTCTGAAATCAGAAGACATCGAACAGCGTCGCGATGCGCTCATGCGGCTGGCTGGTTTGAAGCGGCCTGACGCGTCGCGCGTGGCAGCCTCCGGATTGACCGACATCGCGCCGATAGTTCGGGCGACGGCTACTCAGGCGATCCTATCTCTACCGTCGGCAGAAGCAGCCGTCCTTCTGATTCCTCTCTTGCAGGATAAATTAGAGTTCGTACGTCGCGAGGCCGCCTATGCCCTGGGCAAGACGCGCAGTCGAACTGCGTCTGCTCCGCTTGTAAGTGTGTTGCTGGGCGACAAAGAAATGAGTGCTCGAGGCGCTGCGGCCGTGGCGCTGGGCGAAATCGGCGACGAATCGGCTGTCGAACCACTGTCGCAGGTACTGGCCGGACAGAGTCAGCAAAAGAAGAAAACAAAAGCAGGACCCGATGCGTTCGTAAAGCGAGCTGCGGCCCGGTCACTGGGCCAGATCAAAAGCCGCGCAGCCGTTGGTGTTCTGATCGCGACGCTGGCCAACGACTCAAACGACATCGACGTGAGACGAGAAGCCGCGACCGCACTGGGGTTAATCGGCGACACTTCAGCCGGGCCGGCTCTGCAGGCAGCGTTTACATCCAGCGATCCATATCTGTCCGAAGCCGCACGCGCCGCCCTGCGCCGCCTGAAACTCTCCACTAAGAATTAAGTCCAGGGTTCAGAGTACCAACTTCAGTTGGGTTTCTCTTATTAATTGTTTATTGGTTTGCGACTCCAACTAAGTCGGCGCAGCCGACGACTGAAAATAGCCCAGCACTTCAGTGCTGGGGAGGTGAGAGCGTAAATAAACCGAGTCCGTGAAGCGGACGACTGAGGATTCCTTTACGTAACCTTCAGTCGTCCGCTTCACGGACTCCCCCATGCATCACTTCGCAATTCCCAGCACTGAAGTGCTGGGCTATTCTCAGTCGTCCGCTCCGCGGACTCAACGCAGCTTACTTTTGCAAATCAGGATTGGCTGAAAGAAAAAGGCGCCGCAGCTCTCGCTCTGGCGCCTCTATTTCAGGAAACAACAACGAAGTTGAATCAGCTTTCAGTCTTCTCGCCCCGACCCTGGCCTTTACGCGCAGCCTTACTTTCCTTAGCGACCGGGATCGGCGCACCGACACTTCCTGAACGGGCTGCTAAACGCTCTTCATCCGGAACCGCCGCGGTAATTTCGCTAATCAGCGCCCCGCCGGATTTCTTCGAGAAGGTCAGCTTGCCGGCGACCGTGCCGAGGTCTACCTGAACCAAATCACCCAAGCCAATCTGGCCCGTGGCCACCAGATTCGACAACGGATAGACCAGGAAGCGCTCGATCGCGCGTTTCAGATGTCGCGCGCCGTATTTGTAATCGATGCCTTCGTCCAGCAGCATGTTTTTCGCTGCGTCCGTGCACTGGAAGACAAATTTCGTCCCCGCGGACATCATTATGCGATCCTGGACCGATTGCAGTTCGAGATCGAGAATCGCTCGCAGATGATGCTCTTTCAAAGAGCGGAACACCACCACCTTGTCGATGCGGTTCATAAACTCCGGCGAAAATTTTCGCCGGGCCGCCTCAACTGCCGTGCGATAGATTTTGTGATCTACTTCAGAGTCAGGGTTCTTGACGCCCTTGCCCGGAGCAAAGCCGATACCGCCGGAAATCAGCTCGGACATCTCGCGCGCGCCCAGGTTCGAAGTCATGATAATCATGCATTTCGAAAAGTCGACGCGCCGGTTGTCGCCGAGCGTCAAAGTGGCTTTGTCGAGGATGCCCAGCAGCAGTTGCCAAAGGGAATCCGAAGCTTTTTCGATTTCGTCAAAGAGCACCAGCGTGAGCTTGAGCTCTTCGTTGTGCATCCGGTCGAGATTTTCCTGCGTCAGCATCGGCGACGTTTCGCGATGGCCGAGATATCCCGGAGGCGAACCGATTAGCTTGGCGATTTCATGCGAATGCTGAAATTCCGCGCAGTCGATCTTCACGACGCCATTCGGATCCGCGAACAGGACTTCGGAGGCCGCTTCGATTACGCGCGTCTTTCCCGAACCCGTAGGCCCAAGGAACAACATGGTACCGATCGGCCGGTTAGGCGGATTCATGCCGGCCAGAAATATCTGGTACAGGCCGCTCACGCGGCGCACGGCGCGTTCCTGACCAACGATGCGCGCTCCCAGGCGCTCTTCAAAATCCTGGGCGCGCGGGCTTTTCTGATCCGGGTCCAGAAAGACCGTTTCGTCAATGTGTTTTTCCGGGGCACTCATCTTTTCTATTTCCATTTCGGCAATCATGGCTTTTATTCCTTGCCGCGGCGCGTGTCCATGACACCCTAGTCGCCGCTCGGGATCCTCCGAATTTATCCCTTAAGCAAAGAACGAGCCACACGGTCAATTGATGCGGTGTAGAGCGTCAGGGTTTGCCTTTGGAGAAACGCTCAACTATTCGGCACATTCGATCGACGCCTACGCTATATATACGACTCGGAAAGAAAAGTCACCCAAAATATTCGGGTTCGATCTAAAAAGTTTGTCCCGGCCCGATTAGGTCAAAAATACAGACGTAACATTTATCGGCACCAAACGGGTGACACTTTTTGCTGTCGTTTCGGAATTTCTTTAGAGAAATGAAAGACCCTGCACGGAAAGAGGAGCGTGTGGCTCAAAACGGTTGGGTAACCAGCGATCGCCTACCAGCCATCATAGGCTAGGCCATTATCGGAACTGGCAAAGAGGCAGTGGAGTCGGCCGCTCCAGAAACGTCTGCGGCCCTTCTGAAAAAATTAGATGCTCTTTGTCAGTCGTAGTACTCGAGCCCGAGATGCGTGATCAAGTCTTCACCACGGAGATGGCGCAGAGTGTTTTTGAGTTTCATTAGCTGGATGAAAATGTCGTGCTCGGGATAGAGGCCGGGCGCGGTCATGGGTGATTTGAAGTAGAAGGACAGCCATTCCTGGACGCCTCTCATGCCGGTTCGCTGGGCCAGATCAAGGAAGAGGGCCAGATCGAGCACGATGGGCGCCGCCAGGATTGAATCACGGCAGAGAAAATCGATCTTGATCTGCATCTTGTAGCCGAGCCAGCCAAAGATGTCGATGTTGTCCCAACCTTCTTTGTTGTCACCGCGCGGTGGGTAATAGTTGATGCGGACGACGTGGGAAAAATCTTTGTAGAGTTTCGGATAGACGTCGGGCTGGAGGATATATTCAAGCACGGAGAGTTTTGATTCTTCTTTCGTTTTGAAAGACTCGGGATCGTCCAGTACCTCGCCGTCGCGATTGCCCAGGATATTTGTCGAGTACCAACCGTCCAATCCCAGCATGCGCGATTTAAGGCCGGGAGCGAGGATGGTCTTCATCAGCGTCTGGCCGGTCTTGAAGTCCTTGCCACAAACGGGCGAGCCTTGCTGATTCGCGAGATCCATCAGCGCCTGCACATCCACGGTAAGATTTGGCGCGCCGTTAGCGAATGGTATGCCCGACTTGAGCGCGGCGTAGGCGTAGATCATCGAGGGCGGAATGGCTTTGTGGTTGTCGCGCATCGCCTGCTCAAACGACTTCAGGTTGCGATGCACGGCGTGCGGCTTCATGAAAATCTCGGTTGAAGCGGCCCAGATCATTACCAGCCGATCGCATTTATTCTTCTTTTTGAAATCGGCTATCTCGTCGATCAACTGCTTTGCGAACTGGAGCTTGTTCTTGCCCTTCTTTACGTTGGTACCGGTCAGCCGCTTGACGTAGTTCTGATCGAAGACGGCCTTCATCGGCTTAATCTTCTGGAGGGGTTTGCGAAGTTTCCCGAGTAATTCCTTTTCCAGGACGCCGGCATGTGTCGCTGCTTCGAAGGCCGAGTCAGGGAAAATGTCCCACGCGCCGAAGACCAGATCCTCAAGCTTAGCCAGCGGCACAAAGTCTTTAATAGCTGGTACGCGGTTGTCTGTGCGCCGGCCGAGGCGGATGGTCCCCATCTGGGTTAAGCTGCCGATCGGCTCAGCCAAACCCTTCTTAATCGCTTCGACGCCCGCGATAAAAGTCGTACTCACCGCGCCAAGTCCAACCAACAAAACGCCCAACTTGCCTTTTGCCGGCGCGATTTCCGCGCCCTTCTTTACCGCCATCCTTCGACTTTACCTCCGCGAAATAGAAACGAGAGTGAACGAGACGGACGATGATACATGAGACGTGATCGATTCGCACGTCGGGAGTGCCTATGGATTGTGCTCCGAAGGAGCTTCATGTTTATAGCCACGCATGTGGAAATTGGACTCAGCTCCTTTAGCGGCGTCATATTTCCGTTTCGCTCCTACAAAGGAGCTTGAAGCTCAATATTGTGCGGATTCACTATAAACATCGTGCGCCTAACGGCGCCTAAGAACCGCTCGGCCCTTCGAGGTTAGTGGAAATGCTCGCCATTACGGCTGGGTTGTTGGTAATCAGTGCGTGAACTCCCAAACTTGCGCCTCGCCACATCCATCGGGGATCGTCGACGGTCCATACAACCGGACGCAGATTGGTTTCAGTGGCTAAATCCACCAGGCGCCGCGTGGCAATTAAACGGTGGAGGAGAATCTGGTCGGCGCCGCATTCAATAGCAGCAGTGATGATCGGATGTTTGCGGATTGCTTTCAACGGAGCGCGCCGGGGTTCAAACAGGGCGCCGGTTGTGATAGCAGAGTCGATCGCTTTGACACGGGCGACGGCTTTAAGATTGAAGCTCACAACTACCACACGATCCCGAAGACGGTGAGTCTTGATGAGTTCAGCGACGGACCCGGCGAGTTCAGTACAAGTATTCTCGGCTTTGTCAGTCTTTAATTCGACATAGATGATCCGGCCACGGTTGGGAGGTTTGGCAAAGAGATCGAAGACTTGATCGAGGGTCGGAATAAATTGACGGCTGAATCTGGCCGGAGAGATCTGCGGATCGATTTGCTGGAACCAAGTGCCAACATCGGTCTCGCGCAGTTCGCGTGACGTCATTTTCGCGACAACGCCTTCACGCAGTCCCGTTCGCCGCAACGTCGCATCGTGAATTACTACCGGGACGCCGTCACTTGCCAGACGAACGTCCAACTCAACTCCCGCGGCGCCATTGGTGAGCGCCCGCTGGAAAGCCAACAACGTGTTTTCCGGAGCCAGAGCCGAAGCGCCGCGGTGGCCGATGATTAGGGGTGAGGTTGTTGACGTTGTGTTTACCAAGGACGCAAAGTCCGAAGTTAGCGTTACTTTGGGCGTGCGTCTTTTCCGTCGTTGTAGCTCACCCGCTTAAGTTTGATGTCGAACGTGCCCAGGTCGACTTTTAACTGCGCCTTTACCGGCAGCCGGCGGCTGTCATCAGTGATCCAAATTGAGAGTGACCCACGGCGCGCGAAACCGTCTTCACCAAATAGTGAGGGATCAATTCGCACCGCGTTGATGCGCCCAAGAACGGTGTTGAGTTGCTTTCGCTCGACTACGGCCACTGCGAAGCGATAGACGCGTCCCGTATCGCTCACCGGGACGTCAAACGATTTTCCGATCTCCAGTTTCTGTGTCCGCAGAAAATAAATCACTGTTAGGATGTCCTGTATTGGCTCCGAAAAATCCAGCGTGTTGGTTCTTGGTGGTTGTGACTGGTTGGGATCGCGTTCGGTCCAAGTGACTTTCTTGGTCGCGTGATCGAACACGGCCTCGCTGGCGCGCACGCGTTTTCCCTGTTCTTCCAGCTTGTTGGTGCGCAGCACCGTGAATGGACCGGGATCGACAGTCGATTCCACATGTTCATGAAAACGAAATCCGGCAATCCGCGGAAACAAGCCCTTACTGACCACATCGCCGACCAGACGCAAGACTAACGGATCAGTTTCCGACGGTCCCCTGCCCGGAGCGCCTTCGATCGCGGCCTTGAACCGAAACTCGGCCACGTCGATGCCGTGCAACAGTCCCTTATTGAATTCGCCTTGATAAACGAGCTCTTCGCCGCTGGAAAATGGAAACGCGGTTTGCTGCGCCTGCTGACCCAAGGCAATGCTACCGGTTAGGATGAGGAGGAACGATACGATTCCGGTGCGAATCAACAATGCTTTTGTGAATTTGAATGTCAGAACGAACTCCCGGGTTAGAACTTACTAAAAATAAAAGCCTTCAACGCCAGCAACGCCCAGGCGATGACCAGGCCCATTGCAGCCTGGTACTCGCGATAGCGCTTGTACAATGAAGCGTCGAAGCCGGCTACCTCTTGGTTTTCTTCGCGGTAAGGGGAAAGCCGCGGTAAGAACAACGGCACTGCTTTCAAGTATCTTTGATAACTCTCGCCGAACAATTTCGCGAGGGTCGCCGATTCGACGCGCATTACGGGAACATAGATGCCCAGGAACAAGGCAGAAAAGAGAATCGCCAGGACTAATCTTCCCGAGGCGACAGTGAATCCGACTCCCATCACAAAGCTGCCGAGGTAGAGGGGATTGCGCGTGTACGCATAGGGGCCAGTCGTAGCCAGAGCATCGTTCTTTCTTAGATGACCCGTGGCCCATGCCCGCAAAGCGAGTCCGGGCAAAGCGATCACGCCGCCAAGAGCGAGCGTCAGCGGCCGTGGCCGGCTCAGCAAAAAGAAAATTGCCGCGCAAACGAATCCGAGCGGCACGCGCCAGCGCTGCATCCATGTGCCAGGTTTAGCCAATCGTTACCAATTCCACCGGTGCGCTTCGACCCGCGCGCGCCAGACGATCCGTCACAGCATGCAGCACCCGCTCGACATCGATGTCCATGCAGATCCATTTCGAGCACGCGCGCCGGTGACAATCGACTCGGCAATCGATGTCCGTCCGCTCAATACAGATGTCGTCAGCGTAGGGACTCCCGTTGCGCCACCATTCAGTTGGCCCAAACAGCCCCACCACCGGCGTGCGTGCCGCGAGAGCCAGATGAGTCGGACCAGTGTCCCCGCCTACATAAAGCTCCGCGCCCTTTGCTAGCGCGAAGAAACCTTTTAGCGACAGACAGACAGACCGCGCCTTGCCGGAGTTAGAGGCGGCCAGTACCTGTTCTGCTAGTCCCGCTTCGCCAGGCCCGTAGGTCACCAGGGAATGAAGTTGAAAACGATTCCACACTTGGTCAGCCAGGGCGCCAAACTTGTCGGCGCTCCAGAGCTTTGTCGGCCACCCGCCGCCCGGATTCAGAATCACGTAACTACTGTCGCCAGCCGCTTCCTCGGCCTCCAGTTCGTGCGCCCGATTGATTGCGATCGGAAACTCAAAATCCGCCGGGTCATCGGGCACAGAAATGTTCACCGCTGACTTTACCAGTGCCAGATTCTTTCTAATTACGTGTAAACCCGAAGGTATCGCGACTGTTTGGTGAACCAGGAAACGGCTGGCGGGCTCGCGCAAAGCGTCGCGGGCAAACCCATAGACGCGCTGTGCCCGTGACAGGCGTGCTGCCAATGACGATTTTAATAACCCCTGGAAATCTAAGGCGAGATCGAAGGCGGAGGCGCGCAGCAGACGTAACTGCTGGCGCGGTGCCCGCAGCGTCTCCCCAGACATCAGCCCGCGCCTCAGCGCCTTCGTGTCGACTTCGATGAGGTGATCCAGAATCGGGTTGTCCTTCAAAATTTCGGATGATCGACGCTCGACCACCCAGGAGATTTCTGAGTCGGGCAAGGCCCGGCGCATCGCGGCGAGGGCCGGCAGAGTGTGCACTATGTCTCCGATGCTGCCGAGTTTGACGATGAGAATGCGCATGAATCAGTGATCAGTGGGCTGTGAGAAGAATCAGTGAGTAGTTGGCAGTAAGCAGCAGGCATGGCCATAGTCTCGCAACGGCTCAAGCAGGTTTGGCTGCCCACTGCCCACTTTCTTTCGCTTACAGTTCACTGCTAATTCTCTCAATCATTTGCGACGATGAGTGATCTTTCGGGTCGCCCACGATCGCCACTCGTCCGCCAAAGGATCGTACCACATCGCGCTCAGGAACCGACTCTTCAGTGTAATCAGTACCCTTGGCGTGAATGTCGGGCTTGAGGGCCAGCAATAGTTCGGTCACGGTGGGTTCATCGAAAATCGTAACTAAGTCGACTGCCTCGATTGACGAGATGATCTCAGCCCTTTGGTCCTGTGGTATTAACGGCCGGCCCTCACCTTTCAGGCGCCGGGTCTGCTCGTCAGAATTTATCCCGACTATCAGCAGATCGCCGAGCGCTTTGGCTGCTTCCAGATAACGGACGTGGCCGACGTGCAGAACGTCAAAGCAGCCGTTGGCGAAAACTATTCGCTGACCATAGCCCCTTTCTGCCTGGGCTATTTTGATTAGTTTGCTGCGGTCGACGATTCGCTCGCGCTGCTTCAACCTCATTCGCTTTCTACCTGAGCGATTGCGGAAACAAGCTCATGTGAAGTGACCGTCGCGGTGCCCCGTTTCATCACGACCAGGCCGCCGGCGAGATTAGCCAGACGCGCCGCGTCGGCAAACGACGCTCCGGACGCCAGCGCCAGCGCGTAAGTGGCAATCACAGTATCGCCGGCCCCCGTACCGTCCACTGGCTGGCTGGAACCGACCGCGTCGATATGTAGCGGCGCAACGTTGCCTTCAATCAGCGTCATGCCGTGACCGCCGCGGGTCACCAGCAGCGCCTTGTAACCGAGTCGAGCCCGCAATTGTTCGGCGGCTGACTCCAACGCAGCTTGATCGGTGTGCTTGATGCCCAGAAGCTGTTCAACTTCATCCTCGTTTGGCGTCGCCGAAGTGAAATCAGAAAACTCCGAAAGGCGAAAGCGCGAATCGACTAACAACGGGATCCTCTGGCCGGCTGCTTCGCGCACCAGTTGAGCCATCTTTGGATCTGCAACGCCATAGTTGTAATCGGAAATGATTACCGCACCGGCGCCGGCCACTGCCTTGTTGATGTTAGCGCGCACCATTTTCTGAAGGTCCGCGCTCAAGGCGTCACCGCTGTCATAGTCGATCCGAATGACCTGTTGGCGGGTTGAGTGAATCTGGCCCGCCAGCACGCGGACCTTGGTTATCGTCTGTCGCCCATCTTCCAGCAAAACTCCGTCGCAGTTGACGCCCGCGTCGCGAAGCTTGACGGAAAGAATCTGGCCGGCTTTATCATTACCGAGCACGGAGATCAGCGCCACCTTTGCGCCGAGAGCTGCCAGATTAGCCGCACAGTTGCCCGCGCCACCCGGCGTGGTTTCCGTGTGCTCGTGCCGCAGAATAAATACGGGAGCTTCGCGCGACACACGACTGATTTCGCCATAAATGAACTGGTCGGCAATGGTGTCCCCGATTACGACGATCGGTTTTTCGGAAAAGCTTTCAACGATCTGTGCCAGCCGGTTCATGCGGTCACCTCTGCGCGTCTCTGCGACATTAGAACGGACGCGCGCTCGAAAACATCTGCGGGTGAGATGGCGGTCATACAGCGATGATCGATCGGGCAATCACGCAGCATGCACGGCGCGCAATCCGGCGCGCGGCGAATGATTTCAGCGTGGGCCGACAAGGGATGAGTGGTCAGCGGATTTGTTGGACCAAAGATCACCAGCGTCGGTGTGCCCAATGCTGCCCCGATGTGAGCCGGCCCGGTATCATTCGTAATCAAAACATCCGCGATGCTGATGATAGCTGTTGCCTCCGCGACAGTCGTCGTGCCAGTCAATACTATCGGTTGACGTTGCGTATGTCTGCAAACTTCTTGCGAGACATCCGATTCAGCCGGCGAACCTATCAGGGCCACGTCCGCGCCAGACTCAGCTAAGCGATCGGCGAGTTCTGCGTAACGCTCCGCTGGCCAACGCTTCGCCCGGCTATTAATCGATCCGGGGCAAAGTATTGCCAACGGCGAATCCATGCGAGCGCCATGTGCTTGCAGAAACCGAAACGCTTTCTGGCGGCGAACTTCTGAGACGTGAAGATCGAAACGCGGTTCGGTTGTCTCGGTTCGAGAACTTCCAGACAGGAGCCGCGCTAATTCTTCCACCAGATTCAGATAGTAAAAGCTCTCGTGTCTCTCATCCTTCCACGCGGGCAAGGAAAGGGAATGCGTCAACAAGAGCCCGCGCCGATCGGTGTCATAGCCGATGCGGGCTGATGTCCCTGATAGAAAGGCTATGGCCGCAGCTTCAAATGCATTTTGAAACAAGAGGGCGAGATCGAATTCCCTGCGCCGCCAATCGCGCGCCTGGTTCCAGGTGGAACCCAGACCCGTGCGCCCATAAACCAAAACCTCGTCGAGAAAGTCTGCATCGATAAAGATGTCGGCCGCACCCGGACGGGCAACCACGGTCATGTGCGCCTGTGGCAACACGCGCCGCAGTTCGCGAAAAGCGGGCACGGCCATTACGGCGTCGCCGACCCAGTTGGGGGCGCGAACGACAACGCGTTGGATCTGGCTCGGTTGTAACGTGTGGTTTGGCAACTTGTTCTTCGCGCTTCGCGCTCAATGCGGGCAGGCTGCCCGCGCTCCCGGCTTCAGATCAAACTCTTGAGCCCTTCTTCGATCCCAATTTGTGGATGCCAACCCAACTCTTCGCGGACGCGCGCGATGTCCGTGATGTAATTCAAAGGCACGGGCGCCGGCAACGAAACAGTTTCGTCAAACACCGGATTGCACTGAATGATCTCGGCCACCTTGTCGACCATCTCGCGCAGCGACAGAGCGTTCTGACCGCCGCCGCCGAGATTATAGAGCCCGCTGGTCACCGACGAATCGATGAAAGCGCGACAGGCCCGCGAGAAGTCATCCACGTGCAGAATGTCGCGCACCGGCTTGCCTTCGAGAGGCAAACGCAGCGGCCAGCCCCGCTTGACTCCTTCGACATAGTGCGTCACAAAACCATTTTCATTTCCTTCTGAAGGTCGCGCGTACACGGTCGAAAGACGAAAGATGCACGACCGGAAGTTTCTCTGCGCGGCATAATACTCAACGTATCTTTCAGCGATCAGCTTTGACCATTCCAGCGCTGACTGGTTCTGGTATTCGGTGCTGCAAGTCTCCGGGACCTCATTGAAATCGTCGGCGTGCGATCCATAAACATCTTTCGTGGACGCGAAGATGAACACAGAGTTTGGCTGCATTTCGCGCAGCAGGTTCACCGTGCCTTCAACATTTGTGCGCCAGCAATTCTCAGCGTCGGCGGGATCCTTGCTCAGGTGCGCCGCGAGGTGAATTACGACTTCATAGGCTCCGACCCGCCCCGCGTCGAACGGGCTAAGCACGTCCAGATGTGAGCGCCGCGAAAAATCTTCGGCGTCGAAGAAACGCCGCACGTGCGTGCCGAGATAACCACTGCCGCCGGTGACTAAGACTCTCAAAGCATGTAGCGCAAGTTGTTAACTTGCGGATTTAGTCAGAACCGCCTGCGGTAGCGGGCGGTTGATCCATCGCGATCAAGTGCGACTCGGTATCAGAGATTACCCGCCCGCTACCGCAGGCGGTTCTGACAAGAACGGGCGCAAGTTAACAACTTGCGCTACATTGTGCCGCGCGCCACTTGGTTGAGTTTGGTCAAGGACTCGGCCCGGCCGATCGCTATTAGGATATCGCCATTTTCAATCATCGCGTTACCGGCGGGATTGAAAACGATCTGGCCGTCCTGACGCCTAATGCTGACGATCACCACGTCGAGTTCGGAACGTATAGAAGTGGAGCGCAGTTCTTGTCCGACCAATGATGACGAAGCGTCAACCTCGACCTGCTCGAACCCCAGACCCAGTTCGCTGGCGGTAATCGAATCCATAAATTCGCTGACCGCGGGTTTGGTCAAGGCCACCGCCATGCGGTGTCCCCCGATGATCGTCGGTGCCACCACGTGATTCGCGCCGGCGCGTAAAAGCTTTGCTTCAGCCTGCTCCTCTGCGGCGCGGGCGACAATTCTCAAGTTCGGATTCAGGTCGCGCGCCGTCAGCACCACATAAACGTTGTCGGCGTCGTTGGGAAGACAAGCGGCCAGTCCGCGTGCATGCTCAACTCCAACATTGCGCAGACTATCTTCCAGCGTCGCATCACCGACCAGCACATTGACGTCGCGTTGGCTGAACTCAGCAGCGCGTTGCTGATCGCTTTCGATCACGACAAACGATTCGTTCGCCGCCAGCAGATCGCGTATCAGGTGCGAACCGACTCGGCCCGAGCCACAAATGATGTAGTGATCTTTCAGCTTGCTCATTTTTTTAGAGAGCCTTCGCTGGCCAAAAGTCGAAATCAATTCCGACTGTACAACCGATTGAACTATGGTCGAGAGAGCCAACGCAACCCCGCCCGCCCCGATCAGCATGACCAGCACCGCAAATAAGCGGCCGCGGCCGCTGTGCGGGGGTAGATCGCCATAGCCCACCGTCGTCAGCGTCTGTACGGTCACGTAAAGACTGTCGGCCAGCGACCAGCCTTCAACGAAATGAAAACCTATAGTGCCGAAGAGAATCGCCGCTGCCAGAGCCATCAGGGCATAGCGAATTTTGAAGCCTCTTGATCGCTTTCTGGTGGAGAAAGGCATGGGTGGCGTACGGTACGGAACCGCTCGCGGTAGCGAGCGGGTGGCTTTCATCAATCAGCTACGGCATGCATCGGCGGTCTTTCCCGCAGACATGAACCCACTCGCTACCGCGAGCGGTTCTGTACCAGAATCACTTTCTCTTCCAGCGCACTCCGTCTTTCGTGTCTTCCAAAATGATTCCGCGTTCGGCGAGTTGGTCGCGGATCTCGTCGCCGCGACCAAAGTCACGGCGGTGACGCGCTTCCTGGCGTTCATCAATCAGCTTCTGAATTTCCGCGTTGAGAATTTGCGGCTGTGGATCGCCAAAGACATTCAGCACGCTATCGAAGCGTTCTACGGCAGCGATGACTTCGCGCTTATTTTCTTCGCGCAGGCTTCGTCGTGCCAGCACAGTATTAACTTCACGCGTGAGATCGTGGATGGCCGCAAGCGCGACCGATGTATTCAGGTCGTCGTCCATTCCCGCTTCGAATTCTGCCAGCGCGCGCTCGGTCGCGGCGGCAAGCTCATCGTTGCGTCCGGGTTCGGTTTTCGCTTCTTCCAGGCGCGCGCGAAAGTCGCGCAGGCTGCCAACGGTTTTCTCGGCGCCGCGCAAGGCGTCGAAAGTAAAGTTGAGCTGTTTGCGGCAGGGAACACTCAGCAGGAAATAGCGAATCGCCGCGGCTGAAAAGCCCTGCTTGGCCAGATCGCGGAACGTGTAGTAGTTGCCTTTCGACTTTGACATCGTCTCGCCTTCGACTTTCAGATGTTCAAAGTGCAGCCAGTAGCGCACGAATTGCTTACCGGTAGCGCCTTCGCTTTGGGCGATTTCGTTTTCGTGATGCGGGAAAACCAGGTCGATGCCGCCAAGATGAAGGTCGAAGGTTTCACCCAGGTATTTCATCGACATCGCTGAGCATTCGATATGCCAGCCGGGCCGGCCGCGACCGACGCTGGCATCCCAAGCGGGTTCTTCCGCGTTATTTGGAGCTTTCCAAAGCGCGAAGTCACGCGCGTCTTCCTTCTCATACTTGTCAGTGTCGACCCGCTCGCTGGCGCCGTCGATGTTGCCGGCAAAGTTAATCTTCGCAAGCCTGCCGTAGTCAGGAAACGACTTGATCCGGTAATAGATCGAACCGTCTGATTGATAGGCGTGGCCATGCTCTGACAGCTTTTCGATCATTGAAACCATTTCGGGAATGTGCTGCGTGGCGCGTGGAGCGACCTCTGGCCGTTCACAGCCGAGCGCATCGAAGTCTTCCCAGAAGGCCTCGATGTACTTTGCCGTATAGTCGTCGATCGTCTTCCCACTCTCCTGGGCTTTCGCAATGATGCGGTCGTCGACGTCGGTAAGATTCATCACCTGCGTCACGCGCAAGCCCTTGAACTTTAGATAACGGCGAATAACGTCGGCAGCGATCGCTGAGCGAAAATTTCCGATGTGGCCATAATCCCAGACCGTGGGACCGCAGTAATAGAACTTGGCTTCGCCGTCGATCATCGGGCGAAACTCTTCGAGCTTTCCAGAGAGTGTGTTGTGGATGCGGAGCATTGGATGCGAGTCTAAGAAAGGAGTGAGGGCGAGTCAAACTGCCCAACCTTCAAGGGCAGCAGCCCGGCCGTGACGGTGGAGTCTCCCGTTTCGCCATCAAGCTTTGAAATGTTGGAATCCTTTTGGCTCTAAATCCCAAACGCGATTCTTTTCCGCAATGCGAATTGTGCCGGCTTGATCGGTGACTTCGCCAATTCGTGAGATTGCTACGCCATCCACCCGTTTTGGCAACCGCTTCACTTCATCGGGCCGAACCGTGAACAGTAGTTCGAAATCTTCGCCGCCATGCAGGGCCAGCATCAATGGATCCAGCGCCCGCCGGCCACAAAGCGTGCTTACGTCTTGATCGATTGGCAAAGACGAAGAATCAAGCAGCGCGCCTGCGTTGCTCTCTTCACACAGATGAGCAAGGTCGGAGGACAAGCCGTCACTGATATCGATCATGGCAGTCGCAAGTCGCTCTTCACCCAGGACGATCCCCCAGCCGACGCGCGGCGATGGACGCAAGTGTCGCAACAGGAGGGACTCGATCGCTTTTGTCTCCGCGGTGTGGGGTTGATCCTGCGGGTGCGCAGGCCCGGTTAATGTTGGAGGCCCGGTCGCTATCGCTCCCGGTTCTGACCTCGTCGGGTTACTGTCGCGTTGGGATGCGCGGGGAAGGGAAGTTAGGCCTGTCTCTCCGAGGCGCGCGCCCATCTCGATCAACTTCAATCCTGCTGCGGCGCCGCCGAGGGTTCCAGTGACGTAGATTTGATCACCGGAGCGAGTGCCGGAGCGCAATGCGGCGGAGCCTGCCGCGACTTCGCCCAGCACGATCGAATCGATCATGATAGTGGTCTTTGCCTCTGAAACATCTCCGCCCGCCAGCGTCACTCCATACTTATCGGCCAACTCCAAATACCCGGCGAAGAATTCTTCTTTGAAGTTGTCCTTCCAGACATCGGCGGGCAATCCGAGCGACAGCAGAGACCAAAACGGTCGAGCACCCATCGCGGCGATGTCGGAAAGCGAAACTGCGAGTGCCTTATGACCGAGCATGCGGGCGGGGGCCGCGTCGCGGGAAAAATCGACGCCTTCGATTAGCAGGTCGGTCGTGACAACCAGATCGCGATTGGCTATCTGATTGACCACCGCGGCGTCGTCGCCGATTCCAGTAACCAGGCGGGACGAATGCCTGCGTGATCGTGTCTGTTCACGAAGGCGGTGAATGAAGTCGAATTCGTCCATGGGATGTGTTTAGCGGGGCAGTAGCCCCGACCGTCATGGAGGGCGTCGAAACAGGAAGCGCCCTCCCTGAGGGTCGGGCTACTGCCCCATTGAACGCTGAACTTAAAGATTGCGGCGCATTGATTCAAGGCCCGCGTTGATAGTTTCGATCGAAGTGGAAAAGGAAAAGCGCACATGGCCCTGGCCCTGGGGGCCGAACACCACTCCGGGGACCGTAGCCACCTGCGCCCGGCTCAACAGGAGTTCCGCGGCCTCTCGGCTGTCGCGGCTGAGGCTGCTGACGTCCGGGAAAGCATAGAAGGCTCCGGCCGGTAAGGCGCAAGCCAAACCGAGTTCATTGAGTCCCGCTAAAAGCAAATCGCGCCGCTCACGATAAGCGACGCGCGATGTCTCAAGGAAATCTGACGGAGTGGTAAACGCCGCCAGCGCGGCCCACTGCGTCGGCGTCGAAACGCCGTTCGAAGAATAAAGCACAGACTTAGCCAGACCGGTCATCCATGGTTCAGCGGCCACCGCATAGCCTATACGCCAGCCGGTCATCGCATATGATTTCGACAGCGTGAACGAAGTAATCGTGCGTTCGAACATGCCCGGCAACGAAGCGATGGAAACGTGCTCGTCATCATAGACGATGTCTTCATAAGCTTCGTCAGCCACTACAACCAGATCGCGGTCGAGCGCGAACCGGGCAACTTCTTCAATTTCGCTCCTGGTGAACACAACACCCGAAGGGTTCGTCGGGGTGTTGAAATAAAGCAATCTAGTCCGCTCGGTTGCATAGCGCGCGAGAGTCTCGCTCACGCCGTTGGTCCGAGCTTCATCAGTTGGCACCAGCACGAGCCGCCCCTGGCAGTGAGCCACCAGATCCTTAATCGGCGTCCAGTAGGGAGAAAAGATCAGCACGTCGTCACCGGGATTCACCACTGATTGAAAGGCGCCGAACAAACCTTGCATGCCGCCGTTGACTACCATAACGTTCTCTTCATCGGCGGGAATGGAATTTCGATCTCGCAGCTTGTCGGCAATCGCGCGACGCAGTTCTGATATTCCTGACGACGGCGCATAGCGTGTCTTGTTCTCTGCTAAGGCCGAGCTGACGGCTTCCTTGACGTAATCGGGGGTCGCGCGATAGGGCTCGCCTCCTTCAAATTGAAAGACCGTCGCGCCACGAGCGCGCAAATCCATTACGCGATTCCGAATTTGGACAATGTCGGAAAAGCCTACCTCGTCAAAACGTGTTGCAAGGCGAAGACCGTTTACAGATGCTGGCACTCTTGGTGTGAACCTCCGGGACGGACGCGGGTTATTGCTGGATAACGCGCGATTATAGCGTGGGGATGTGGTTGCGTCTATCGGGGAAGGGACAGGAGTGCGGCCTTATTTGATCTTGCGCTTTATTGCTGGCGAAGTCTCGTGTTTCATAGTGCCGGTCGGGCGATGAGGTCAGTACCGGGATCGATAGCGACCGGGTTTCGTCGACCAGATGTCGAGTAGTGTTGAGTAGTGAGACCCGGTCGCTATCGCTCGCGGTACTGACCTCACCTTCCCCGATGCCTCACCTGAGATTTCACGTTTAATGCCTCTGCTTAAGTTCCGCCGCCTAAATGTAACTGTTGACACCTAAATCTCCGCACAGTAACATTCGCGTGAGTTCGCGTTGGCGTTAAAAAGTCGGCCCGGCGACGCCAGGGAGCCTGCTTCTCTTTTCGATTCGACGAACATGAGCGCATCAGCCGCAGCAATCCCAGAAAAGCTGTTCTTCAAGATCGGCGAAGTGTGTGACATCGCCGGCGTGCAAGCTCACGTCCTGCGGTATTGGGAGACAGAGTTTCCGATGCTGCAGCCGCAAAAGAATCGAGCCGGTCAGCGGACTTACCGTCGCCGTGACGTAGAGATGGCGCTGCGAATTAAAGAGTTACTTTACGACGAGCAGTACACGATCGCCGGCGCCAAGAAAAAACTGGCGGGCGAAATTCGTGGGCCTAATCGAGACAGCGGACAACTCGCGGCGCCGAAAACTCCCGGACGCAGTTTGCAGCCACCGCCTTCCCTGGCCGCGCGATTTGCTCAACCCGCCAGCCCCGCGCCGGCGGCCGCCCCAACCGACGAACAGCGCCCTGCACTTCTTCAGTTAGCCAAACAGCTGCAGGAGATACTTGACCTGCTGGATGAAGGCGAGGCCGCGATCGCATCAAACCAGGACCGTCGGAAATAATCGGCCTGCGCGCTTTGACATCGGATGTTTTCCGTTCATACTGAAACTGCTTTGACGGGACGTGGCGCAGCCTGGTAGCGCGCACCCTTGGGGTGGGTGAGGCCCCGAGTTCGAATCTCGGCGTCCCGACCAAATGGAAAAGGCTTTCCGCGTGAAAATGCGGAAAGCCTTTCTTTCTTCCGTCCGTAACTGCCGGCCGGCGCCGACGTATTTTAATTAGATGTCTCGCTTGATTCTTAGAACTTTCGGGTTTTCGGCGGCGCCTTGCTCTTATTTGAATTCGCATTCGCCGCGCCACCGCTGGTCGAAGGCTTCGCTGCACTACTGTTGTTCGTCGCGTTCACTTGAGTTTGCGAAGCGGCGGAGAGTGTCGAGCCGTTTTTCGGCGAAGTCGCTGAATTTGAATTGGGCTGGTTGCCGGCCGGCGCCTTCGCGGCCGTAGCATCGACAAAACTACCGGCCAGGGTCAACACACACATTGTTCCGTATTCCGGGTGCGGACCACAGCAAATACCTGCGACTTTGTAATCGGCACTCATGATCCGCCGCCGGTGCCCGCGACTTGCGAAGCCGTCGTCGATCAACCACGTGAGCAATCTGTCGCGGGCTGACTCGGGTCCATACCCAACGTTCTCACCAATTCCACCCTCCCAGGTGCCAAAGGGTTTCACTCGCTGTTCGACAAGGCTGCTGTCGTTTCCCTTGTGACCGGTGGCGCCGGTGCCACTCTGATCCTTAACGTGACTCATTGAGGCGAGGCTAAGACCCGCCGACATGCCTAATGGACCGAGAGGCTTGGCCACGCGCAGAAATGCGATCGCGTCTTCGACGGCAGTCCAGCCTTCCCGGGTGGTGACTTCCAACGTCCCGCTCTTGAAATCTTTTCCTTTAAAAAAAGGCTTCAGCTTTTCGAGGTAACCCGCGTACACGTCCGGATGGGCGCGTACCTCGTTGATTTCATTTATTAGATCTCGCTCGTCTTGCGACAAGCCGTTCCTGGCTTGAGTGGTTTGCGATTGAGTCGCGTCCGAGTGGGAAAAAGAAACAATCAGGCCGAAGGCGCAGCACAGCGCCAAAAGTCCAGCCAATCTGACTTTCATTTGGGGGATACCTTTCATTTCTAGAACTGAACAGCTCAAATCGTGATCGCCAAGCAACCTTGTCGGGAACTTTGGCGTTAAATTAGCGAAAGTGCCACGGGCTGTCAATTGATAGTGGACAGGTTCGTGATAAGTGTTTAGCATCTAAGATGACGGCGTCCCCCCTGGCCGAGCGCGTGCACCTGTTTTTCATGGCATTTCGGCATCCACCTGAAGATCATATTCCCCGCGTTGTTCGTGGCGGCCGTATGCAGCCGCCGGTCGTCGTGCGTTACGAAGAGCCGCGGACCAGCTTTGCCCGTCGCGTCCTGCGATTTCTCTTGCGGCCATACTTTGTTGTCCCGGTATTGCTTTGTGCAGTGCTGGTTGTAACTGTCTTCTCCTATTACTGGATAATTTTTTCGGCGCGCATAGACAATCTCTTAAAGGGCGAAATCTATACGCGTTCGGCCGGAATCTACGCGGCGCCGAAGCCGATTCGCGTCGGCCAGAACATTTCTCAAGACGAACTGCTGGCTTATCTAAAGCGCGCGGGATACGTTGAGCGGGGACAGCAGGGTGACAGCGCCCGCGGACGTTACGTCATTGACGGAACGACAGTCGAGATTGATCCCGGCCAGGATTCGGTTCTGGACAGTGCCCAGCCCTTCCGGGCAATAAAAGTCCAATTCGCTCGCGGCGGAAAATCAATCGCGGCCATGGCCGGTAAAGACAACAACGCGCGACTCGATAAAGCGCAGTTGGAACCTGAGTTGATCAGCTCAGTCACCGGCCGCGAACGTGCCAAGCGCAGAGTGATCGGCTATGGCGACCTGCCACCTGATCTGGTAAAGGCGATTACGGTCACCGAAGATCGTTCGTTCTTTGAACATCATGGCGTCAATATTCGCGGCATCATCCGCGCGTTGCTGCGGCGTTACGACTCTGATCCCAATTCGCCGATTGCGCGCCAGGGCGGTTCGAGCATTACCCAACAGCTCGTCAAGAACCTGCTCTTGTCACCTGAGCGAACGATGAAACGCAAAGTCGCCGAGGCGTACATGTCGGTGATCCTGGAGACGCGACTTTCCAAGGAAGAAATCTTTGCGCTCTATGCAAATCAGGTTTATCTCGGGCAGCAGTCGGGGTTTTCGATCAATGGCTTTGGCGAAGCCGCCAGTGCTTACTTTAATAAAGATGTCTCGAGTCTTAGCTTGCCTGAATCGGCTTTTCTGGCTGGATTGATCCGCAGTCCGAATCGCTACAATCCGTATCACGACATCGAAACCGCCACGGCCCGGCGCAATCAGGTGCTCGAATCGATGACTGAGACTTCCGCGATTACGCCGGACCAGGCGAAACAGGCTGAAGGGGTTGAGTTGAAACTCGCGACCACCAAAGGCCGGATAGACATTTCCGACGCGCCTTACTTTGCCGATTACGTTCAGAATCAGCTCGGCGATCTGATCGCCGGGCAGGGCGCCGACCACCTGCGCATTTACACTTCGGTCGATATGGACCTGCAACGCGCGGCGTACGCCGCGGTGACGAAGCAACTGACTGCGCTCGACAAGATAGAGAAGAAACGCGTGCCGGAAGGAACTGTGCAGGCCGCGTTGGTGGCGATGAACGCGCACACCGGTGAGATTGTCGCGATGGTTGGCGGGCGCGATTATGCGAAGAGCCAGCTCAACCGCGCCGAGGCATTGCGCCAGCCAGGTTCTGCTTTCAAGCCGTTCGTCTATGCGACCGCACTGAACACGGCTTACGATCCAATTCCGCGTGTGATCACTCCGGCAACTGTTTTCAAGGACGAGCCAAAGACATTCACCTACGACAATCAGGAATATTCGCCGGGCAACATGGGCGATAAGTATTCGATGCAGCCGGTAACGTTGCGCGACGCGATGGTCCACAGCCTCAACGTAGTGACGGTTGATGTGGCGATGGAAGTGACGATCGGCCGCGTGATGAATCTCGCTGCTAAAGCTGGACTGCCGCGAGTCGCGCATGCCTATCCCGCGATGGCTCTCGGGACTGCTGAAGCGACTCCGCTACAGGTTGCTTCTGCTTACACCGCATTCGCCGCGAACGGGACTCGCACGGCGCCGCTGGCTATCAATCGCATCACCACCGGTACGGGCACCACGATCGCTCAACCCACCGCGCAGAAAAACGAAGTGCTGCGGCCGGAGATTGCTTACGTGATGACTTCATTCATGAAGGATGTAGTCAACCGTGGGACGGCCGCGCCTATTCGCGCGCGGGGGTTCAAGTTCAATGTGGCCGGGAAGACCGGAACGTCACGCGACGGTTGGTTCGCCGGCTACACTCCCGATCTGGTGTGCGTCGTCTGGGTAGGATTCGATGATGGATCGCAATTGGGTTTGACGGGCGCGGCATCGGCGTTGCCGATCTGGGGGGACTTTATGAGTGCGGCGCTGAATACGCACCCTGAGTGGACCGGGGACTGGCAGATGCCGCAAGGCGTCCAGCAAGCTGACATCGATCCGACCACGGGGCAGTTGGCGAAAGCGGACACCACTACTAAACGGCCGGAACTTTTTATCAGTGGGACCTTGCCGGGAGAGAGGACCGAAGGCGCTGACGAAATGGCCCAGGAGCCCCCGCCGATTGACGAGGGCCCCGGCAAGCAGCCTCAGACTGAGCCGGCTACTTTGCCCGAGCCGCTGCCCGACGAGCCACTGCCACGCGCAAAGCCTACACCCAAGAATGATTCACGATTGAATTCGCGAGACCTTTACGGCGTGGATACGTCGCCAAAGTTGCAGGGCACGATTACTCTCGATGTCGATCCGACGACCGGGTTAATCGCGGTTGACAGTTGCCCGGTCATTCGCACCAAGACCTTCATCATCGGACAGGAACCAAAGAAGTATTGCGGCCCTGAGTATCACAAGAAAACCCAACCCTCGCCACCGCCGGCCACCCGATCGCGGCTGGTCAATCCGCAATTCAGATAATCGGCGTGGCCAGTGCAGCGCGCAACGTTTCGATCGCCAGCGCCGCCGCGTGTTGTTTCCGGGATGGCAGGCCACCGACCGCGCTAACGATCACCTTGCGGGCTAATTTCAGCGCATCTTCAACAGCCATCCCTTCCAACATCTCTGCCAGTGCAGAGCCGCAAGCCAGCGTCGGCGGACAACCATAGGCGAGGAAGCGTGCGGCCTCGATGCGGCCATCGCGAATGATGAGACTGAGACGGAGGCGATCGCCGCAGACGGGGTTTGACTGTTCCGCGGATGCGTTTGCGCCGGCGAGTTCGCCGGCGTTGCGCGGATGTGCGAGGTGATCTTTGAAGGCTTCTGAATATGACAAGATGTTTGCTCAGAGAGTCCTTAGCCATCATCGGGGCACTAGCCCGACCGTGAGGGAGGGCTCGATATGCAAAGACCTGCATGTGAGCCCTCCCTCACGGTCGGGCTAGTGCCCTGTTTCTCTAACACGGCCTAGCTCACCGCAGCCGTCTGCCGCGACAGCGGCGACAATTGCCGGAGACTCTCAACCGCGCGCTGCAACGCCGCCAGCGCGTAATCGACATCATCGTCGGTGTTGTCTTTGCCGAAGCTGAAACGAATCGCGCCCCGTGCCAGTTCTTCGTTGCGCCCGAGCGCGCGAATCACCGGCGAAGGCTCGAGTGTTCCGGACGAGCACGCCGAGCCGGTTGAAACAGCGACGCCCTGCATATCCAGATGAATCAGCAAGCCTTCGCCTTCAATGAAACGAAACGAGATGTTCGATAGATGGGGCAGACGGCGTTCGCGATCTCCGTTGAAGGCGATGTCATCGATCGATTGTACGACGGATCTCTCAAACAGATCGCGCAAGCGCCGCGTGTGTTGGTTGCGCACAGACATTTCGGTCTTAGCCAGTTCCGCGGCCGCTCCGAAGGCCACGATGTTGGCAATTGATTCTGTGCCGGCGCGCCGCTCTCGTTCCTGATGTCCGCCAACTTGCTGTGCAGTCAAACGCACGCCGCGACGAAGAAACAAAGCCCCAGTTCCTTTCGGTGCATAGATTTTGTGCGCAGAAAGGGAGAGCAGATCGCAGCCGAGCGAGTCGACTTGAATCGGAAGGCGTCCGGCGGCTTGCACCGCATCGGTGTGAAACCACAGATGACGATGATCGCGTTGGCGCTCTTCCTTAACCAGTTCGCCGATTTCTTTGATGGGTTGGACGGTGCCGATCTCGTTGTTCGCCATCATCACACTGATGAGCACCGTGTCCGGGCGCAGGGCCGAGTACACGTCGGCGATGCGGACAATCCCGTCGTCATAGACGGGCAAGCGAGTGACCAGCCAACCGCGCTTTTCCAGTGAATCAATCGCGCCGCGGACCGATGGATGTTCAATCGCCGACGCGATGATGTGACGGCCGTGTGCTTCGGCGAGGTCGCAAACACCGCGAATCGCCAGGTTGTTGGCTTCCGTGCCGCCGGACGTGAAGATGATCTCGTTTGCGCGCGCGCCGATCAGGGAGGCGACTTGCCGCCGAGCGCGATCGGCCGCGGCCCGCGCTTCCTGACCAAACCCGTGGACACTCGAGGCGTTGCCGAACTTTTCGGTCAGGTACGGCAGCATCGCCGCGACGACCCGAGGGTCGACCGGGGTGGTGGCGCTGTGATCGAGATAGACTTTTCGCATTGACTACAACTAATTCGTTTAGAGGCGGGCTACGGCCCGCCATCTCGAAATACGCCTAGCGTACACGACGGCGGGCGCTAGCCCGCCGCTAAACGTGACAACTGGTACGTTACATCTCGCATCTGAGACCCGTGCACCCGAGTCTAGGTCGGGCAATCATGACGGTCAAGCTTCGTGGTTGTTGCGGACTGGACTCGGTGTTAGCATTTTGATGAAAGCTCTCCCTTTCAAAAGTGTCGACGCTCTTGAGCTAATCTTTTCGAAAATCCGAGACGTTGGCAGGAAAGGCTGAACTATGAAGAATCTCAGATTTGCATTGACTCTTATTCTCGCCCTCATGTTGGCGTTGGTTTCGCTGACCGCGATTCCGGTGCAGGCGCAGGATCCCCAAACCCAAACCCAAACTCAAACCCAGGACCAGGTCACCGCACTCATGCGGGGTTATCGCGCTGGCTACTCTGACGGTTATCCAACCGGCAGGAGCGACCAGGCCAGCAACGCCGCCCGCGAATTTCGGAACAAGACGGAGTACGAGCACGGCGACCGCGCTTACAATTCAAAGTACGGCACCCTGGAAGAATATCGCGACGGCTATCAACAGGGATTTGAAGCGGGCTATAACGCCGGCTTTGATCGAAAGGCTTTTGATTCGAGTATCCCAGACAATTTAAGACGCAGAACCGAAGATTCGTCGGTTCAATATCCGATCGATCAAAACAAGCGCCCTGGCTCGACGTCCCAAGAGCCGCAGTCAACTCAGTCTGGGAAGCCAAACAACAACGTTCCTCGCGACACGATCATGCGGGTCGAGTTGCTCAGCGACCTCGCGACCAATGCGTCACGGAAAGGCGATCACTTCCAGGCGCGCGTGGTCGAACCGAAAGAATATGAAGGCGCGATCATCAATGGCCGGGTAGTGAACGTAAAGCGCCCGGGCCGGGTCAAGAGCACGGCGCAGTTGCAGTTGTCGTTCGATGAAATTCGACTTTCTGATGGCCGCTCGGCAAGGATGAGCGCGCAGGTGCTCGAAGTTATTCCGGGCGGCGGCAGCCAGGGCGCGGGCAAGGTCGATTCCGAAGGTGGCGTCCAGGGAACCAGTTCAACCAAGCAGGATGTTGAAAAAGTCGGCGCCGCGACCGGCATTGGCGCGATCATCGGAGCGATCGCGGGCGGTGGAGTTGGCGCCGCCGTCGGTGCGACCATCGGGGCCGGAGTCGGAACCGCCGGGGTCCTCAGTGAGCGCGGCAAGGACATTCACCTCCACAAGGGCCAGCAACTACGCATCCGCACGGCGGCCGATATCGCGATCCAGTAAATGGAAGTCAGCACCACCTGCGTGAGCGGGTGGGTCAGACACGCATCTGCCGAGATCGACTCTATGATCCACCCGCTCACGCGGGTGGTACTGACCTCATCTGGCAACCAATCCATGCCGATCATCACTCTTCTGACTGATTTTGGCTCGCAAGATTATTTCGTCGGCGCGATGAAAGGCACGATCCTTTCTCTAGACTCCGACGCGAGCATCGTGGACATCACCCACGAGACTCCACCTCAGGACATCCGGGCGGCCGCTTTCAATCTGCTGGCTGTATACAAGGACTTTCCCATTGGCACGATCCACGTAGCGGTTGTCGACCCCGGAGTAGGATCCGCGCGCAGAGGAATCATCATCGATTGCGCCGGCCAGTTTTTTGTCGGGCCCGACAATGGATTATTCAGTTGGATCTGCGAGCGAGAAGGGAACTTTCGCGCGATCCATTTAGCGAACGAGAAGTTTTTTCGCCATCCCGTTAGGCCCACTTTCCATGGCCGGGACATTTTTGCGCCGGTCGCGGCGGCGCTTGCAAATGGAGTCGATGTGCAAGAGTTTGGTCCGCTGATCGATGATCTGATCAAACTTGAATCGTTGGCGCCGAGGAGGACAAAGAGCGGAGAGATCGAGGCGACAGTGATCCATGTTGATCGCTTTGGTAACTGCATCACAAATCTTACCCGCGATGATGTTATGAAGGGAGCGGCGCTGGTCGTCCGTGACCGCGAAATCTCTTCCTTTCGCGAGTTCTTCGCGGACAGGGGCGTCGACCCGGAAGAGTTGTTCTGCTTTGTCGGCAGCGCGGGGTTCTTAGAGATCGCAGCGCAAAATTCTTCCGCCGCGAAACTCCTAAACGTTCAACGTGGTGACGGGGTGACTTTGCGTTGAGGTCGTAGCGTTTTAGCCCTCATCATAACGACCATCCCGTCTGGCAACGTGTCAGAAGCCCGACCGTGAGGGAGGGCCTCTAGTGTAAGGAGCCCTTGCTAATGCGCGGGCTTGTGACACCCGGTTCGAGCGGCGAGCCTTCGCTTGTCACGCGGAAACCTCTTTGCTATCTTCAATTCATCCAAAACTTTCGAGGGACGCAAACAAATGGAAAAAGCGAAGGAGAGTACGGCGGCGAGCGCGGTGTCAACCGGGCTCAGAGGCGTCATTGCCGCGACCTCTTCAATTGGCGATGTTAACGGCGAAAAGGGCGAACTGATTTATCAGGGTGTGAATATTCATGACCTGGCTACCAAATCGACGTTTGAAGAAGTTGTCTTCCTGCTATGGAACGGGCGCTTGCCAACGCGCGCCGAACTTGACGAGTTGAGGAAGAGCCTCGCCGCGTCCTACAAGCTTTCGCCGGAAATCATTGAACTGATCAAGGGAATATACGCGCGGGTGCCGGCCAACGCTGAGCCGATGGACGCGCTGCGCACCGTAGTCTCGGCGATGGCGATGTTCGATGAAGAATCGCGCGACCTTTCCCGCGAGGCCAGTCTCCGAGTTGCCACTCGGTTGACTGCGAGATTTCCGACGATCGTGGCGGCGATGGATCGGGCGCGAAAGGATCTAAATCCGATCGAACCCAAGCCCGACCTTGATATCGCAACCAATTTTCTATATATGCTCAACGGAGAGATGCCGGACGAATTTGATGCTCATGTTCTGGACGTAGCGCTGATTCTCCAGGCCGATCATGAATTGAACGCTTCGACCTTTACCGCAAGAGTTGTCGCGGGCACGCTGGCTGATATGTATAGCTGCGTTACTGCCGCGTTGGGCGCCCTCTCCGGGCCGTTGCACGGTGGCGCGAACACCGCAGTGATGAAGATGCTGCTCGAGATCGGCAGCGTCGAAGGCGTTGAAGGCTTCATCAAAAACGCCCTCGCAACGAAGAAGAAGATCATGGGGTTTGGTCATGCGGTGTATCGCACCGAAGATCCTCGCGCCACTCATCTGCGCCGGTTTTCGAAAGAGATGGGCGAGCGCAAGGGCGACACCAAGTGGTATGAGATGACCGCGAAGATCGAGCAGTTGATGAAAAGCGCGAAGGGTTTGCTGCCGAATGTCGACGCTTATTCAGCCTCGACCTACTACATGATGGGAATTCCGCTCGATCTCTACACCCCGATTTTTGCGATCAGCCGCATCAGCGGCTGGACCGCTCACATCCTCGAACAGTATGCCGACAACAAACTCATCCGGCCGCGCGCTGAATATATCGGGCCGCGCAATCTGCCTTACGTGCCGATCGATGAGAGGTGAGACCCCGAACCAATCACAATATATTTCGCTCATCACTGCCGCGGGCTGGAAGTCTTTACCGCATAGGTGATCGGGAGTACACTCCTTTTGACTTCAGGCCACCCGCTAAGAAAACTAGCGTCTATAGAAGGAGCAAAGCATGAGACTACTTTTGATTTTCGCATTGTTGGCAGCGTGCTGTGCGGTCGCGGTTGGACAAAAAATCGCCGCGCCGGCGGCGGTAACCCCACCAACTACTGGCGGACCTTCCATACCGCCAAGCCTAGCGGAAAGGATGGGCAGGGATCCTGCATTTCCGATGCGAGTCACGGGCACGATTCTGGCCGTAGATAAAACTCGCGGGCTCTTGATGATCGAGCTTGCTGACAAGTCCCGACCGACATTCGTGGTTGATTCAAAGTTTCGCGCCAGGGCCGACAAAGATACCGCCTTGGCGGGCAGGAAAGACCTCTCGCTGAGCGACTACAAGCCCGGCCAACTGGTCAGGGTTGTTTATCGAGCCGAGGATAGTAGAGCACTCGAAATTCGCTTAAAGCGTAGTAAGGCTGATTAAAGTTTCGTTGGGGTTGACCCGCCCCTCGATCGAAAAGCGGGCCCGCGATGTCTGCTTTAATGAGACCCGCTTCCGGCGGCTCGTGCCAGCCATTCATTTCCATTCCGAAACGGCGGAGCGTCATTGATCGTCAGTGACGCGAATGAAGTCGCTGCCGGGAAATTGATCCAACCCTTCAGCTCCGCCCGCTTCGATGATCGATCCAATCGGCGGATGAAACGCGTGCAGGTCGGGCGCCGGAATCACGGGCGAATCAGCGCAGGGTGGCACGAGCGGCGTGGGCTCGATGAATGATGCGGGTGGAGGCGGTTGTTGCGATACGTGCAGATCGCGCTCCTCGTATTTCATTCCGTGCGCGAAATCCTTCCGTACCTTCTCAGCAATCTCGCCGAGATCAATAAAGCAATCCGCTACGTCAATTAGTTTGGGCGCCGTGTTCGAACGGAACCCGACCACCTCGACTCGACAGCCTTTATAAGCTACCGAATTCACCGCATAGACAAAGTCCTCATCGCCGGAAACCAGCACCGCCGTATCGTAACGCTCGGCGAGAGAGAGCATGTCGACGGCAATCTCAACGTCGAGATTGGCCTTGCGCGTCCCGTCATAGAACGTCTTCAGTTCCTTCTGCACGACCCGAAAACCGTTGCGTCTCATCCACAACAAAAATCCCTGTTGGCGTTCAGCACCCGCATCCACACCCGTGTAAAAGAAGGCCCGAAACAAACGGCCATCGCCGAGTAACAGCCGCAGAAGCTTGTTGTAATCGATATCGATATTGTGAAACCGCGCCGCGTGAAACAGGTTGTTCCCGTCGATAAAGATTGCCACTTTCCCGCGATGGCCGAACTGCAGTGAAATATTGTTCGTAGAATCAAAATGGTTCAAGTTAGTAGACTCCGTAAAAAGTTTTGTTATGGTGGCGACTAGAATGCCGCTCAGCAGTGCTCTCGGTCAAGTTAAGCTATAAGTTCTCCGGCATCGTATAATCGCGCCAGCAAGTGAAGCCGGGGAAAAATGGATTGAGCGACACCGACAAATCGACCTCTCTGGCGTTTGACGCCGTGCCAGACGCCAAGCCGCAGAGCTTTGCGCCGGCCGAGATGGTCACCTGCGATGCGTGCCTGCGGGCGAACCCGCCGACTCGCGCGAAGTGTCTCTACTGCGGGGCCAGTCTTCCGGTGACGAGTAGCAAAGCGTTGGATGCGGTGGCGAGCGTTAAGAGTACCGACTCTAGTCGGGCTTTATCCGCAGAGAACCCGACTGAAGTTGGCACTCTCAACAGTTGCTACGTGGTGCTGGCGCCAAATCAAACCGATCTGTCTGAATCGGCGCTGGCGGAGATGGTCGCGCTGTTGCACCTTCAGGTTGCGGAAGTGCAAAGCGCCGTCGGCTTGCACAGCTGGGTCCCGCTGACACGGGCCGCGACGCGCGAGCAGGCGACGATCTTAGCTGACAAATTTCGCGCGTTAGGTATTGGCGTGAACACGTTCAAAGAAGACGCCCTAAACCTTGACGTGCCTGCCAGGAAGATTCGCGCGCTTGAATTTTCGGACGAAGGACTGGCGGCGGTGCCAATGAGTGGCGCAGCCGTCTCGGTTAGCTGGGCTGACCTTGTCTTAATCGTCACGGGTCGCCTCGTAACCAACCGGGTCGAAGTCGAAGAACGCCGGCGCCGAGGTGGTTCGCAACCACTGGGTAGTCGCGAGTTATTCTCAGACGAGCCGGTGATGGATCTTTATGCCAGGTCGGATGAGGTTTGCTATCGCATTTACGCCAGTAGCTTTGACTTTTCGTGTCTGGGACCTGAAAAGGCGATGACGGCCTTTGAAAACTTTGGGAGGCTTAACGATGTGCTGCGCAGCCGGGCGCCGAACGTTGAGCTGGACGATCTGTACCGAAGAGTCCGCGCGGTGCTGGCAAACGTTTGGCCACTCGAGCCACAGACCAGGAAAGGTGAGTGGCGGCGGAGCGGGGCCGGCAAGATGGACATGGCTACGGTCACCACCACTGATAACGAAATTCAATTCAATAGCTACTCGCGGCTCCGGCGGCGCGTGAAATTGCACGAGCTGGAAGGCGATAGATGAAGAACAAAGCATCGGGCCGTTCAAGCTCAACCAATCAGGAATTGCTTTACGGAGTGAACCCGTTGTTGGAGGCTCTGCGTGAAGGCGCGCGAGTTCCCGCTGAAATCGTCGTGGCCGAAGGCGCGCGCGATGAGCGGCTGCGCGAGTTGATCGAGTTGGCGCGCACCCGGAACGTTGCAGTTAAGCGGGCTCCGCGAGCGAGCATCGATCGCGCAGTCGGCAACACGCATCATCAAGGTGTCATGGCCCGCGTGGCAGCGGCCCGCTATGCTGACGCCGATGATCTGTTGTCGGCAATCGCAGCGAAAGTCGGCAGCGAAACCGAACCCCTGGTCGTCGTGTTAGATGGCGTGGAAGATCCGCGCAATCTGGGCGCGATCTTGCGGACGTCCGAGTGTGCCGGGGTTGACGGCGTCTTTGTTCCCGAGCGGCGGGCGGCCGGTTTGACTGATGCGGTGGCGAAGGCGGCGGCCGGCGCAGTAGAGCATGTGACCGTCTCGCGCGCGACGAATCTGTCTCGTTTGATTGAAAAGTTGAAAGAGCGTAACGTTTGGGTTGTTGGCGCCATTGCGGATGCTTCAATGAACTACACTGAGTGGGATTGGACGCGTCCGTCAGCCCTTGTTCTGGGCGGAGAAGGCGCCGGCCTGCATCGTCTGGTGCGCGAGAACTGTGATGTGCTGGTGCAGATTCCGGTGCGGGGGAAAATCGAATCGCTAAACGTCTCGGTTGCGGCCGGAATCATTCTTTACGAAGCACTAAGACAGCGAGCGATCGCCGCGAAGGTTGTCACGCCGAAATAGACTCTGAACAGATGCCGTTGCATTTTCGTTAAGACAGGAGTGGTGGCACGGGCGGGCCGCCCGTGAATCACGCGCAGGATGCGGGTGCCACTTTTGCTGAGATGGTCGGAGGGTTTTGAGATGTTTTGTCCGAAATGCGCCACCCAAAATGTCGAGGGCGCGAGTTTTTGCCGCTCGTGCGGCGCGAATGTCAGTCTGATTCCTCAAGCATTGTCCGGCACTTTGTCTCAGGCGCAATCTCCTGCTGACCGTGACGATTGGTCTGACCGTGCAAGCCGGCGAAGACGGAGAAACAAAAATATCGAACCGAGTCTGGAGAAGGGAATTCTTAACATTTTCATCGGCCTTGGTTTCATAGTGGCTGCTGTGGTCGTCATGTCCCATTTTCCCGGTGGAATCTTTTGGGGCTGGAGTTTTTTCTTTCCGGGATTTTCTACGATGGGCAAGGGAATCGCCCAGATTGTCGCCGCGCGGCGGGCGACCTCGACGACGCCTCAGTTGCCGGCGTCAGGTTCGGGTGCGTACTTTCCCGCTCATCGTGACAGTGCACCGCCAACCGTGGAGTCACGCGCCCAGACAACCGGACGCCTGATGACTCCCGTTCCCAGCGTGACCGAAGGAACCACGCGCCACCTCGGGGCGGAAGCGCCCACGCGACACTTCGATCCGCTGAGCGGCGAAGAGAAAGTGCCTTAGATTTAATGCAAGCTGAAAGCTTGCGCGTATGCGGTATTGAAGTCTTGAGTTTGAATTCGGGGCGATGACGTGCTTCCTGAGTGAGGCAGACGAACATCGCCCCGCGTTGTGTTTGATGAAAAGCAACCCTGCCAGAGTTTGTGTTCCGGTTTGCGTACAGCGCGCGAGCGAGTTGGCGGAAGCGATCAAGCGCGCCGCGGAATTCGCCGACATCGTCGAGTTGCGGCTTGACTGCTTTGACGATGACGAGCGAGAAACGGTGTTTCCGTTCTTGCGCGATCATTTGAATCGCGATGGCACCGCGATGCTGCTTACTTTCCGGCCTGCCGAACAAGGTGGCTATACCGCGACAGATTCACGGGCCCGCCGGGATTTCTGGGCTTCGCTAACCAGGATATCCAACGGTGCGTTGATGGATCTCGAGCTTGACCTGGTGCTCAGCATCGCTGCCGGGGCGCCGGCGGACGAACCATCGATCGATTGGAGCCGGGTCATTTGTTCGCATCATGATTTCAGCGGCGTCCCTTCCGATCTCGATCAAATCTACGAACGCATGGCAGCGACGCCGGCGCACATTCTGAAGATCGCAGTGCAGGCCGCCGATGCAACTGATTGTCTGCCCGTCTTTCATTTGCTCGAACGCGCTCAGCGCGAAGAACGGGAGATGATTGCGATAGCGATGGGTCAGGCCGGAATCATGACCAGAATTCTCGGGCCATCGCGCGGGTCGTATCTCACTTACGGTTCAATCGATGATGATAGTTCCACCGCGCCCGGTCAGTTAACCGCCCGAGAAATGCGGGACGTCTATCGGATCGACAAGATCGATCAGCAAACAGAAATCATTGGGTTGATAGGGAAGCCCGTGCAGCATTCGTTGTCGCCGTACATTCACAACGCCGCGTTTGAGACCGCCGGAGTAAACGCGGTCTATCTTCCCTTCGAAGTACACGATGCTCATCAGTTCATGCGCCGAATGTCACATCCGCGTTCGCGCGAACTCGAGTGGAACCTGCGCGGTTTGAGCGTAACTGCGCCCCACAAATCTGCAGTGATGAACTGTCTCGACTGGATTGAACCGTCGGCGATAGCGATTGGAGCTGTCAACACGATCTCGGTTCAGGACGATGAACTGCATGGCTATAACACCGACGCAGCGGGATTTGTCGCGCCACTCAAGCGCCAGTTTGGATCGTTGCATGGCGCGCGCTGCGCCGTAATAGGCGCCGGGGGCGCAGCGCGAGCGGCGCTGTGGGCTTTGCGTAATGAAGGTGCTCACCTTGCTCTGTTCAGCCGCAACCCCGACAAGGCTCGATCGGAGCTGGCAGACTTCAAAGGTGAAACCTACGAGGTTTCAGGAGCGTCCTTTTCCGGCTTTGATATGGTGGTGAACGCGACGCCGCTGGGCACGCGTGGACTTTATGAACACGATACCGTCGCGACGGCCGGACAATTTCGAGGGGTGCGATTGGCTTACGATCTCGTTTACAATCCGCTGGAGACGTTATTCCTGCGCGAAGCTCGTGCGGCCGGATGTGAAACGCTGGGCGGGATGGAAATGCTTTTGGCGCAGGCGGTCGAGCAATTCAAAATTTGGATCGGTAAAGACCCTGACGTCGAGGTAATGCGGGCCGCGGCTCTCCTTGCGCTGAGCTAGGCGTGCCGCGTAGCGGCAGCTTGAATTTAGCCCGGCGTTTCAACGCCGGGAAATAGTCGAGTCAGAATCTTTTGTCGCGTAGCGACGGTCGAATCCATCTTTTTCAAACGTCGCTATGCGACGTGGATGCTCTCGCTGAACCGTTCCCGGAGTTGAAACGCCGGGCTAAACTTAGCTCGACGCTGCGCGTCGAAAGAACTTGTTCAGCGATTCCAACAGTTTGAACTCTGAACTAATTTCTAGATCTCAAATTGTGAAATCTCAAAACGATCGTTATAGCCGGCAGATTCTTTTCGATGGCATCGGGACAGAAAGGCAGAGCCGACTTCTCGCCTCGCGTGTCTTGATCGTCGGCTGCGGAGCGCTCGGCTCGGCCCAGGCGGAAACGCTGGCGCGGGCCGGTGTCGGCACGCTCCGCATAGCGGATCGCGACTTCGTTGAGTCGTCCAACCTGCAACGACAAACGATGTTCACCGAGAGTGATGCCAGCGAGCGTCTGCCGAAAGCTATCGCTTGTGCCAGACATGTGCGCGAAATCAATTCAGAAGTCACGGTTGACCCGGAGATCGTCGACGTGAATCATTCGAACGTCGAGCGACTGATTAGGGAATGTGATGTGGTCCTGGATGGCACCGACAATTTTTCGACTCGGTATCTGATTAACGACGCTTGCGTCAAACATAACGTCAACTGGATTTATGGAGCGGCCGTAGGATCGTATGGCGTCACGATGACGATCAGACCGAACGAAGGGCCATGTCTCCGGTGTGTATTTCCTGAGCCGCCGCCGGCGGCAAGCGCTCCTACCTGCGACACCGCCGGCGTGATCATGCCGATAATCAGCGTCGTCGCCGCCGTGCAAGTTACGGAAGCGCTAAAACTTTTGACCGGCCAGCCAGGCAGCCTGCACAAATCACTCATGCAGTTTGACGTGTGGCGCAACGAATGGCGGCGTATCGGCATTGGCGAGCGCAACCCGGAATGCCTGACTTGCGGGCTGCGCCAGTTTGAAACTCTCGCAGCCGATGATCTGGAATTCGCGGCAGTTCTCTGTGGCAGACACGCCGTGCAAGTCTCGCCGGCCCACCCAGTGCAAGTCGATCTGCTGGCTTTGAGTCAAAGACTTAAATCAGCGGGCGAAGTCAAAGGGAATGACTATCTGCTCCGCTTTCGCACCGGCGAATACGAATTGACGGTTTTCCAGGACGCGCGTTCGATTATTCGCGGCACCGATGACATCGCCACCGCGCGTTCGCTCTACGCGAAATATGTTGGGAACTAATCCTTCTTAAATCTGATAAGGTCTCTAATACATGCTCAAACACAAATCCTTCGTAGCTTTCATTTCACTGGTGTTTCTGATTGGTAGTGGCGTCACTACCAACACGTTTGCCGGCGAGCCGATTGTTTGGGAGGTTAGTTCGCGCGCTGAACTGCTGAAAGGCGATGCGCGCGGAGTCTCGGTGACCGACACCGGAATACTGACTCTCGCTCCCAATCTCATCCCGCTCTTTAACACCGAGCAGGCGTATATCTGGTCAACCGCCATCGACGCGTCCGGCAACATTTATCTGGGCACCGGTCATGATGGGAAGCTCTTTCGGGTCAGCGCGGACGGGAAGGGAAGCCTGCTTTATAAAGCACCTGAGTTGGACGTGACGGCCATCGCGGTAGCGCGTGATGGCGCCGTTTTCGCGGCTACGTCGCCAGACGGCAAAGTGTATCGCGTGACCGCTGACGGAAAGGCAGAGGTCTATTTTGATCCTGTTGATAAGTACATCTGGTCGCTGGCGATGATGGGCGACGGCTCGCTGGCGGTGGGCACGGGTGACAATGGAAAGCTGTACCGCGTACGCGGGGCGGGAGCAAAGCCTGAGAGTTCTTTGCTGATCAATACCAATCAGACTCATGTAATGTCTCTGGTCGTTACACGACAGGGAGATCTGATCGCGGGGACCGATCCGGGTGGCCTGGTGTTGCGCATTTCTCCGGATGGCAAAGCGTTTGGTCTGTATGACGCGCCGCTGCGTGAGATTCATGCGCTGGCGTCCGCACCCGACGGTTCAATTTATGCGCTGGCCCTGAGCGAGGCGGCGGCAACGGTGCGCACCCAATCCAGCAGCGCCACGCAACCGGCCGATGCGTCTGCGGTCGTGTCTGTAACGGCGATTACCGGCGCCGGCGAGGATGCCGCAGCGACGGCGCAGGCAGCGCAGGCGGCGCGCAGTCGAAACGATCTCTCGAATGTCCGCAGTGCCGTCTTTCACATTCTGCCGGACGGTAGCAGCGATGTTGTCTGGAGTTCAGCAACGGTGACCGGATTCGCGGTGACAGCAGCGCGCGGCGGCGTTTTGATTGGCACGTCTGACAAGGGCCGAGTCTATTCTGTCACTGACGACGGCCGAGACACGCTCTTGCTGCAATCGACTGAAGGACAGATCTCTTCGTTGATCGCGCGCGGCGCCGACGTCTTCGCAGCTTCCACGAACCAGGGAAAACTTTTTCGCTTTGGTGAGTCTGCCGTAAGCGAGGGTAGGTATGAGTCGCCGGTCCGCGACGCGAAGCTGGTCGCCTCCTGGGGCCGAATCTGGTGGCGCGGCACCGGACCAATTGAATTGCAGACGCGAAGCGGGAACAGCGAACGGCCTGACGCGACCTGGAGCGATTGGAGCACAAGCTACACCGATGCAAAGGGCTCGCAGATCACGAGTCCGAAGGCCCGGTTTATTCAATGGCGCGCTGTCTTGCATGGACCCGGGGGTGTGAAACCCGAACTCGACGATGTGAGTGTGGCTTATCTGGCGCGCAACGTCGCGCCTGAGGTTCTGGGTATTACCGTCTTGCCGCCAGGCGTTGCTCTAATGCAACAACTTCAGATCCAGATCGATCCCAACATCGAATCGTCAGGACTTGACGCTTCGATTTTCGGCATGATTGCTCAAGCGCCGCCACGACGCCTGTATCAACGCGGGGCGCGAGCTTTGCAATGGCAGGGAGAGGATCGGAACAACGACACTCTGGAATACTCGGTTTACTACCGCTCGCTTAGCGAGACTACTTTTCGTCTGCTCAAAGATCACATTCGAGAAAACTTCCACACTGTCGATGGCGCCAGCCTGGCGGATGGCCGTTATGTTTTCAAAGTGATCGCCTCGGATGCGCTGGACAATCCTCCGGGTTACGCACTGTCAGGAGAGCGAGTCAGTGAGCCAATAGATATCGACAACACTCCGCCGGTCGTTCGCTCGGCATCGCCTCCGCAAATCACCGGCGACCGCATTCGGGCAGTGTTTGAGGTTGAAGACGCCACCGGTCGCGTCAAACGGGCGGAAGTCAGCGTCGATGGCGGAGCGTGGCACGAAGTGTTTCCGGATGACGGAATTGCTGACAGTCAGCGCGAGCGTTATTCGCTCGACCTGACGGTCGCCGGCGCCGGCGAACACACGATTTCGGTGCGGGCTTTTGACCACAGTAACAACGTAGGCAACATTAGCGTGACGGTACGACGATAGGCCCGGCGTGCTCAGATGTGCACGATACGGTGCTGATATGGTGCGAAACGGAGCGCCGCCATTTCTAATGGGTCCGCAGCTAAAAGGAGATTTAGCGGTGATACGAGGGAATACAAGGCGGAACCCTCGCTATTTTCTTACTGGACTGCCGGGATCAGGAGGCCAATGGGGTATCCTTGGCATCAATCTTGCTGAAAGCAGGGCAGCGCAACTCCCCGCCTCTCCTCAAGCGTGAATGAAGTAGACGCAAGGAGGCGGTAAGCAGTTATGAGAAAGTTAAGACGAATTCTGATGGCAGTTTTAATCGGGGCGACGATTTCAGTCGGCGGCTTTGCGCAAAAGAACAATGATAATCGGCCCCCCAAAGAACAGCCGAAAGTGGTGGATAAGGAGAAAGAAAAACCACCACCGAGCAACAGCAATCAGAGCAACAGTAACAGACCGAGAAAGCCGTAATTACTTTCGGAAGAGTTGCTCGTCACCAATGAAAGTAAATGTCAGACCCGTGCCCGGCACGGGTCTCGTCATTAAGGGAATTATGAAATCAACAAGATCCATTTTCGTTCGCAGGTCTTTCTTGCTGATCCTGACTGGAATCAGTCTGTCAGTTTACGCGTCGGCCCAATCAAGGCGGCCAGTAAATCCGGCGCTGATATCACGCGCAGAGCAGATTACCGGGGACCGCTTCCCGATCATTACCACAACGCCGCGCGGCGTGACCGTGCTCGCGCAAACCATGCCGCGAGTTCAGCTCCTTACCGCGATTGATAGTGGTTTTGTCGATCTCTTTGCCGTCGCGCAGCGCCACGGCTATCGCAATCGGATGAGATTTGACGATTACACGGTCTTCATCGCCAAACCCGATCGACTAAAGGACAAGGCGGGTCAGTACTCTCCCGATATTGCAGTGCCCGCCCAACAATACGCCGGCAGCGATTATGATCAAGGCGGCTTTATCTATGCTGCTGGGATGGTGCTCGCGTTCAATCCTTGTGCGTTCGTAATTGCTGAACACGATCGAGACCTCGGGCGGGTGTCGAATGTAGTTCGCTATGAGGGCGAGCACCTTGTGCTTTACTACAACGACCGCGCGCTCTACGAAAGGACCGCCGACCATAGTCGTGGAGGTGGTCATCCAATCCTGCAATAAGATTCGGAAAGATTGGAAGGTTAGGAAGATAAGATGGTGCCCGCTACAAGATTCGAACTTGTGACCCCTCGCGTGTGAAGCGAGTGCTCTACCACTGAGCCAAGCGGGCGCCGAACTGTTTTAAACACCTATAATACAGTAACTTAGTTTGAGGTCAACAAGTTGAGCGCTGGCGGGAAACGTTCTCTGGTGTCTCCTGTGTCTCTGATTTCTCCAGAGAGCCGTCAAGAAAGCGTCAACTCAAGAACAGGTTTGTGGGTGTTGTCATTTGCTGTTTCGTGCGATTGGTCCCGCAAGAAGCAGCCGATTTGCAACTAAACATGAGATCGAATGACTTCGCACTATTACCCGTGTAATAGAGCAAACGCTCGGACAACGTTTCGCTGATGGCCGAGATTGCTCAAGAGCCGAGCACGGTCTTAATACCTGCGCGGAGAATGGAGTAAATACATTCGAATAGGGTTAGCTCAGTTTAAGGGTCAGACCGCCAGAAGCACGCCAAGTCCAAGATAGACCACGTCTTCCACTGCGGTGAAAGCACGAGCAGCCTATGCACGTCTTGGAGCCTCTTTTAGAATTCACGCAAGCCTCCTTTCTTAGGCCAGGCGTTAACAAATCCTGGGCAACTGTTCACCCACCAGCATGGTCTGACCACTCAATCGGAATGGCGCCCCTTGTATCATGGAATGCAAAGAGAGATCAAGCTGTTGTTTTACACCGGTCGGGAAAAGAGTTTGGGTCCAGGAGTCAAACAAATCGCTGAGGCACAACGCATATGGGGCGCTCCGAATGGCGATGGTTAAGTCCGCGTTTTGGAACATCGGCGGGCTAAGGGATGGTAAGACCTCTGGACTTCGGCTGACTAGATCGGACTAATCGCTATGAGAAAACTAAGTTCCTTCTTGGCCGCGCTTTTGTGTTGGATTGCCGTGCTGCCGGTAATAAGAACCCGCCGGCCCCTCAGTTCGTGCCGGCGGACTAAAAAGACTAATCGGAGATAGGCATTAGCCTGTGATCGGCTCGTTCGGAATCACAGACTAAAGTCTATGCTACTTCAGCAGCGTCGACACGGTTACTGCACCGGATCACCGGGACCAGCCGGCTGGGTCTGGTTGATATGGATGCTGCTGTCGGATGAATCAAGGTAAAAATGGTTCGTTCCCGATCCGGTCGTTTGCGGGTCGGCGTTTAGCGTATACGATGCCGGCGAGCCGGCGGTCTTTGGCGTTACTTTCAAAGTGAAGACGTAACCGTCCGGCGATGGCGGATTACCTTCAAACTTGGAGGTCAGCATCTGCTCTTTCACCACCTGCTCGAACGTGCCAAAGGTGCGACCGTGGGTGTTGTAGTATTGAATTTGCACCGCGGCGATGGTCTTTAAGTTCTGCATCGTGGCCGCTTCGTTGCCGGCCTTCTGAGCGGCCTTCCAACCATACACGGCGGCGCCGATCAGGATTCCAATAATAGCGATCACGATCATCAACTCGATTAAGGTGAAGCCGTGCTGGTTGCGTGTCTTGCGGTCAGATAGTCTCATAGAGTATTTCCTCAAATTGCTAAACGACGTAGTCTCGGTGCGGTTCCGAAAAGGACCGCCATCGCCTTTGGTTGATGAGGGGATCTTACTACAGGGCCGCCACTCGTGCTATCCCGGGAAAGGCGCTCTTGTCCGTCGGCACGGAACCGCTTGCGGTAGCAAGCGGGTTGTCTCCGAATTCAGGACGTGATAACGAAGCTCTTGAAGATCGTTAGGGTTGGTTACCCGCTTGCTACCGCAAGCGGTTCCGTACCCATAGCGGACGATCTTTGTCTCGCAGGGCGAGCGTCTAATCTTCCCTGACCAGTCGCCTACCTTTGAAAGCAGTAACAAGGTACCGCACTCCAAATTGGCTCTGTCGCGACCCTCCATAATCTTTTTCACATAGCGGCCTCGGCCCTCTACATGTAGAATGAGGCCTGGAATCAGGCCAACCCATGAGAAACCTGCGCACAGCCGGAACCCGTTCAGACTCAGTCGCGTCCGCATCGGCGGAAAAAGTCGAGCTGCTCCAAAGCACCATCGAGCGCGTAATCCGCGGCAAGCCCGAGGTCGTGCGCCTCGCGTTGGTAACGCTCCTGGCCGGCGGCCACCTTTTGATCGAGGACGTGCCCGGCGTCGGCAAGACCACCCTGGCGCATGCACTGGCCCTCGCGCTCGATTGCACCTTCCAGCGAATTCAGTTCACCTCTGATCTTTTACCGTCGGATGTAATCGGGCTGTCGATCTACAACCAGCATGATTCGCTTTTCGAGTGGAAGCCCGGGCCGATCTTCGCCAATCTCGTGCTGGCCGACGAGATCAATCGCACCACGCCGAAAACGCAGTCAGCCCTGCTCGAGGCCATGGCCGAAAGGCACGTGACCGTCGAAGGCATCACCCACGCGCTACCCCAGCCGTTCATGGTTTTGGCGACGCAGAACCCGATCGAGCATCACGGCACGTATCCTTTGCCAGAGTCACAACTGGATCGGTTCATGCTGCGTTTGCGTATCGGATATCCGGGTGTAGCTGATGAGAAACTGATTCTTCGTGACCGAGAGCACGGCGAACCGCTCGATGACATGCAACCGGTGATGACCGCCCAGGACGTCCTTGAGTTGCAGGACGCGGTCAGCGAAGTTGCCGTGGACGACGCGATAGTCGATTACCTGATGCGCATCGTGGCGGCCACCCGCTCGTCCGACATGCTGGATCTGGGAGTCAGTCCGCGCGGCACGCTCTCTCTGTTCCGTGCAGCCCAGGCATTGGCCCTGACTGAAGAGCGAAGCTACTGCCTGCCTGACGACATCAAACGACTCGTAGTTCCTGTCTTTGCGCACCGGCTTACAGTCAGCTCGCGTTATTCCTCGGCGATGCGCCGCAGCGAAGAAGCCGAAGCGGTGCTCCTCGAAATAATGAAAACCATCAGCGTCCCGCTCTGAAGGCCTTGCGAATTTCGAAGTTCGGATTGCGGATTGAAGGCAAGCAAGTGAATACCGGAATCGCTTCTAAATCAAAAATTCGCAATCCGAAATCCGAAATCCGAAATTCTTTGTCTTCATGGTGGCGGCCGATTCTGGGCACGTTACTGGTGCTAGCAGGACTAGCCACCGCCATCGTGACGCTGATGGCTCGCCGAATCGGCGGGCCCGAACTCGCCAGCGCCGGCGCGGTCGCTTCACTGGTTTTCGTCCTCCTCATAATGGTCCTTGTGGTTCCGCCCCTGGCGCGATCGGCCTTCGCTGAGGTGGCCGGGCGCGGTTTGCCGATCGAAGTAACCACCGGCGGCGTAATCTTCGTCATCATCCTGGTCATTGTGGCGTTCGCGGCTTGGAACACCGGAAACAATCTTCTGTTCATGGTGTTTTCGGTGATGCTCTCGACGATCTTTGTTTCGTGGGCGGCGGCGCGGGCGGCTTTGCGCGACCTGACCGTATCAGCGCGATTTCCCGATCACATTTTTGCAGGTGAAGCGGCAGAGGTCATCGTCACCGTGCGCAATGCGAAGCGAGTCTTGCCATCGTTTTCGATCCTGGTGGAGATGAGAGGTTCGTTCGATCGCCCGGGACTGAAAAAGAAAAAGCGCGCGCGTTCGCGGAAGATTACTCTGGGCTACTTCATCTATGTGCCGCATCGGGCCGCCGGCGAACAAAGCATCGAACAGGTTTTCCCCCGGCGCGGTCACGTGCTGGTAAACGGTTTCGAGATTTCGACCCGGTTTCCGTTCGGCTTCTTTCGTCACCGCCGGCGCCTGGGCGCGCGCGACGTAGACATCGTGGTCTATCCAAAGCCCGAACCCGTCACCGACGAATTGAATCTGCTGCCTCTGAATACCGGGCAAACTCCTTCGTTCCGTCGCGGCGCCGGTCAGGACTTACTCTTGCTGCGCGACTATCAGCCGCGCGACGATCTGCGCCACATCGATTGGAAAGCGACCGCGCGCTCGCGTCAACTGACCGTGCGCGAGTTCACCGCCGAAGACGAGCGCCGGATCACCATCGTGCTGGACACGCGCCTGACCGACGACATCGATGAAGAAAATTTTCGCATCCGCTTTGAAAGTGGAGTTACGCAGACGGCTTCGCTGGTCCAACACTTCATCGATGAGCGGGCCGAAGTCTGTCTGGTCACCGGCATGGAGCGGGGAAGTTTCGGCACCGGCCAGGAGCACTTATATAAGTGCCTGCGCCGCCTGGCGCTGGTGCAACCAACCCTGGCTCCGGGCCGCAATTCACATTTGCAGGAGATGCTCGACAACGCCACTCGGTCACAGTATCAAGCCGATGATGCAAACTATCTGGTAGTGCTAACCACCGCCGCGCGCGGATCGATCCCACCGAACATTTGGCGACGTGCGTTCGTGATGTATCTGTGACCCGCGCCTTATTCTCAACAAATTCATTGAACGCGGCTCTCCAGCGGGCACTAGCCCGACCGTTAGCGAGGGCTCATGTATTTGGCGGGATATTGGTGGGATAAGAGGTGGAGCCCTCCCTGACGGTCGGGCTAGTGCCCGTGATCATTTCGCCGAACTAGTTGAGTCGTGCTTCTCCAGCGTCTCGATCAGGAAGAGGATCTCCGCGGCCATCGTGTAGCTCAATTCCGGATCCGCGGCCAGCGCGGGGTCGCGGCTGCCAGCGACGATGGGCTGAAGAGCATGGAGGAAGGGAAGCAGCCAGGATTCTTCGGGATCGGCGGCGCGTTGTTGGAGCAGGGACGCTGCGGCGGACGGATCACCGGCGAGCAGGGACTGAGTCACGGCCAGACATATGCGGCCAACGCGAAAATGGTTCTCGCCGCCGTCGCGGCGGTACGCCAGGTAGCAGGCGATAGCTTTCCTTTTCGCCTCCGCGGTGTCCTGCGGGTTGCCCGCGTCCGTTTCGATGTCTGCGAGGATGCTCCATGTCTTCCACGGCTCGGCCGCGTGGCCGAAGTGCGATTTGCACTCGATAGCCCGGCGGATTTCCCGCCGTGCCTCGTCCAACCGGCGAAGCTTGCGCAGAGTTTCTGCGAGATTGCTTCGCACCAGACCTTCGTCAGCCACATCTTGGATCGCGACGTACTTGTCCGCCGCTTGCCGGTAAAAGGCCGCCGCTTCCTCCGGCCGACCCAACTCGTTGCCGTATAGATTCCCCAGTTGCAGCAGCGTGCTCGCCTGCCCAGCTAGATTGCCAAGGCGCACTTTGATCGCGAGCGATTGGCGGTAGGCATCCTCCGCCGCTTCCGGCTGGCCCGCATTCTGATACGCCATGCCGGTCTGATGCCAGATCACGGCGACGCTGCCCGGTTCGTCCAGCCGCGTGAATCGTTCGCGGGCTTCGACATAAGCCGCCAGCGCCTCGGGGTAACGACGCTGGTCCATGCGGACGCTCCCAAGCTGGCCTTTGCCCACGGCGACGTCGCGTTCGGCGCCACGTTGCTCGTCGAAACGAATACTCAATTCGTAAGTCTCCGCCGCTTCGTCCAGCCGGCCCAAGACTAGAAAGCAGTCGCCGCGTTCCGTGAGGCAAACGGATGCCATCCCCGCCGCGCCACGGCCGGGCCGATCTCGCTCGACGCTCTCAAAACGTTCCCGCGCCTCGTCCAGCAGCGGCAGGGCCTGATCCGAGCTGCCGGCCGTTTTCAACACCCGGCCCAGCAGGAAGCACGACATCGCCAGATCGTAGTCGGCATCAGGATACGCCTGCTCACCCGCCGCGCGGGCGTGGTCGAGCAACTGCCGCGCGCCGTCAAACGCCGCGCGCAATTGCCCGCCGGCAAGCTGTTGTTCGATCCGGGTCCGCTGGGCTTCGAACCACGCGTGATTCCAGGCATCGCCCAGCTTCGCCGCGGCGGCATCGCGGACCCCTGGGCCACCCGCTCCAGCAGACGCGGCTTGCCGACAAATTGCAGCAAGCTGTACAGCGACGTGGCCAGATCAATCGTCGCCTCCGGGTCGTCCGCGCGCTGCACCTGCTCCAACAGCGCGAATAGGTTCGGCAACTCGAGCACCGTCAGCGTCGCTGCCAGTTCCGCATTTTGGCCGCTCTGCTGCCTGAGGAACTCGGTGTATTGCCGCATCGACTCGACGCAGCGGGGGGTTAGTTTCTCATGCTCCACATCATCCACCTTGCTGCGGAGATATGGGCAGACCGCGGGGTTGAGCGTCAGATGGTTGTAGCGATCCGGCGTTGCCAGTCCGTCGCTATCAACTCGCCCGCCAACGAGACCACATCCGCCTCTTGCCACTCCATCATTACGCGGAGCATGTCCAATTGAACCCCGCCGTGAAACACGCTGAGCACCCGCGCGCGGTCGCGGTTGGTGGGCATCATGCGGCGCAGCGACAGTTCGACACTGGCAAAGACGGACTGCTCGCGGTTGCCGGGAAAATTGTTCTCCATCTCGGCCATCAACTCGACCAGCGAAGCGTGAGTAGCCTCGACGCCCTGGCTGCGCAGCGATGGGGCCAGCAGGGCCAGCGTGCGAGCGTGACAATGGACCGCATCTACTAACTTCTCGATCTCCTCCCGCGCGGCATCCGTCGTAGCATGATCTGGGTTATTGGCCTGTTCCGCATTCAGCGCGCGCTCGACGAGCTTCACGGCGTCGTCGCGATCAAGTTGGTGCAGTTCGCGCCGCTGGCGATCGTGATCGAACGGCGCCGGCAACGCTTCGCGGCTAGTGAAGATGATCCGCGTGTCGCCCGCCTTCATCAGCCGCTCGCACAGCGCAAGGATTGCGTTCAACTCCTCGCGTGCCTCTTGGGAAAGCGCCTCTGGCGTTTCTTTCTCCACGAACGGTGGCAGCAGGATGCTCTCCATGTTGTCCACTACCAGCATGGTTGGCTGCTCGCGGAGGAGCCGCTCGATTTCCTGCTTCGCCTTTTCTAAATCGCCGTTGCAGTCGACTTGTGTCGAGAAGCCTGGCTTCACGAGTTGCTGTCCGAGTTTGTCCACGATGGACTCGGCGATGTTCTTTTCGAGTCCTTCCACGGAAACGAACGCGGCGCGGCGAATCTGCTGTGAGCGGATCATCCAGCGGGCGAACTCGGCGGCGAGCGCGGTCTTGCCCTCGCCACCCTGACCACGGATCACTGCGTATAGTTCGCGGCGCAGCAGCCGCTGAAGCGCGAGCAGTTCGCGGCTGCGGCCGATGAACCCGGTCGCAGGTTCGCCGGGCAGTTCACCCATTCGCCGGACCAGCGTGGCCTTAAAATCCGCCAGCGTCTGCGGGGTGGGGATCGTGCGGAACAGTTGCGGGTCGTCCTTTTCCTGGAACAGCACCGGCACGAACCAGTCCTCCAACCGCAGTTCGCCAACGCCGAAAACCTGGCCGCGGGACGGGTCGTCCTTCAGTTCGCGCTGGCCGGCCAACATCGCATCGCCAACGCGCGAGCCGCGGGAGAGCGCGGCGTAAAACGATTGCACGAACCGCCGGGCGGTCTCGATCAAAACGCTGTGGCTCATCGCCACCACTGAGGCGACGCCGACCTTCAGCAATTCCGACGCGACTGACTCGGACGTGCTCTCGGCCAGCGCGGTCTGGCAGGCTTCTAAGAAAACGAGCGGGATGCGGTGATCACGCAGCAGAGGGCCGAGTTCGTCGGTGGCGACGGTAACGTGCCGGCGATGGTCGAGCTTGTCGATGTCCTGAGGGTCTTCGAAGCAAAGCCCGCCAAGGCCGACGCGACGATCGTATACCCCGTGCCCGTCGAAGTGAATGACATGATACGGCTCGCGGGCACGGCGGGCGCGATCCAGTTCTTCGCGCAGCGCCGGCAGCGTGGGCGGGCTGAGCACATGGAGGTGGACCAGGCCGGGCAGAGACTCGGTCGCTTCGACCAGCGGCAGGGCACTGGCGCGGTGATCGATGTAGCTGCACGCGTCGTCTTCCGGCCGCGCGGTCACCAGCAGCACTCGAATCGGGGTGGCGACCACCGGCACGTCCAGCGCTCGCGTATTCGGTAACCGCCGCCGCACGCGCGTCGGTCTGGCTCCCTGAAACAGAAACCCTTCACCGTCATGCAGTAGTTCCCATGGCAAGCCAAGCAGCAGCGTGGCAGCTTCGCGAGCGGTGGCCACGTCGGCATCGGCTGCGCCGGCTTCGAGAGCTGAATCGACATGAACTGAGAAGCGACGACCAGCTTGGTCGTCGATCCGTGCCCAAGCTTGGAGGACGTTGGCTGTGTGCTCGGTAGGCATCGCCGCCGCGTGCAGCAGTTGGCCCCACTTCAACAGGTCCTGCTCGACCTGCTTGGCGCGGTCGAGGAAGTAGGTGCTGGGCCAGATCGCATATTTTTCCAGATACCAGCGCAACTCTTCGGCTTCGATCGGTCCGAGCGGCGCGATGAACCGCCAGCTTTTGTCGCTGTCAACGTCGGGTTGGCCGGGTTGGGCCGGTTCATACACCAGCCGAGCGCGAGCCGAGGCACGGCGGACGCCGTCCTTCTCGTGGAACTTCAAGTCGGTGAGTTCGAGGACAAGCTCGTCCAGCGGTTCGGCTTTGGGCTGTGGAGTGGGAGCAACGTCGGCAGGATCTCGCAGCTTCATCGCGACGAGAATCGCATTCATCGCAGCCTCGACGCCGCCGGCATCGCTGCTCATTGGAATGTAGATCGGTTCATCGCCGAAGAACTCTTCCAGGACGCCGAGCTTGGTATCGTTCAACGAGAGCGGGATGACTGGGAACGTGTCCATGCCACGTTGCTTCTGCAAGTCCAGAGCGTGGCGGAGTTCTTTGCCGACCCACTTTGACTGTAGCGCATCCGGGCTGACGACGACGGCATACGCGATCGCGTCGTCGATGGCTTTCTGGATCGTCGGCCACAGCGGATCGCCACCGCGTAGTTCGCGCGAATCGATCCAGCCCTCCTGCCCGTGCAGTTCGAGCGCCATCCGAAGTTCGCGCACAAAGTTATCGTCTTTCGAGCTGTGAGAGATGAAGAGTTTAGTCATGGTGCCTCGGTGGTGAGTACGTCAACTGACGCGCGGCTCCGGCTCTGGTTCGCGCTACGCGCTCAATTGCGGACAAGGATGTCCGCGCTCCCGGCGCCTCATGGTCCAAATCGTCGCCGGTATTCGGTTGAGCTGATGAACGCCTTAACCATGTCCGCGTTGGCGAAGTTGCCGTTGAACTGATTCAACTTGGTCAGCCAGAAGTCGTAGCCGCTGTAGTCTGGGTCCTGTGGGTCGTTTGGGTTGCGGCGGAGGTAGCCGAAGTACTGCATCAAAACGAAAGCACGATTGAATTCCTGCTGATTGAGGATCGAATTCTCAGCCACGTCGCGTAATGCCCGGCCTCTTGCCGCCGCGTCGGTCGTGTCCGGCGATGAACCAAACTCAGCGATCGCGGCGGCCAAATCTGTCGCCGACGGTGTTATTCCGGCGTTGGTGAATAACTGATTCACGAACGCCGTCGGCGTCAGAGAGGTCGCGTAAGCCGCGGTAAACCTCGGCCGTTGCACGAACGCGGCCGCGAAAGCCTGCTTGTTGGCGTCCAACTGTTGCTGCCAGTTACCCTGACCCACAACTACGCCGTTCCCAATCGCCTGGGTGTCCGGCAGGAACTCGTTGAGGCGAACGATCGGCACCAGGAGTTGATGTGACCCGCCAAAAGTCGACGTGCCGGTGAAGCTGCCGTAAGCTGTCTTGTACAAACGCTCGACCAGATAACCCGTCTGCTGGAACTCAATTGAAAGGTAAAAGGCTGCCGAGACATTGACGCGTTTGACGTCGAGGCACTGAGCGTCGGTGCCACATAAGGTAATCTCGTTCGTCCAGAAGGCCAGCCCGCTTGCGTCGGGTTCGCGATTGAGGAAGTCGAGGTAATGCTCCCAGACGAAGAACTGCGCGGCGTCGAGCGCATTCGGCGTCAACTGATCGCCGTCCAAAGTTCCGTTGGCGTCGCGGTCAATGCTCAGTCGTCGTCCAGCGCCGACGGGCACACCCAGAAACGTCAATTCAGCTCCGGTCCCCGCCGCCTGTAACAGCGCTTGCGAAGTAACCGGCGCTTCGCTTTGCCGATCGGTTTGAAACTGTCCGCTGCTAAACAGAAAACCACGTGGGCCGCCGTTGTAAATTCCCTTTACGACCAGGTCGCAGTTGCCCGCAGTCGCTTGCGACATCAAAAGGTTGATTCGATCAGTTACCGCCGCCGTTGATTTATTGCTGCCGTTAACGGTTACTTGCAGGCCGACTGCAGGCGCGGTGCCGGTATCAAACGCGAGCACGAATTGTTCCAGGTCGCGGCGCTGATTATCATTCTGAAAATTGAAAACCGGTGCGTGCAGGAAATCAAAAAGATTATCAGTCGAACCATCATGGATGAATCCGAAGCCGCTGATCTGCTCTCCCGGTGCATTCACCATGCCGAGCTTCTGATACTCGCCGCGCAGTTGTGGCACCTTGAAATCCTGCGATTCTCCCAACGCTGCCGCCGGAATGATCACTTTGTTCGTGCCAGTACCGAATCCCGGCGTTGCCGTGTGGCATTGATTGCAAGTCAACACTCCGCCATCGAATGGTGTCGAGCTAAACAGTTGCGCACCGCGCGCGGCGCTTGGGCCAGTGGGTGGATTAGGCAGCGTCCGATCCAGGTTCTCGTTTGGGTTCGGCGGGTAGGTCAGGGACCCGATGAATGCTGTGAATGCGTTGAGTTCGCTGGTTGTAAGCTGACGCGTGCCGCCCAGCAAACTTTGAAAAGCAGGATTGAAGTTTGCCAACGATGCCCGATCGCCGCGCCAGTGTAATGGCTCAGTGCTGGTAATGCCGCGCAGTGATTGCGTGGTCATTGGCCCTTTCATCGGATGGAAGACGGACTGCGTCGGAAACGGACCGCCGCCATTGACAGTCTGCGTCTGTCCCTGCGGATCGCCGAGGTCCCAGGCCAGGCCATCGCGGTGGCCGTTTTGATGGCAGCTCGCGCACGACACATCTCCATGCGCCGAAAAAGTAGTGTCGTAGAGAAAGCGGCGGCCGTTGCGCACCGTGTCAGGCTCAGGATTGAAGCCGACGGCGACGGTCGCGATGGACGTGCGCGTGGCCAGATTGACAATGCTAATCGTCTCGTCAAAACGATTGAGCACGTAGAGCAGATTCCGCGGGGCATTCAACGCCAGTCCGGTCGGGCCCTGGCCCACTGGGATGCGCGCTTGCACCGCTCCCTGCGCATCGAGGACTCCAACCTTAGCCGAACCGTTAGCGGCCACGTAGAGGGTGCCGTCAGCGGCGCGCACTATGTCGGCGGGCAAGGCGAGGCTATTGGCGCGCTCGGTATCTGACCCGGCCGGATTATTGAAGTTGATGTGCGGGTTGAGATCGGCAGCGGTGATAGTTGGCGAGCTGCCTCCAAAAGAGACTGCTGAAACTCGAGTGTTCAGAAAGCGCCCGCGAAGGTTCGGCTCAAAGCGAACCAGGTTACGGGCTTCATCGTTCGCCACCACCAGGCGATTCGCGCCCGGATCGAATACGGCGTTACCGATATGTGTGCCAACACCTCGCACCAGGGTGCTCAATGATGGGTTCAGACCGCGCGCGTCGATCACTGCGACATCGGTGTCGGCGAGCGTGTAGGGAACGAGCGACGCCCATTTCGGGTTACCCGTTTCGTCGGCCCAGCCGCTGCCATTCCATTGCACAATCAGACCCACGCTCGGCGCGGCCGGTAGGCCGGGAGCCATCGCGGGCGATGGTGGCGGTGGACCACCCGCACCCGAAACCTGCGCCGCCGGAACAATCGTCGTCTGGTCTCCTGATTCGAAAACCGAAACGAAAACCTGCGCCCCTGAACGATCGCGGGCCAGTGACCGCGGCTGCTTCCCGCGAATAGCGATTACTTGTGGGCCAGTCGAAGGCGAAGCGGGATCGAAAACCCTTACTTCGCTCGGGCCCGAGACGCAGACGAAAGCGAATTCCTTTTGTTGGCCCGCGAATAAGACATCAGTAGGCTCATCACCAACGTCAAACGTGCGCGTAGTCCGAAAACCGCCGAGGTCAACTACGCTGACCGAATCTGACAGCCAATTCACCACCCAGGCTTCGTTGTTGTTGCGCGCCGCGACGCTCACTGGCTCAAGCCCGACCGGAATCTCGGCCATCAGCGTGAGCCCGTTCCCCGTGACGTGAAAGACTGAAAGAGTTCCGTTCGGCGTGTTCACGGCCAGCAGACGTGTACCATCGGGCGTGATCGTTAACGGATGCACCTGCGGCGCTTCAAAGTTTTTGTAAGCTGGACCTGGAAATTGAGCCAGGGCAATTTCGCCCGAATACGAGATCACGCAGGTGACAACCATGGCCAGCAACGCGCCGACTACAATCAACCGGAGAAGGTTCTGCCGCGGAGTTTTGTTGGGCATAGGGGAAGGTCCTTGTCGAACTGAGAAATCCCGAAGGAGCGTAGGTCTGACGACGAACTATTGTCAAGAAAATAGTGGTAGTGAGGTAAAGTTTTGCTTCGCCAGTGGAGCGGTGATATAGGATAATCGCCGCGCCCCGCTAAGTCGAAAGTCCAGCTCTGGCGTTAGCCTTCTGATTAGGTGATAGATGAGGAAAGTTCATTTGATATTCGGAGTCCTGGCGGCGATTGCCTTCTTGTCGACGGGACAGTACATGGACAAGTACTACAATCACATGGTCGGCGTGCCCGACGGTCCAAGACTGTTGTACCGCACCCGGCACATTTTCATTTTGTTGTCAGGCTTGGTTAATCTCGCGATTGCCGCTTATTTTACTTACCGAATACAACCTTTGCAGCGAACACTACAAGTGCTCGGCTCGCTACTCATCTTGAGTGCGCCCGTTTTGTTTCTGGTCGCTTTCTTCTACGAGCCGAAGTTGAATAATCTACGCACGCCCTTGAGTCACTGGGGCACATATGCGATCGCCACTGGCACTCTGTTGCACGTTCTGAGTAGCGCGGGTTCGCTGAACCCGAGCGCGGAATAGGATCTGTCAGTTAAGATATTCTTAGAAGCTGACCGCCGCTAATCAAACAAGCCGCGACTGGCGACATTCGAACTCTCGCTTTGAATCAAACTTATCCAAATCGAACTCTCAAGTTAATTGCGATCTGCTTTGTCCTTTCCGGCGCCGCGGGTTTGATCTATGAAGTGCTGTGGGCGCGGATGCTCGGGCTGGTGTTTGGCGCGACCACGGTGGCGATTAGCGCGGTGCTGGCTGCTTTCATGGGGGGCTTGGCCTTGGGGAGCTGGCTCGCAGCAGCCTTCGCCGTGAAGATCAAGAGGCCATTGCGCGCGTATGCCTTCATTGAGATCGCGGTGGGACTCTATGCGCTTGCCGTGCCGTTGCTCTTTCGTGGCATCGATCAAGTCTACGCTCAGTTCTGGCAGCAATTTCACCCCGGCTTCTATGGCTTCGCGTTCTCACGATTTCTGTTGGCAACAACTGTCCTCCTGGTTCCCACTGCGTTGATGGGTGCGACTCTTCCAGTTCTGGTGGCAGCCCTGCAGCGGTCCTCTGGAAATAGTGCGAGCGCGGTGGCGAGGCTCTACACGTGGAATCTGTTCGGCGCGATCATCGGTGCGATGGCGGCGGGCTTTCTCCTGCTGCCGCAGTGCGGAGTTCGAACGACGATCTGGATAGCCGCGGCGACGAATCTGGGAATTGGAGTGGCTGCGTTTCTGCTTGATTCGAAAGCTGTACGTTTTCAAAGCGACCCTGATGACTCAGGCCTGCACGAGAAAGGAATGGCCCGCGCACTACCCCGACCGGTCGGGGTTCTGACTGGGCCACAAAGGCAGAAGACGTTTTGGCTGTTCTGTGCTTTCACCTCAGGATTTGTCACGATCAGCATGCAAGTCGTCTGGTCGCGGATGCTGACGATGATTATTGGGTCGAGTACCTACGCCTTCAGCATTGTCCTCGCATTGTTTCTCCTCGGTCTGGCACTAGGTGCTTACCTGGTAAGCGCAAGAAAGGAGGCTGACGCGCGCTGGCTGCGGCGTGCGGTTCTGGTGATCGAGATGCTCACGGCTTTCACTTTGTTTCTGAGCTTGCGGATAACCAGCGCGACGCCTGACTTTCTGATCTCTACGGGCTTCCGACTCGGTATCAATTCGTGGACTGGATTGCTGGCTTTGCAAATCGCAGCGGCCGCGCTGCTGATTCTGTTGCCCGCGACCTTGATGGGAATGGTCATGCCGTTGGTGTTGATGTGGGCTGGAAGCAGAACTCAAGATAAGTTCGGCGTTAACTCTTCTCAGTCCAGCGTGAGACTTGTCGGACAAAGCTATGCGCTGAACACGATCGGCGCCATCGCGGGCTCAGTCGTCGCGGCGTTTGTGCTTATTCCGGGAACCAGCACGCGCTTCACGATTTTCTGCGTCGCCGCGATCTGCATCATCGCCGGCGGAATTGCCTACGAACCTAAACGCTCGACATTCGACCGGGCGTTGGCGCGGAGTCTGGCAATAGGTGGCGCGGCTTCAATAGTCATCGCGATGTTTGTCGCCTGGCCGCGGTTGAATCTAAATGCGCTTTCGATCGGCGCCTACGATAGTTATGTGCGGGTGCTGGCGCGAGCACGTGGCGACGTCCCTGATAAGGATCAGAGCGACGGAGCAGGGAACCATCAACTCTTGACGTACGAAGAGGGCCGGACCGCGACGGTCTCAGTCCGCCGCGACTGGGGCATTACGTCCGTGGCAATCAATGGCCGCACCAACGCTTCCGATGCGGGAGACATGCCCACGCAAGTGATGTTGGGCCAACTGGGTGTGCTGACGGCCCCGCGCACCGGCCGCGCGCTAATCGTCGGCTTTGCCACCGGAGTGACCGCGGGCTCGGTTCTACAGTCTCCGATCGAATCCATGGATTGCGTCGAAATTGAACCGGCTGCGGTCGCTTCTTCACGGTTCTTTGAGCACGTTAACAACCATCCGCTGAGCGACCCGCGTCTGCATCTGATCATTGACGACGCGCGAACGTATTTGCGGGTCAACCCTGCGACCTACGACATGATCATCAGCGAGCCCAGCCATCCATGGGTGCCTGGCGTCGCGAATCTCTTCACCCGCGAATTTTTTGCGTTGGGTCGCGCGCGTCTGAAAGACGATGGAGTGTTCGTGCAGTGGCTACAGATTTACCAACTCTCAACCGAGAGTCTGCGATCCGTGCTGGCAACTTTCCACGAAACCTTTCCCTACGTCGCAGTGTTCCGAGTGCAGGGCGCGGCGAAAGGAAAAGATCTAATTCTAGTTGGAAGTGACGCGCCTATTCGTCTGAATGGGTTTGATGAGCGAATGAACGATCCGCGGACTAAAGCCGATTTGGGTCGAGTGGAAATCAATAATGCCAACGACGTACGCGCCTGGTTTGTATGCGACGAAACTCAGCTTGGTCCGGCGGTCGCGAATGCAGTCATCAACACCGACGATAATATGCACGTTGAGACGATGGCGCCGCGCGAAGCTTTTCGACCGTCGATGGAAGAGAATGCGGCGTGGATTGAGAGCCTGAAAAGTGCGGCGCGAACCTCAGTTCGGGCAAGGTAGTAGCGCAGTATTCAACTAAGCAGCGCGTTTGATGCCCTCGTGTCAAAGCTGCTGGATGCTTGGGTCGTCCTTCAGTGCGGCCTTAAAAGCGTTGACCTGCTCATCGACCTCAGCTCTGGTATTCAGGGTCACGTTGAGTTGAGTGACGGCTGGGGACGAACTCCGATCGAAACGGATAACAAACAGATTGCCCTTCGCTAAGTGATAGGTGTGAGCGTTGAGCGTGATCGTTTGCCAGAGGGCGTCATATGTAATCTCCAGCTCCCTCAGGTCAAAACCCTGACTATCCGCCGACCGGCCAGGGGTTGGGACCCACCATTGGTTGATGTCTGTGTGTGTGAAGCCATCGCCCCCTGCCCTGGAACCGCCATGGTCATCGGTAAAGGGAACCGACCATTTGTTAATATCTGTTTGTGTGAAGGCGTTCTTCCCTTCGCTGGAACTGTCGTGGTCCTTTGGTATGACCGTCGGAAAAATAACCAGAGCGTGATAGGCGGAAGCTTCCAGTAACCTGCCACCGACCCACCGTTGCCCCGTCACGCTCAAGATTCTAAAAGGCTTGTCTGTATAAACCTGCTCGCTGGATCCGTTTGGAATTACGGCGCCCGAATGCCGAATCCACATTGTTTTCGCCGAAGGCAGATAAATCGTGGCGGCAAACAATATCAGCAAGCCGAAGGTGACTGCGAACACGCTCTTTTTAAGGTTACTCATAGGTTCGTGCTTTACGAGATAAGAGACCCGGGCTGATTGTGCGCCGAGAATCAGAAATAAGCACGAGATTCCCGCTGAATTAGATCAGACTACTCCTTAACCTTACAACCGGCATCCCAACGGGACAGCGAATACTTCTGCTTCAGGTTCTTGTAGATGACCGCGGTCGCTTCGGTAGTCTTGCCTTTCAACATAACCTTCAGACACAGTCTGTAGTTCAGCCCCGCAACCACCTGTACTTCAGCGCGCTCAATTGAGATCAGCGACAAGCGCCGGCCCAGCTTTCGCCGGTGCTGCTTAATAGCGAACTTGGCCGCTGACAGAACTTCAGGATCTGTTTTCGATGCTTCAGCATACCCACCGGCGATTGGAGCTTCTTGCGCCACCGCAACAAACAACTCGCCGGACGCAGGCATGAATACGATCATGGCAATTACGATCAGCAGTTTCTGTTTCATTTGTTTCCTCATCGGAGTTTTAGTCCAGCTCCTCGCCCTTGTCCCTGGCAAGCACATCGCCGATCTTCAGGTGCGCGCCGTTGATAAAATCGCGAGCGGTCATGCGGCGAGAGTCTTCGGGCTGAAGCTCAGAGATCCGCAAGACCGTTTCTGCGCCACAGGCAACCAGTAGTCTATCACCATGAGCTTCGATGATCTGGCCCGGCTGGCTTGGGGGCTGGGAAAGTTTTTCGGCGCTTGCCTGCCGGATGATCAAGCGACGTGAATGAAGAGTCGTATGAGCGTTCGGCCAGGGCTGAAAGCCACGCACGCGGCGCTCGATCGCGGCGGCATCCATTGTCCAATCAATTCGGCCGTCTTCGCGTTTCAGTACTGGTGCAAACGTAGCGTCCTCACTGGGCTGGATTTTCGGCTCGATCTGGTCGATGCTCCTGAGAGTTTCGCTCAGCAGGTCGGCGCCAATCACTGCCAGCCGCTTCATCAACTCCGAGGCTGATTCGCATTCGCCGATCTGAGTTGCGCGTTGCAGGAGAATTGGACCAGCGTCGAGTTCTTCCACGATCCGCATCGTAGTCACGCCAGTTTCCTGCTCACCGTTAACGATGGCCCAGTTCACCGGCGCCGCTCCGCGATACTTTGGCAGCAGAGAGAAATGGACGTTGATGCAGCCGTGGCGGTGGGCGCTAAGAAACTCCGCCGGCAGCAGCCGTCCATAGGCGACGACGATTGCAGCATCTGCCGCATGTGACGCGAACAGGTCCTTCGCTTCCTGAGTTCGTATTTTCAGGGGCTGGTGAACATTGAGGTTGTGCTGGACAGCAAGTTCCTTCACCAGTGACTGATGGATTTTGTTTCCCCGTCCGGCAGGCCTGTCAGGTTGGGTCCACACCGCGACTATCTCGTGCCCGTCGTCGAGCAAGCGGCGCAGAGATGGCACCGCGGATTCAGGTGTGCCCATGAAAAGAAGTCGCATAGCGGCAGTTTACTATAGCCCGTACTGGTTCGTATCCGATTAAGAGCCGACGTCATCGCCGCGTAGCGGCGAAATGTTTATACCTCGGATCCTTATACAAAGATTCGAGCCGAGCGAAATGCAATTTGCATCTCGCTCGGCTCGTCGACTTAAAGAGATTCCCGTCTATAAATATTTTGTTCCTACGGACCTCAATCTTAGATCCCCGTGCCGGCCTCGGCCCGCTTACTCGTGGTCGCACCAATCTTCGCCGATGAGAGTTTGGCCTGCATGAACAGCAGCAAGTAGTCACGGCCGCCGGCTTTGGAATCGGTGCCCGACATGTTGAAGCCGCCAAACGGATGCACCCCGACGAACGCGCCGGTGCATTTACGATTCAGATAAAGATTGCCTACATGGAATTCGCGGCGGGCGCGCTCGAGCTTAGCCTCGTCCGTCGAGTACACGGCTCCTGTCAAACCGAACTGGGTGTCGTTGGCTATTCTTAGCGCATCGTCGTAGTCATTGGCTTTGATCACAGCGAGCACCGGTCCGAAAATCTCTTCCTGCTCGATCGTGGCGCCGGCTTTCACGTCCGCAATCACGGTTGGGTCGATAAAGAAGCCCTGTTCACCATCGGCGCCGCCGCCCGCCACCACGCGTCCGCCTTCGGCCTTGCCCTTCTCGACATAGCTGTTGATCGATTGGAAGGCTTTGTCGTTGATGACAGCGCTCATCGTCGTGGATGTATTAGTCGGATCGCCAACTTTGATCTTTGCAGTCAGCGCTGCGATCTTTTCGAGCATCGGATCATAAACCCGCGCATCAATGATCGCTCGCGAACAAGCCGAGCACTTCTGGCCCTGGAATCCAAACGCCGATTGCACGACGCCGGCCGCCGCTTCGTCGAGATTGGCGTCGTCGGCAACGATAATCGCGTCTTTGCCGCCCATCTCAGCGACGACTCGCTTGATCCATAGTTGCTCCGGCGGAGTCTTCGCGGCGCGTTCATTAATCCGCAGGCCGATTTCTTTCGAACCGGTGAAAGCGATGAAGCGCGTCTTCGGATGATCGACGACTACGTCGCCAACTTCTGCGCCCGAGCCGGTCATAAAGTTGACCACGCCGGCCGGCATACCCGCTTCCTCAAGCAATTCGAAAAATTTGTAGGCGATAGTCGGCGCGTCAGAAGAAGGCTTGAGCACGACGGTGTTACCGGTGACGATCGCCGCCGCCGTCATGCCGGCCATGATGGCCAAAGGAAAGTTCCAGGGGGGAATCACAGCCCCGACGCCGAGCGGAATGTACTCGAGGCGATTGTCCTCACCGTCCATCTTCGTCAGTGGTTGCGGCGCTGCGTAGCGCAGCATTTCGCGACCATAGTATTCAAGAAAGTCGATTGCCTCGGCGGTATCCCCGTCTGCCTCGGGCCATGACTTGGCCACTTCGTGAATCATCCAGGCGGAGAGTTCGTGTTTGCGCGAACGGATTAACTCGGCGACTCGAAACAGCAACTGCGCGCGCTCTTCCGCCGGAGTATTGCGCCAGGTGTGAAAGGCTTCATAAGCAGTTTCCACGGCGTGGTTCGCCAACTCTTTGGTTGCCTTCTGAACTGTTCCCACAACCTGAGTGCGATTCGCCGGATTGATACTTTCCAGTTTGCGGTCCGCGTTGATGCGCTCACCGCCGATGACCAGAGGGTATTCCTGACCGAGTTGGCCCTTTACCTTTTCAATGGCCGCGCGCATCGCAGCGGCGTTTTCTTCTTTGCTGAAATCTGTCAGTGGTTCATTACGAAATTCTGTTGGCATGATTACTCCATTGTGTTGTGATTTGAGTTCTCGTTATCGCTCTGTGAAGTGTCCTTACCAGTCTGCTGGAAATCTTCACTCCGTTAGGAGTGAGATATTTATAGACCCGAACTTGACCTCGCTACTGGCTCCGTTCGAAGGAGCGGAAGACAACTACAGTTTTATGACTCAAGAACTGCTCCGCTCCTTCGAACGGAGCCGGAGCAGAGTCGCACTGTGTTCTATAAACATCTCACCCCCAACCGGGGTGAAATCCAGAGTCTCCTTTTGCAGGCGATTGAGCAGATCTCTTGGCAGCAGAATCGTTTCAAAAACATCGCCTTTTCAAGATCTCTATTCTCAAGCAGGCCACTCGCCGGCCTTCTGTAGCTTTTTGATCTTGCGTTTGACTAGCTCGCGCTTGAGCGGCGTCATCTTGTCGAGAAAGACTATCCCGTCGCAGTGATCTGTTTCGTGCAGCATGCAACGAGCGGTCAGGTCCGTGCCGTCCAACTCAAACTCTTTGCCGTTGACGTCATGGGCCCGAACGATCGCCCGCAGGTTACGCTGCACGCTGTAGAAGATGCCGGGAAATGAAAGACAGCCTTCGTCACCGTCCTGTTTGCCTTCGACGCCGACAACTTCCGGATTAATCATGACGACGCGCTGTTCCGGGTCTTTCCCGCCCGAGCAATCCATCACGAAGAGACGTTTGGGTACGCCCACTTGCACCGCGGCCAAGCCGACACCGGGCGCGGAGTACATCGTCTCAAACATGTTGTTGACGAGCTTCTTTAAGTCGTCGTCAAATTTGGTGACCGGATCCGCAGGCGCGTCGAGAATCGGATTCGGCCAGGTAACTATTTTTAGTAAAGACATTCTTAAATCTTCTAATCTCACTTAAATCTGTAATCTCAAATTTGAAATTTCGTTTCAAATCGTTTTTGTCACTTTGATTTTACGATCAACGTTTTCGTTTCGCTAGTTGCGGTAATTTGTCTTAACTTTCTTTGCGACTTCGTTCCCAGTTTGCGTCTTTGCATGAACGAGCCCGGCAGAAAATTCACGCCAAGGCGCAAAGACAAGCCGGGTAATAATTAAACTCAGTAGCCTCGTAACTGCTCTCGATAACCTTCAAAGTTACGCTTCATCTCACCCAAACTGTCGCCGCCGAACTTTTCCCGCATCGCCGAAGCCAGCACTAGCGCGAGCATCGCTTCGCCGATCACGCCGCCGGCAGGAACGACTGTAATGTCCGAGCGTTCGAACGCTGCGCGCTCTTCCTGCTTCGTGTCGATATCGACTGAGCGCAACGCCCGGCGCAGCGTCGAGATTGGTTTCAAATGCCCGCGCACGCGAACCTCCTCACCGTTCGTGACTCCGCCTTCCAGGCCTCCGGCGCGATTGCTAGCTCGAATAAATTCCTTCGTCTCTTCGTTGTAGCTGATCTCATCGTGCACTTCAGAGCCGGGAAGGGAGCTGGCTTCAGTGCCGGCCCCAATCGCCACGGCCTTCACCGCGGGAATCGACATCAACGCTTGCGCCAAGCGACCATCGAGTTTTAAGTCCCAGGCGGTGTGCGAGCCGAGGCCGGGCACGACGCCACGCGCCACGACTTCAAAAACTCCGCCAAGCGTGTCGCCTTCGCTTTTCTTCTTATCGATCAATTCAACCATGCGCTGCTGTGCCTGCTCATCTCCACAACGAAGTGGCGCGTCGTCAGCGATAGCCGCGATTTGATCGAAGCTAAGTTCGAGCGGCTGATCCGGAATCCCGCCCAGCTGAATCACGTGGCTATGAATTTGGACGCCAAAATTTCCCAGCAACTGCCGGGCGAGTCCGCCGCACGCAACTCGCGCAGTCGTCTCACGCGCTGAAGCGCGCTCCAATACGTCGCGCAGATCGCGGGTGTTGTATTTCAAACCTCCGGCCAAGTCGGCGTGGCCCGGTCGCGGCCGTTTTACGCGGCGGGATTTCTCGGGCGCGAGCGCCTGCGGCTCAACTGACATCACCTCAGTCCAGTTAGCCCAATCCTTGTTGTCGATCATCATCGCCAGCGGCGAGCCCAGCGTCAGACCGTGACGAACACCGCTAAGAATTTCGACGCGGTCAGACTCAATCTTCATTCGCGCTCCGCGGCCATAGCCGAGCTGCCTTCTCTTTAACTCATGGTTTATTAGTTCGACGTCGACGGGCATACCCGCAGGCAGACCTTCGACTATCGCGACGAGCGCGCGACCATGGGATTCGCCGGCGGTGGTGAAGCGGAACATTGGTTAATGGTCAGTGGTTATTCGTTATTAGAGTTGCCCAGCTTACAGTTGAAGATACTCATCTGCAAAGATATTCCCTCGACCCAGTATCCCCGCCGGATCAAACGCGTGCTTCAACGCAGCCATCTCGCGCAGATGCTCTTCGCCGTACAGAAGGCGCAGGTATTCGCGTTTGAGTTTGCCTATGCCGTGCTCGGCCGAAATGGTGCCGCCGACATCGACCGCACGCCGAATGAAGGTCAGGTAAATCTCGTGCGCCTTCTTTGCCTCGTCGTCATTGCGCGGCAGGATGTTGACGTGCACGTGATTGTCGCCGATGTGACCGAAGATTGTGTAGCGAAGACTTCCGCCACGCAGACTGTCCTGGTAAAAGCGCAGCATGCCGGCAAACGCTTCGTCAGGCACGGCCATGTCGGTCGAGACTTTGCGCTGGTTGTGACGCGCGAACCATTCATTCATCAGCACCGGGAGCGCATGACGAAACTCGCGCAACCCCGCCTGGTCAGTTTCATTCGTCGCGAACCACGATTCGTCGGCCAGAGCATTATGCCGTTCAAGCAAAGACAACCACTCGGTCATCAAGGATTCTTCGGTTGACGCGGTTGTTTCCTGCTCGAAGAAGATTGCGCCGGTAGCTTTAGTTGGAATTGTTTCGTACTTCTGGCGCAGGAAGCGCAGTGATTCTTCGTCGAAATATTCAAGGGCCCGCGCGTCGACTTTCTGAATTTCTTCTCGTGAGCCCTCCCTCACGGTCGGGCTACTGCCCCGATTCGCCAGCGATCGTTCTCGGGCTTCGCGGACAAATGCGAGTAGATCTGCTTCTGATTCGAAAAACACTACACCGCTTAGCAGTCCTTCCGGTTTTGGTAGCAGCTTTGCTTCGACTTCCAGAATTACACCCAGCGTCCCTTCGCTGCCAATGAAGAGATCGATCACGTCCATACCCGGCGCGACGTAATAGCCCGATGCGTGTTTGCGAACGTGAGGCATTTGATAGGTCGGCAGATTCGCCTTGATTGATCCACCGGAAGAGAGGGGAATCGTGATCGTGCCGTCTGTGTCAGCGCGCAAATCGCCGCGACGAAGATCGATCACGTCACCGGTAGCGAATGCGATCTTCAAACGCTCGACATAATTTCGGGTTGGTCCGTATTTGAAAGTCCGCGCACCTGAAGCGTTGGTGGCTACCGTCCCGCCAAGAAAACAACTGCGTTCGGTTGGGTCCGGCGGATACAGCAGCCCCTCAGATTCAACGGCGCGTTGAAAGTCGCCAAGGATCACGCCACTTTCGGCAGTCGCCTGACCTCCGCGATCGTCATGAACAATTGCTTTGATTCGATTCAGCCGATCCGTCGCCAGCACCACTCCGCCAAACGGAACGCGTCCCGCAACCGTGCCGGTGCCGGCGCCTGAAATAGTTACCGGGGTTCTCTCTCGCGATGCTTTACGCAGAACCTCCGCGACGTCCTCCGGCGTTTTCGGAAAGATGACGTGCTCAGCGAAACCTCCGGTTACATGCGAAGAGTCGGCAAGGAACGATTGGATCTCGTCTGGTTGAGACTTGGTTAACATTAGTCAAACAATGGCACAGACTTTAGTCTGTGATAAAGCGGTGCCTGGGGATCAATCACAGACTAAGTCTGTGCCACTTAGGCAACCACCAACTGCCGTTCGCGCAAGTATTTGATCCGATCGCGCAGCTCGGCCGCTTTCTCAAATTCGAAGCGCCTGGCATGCTCGCGCATGTCCAACTCCAGCCGAACAATTGTTTCGCCAAGCTGTTCACGACTGTACCCATCGACATCCTCAAGATCCAGAGGAATCTTGAAGTAGTCGGCTTCCGCCGCGGTCACCAAGGTCGAATCGATGGGCTTGATGATCGTCCGGGGCGTAATTCCGTTTTCGCGATTATAGATCAGCTGCAAAGCGCGCCGGCGGCGGGTTTCGTCAATCGCACGCTTCATCGAATTGGTGATTCGATCGGCATACAGAATCGCTTTACCGCTCGAGTTGCGCGCCGCGCGACCGATGGTTTGGATCAATGATGATTCAGATCGAAGGAAACCCTCTTTGTCAGCGTCCAGGATTGCGACCAGGGAAACCTCGGGCAAGTCCAGACCTTCCCGGAGCAGATTGATACCCACCAGTACGTCGAATTCGCCGCGCCGCAGGTCACGAAGAATCTTGATTCGTTCCAGAGTGACGATGTCGGAGTGCAGATAACGCACGCGCACGTCCACCTCAGTGAAGTATTCGGTCAAGTCCTCGGACATCTTCTTTGTAAGCGTCGTGACGAGCACGCGCTCTTTCTTCGCGGCTCGTGCGCGGCATTGACCCAGCAGGTGATCGATCTGACCCTTCACCGGCAGCACTTCGACTTCCGGATCCATCAAGCCGGTGGGCCGGATGATTTGTTCGACAATCTCGCCGCCGGATTTCGTCAGCTCGTACGGCCCCGGCGTCGCCGAGACATAGATGCGCTGATTGACTCGCTCTTCGAACTCATCAAAGTTCAGTGGCCGGTTATCCAGCGCAGAGGGCAAGCGAAAACCGTATTCAACGAGCGTTTGTTTGCGCGATTGATCGCCAAAGAACATTCCGCGCACCTGCGGAATCGTCTGGTGCGATTCGTCGATGACCACCAGAGTATCTCGCGGCAGATAGTCGAGGAGCGTCGGTGGCGGCTCGCCCGGCTTCTTGCCGGTCAGGTGCCGCGAATAGTTCTCAATCCCGCGACAAAAGCCCATCTCTTTCATCATCTCGAGATCGAACATCGTGCGTTGATGCAGGCGCTGCGCTTCGACAAGTTTCCCTTCCGATATAAGTCTTGGTTCCCACCACTCCAGCTCCTGGCGGATCGATTTGATTGCTTTCTTGAGCGTACTCGTCGGCATGACGTAGTGCGATTTTGGATAGAGGGGAAGACGCGCGGTGTGCTTTTGTATAACTTCACCCATTAACGGATCTATGGTTGAGATGGAATCGATCTCGTCGCCCCAAAGCTCAATTCGATAAGCTTCCTCCTGATAACTGGGATAGACCTCAACCACGTCTCCGCGGACGCGAAAGCTGCCGCGTTTGAAATCAACGTCATTGCGTTCGTACTGCAACTCGACCAGCCGCCGCAACAAAGCTTCGCGCGTGATGCGCAGGCCGGGTTCGAGAAACAGAAGCATGCCGTAGTAAGCGTCGGGATCGCCGAGACCATAAATGCACGAGACGCTGGCGACCACGATCACATCGCGACGCTCGAACAAAGCGCGCGTCGCCGACATGCGCAGACGGTCGATGTCTTCGTTAACGATTGCATCCTTCTCGATATATGTGTCAGAAGCCGGCACGTAAGCCTCTGGCTGGTAATAGTCGTAGTACGAGACGAAATACTCAACCGAGTTTTCCGGAAACAGCGTCTTGAACTCCTGATAGAGCTGGGCGGCCAGGGTCTTATTGTGAGCGATCACCAGCGTCGGTCTCTGGGTTCGGTTGATGACGCTGGCAACCGTGAAAGTCTTGCCACTGCCCGTGATCCCGAGCAGCACCTGGTCCTTCTGACCGTCGCTCAGGCCGCGCACCAGAGCATCGATTGCCTGCGGCTGGTCGCCACAGGGCTCGTAGTCGGATTTAAGCGCGAAAGGCATAACCAACAATAGTAAAGGTTAAGGGGTGATTGGAACAAATCGGGCGAGGCGGCGGCTTTTTCTAATAACAGATCGTTGCAAAAACACTAAGGGCGCGGAGCAGTAACTCCGCACCCTTGAGTACAAACGGTTTGATTCGGAGCTTTCTACAACATCGACGGAGCTTCAGCCGGTGTCTGGCTAGTGATTTGGTAAATCGCTTCCATCACTGCCGAGCGCACTTCCGGCGGCAGCGAGCCGCGCACGGCCATGCGGCGAAACGCGGGCAGGATGTCCGGCTGGCCGCTTAGCGCAAGCAGTTTCACCACCGCCAGTCGCACTTCGAGATTTGCGTGCTCTTCGATCGCCCGCATCAACGGTTGGGTCTCGCCAGCCTTCGACATCAGGAAGAGAAGCGAGAAGGCGTCATAGGTTTTGTCGCGGCTTTCGCCGGTAAGATTTCTGATCGCTTCGTTGGCCAATCCCGATGCTGCGATCGCGGAGCCGATTTTACGCCGACGTTCCGGAGTTGCTTCGCGCAAGGCGCGAGTAAAAGCGGCGGCGCGATCCTCTTGAAGATCGAACATGGCGCGAGCGGCAGCGCTGCGAACTTCAACCGACTGGTCGTCAAACGCGGCACTCACGTGGTGGAAAGCTTTCTCCCCACCGACGCGCGGCAGCTCGCTGACGGCCGCGGCGCGCTCAGCCGGTTTGTCGCTGCTAAGCCGGCCGATTAACCCAGACGATAGAGCGGACCCATCCGGCGCGAAATAACTTTCCGGCACGCTGACCGGCGCGAATTCGCCGCCGGCATCATCATGCATTGAGCCAAAATGATCGTCGGGCAGAGTCAGGCGCGCGGTTTCTATTGCGTGAACCGGTTCGCGATTTTCGGCGCCGACATCGAACCATTCAGCGATCTCGGTTACGTGGGATGTTTCAAGGTGGACCACCGGCGGCTCTTCAACTTCAGAACGCTCAATCTCGAAAGGGAATTCTGGTTTTGCTGCAGCCTTGGCGGCTTCTTCGGCCACAATTCGCTCGTGTTCGGAGCGACGGCTGGCAGCCTCGGCCTCATGGCGCTCAGCTTCTTCCGCGCGGATCTTCGCTTCGATTTCGGCGCGTATTCGCGCTTCAAGCTCAGCACGCTGGCGAGTTTCGGCTTCCGCCCGTAAACGGCTTTCTTCTTCGGCCTGGAACTTCGCCTGAACTTCAGCGTTCCGGCGCGCTTTTTCTTTGGCAATCAGGTGAGCTGCTGCCTCAGACTGACGGCGTGCTTCTTCATCAGCACGGCGCTGGGCTTCTTCTTCGGCCAGGCGCCGGGCATCTTCGGCCGCGAGTCTCTGGGCTTCTGCTTCGGCGCGGCGTCGAGCTTCCTCTTCTGTCTGGCGGCGGGCATCTTCTTCGGCCTTCCGTCGCTGTTCAGCTTCCGCGCGCATTTGGGCTTCGATTTCGGCTCGCAGGCGTGCTTCTTCTTCCGCCCGGCGCAGTGCTTCAGCTTCAGCCTTGCGACGCGCGTCCTCTTCGGCGCGGCGACGCGCGGCCTCTTCCGTCAATCGCTGCGAATCCTCGGCCGCTTTGAGGCGCGCTGATTCGCGCGCCTGCACGCGTTCGATTTCTTCTTCCACCGCCCGGAATCCCATTTCAGCGCGACGACGCAACTCATCTTCCTGGGCTTTCTTCCGGCTCTCGGTTTCCAGGTAGTGCCGCTCTTCTTCGGCCCGGTGACGCGCCTGTTCTTCTTCCGCTCCGCGCAGACCTGCCAGCCCGGCTTCGTGCGCCTGGTGCGCCGCCAGCCTTTGGGCATCGATCTCGGCGCGGCGAGCTTCCTCCATCGCGTGCATGCGCTTCAGCTCTTCTTGGGCGCGGCTCAGTTCCTGGTCGGCAATCTGACGGCGATGTGCTTCTTCAGCTTGTTCGCGCGCTTCGACTTCGATTCGCTCTCTTTCTTTTTGAGCGCGTTGCCGAGCAGTTTCCTCTTCCATCTGGCGCCAGCGTTCCTGCTCGGTTCGCAAAGCATTTTCCGCGGAAAGTCGTGCGGCCTCGACTTCGGCGCGACGGCCTTCTTCTTCGGCGCGCAGGCGCATGAGTTCGGCTTGCAACTGCGCCATCTCGCCCGCGGCGCTGGCCGCGATCGTCGCATCCTCGTCAAGGGTGGCCGACGTTGCTTTTGAAGCTTCCGGCACCGTCAAAGGTTCGGCGGCGTCGGGTGAGGTCGCGGCTAGGACAGGAGCAGACACGCTTTCAGGAGCAGTCGGCACCAGTGCCGGCGGCTCGCTGAGCGCGGCAGGCGCGGTTGCGTTCTTCTCGGCATTGAGAATCTGGAGGAGTCCGGCTTTATGCGCCGATAGCGCCGTGCGCAGCTCTTCAGTGATAGTGCCCCTGGGCGCATCAATGACAAGGCGATCGTCGCCGGAGGTCTTTACCTCGACGCCCTTTTCGCGGAGTTGGGAAAGCAAATCATGGGCTGTCATAGTTCGATCACCTCGCGTTCAGTTTCGGTTGGATGTGAAGCAGGATCAGCAATGGCCTCGGGAGCATGACTGGGAACTGCATCTGACGGGACTTCGCCGGGCGCGCCGGTGGCACAGGCGTCGATAGCGTGCTTGATCAAAGTGCGCGGAACCTTGCGATCGTTTTCGGTCTGCATTAACGAATTCAGCGGCCCAATAGCTGCCGGATCCCGCAAATCCATCAGCGCTTCGATGGCGGCGCGGCGCACGTCCGGAGAAGGATCTTCGAGCGCGCCGACGAGATGCGGAGTGGCTTCGCGATCCTGAACAAAGCTAAGCCGGCGCGCGGCGGCGGCCCGCTCATTAGGAGAGTCGGCGATGCGGAGATCGCGCGTGGCATCGTCAAAGTAGCCGTGCTTTATGAAAGCAGCCCGGGCGTTGTCACGCCGCGCCGCACTTCGACCGACGATTGCCGAAAGCAATTCCGCGCCAACCAACTGTCGAGTTTCGTGATCGGCCGAACCGATAACGCTCTGGTCATAGTCTCCGCCGTTCATCAGTTTCTTTGCTTCTTCGTTTACCTGCGCAATTCGTTCGCGGCGGGGATCGTCCGTGCGCGACGGGTCGGCGGTCGGAACAACGGTGGCTTCTTCAGGAATTGCGGCTTCGGGTGCCGATGCTGCGGCCATGACGCCGGCCGTCCCTGCGGCCACAACCGGCAGGACATCAAGAGCGGATTTCGGGTCCGCCGCCGGCTTAACGTTCGCCGCGGCATCCGTCGCAGTTTTGCTCGTGGTCGATTTCTTCGTTGACCGCGGGCGCCTCGGCGCCTTGGCGCGCCGTCGCTGAAAGAAGAACAGGCCGAACAAAAGTAACAGCACTAAGGCGCCGGTGATGACCGGGATCGGGTTGAGCTGGGCCAGAAGGATCCAATAGTTGATGCGCTCTTTCATCTGGCTCCAACGGTTGTCCTGGCGCGATTGGTTAGTCGCGGCGACGGGCGTCGGCTGAGTCGTGGGCGACACTAAAGCTGTCGACGAAGAAGCTGTTGCCGAAGACTTCGGGCTTGGGCTCGGCGTCGGCGCCTTCGCAGTCGGCGAAGGGATTGGCGAAGGCAGCGGCGTCGCGCCTGACTTTGAACCCGAGTTCGAAGCTAGAGCTGCGTCGGGACCACTCCTGGCGGTCAGGTTGGAATTGCTCGCATTGCGCGCATTCGCATTAGTGGCGCGATCAGCGGAATTTTTGTTGGCGGCAGAATTCTTGTTAGTAGAAGCATTCGTGTTAGCAGAAGAATTCTTGTTAGCAGAAGCATTCTTGTTAGACGCTGTTGGCGAAACACTTCGCTTGTTCGCGTTCGCGTTTCGGTTTGATTCCGCCGGGTTCAAGCGGGGAAACTCTCGACCGATGTTGGTTGCTGCCGAAGAATTCCCGCCGGGGACGGTGAACACAACCTCGAGCCGGTTTGCACGTTGCTCGACTCGCGCCGTGCTGCCCGGCTGGAGCCGGAACGAGACGACAGTGCTGTCGCCACTGCGCTGGGTCTTTACGTCGGCAAAACCGCGCCCGCGAATTACCTCGGCGCGTGGTACGTCGGCAGCCGGAATCTTGACATAGAAGCGATCGCCGCGCCGGTAAGCCTCATAATTACTCAAAGACTGATCGGAACTCAGCGCGACTCGTGATCCCTCAGGCGAGTCGCTTGAACGGAGCGTTGCGACGTGTGGGCGCTTTCCGGAGTTGTTGGAATTCGTCTGGACGGGCGGTTTGGTGATCCGGCCCTGCGCGGCAACGAGGGCGGCGCCGAGGAGGAACACGGTGCTGTATCTCAAAACCGAGGACGAGGCTCTGGCACAGCGGGGCGATTGGTTTATCGTCGTCATCATTGGGGCAACGCTAACGAAAGACCTTAGGAATACTAGAGAGAATTATGCAACGACATGGCTCCGTTGTCACTTGGGGCTAGATCGAAGACCGGCTCGTCTTGATCAAGTTTATAGAGGACTTCAAGCAGCGGTGTGCGTACGTTCTCAGGCAGGCCTTCACGGTCAACCATCTCGCGTAGCGTGGGTGCCAAATCGGACTGTCCGGCTACATTTAAGACCCGAACGGCGCACAGCCGCACTTCGTCGTCCTTGTGGTTCTGGATAGTGTCCAGAATCGGTTGCGTTTCATGTGCTCTGGCAAGCAATGAGAAGAGTGAGAACGCTTCGTACGCCTGATGTCGATCCTCGCTGGCCAGGCGATCGACCGCTTGCGCAACGATCCCTGTTGTGACGGATGCCTGGGCCACATTTCGCAGGGTTTCGGCATCCGCGGTTTCCATCACGCGCACGTAAGCGTCCGCGCGATCGAAGTGAAGTCCGGTCAAAGTGCGGGCGGCGGCGGCGCGAACTTCGCGTGATTCGTCCGCGAGCGCGATGAGCACCGGCGCGAACACCGATTCGTGATCTATCGCGCCCAGTCCGGTAACTGCTGCTGAGCGGATGGCTGAATCCGGATCGTTCAGCGCGAGTGCGGTAAGTGCTTCGACCGAACGCTGCACCGGATGCTTAGCCAGTTCACCCACGACCTGCGCGCGCATCTGTTCATCGGTGCTGCCAAGCCGGGTCAGTATCTCGGTTAACGCAGCGTCATCTTCGCCCGCGGGTAGATCTTCAAAAGCCAGGAGCGTTCCCAGGTCAGGAGCCTCTCCGCTCAAGCTGCCATCCGCAAGCAAAGCCGGTTCGGCCGACGAAGTGTCGAGATAACCAAGGCTTTCAACTGAACATGCGCTCAGGGTTTCGCTCAACAGCGAAGCCGGAATATCCGGATGCCTGCGCGCGATATCGAGTAAGGCGCCAATCGCGGCCGGCATTTTTAGCTCGCCCAGACTGGACACAGCCTGGTTGCGCACGACTGAATCTGAATCATGCAATGCTTCGATCAAGAACGTCAGCGAGTTTTGCGATCCAATTTGTCCCAGAGCCCGAGCTGCCGATGAACGTTCCCAGGCGTCTCTGCCCATCAACATCGTCGCGCTCTGACGGGCGACAAATCCATATTCTTCGAGGGCCAGTCGTGCTCGCCGCCGGCCGTCTTCACTGGTGTCCGAAGACTCCAGAGCTTTAATCAGCGAAGCTTCGATGGCGCGACGGTCATCCGTCGCCCGCGAGGCCATCACGTCCATGCGGTGAGGTTTACCCAGAATCAACTTGCTGACTTCCTGATCGATTCGATACGCACCATAGACTGAAGCCTCGACCTCGAGTGGGCTTGGTCTCTCCCAAGCCTGAGTTCCTTCAATTACCGGAGCGCGACGGTCGAACAGCACCGGTTCCGCCGGCACGCGGGCGTTTGTCAGTTGCGGCTTCTCTTGATGAGCTCGCGATGGTGACTTGACCGGCTGAGAAACATCCTCCCACTTGCCCGACACGCCGCGTTTCTTGTAGACAATCAGGCCCACCAGCAGCAACACCAGAACAATGGTGATGGTATAGGGCGAAGACATCCACGAAGAATCGTCTTCAGCCGCAGCCTGCATTGCCGCGTGGGCAGTTCCTGAAGCAGACAGAAGCAGGAGCGCGGCGGCCACAATAGCGACTGTCGCTCGGGGCGCTTGGCGCAAGACTGAGGTTGGGTTCTGATTTGGCATGACGTTCACCATTTTGGTTGGCAGCTTTACGGTCATAAGCGGTGATTGCCTTGAGAATGTTTCCCGGAGAGAACTACGGAATTATTCTTTCGGTTAATTGGGCCCGGTGAGAAGGCGAGGGCACTTTCTATTCTGCGGCGGCGAACTTGTATCCGATACCCCAGACGGTGAGCACCAACTGAGGGTTATCAGGATTCTCTTCGATCTTAGCCCGCAGGCGATTAATGTGAGAATCAATTGTCCGGTCATATCCTTCATAGGAGTAGTCCCAGATCTTCTCGAGCAGGTATTTGCGCGGGAAGACGCGTCCGGGATTTTCGGCAAACAGACGCAATAGATCAAATTCCTTGGGCGTCAGTTCAATCTGTCGTTCGGCGATCGTCACTTCGCGCCGAACTGGATCGACTCGCAGATTGCCGCGGACAATCGGCGACTCGTCTTTGCCGTCACCGCCAACTGTGGCTGCCCGGGTCCGACGCAGCACAGACTTAATGCGTGCTTCGACCTCGCGCAAGCTGAACGGCTTAGTGATGTAATCGTCGGCCCCCATTTCCAGGCCGAGAACTTTGTCGACTACATCATCCTTAGCGGTGAGCATGAGAATTGGCATCTGAGGGTTCTTCTGTCGCAACTCCTTACATACTGCCAGCCCGTCCATCTTTGGCAGCATCAGATCTAATACCACTACATCCGGACGGTGATTGACGGCTGCTTCAATCCCGGCGATTCCGTCGGGTGCGGTATTTACCGCATAGCCCGCTCTCGAGAAATATTCCTCGATAGCAGTCGAAATATTGTCGTCATCTTCAATGATCAGAAGCGAGGTTTTTGGTGCTGGCGCGGCAGCGGCTGCTGCCGAGTTTGATGACTGAGACGAACCCTTATCCCCGTTAGTTCGATTCAACATTGAATGTTTTCCTCAAGGGGAGAAAGCATCTAGGGGTGTTCGCACCGCGCTGCCCAGGTGCGCTTTCAAGTAGGACTATAGCAGGACAACGCATTTCAACTCAAGCCTAAAGTTTTCAGCGGTGACGTAAAATGGCACTCTTAACCGCGCCTCTGCCGTAGCCGGGGCTTTGTCCGCTGCCCAGTTGGCGAATCCAGGAAGAGCCGCGGCAAGAACGAGTTCACGAAGCGGGCTTAGGGCGAGCCAGCTTTGCGCGCAGGCGCGATTCGAATCCGGATATTGCTCCGACCATCTGTGGCGATGTGCTCGCTCTCTTGCTCAAGTCCTGAAATAACGCCAAACCGCGTTCATCTCCGAGGGAAACGAGGGACTCAGCAGCCACGAAGAACAACCCGAAATTTCGCTTCTCCGCAGCTTCCGAAAGGACGGCGCTGAGGATCGGAAAGACACGGCCATCGTCCTGGCCCGCAGCGCCAAGCACGGCTACCGCGCCTGCGCGAACTGCCGGCCGATTACCAACTACGTAATACTTAAGACCCAGATCAAGAGCGCGCTTATCACCAAGCGCCGCCAATCCGCTTAGCCCGGAAGCTCTGATCGTGTCACGCCACGAAGCTGCGTCGATCAGCTTGACGAGCGAATCATAAGCGCCGGCACTCTTCGTTTGACCCAGTGCGAGCGCTGCGGCCCGGATGACAGCGTAACTCTGATCATTGAGCAACTGCTGGTAGGCGTCGGCGAGAGTTGGATCTTTCGTTGCTCCCAACGAAGTAACAGCTCGAGCGCGCACCCGCGCGTTGGCGTCTTTGGTGGCCGCCAGCAACGCATCCTTTGCCTCTTTCAGCCCGTTGAGAGACGCGGCAGCTTCCAGACGCGTTCCCCAAAACTGATCCTTTGTAAGCACGTCGGTGAGCGACTTGGTAATCGTCTGGCGATCACCGGCGGTAGTCTTCTCATCTTTCATTCGCGGCGCGAGTTGTTGCAGCGCCCAGATTCTGCCCAGCACGTCCTGATCGTGCGCCAGTTGATACTGCAACTGGCCCGTCGTCTTCTGAAACACCAATTCTTTGATCAGAGTGTCGCCGTAATCGAAGCTCACGAGCAAAGGCTCAGAGTCGACAGTTAATTTGAAGGATTGCTCTTCCTTAGGCTCGATGCGCACGCGGTCAACCCTGGTGCTCGACGCTGTTCCGATTTCAATGTCCACGGGAGTTTGAAAGAATCCAACCTGAGGATACTGCGATTCAGGATCGGGGTGTTGCTCCTGCCTCACCTTCAAAGTCAGCTCTTTTTTAGTGGGATCGTAATCCTGAGTGACCCGAAAGACCGGGTGGCCCATCTTGTAGAGCCATTCGTCAAAAAACCAATCCATTGGCTGCCCGGTCGTCTCTTCAATCGCGATCCGAAACTCCGCCGTTTCAACCGGCTGATGCGCGTGCTTTGTCAGGTAATGATTAATCGAGCGCCACCAGTTGTCCTCGCCCAGGTACGTGCGCAGCATGTGCAAGACGGCGCCGCCACGCGGATATGCATACGTATCAAAGACCGCATCGGGGTTGGCATAGTTTTTGGTCACGATGGGCCGGCGGAGCCCGCGCGTCCACGCCTGGTAGTACTGGTCCTGGTTCCCTTTGACGTCGAGATAAAGAAAGTCATCCTTGCCCAGACGATGCTCGTCCCACATTGCCTGAAAATAGGTGGCAAAACTTTCGTTCAGCCAAATGTCGGACCAACTGCGGCAAGTTAAGTAATCACCAAACCATTGATGCGCGAGTTCATGCGACTGTAATCCGTCCTGATCTGAATCGAGCTCGGTGCGCGCGTCGTGAATCATGTTGTCGGTTTGCGTAGTCGCGCTGATGTTCTCCATGCCGCCGCCAAAATCGCGCACCATGGTCTGGGCGTACTTTGCGTAGGGATACTTCACCCCGGTCTTTTCCGAAAAGAACTTAACCATCTCAGGCAACCGCGCGGCGGTGACCTTTCCCTCTTCCAGTTCATTCGGATAGACATTGGTCATGATCGGAATGCCCAGGTACTGGCCGGTGACCGGCACAAACTCGCCGACAATAATTGAGGTCAAGTAGGTCGCGTGCGGCTGATCAATCTTCCAGTCGTACGTGCGCGTACCGTCTGAGTTCTCTTTGACGCTCAGCAGTTTTCCGTTGGAAACGACACTTAAAGGCTTCTCAACTGTTGCGACGATCTCGGTGGTCACAAAATCATTGGGATGATCGAAACAGATCAGCCACTGATGATTAGTCTCGGCTTCTCCCTGCGTCCACACCTGACGTGGGCGAGTGGGATCGTCGGGGCGTGGCTTAATAAAGTTCAAACCGCCGCCGCCAACGCCGGCGCCCGGACCCTTCTGAGCTGGGTTGTTAGTGTGATACGAAATCACCAGCGTGAGCTCTTCCGTGGGCTGATAAGCTCGATCGAGCGTTACCGCCAGTGTTTCTTTTGCTTCGACGTAATTAAACTTGAGCGGCGTCCCCTTCGCGAGCTTGACCTCGGAAACATCCATCGATGCCGCGTCGAAATCCACGCTGCGCAAGTCTTTGGCGACGGGCGCCAGGGTGATCGTCTCAGTGCCGATCGCCTGTTCCTTGTCCCAATCGAACCGCAGGTTGAGTTTGATGTTGCGCTGATCGTAATCGTGCGGCGGAATGTATCGTGCCGCTGGCATGGGTCGGCTGACGGGCCGCGGAGTCGATTGCGGGGTCGGAGTCGGCGTTTGCGCCTGTCCAAAACCGGCGGCAACAAATAACAAGACGAAGGTCAGAAAATACTCCGCCGCTCTTCCGGATAGGTCACGTGTTTGCATCGAGATCTCCAGCACTAATGTGGTTTGACTTTATCGCAGTCCTCGCCCGATTTAGCTCAAAGTGTTCAGCTCGTGCGGGCAATTGATGACGGGGAGCGACGATTCTGGCACTCAGTTGCGACAAAAGACAAGCGGAGCGCCGGGTGCGCGGACGTGCGGGGTCCCCGGCGGGGCAGCCCCGCTGGGGTGCTCGACCCGTCCGCACTGAGCGCGAAGCGCGAAAGGATTATTTGTTAATTCATTCTATGGCATTGGATATGTATAGCGGTTTCGGCGATGTGCGGACGGGACAGTCCGCGTCCCAGCATTAAGGGGTGAGAATCTCGGTCACTGCGACGCGCCAGACAGACGCGCACCTTCCGCCGCGGTCCAATCACAAAGCGTCTTCTTGTCAGCCTCTGACAGCTTCGCCTTTGGGTGCATGGGCAAGTAAGAAGACAGAGGCATGACGCCATCCTGAATATCTTCGCACATCCGCTGCAGCTTCTTGCCCGGCTGATCCAGCCTGGCCCATTCCGACAGGTTCAGACGATGACGTCCTTCGTTGACGTGGTCAATGACGAACCACGATACCGGCGCGACGTTCGTGTACCACGGCCACTCGGTCTTGTTCGAATGACAGTCGCGACAGGAACGGTCGAGAATGTCTTTGACCTGAGGCGTCATCTGCGTGTGAGCTTCGATGGTCTGAGATTGGTCGACCGCAGGATTCGTTCGCGCGGGCCTGATGAATTGAAGCCCAAGAAAGAGAACCGCGAGCGCGATGACGAGGAATTTTATTATTTTTAGTATTGTTCGCACAGTTCTATTCACTGAATCATCAGTTTTCCGTACGGCAATGAGCCAACGAAGTTGCGGCTTTGCCGCCCACCGTGCGGAAGCCTCTGGCTTTCCATAAGACTCCGACTCCCTTTGAGGCTTCGCCTCCGCTTCTACGTTTCAGGAGCGGAGATCTTAACATGACCAGTCAGTTGCAGCGCAGTAATTTCAATTGCTGGCTGAAGCGGCAGGAGAAGGATGCTAAAGCGCACTTTTGTTAATGCTCCCGCGCGTTACCAGGTCCTAAAAGGACTGCCCTAATAACCATCCGCGAAAGCCGCGTGAACCGCGGCTCAGCTTTCGAGGTCTTTTCCCTTGGGACGATTTACGACTCATACCTAAACCTCCCAATGCAACTCGAGTTCTTCTTTCCACGCATCAAGCATCTGCTGGTCGAGTTTCAAAACACCTTCACGCGTCACGCCGGAGGGCGGCGGCACGAGCTTAGCAAGACGTTCGTAAACGAGCTCGCGATCTGAACCTGACACCCTCGGCAAAAGGTTCCACAGCGTGAGCGTGTCGCGAACGCGCGCATTGGCCAAAACAATTTTGACCTGTGCAGAATCGCGATCAAAATCTACTTTGGATAGCGCTGACCGAAAAGTCTCAGACGCATTTTCAAAGTAAGGCGTGCCCGGTCCAATCCCAGGACGCGTGGCACAAGCGGCGCCTGCGGGCACAGCCGACTCGCGATCTTTTAACTGTAACGAAACCCAACCCGTAGTCACGCGCAAAAGACTGTTGCCGGCCTTATCCACTTCCAGCGTGTAGGCACAGCCTAAATCTTCTGCGACCCCTGAGGGTGTATCAACAAAGAAAAGTTTTGGCGGTGCTGAAATGCGCGCGCTCAAACGCCCTTCGGCCAACTCGAGTCGATGCTCAGTCGGTTTTGTTTCCACCAGGCGAACGCGAGTGTTCGGATCAATCTCAACCTGGCCAATGTCGCTGACTCTAATCTGCGCGCGTGAGTTGGTGTCGGTTTCGAGCCACTGGCCGACACCGAGTCTGCCTTTCTCGTTTACCAGAGCAGAGCCAATTCGCGGCGCGCCATCCAGACGCGCGACATCCCATCCGGCTGTTACGGAACGCGGGCTTTGCCGTAGCCATAATGCCGCAAACCCGATCACTAGCCCGACTAAAACCAGAGCAGCCAGAGCAAAGCGAGGCTGCATCAAGAACGGAACGACGCGCGGACGCCGGCTGGCAATCGCTGGCTGGCCGTTGGGATCCAGCGCGATCTCAATTCCGCGCCAGAGGGAATCAGGCGCCTCGATGAGCGGCAACTGGGCCGCCAACCTGGCGCCAAACCTCACCTCTTCAAACTCGCCGCGACAACGCGGGCAGCTAATCAAATGCTCCGCCACTCGCCGCGACTGTGCGGGCGAAAGCTCGTCGTTACAATATGCCGAGGTCAAACTGGAAACGTGTTTGGCAAACATCTTACTTCTCCAAGTGGCACAGACTTCAGTCTGTGATTTCAAGTATCGTCACCTTCAATCCCAAGACAAATCACAGACTAAAAAGTCTGTGCCACTAAATCTCTACTTCGCCGCGCAGATGGCCCAGCTTCTTAGCCAGAGCCTTATGCGCGCGATTCAGACGCGACGCTACGGTGCCTTTCGAACACCCGAGCACTGCGGCAATCTCTTCGTACGAAAGTCCTTCGATGTACTTCAAAAGGATCGGCAGGCGCATCTTCGGCTTGAGTCCGCCAATGGCTTCACGGACTGAGCCGGCCATTTCCCGGCGCTCGTATCCGGTCTCCGGTGGCTTACGATGAATGGCCTTCTTCATTGGATCGAATTCTTCCACCGGCAGAAAGCGTCGTTGTCTGCGGCGTTCATCGAGGCATGAATTGATAACCAGTCGATACAGCCAGGTGGTGAACTCCGAATCACCACGGAACTGTCCAATGCGCGTAAACAGCTTCACGAAGATCTGCTGCGTAACATCGTCCGCCGCAGTCTTATCGCCGAGCGAATAGCAGGCAATCGAGAACACACGATCGCGATACGCCTCAAACAACAAGCGAAAGGCTTCCCGGTCGCCTTGCTGGCAGGCGCGGATGACGCCGGCGTCAATCGAATCTGGCGAACTTTGCACTCGCTGCTCCGCGTAGATGGCCGTTTGCTCGAGCATCGCCTATTTAGACGAAGGTGGGTTGGCTTTTCTTCCCTGAAAGAAAAAACGGCTTCGCCGCCCAGTGGCAAAGCCGCATTCTATGTCGAGAAGAGTTCGGGGCATTAGCCCGATCGTCGGGGAGGGCTCAGCATTTCAGCTCGCCTAAATCTTTGAGCCCTCCCTGACGGTCGGGCTAGTGCCCCGCTTTCGTGTTACCGGGAATTTAGTGCGTCACGTGCACCAACATCTCAGTTCCCGACTCGATCTTCAGTTCTTTGCTACCAGTGATGGCCAGCGAGCCCGCTCCGCCGGCGCCGCCCAGAATCAATCCGATAGCCGCACCCTTGCCACCGCCGGCGATGCCGCCAATGATCGCGCCCGCCGCCGCGCCGATGCCGCTGCGCTTGAGCGTCTGGTTGCCGCGTCCTTCCGATTGCACGCCGCCTTCATTGTCGGTCGTCCCTTTGGCGCCATAGACCTTGGTTACGTAGCCATGAAGAGGTCCATGCTTGTCGTCCGGCAAATCAATTGAATCAAAGGCCAGGTTCATTGTCGTCCGGCCAGTGACTTTGCCCGATTTTACGATCGAGCGGATATGGCCGTGCACAACGCCTTCGTTGAAGCGAACCGGATCCATCACGGTGGCCGTAAATTTGTCGCCTGCCCGTGACTCTTTGCTGGACAGGGAATCGTTCAAGCGCACTTTCAGATTGGTGGCGATTGGAACGAGAGGCGCTACGACAACCGCCGGTCGCGGTGCTGCTCGCCGCAGGCGCGGCCTTCTCCGCGTTTGTGCGCCGGCCATGACGGGCATGGTGATCAGAATTGTCAGCACGATTAAAAGCTTGGATGTGTAATTGATTTTCATAAGACTCCTCCTGCTGCCAGGATGGCAATTCAAAAACAAGGTGAGGGGGGTTAAAGGGGGTATTACTTGGCGGCCAGCGCAATGCGTGCCGCTTCATGAGCTTGTGCGATCTGTAATTGATCTTCGCCGTCGAAGGATCGCTGCCGATGCACCGTGCCGTCCGAATCGAAGATATACGACGAAGGCGATTCGCGCATGATGATGTCCTGCAAGCGCATCAATCCGTAAAGCAAAGCTTCCGGTCGCGGGGGGCAACCGGGAATGTAAACGTCGACGGGAATCGTTCGATCCACGCCCTGCATCGTCGAGTAAGAATCGAAAGGCCCGCCGGTCGAAGCGCACGCGCCCATCGAAATCACCCACTTTGGTTCAGGCATTTGATCGAAAACGCGCCGCACGACCGGACCCATCTTCAGAGTGACGGTGCCGGCAATGATGATCAGATCGCTTTGCCGCGGACTGGGCCGGAACACGCCCGCGCCAAACCGATCAATATCAAAACGCCCCGCACCCGTAGCCATCATCTCGATCGCACAGCAAGCCAAGCCGAACGTCATCGGCCACAACGCGGATTTGCGCGCCCAGTTGACTACCGGCGCGCCCAGGTCAATCGCCTTCGCCGCGATGCTGCGACGCACGTAATTCGTGATCGAATCAACCGTGGTTAAGACAAAGCCTTCGTTGTGTTCTGCCATTTTGAGATTTTAGGGCTTTTTGAGATCTCAAATTCTGAGATCTTAAATTTCAAATCTTCTATTCTTGATCTAGCTCGGAAAAGAACCGAAGCCTCGCAGAGCCTCAAATCGGCAATCGGCAATCGGAAATCGGAAATCGGCAATGCCTAAGCCCACTCCAACGCGCCCTTGCGCCAAGCATAATAATAACCAACCACCAGAATCCCGATAAAAATAAACATCTCGATCAAGGCAAACACCGTAAACGAAAAGTCCCGGCCCATAAAGACGATCGCCCACGGCAAGAGAAAAATCGTCTCGACGTCAAAGATCAGAAACAGCATCGCGACGATGTAGTAACGCACCGTGAACCGATCGTGCGCGCCCGTCTCCGGATCGATGCCGCACTCATACGGCCGCATCTTGTCCTTCTGATATTTCCAAGGCCGCAAAAACCGGCCGAGAATGAGCGGCATCACCGGAAACGCCACCGCAAAAACCAGAAAGACCAGCACCGGCAAATAAGCCGTGCTCGGCCCCCCGACAGTGTGCGCAGTGGTTGTGACGGTTTGAAGTAAAAGCATCGTAGTTCGTTAGAACAAGATCGAAGCGTAACCTATTTCTCTGTGTAAGTCGCGAACGCGAAAATATTAAGTGCCGCGCGAGATCATTGTCAATGAAGAGTTGCGAGACAGCGCTCGGTGATCATGTCCAAGCCGGCATTTACAGAATGGCGTCCGCGTAGCGGACGACTGACAATAGCCCAGCACTTTAGTGCTGGGGACACGAGCAATAAGAAATAAAAAGCCCGCGAAGCGGGCGACAGAGGTTATCGGGCCGGCAGCGAATCTGATTCGGCCGTCCGCTTCACGGACTTCCAATCAAGAAGGGCCGTTACCCAGCGATGAATCGCTGGGCTATTTTCAGGCGGTCCGCTGCGCGGACTTCAATTGTCATCGTTTCGACGACCTCACCAATTCTTCGCCGCCTCTTCCGCGTCTTCGAGTTCTTCCTTGCGCCGCCAGTAGCCACACTTCTCGATCAACTTGCGTGCGGCCACGAGATCGTCTTTCGGCCCGCGCGGAGAGCCATCGGAATTCTGCCACGGATACGGCCTCAGCGCATGAAACAGGCGCGCACGATAGAGATGAATGTCCGCCATGAACAACTTCATCGGCCCGCGTTCGGCGATTTCCCAGGCTTCGTCCAAATCCTCCTGCGCGCTCTCGGGGCCGGTGTGCGCGCCGGTGAGAAAGCGCAGCCAGGCGCGGGTGAGGAGGGCCTTGGGGAGTTCGTCCTGCTGGCCGGCGCGGCGGAGGCTGGCCACGGCGAGGGCGATTGCGGATTTCGGATTGCGGATTTCGGATTGTTCCAAGATCGCGCTGTAAAGCGCGGCGCGGCCGAGCGTGAGATGGTCGAGGGCGATGTCGAGGAGCGGGTCGCCCGGCAATCGCCACTCGAACATCTTCGCCCCGCGCTGCGAGACGGCGCGGCAGGAGGCAACGTGTTCTTCGTTCGGAGTTCCGCCTTTAGGCGGCTGCGGCGTGGCTGGCGCGACCTGACCGCCTAAAGGCGGAACTCCGAACCGTTCCCACGCGGCGAGCTCGGGGGCGGCGAGGAGCAGGTCGCAATACCGGAAGCCTTGCACCGAGTAGAGCAGCGGGTAGGCGGGCTGGCCTTCGGCCTGCATTTGCTCGGCCTCGCGGAAGCTTTCTAACGCCTCGTACCGGCGGCCCGCCTGGTGCAGGGCGTCGGCGTGGGTCGTGCGCGTGCCCATCTTCCAAAACGCATCGCCGCTGCGGTCGGCGTAGGTCACGGACTGCTCGGCGTCCCCCACCGCCTCGGCCACCTCGCCCAGCGTCAGCTCCAGCTCGCTCAGGTTGTTTGCACCCACGGCAGCGTTCTTCCAATCTTTGCGTTTGGCGGCGAGCTCAATTGAAGCCCTCATCGGCTCGAGGGCCTCGGCCAACCGGCCCAAGGCACGCAGATAGAAGGCGGCTTGAGCTAGCAGAAAGGCCCGCCTTGCTTCTGACATCACAGAATTGGTGCGCTTCCAAGGTTCGTCAAAGAACCAAGCGATGACTCCAAGGTCAGATGCGAACGCGCCGAGCTTTCGAAAGCTGTAATATTCGTCGCCCCGCGTGATTCGCGTAACATAGACGGCTTGATAGGTGTCCTCGTGCAAGCCCGCTTGGCAGCCGTGGGCCACGGCTTGGTAGAGCGGCTGGAGGTCTTCGAGCGTGGGCTCGTCGCCTTCCTTCGTGGTCGTGCAGAGGTGTTCGTAGAGCCGCCGGTGACCTTCTCGCCATGCTTCCCCACCCTTTAGCAATTGCGCGAAGTGCTCGCGGATGAGCGGGTGAGCATCGACGAATTGCTTGCCGGATCTGCTTTGCTGCACGTGAATGAGACGAAGCTTCTCTAAGCGGTCGAGAACACGATCCCAATCTGCCTCATCCAGGCTGGACAGATGATCAGTAAGGCCTCCAATTGGCGGGGCTTTACGCAACGCGCGCAGGCACCCATCGTCAGCCGGGCGGTCAAAGAAGCCGAGCAGCCGCAAGGCTTCGCGTTCGGGGCTCTCACCGAACCATTGTTCAAAACCGCCGAGCACGCGATCGATGGGCTTTTCGCCGGGGAGTTGTTCCAGCATCCTGGCAGGTCCGATCCCGTGGCCTGGCTGTTCGTAGAGATAAACGCCAAGCAACGTCACGGCAAGAGCGTGCGGACCGAAGCGGTTCGCCAAAGCTTCCAGTTCCGCATCCGTTCCGACAACACGCGCCGTACGCAACAGCGCTCGACCGGCTTGCGCATTGATTTGCTCGAGGTCGCGTGTCGTCACACCGGCCCGTCCGGCCAGATCGGGGAGCGGCTCGCGGGTAGTGACGAGGCACAGGCCCGCCGAGTGACGCGCCAGACCTCGCAGCAGTGATTCGAGAGCGGGATCGCGCAATTTCCCGCGTTCAAACTCGTAGGCAGACTGAAGCGGTTCCATGCCGTCGAGCACCAGCAACGCGCGCCGGCTGCCGACGAGCCCAGCGAGACGCCCTCCTTTGTCCCAGGGTGAGCCGGCGGTCGGATCAGAGTCGCCGAAGAAGCGCAGCGCTGCATAAATAAACGAATCCGCAGATGCTGCCGTCTCTTCGCGCACTCCTTGGCTGTAGAACGACCACCCAAATACGCGCGTGGCGCTGCGATAGTTGTCGTCTGCCATCTCAGCAAGCCAGTGGTTGACGAGGGTGGACTTGCCAACGCCTCCATGAGCGGTGAACGCAAGAATCCGGGTGGGACTGTCGTCGGCGTGCTCGGCCGAGGCCCACGCCTTGTCCATCAACTCAAGTTCATCATCGCGACCAAAGAGGGCCGAGCCGGTTTCAGGCAAACGGGTGAGGTCGATATGATCGGCAAGCACCACCGGCCAAGCCGCAACCGGCGCGGGCGGAGCGATGCTCGGGTTTGGTGTCGTCGTCCGCTGCGCGATCAAACTGCGGACCTGCGGGGGAACGGCAAAAGTGTTCTCTGGTTGCGAGACCAGTTGTTCAAAGTGAGCCAGGACCTGCTCGGCGACGGTGGCGAACACGTCGTCGGCAAGGTCGCCCGCGTAGTCGATCGCAACTGTCTTTCCATCACGTGGCACCATTTGCCGATCTTTCAGCCAGCGGTGCGCCCGCCACACGCATTTCCTCAGCAGCACGGGAATCAGAAGCATGCCCTGTTCCTCTTGTTGCTTAAGAAGGGCTGGCACCTCCTCCTGAACGCAGAAAGATGATGCGAGGAAGTCAGGGGAGATCATGAGAATCGCCGCCGCCGCGTTGAGCATCGCTTCCTCGATTTCGGGATACCACTTATCACCGCCATCAATTTTTCGGTCGTGCCAAACATGAAGGTCGATACCTGCTTGTTTCAGCGATTCAAGCTGTGGAAGCAGCTTCTTATTCCAGGCTTCGTCCTGATGGCTGTAGCTAATGAAAACTGTTTTTGTGCTCATGAGAGAATCGCCCTCGTTACTTAAACACCGAAAACCCCGCAAAGATCATCTGCACATCGACGCCGGGGTTGAAGGGTGCGCGGTAGGCGTTCGAGATGTGTTGGTACTTGTAGCCCACCGTGAAGGCGCGGCGGGTGGGGTTGACGATTTGGACGCCGCCGCTGAAGTCGAAGGTGAAGTTGAAGCGGGCGGCGCCGGCTATCGGGACTTGTTCTTTGAAATAGAGAAAGCCTCCGGTGGTTTGGGCGAAGGGTTGCACGCGGCGGTTGCGGCGGAAGTTGAACTTCAGACCGATCGGCGACAGGCCCCAGGCGTAGACGCTCTTGCGAGCTTGCGTCACGACGAAGCCTGATCCGGAAGGCACTGCCGTGAATCTGTTGTTTGAAAGTATTCCGACGGGGACGGCATCGATCGTCCACTCGAAGGCGACGGTCTTGCTCGCCGCGAGCACGCGGCCGTATCGCAGGCCGATGTTGCCGAATCGCGCGTCAGGTGTCTTTCCGATCAGCGTCGGTGCATTGAACGAAAAGCCGCCCCAGATTCCAAACTCGTTCCAACGTTTCTGAATTCCTTCGGTGGTTGATTGAGCGGGGTCGGCTGAACCTGATGAAGAAGAGTTGTCGGGAGCTTGCGCCAGGATGCCAACCGAAAAGACGGGCAGAAGCAGGCACGAGAGGGCGACTCGTCGAATAACTTCCCTTGAAAACAGATGCGACCAACGAGATTGGCGGAAATCGCGAGGAAGTCGGCGCATGATTGACTCCTTTGTAAGAGCGTTTGGTTTCCAGCCTCTCGGATCCAGCGAGGTTGAGGCCGGTTCAAAAAGAATGTAGTTCGGCGCTGCTGCTCAGCTACGACAGCCGCATTCTTTATGATTACCGTTTACCTGTCAATGAAGAAATCGGATCGGCATGAGTTGCGTTCATGGAGTGCGCCGACTTGTCGGCGCTTTAGAATGAGGCGCGCGCGTTTGTCGCGACAAGTCGCGACAGCGAAAGCGGTGACAAGTCACCGCACGCCAAATCGGTGCCCGTTCCTGGTCGCCTCTTTCTTAATGAGTCGTCTCGCCGGAGAGCAAGGCAACAGCGTGCGCTAATACTGGTCGAATAATCTCGAAGCTCTCGCGCACCGCTTTCGGTGAGCCGGGTAGGTTCACGATCAGCGTTCCCGATCGAATCCCGCAGACGCCGCGTGAGATCATGGCCATCGGAGTGTGTTCGAGAGTTTTGATGCGCATCGCTTCTGCCAGACCGGGAGCCTCGCGTTCGATCATGCTGCGGGTGGCTTCGGGTGTATTGTCGCGTGGACCGAAGCCGGTCCCGCCCGTCGTCACGATCAAGTTCACGTCCGAACGATCGGCGTAAGCTCTTAGCTTGTCGGCGAGCGGTTCGAGATCGTCGTTGACGATTTCTTTCGCGACCATCTCTGCGCCGAGTTCAGTCAGGAGTTCGACAAGTGTCGCGCCCGACGTATCTTCGCGCTCGCCAACTGAGCAGGCGTCGCTGGAGGTGATTACGACTGCACGAATCAGAATCGACATAAGAGAAATCGAGTCTAGCAGGTTAATCAAAAAAGACCGTATAGTCAGTTAAGAACAACAAAAGCGATCCACGAAGTTACACGAAGTAACTCCAATCAGGGGTTTCTTAGAGTCGGTTGCTGGCGCCTCCGGGATCGTGGTTCAGCGAAAGGAGGCGGACAAGTCCGCCTTCTAAACTCTGCGTCGGGCATGTTCTTTCAACCAGCAGCGATCCATCACGACCAGTAGTCCGGCGTTGAGAGCGCGTTGCGCGGCGGCTATATCGATCACGCCTTCCTGCAACCACACTGCCTTTGCGCCGAGAGCGATTGCCTGGTCGACTGCCGTTGCGGCCTCTTCGGATCTGCGGAAGACATCTACCAGATCAATCTTGTCAGGAAGGTCGTCGAGCGAAGCGTAAGCCCGTTCGCCCAGCACTTCCGTCTCGTTGGGGTTCACCGGAATGATTCTATAGCCGGCGCGCTGCATGTAACCCGCCACGCCGTGCGAGGGGCGCATGGAACTTGACGACAAGCCGACCACGGCGATCGTGCGGCACTCGTCGAGGATTCGTGCGATTGCTTCAGGGTCGTTGATTTCCAAGATTAGGTTGAACCCCACGCGGCTCTGCCGTTCGACTTGCGGAAGGGCGATCAGGATTTCGTCCCGTTAGGGACGAGATGTTTGTAGTCCCGTGACCGTCTTGAATTAGCTAGCTCCTTTAGGAGCGAAATGTAGTTCGGGTTAACGTTTCGCTCCTAAAGGAGCTCTTAGAAACTTTCAGCATTGATTCTATAAACATCTCGCTCCTGACGGAGCGAAGACGACGCAGCGGCTTTCCGCAATCTGCTGCGGCATAGCCGCAACGCCAGTCATCATCTCACCGAGCAGAAGCGCTCACCGCGTGCAGATCCTGCAACGCGTACACGGCAATTTCTTTTCCACTCGTTCGCGAAGTGAGTGCTTCCACCAGAGCCTGCGCGCCGGTCATCGTCGTCACGCAGGGAACATTGTATTGCAGCGCGGCGCGGCGAATCGCTTGTTCGTCGTAGTGCGACGATCGGCCCAGCGGCGTGTTGATGATCAGAGCGACTTCGCCTTGCTTGATGTGGTCGGCGACGTTGGGGCGGCCCTCGTTGACTTTGAAAATGGTCGTTACTTCCAAACCGACTTCACGCAAGCGGGCTGCGGTGCCGAACGTCGCCATCAAATCAAACCCCAGACGCTTGAGGCGTCGCGCCAGCAACACCGCCTGACCTTTGTCGCCTTCGTTCACACTGATAAAGGCGGTGCCGCTTTTGGGCAGCCCAATACCCGAGGAGGTCATCGCCTTGGCGTACGCTTCGCCAAAACTCTCACCGATACCCATAACTTCTCCGGTCGAGTGCATTTCGGGACTGAGAACCGGGTCGACTCCAGGGAACTTTCGAAACGGGAAGACCGGCGACTTGATATAGAAACGATCCACGGTGAGTTCGTCCGGCAGACCAAATTCTTTCAGCTTCTTTCCCGCCATCACGAGCGCCGCGACCCGCGCGAGCGGAACACCAGTGGCCTTTGAGACAAAGGGAACTGTGCGCGAGGCGCGCGGGTTAACTTCGAGCACATAGACGCGATCGTCTTTAATCGCAAATTGAATATTCATCAGACCGTTCACGGTCAAAGCGGTCGCGAGCCGGCGCGTGTAATGCCGCATCGTCTCCAGGTGTTCTTCGGCAATGCGCACGGGCGGCAGCACGCACGAAGAATCGCCTGAATGGATTCCCGCTTCCTCAATGTGTTCCTGAATCCCCGCGATGACGCACGCGGTTTCATCCGCCAGGGCATCTACGTCGAACTCCGCCGCCTGCTCAAGGAACTTGTCGATCAATACCGGCCGATCGTGAGAGAAGTCGACGGCGGTGCGCATATAGTCGGCGAGGGTTTCTTCGTCATAGACGATCGCCATGGCCCGGCCGCCGAGCACGTAACTGGGTCGCACCAGCACCGGATAACCGATGCGCTCGGCGATCTCTCTTGCTTCGGGAATCGATATGGCTGTGCCGTTCTCAGGCTGGGGAATTCCCAAGTCGTCGAGCAACGCGCCAAAACGCTTACGATCTTCCGCCAAGTCGATCGAGTCGGGTGACGTGCCGATGATCGGGACGCCCGCTGCGTGCAGACGCATCGCGAGATTCAAAGGGGTCTGGCCGCCGAACTGGACAATCACGCCTGCCGGTTTTTCGACGTCGACGATATTCATCACGTCTTCAAACGTCAACGGTTCGAAGTACAAACGGTCCGAAGTGTCATAGTCGGTCGAGACGGTTTCGGGATTACAGTTGACCATGATCGTCTCCCAGCCGGCTTCGTGCAGCGCGAACGACGCGTGACAACAGCAGTAGTCGAACTCAATTCCCTGGCCGATACGGTTGGGGCCTGAACCGAGAATCATGATCTTCTTTTTATCTGTCGGCTGGGCTTCGTCTTCATCTTCGTAAGTCGAGTAAAGATAGGGCGTGTAGGATTCGAACTCTGCGCCGCAGGTGTCCACGCGCTTGTAGACCGGAATCAGGCCCAGAGTTTTGCGATAGGCGCGGACTTCGTCTTCGGTGCGGCCGGTCAAATAGGCCAGGCGGCGATCGGAGAGCGCCGCTTCTTTGAAAGCGCGTAAGAGATCGAGTGGGATGTTTTCGAGTCCCGGTAGCCCATGTTTCGCGGGTCGAGTGATCGGCCCACCCGCTAACGCAGGTGGTACTGACTTGAGATCCGTCGCGGTCTCGGGTCGTGCTGACTTGACCTGACCCGCTACGCCTGGTGGCACTGACTCGATCTGCTCCTGAATTTCCATTACTTGCTTAAGCTGATCAAGAAACCATGGATCGATGCGCGACAGTCGATAGATCTCATCAATGGTCCAGCCGTGCTCGAGCGCATACGTAATGTACGAGAAGCGTTGCGAGTTGGGCCGGGCGAGCTTTCTTTGCAACTCGTCGTTCGAAACATCTTCCAAGCGCAGAGGTTTGACCGCTTCCAGCGAACGCAGGCCCTTGAACAGAGATTCTTTGAAAGTGCGGCCGATGGCCATTACTTCACCGACGGATTTCATCTGCGTGCCGAGTACGTCTTCGGCCTCGCGAAACTTTTCGAAGTTCCACTTGGGGATTTTGGTCACGACATAGTCGATGGTGGGTTCGAACGATGCCGGCGTTTTCTTCGTGATGTCGTTGGGGATTTCGTCGAGGGTATAACCGATGGCGAGTTTGGCGGCGATCTTGGCGATCGGAAATCCGGTCGCCTTTGATGCCAACGCAGAGGATCGCGACACGCGCGGGTTCATTTCGATGATGCGGATGTCGCCGTTCCCTGGATTCACCGCGAACTGAATATTCGAGCCGCCGGTTTCCACGCCGACTTTGCGAATGATGATGATCGCCATGTCGCGCAGCTTCTGATATTCGCGGTCGGTCAGTGTCTGCGCCGGGGCGACGGTGATCGAATCGCCGGTGTGCACTCCCATCGGATCAAAGTTTTCGATGGAGCAAATGATGACCACGTTATCAGCGAGGTCGCGCATGACTTCCAGTTCAAATTCTTTCCAGCCCAGGATCGATTCTTCGATCAGAACTTCATGAATCGGCGAAGCCGCCAGTCCGTTGCGCACAATCTCTTCGAACTCTTCTGGGTTAAAAGCCGTGCCGGCGCCCGTACCGCCGAGGGTGAACGATGGACGAATAATTGCGGGATAGCCTGTCTCGGTCACGATTACTTCAGCGTCCGCCCATGACTTGGCAAATCCGCCGCGAGGCATCGGCAGACCAATTTCGTCCATCGCCTGCTTGAAGAGCATGCGATCTTCGGCAACTTTGATCGCTTCACGCTTGGCGCCGATCATTTCCACGCCGCATTCTGCGAGCACACCGGCATCATCCAAATCGATCGCCAGATTTAACGCGGTCTGTCCACCAACGGTCGGCAAAAGCGCGTCCGGCCGTTCGCGTCTGATGATGGCCGAGACTGATTCGACGGTGAGCGGTTCGATGTAAGTCCGATCGGCCGTCTCCGGATCCGTCATGATGGTGGCCGGATTCGAATTGACCAGCACGACTTCATAGCCTTCCTGGCGCAAAGCCTTGCACGCCTGGGTGCCCGAGTAGTCAAATTCGCAGGCCTGGCCGATCACGATGGGACCGGAACCAATGATCAGAATTTTGTGTATGTCAGTGCGCTTGGGCATCTATGAACAGGCTCGCGAACGTTTGTTGATTTAGTGGAGTCGACGCATTATACATAAGCGGCGGTCGGCTCGCGACCATCGTTAATCGACTCGATTTGTAGAACCAAGGCGCCATGCTTCACTTCCTTTTATCCCTGACCATAGTCGTGACGTTGTTTGCGATCAGGTCTCAGGCCCAAACAACCGGATTGCCATCCCCACCACCGCCGGTCAAGGAATACAACGCAGAAGACTGGAAAGAGTTTACTTCGGGTGAAGGCGGGTTCACGGTCTCAATACCTGGCATCCCAACGAGCAGCTCGGAAAGCGTGGATACGGAAGTAGGCCAGATCGTGATGCATCTCTATGTGTTGACGACCAAGCTCGGGGAATACGGCGTCTCATATTCTGATTTTCCTGTCCGATCCGGTGATCCAACCCTTACTCGGAAGGTTCTGGATGGAAGCCGGGACGAGTTGCTGGCTAACGGAGCCAAACTGCTTAACGAGAATGAGGTCACCGTGGATGGAATACTCGGCAGGGAATTGATTCTGGAACGAGATAGGATGATAGGGCGGCAGTGGATGTTCCTGGTCAACGGCAGATTGTATGCGGTGATTCTGGCAACAAAGCCTGACGTTGCCTTCAACAGTGGAAAGCCGACCTCAAATCCAGGCGATCGCGCCAGTCTCTATGAGGCTACTTGCAAGAAGTTTTTCGGCTCTTTCAAGTTTACCAAGAGAGAAGCAGCTGCTTCGTCGCCGGAACAAACACTTGCCGCCAAAGATGCTTTGCTGGCGCCTGTCACCGTCAAGACGAATTTGTATCCGGAAACAGCCGATGCCAAAAAAGAGATCGACGAGGCACTGAAGCAAGCCGTTACCGAGAAGAAACGCGTGCTGCTGGTGTTCGGCGGGAACTGGTGTTACGACTGTCATGTGCTCGATCGCGCATTGCACGAAGGCGAAGCCGGCAAAGTCATGAAAGACAGTTTCCTGCTGGTTCACGTCGACATCGGCGAGGCCGACAAGAACCTCGATCTGGTCAAGAAGTACAAGACGACTCTCGATAAGGGCGTACCTGTGGTGGTTATGCTGGGTAGTGATGGCAGATTGCTCTATGGCAGCAACGAAGGCGAGTTTGAGGCCGCGCGGAGCATGATGAAAAAAGACCTGGTCGCATTCCTTTTGAAGTGGAAGGAGCGCCGGCCGGCGTCGCGGCATTAGGAGTTGTACTAGTGAGTGCCTGAAGAGCGGCCCGCGCGCGCGCGCCTGTGACTCGACGTCATACGGTCTTGAGTAACCCCCAAGTTTTTGATAATTTCCTCCACGGCACGGAAGCGATTGCGAGAGCAAGCGGGTTGACTGGCAGGTTACCCACTCACTATAGCGAGCGGTTCTGTAACCCCAGTTCCCAGCGGTAAATATCAATCGAGGAGTTCACAATGAAAAGCAGGTTAATACTTTTCGCGGCCATCATCTTCGCTATTTCTTCAGTCACGGCTATTTCTTTCGCGCAAAGAACGCGCGATAACGGCGACACACCAATCAGGGGTGATTTCAGGATCTCAATTAAGACCACCATGGCCGGTCAAACCGGTCAGACCACGACCATGATCAAAGGTTCGCGCGAACGCGATGAGACCAGCATGACGATGGGCGGCATGAGCATCAACCAGGTCAACATCACTCAGTGCGATTTGAAGCGCACGATTGCTGTTAACGACCGCTCGCGGAAGTACTTGATCACGCTAATGGAGTCCGATGACTCGAGCAGCAGCGGCGGAGGCATGAGTGCCGGAACCGGTGGTGGCGGCACATCACGCCGGGGCGGAGTCGTGAACTTGATTGTTAACACGACGGACACCGGCGAGCGCAAGGAGATGTTTGGTTTCATGGCGCGGCATCTGAAGCGAACCACAATGATGGAGTCGTCACCGGACGCTTGCGCGCAGCAGAAGATGAAGATTGAAACCGATGGCTGGTACATCAATCTTGAGTATGGTTTGAATTGCGCCACCTCGGAACGGCCGCCGCAAATGGGCCGCATGGCGCCGCAAGGATGCCGCGATCGTTATCAGTTCAAGCGCACCGGGCCGACGAACCTTGGTTTTCCGTTACTGGAAACGACCACGATGTACGGTGAAGACGGCAGCGCGATGTTCACCTCGGCGAAAGAAGTCGTTGAGTTGTCGCGCCAACCTTTGGATGCGGCGCTGTTCGACGTGCCGGCCGGTTACACCGAGGCGCGGAGCCAGGAGGAAATGTCCGGCCAGCCGTCAATGGCCGACATCATGGCGATGCAACGGCAACAGTCCGGCGAGACAGGTTCAGGGCAGAGCGAGCGGCCCATGTCCGGCCCTCCGGCGAACAACGCGGCCGGCAGAGTTCGCGTCGGCGTGGTCGCGTTCAATAACAAAACCAAGTCGGCTGCCTCGACCGATTCCTTGCGGGACCAACTGATTGCGATGCTGAACGGTGACGGTGTTGACGCCGTCGCTCTGAATGCAAGTTCGCCGAGTGAGGCGGCGATTGAAGCGAAGGCCAAGCAGTGCGCTTATGTTTTGTACACCGACATCTCGACCCTGAAAACCGCATCGTCCGGGAAGAAGATCGGGGGCATGCTGGGACGCGCCGCCGGCATAGGCGGCTCGGGCGACAGCGGAAAGTCGGAGGCCCGTCTGGACTTTCGTCTGATTCCGGCGGGTAGTTCCTCACCGACGGTGCAGTCGTCTGCTTCCAGCAAGGAAGACAGCGACCAGGCGAGTATGAGTGCCGCGATCGAGGCTGAAGCCAAGGCGGTGGCGGCCGCGGTTGGCAGGACGTAGGCGCAACGTTTTCACGATATGCGATCCGTGACGGAAACAGAGTCCGATAGTCATGTAACGGTCAACGCCGAAATGAATGACAGCGGCCCTGGCGATCTTCAGAAGCGAAACGCTGCCCTCGAGGAGCGGATTCGCAAGCTCCAACAGGTCGTCGATTACCGTTCAACGTTCCTCGCGCGCCTGGCGCATGAACTGCGGACGCCGCTGACTTCGATCCTGGGGTTTTCCGAAATCCTGCTTGAGCATGAAAAATTGACCCAGGCCCAACGCGGTTTCTGCGAGAGAATTCAAAACGCTGCGCATCAGTTGCAAAGCAATCTCAATCAGTTGTTGGACCTCTCGCGATTGGAATCGGGTCAGTCATTGCTTCGGCCTGAAGAGTTTTCGCTCGAAGACCTGTTGCGCGAAGCGTGTGCGGAAGTCGCTCGCCAGGCAGAAAAGCAGAACGCCGAAGTGCGTTGTCATTTTGAAGCAACATTGCCGATGATCGTTTCCGATCGGGCAAGGTTGGGACAGGTCGTCGCCAACTTTCTCGCGTATGCGATTACTCGCAGCCCGGATGCTATCGTGATGGCCACGGCGGAAAAACGGCCGACCGGTTTTTTACTCAAGATCGAAGATGAAGGTGAAGTGCCCGCGGATTGCGAGCCGTTTTTGGAGTTTGATCCGTCACATCGAAGAGCGGGCAGCAGCGAACTAGGCATGGCGATCGCCAGAGAGAACCTCGACTTGCTGGGCGCAAGCCTGAGCTTTCAGAATCGTCAACCCCGCGGATTGCAGGTGATCATCGAACTTCCGGCCGCGCCGCCTGATACGATGCAGTGAGCGGTCATTGGAGCGCGGACATCCCGGTCCGCTTGAGCGCGAAGCGCGAACCGATCTTTAATATCGAATATCCAGGGAAGTTGAGCGTGCTGCGCCCGCTGGCGGACAGGATGTCCGCGCTCCGCCGAGCGCTCGTGATCGGATCAGCATGATATGATTCCGCGCTTCCAGGCATAATTCCATTTGCTCAACTGAATCAATTGTTCTAAGCGATTTACTTCATTCGTGCCGCGATGCCCAAACCGCAGACTCTGTCAGGAAACCTGGAAATCCGCGAAGTATCGTCGATCGACGAATACGACGCGTGTATCAAGTTGCAGCGTGACGTATTTGGACTTCCCGATCTGGAGATCTCTCCGCGCCGCCACTTGATCGTTTCGCGCGAAGCGGGGGGCTGGACGCTGGCCGCCTTCAAAGAAGGAACCATCGTCGGCTTTGTGCATCACCTGGCGGCTGTGCGCGGCGGCGAGGTTTTTGGCTACTCGCACATGATGGCCGTCGCCGGCGAGTATCAGAACCTTGGCGTCGGCGCGAAGTTGAAGTGGGCGCAACGGGCGCGCGCAATCTCCGAAGGTCGCGACTTTATCAAGTGGACGTTTGAGCCTATGCGCGGCCGGAACGCGCATTTCAACCTGAATCGCCTGGGGGTTGTGATCAGGGATTACGCGGTGAACTTTTACGGGACCGATTACGTTACGAATCCGATTGAGAAGAGTGCCGGCGCGAGCGGCATGGACAGTGATCGGGTGTTTGCGGGCTGGAATTTGCTCGCGCCGCGAGTGGAGGCGTTTGCAGCCGGGCAGGAGTTTCCGTTAGGAGAGCCGGATCAAGTGATCGAGATTCCCGGTGACTTTACCGCGCTCTTGAGATCAGATCCCGTCACCGCCAAGCGCGAAGTGTTGCGCGTGCGCGAAGAATTCCTGGCGCTGCTCGGCGCGGGTTTGGTTTGCCGGGCGTTTGATCGTAATGCAGATCGACCAAAGTATTTGTTTTATCGAGAGAAATAGTGGCACAGACTTTAGTCTGTGATGATGGAGGGGCAATCACAGACTGAAGTCTGTGCCACTAAGGACGTACCTTGCCTAAGAAACCATCCATCGAAAAAACGATCAAGGATCTGCGCGCCGAAATTCAGGGCCATGAGGATCTCTACTATCTTCACGAAAACCCCGAGATCTCGGATCGTGAGTACGACGAACTAATCGAGAAGCTGCGGCAACTCGAAGAGAAAAATCCTCAACTCATCAGTCCAGATAGTCCGACCCAACGTGTCGGTGGCAAACCGGCAGAAGGCTTTGCCGAGTTCACTCATCGCCGGCCGATGTTGTCACTCGATAACAGCTACAACATTGATGAGCTGCGCGCCTTTGACGAGCGCTGCCGCAAACTCGCGGATGGCGCGGCGCTGGAATACGTGGCCGAACTCAAAATCGACGGGCTGTCGCTTTCAACTCACTACGAAGACGGATTATTTATACGCGGCGTGACGCGCGGCGATGGTCAGCGCGGCGAAGACGTAACGCCGAACGTGCGAACGATTCGCAGTGTGCCGCTAAAGCTGCGAACTGCCACGGCGAAAGTTGGGCGGGAGATTGAAATCCGCGGCGAAGCGTATCTGCCGCGAAACGTCTTTGAGAGAATCAATGCCGAACGCGAGGAAGAAGGCGAGCCTCTGTTTGCGAATCCGCGTAATGCCGCGGCAGGCGCGATTCGCCAACTTGATCCGGGCATGGTGGCAAAACGCAGGCTCGACATGTTCGCGTATGACTTGCTCGCTGGAGACCGAAAGCCTTTCGTCACGCACTGGCAAGCCCTCGATTGGATGGAGATCGCTGGCTTTCGCGTCAATCCTAATCGCAAACTCTGCAAGTCGATCGACGACGTGATCGATTTCTGCAATGCGATGGAAGCCAAGCGCGACGACCTGGGTTACGAGATCGACGGCCTGGTAGTGAAAGTGAATTCAACGGCCTTGCAGGACGAGTTTGGCGCGACCGGCAAGGCTCCACGCTGGGCGATCGCGTACAAGTACGCCGCGCGACAGGCGACAACGAAAGTGAACGACATCATCGTGCAGGTGGGCCGCACCGGCGCGCTCACGCCGGTAGCTGTCCTCGAACCGGTGCAGTTGGGCGGGGTCACCGTCTCGCGCTCGACGCTGCACAACGAAGACGAGATTGAACGGCTGGGCTTGAAGATCGGCGATTGGGTGTTGATTGAACGCGGCGGCGACGTGATCCCGAAAGTGGTTAAGGTCGTCGAATCAAAACGCACGGGCAAGGAAAAGAAATTCAGGATGCCGGAAAAGTGTCCGGTGTGCGGCGGGCGCGTCTCGCGACCGGAAGGCGAGGCCCTGTCGCGATGTGTGGCCGCCGATTGCCCGGCCCAATTGATCGGGCGCTTGCTGCACTTCGCGTCGCGGCGGGCGATGCGAATTGAAGGGCTGGGCTACGCGCTGGCAGAGCAGTTGATCGCTAAGAAGATGATTCGCGACGTGGCCGATCTCTACCAATTGAAACTGGAAGACCTGGCGTCGCTGGAACGGATGGCCGCCAAGTCGGCTTCGAACGTTCTGTCAGAGATCGAGGCGAGTAAGACACGCGATCTCTGGCATTTGATTTATGGCCTGGGTATTCGGCACGTAGGCGAGCGCACCGCCGGAATCCTGGCGCGGCAGTTTGGTTCGCTCGAGCGTTTGGGCGAGGCGACGGTCGAAGAGCTCGATGAGGTGCGCGAGATCGGCTTAACCATGGCGCAGAGTATTCGCGATTGGTTCGAAGATGCTGGCAACAAAGACTTGTGCCGGCGTCTGCGCGAGGGAGGCGTGCGCACAGAGAGCGTCGAGCCGTCGCGCGAGGCAGCGAATGCCGGTGACGAGAGGTTTGCCGGAAAGCAATTTGTTTTGACTGGGTCGCTGCCCGGCATAACTCGCGACGACGCCCGCGCTCTGATTGAAGCTGCCGGCGGCCGGGTAACGTCCTCGGTCAGCAAGAAAACAGATTTCGTGGTTGCCGGAGCTGAACCGGGGTCGAAACTTGATAAAGCGGTGCAGTTGAGTGTTCCCGTGATCGATGAGGCGGAATTCAAAAAGATGCTAGGATAAAGCCGGTGAACAAAATGGAATCTGGCGAACAGGAAAAAGAAGAACAGAAACTCGAACTGGTGTATACGCTTTTTTGCGATGACGTCCGTCTCGAAGTAGGGAACAAGCTTTCATACATGGGAGTCTTTCAAAACATCGTGGTGCCGCAACTACCGGTGTGGTTGCCGAAACTGGCGGTGGTGAATCACTGGCGTGGCGCCGGGTCGCATCTTTCCGAAGTGCGAATCTTAATGCCCGATCGCCAGCAGGCCCTGGTGGTGTCCCAGCCTGCGCCGTTCGAGATTAGTCACGGCTCAGCGGACAACATCAGTTTTTTTGTGAACGTGACGTTTCCAGTCACCGGAGTCTATCTGGTCCAGACGCTGATTGATTCGAACCTCTTTGACGAACGCCTGCTGACCGTCTCTGATCAGCAACTCATCGCGTCAGAAGAAGAGTCGGACGCCGTCAATTAGGAATCGCCTGCGACAGGCGCCGCGTGCTAAAGCAGTTCGTAAGCCTTGATCTTGTAATTGAGAGTAGTAGTTCCCAATCCTAAGATGCGGGCGGCGCGCGCCTGATTCCCATTGGCGAGTTCCAGAGCCCGGCGGATGAGCCGCACTTCAAAGCGCCGCACTTCGTCGAAGAAATTGACTCCCGATCTTGCGCTGAGGTTGTCGATCGTCGCCGAGGCTTCCGCCAAACCATTTTCGTGTTCCAATGATTCGGCTTCCCGCAGCAGCGCGCTGGCCATCTCCTTAATCTTCTCCAGCCGCCCTTCCGGCTCCGCATTTTGGGTGCGCGACGGCAGGCCGCGCAGTCGTCCCTGGGAAATCGAGTCAACAATTGCCGCTTTTGCAGTGCTCATATGAATGCCCTCGACAGTCTCTGATAAGTAAGACGAATTGAAACGTTTTCTGTTAACTAAAAATTGCCTATCGAATCTAGAGACGCTTAACTTCCCCAAGCGGTTCCAGTTTTTTACTTCGATAATCAAAAACCTTTGCTGAAATGGAAAAGTGAAGCCACGTTTGATGCGGCCGACGACTGGTGGGTTTGCGAGGCCAGTGTCGGGCAGCAAGTTCTTGTCAAGATTGTGTCAGAGGATCAAGAGCAGCTCGCCTATCGACCGCGGGATCTGTTCGCGGCGCGGGCGAGAATTCGCGAGATTTCAGCCAGCCTGGTGGGGTTTGCGCCACGCGTTTTTGCCATCGAGACCGACCTTTGTCCCAACGCCACGTATGCGTTCAGGGCCTGGGGGACGTTGGCGGCCTCGAGTGCTGCGAGATGAGCTTGCACCGTGGCTACGTCGCCGCGCGCGAAGGTTCCGGTCAGAGCACTCGCTGGATCCTGGCTTTTGAGATTTGCCACGGTGCTCTCGACGAGTGGTAGCAGAATTCGTTGCGCGCGGGCGGGACGCACTCCGCAAACGCCAAGCATGTCGACAGCGATATCGAACAATGCCGTCATGTGTGGCGAGGCAGTCAACGCGGCGGCGTGATACAGCGCTTTGCCGCGGGAGTCGATCTTAAAACTTTCCCCGCCAAGGTGGCTGACGATCGACTTTCCCATCCTGACTGCCGCCGCGTCGCCTTCAACTGAAAAGAACGCGCCGGCAAGTAGTTTGGCTCCTGTCTGTGAGTCGCTGATCGATACCAGGGGATGTAGCGAGCCGGCCGCGAAACCCACGCGATGCATCGGTTTGAGGACATCCGCGGCCAGGGCGCCGCTGGTGTGCAGGACCACTCGGCGACCACTGACGGTTTGCTTATCACCCCCCGAAGGCAAGGGCATTGCTTGAAAAACTGCGGACAATTGCTTTGCCACGGACGCGATAACGTCATCCGGCGTGGCTATCAATATTAGAGCGGAGCGATTGATGCGGTCGTGTTGGCTTGGGCTCATCGTCTGCAATTTCTCGATAGAGATCGCGACTGTTGCCGGGCCAAAGACCTTCGCGGCGCGGCGTGCCGCGGCAGGGCGCTTCGTTGCTACAACTTCGATTTTGTACCCGACACCTTTTAGAGCCAACCCCAGCGCTGTACCCAGTCGGCCAGCCCCGATGATTGACACCGAAAGCTCTTTAACCGGCCTTGGCTTTCGGGATCGAGAACCGGATCGGCTTGAGCTGCCCCGCGAAATTTTTGTGATGCGTCGCACAGGAATTCATGACCAGGCAGCATGCGCTGGGAGGTCGGACTCTAACACGCGGTCCAATCCGCACGCAATTACTTAGGATTTTCACCTGCGTTGGTCTATAATGCCGAGCGAAGCGCAAAGGCCGGTCGATCAAAAAATTGCGCTGCAGGTTTCAAAACATCAGCGCAACCTCGACGATGGAGACCGCATCCAAGCGGTGCGTTAACTGAATTTGCAGTGCCGGTGCCTCGGGTGCTGCCCCCGAAGAAAAGCAAAGCGGCCGCCCAGTGAAATTGAGCGGCCACCGGAAGATTAAGCCTGGGTCTTTCTCTCCCGGCCTCGTAAGTTGGAGGTTCAAATGAAAATTCGCTTCTCTCGCGCCGCCACCGCCACCGGCTTGGGAATCAGTCTGTGGGTCAGCAGCGTTGCCGCGTTGGCCGCGCCGCAGCAACCAACGACTCAACCGCAAGCTCAAACTCAGACGGCTCCGGCGCAGACGGGCCAAAAGACTCAACCCACGGCCACCAAGACCCCGGAACAAACAGCCTCGAACAGCAAGACGCTTTCGACCAACGAAGACCCGACCATGATCGGGAAGCGCAACATCAATAAAGGACTCTGGGGCAAGCTGGCCGCCGGGACTGACAAGGAAGTTAAGGCCGGACGCATGCTGGCAGCCGAAGTCGATAAGGAAGCCAAGTTCATCGACGATCCGATCATTACCGAATACGTGAACCGGGTCGGGCAGAACATAGTCCTGCACTCAGACGCCAAGATTCCTTTCACCATCAAAGTCATCGACTCGGACGAGGTAAACGCTTTTGCGCTGCCCGGCGGGTTTTTCTACGTCAATAAGGGCTTGATTCTGGCAGCCGATAACGAGGCCGAACTGGCCGGCGTCATGGCCCATGAGATTGCCCACGTTTGCGCGCGCCATGCCATGGAGAACGAAAGAAAGATGCAGGTTCTCGATTACGGCTTGCTGGCCGGAATGATCCTGGGCGGCGGCATAATTGGCAACGTGCTCTATAACGGTGGCGGCCTGATCGAGGGAATGGCTTTTTTGAAATTCAGCCGCGGCGCCGAAGAAGAAGCGGACAAGTTGGGCATTCAGTATATGTGGGCCGCGGGTTACGATCCGAATGCCATGGCCACCATGTTCGAAAAGCTGGAAGCCAAGAACAAGAAGAAGCCCGGAACAATTTCAAAACTCTTTGCGTCGCATCCTGCGCCTCCCGAGCGAAGGGCAGCAGCGATAGCTCTGGCCGCGCGCTTTCCGGAGAAAGAGGAATACGTCATCAGCTCCTCAGAATTTCAACGGGTAAAGAATCGCCTGTTGAGACTGTCGAATGCGCGTGCGTCATCAACTGGAGCGATTAGCGGGTCTGACGACGGGACACCAGGACGTCCAACTCTGAAACGAAGGGTACCGACTCCCGATGATCCGACGACTAACCCGGATGGTACGGCTAAACCGGATCCGACCAAGCCGTCTGCTCCAACATTGAAACGCGATCCGGAGCCACAACCGACGCCGACACCTAAGAAGCCATAGTTACGGCTGAGGCAGCACTAGCCCAGCCGTGAGGGAGGGCTCGATCAACTATAAAGGCTCTCAAGCAGATTGCTTGAGAGCCTTTTATGTCGAAGTCCTCCTCCCTAAACCAGCGGAGTTCCTGCCTGACCTTGCCGATGCGCGGGCTTCGGACACAGCGCTACTGTTCGTGATACTGAACCGCCGCCGGTGCGGCCCCAGCCGTCGCAGTAGGTTCTTTCCGCCGCACGACACCGCTGAAAAACGCCCGAAAGTATCCATACATTGAAAACATTGAAGAGATCACCACGACCCAAAGCATCGCCCGGCCGGCGGTGTAAAGTAACACCTGCCAATCGGCCCAGCTCGTACGCTCCGGACCGACAAGATGCGACCAGGCGAGGCGCAGTTCAGGCACCGTCCAAAACTGTATGGCCGGAAACGGCCTGCCAAAATTTGAGACGTGAGGCGAACCGCCCGCTGGTGAAATCGACAGGATCAGCAGGCCGACGGTTACGACCTGGGCGACCATCTTAAACTTGCCCATGCGCGAAGCCGAGATGATGACTCCCTCAGTCGCCGCAATCGACCGCAGGCCGGTAACTGCAAATTCGCGTCCCACGATGATCACCACTGCCCACGCCGGGGCGAGGTGATTCTCGACGAGTGAAATCAGCGCCGCCGAAATCAAAAGCTTATCGGCAATCGGATCCAGCAACTTGCCGAGCTGGGAAACCTGATGACGGCTGCGGGCAATCTTGCCGTCGAAATAATCAGTCAACGCTGCCGCCACAAAAATCCCGACACCGAGAATATACTGCGGCACGCCCAGCCAGTTTTCTGACACCGGCGTCAGCAACACCACCACCAACAGCGGCACGATGAAGATTCGCGAAAGTGTCAGCGCGTTAGGAAGGTTCACTGAAAAGCTCCGTCTGAAAATCTGTGCGACTCTGAACGCAGTCTAGGGTTCGTGCTTTTGAGTGTCAAGAAAGACAAGCCACTGCTTGCCCACCTTGGAACTACTGGTTAGAATACTAGGTTCTGCGTCGCGCGAGATTCTTCACTGTGATGACAGTGCTTCGGTTTCAAGGGCTATGACAATTGATCTCATCACTGTTCGGGGCGCCCGCCAGCACAACCTCAAGAACATCGACGTAGATATTCCACGCGACAAATTGACCGTGATCACAGGCCTTTCAGGGTCGGGCAAGTCGTCGCTCGCGTTCGACACGATTTATGCGGAAGGCCAGCGGCGATATGTTGAATCACTGTCTGCCTATGCCCGCCAGTTCCTCGATCAATTGGAAAAGCCAGACGTCGATTCGGTCGAAGGCTTGTCGCCGGCAATTTCGATCGAGCAAAAGACGGTCGCCCGGAGCCCGCGCTCTACGATCGGCACGGTCACTGAGATTTACGATTATCTGCGCCTGCTTTTCTCTTCAATCGGCTTGCCCCATTGTTACCAGTGCGGCGCGGCCATCACCCGGCAAAGCGTCGAACAGATTCTGCATGATGTGCTCGCGCTGCCCGAAGGCGAGCGCGTCATGGTGCTGGCGCCAATGGTTCGGGGCCGCAAGGGAGAATTCAAAAAAGAGCTGGCCAAACTCGCTCGCGATGGGTTCATTCGCGCGCGCATCGATGGCGAACTCCGCTCGCTCGATGAAGAAATACGTCTCGACAAACGGCGTAACCATTCGATCGAAGCGGTGGTGGATCGCTTACTAATCAAGCCCGGGATCAACGAACGACTCGGCGAATCAATTCGGACGGCCTTGAAACTAACGAATGGCGCGGTGTTGGTTTCGGTGATCGACGGTGACGAGAAACTGTATTCGGAAAAGATGGCCTGCGTGATTTGCGGCATCAATGTGCCGCCGCTTGAACCTCGCTCGTTCTCGTTCAACTCAGCGTACGGCGCCTGCAAGCATTGTCACGGACTGGGCACCGTACTCGAGATCGATCCGGCGAGGCTAATTCACAATACCGAAGAGCCCGCCGAGCGAATACCTTTCCTGGGGCTCGCGGACAAGTCGGGCTCGGCTTATCTTCGCAGCGCCCTGCTCGCGGTTATCGGACACTTTAAAGTAGATCCCAAAACGCCCTTTCGCGATCTGCAAAACGAAGTTCGCGCCGGATTCCTTAATGGGCTCGCAGCTCAACTCAAATTCACCCAGGGCTTGTATTCATACAAAGGCTACTGGGAAGGGGCGCTGCCGTGGCTGCGTGAGCGTTTGAATAATCCGCCGTCAGAAAAAATCCGCGCCGCCCTGGAAGAGATGGTTTCGCCGTCGGTGTGTCATGAATGTCAGGGCCGGCGGCTGCGCTCTGACTCGCTCGCCGTGCGGGTCGGCGGACGTGGTATTGCCGACTACACGTCGATGACGATCGAAGATGCAATCAAAGCGTTTGATCAAGTCCAACTGAATCCTCGAGAAGAAAAGATCGCGGGATTGATTCTGGGAGAGATTAAGTCGCGCCTGCGCTTTCTCGAGACAGTCGGCCTCGGCTACTTGACGCTCGATCGTCCTTCAGCAACTTTGTCAGGCGGTGAAGGGCAACGAATTCGTTTGGCCACTCAAATAGGATCGCAACTGCGCGGCGTGCTCTACGTTTTGGACGAGCCTTCGATTGGTTTGCACCCAAGAGACAATCGTCGCCTGCTCGATACGCTGGCAGCATTGCGCGACCTCGGCAACACGGTCCTGGTGGTTGAGCACGACGAGGAAACGATCCGGCGCGCCGACTATGTCGTTGACCTCGGGCCCGGCGCGGGGACGCACGGCGGCACGGTGGTCGCGGTGGGGAGCGCGACTGATGTTGCCGGCAACCCGGCGTCGATCACGGGGCTTTACATTAGCGGCGCGCGGAAAATTCCGGTGCCTAGCGAGCGGCGTTCACCCAATGGCAAAGCCATCACTGTGCGCGGCGCCCGTCACAATAATTTGAAAGAGCTGGATGTGTCCTTTCCGCTGGGCCTGTTGACTGTAGTGACCGGCGTTTCCGGTTCGGGTAAATCGACGCTGGTCGCGGACATTCTTTATCCGGCGCTGGCCCGGAGTCTCTACGATTCTTTGCCGGAACCTGGAGCACATGAATCAATAGAGGGGCTGCAACACGTTGACAAGGTGATCGAGATCGACCAATCGGCCATTGGCCGCACGCCAAGATCGAATCCCGCAACCTACACCGGTCTGTTCACTCCCATTCGCGAACTGTATGCGATGCTGCCAGAGTCGCGCGAGCGCGGTTACAAGCCCGGCCGTTTTTCGTTCAACGTCAAAGGCGGCCGCTGTGAAGCCTGCGAAGGCGAAGGCCTAAAACGCATCGAGATGAATTTTCTTCCTGATGTTTACGTGCTCTGCGATGTGTGCCGCGGGGCCCGTTACAATCGCGAGACGCTGGCGGTCCGCTACAAAGGAAAATCAATCGCGGAGTTGCTGGATGCGACCGTGGAAGAGGCCCTGCCGCTGCTGGAAAACATCCCGCAGATTAAGCCGAAGCTGCAAACTCTGCTGGACGTCGGGCTCGGTTATATCAAGCTCGGCCAATCGGCGACGACGCTTTCCGGGGGCGAGGCCCAACGGATTAAGTTGGCGAAGGAACTTTCCAAGCGCGCCACCGGGCGGACGATCTACATTCTTGACGAACCAACGACGGGGTTGCACTTTGCCGATGTTCACAAACTTCTTGATGTGCTTCAGCGCCTGGTCACACTAGGCAATACAGTGATCGTCATCGAACACAATCTCGATGTTATCAAGAGCGCCGATTTCATCATCGATCTCGGGCCGGAAGGCGGCGCACATGGCGGTCGCGTGGTCGCCAGCGGGACGCCGGAAGAAGTGGCCGCCGTGCGTCGCTCGCATACCGGACAAGTGCTCAAGCCGCTGTTGAATGGAAACGGGAAACGCAACGGGACGAAAAAGACGATTGTGTCCTAATAAAGGCAAGAACTATGATCGATTATCTCAAATATTTTGACCGCGAACTTTACCTGTTTGAAGTTGTGCATGATCGATTTCACGCCGAACACTCTTGGGGGCTTTTGATTTTTTCTCAATAATCATCTGGAAAGCAAATCGCGCCAAATCCATAATCGCCCTGAAACTTTTGAAGCAGGACTCGCAAGGTAGGAATGACCTAGACGCAATCTGTCACACACTAACAGAGTCCCTGTATAGCGCATCCAGCCACAAGGAGCGTTTGCGGCTCCTAACCAACATGAGAGTGGGATTTTGCTCTGCCAATGGCGTCGGCGATTCTGGCTGTCTGCTGGCCTGAAGATTTTCCGGTTTACGACTACCGTGTTCGCGATCAGATCCTGGACTCTCCAAAAGTAAGTCAGTCGTGGAAGTTCGAAAGGATCTGGGAAGCCTACGAAAAATACAAAGCTAAAGTATTTGAACTGGTGCCAGAAGAATCGAGTTTGAGAAACAAAGACCGATTTCTGTATGGCAAGTCAAACGCCCTCCAGCTGGAAGAAGATATTGAGCGGTTATTCAAGAAGGTGGACAAGTAACATGCCAGAAGACTCAGGTTTGGATTTCAATTAGGACACGAGATTGATCGGCGCCTGATCGACGAAATAATAGAACTCATACCCAGCCCCTATGAGTTGTGTCACTTCATTCTGGCAGTTGCCAAAGCCCCTGGGGTTGCTGGGCCTGCCGTCTAATCAAGACATCACTGAAGCAACAGTTTATCCGGGGTTACGACGGGGCTGCGAAAGCAGTATTCGAGGAAAGATAAGTCTTGACGGCTCTCATTGAGCGCGAACAGGGAAATGTCCCGTGGTACAATCAACCATCCAATGAGATACGAATCAAAACAGGTCGACGATTGGCCGCGAATAGATCGCTCGGCATTTTCCGTTTTTAACTCCTTCGCCGAAGCAGATGCCGCCGACAGAGCTTACTGGCATTCACGCACGCCGCAGGAATGCGTGCGACACATCGAATACCTTCGCCGCATCAATTATGGATCCCGAGCTACCGAACGACTTCAAAGAGTTCTTGAGATTGCTACGCGTCCAAGGCGTTGAGTACCTTTTGATTGGGGGCTACGCGCTTGGATGCTACGGTTACGGGCGAGTTACCGACGATCTCGATATCTGGATAGCGATAGCGCCGGCCAACGCTGAGCGGGTTATGAAGGTTTTGACCGATTTCGGATTCGACGTTCCTGAATTGACCACAGACCTTTTTCTTAAAGAAGATCAGATTGTTCGAATGGGCGTCGAGCCAATGCGCATCGAAGTTATGACCTCTATATCAGGAGTCGAGTTTGATGAGTGTTATCCTGAAAGACTCGAAACCACCCTCAGCGATGTGCCTGTGAGTGTCATTAACCTCCGTCATTTGAGGATCAACAAGAAGGCGAGCGGCCGGGCGAAGGATCTGGCCGACTTGGAGAACCTACCACAAAGCTAATGTGACAGATAAAGTCTCAGCCATCGTCGCCGACAGCCTCGAAGTTAAGCGACGCTTTTTTGACGCGCACGCTGGCGACGTCGAGCGGGCCGCGCAGCTAATCGCGTCTGCTTTCAAAGCCAATGGAAAGCTTCTGGTGTTCGGCAACGGCGGCTCGGCGGCGGACGCGCAACATATCGCCGGCGAGTTGGTTAACAAGTTTCTGCAGGATCGCAGAGCGCTTCCAGCGATCGCTTTAACGACGGACGGCGGTGTGCTCACCTGCATTGCCAACGACACTGGATTCGAAAATGTTTTTGCCAGGCAGATCGAAGCGTTGGGGACGAAAGGCGATGTCTGTCTCGGAATCTCGACCTCGGGAAAATCGGCAAACATAGCGCTCGCGTGCGAGCAGGCGCGCAAACAGGGAATCGTTGTGATCGGCTTGTTGGGTCGCGACGGCGGGAACGTCACCGCGCTTTGTGATCTCGCGTTGATTGTCCCCAGCGATGACACGCAACGAATTCAGGAGACGCATAACCTGATCGGTCATATTATTTGTGAGCTGGTTGAAGCGGCGTTGTTTCCGGCCTAGCAGTGGCACAGGCCTCAGTCTGTGCTTTTGATCTGGCGAGAAAATCACAGACGGAAGTCTGTGCCACAGTTTGAGCGCGCTTCGGGCGCGGTGCGGGCAGGATGCCCGCGCTCCGAACACATGTCTATTTACGAAGATCTCGAGCCCATCAGTCTGGATAAGGTCAGCACTTATCCGCTCGCTTCGCGCGAGAGCAAGGTGACTGTCGCGGACTTTGGCAAGCCCGTCACTGAAAGCTCCGCGCTAAGTGATTACCTCGACTCGCTGCCCAATATCCTTGCAGTCCAAACGCTCCGCGAGTTGGCGATTCAGATACGACGTGCCCGCCAGCTGCACAAGCCGATCATCTGGGGAATCGGCGGTCATGTTATCAAGACCGGGTTGGGACCAATTATCATCGACTTGATGCGCCGCGGATTTGTCACAGCTATTGCTGGGAACGGTTCGGTGCTGGTGCATGACGCCGAGATCGCTTTGGTGGGGTCAACGTCGGAAGACGTGGATGCCACGCTCGGGGCTGGCGGCTTTGGCGGCGCGGAAGAAACGGGCCGGCTGCTGAACGATGCGGCGCGCGACGGCGCGAAAGCTCGTGTTGGATTAGGCGAGGCGGTTGGTCGTGCCTTGCTCGCCCTCAAACCCAAACACCAGCATGCTTCACTGCTTTGTGCCGCTTATGAAGCACACGTGCCGTTCACTGCTCACGTTACCATCGGCGGTGACATCGCTCATTTTCACCCAAGCGCCGATGGCGCCGCCCTGGGCGCCACTTCGCATACTGATTTTCGCTTGTTGGCAGAGCTGGTACGCCGAATGGATGAGGGCGGCGTTTATCTCAACATCGGATCGGCAGTGACTTTGCCGGAAGTGTTTTTGAAATGCGTAACTCTGGTGCGAAATCTGGGGCAGAAACTCGATGACATTACGACTGCCAATTTCGACTTCATCCAATCGTACCGCCCGCTGACTAACGTAGTCCGTCGCCCGACAGCAGATGGAGCGGGCCGCGGCTATGCGATCACCGGTCATCACGAGCTGACGATTCCGTTGTTGGCGGCCGAACTCATTTGCCGATCAGAAGCAGAATAGCTTCGCTCATCAATTTTAGTCCCGCCAAAACCAGGACGATCGACAGGCATTTCCTGATGCCGGAAATCGGCAGCACGCGCGTTCCTAATTCTGTGCCAATCCAGCCGCCCACCAGCGCCGCCGGCGCCCAGTAAACGAGCTCGTAGGGTAAGAATGAAATTGCCGGTATGTTTCCCAACAGACCCGCGATCGAGTTAACCAGAATGAAAGCGGCCGACACGGCCGAGGTCTCCTTGGTCTTGGCCCAGTGCATTAACAATAAAACGGGACTGAGAAAGATCCCGCCGCCGACACCGGTCAATCCGGAAAGCAGGCCGATGGACGCTCCCATGATCAGCGCAGCCCAGATTGGGACCAGCGAAATCTTATGCTTATCTGCTGTGTCAGCGCTCCAGAACAACCGAATCGCGCTGTAGAAGAGAACTACGCCGACGATTGATTTGTACACTGAGACCGGCAAGGTGAGACTCCCGCCGAGATAGGCCGCGGGAATGGAAGCCACGGCGAATGGCCAAAACGTGCGCCACGAAAAGAATCCGGCGCGATAAAAGCGAACTGTGCCGATTAGCGCAACGATGATGTTCAGCGTCAGCGCCGTCGGCTTCATGACTACCGGCGCCATGCCGAACAGGGCCATGGCCGCGATGTAACCAGACGCGCCGGCATGCCCCACGGTCGAATAGAGCAGTGCGATTACAAAAATGAGCGCTGCGATCAGCAGAGCTATGAGCATCCCCGTCGCCATCGATTCACCGGCAGTGCCAACTGTAAAGAACTTGAGGATAAAACCACAACGCGAGTCGGCGGTGCAAGCGCGCGTGCTTTTGCTGCACCTCGCGCCGGGTTATACTTCGAATCCCCCGTTTTAGTATCCATCCTTAGCAGGGATTACAAGGTTCGAAAGAGTCATTTATGGAAGCCACTAAACTTGAACACTTCAAACAGCTTTTGCTGGCTGAGTTGCTGCGCCACACGCAGAACGTCAGCGATGAGCAGGCCGCAGCTCTGGATGCGGCCGGTGACGACGCCAAGGAGAGTGTTGACTTTGCTTTGCGGGACGGAATCGAAGAGATGGCGCTGCAACTCGGCGACAAAGAATCACAGATGGTGGCTGACATAGATCAGGCGTTGTTGCGGATCGAGGAAGGTTCATACGGAATCTGCGCCCGCTGCGGCCGGCCGATTGACGAGCGCCGGTTGGAAGCAATGCCGACCGCCCGGTATGACGCCGAGTGTCAGGCCGCCATCGAGGCGAAGGAAATGAATTTGCAGCCGAGCCTTTGATTTGGTCCCGCTCGTGAATCACCCGCAGGGTTGGCGCGCCACTCTTTAGCAGAGCCGCACATGAAACCTACTTTTAGCCACTTTGGGCCAGCGAGCGTTTGCGGTAATCGTCGCCTTCGATCTCTACCGTCTTGCACATCTCGTATAGGCGAGAGCGCAGGGCTACGCCAATCCGATCTTCAAGCAGTTCGGTCGGGTCCTTTTCATTCTTACGCTTATCAGAATAGTTGGTGGTGAAGATGGTCAGCCGCTTATCGTTGTAGCGCGTGTTGATGATTTGCATCATCGTGTCGCGCACCCAATCCGTCGGCTTTGACGCACCGAGTTCATCCAGAACCAGAACGTCCGCCTCGAAAACCGGGGCCAGCACCGCCAACTCCGAAGTCTGAGAGACAGGATTATAGGAATCCTGGATTTTCCTCAGCAACGCGCCGAATTGATAAAACAGTCCGCGCACCTTATAGCGGTCAATCAGTTCAAGCAAAAGAGCAACTGCCAGGTGAGTTTTGCCGACCCCCACGGGTCCGACGAATAGCAAGCCGCGCCCGTCGATGGCGAGATAGTCGTTGATGATCCGGTCAACCGCAATCTTGGCCGCCCACTTTGAATCGGAATCCCCCGCGTCATATTTTTGCAGCGTACAGTGTTCGTAACGCGCCGGAATCCGTGCGACCTGAAACAGGCCCTCGCGATGATCGGGCGCCTGGCATTCGGGACAGCGACGCGCGCCCTCGCCGGGTCTTACTTCCATGCCCGTTCCAAAGCACGTCGGACAGGAGGGGGGCGCCGTGACACTACGATCGATCGGGGCGGCGGCCTCAGCGCTTCTTACGACTCGCAACCTTTTGCTTTTAGGTTTTTCCGAAGGGTTCATTCGTGCTTTCTCGATCTCGATTCCGGATTATAGCATTGTGACGACGAACCCGATTAACCGGGCACGTTGAGGCATGTTATTTCTGCTTGAGTGGTACTGACTGCGTCCGGCTATTTGCGCATGCCGCTGGAGAAAACGGTCCACGGATGCGATTTCATGTCAGTCAAGAGGCCCTTTGTCCATCCGTACTCCGGATGTTTTTTCAGGAAAGTCGCCGCGATAAAGTCATAGCCGCACGGATGACCCATGGCTGCCCAAAGCTGCATCGTCTCGGCCATATGACTATCGACGGCCTTCGCCTGCACAGTTCCTCCGGGATAGAACTTGCCCCAATCCCACTCCGGAATGCCGCGCGCGGAGCGCTCGACACAACCACACAAACTGCGCTCGTTGGCTCCGTCCTTTTTCTCGTACGAATCGTAGGTGTCGCCCTCCATCCGCTTGACGGTCTCGACGTCAATCGTGCTCTTCGACTGCTCAACCATCTCTTCCCAGCGGGCTTTGCGGACGAGCGGAGAGCTCTGCCGCTTGGTAAAGTCAAAATCGGTTTCTACTTTCGCCAATTTCGGATCGACGGGGAAGTTTGAGCCGACGAAATAACCGTCCTTCGTGCGACGCACGCTGTGCTCTTTCAATCCCAGTTCGAAGAGAGCAATCTCACCCGTCTTGTTGTCGCCGAGCAGCCAGTCGTTCGCGTACCCGCCATTATTATTCTCAAGCATGATCCGGACATAGTCGTCAATCGAGTCGCTGTATTGCAGCGCTTTGCGAGCACGAAAGAACTCGGGCGAACCGGCCGGATCGAATGAGGTAAAGCCGGTAATCGTGGTTTCCGTAATCATTATGCCGGCATCGTTGATTCCAAAATCATCATCGCTCACGATCACGCCGGGCAGTCCGTCCATCAGGATGCGATGCCCCCGAACGGGCTTGATGTCAAAAATGATGTTCCAACGTTCGCCCACAATGTAACTTGTCCAGGCGTTGTGGCCCATCACGATCCGATGATCCCTGGTATAACTGCCGGTCGCAATGATCGCGCTGCAATTGCCGGGCGCATGTGTCGTCGGCAGCCGGCCCTGTTTCTTGTCCAGCCATGGCAGGTAATAGTAAGGAAGCTCTTCGAGTGCGTTCAGCGCCACAATGTCCCAGCGATCAACCTTAACTCCGCTGTCGTTTAAGCCTTTCACGATACCGTCCAGTTCGCGTTGGAACTCAGCATCAATCTTTGGCCAGAGAATGTCCCGCGAAGCATTGCGATAGAAATCCCAATCGCGTTTTGTCTCATGCTGCAGCAATGGTTTCAGCACGCGCAGCAGATCCGCGGTCTCTTTGGCCAGCAGCTTGCCGTGCTGATAGCCAATTTGTTCAGGAGCGCCTTCCAGGTGGACATAGACCCATCCGTTACGCTCGAAACGGTAACTGCCTTTCATCCGGTCGTCTTCAGTGATGGTGGGTTTCCATTGCCCAAAACGAAACTGGCTGCCAGCCAGTAGAGTTAGACCGAGAAGCACCACCTTGAAGAGTTTTAGTTTCATAGTTGCACTGTTCCTTCTCTCATTTGGAAACGATTGTAAGAAGTCACCTGAGTCTGGCACTGATGCACTCTCGATGTCGGAGGCGTCGTAGTACAGCTGTGAAAACCTGAAACCGCATCAGTAGCAAGGTCCTCGCCGGTTTTCCATTCTATGCATCTTTCTGTTAAAGTACAGGGTTTGTTTGAGGAGTGAAAAGTCAGTCTGTGGCAGCCGTGAAGAAGATTATTAAGACAGACCGTGCCCCGGGCGCGATTGGGCCTTATTCGCAGGCCGTTCGTGCCGGCGACCTGGTTTTTGCTTCAGGTCAGATTCCAATTGATCCAGCGACCGGTGAGTTTGTCGGGCCGGGAATCGCCGAGCAAACCGAACAGGTTTTGCGGAATCTCTCAGCTGTGTTTGAGGCCGCGGGCGTAGGCATGAATCAGGTCGTAAAGACGACCGTGTTCCTGGTGGACATGAACGACTTTACGGTGATGAATGAGGTTTACGGGCGGTTTTTTGGTGAAGAGCCGCCGGCCAGAGCTACGGTGCAGGCAGCTCGATTGCCGCGCGATGCCAAGGTTGAAATTGAAGCGATTGCCGTGATTTAAAGCGGCGAGTAGCGGGGGAGTAACGCCAAGAGGAGCCCCGAGGTCAAGCGGCCTTTGCGACTTTGCCGCCCTTGATACAGCTGGCACAAACTCTTTGACGCTCGACGCCGCCTTTCGGCAACTTAACGCGGATCGACTGCAGATTCGGATTGAAAACGCGCCGAGTGCGATTGTTCGCATGCGAAACATTATTGCCAAATTGCGGGCCTTTGCCGCAAACTTCACAACGCTTAGCCATGATAACTGATCTCCTGTAGACAACGCGCACGACGTCACAGAGTGGGTCGGCACTAACATTTGAAACAAAAACTTATAGCAAACGGATTACCGGGCGGTCAAGGCAGGGTGTCCGTGCGTACCTGCGTGATCGAGCGCGAGCAACGCAATCCGGAAGCCCGCGCATCACTCTTCAACAGTCTAAGGAGCAAAACAAAAGTGCAGAGAAAATATCAACGTTTCATGTGGCTTGCGGCCATCGCGCTCGGCGCCTCGATGATCGCGGCCTGCGGCCCTGGAACCGAGGCCCCGAGCAATACAGTCGCTGCCACGGTCAATGGCAAGAAAATCATGCTTTCCGAGGTCGAGCGCATAATAAACGAACAGGCGCAGGGAAAGCAGTCTCAGTTTTCAGCGCACGACCTGGCGCAGGCGCGCCTCCAGGTTGTCGACAAATTGATCCAGCGCGAAGTTTTGTTTCAACGCGCCGATCAGGAAAAGCTTTTGCCGACCGAAGAACAGATAACGACGGCAATTAATCAGCAAAAGCAGAAGACCGGAATGACCGATGAGGATTTTGCGCGCCAACTCAAAGAGCAGAACCTGACCATGGAGGCGCTGCGTGAAGAGGCGAAGAAAGACCTGGCCATTAATTCGCTGCAGGACAAGTACGCGGGCAAGGTCACGATCAGCGATCGTGAGGTCGAGGAGTACTACAACTCCAACAAAACAAAATTTGTAAACGAACGCGGCGTTGGCCTGGCCGTGATTATTGTTGACCCGGCTGACAACACCCAGCAGGGCATCACCAACGATGCCAAAGGCGATAGCGAGGCCAAGGCAAAGGCTGACGGCATCTATCAACAATTGAAGGGCGGCGCGTCCGACTTTGCCACGGTAGCCAGAGCCAAGAGCGAGGATCCGCAGAGCCTGCTGAAGGGCGGCGACATCGGTTTTTTCAGCGAGGACGGCCTGCGACAGGCCGGTCTGCCGAAGGATCTGACCGATCAGTTCATGGGGCCGATGGCGGTCGGAGCTATTACCGAGCCTAAACTGGTCAACAATCGCTACTACATTTTCAAGCTGCAGGAAAAACGCCTACAAACCGAAAATCTAACACTCGAAAGCCAAGGACCGCAGGGTAGCGTACGACAGCAAATCGCGCTCGAACTGACGAATCAGCGCAAGGAAATTTTGAACGCGGCTTTGGTTGAAGTGGCGTTGTCTGAAGCGAAGATCGTGAACAGTCTGGCGGCGAATATGTTGAGTAACCCGGCCAACCTTGGCTTGCGCCCGGCCTCAACCGAGGCAACGAAAACAGCGGGGACTCCGGCCCCGGCTGCCGCCAGTCCAAGTGCATCACCGGCGACGAAGGCGGCGGCTTCTCCGGCTACCGCGGCGTCGCCTGCGAAGAAATGATCCCAGGTTTGGGGAGCCGTTTAGACGGCGCACTTGTGCGCCGCAGTTGAGCAAGTAAAGCGGGCGCGGTGCCTGAAAGGTTTGGCGGCCGCGCCCGTTGTGTGTGGAGTGCGGTGACTTGTCACCGCTTTCCGTTTGGGTTCGAGTAACTTTTGAAAAAGCTGCGACAAGTCGCAGCACTCCAAAATGCTTTTTCGTCTTTCAGAAGTTGAGAAATCTTTCGGCGCGCAGGATGTCCTGCGCGGCGCATCGCTACAGGTCAATCCCGGCGAACATGTAGGTTTAGTTGGCCGCAACGGCGCCGGAAAAACCACGATCTTTCGGCTGGTCACGCAGGAAGAGACGCCGGATCGCGGCGAAGTCGTACGCGCGCGCGGACTGAAACTAGGCCTGCTTACTCAACACGTTCATTTTGAAGTTGGCTCGACAGTGCACGAATCAGCGCTGGCGGCGTTTGGCCGGTTGCAACGAATCGAACACGAAATGCACGAGCTGGAGCATCGCATGGCGGACGCCGGCGATGACCTGGAAACGATCCTCGAGCGCTACAGCGATTTACAGCACGAGTACGAACGCGAGGGTGGTTTTGAATATTCGGCCAAGGCCGAAGCGATTCTTCAGGGGCTTGGTTTCGATCGTGAATCGTGGCAAATGGAGACTGAAAAACTTTCCGGGGGTCAGCAGAACCGCCTGGGTCTGGCGTGTTTGTTGCTCTCGGAACCCGACGTTTTGTTGCTCGATGAACCGACGAACCATTTAGATGTGAATGCTGTCGAATGGCTGGAAGAGTTTTTGCAGAGTTACGCCTCTGGGTTCGTAATAATTTCGCATGATCGTTATTTCCTGGACCGAGCATCGCGCCGGATTATCGAGGTCGAAAACGGCCGGGCAAACAGTTACACCGGAAACTACTCTGACTATTTGGTCGAGCGCGAAGAGCAACGCGAGATACAACAGCGGGCCTACGACAACCAGCAGCGCCTGATCGCCAAAACCGAAGAGTTCATCAGACGCAATCTGGCCGGTCAAAAAACCAAACAAGCGAAATCGCGCCGCACCATGCTCCAGCGTTTGGATCGAGTCGAGGCCGTGCGCGGCGATCAAGCCTCCGGCGATTTCCGGCTTCAGGACATCGAACGCGCGGGCACGCACGTGCTGACCGTGACCGAAGCAGCGATTGGCTATCCCGACAAAATGCTCGCTGAAGACATCTCGCTGATCCTGCGCCGCGGCGAGTGTCTGGGCGTGATTGGCCCCAACGGATCCGGAAAGACGACTTTCGTAAAGACAATTCTCGGCAAGCTGCCGGCATTGTCGGGAGAAGTGCGCTGGGGCGCGAAGGTTCAGACTGGTTACTACGCACAACAACTCGAAGACCTCGATGATCGGAACGAGATCATCATGGAATTGCGGCGGGTGGCTCCTTCAAGCGCCACGGCCGGCGAACTAAGATCGTTTCTGGCGAAATTCCTTTTCACTGGCGACGATGTCTACAAGCTTGTGCGCGATCTTTCCGGAGGAGAGAAGGGAAGACTGGCGCTGGCCAAGTTGATTTACTCGGGCGTAAACGTGCTGGTGCTGGACGAGCCGACCAACCATCTCGACATTCCTTCGCGCGAAGCGTTGGAAGAAGCGCTCCAGGCTTACGAAGGAACGATCATCACCATCAGCCACGATCGGTATTTCCTCGATCGCGTGGCGACACAGATTCTGGCATTGGACGGCGACGGCCACGCCGAACACTACAACGGTGACTACACCGAGTATCACGATTGGCGGGCCGCGCGACTGAAAGGCGACCGCGACGAAGAACGGTCAACGGTCGCAGCGAATCGAATGAGATCAGTCCCACCTGCGGTAGCGGGTGGGCCGAACCGCGCGACGAGTAAGTCAGAACAGAGTGCGTCAGCGGAGGAGTCGCGACGAAGAAAAGGAAAATCAGCAGGTGCGTCATCCGTGAGCGGTTCGTCGCGCGTAAAGATCATCAAGAAACCTCGCCCGCCCGAAACCATCGAAGCCGAGATCTCCAAACTGGAAAAACGAATCGCCGAGCTATCTGAAGAGATGGCCCGGCCGGACGTAGCCCGAGACATCACTAGACTAGTCAAAGTTAACGATGACTATCAGCAAGCCGACGCTCGTCTGGCCGAATTGATCGATGAGTGGGAACGGGCGGAAACGACTGCAAGCTCTGCTAAGCGTTAATCAAGTAGGCCAGACTTCAATCTTGCCTGGTCCAAAGAAATTGAAGTCGTCCCATCTAAAACACAATCTTCGAGAACGCGGTGTCCTATTTAGTATGAGCAGACCACCATCGAGTAAGGACTGGTGCAGGGTGACGATTGACTGCTTTTGTTTCATTAGCACCGTGGCTTTGGCCCGGTGATCATTGATTGCTCCCTAAGGGGAAACCGTTTAAACGGTTTCCAATTTAGATGCGTACTAAATTCACCGGGCTAAAGCCACGGTGCTAATGAAAATGGTCGAGCCAAACTGAACTAGCAAGATCAAGACTCGCTTGACATGCTCACAAGCCGTTTGTTACTTTCGGCCTTCGCTCGGCGGGCATTAACTAGAGTAAGTTTGAAAGTCTTATAGGCGCGTAGCTCAGTTGGTAGAGCGCTGCCTCGACACGGCAGAGGTCTGGGGTTCAAGTCCCCACGCGCCTACCATTTTTATTTCCCATTTCCAATCCCACCGTCGAATTGGTGTTGAATCGCGCGCGGCAACGCTCCATTTCTTAATCCACTCCCTCTCCCAGCATTCGTTCAAAGGCTCCCAGAACAGAGTCAATGATTGCTGAATCCATCGCGCACTATCGGATAATCAAAAAGCTAGGCGCAGGCGGAATGGGTGAAGTCTATCTGGCGCTGGATACCAAACTCGATCGCAAGGTCGCAATCAAAGTCCTGCGCCCGGACTCGCTGGCCGAAGAACGCCTCAAAAAACGACTACTCAGAGAGGCGCGAGCCGCCGCCAAGCTGGATCATCCAAACATCTGTGCCATCTACGACGTCAACGAAGCAGACTCGCTTACCTTCATCGTGATGCAATACATCGAAGGTGAGTCGCTCGCCGAAAACATGGAGCGCCAGCCGCTAAGCCTCAGCACTGCTTTGTCCATAGTCGAGCAGGCTGCGGAAGGTTTGGCGGTAGCTCACGCGCACGGCATTATTCACCGTGACGTCAAACCCCAAAACATGATGTTGACTCCGCGTGGACAGCTGAAAATCCTTGATTTCGGCCTTGCCAAGCAAATGCACTCAAGCGATACGGTAGACAATGAGGCGCCGACAGCCAGCCTCTTAAGTACGCCCGGCAGTGTCATCGGGACCATGCCTTACATGTCGCCGGAGCAGGTGCAGGGCGAACCACTCGATCCCTCCAGCGATATCTTCAGCCTCGGCGTGACCTTACATGAAATGCTGGCCGGGAAGCACCCCTTTATGGATAAGAGCGGTCCCGTCACAATGTCTCGCATATTGCTTGGAGAACCCATTTCAACCGAGCAGTATGAAGCTCAAGTTTCGCCAGAGTTACAAACTCTGTTGAGCAAGATGCTTCGCAAAAACAAAGCGGAGCGCTATCAAAGCGCTGAGGAATTTCTCACCGACTTAAGACAACTGCCGGCCCAACGCCCGGTGGATGAAACGAAGTCAGCAGCCCGAAGTACCAGTGAGGTTTCAGCGATCACGCCGCAGAAAAACGCGGTCGACAGTATTCTCACCAAGGCGCAGCGCAATAAGTGGGCTCTCCTCGCCTCAGCGCTCGTTTTGGTTCTCGTCGTAGTTGCAATTAGCCGCTGGGTATCGCTTCGGCCATCGGAGACTTTGGCGATCTTGCCGTTCACCTATGCTTCCAGCGACGCGAAACTCATGGCTAATCCCGATCGCGAGTACTTAAGCGACGGCATGACTGAGAGCATCATTAACAACCTGTCGCAGTTAACCAACTTGAAAGTAATCGCCCGTAGTTCGGTCTTTCGGTACAAGGGTAAGGACATAGACGTTCAGGCGATTGGGCGTGAACTGAATGTGCGCTCTCTGCTGGTTGGGCAGATCAAACAAGAGGGCGATGAGGCAAGGATCACTGTTGAGCTGATCGACGTACAAGGAAACCGTTCAATTTGGGGCGACACGTATCAGCGAAAAACTGCGGACATCCAGACTGTCCAGAGAGAAATTGCCAGAAACGTTTCCGAAAAACTGCGCTTGAAATTGACCGGAGCAGATCAGAACCAGCTAGCTAAAACTTCCACCAATAACGGCGAGGCATACCAGGCTTATTTGAAGGGACGCTATTACTGGAACAAGCGCACCGATGAAGGCTTCAAACAGGCGATCGGCTTTTTTCAGGAAGCGATAGTTAAAGATCCAAACTATGCGTTGGCCTATACCGGACTCGCGGATTGCTACACTCTCCGAAGTGATTACGGCTACTTCCCGCCCAAAGAGGGCTACGCTTTGGCGAAAGGCGCCGTCACCCTGGCGCTCAAATACGACGATAGTCTCGCGGAGGCGCACACTTCGCTGGCGTCTATCAAGGCCGTTACGGATTGGGATTGGCAGGGGGCGGAGAATGAGTATCGCAGGGCAATTGAGTTGAATCCAAAGTATCCCACTGCCCACCATTGGTATGCAGCACAGTTGTTGTTACAGGGCAGGCTGGATCAAGCGCTTCAGGAAATCAAAACAGCGCAACAACTGGATCCTCTTTCGCTTGGCATCAATAAAGATTTCGCAGTCATACTCCTTTATGCGCGCGATTACGATAAAGCGCTGGAACAGTGCCGGAAGACTGTGGAGATCGAGCCGCACTTTGGCGGGATGTCCACTTACATCGCCCAGATCTATGAATTAAAACAGAAATACCCGGAGGCGGTCACCGAACTCGAAAAGGCCCATGCGGAATTCCCAGACGATGTTGAGATCACCTACTCACTCGGCCAGGCATACGCGCTTAGTGGGAAGAAAGATGAGGCGCTGAAGATATCGAATGAGTTGAATCAACCGGCCAAGCAAGATATGTCTCTGCCAAAGGAAGCAGCTTACTTGTATGCGCTGCTCGGTGAAAAAGAGCAGGCCGTCGGGATCTTACAAAGGGCTGCCGAGAACCACTATCTCCCCGTGGCGGAAGTTAAGATGGACCCGCGCCTAACCGAGTTGCGCAAAGACCCGCGCATAGTTGACCTCTTGCAGAAGATCGGTCTGACGCAGTGAACATACCCGACTTCTCTAGCCGCTCAGTTAATGTTTCTGCCTTAGGAACGACTTCGCTTTATGCGTCATCCTACGGCCCATCACGTTCTCTTGTCTTTGCTCTCGCCGGTCACGGTCGGGCTAGTGCCGCGGAGATTAGCAACATACCATTACCCCACCGCTTCCCGATCAATGAATGGAAGTCCGATTCCCTCTATACAAACTCAATCGCGACTGGTATATCATCGCTCGTCAAATTCTGATTCGTTGAGGACTGTTCCATGTCAAAGCACCTATTACTGGTATTTGTCTTTTTCCTTTCTCTGGGCCATTTGTCCGCGCAGGTTACCCAAACCACGAGTCCTGATGATTACAACTCCATTTTCAAAACTGTTAAGTGGCGATCCATCGGCCCTTTTCGTGGCGGACGTTCAAATGCCGGCTGCGGAGTAGTGGGCGATCCCCGAACTTATTATATGGGGACGACGGGTGGCGGTCTCTGGAAAACAGATGATATGGGGATTGGCTGGCGGAACGTCTCGGATGGTTATTTTAAGACCGGTTCCATTGGTGCGGTGGCGGTGGCCGAGAGCGACCCGAATGTCGTTTACGTGGGCATGGGTGAACATGCGGTACGGGGTGTGATGACGCACTCGGGTGACGGCGTATACAAATCAACCGACGCCGGAAAGACATGGAAGCGGATCGGATTGGAATTGACTCAGCATATTTCGCGGATCGTCGTTGATCCAAAGAACCCGAATACTGTTCTGGTCGCGGCACAGGGGGCCTTATACAGCCACTCTCCGCAGCGCGGTATCTACAAATCCACCGATGGCGGAGCGACCTGGAAAAATGTTCTATTCGTGGACGATAAAACCGGGGCGGCGGAATTATCGATGGACATGAATAACCCACGGATACTCTATGCGGCAATGTGGGAACACGGCCGCCTGCCCTGGAAGATAATCAGCGGCGGTCCGGGCAGCGGTCTGTATAAATCGACCGACGGCGGTGATACGTGGGAAAAAATGAAAGACGGATTGCCGGAGGAAATGGGCAAGATGTCGATCGCGGTAAGTCGTTCGAATCCTGAAAAAGTATATGCCTTGATCGAGAGTGATTCTGACAAAGAAGCTGGTGGTTTATTTGTCTCGACTAATAGCGGTAAGAAGTGGAGCCGTATTACCAATGACCACCGTCTGGTGCAGAGAGCCTGGTATTACATTGAACTGTTCATTGACCCGAAGAATGAAAATACCATTTATGTAATGAGCGCGCCTGCGTTACGCTCAACGGATGGCGGTAAGACATGGGAGAATTTGTCAGGCACTCACGGCGATTTTCATGATCTTTGGATCAATCCCGACAACCCCAGCAACTTCATAATCTCGAATGATGGCGGTTCGGCAATAACTTTCAACAGCGGAAAAAGCTGGAGCACGCAAAGCAACATGCCCACCGGGCAGTTCTATCGCATCAACGTTGACAATCAATTTCCCTATCACATCTATGGCGGCCAACAGGACAATACTTCTGTCTCCATCGCGAGCCGTGAGTTAGGAAGCGGCGGAATTACCACCGCAAGCTGGACATATTCTGCCGGCGGCGAGAGTGCTTTTCTCGCGTTTGATCCAAATGATCCCAAATATGTTTTGGGCGACAGTTATCAGGGGACGATCGAGGTACTCGATGTCAGGGCGCAGGCCGGCACCAATATCATGGCGGCGCCGATTCAGTATCTTGGCATGGATGCGAAAGACATAAAATACCGTTTTAACTGGAATGCTCCAATCATCTGGAGCAAACACGAACCCAATACTTACTATCACGGATCTCAGTACCTGCTGAAGACAAGTGACCTGGGTAAGACGTGGAAAGAAGTTTCGCCCGATCTGACGCGCAACGAAAAAGAAAAACAGGGGAGAGCCGGCGGACCATACACAAACGAAGAGGTCGGGGCGGAAAATTACGGCACTCTGAGTTACATCATGGAGTCACCTCACGAAAAAGGGGTGATCTGGACAGGCAGTGACGACGGACTGGTCCAATTGACTCGGGACGGTGGCGCCAACTGGAAGAACGTGACTCCGAAGGGTCTGGCCGAATGTCTGATAAATGCCATTGAAGTATCGCCGCATGACAAAGCAACTGCTTACATCGCTACCACCCGATACAAATTCAACGACCACACTCCGGGTTTATATAAGACCACGGATTATGGAAACACCTGGACCAAGATCACCAACGGCCTGCCTGCCAATGCATTTACGCGCGTAGTACGCGAGGATGAGGCGCGAAAGGACCTTTTGTTTGCAGGGACTGAACTCGGTCTCTTTCTGTCCTGGAATGGTGGCAAAGATTGGTCGCCATTTCAATTGAATTTACCCGTCACTCCCGTAACCGATCTGCGGATACACCAGGGAAACCTGATCGCCTCCACTTCGGGGAGAGGCTTCTGGATACTGGATAGTTTGAGTGTCATTCGTCAGTACAAAAAGGACGCGGCCTCCTTCGCCGTCTATCGTCCCGACAATGCTTACATTGTAAATGGGTCCAGCGAGATGGATCAGCCGGATGATGAGTTTACCGGCGCCAACAGATTCCGAGGCGTAAATCCCGCCACCGGAGTCGTGGTTTATTATCAACTCCCCGAGCTGAAAAAAACTGACGAAATCACGATTGAGATCAAGGACGCGGGCGGCAACATCGTGCGCAGCCTTTCTTCAAAAGCTGATGATCAGTTAACGAAATACGAAGGCGCTCCAAAGCCGGATCCCCTGCTACCTAAAGCGAAAGGACTGAACAGGTTTGTATGGGACATGCGTTATGCAACGATGCCAGGCGTGCCCGGTGTTGATATGGAGATCAGCTATGCCGGACATAAGGCACCGCCTGGAAAATATGGTATTACTCTGAAAATGTCTGAACAGAAGCTCGCCACCGAAGCCGAGATACTCGCCAATCCTCTCTACCCGACAAACGCGTCCGTCTACCTGGAATATCACCAGACTATGTTGGGTATGGAAACCGAATTGACTTCGATGCACCGAATGGTAAACAGCCTGTACGAAAAACAGAAACAGTTGGAAGCGCTGCCCAGTGCATTACCCAAGGCCGATAAATTCAGCGCCGTAAAGAAAGAAGGAGAAGCCCTCTTAAAGAAAATGAAGGCCTGGGATGAAGATATGGTGCAGCGTAAATCAAAGGCATATGATGACGTTGAGAACTTCCCAAATAAGTTCACAGCCAATTATCTATTCCTGATCAACGAAACAGAGAGTGATATCCCCAGAGTGAATCAGCCTTCGCTGGATCGGCTGAAGCAACTGAATACGGAATGGTCTGCCTTGAAGGCAAGGGCCAACGAAATTCTCGACAAGGATATTCCGGCGCTTAATAAGCGATTGTGGGATGCGGGATTCGGGGCTATCTGGAAGGATTAGGGATCTGGGAAGCCATTCTCCCGATCGCACTGCTACGGTGGGTGGTTAAATTAGCTGGAGGCCAAAAGGCACAGATCCAGAATCAGTAGCGCTCTAAAATGGCTTCGCTTCGGCTGGAGGAAAAGCGATCCACGAAGTTACACGAAGCAGAGTCGGCTCTTTCGTGCCCTTCGTGTGCCTTCGTGGGTCGTGCTTGTTCTAAGAAACTTATTTGATGGCGCGATATCGACCAGGGGGGTTATCATCCCCCCGTCCACAATTCAATCCGAGAGGATCTCAACAACATGCGACGCACCTACGTTTTCACAGTTGCTCTTTTGGCTCTCATACTTATTCCCACCGCCGCGTTCTCTCAGGGTACTCCGATGGAGAGTTCCCGCGCCGTCACCGGTGGCGGAGTCTCGGTTCCCGGCTGGACGGGAAAAATCGATGCTAAGGAAGAAGCCGCCGGTATGACGCTCAACAGCGCGAAGTTGGTCAAAGATGGCCAGGCTTTGCACGTCACCACCGGACCGGCAGTGACGTACTGGAATCCCGCCAACAAAGCGCGCGGAAACTACACCGTAAGAGCGACGTTTAAGGAACCGAAGTACATGAACCTCAACAGCCACCCGCATCCTTATGGGATTGTAATTGCCGGAAATGATCTGGGAACGGACAAGCAGAGTTACTTGTACTGTGCGGCTTATGGCAACGGCAACTTCATCGTGCGCGGTTTCGGACCCGCTCCATTCCAAATGAATGGGCCGCGCGGCGGAGCGGACCCGGCCGTGAACAAGGCGGCCGGTAAGGGGGAACCGGTAACCCAGGAGATTGCGATTTCAGTGAGAGGCGACAAAGTCGAGTGCTCGATTAACAACAAAGTCGTCGCGAGCTATGACAAGTCTGCGTTGGTGACCCCAGGCAAACTCAAATCAACTGACGGCGTTTACGGCCTCCGCTTCGCGCATAATACTGAAGTGTTCATGACTGGGCTTAAGGTGACGAAGCCTTAGGTGTGGCGCCCAGGGCGCGAAATGTGACAGCCTGGGTCGAAGGCCCAGATCAGCACACTCACTCCCGAAGTGACCGCCCCAGGTCCGGGTTCGGATGACAAGGCCACCCGGTCGCTGCGCTCCCGGTACTGACCTCATTACCACTCAGTCGCTCTTGATGCGACGGCGATGCGTACCGCTAACACTCGCTAATGCTAATCACGCTCGACGATCTGCGCCGCTTGACGGTCGCACGGAACTTCCTTAAACCGACGACGCTGAAGTGCGCGATTCAACGGATGGGTTTTGTGCAGGCCGATCCGATCCGCGCGCCGGCGCGGGCTCAGGATCTGATCCTGCGGCATCGAGTTAAAAACTATCGGGCCGGCGACCTCGAGCGACTCTACGAGACACTCGACATCGAAGAAGACTTCTTTGTCACGTATGGCTTTGTGACGACCTCGCTACACGCGCTGATGCATTCGGGGGAGTCACGCGTTCCGGTGGACGACATTCGTCTGCCATTGCCCCGCGCCGAACGAAAGCGGGCGCAACAGCTGCTCGAGTTTGTCCGAGCGCGCGGCGCAGTGCATCCGCGCGAAGTGGATGAACACTTCGCGCATGGTACGGTGAAGAACTACTGGGGCGGTTCGTCGAATGCAACCACTCATCTATTGGACGCCATGCACTATCGAGGACTTTTGCGGATCGCTCGGCGTGAGAAGGGCATCCGAATCTACGCCGCGCGCAAATATGAACTCGCATCCATTGATCGCGATGAGCGCCGCGCACGCGTCGACGCTCTCGTCGATATCGTGGTCAACCTTTATGCGCCGTTGCCGGCGCCCAGCCTGTCGTACTCTGTGAAGCGGTTGCGCTTTGCGGCGCCGCAGTGGCAGGGGGAATTGACGAATGCATTACAGCGAGCGAAAGAGCGGCTCGCGCATGCGCGAGTTGAGGGCGTCGATTGGTTCTGGGCGAAAGAGAAAGCCATCGCTGGCTCAGCGCCAGAGACGGTGCGTCTGCTGGCGCCGTTCGATCCTGTGGTTCGCGACCGGAACCGTTTCGAATTGTTGTGGGGCTGGGAATATCGTTTCGAAGCGTACACGCCTGTGGCTAAGCGCAAGCTGGGTTATTACGCTCTGCCGCTGCTTTGGCGCGACCGCGTCATCGGCTGGGCGAATTTGTCAGTGAAGAATGGAGAGCTTAAGTCTGAGTTCGGCTATGTCGGAACACAACCGCGGGACCGCGCCTTTAAGAGGGAACTTGAGGAGGAGCTCGATCGCATGCGGGTGTTTCTGAATATTGAAACATAGTTAGCGCACACAGGCCTCAAGTTTCGGGGGCGATCAGCAAGCTTGGGAAGCGAAATCTCATTAGCACCTCGCTTCAGCGAGGTGATGAAGAGACACTCCGGACCGGCTACGCCCAATTTCTCGATTCACTTGATCACCTCGCTGAAGCGAGCTGCTAATGAGGGAATAACATACTTGGCTCACCCAAGCCGCGCTGCATCCTTCGAAAACACGGCGGGATGCAACCCGTAGGGTTGCCAGAGAGTAGCCGGAGGTCGGAGCGAAGCGAAGACCTCCGGTAAGCGGGTTGAACGCTCCGCACCCTGAAGGGGTGCCAGCATCTGTTGCAGCGGAGAGTCTTGCACCTTTCCAGGGTGCGGATGACCAATGGCGTCGTTTCCCGGTGGTCCTGCTGTAACCCTCCCCAATTTAGGACCAGTCATAAGTAGAGACTTCGGGTTTGATATTCCCTGGGTGTCAGGTCTCCCAGAGAGTCATGTGGCCGTTCTTCGTTGTACTCCTGGAGCCACTTTTCCGTCTGTTCACGAACTTCGTTCAAAGTTTGAAACACGAACATGTCGAGCACCGCTTCACGGTAGCTGCGATTGAATCTCTCGATGAAGCCATTCTGCATCGGCTTACCTGGTTTGATGAACTCTAACGTCACTCCATGCGCTTCGGCCCAGTCAGCCAGAGCCACAGCGATGAACTCAGGACCGTTGTCTGTTCTCAGCTTGAGAGGATAGCCGCGAACAGCGGCTATTCGCTCAAGCTCGCGCACCACTCGTTGGGCCGTCAGGCTGAAGTCCACTTCGATCGCCAAGGCCTCGCGATTGAAGTCGTCGACGACATTGAACGTGCGGAAGCGACGACCGTCCCACAACGCATCACTCATAAAATCGGCTGACCAGCATTCATTCATCATCTGAGTCACCTGAAGCGGCGCCGGATTCCGTGTCGGCAACCGTCGCTTGCCCTTGCGCCGTTTGTTTAGTTTCAGTCCGCAATACACGCGATACACTCTTTTGTGGTTCCACCTCTGGCCCAGCCGCCGCATCCGCTTGAACAACTTGCCAAACCCTTGCTCCGGTCGGCCATGCGCCAGCTCCAACAGCAGCTTGATGATCTCTCCATCGCGGTTCGGTCGTGGTCGATAGCGATAGACTGATCGTCTCAAGCTCACGGCCGCGCAGGCTCTCCGCTCTGTCAGTCCATGTTCTGTTTGCAGGCCGACTACCAACTCCCGCTTGAC
>JBBQWP010000012.1:0-146317 GCA_038210455.1 Pyrinomonadales bacterium | reverse complement strand
ATCGAGCCCCGCAAACACGTCGTAATCGCGGGGAATAAATCTGGTCCGCTGAATCGTCATCGTCGTTGCTCCTGGATGCAGCTCTTAAATCAACTACATCTTATCGAACCAACCTGACATTCAGCATACGTGTCTCCAAAGCTACCGCTATCGATTTTGGTTGAGCCATTCGCGTCCCGCAGGACACAATTCCTGAAAGTTACAAATGCGACAATGGCTCGCCGGAAGCGGTGGAAAGAGTTCCGCTTCGAGCGTCCCGTCCAGGGTGGCGATTGAAAGCATTGCCCCGTCGATCGCGCGCGCGCAGGTTTCCTGATCCAGTAGTGCCGCCGGTAGACTGATCTCAATGTTCGGATCGATGAAGTGCAGCGTGGCGCGTAGAGAGATGATCTTGAGTCCAACGTCTAGTGGTGAATCCTTGATCCGGTCGCTACCGCTCCCGGTTCTGTAACGGACAAGTTCGTGGAGCGCCAACGCGTATGACTGCATTTGCAGTTCGTAGTCGCGGGCAATGTTCTCGGCTTGCTCGGCAATCGAAGCTTCCGACTCTGAAGATAAGACGCCTGCTACAGGTACTTCTTCATCGACCGTTTCGAAGTTGAACAGGGCCTGTGCTGGTTGCGACCCTACTCGCCGCGTTGCGGCCGGCTTGACAGCCGGCAACCTTGTGGCCACGGCGGCGATCGTTTTCGATTGCTGAGCGCGCGGTTTTGCAGCTGAGCGAAACCGGTTGGTTTTGAAGTCGATGATCTCAACATCAAAGCCTTGGCCATCGGCGCTGGGCGTAATCAGCAACTTGTCGATCGTGCCAGTGAGAATTCCCAGCGGGCGGCGCAAGCGAAAGCGTAACTCGCTCCACAGACCTGGTTCTGATTGCGGATTTCGGATTTCGGATTGCGACTCTTCAGCATGCCGGCTCGCGCGCGACACGCGTTTGAATACTTCACTGTCGAGATAATTTTGCGCCAGCGGCATCAGGTCGGGCACTGCTTCCTCCGCCTTTGTTTCGAAAGCCCGCCCCGCAAGTTCTGATTGCCGTTGTGCCACAACCTCTTCGAAACTCGTGCGCAAGCGAGTCTTAGCATCTTCGCCTTCACGAAAGGTTTCGCAGAAGCGGTGAATCACCGCGCCCTTCAGCGTGGCGGTGAGATTCGCGGGCGGCTCGGGAGCTTCAGCATCGTTCCAAACGGCGCGCTCTTCTTTCCCCGGCGCTTTCAGCATGCGATCGAAAAAATATTGCCGCGCGCAGCGCTGAAAATTTATCAATTGCGTCACGCTAAAGCGCCGCAGCACCTGATCCGGCTCTGCCGGAACCTCACCCAGCAGGGGAAATAATTCTGCAAATGGCCGCGCCAGGCCCATCGTCTGTGTTTCTTCCCTGGTCGCAATCGGTGCGGGCGGGCTCGACGACCAGAGGCCCAGGCGCTCGCGATCAACCGTGACCTGGATCTGCACGTTGTCAAAGTTCAGCATTTCGCTCTGCGCGTGCTCGTCCAGCTCCAGCGCTTGCCAGATCCATGCCAGCCACTGCTCGCGCCCTGTCTTAGTCAGGTTCTTCAGCTCTTTCTGCTCCACCGCGCCGGAAAAGATCAATCGATCTTTGGCGCGGGTCGCGGCAACGTAGAGCAGGCGCATGCTTTCAAACTCTTCGCGCCAGCGATTGCGTTGCCGCAATTCATTGAACAGCGCTCCGCGCACCGTCAGTCCGCGGCCATCGGGAATGCGCACGGTCATGCCTTTGTGGCGATCGATAATGAACGCCGTTTCGCCGCGCTTGGGATCCCGGTGCAGGTCCGGAATGATCACGACGGGAAACTCCAGGCCCTTGGCCTGATGGATGGTCATCAAACGCACGACATTTGCTGACTCGTCCATCTGGCCCTCACCTTCGCGCCCGCCGATGGCTTCAAACTCTTCGACGAAATGGACAAAGTCGCGAATCAGATGACCGGATTTTTCAAACTGCTCAGCCAGGCGGAAGAGTTTTTCGACATTGGCGACTCGCTGCGCGCCATCGAAGTTTGCCGCGATGACCGTCATGAATTCCGATGCCGAAACTGCGTAACGCAAAAGTTCGGCTATGCCATAACGGTTCCGCCGCGCAACGAGCGAGTCCAAAAACGTTGCGGCAAGATCAAGTGCGACCTGATCATCTTCGTCAATGAACTGAATCTCGCGGTGAAGGCGCAGGGCGCGACGCAGTTTGCGCCGGTGCAGACGGTCCGGGTTGTCGCCCTCTCCAGCGCGCGGCGCGCATCGCAGCGCCAGCAAAGCGTTGTCGGAGATTCCACCCAGCGGCGAGCGCAGCACGGCAGCCAGGGCCAACTCGTCGGTGTTGTTATCAAGGAAGCGCAGCAGTTGAATCAGGTCAGTGATCTCTTCGCGCTGATAGAAGCCCTTCCCCTGCACCGTCAGGTAAGGAATGCCGGCGCGGCGCAAGGCGCTTTCATATGTCCACACGCCAGTGAAAGCGCGCAGCAGGATGGCGATGTCGCCGTATTTGAAGCCGGGAGCGCAGGCATCTTGCTTGCTGCTGTTGCTGGACGAAGCAGGCAGGATGCCTGCGCTCCCGGCGTTGACCAGTGTTCTGATGCGCGCGGCGATTTGCTCTGCGTCCCGCTCCTGCGCGCTCAACGAATCGCGATCGTCGGCGGAGTCGTCAGCCTCTGCTGCGTCGGGTTTGTTTTCGGGCAGGGCGCTGACCAGCAATTCAACCAGAGGCGGTTCGTGTTCGGCGCCACGCACGGCTTTGCTTGGCTCATGATTGACATAGCCAAGTTGGCCCAGCGCACTCTCTGGCACTTCGGTGCGCGCCTGGAAGATTTTGGCGAACAGAAAATTGAAACAATCAATCAGCGGTTGCTGGCTGCGAAAATTCAGTTGCAGCGGCTGCTGTCTGCCGCCGGCATTTTCAATGGCCGAGGTCATTTCGCTAAACACATCGACGTCAGCGCCGCGGAAACCGTATACGGATTGTTTGCGATCGCCGACAATAAACAGATTGGCGCCGCGTATCAGCGCCACCCTGGTCAACAGATCGCGCTGCAAACTATTAGTGTCCTGAAATTCATCGATGAGAAAAAACTGATAACGCTCAGTGCCGCGGGCGATCACCTCTGGGCGTTGCAGAAGCTTCAAAGCTCGTAGTTGCAAATCGTCGAAATCCAGCACCGAGAGACGTTGCTTTTCATGATCCAGCCGGCGATCGATCTCGCGCAAGAGTTTGAGCAGCGCCAGCGAGTAATCCTTCGCCAGCAAATCAAAACCCGTGGTCGGCACGCGGCCTCGGAGTTTTTCAGTGGCCGACGAATCAGCTCCCCAGAGCACTTCGTCCAGGCGCTCGACGACCGGATGATTGTTCTTACTCAGACGCGTCTCGCGGAAATCTTCGATGGCCTGGCAATAGGCCGCAATGGTTTTCTCGGTCGGCGGCTGCGCGAGTATCGCGCGCAGTGCCGGCCACTCCTGCGCGGCTCTCTGACGCTTTTCTTCCGCGACTTTGGTTAGCTTGCGAGCGGACAGAAGTGCTGTCATTTGCGCGTCTAATTCCTTGAGCGCCGAAACATAGTCTGCTGGTGAGGCGTGATTCGCGGCGGTCAGTTTCTCCAGCGCTTCCAGTGACAACCCTTCACCGCGATACCTGCGATGAAGCTCCGCCAAAGCAGCGGCCAGCGCCGCGCGGCCAGTCCCCTGCGCCAACTGAACTATTTTTTCATCAGCATGGATGGCGTCGTTCAGCGCTTCTTCGACCACCGCCTCCAGCAGCATCGCGGCCTGATGCTCGTCCAGCAGCATGAATTGCGGATCGATATTGGCTTCGACCGGAAATTCGTGCAGCAGCCGCGAACAAAAACCGTGAATCGTCGTGATGACGGCGCCTTCGAGGGCGCGTTTATGACGCAGCCACGCCTGGCGTTCGTTGCCGGAGGTCGTCTGCAACAACCCGTCGATCTTCATGCGCACCCGCTGGCGCATTTCGTTAGCAGCGCGATTCGTGAAAGTTATGGCGACGATGTTGTCGACGGAAACTTTTTTGGTGCGGAGGATCTCTAGATAGCGTTCGACTAAGACGAAGGTCTTGCCTGATCCCGGGCCGGCCGTGACAGAGAGATGACGATCGAGAGTGTGCGCGGCTGCGGCTTGTTCGGGCTTGAGGACGCGGGATTGGGTATTTGCTTCGGACTTCATATCGACAGTTAAAGGCTACGCGAAACCTAACCTTTGCCCAACGCATCTTGAGAGTCAAGCACTCAACGAGCCTGCAAAGCAGGCGGCAGAATTTAGCCCAGGGTGGAGCGAGCAAAGCGAGCGGAACCCTGGGTTGTTCAGCAATTGAAACCTAAAGCCCGCTTTAGCGGGCGACAGAATTGTTGGTTCCTCTGTCGCCCGCTAAAGCGGGCTTCGCAAGCTGCCGGAGCGATACCCAGGGGTTCGCTCGCTTTCGCTCACTCCACCCTGGGCTAAGCTCTGCCGCCTGCTTACGCAGGCTCATTGAATGGTTTACCTTCGGTGGAAGCCCGCGTGAACGCGGCTAGTTAGAATCGCCCGGCGCGTTCTGGGCCTGCTGCGCGGGAGCTTTGGGATCGAAGGGGATGTTGATGAACTTCTTCGCTACTGCCTGCGCGTTGTCATAGTTGCTGCCGGCCTGCACCGCTTTTTGATACTCATAGACAGCCTTGGGCCGGTCGCCCTTAGCGTCATAGGCGTTGCCGCGTTTGATGTGGGACCAGGTTTCGATCCACTCGGCCTTGCTGCTGATACCATCGATCGCCGCCTGGAAATTGTCGAGCGCCAGCTGCCAGTTCTTCTGTTCGAAGTAAACCAGACCCAGGTTGTAATAAATCCAGGCGTTGTTGCGATCGAGCTTCAGCGCCGCTTCCAGTTGCTGCTGCGCCTCGGCGTACTGGCCTTCCTTGAACAGCTCGATACCGCGACGCGCCACGATCGAAATCTTAAGTTCGTCGGAGATGCGCAGGATTTTGTCGTTGGGATCAACCTCGGCGTTAATCGGCTGGCCGTTTGACTCGAAATCAAAGTCTTCGCTGCGGCCGTCCAAATACAAAACTTTCGTTTGCGAGTCGCCTTCCGAATGCAGGGTCAACTCGACGGGCAGGTGCAGATTTTCAAAGTTCTGTCGCACTGTTCCACGGGTGCGAAACTTCCCTGCCCGCGTGCGAATGATCTGATAATCAACGCTGAACTCGGGCACGCCCGTCCCTTCGACCCACTGCGCGAAAAAGTAGCGCATGTTCTTACCGGCCACCTTAGAGGTCAACCGCTCGAAATCATCGATCGAGGCGCTCTTATTCCGGTATTGATCGAGAAACTTTTGCATCAACTCACGGAACTGATCTTTGCCCAGCGTCTCACGCAGCATGCGAAAGACCATCGCGCCTTTGTAGAACACAATCGATTGGTAAGCCGAGGATTGATCATCCAGGGCGGCCGGCGCCCGCACGATCGACGCAGTCTGTTCAAAGGTCAGCGCGCGTTCCTGCTCTTCGCGTTGCGCGGCGTCGAGTTGCGCGCCAGTCAGCGCCGACTCGCGAAAGGCGAAGGCGCTCCACTCAGCCAGACCCTGCGAAATCCACGCATCGTCAAAAGACTTAAGCCCGACCGTCTGGCCCCACCATTGATAGGCCACCTCGCGCGTCATCCGATCGTCCGAAGGCCGGGCTGTATCGAAGAGTTTCGAAGCCAGAAAGAGAATTCCCGGACCCGAGTAAGCATCCATCGTCTCGTCGTCGGTTTGTGCGATCACGAAGCGCGATCCGAACGCCGGCGCGCCATACTCATGGGTGTAAAACTCCAGCGCGTGGCCCATCAGTTCGCCGTAATTGCTAATCCGGTTTTCGCTGCCCGGCTTAACAAAAAACTGCAACTCGTACTTGCCCATGCGCAAAGACTTGACGACGTACTGGCCCGCCACAAAGTTTCCCACCAGCACTGGTTGTTTGTTGACGAAACGAAAACGCGTGGTGCCGGTCTTATCAACTTGCGGGGTGACCGGCTCGTCGCTAATGCCGCCGACTTGCATTCCCGTCGGCACAATCACGGTGATGTCGGCCGTAGCCCGGTCCGCGGCATAGTCGTGGAACGGAAACCAGCGCGCGGCATACATCAGGTACGAACCCTCGGGGCCGACATACGCCAGACGCTTACTTGCCAGTGGGCCGCCTTCAGGAGAAGTCAGGGCGCCGCTCCAACGAATCCGAATCATCACCGGCTGGGCCGCCGGCACGACCTGGCCCAGATCGATGCGCACATTCGGCCCGAGCGCGCCCGCGCCCACCGCATCCTGCACAAACCCGGTCAGCGCTTTGCCGTCTTTCTCAACGCTGTCCACATGGAGCGAGCCATTCAATTCGAAAACAACCGAACGCGTGGCATCCTGCGGCATGAATGTGATGTCGGCGCCGGCCCGCAGCGTGTGCTCGTCGGGATTCAACTGCACCTCGATGCGATAGTTGGTTACATCAAAGCGAGATCCGGGAGTTGTTTGTGTTTGCGCGCGCGCCGATGATCCAAAAAAGCAGACCACAATTGCCAGCGCGGCTGTTTGAAGTCTCAAACTTGAGATTTCAGAAATGCGATAGGAGAGAAGACTTTGTCTAAGCATAGCGACGATTCGGTTCGATGACCGGCATTATAGTTCGACGTATCACTCGCCCGCCAGTGCGGGCCGTTTGTAAACTTTGGGCGACGGCTTGGATGGCCGGAACAGTTATGCGGTTGCCGACTGCCTCGTGAAAACCACCGAGGTGCCCGCCTTTTTGAGGGTCCAGGTCCAGGCCCGATGAATTAGTCCAATTAATCCAGAGTCATGAAGATCATTGAAAGCGCTCCTCGTAAACAAAACACCCGCAAGCTCCAACGAGCCTGCGGGTGTTTGATTTTGAGATCTCTTTTAATGCTACGGACCTCTCACAAGAAACACGTCCCACGCCCAGCGTCCGGCTTGAGCATCTTGAGCGTCTTTGACCTTCGCCCGATAGCGGAACCAATTCCCATACTGGTCCCGGCGCCTCGACTCCTTATAATCAAGCCCGATGGAATGAATACCAAGCTGATGGAGCTTGTGCAATTCATTTGGCTCAGAGATGCCGTTGTGATTTACATCCTGCCACAACCGTAGTGAAGAGAAGATGGCATCGAGCTTACTAATCTTGCCATCAGCGTTGCCGCCGTTCTCAGGTTTGTCGTATTCAGCCAGCGCCAGGAAGCCATTTCGTTCGACTCCGGCCGGAGGATCGGGCTGAGGTGTGAAATTACCGAACAACTCAGTTCCGTTATCGATTTTGCCGTTGCCGTTGCGGTCGAGCACGAGCCAGGCGTCATCTGAGCCGGTCCTCGTCCAGGCAAGACGTTCCAATACTCCATCGCTGTCGAGATCAAAATTGACTCCAGCCGGCGCATCCGTTAAGTCAAAGCCATTGCCCAGGATGTCGATAACTATGGGACTGTCCCCCAGAGCGCCCGCGCCGTAACTGCGGTCGTACACGCAATTACAATCGGGAGCGGGGTTCTGTAAATACCGACCGTTGCTGGGACACGAATTCATACACGGCGTGGGCTGCGGATCCGGTGGCGGAGGTGGAGTCGGCGTTGGATTAATCGCGGCAATGCAATTGCCTGCTTGAAGCGCGTCACTCTGGAGTACATATTTCGATGAGATCGTGCCATCACAGCCACCTTCTGTGGGCTGATTCATAATGGTTGGCGGGTTGGTTGTGTGAGCCAAACCGAGGTAATGACCTATTTCATGTTTGAAAACAACTTCAACTTCAAATTGGCCCAAATTTGCTAATCTGGCTTCGAGTTCCGCACCATGATATATGCGGGTGGTTCCGGGCTGGAATTTGCCACAGCCTCCGGTAAGGGAGGAGTCGACAGTATGATAGAAATCAAGATCGGCCTGTTGGCCGGAGGCAGCCATCTCAAAGACGACTTTGGTTGAGTTTGAATAGACGTTCCATTCAGCAATGGCGCTTTGCATGGCCTGCGTGATGGACGGATTTGATCCTTCTGGCCCAGCTGAATAGTTGACCGTAACGTGAATATTCCCATTAGCGTCACGGGGCTTGTTACTAAACCTGCTCAGATTATCATCAGTGCTCTGTTGACACTGTTGCGCAAACGCCGATATGACTACCCCAACGCTCAACGTCGCAAACAGGATAGCAACAACCAATAGACCTATTCGCGCACGTCTCATTCGCTGATTGAGCGTCTTATTTCTCACTGCGTCATCATCAGTCATGGGGGTATCTCCGCAATACAAAATCTCCTAACTCATCGTCCTGACGCCCTGGCTGAGTAATCCTTGCCCCGGCCCACGAGCAAATCTGGAACTTGCCTGTGACCTTAATTGCAACACTGTCGAACTTCTGGCCATTTGTGGGCATAAATCCTTACCTTCTCTCGCAGGCCGTCCTCATTCATTGTCTCAACTTCCTTCGCCGCGGGGTCACTGGAACGGGCATGCGCCTTGATCCCTGCCGGACCTTTGAGTTCAAAAAGTCCCTGCGGTCCGCCAGTAAGCAAATAAACATCGCTGCCATTTCTGTTCGCATACAGAAACAGGAGATATTTCCTGCCCTCAAGCATCCGTTCGAAATCAGGAGTCAGGATCTCGGCGCTGGTTCCATCCTCAAAATCCACTCGGCCTCCAGGCAGCGCCACCTTGAAAACCGAGCCCTCGGCGAGCGTCCCCTTGATCGTTTCCTTCACGCGCACATCAAACTGAGTCATTATCATCTCGCCATTCGGGTTAAGCTGGCCCTTGCTGCTCTCAGGTACGCCAATGACAACGGCGACACTGCCCTTTGTGAGTGCCTCTAAATTGAAACTCGCCCAATCCCAATTCGCATCCGTGGTTCCCACATAATGGCCTTTGATTTTGGCTGCTTCCCGGTAGCCCCCACGCTTGATCGCTTCAGCAAGTTTTTTACCTTCATCGCCATCAGGTGGGTTTTGTGATTGGCTTTTAACGCGAGTTGAGCGAACCGCAAACAGAAGAGTAACGGCGGCGAACAAGAAGAGGATGAATACTGAAAACTTCTTACCTCTTATATTCATTTTAAATCTCCTTTGAATTTTTGACGGGCTAGGGAGCCATGATGCAGCCACTATACTACCCCGTTTCAATTCGTCAAGTGTTTTTCAGGTGGGTAACAGAGAGGAACGGCTCTTAAGCAAATCTCAATAAAAGCGGCGGCTCAGTGGCGACAAGAACATCGGCCTAGTTGCAGCAAGCTGAGGCTTCAGGGAACTTTTTTACCGCCGCTCGGATTTCTTCCAAAAAGCCTCCGAGATCCTGATCTTTGTGTCTCTGAACCGCATCGAGAGGATGACCGTTGGGCTTCATCCGACGCCTCTTGCTGTCGATTTCAAACACTCCTTGACTCCCTCCGGTTGGGCTAAGACTACCGTCTGCATTAAACGCGGGACTCAGGAAGAGTACATATGTCTGGTCGTTTTGCATTCCGTCGAAATCCGGTGTCTTTATCTCAGCGGAGGTGCCATCTTCAAAAACCACCTTGCCCCCTGTCAAACTAGTAGTCACTATTTCACCTGCCAGAAGTTTTCCTTTGAGTGACTGTAGGATCTTGATTCGGTACCAGGTTGTAATCAGGTGACCGTCAGAGCTCAAATGCGCCGAACTGTCAATTGGGCTGCCAATAATGACGTTGCCACTATGCGCGGCCAGAGACTCAAGGTCATACTTTAGAAAGTGGCTTGCTCTTATGCTCCCAACCCAGTGACCCCTAATGCGCGCGGCTTCCCTCAGCCCCCCTTCTAATTGCCTCCACATCCGAAGAGTCTTGTGCCTTAGGTTCCTGACTCTTCACGATCTTAACCAGAGCAAACGTAATCATGCCCAAAAATGTTAACCCGATTAAGAAGATGAGTTGCTTTCTCATTGTGCTATTCATATTTTTTGTTCTTTCAAATGCAGAGTGAGAAAGAGTCGTTTGGAACGCTTGTCGTCACTTGTCAGACGGCTTCTTCACATCTTTCGTGGCGCAGAATACATTCAATTAGGCTGACTACAAGAAGGGAGCCAGTTCATGACGCCAATATACTCTCTTGTTCGAGTTCGACAAGCGTTTTTCTTTGGCGGGGTAAGTGAACCAAGCACAAAGGATTGGTCCTTAAGCAAATCTCATTACAGGTGGTGGCTCAGCCGGAACGAGGACATCCAACATCCATCTTATCCACTCAAACACGATAAGCCACAGGCTCGCTGAAGGTCTGCGGCGGATCACGAGGTTGGTATGTCGGGGGGCTTGAGACTGTAAACCGGAGCGCCATCTTATCAGCCAACTTTTCAGCGCGGCTACCTTCACTTGACAGGTAGCGCCGGGCCGACTAGATTCAGTCTTCGTTCACCGATCCGACAATCCTGAGGGACCGCCCGGCAAGGCTTCCTTCGTTCGTAAACCAAACAATCCGCAGTTCTACTGCTCGATGCTAACCAGGAGTTTTCATCTATGAAACTGCATAAAAAGTTTCTGAGCGCGACCCTTCTGTTCGCGTTGGCCGGCTCAGCGCTGGCCCAGACCGGCCGCAGCATTCACGTTGATTTGAAAGACACGCGTTTAGCAAATGGCCTGCGCGTGATCACCGTCGAAGATCACAGCGCGCCGGTTATTGCGCTGGACATCACGTACAACGTCGGCTCGCGCGATGAACGCAGCGGGCGCACAGGCTTTGCCCACCTGTTTGAGCACATGATGTTCAAAGGCTCAGAGAACGTCGGCACCGGCGAACACTTCTATTTAATCTTCAACAACGGCGGGACGATGAACGGGACGACGAACGAGGACCGCACGACTTATTTTGAGGCCTTGCCTGCGAACCAACTTGATCTCGCTCTCTACCTCGAAGCGGACCGCATGCGCAGTCTGGTTATCAACAAAGCCAACCTGGACAACCAGCGTAACGCGGTGCAGGAAGAGCGCCGCCTGGGCGTCGACAACCAACCTTACGGAAAGAGCGGTGAAATCCAGCAGGGATTGATCTATGACAACTTTGCTTACAAGCATACGGTCATTGGCTCGATGGACGATCTAAATGCCGCGACGGTGGAAGACGTGGCGGCGTTCTTCAAGATGTACTACGCCCCCAACAATGCCGTGCTCACGCTGGTCGGCGATTTCAAGACCGCCGATGCGCTGAAGAAGATCAAACTGAACTTTGAGAAGATTCCGCGCCAGACTGATCCGCCCCCCGTGGATATGACTGAGCCGGAACAGAAGGCCGAACGTCGCGCGTCGGTTGACGATGCGCTGGCGCGGCTGCCTCAGATCGATATCGCCTTCAAGGCCCTGCCTGGCAACACCCCGGATTTCTACGCGCTGCAAGTTCTTTCTGCTTCGCTCCAGAGCGGCCAGAGCTCGCGGCTTTACCAAACGCTGGTCAAGGACAAACAGCTTGTGACCACCGTGGGCGGCTTCACCGACGAGAAACGCGGCACCGGCGCCCTCTACATATCGGCCACGCTGCGACAAGGCGTCAAACCCGCGGATGTCGAAGCTGCGATCTATGCCGAGATCGAGCGTCTGAAGAAGGACGGTGTGGCCGATTGGGAAATTCAAAAGGCCAAGAACACAACGCGCCGCAACTTTATTAACCAAATGCAGAGCTCGCTTTCGCGGGCCATCAACATGAGCGTATGGACTGTCTACTACAACGACCCCAATCTCATCAACACGCGTTTGGATAAGGTCTCGGCGGTGACTAAAGCGGACGTGCAACGTGTGGCAAATAAATACCTGACGGCAGCGAACCGCACCGTCGTGATTACCACCCCGAAAAAAGCCGCGGCGGCGCCCGCCGGACAGTAAAGGAGCCTGACCATCATGAGGAATCTTACCAAGTTGAAAACCAAATTTTTCGTGGCGCTGTTCGTCGTCACACTTGCGTCCAGTTCCATCTTCGCGCAGCGCACTGGCGCGCCGCCTCAGGGCGGACAGTCGGTAAAAGGCGCGGACATCAAAGGCCGCGCGCCCGTTAATAAGGAAATACTCAAGGTCAATCTGCCGAAGGCGCAGGAGGCAACTCTGTCCAACGGCTTGCGCGTGATTCTGTTGGAGAGCCACCGCGTGCCGACCTTCACGATGCAGATGGTCGTGCTTAGCGGCGGCCTGTCTGACCCGGCCGATTATCATGGACTGGCGACCTTCACGGCGGCGCTGTTGCGGGAAGGAACTGCGACCCGCAAGAGCAAAGACATTGCGGAACAAATGGACACGCTGGGCGCCACCCTCGCTGCGGGCGCGGGTCTTTCATCATTCACCACCAACATCACCACTTCAGGCCTGGTAGAGAGCCTGGATCCCGTGCTGGACATCTTCGCAGATGTGGTCCGCAATCCGGTGTTTCCGCAGGAGGAAGTCGACAAATATAAAGCCCGTCAACTTCAGCAGCTTCAGTTTCAGCGTTCGATTCCGCAGTTTCTGGCGCAAGAGCGATTTCTGCGGGCCATCTATGGCGCGCATCCGGCCGGCCTGATCGCGTCACCGGCTGAGTCGCTCAAGCGCGCCTCGTCCGCTGACCTGGGTCGTTTTCATTTGACCTTCTATCGCCCGAACAATGCGATGCTCGCGATCGTCGGCGATGTGACTCTCAAGGAACTGCTGCCGAAGCTTGAGAAAGCATTCGGTGGTTGGCAGCGCGCCGACTCGCCGCCGACAACGATTCCGGCGGCGCCAGAGCAGGGCGCGACGCGCATCCAGTTGATTGATCGTCCCGGCTCTGTCCAAACCGTGCTGCAGCTCGGCAATCTGGGAATCGAACGCACCAGCGAAGACTATCTGTCCGTGCTGGTGATGAATCAGATTCTGGGCGGCGGTCCGGCGGCGCGCCTGTTCCTCAATCTGCGCGAAGACAAGGGCTATACCTACGGGGCGTACAGTAACTTTGGCGGATCAAAGTTCCGCGGGACTGTCGTCTCGAGTTCTGAAGTCAGGACTGACGTGACCGAAGGCGCCATGAAAGAATTCATGTACGAGCTGAAGCGCATGCGCGACGAGAAAGTGACGCCTGTCGAACTCGAGAACGCGAAGCGCGCCATCGTCGGCGGTTTTGCGCTTTCGCTGGAACAGCCCCAGGCGCTGTTGCAAGACATTGTCACGCAGAAGCTCTACAACATGCCGGCGAACTACTGGGATATATATCCGCAGAAGGTCGAAGCGATCACCGCCGAAGATGTGCAGCGGGTGGCGCAAAAATACGTCGATCTGAATCATCTGCAAGTCGTGGCCGTGGGTGACGCGGCCAAGACGCGCGCTGTGCTGGCAAAGTTTGGCACGGTCGAAGAGTACGACGCTGAAGGCAAACCGAAAACGCCCTGAAAAGGTCGAATACTCGAAGTCTCCGACAATCCTTCCGGGGCAACAAAACTTCAAAACGGAGCGCGGACATCCTGTCCGCGTGAGCGCGCAGCGCGAACAATTCCCAAAGGGAGTCTTACGCGAAGCTGAGCGTGCTTCGCCCGCTGGCGGACAGGATGTCCGCGCTCCGTCCTAGTCCAGAGTTGGAGTCGGGCTCGCGGTCGCAGCCGCAAACCCCGGCCCGATCTTGTCGTCGAGTCCATCCAGCGATCCATTCACCTTCTTGTAGATACTCTCGATCACCGAACGTCGCGCGGGATCGGGAGGGCCGGCAACGTAACTCTTGATGTAATAGAGCAGCGCCTGATCGGGTTTGCCGTTCGCTTCGAGCGCGGCGCCGAGATGCCACATCGACGAACGCCATAGCGGCGTGCCTTCAGGCGAAGCGTTGACGGCGCGGCGCAGACGTAACACCGCTTCGTTCGATTTGTCTAATTTGAAAAACGCCATCCCGGCAAGATCTTCGATGCGCGCGCGCAGCAGACCAGAGAGCGCATCGCGCGACGCAACGGGAATTTGAGGCGTGCCGCCCTGGGTCAAAGCCCGCGCGCGAATGTCACTGTATTCGTCCGGCTGCACTGCCAGGGTTGCGGCCGGAGCGCTGAGCGCGGCTTCGACGCCGCTGGTCGCCTGGTCCATCAAATCGATCACTGCCGTCAGCGCGATGCCTTTGCGCACGAGTTTTTCGGCCACATAAATTTGACGAAAAGTGCGCATGGCATCGTCACCGGCGGTAAAGTCCGTAGCGATGGCTAAGAGATCGTCCGGGTTCAGCACGGTGCCTTCCGGCTGGTTCAATGCTGTATTCAGAGCGAGTAGCGCCTTGAGCATCTTCGCGTTCGCGTCAGTGTCTGCCGGCCGTGATTGAAAGATGACCGCCCGGCGTTCAGGCCCGAGCAGTTCGATAAAACTGTCAGCTCGCGCGGCAGTGCGGCCAGCGAGCATCGTCTCAATTTTCCCGTCTTTCAGAGAGAACGTGTGCGCCAGCTCGGCCGCTGCATCGTCAAACAACCCAATCGAGGCGAGCATATTGGCCAATTCGTAATCGACCGTCGGGAAGCGGCTGAATTGGCGCATAAAGCGCAGAGACCGCTCGGCCTCCTGCGGCTGCTTGTTGGCTATCAGCCCGCGCGCCAGCGCAATCTGGGCCCATGCATATCTCGGCTCAAGGGCCACGGCTTTGTCCGCCAACTCGAGCCCGCGTTCCTTATCGTTGTGAGCGAGGAACCAGTAGGCCGCGCCCACCAACAACGGCAGGTTACGCGCTTGATCCTTATCTTGCAGAGCGGTGTTGAGCTCTTGATCGGCCTCGGTCTTCTTGCCCAGCTCGAGCAGCGAGACCACTAAACCGGCGCGCGCCTGATTGTTCTTCGGATCGATTTGCAACTGCTCGCGGTACAGCGCCAAGGCTTCCTCAAACTTGCCGGCCGCGCGTTTCAGATCGGCCAACGCGACTCTCGCGCCCTCCGACTTTGGATTGAGCGCCAGCACGCGCGCGAATTCACTTTCAGCTTCGTCCAGGCGCAGAGCAATGTGCCGGGCTTCGCCAAGAGCTTGATGCGCAACGGCAGAATCCGGCCCAGCCTGAGTCGCCAACTCAGCCAGGCGTCCGGCTTCGTTTGCGTCTTCCATTGCCAGGTAGAATCCAGCGACCGCCGCCAGACGTTTCGGGTTTCCCCTGGCCAGCGTCTCTGCCTGATGGGCTGATTCAATCGCCGCCTCACGCTGACCACGCAAGAACAGGTTCGCCGGAATGCGCGCGATCACTTCCGTGAACAAACGGTCCGGCATATCAGCCGGCGCCTCAGAGATCGCCAGGCGAAACTGTGCGACGCCGCCATCGACATCGCCGGCTTGCAGCTTCTGATCGCCCAGCATCGCATGTGCCACCACGATGAGCTCGTTCGCTCTGGGCACCGCGACTGACTGAGGATGAGCAGCGATGAAGGCTTTCAGAGTCTCGATTCGCTGGTCAGCAGGCAACGCGAGCGTGACTTCCACTTCTTCTTTTTCGTCTTCCGGATTAGCCGGCGTTGGAACTGGAGTTGGCGTCTTTCGATCCGTAGTAGGAGATCGATTCGGCCGCGCCGGAGGGCGCGTTACCTTCGCAGTTTCTTTGGTGGCGCTGGGTGAAGCCTCTGCGGCGGGGCTCTCGACTGGAGCCGGAGTTTTCTCGACCGCTGGGCTCTCAGTTGTTTGTGGCGATGCGCTCGGCGATGGCGTTGGCGGCGATTCGATTGAAGGTGTCGCAGCAGCCGGCGTTTTCGACGGCCGAGCCTGGGGCGACATTGTGGCCTCTGGAGTAGCAGTGGGCTGTGGTGACTCCGCTGGCGGCGCTACAGTCGCAGACGGCTCAGGTTTCGGAGTTTCAGTCGGCTGGGCCGCGGGGCTCGCGATGGTTCGCGGCCGCTGTTGCTCGGCGATCATTTTCGCGGCCGGGTTCGGGTCGAGATCCGCAAACGTAAAATTGTTTCCCTCTCCCACACCGTTAACAAATTTCTTGAGCCCGATCATCAGGCCTTCGACGTAAGCGGCGCTATCAAACTTTTCGTGCATGAGCTGGCCCACGTCGCCGATGAGACCGTCGGGCAGATTAGCCCGCACCCCCTTGCTCAAGTGCGCCAGGAACTCTCGTTTGTCACCCGCAATCGCCAGCAGGATGCTCTTCTTCGGATTGGTCGCGACCCCGATATTCCAACCGTTGGCAATCCGCAATGAATAATCATAGAGAGATTCCGGGCCGGTAGTCTTGAGGGTCACAATTACAAAATCAATGTCAGTTCGCTGCTTGAGGTTCCCGAGGATTTTTTCCAGACGGTCCCTTGTCTGGGCGTCAAGCAACTCGCCAATATCGTTGACGTGCCCGTCGCGCCTGGGAAATTTACCCTGCGCCGAAGCACCGGCATTCACGCCGAACCAGGCCAAGAAAATGAGCGACAGGATGAGCGCAAGAACGATCGCGCGCTGATTAGTAAAAGGTAAGGTCATTAGGTAGTTCTATCTGACTGCGGCTGTGCACAAACGGTTTCGACTGAGTCCGCCCAAGGGCGGACGGCTGACAATAGCCCAGCGATTCATCGCTGGGGAAGTGACGATTTCGGCGACGCAGTCCATGAAGCGGACGACTGAAAGAGTTGGTGATCTGCGATACCCGCCATTACTTCAGCCGTCCGCTTCACGGACTTGGATTGACTTCGCTTTGCATCCCAGCAGTGAACTGCTGGGCTATTGCCATTCGTCCGCTACGCGGACTATTCGATTCACCTTTGTGCCAAGCTATCTGACCCCAGGTGGACGACCCTGACTGGCTAACGCTTCAGACAAAACCCGGCCCACCGAACAACTTGGCGCCTGGATACTGAGCAAACTGGCCAGCGTCGGCGCGATGTCGGCCGGCGTCGCCGGCTGTGTATACGTGCCACGAGCAAAGTCTCGCCCCATGATAATCAATGGCACGTGCGTGTCATAACTGTAAGGCGAGCCGTGCGTGGCGGACGAGAGCGGATCGGTCGGATCGTCGGGGAGATCGAAAAGGATGTTGTAGGGCTCGAAAACAACGATGACGTCGCCGCTGCGCTGTGGATAAAAGCCGTGTAGCACGCGCCGGGCAATCGGATCGGCGGATGACACCAAATCGTTTTCCAACTGCGCCCGGGTGAAATAGCGAGCGACGCCAGGCATGCGCATCGACAACTCGCCTACCACGCGCTCGCATTCGTCGAGATCAATTCCATCGCGTTTCAAGGCCGCGCGGTTAAGATAGAAGTTGCTATTGATCAAGCCTGGCTCAGTCACGTCTTTGTTGGAAAAGGATTGAATGTAATCGGTCGCCGGATGATCCTTGCGTGCATATCTGGCTTTCAAGCCCTCCTCGACAATCTGTCGCAGCTCGACCTTCTGATAACGCCGGCCGGGGAGATTCATCGATGCGGCCTGCTCAGGCACTGGTGAGGCGCCGTGATCGGCACTGAAAATCACCACCGTGTTTTGCAAGCCGACGTGGGCATCGACGAAATCCAGCAGGGTTCCGATTTGCCGATCGACGCGCAAGGTCATGTCCATCGCTTCATGACTGTACGGTCCAAACCGATGCCCGACATAATCGTTGGCGGAAAAACTCACCGAGAGCACGTCCGTTTCCGCACCGCCGCCCAGCTTTTCATTTGTAACCGCCTCTTCGGCAAACGTGACCAGCAGATCGTTGGCAAACGGTGTGTAGTCCAGCGCTTTGTAGAACATCCTGCTCGCGTTTGCCGCTCCGCCGGTGACCACATGCGGGAAATAATTTGTATCGTCCGAAGACTTGTCCTGGTTTTCCCAGGGCACATCGTCTTTGCCCGCCCGCTTCAGGTACTCGGCTTCGGGCAGCAGACGGTCCCAGCGCGCGCCGAACAATTGATCGGCCAGGTGGCGTTGATTGAACCGTTCAACCCAGACAGGCTCCTGGTTGAAATAGTAAGTGCTGGAAACCATATTTCCGTTGTCGGTGCCAAACCAGTAAGCCGCATTCGCGCGCCGGCCGGCGGGCAGGATCGCTGAACGGTCCTTGGTCGAAATGCCAATCACCTTCGATCGATCGCCGTCGGCCAGACGCAATTCGTCGCCGACGGTCGAACAGAGCAAGCGACGCGGGCTGTATCCCATCTCGCCGGGTTTGCCGGCGAGTTTGATCGTGCTGTCGTCGGTCACCGACTTAACTTTCTTGCCGGTGTCGCGCTCGTACCATTCGTTGGCGATGATGCCGGTTTGCGACGGCCAGGCGCCCGTCATAAAAACCGCGTGACCCGGCGCGGTAAAAGTCGGTACCTGATCGAAATTTGTATCAGTCCAGGAAGCGCCTTCGCGCATCAAGCGGCCGATGCCCCGCGAGCCGAACAGATCACCGAAGCGAGTCAGATAGTCATAGCGAAATTGATCGACGACGATCAGCAAGACCAGTCGCGGACGAGAGTCTTTTGCCGCCGGGGTGTTCGCAGTTCGGCGCACCGGCCGCTGGGGCAGAGCAACTGGAAATAGAACGAAAACCAGCGAGGCCAGGCAGGCGAATTTTCTAATACGGGATGGCTTCATTAGACGTAGTCCCCTCTGAAAAGCGTGAAAACCATCAGATCAGAAGGAGAGACAATTCGGGCGGGCATGATAACATCGATCCCGAAGTCAGAACCACCTGCGTGAGCGGGTGGGACCATGACTTAATCTGCGCCTTGAGTGCGGGACCCACCCGCTTACGCAGGTGGTTCTGACTCAATCAACAAAATGAGTGAACTCGAGGAAGCATGGGAGATCGCGCTAGCCGAAGCAAAGCAACGCGCGCGCGGGGCTGGGCGCGCCGATGTTGCCAGGTATCTCGATCTGCGCTCGAAGAATGATCTGCTCCGCCGCACGGCCATCGACTGGCTGACGGCCACTCTTACTTCGCTTGCCGGCGAAGCCAATCGCCGAGGCGCCGCCATACAGATCGAAAAACTTGACTCGCACAGTTTTCGCCGCGGATCCGCGACGATGATCGGCAGTCAACTGACGCTGCGGCATGGAGTCCGGGCAATGTCGATCGAGAGCGGCTGGCCGCGAAAGCCCGGTGATGGATTCGTGCGCGGCGATGGTCTCGCTTGCGCCAACATCAAGCACTTTGGCCGGTCTCGCTCGAATGCTGAACTCGTGCTGGCTCGTTCCGCGAATGGCTTGCCGCAGTGGCAGATCATTGAAAAGACCGAGGAGCGAACCCCGCTCACCGAGGCGCAGATTCGGCATCATCTCTCCATTTTGTTAAGCGAGTAGGTGGAACATGAGCGGCACTCTCTACATTGTGGCCACGCCGATCGGCAATCTCGAAGACATTACGCAACGAGGGTTGCGCGTGCTGAGCGAAGTCGACATCGTGGCCTGCGAAGATACGCGCCGGACGCGCGTCCTGCTCAATCGCTTCGGCATCAAGACCAAGACGATCAGTTACCACGAACACAACGAGCGCGAACGCGCTGAACAAATCTGCAAACTATTGGTATCGGGGAAGCACGTCGCTCTGGTTTCAGACGCCGGTACGCCGCTGATTAACGATCCGGGTTTTCGGGTCATCAACGCCGCGATCGAACTGGATCTGCCCGTCGTTCCAATTCCCGGGCCCACCGCGTTCGTCAGCGCGCTGGTTGCATCCGGCCTGCCGTCCGATCAGTTTTTCTTTGCCGGCTTTCTGCCGGCGCGTGCCAATGCGCGGCGCGTCAAGCTCGAAGAACTCAGCGTGATTCCGGCGACGCTAATCTTTTATGAAGCCCCGCACCGAATCGCCGCTACGTTGAAGGACGCACTTGAAGTATTGGGCAATCGTCAGGCCGCGGTCGCGCGCGAACTGACAAAGATCCACGAGCAGATCGTGCGCGGAAGTCTGAGCGATTTGATTCAGCGATTCGACAATGGCTTACCGGTGCGCGGAGAAATCGTCCTCGTGATCAGCGGCGCTTTGGTTGATGAAAGACCACCAACTGGCGAGACAGCGCCCGCATCGCGAAGGTTGATCGAGCGAGTGGGCGAACTCGAGACTGAAGGCCTTGAGGCCAAGGTCGCGCTGAAGAAAGCCGCTCGCGAACTGGGAATGAAACGGGATGAGGCGTATCGGCTAGTCGTGGCTCAAAAAAATCGCCGCAACAAGTAGCAGAGTGGCACAGACTTCAGTCTGTGATTTGGATTTATGGCGAGCAATCACAGACTGAAGTCTGTGCCACTAGAGATCACTTCGCAAACGCCGCCAGCGGTCCATCCGTTTTAATGATGTCCTTCAAGGCCGAGTAGGGAACCAGTACATGCTGTGGTCCGCCAGCGAACGCCGCCACCTGATAGGGATCGAAAGTAACCCACAGGCCATTCTTGGTAATCGCGCAGGCCCGGTAATTATCGGCTCGCGGCGACGCGCCGTCTTTCATCATATCTTCTTGCAGCATCGTGCCTTTGTCTTTCTTCGCTCGGTCCCGCAAATCTTTGAGGCAGTACGCCGAGATCACACTGAGATAGTTCGATTTCGGATTGAACAAGTCGGCGAGGGCCAGTTTCCTTCCACTCTTGACGTCATAGTTGAGCACGCTCGTCGCGATGTTGTCGTGCGCCGCCCCGGCCTCGTAGGTCGCTTCGCTGAACTCCACACTGATCAGTTGGTCAGTTGCGCAGCGAATTTCATAACCGATATCCAGAGTAGATTCTCGCGCCTCGTCGGCCAACACCGTACCCGTATCAGCTTCCGCACCAGTCTCACCGGCCTTAAATGCGGCCACATCTTTGGTGATCATGGCTCGTGCTTCTTTGTTGAAGTTATCAAAGCGCGGGTCGCCGTCTATCTGCGGATACTTGGCATCGACCGTGTAATGCTTTTGTTTGTTTCTTTCGTGGATGACCTTAGAAGTAACCTGCACGGCCGCGCTGAACTCGATCGGTTGCTGCATCAAACTAAATTCTGTTTCTTTCGAGCCGTCAGGTTTTGACCACTTGCCTTCGATCTCGTTCAAGCCGGGATCAGGCGAGTCAGTCGCCGGCTTCCACTTGCCTTTGAATACGCCGGTGTCCTTCCCGCTTTCGTCTGACTCTCTTAGTTGGACGTTGCCGTCCTTATCCACGGTGCCGGCGAGGTTGATGTTTTTGCCGACCTTTGGATACAAGTAACTTCCCGTCAACCGATCGCCATCGCGCGTTAGGGTCATTTCGATTGCGAGAGTGCCGCCGATCCTGCCGTGAAAATAAAACCTATCACCGGCCAGGGCCTTGCCGCCTACGGGTGCTTCAGTCGGGACCGCGTTATTGTTATTCGCAGCTGGTTGACTAGGCGTTGCCGGCTTTCGACAGCCAACCAAAGTGGACAGGACGACGGCGAGAACAATTAGTAAGGGGCGTGTTCGCATTCTGAATTCAATCCTTCTTCGTCTGATTTTTATCGCAGTCAGTGTGCTGGTTCTTGAATTGACCTTTCGTGTGGCTTCGAAACACGGAACTCACCGTCTTTGATTTTCTAAGGCAAGTAATCCGCTTCGCTCAATTTCTTTCCGCACATCAGCAAAGGTCAGCTCGCTCAATCTGCCGCCACTGAATATCGCATTGTTGGTGACATCCGCAAGCGCGAATGGTGGTTTCGCAAAGTTGTCCAGCTTCTCGTCAGTCTCAAAACTGGTCTCTGCCAGCACCAATCCGAACAGATCGCCGAGAAACATATCGACGGAAAACTTTCGCCCGCCGAATTCGAAGGGATAACGGTTCTTACGAATTTCGTTTGCTTCAAAGACCCCAAGGGTTTCGGCTTCGAGCGCGTTGAGATACGTGTTCGTGATCATCGTCCGCGAGAGATCTTCAGGATTGGCCGCGAACTTCTGGGTAAACTTTACTACCCACTTATTGGTCCGCGGATCGCGCACCTTGCGGATGCGCAGGCGCGTGCCGGTGATGTAGTTGTCCGTGATCTGGAGGTGATGATCCGCGCGCGTGATTCCCTCCGGCAGGTCCGCTAAGAGATAACGCCGCTCTCGCTCCACGCGCGCGTACTTGCTGTCGGGGACAATCGTATTCTGGTCGGTTAACTTTGCGACACCCATAGCTCAACGGTACGCTGTTACTTTAGCTGTAGCTTCTGAAAACAACAAAAGATATATTAGCTCGTCCGTTTTCAATTGAATAAGCACCGGCGATCTTCATGGCCCCGGCGATGACTCCAAAGCGTTCGGCCGGATTTGTCTCAAGTTAACCGAGGATAAGGACTAATGAGAACCCTGATAATTGCTTGCCTGTTCTTTTGTGCCTGTGCGTCGACGGCCACGGGCTCGCCGGCGGACGGGCTAAGTCTGCGCGTTCGACTGACGACGGGCGAACACAGCCGCGACAGCAGTTCGCAAACGACGACGCTCACAATCGCGCCTGATGCGAACACTATCGTCTGGGGAAAAACCTTTACGGGGCGCCGCCGCGGAACTCCGGCGGAGCAAAAAGAATTCAAATTGTCTCCCGCGGACAGAGCAGCCCTGCTCAAATTGATTAGAGGTGGAAATCTCCTCGTCACGAATTCAATTGAGCTCCCGGAGGGTTCCGGTTATTCATATTTTGCCATCTCGCTAGATCTCGCTTTGGACGGGGAAAAAGGGGCCATCAGTATCAGCGGACCTAGAACGGCGTCGAAGGTCAAAGAGGAAAAGTTGTATCAGGACACGCTGGCTTTGGTCAGAGAGATTTATCGTATTATCAATGCTCAGGATGCGACACTTGATTTCGAGGAGTTGGTGATAAGGTAGTCGAGTCGATCGCCCAAACATGATCGGAGAAAAGAGGAGACCCGGATGAAAACCAGTAGGACTGCTGTTTTGTGCGCTGCGCTGACGGTCATTTTTGCGGTGTCGGCCTGTAGTATGCTTAGCGGCTCAAGCCCGACAGCCACCTTCAAAGCGTTCTTTGAGGCCTCGAAGAAAAAAGATGCCGCGGCTATGAAGAAATCGCTGTCGAAGGGCACGTTGGACATGTTCGACAAGCTCGCCAAAGAACAAAACAAGTCGACCGATGACATGCTGAAAGAGGTCGATAAGGACGCCAAGGACGAGAAGTTACCGGAGACGCGCAACGAGAAAATCACCGGCGATACCGCGACGCTCGAAGTTAAGAACGATAAGACGGGCAAGTGGGACACGTTGCCTTTCGTTAAGGAAAACGGCGAGTGGAAGATTGCCCTCGACAAGTTCCTCGAGGACATGCTGAAGGGTCTGGGCGACAAATTGCCGGGCATCAAATAAGCCTGAGGCAAAAATCAGTGTCGGCGTGCGGCTGATGTGCGGTGGCTCTTACCTGGCCCCGTAGGGGCGAAATGATTATAGCTCTCAAGCACACCGAGAACTTAAATGAGCTCCTTAAGGAGCGAAATGTTAACTGCGCTTGACCACTGACATCTCGCTCATCACGGAGCGAAGGCACCTCAGGCGGCAGAGCCGCTTCTGTTATGTCAAGCGATTGATGATGGATCGTTCACTTCGTAATGATCGGGCCCATCCGCACGACTTCAAAGTTAAAGCCTTTGATATTTTTCAGCAGGCCCAGGTCGTCATTGCTCCAGCGCGGATCGGGCGCGCCGCTCAAAAACCAGCCGGGACCGTTGTCGGCTACGAACATTCCATACTTCTTCAACGCCCGCAGGATGACCTGGTTCGCGGCGGAATAAGTTGAAATATCAAACGATGCCTTCAGGCGCACGCGCATGCCCATCGGCGGCAGATTGGGATCCGTGTCGCTGCTGGCAAAGTGGCGCGCGGGATGAACATATCCCTTCCGCGAACGACCTACAGTGAAGCGTAGCGCGTGTCGAATCTCCCGTTGTTCAAAAACTTCATCGTAGCGCACTAGTCCCGGAAAAATTGGCAGCCCGGCCGCATCCGCCGAAGTCCATCCTTCCGGCCGCAGAGCATTTGAATTCAGATCAAAGACAGCTCCGCTGCCGGTGATCCAGCTCGCGCCATTGTTCACCGGCGCAGCGGAAAACATTTCGTACAGTTTCCATCGATCGCGATCGATTACCAGCACGTGGCGATCGCCGTTTCCGTTTGGTCCACCTTCGACGGGTGCGTCCCGCGGCACTGGATAGGGACCGGGGTCGCTCTCGCCGCCATACGATCGAAAACTTACCGGCACCAACGTCTGCGTGCCGGCTACTACGACGTAAGGAATCCCATTCGGTGCTCCCTTCCACACAGTGCCAAAGTCAGGATGCAACCGGTCGTCGACGCCAATGCTCCTGATCAAATTCGCCGAGTTCGGATCCACGGGCGAGTTCGAGATGTCCTGGTTCCACGGATTGTCCGGAGGGAAGAGCCGCTTCCCGTGAAGACTCGCACCCGGCCCAAGATCAGGTATCGGCGCAATTCCCGGTGCAACCGTCCGCGGCCGCGTGACCGGTGGAGTGGGAACCGAGGCCGGAGCAACAGATCGCGCATAATCGTTGGCCACGTCATAATTCGCCTGGCTTGATGACCAAAACAAGAGCGACATCAGCAACGCGCCGAGGACCATAAAGACCAACACTTGAATGCGATTTCCTGTAGCCATCAATCTCATCTTCTCCGTAAGGGCTTTGAGTTAGCTTACCACTCCTCGAAAAACAATCTGGAAGACGCCGCGACCAAAGTAGTATAATTCATCTCACCCCAAAGTTAGGGTAACCCGACGCTCCTTCGCGGGCCCAAAGTCGCAGCATCAGTCTCGATTCCCCCGTTTGCCCCGCACCGTAGAAGTAACCATATAGATCTGCTCTGCGGCTTTTAGAGCTAAGGACTGCGTTAAGCCGTTCTGGATAGCTCGCTGGATCCATCCTTTATTAAGTTTAGGGTCTGGGTAGAGTTTATGAACAGTCATTGCCGCAAGAACGCTGCGGGGACAAATCAATCGCCGGGCGCGCGCAATTTCTTCGGGCTCGTCAGGCTGCGGCTTTTGCCCGGCGTCGCGGCTTTTCTATTTCTCTCAGGCGTTGGCTCTTCACTTGCAGGCGCTACGCTTCCCTCTGGTTTTGTAGAGACGCAGATTAGCGGACTCTCCGGTCCCACGGCGATGGAGTTTGCTCCCGACGGCCGGCTGTTCGTATGCCTTCAGGGTGGAAATCTGAGGGTGATCAAAAATGGCGTCTTGCTGCCGACGCCGTTTCTGACCCTGACGGTCGATTCGGCCGGTGAACGTGGACTGCTCGGCGTCACTTTTGATCCTAACTTCGCCACTAACAACTTCGTGTATATCTATTACACCGTGCCTGGGTCACCCGCGCACAATCGAGTCAGCCGCTTCAGCGCAAATGGGGATGTAGCCGTGGCCGGCAGCCAAACGAATCTGCTGGAGCTCGACAATCTCAGCGGCGCCGGCAATCACAATGGCGGCGCTATCCATTTCGGCCCGGACGGCAAGTTGTACATAGCCGTAGGCGAAAACGCTAATGGATCGAATTCGCAGACGCTCGCAAATCTTTTGGGAAAAGTTTTGCGCATCAATGCGGACGGAACGATTCCCACAGACAATCCCTTCTTTAACACCGCCGGCGCCCGGAAAGAGATTTGGGCCCTGGGCCTCCGCAATCCATTTACCTTCGCGTTTCAACCGGGCACTGCGCGAATGTTCATTAACGACGTTGGCGAAAGCACCTGGGAAGAGATTAATGACGGCATCGCCGGATCCAATTACGGGTGGCCGATCACCGAAGGACCAACGACGGATCCAAGGTTCCGGGCGCCACTCTTCGCTTACGGACACGGTTCGGGCGGCACGTTTGGCTGTGCCATTACCGGCGGCACTTTTTACAATCCCGCGACTCTCCAGTTTCCGAGTATTTACGTCGGCAAGTATTTCTTCGCCGATCTGTGCAACGGATGGATTCGCGTACTCGACCCATCGAACAACACGGCCGCAGATTTCGCCAGCGGAATTTCGAGTCCGGTTGATTTGAAGGTCGCTGCAGATGGCAGTCTCTATTATCTGGCCATAGGATCGAGCTCAGTTTTCAAGGTTCAATACTCAACCTCGATTCCGGTCATCACAGCCCACCCCACCAATCAAACTGTAATGCAGGGACAGCCGGCCACGTTCAATGTCAGCGCCAGCGGGGCTGCGCCGCTCAATTATCAGTGGCAGAGAAATATGGTGAACATATCTGGCGCAACTTCGCCGAGTTACACAATTTCATCAGCCGCTCTCGCCGACGATGGCGCAAAGTTTCGTTGCGTCGTTTCGAACGGCTCTGGCACGGCGACCAGCAACGAAGCCATGCTGACGGTCCAGCCTCCTCAGCCCATTCTCCAGACCGAACAAAACACTGATCACGCGATCTCTTTCGACTCAGTCACGATGCTGCGCGATCCTTTTCCACTCACTAACATTCTTAACTTCAGCTCAGACAAACGTACGAGGGTGATGTTATTTGCGATGAATTTGGATTTGCTGCCCAACGAGGACAGCTCAGCTTTGACGGCACGGGCCGCCGATGCCCAAATGATGGTCCACCCGCTAACAGTTGAGTTGGTGGGAAAGGTTCCGGGGTTCGCATGGCTAACAGAGGTGGTCGTGATCTTGCCGGGTGATTTACCCGCCGGTCAGGATGTTTTGGCGAGCGTGACCTATCGAACACAAACCAGCAACCAGGTGCGCATCAAGATCAAGTGAAGCAGCAATTGGTAGATTCGCGCTACTGCGAAAACGGATCGTACCTGTTCCCGTCTTTTTCTAAACTGCGCAAGATCGCCTGAGCGAGTGTCCTACTTTGCGTCTTTCGTCTTTCTTTTGCGCCTTGCGCGAAAGCCCTCTCTCCAAAGATCCAAGTTTCGCGCAAAGGCGCGAACACCAGACCGAACGCGCGAAGGAACACGATAAAGCCGCGGCTGAAATTGGCGCGTCAGCGAAATCTCAACTAGAATGCGTCCGCATTCGTCTCAAATTTCAAATAGAGAATCCGAGGATCCCCCAGTGAGAACTTATAAACTTTTTCTAACCGCCCTGCTTCTGGTCGCGTCTCTTTGTGTTTCCGCGCTGCCACAAAATCCCGCGCCAATTGGAATCCGCCCTGAGCCGCCCATAGGCAAAGGCGTCGTGGCGCTGAAAGCCGCGCGCCTGATTGACGGCACCGGCTCGGCAACGATCAAAAACGCGGTCATCGTCGTCGTGGACAACAAGATCACTGCTGTTGGCGGTGCGGATGTGGCCGTCCCTGCCGGTGCAAAGGTGATCGATCTGGGCGACGTAACTTTGTTGCCCGGGTTCATTGACGCGCACACGCATCTGATCGGCCGGGTGCTCGGCGATCCCGACGGCGACACGGCCGCGGTCAAAGACTATGACTCGTTCGGGGCCATTCTTGGCGTGCTGCACGCGCGCGACACTTTGATGGCCGGCTTTACCAGCGTGCGCAACGTCGGCGCGTCGGGACGCTTTGACGACATGGCTTTGCGCAAAGCGATCAACGAAGGTTGGGCGATCGGCCCGCGCATGGAAACTGCCGGCCACGCGATTGGAATCACGGGCGGCCACTGCGACGAAAACGGATTCAGGCCCGGCATTTTGGAACTTGGTCCCATGGACGGCCTGGCCAACGGCCCGGAAGAGATTCGCACCGCGGTTCGCCTGCAAATCAAATACGGCGCCGACGTGATCAAGACCTGCGCTACCGGCGGCGTTCTATCTGAAGGCGACGCGGTCGGCGCCACCCAATACAGCTTTGAAGAATTGAAAGCTCTGGTCGACGAAGCAAATAAACTCGATCGCAAAGTTGCAGCGCACGCGCATGGAACGGAAGGAATCAAGCTGGCCGTGCGCGCGGGCGTCTCTTCGATTGAGCACGGATCGTTTCTGGATGAAGAGGCCGTGCGCATGATGGTTCAGCGCGGAACATTTCTGGTGCCCACGTTGTCAGCGGCCGAAGCGGTTGAGAGAGCTGCGAAGACTGGTGTGCTGAAGGGATTGCGCGCTGAAAAAGCCTTGGCTGCCGCCGCGGCCGTACGCCACGGAATCAAACTCGCTGTCGCTAACAAAGTTAAGATTGCGCTGGGCACCGACGCGGGCGTGATCGTGCACGGCACGAACGCGCGCGAGTTTTTCCTGATGTGCGACTGGGGCGGGCTGAGTCCGATGGAATCAATCATCGCGGGCACGCTGAACGGGGCGAAGCTACTGGGCTGGGACAAGAACCTCGGCTCGATCACCGTCGGCAAGTGGGCCGACATCGTCGCCGTCAGTGGCGATCCTTTGAAAGATATTCATGCGATGGAGAAGGTCGTGTTTGTAATGAAGAACGGGGTGGTTTATAAGGGGCGGGATTAGACATCATCTCGAAATCAGCGTGGGCCTCGCATTCTTGGTTTCCGCTTCTCTCATCTGCGCCTCTTCGTCTCTCTCCTTGGTAGTGCGAATCAAAGTACTAACGTTTTGAGCAGCGGCGCATTGAGAGCCAATCAGTGTAATGAGCCTAGGACTGTCACTCCAGTCTAATGGCCGTTCACGATAGTTTCCAAACGATTCGTCCATAGCAGAATGCCTCCACTGCACGCCCTGTGATGCAACCCCACACGACGCTTATTCAAATGAGATTAACAGCATACGGGTTCCTTTGAAAAGTGGGTATGAACTACAATTCAATAGACTCCGTCGTATTCTTTTCCAGTAATAGCTTCAACACTTCTCAGCAGTTCTCGAATCTTTGGTAAAAACTGAAGTAGTCTCTTGATTAGTGTGTCCCAATTAGCAATCACATCGACTTTGGCATGAACTAGATCATTTCTTAGCTGCCCGAATTCATCCCAGTTAGCTGACACTTGCTGATACTGCTCGGGAGTATCAACCAACTTGATTGTAGTAGTAAGTACATGAAGTAGATCCCGGAGACTCGGCCGATCCCTAGTGGACGGTGGAATGTTAGCTCGATCGCAAATCGCATCGAAGGTTCCGACATTTTTTCTACCGATGAATTCTTTGTGATTTGCGCGTAAGTATCCTTCAAGCTTGTGAAAAATCGCAAACAATACGGTGGCCATTTGCGTCGAGTCTTCGGCGAGAAATCCTAGCAGATAGTCATGGAGGAGTTTCTTATCTTGTTGCGTCAAAGTGAGCCTGTGCGCTGCCGAAACCAAAAGTCGCTCGACTGCTTGTCTGTTAGGGCTTTGCAAATCATACAACTCCGGAATTATGGACTGCACAAATAGATTACGGCCCTGAAGCGCGAAAAAAGTCGCGTCACCGATGGACTCGTCACCGGCAACGTGTGACGCTCCATGCAAAAGATAAGTTTCTGTGTGAGCACCTAGAGGCCTGTAAAGATCTCCAATGTGATTTGGCATTGGCGCGATATTAAAGAAGCTGTCCACCTCGCCTTTTACTAAGACCGAACAGAAACCATAGCCTCTATAAATCGATACATCCCTTATCCCGGGACTGTCACGAAGGTATTGCTTTATTGCCGCTACGACACCAACATTAATTGGTTGGTTTTCATCGTCTAGGTAAATTGAGGTAAAGAATCGGACGTTGTTGCTTCTTTTCTTTCTGATCACGAGGTTCCCTTCTATTAACCTCTGCAACAGCGGCAACTCTCGCCCGGCTTGGACGGCTTTGATGGTGTCCTCTTTCAACTCTTCCAATAAATCGCGATCGATGTCCGGTTGGTTATGCGCTCGCTGATCAATGTAGTCTACCGCAAACGGATATGTGTTATGACTGCCTGCCGCCTTGGACAAGGCAGCATCGAGCCAAGTTCGGAATTCTGTCGTGATGGAAGGATGTAGCCATGCTCTTATTATGAAATCGTAAGAGCCAAAGATTGGAAAAACGCGCACACTACCTAGTCCTTTCGCTCTCAACATGTTCCTGAATTCCAAATGAGCTTGCTTCATATCGATCGGACGAGCGCGCACAAGGAAATAGTAAAGAGTCTCACCGAGCCTTTGATGAACCTTATGATGCCAGGATTTATCATCCCAAAAATTTAGAGGCTTTGTGGAGGCGGTGGGCATGTAGTTAAAGGGTCTTAGGAGGTTCTTTGGGCTATTACGAAAAGGAGTTCATACAGAAGCGTCTCTCAAAGCGCGGACCAAAACTGCACTACGGCCAGCGTCAGAAAGCAAAGCTCGGTCTCGAGGCTCTAAGATTCAAAAACCGAAAGCGCCAGCGTGCGGCGCACATGGTAGCGAGTGTTCGCCTTGTTGTCAATAGCATGGTTTCGCGCCGACTATTCGAGCGTTACGTTGCGCCGCAAGCGACAGACCCAAAGACCCGCTTCCCTCGAAGGCAATTCGTTTTCGTGACCAGATATTCTGCCGCCTGCTTCGCAGGCTGGTTGGGGCGCGAGTTGGATATTCTTAACTGTTAGGGAGAATCCTTTTCGTTGCCAACAACGCTAGCCCATGCTAATTTCAACGCATGCAACCCACCTCTGAAATGTCAGCCTTCGATCGTGGCGTGCGACCCGTGATGAGAATCGTTTTGCCGGAGAAGGCCGAAGAGATCGTTGAGTTTCGTGCCGACCCGGAGCTTCAGGCGCGCATTGAAGAACTGGCCTGCAAGTCTACGGAAGGTGAATTGAGCGACGCCGAGCAGGCGGAGTATGCAGGCTACGCGCGAGCTAACAAGTTCATCGCTATTCTCCAACGGCAGGCGCGCGAACTAATCAAGTCTCGGTCTTAGATTATGTCGCCGAGTACGAGAGCTCGGGTACGGGATCGCGCCGGCAACGCATGTGAGTACTGCCACTTGCACAAAGGTCCGAACCTGACGGGAATCGACCCGCAAACAGGAGTAGTGACGGAATTGTTTCACCCCAGCCAACACGCTTGGGACGACCACTTTGCGTGGGATGGAATCTATCTCGTCAGCAACACTCCAGTCGGCAGGACAACAATTCGTGTCCTTAACATAAACTCCGAAGATCAGTTAGCGCTACGTTCGTCATAGTCTATCGAGAAAGAGAATGATGCTAGCCAAACAAGAAAAGCACATCGTCCTGCTCGCACTGATGCTGAGCTTGGCTGTCTACTGCTCAATTGCACTAGTCGCTTCAAAAGCATCGAGTGCCGCGGGGAAACCTTCAAGTCTTCATCCAGACTACGCCGCTCAATCAACTGCTCCCGCACAAGCCAAGCCTTCGCCTGCTCCTACCCGCTGGCGCGGATTAATCGGTGAGTACGGCCCGGATGACGACATTCTCATCATCCTTGAAAACGACGCCCAGCTCTGTGCCATGTTCAAGCGCGGCGCACTCGAGCCGTTGAATGAAGTCGCGGGAAATACTTTTAAGTTTCCAGCGCCGGGCCCACATGCCGAGATGCACCTCATCTTCGCTCGCGATAAGAGTGGGCGCGCAACGCAGGTCGGAGTCGATAGCGTCGTACTCAAACGACGCCAGATCGAACCCGAAGGCGGCGCGAACCAGCTGAGGGTCAAGCCGCTGCACCCGGTTCCGGAATTGATGAAGGAAGCCCGCGCCGCGCAACCGCCGCAAGAGGACGGAGAGTTTCGCAAAGCTGATCTCGTGGAACTAGTCAGGCTCGATCCCACCATCAGGCTGGAAATTCGTTACGCGACCACCAACAACTTTCTCGGTACGATTTTTTATTCTGAAGCTCGTGCCTTCATGCAGCGTCCCGCCGCCGAAGCGGTAGTCCGCGCGAACCGCAAGTTGCGCGCGCAAGGCTATGGCTTGCTGATCCATGATGCTTATCGCCCGTGGTACGTTACCAAAGTCTTCTGGGACGCGACGCCTGACGACAAGAAGGTTTTCGTCGCCGACCCATCCAAAGGCTCGCGCCACAACCGTGGCTGCGCCGTTGACCTGACGCTCTACGATCTGAAGACAAAAAAACCTATCGAGATGGTTAGTACCTATGACGAGACCAGCGATCGAGCTTACCCAGACTATCCGGGCGGCACCTCTTTGCAGCGCTGGCACCGCAAACTATTGCGCGACGCGATGGAGGCGGGAGGGTTCACCGTGTACGAGGCTGAGTGGTGGCATTTTGATTACAAGGATTGGCGGAAGTATCTAATCGGAAACGTGACCTTCGAACAGATCGGAGTTCGATAGCAGCCACGAGCGCTTAGGGGCACAATTCAGCCGAAGCGAAAGTTGATTACGCCAGGTGATGAGGTCAGTACCACCTGCGTAAGCGGCTGGGTTCATCGGTCACTTGTGGTTGCGTGAATGACCCACCCGCTGACGCGGGTGGTACTGACCTCATCACGCGGATACCTGGCTTCCTCTGCAACGCCCTCCGTATCTGCGTGAGAATTTCAAAGTAACGCCAAGCCGCCGGTGCGTTTGGTTCCTGATGATGATCGGGTTTCAGAATTAGATCGCCGGTGGCGAGGAGGACTTTCTTCACTTCCGGATTCTGTTTCACCTTCGCCCAGGTCGCGGCTACGATCAATTTGTAATGCTCCCCCGGCGCGGCTGGTTTGTATTCAAAATGTTTTCCTTCGAAGCTTACCCAGGTGATGCCCATCTTCGTCATGTTGTCACTGGCTAACGCGCCTGCCTTGTTGGCTTCGAACGCGACCATCTGAGCGACTTGTTCACGCGAGTACTTCCATTCGAGCCCGGGAAATTTCGCCCTGGCATCTTTCGGGCCTTCAGGATATTTCATCATCTGCCAGAAGCCTTCCAAACTCGCGTAGCGTTTGCCGTGAAAGACAAACGGCGTCGGCGCAAAATTCGAAAGCAGACCCAGTTCGTTTCGCTTGGAAAGAATCACTTCACCGGGTCCGGCTTCCTGCGGCAGGATTTCCCAGTCGGGCTTTTTGGGATCGATGACTGGCGTCCACCAGTACGCCGGGTGGCGCAGGTCGCGGGTAATCTGTTGGGCTTGCGATAAAGGACAGATCGCGAGCAGTAGCAACAGACACCCAACCGCCCGTCGCATGTTTATCGCATACTGGCACGTCGCAGAGATCAATTGTGTGGTTCCCCGTCGCCGGCAATGAAGCGATAGATCGTCGCGCCAACAGCTGCACCAATGATTGGCGCCAGCCAGAACAACCAGAGCTGATTAATTGCGAGGCCACCGGCAAAGACTGCCACACCGGTGCTGCGCGCCGGATTCACTGAGGTGTTCGTGACCGGAATACTGATCAAGTGAATCAACGTCAGGCACAAGCCTATCGCAATCGGAGCAAAACCCTGGGGCGCCCGCTTGTCGGTCGCACCGAGAATGACGAACAGAAAACCAAGCGTCATGACGACTTCGGTGACCGCCGCCGCAATCAATGAATAGCCACCAGGCGAATTCAAGCCATAGCCGTTTACGGCAAAGCCCGCATGCACATTGAATCCGGTCTTGCCGCTGGCGATCACAAACAGCACGCCGCCGCCAGCGATCCCGCCCAGCAGCTGCGCAACGATGTAAGGAATGAGATCTCTTAGCGGAAAACGCTTCCCGATCCAAAGCCCGATCGAGACTGCCGGATTCAGATGACAGCCCGAGATGTGTCCGATGGCAAAGGCCATCGTCAAAACCGTCAAACCAAAAGCCAGCGATACGCCAGCGAGGCCGATGCCGACATTTGGGAAAGCCGCAGCCAGTACTGCGCTGCCACAGCCGCCAAGCACGAGCCAGAAAGTCCCAATGAATTCTGCCGCAAGTTTCTTCATTGCGTTAGCCTCCTCCGCTTCCAGATTTATATTGTGCGAGACCTTCTACGCGAAAATTGATCTGAGCGCAAGGGTTAATGGACGATTAATTTACGCTTGGGAACCGATAAGGCGCGAAACGGTCAGGGCCGGTGAATCCCGTAGATGAGAACTTCTTTGCCCAACAACTCGGCCTTCCCTTCGACTTTCTCACCGAGGCGTTCGGCAACTTTGATTGAACGAAGATTGTCTGGCGCGATACAACTGATGACGTGGTTGCGATCCATTTCAGTGAAGGCGTACTCAAGCGCGCGTCGGGCGCCTTCAATCGCATAGCCCTTACCCCAGCTATTACGGCCGAGGATCCAGCCCAACTCGAACCCGGGCCAGCCGACAGGATTGGTAAAGCCCAGCCGGCCCACCACCCGCCCGCTCGACTTTTCTTCGACAGCCCACGAACCGTAGCCGAGAAAATACCAGTGGCCCATGGTGAAGGCCATGTGCCGCCACGCCTCGAGCTCAGTCATCGGTTTGCCGCCGATTGCGATGAAGTACATCACTTCCGGGTCGGCAACAATCTCAAGATAGTCAGCCAGGTCAGATTCGCGAAACCAGCGCAGCAGCAGCCGTTCAGTTTCCAGAGTTATTTCGTCCATGGTGTTTTTGTTAGCCGTCTTCAGATGGCTTGCTCACAGAGTCTTGCTCTTACGATAAATCGTGAACGCGCTAGCGCGAACTAGCCCGACTTCCCTTAGACGCCGGCACCCTCAGATCGGGTTTCAAATTCGTGACGAACAACTTCAGAATGCGTTTGTACTCATCAGCCCAACTGTCCTCACGTTCAAAGCCGTGATCTTCGACCGGATAGGGGGACACTTCCCAATTCTCTTTGCGCAGCTCGATGAGTTTTTCAACCAGGCGCACGGTGTCCTGGAAATTCACGTTGACATCGACCATCCCATGACAGATCAGCAGTGCGCCTTTCAATCCTTTGGCGAAGTAGATCGGCGAACTCTGCTTATAGGCTTCCGTGTCGTTTTGTGGCAAGTTAAGAATGTTGGACGTGTAACCGTTATTGTAGGCGGCCCAATCAGTCACCGGCCGCAGCGCCGCGCCTGCGGCAAAGACATCCGGCTGCGTAAACATCGCCATCAGCGTGATGAAGCCGCCATAGCTGCCGCCGTATAAGCCGATGCGCTTCGAGTCCACGCCATGTTCCTTCACCAGGTAATTCACTGCGTCGACGTGATCGGTCAGATCTTTCCCGCCCATGTGACGATAAATTCCGGTACGCCAATCACGACCGTAACCCGAGCTGCCGCGATAGTCGATATCGAACACGATGAACCCGCGCTCCATCAGCAGGTGATTGAACATGTACTCGCGATAGTACGAGCTCCACCACTTGTGCACGTTCTGCAAATAACCGGCGCCGTGGACGAAGAGCACCGCGGGGCCGCCGCTCTTCCAATTCGGCGGCGTGTAGATACGACCGTAGACTGTCGCGCCGTCGCGCGCTTTGAAGCTGGCGATGGGCGGATCGATCCAGTTGTAGGTTGAGAATTCGGGGGTCGGCGAGGTCGTCACCGGTTTATCAGAGACCGTCGTTTTCCCCGCGAAGTAAGGCTGATTACCCTGCAAATAGAGCTCCGGCGGCTTGTTGCTATACGAGCGCCCATCCGCCAGCATCGTTTCATCCGGCGAGACATCAACCTGATTTTCGCCCGTCAGACCGGTGCGTCGCTGGCGCTCGCCGCCCGTGAACGCCATTGAATAAAAATGCCGTTCGAAAGGACTTCCTTCGCTCGAAGTGAAATAGAACTTCGTTTTGTCCGGCGAGACTTGCACGTTTGAAACTTCGAATTGGCCCGAAGTTAGTTGCACTGGTTCACCGCCATCAATCGCCACAGTGTAGAGATGAGCAAATCCGTCGCGCTCTGATTCAAAATAGATGTGCGAGTTGTCCGGCAACCAGCCGAGCGTGTTCGCGCCGGGTCCGTCTATCCAGGCGTCATCGTGCATGCTCGCCAACGCTTTAGTTTTGCCGGTAGCCGGATCCAGTAACAGCACCCAGCGATCTTTGTTGTCAGCGGAACGCGCCATCAACACTGCGTTCTTACCGTCTTCAGACCAGCGAAGTTGAGCCAGCTGCACGTCGCGATCTTTGGGTTGGGCCGGCTGACCGCGTTGTTGGGTGGGCGGGGTTTCTGCTGCGGTCTTTGCTTCGCCACGCTCTCTTTGCGCGGCCTCAGTCGAATTCATTTCGGTTTTCTGAGCCGCGGGCGTCGCTGGTAGTCGCTGCCCATGATCGACGTTCTTCGATTCGCCGGTCTCGATATTGATAATCACGAGCCGCGTGCGCCCCAGCGTGTCGCCAACCTTGGTGCGCCCCGGGATGTCTTCGGTATAGGCGGATTCAGTGATGTAGTTTGGGACGATGGTATTTTTCGCGCCGGTGGCGGGTTCGCTGATCGTGGCGATGACGTACTTGCCGTCGGGAGACAGGTTGAGCGCGATGGCGTTTTGACCAGTGGGGAGGTTGAGCGGTTTGCGCTTCTCCCGTTCCTTGCGTTTCTTCTCCTGCTCTTCCCTTTGCTCTGCGCGCTCGCGCACGGCATCAAGCAATACTCGCTCTTCTTTCTTAAGGTACTCCTGACTATCCGTGCCTTTCGGTGTCGCGCTCGGGGTTGCCGCGGCGCCGATACGAATATCAGTAAGCTGATCGAGCGACGCACCATCGAGCGACATTACATAAAGATTGCTCAGCCGCGTGAAGTAGATGTGCTTCTGATCGAAAGTGAAGTGGGGATTAGTTTCAGCATCGACGGTGCGCGTGATTTGCCGGCGCGTTCCGGTGGCGTGCAGGTAAATAAAAACGTCGCCTTCGTCAGTAAAGACGGTCATCGTTTTGTCTTTCGACAACTCGCCGTTGGCGGGCGGCGCCTGCTTCGCTTCGTCGTCCGTCAAGCGGCGCAAACCGGTGCCGTCACGATTGACAACATAAAGACTCGTCTCTTTCAAACGCGGCTCGTCCGCCTGCTTCCAACGAAAATAAATGCGCTGGCTGTCCTGCGACCAATAGACCCCGGTCGGCGGGTACCCAACCAGACGCGGCCCGCGCATGATGCTGTCGACGGTGAGTTGGAAAGGTTTCGGCGGTGGTGTTGATGATTTCTGCGCAAACAGTAGTTGCGGAACAAGAAGCGACAAAACGCAGAGCACGATGCCTGCGAGTCGAAGGTGTTTAGTTTTCATCTTGGTTTAATGGAGAGGTTCGCTATCTTCGCGCCTGTCGTTTCTCGAAAGGCGATTCTAACTCCCTCTCCATTGGGAGAGGGCCGGGGTGAGGGCTTGAGCGCGGTCCTACCTTGACCTCAAGTCGTCTTTTAGCTAGACACCACAGTAACCAAAAGTTTTTCGCCCCCCTAGCTTCGCACCCTCATCCCCAACCGTTCTCCCAGAGGGAGAAGGGAGTCATACAAACGCAAAGAGCAGCGTGCACGAAATTCGGAAGCGCGGAGGACGCTTCACAAACTACATCTTCGCGGCTTTCCATCCTGCGACGCGCTTTTCGAAAGCCGCCGTATCAACTTTGTCGGCTTTGCCTTTCGCGATGGCCGCATCGGCGAGCTTCAGGGCCTCTTCCTTCTTACCGGCCATCCATAGGATTTGAGTTTTGGTTGAGAGGTTGCGAAAAGTCTCTTTGACCTTAATTGACTGGTCAGCAAACTTCAGCGCCTCGTCCCAATTCTTGTCATTGACATAAGTACCGGCCACCTGAAGCGGCAGGATTTCGTTCGTCGGATTCGCCGCCATCAACGCGTCAGCCCTGGCGCGCCACAGCGCTTTGATGTCTTTCACTTCGACGGTAAAGGGAACACGAACTTTCTCCCAACGAAGATTGGCAGTGGCGGAATTATCGGTGACTGGATCAAAACTGTATGTCAGCCACTCCTGATTGTCGCTTACCATCTGGGGCTTCGTCTTGACGCGCAGCACGTCCTTCTTCTCGTCGTAAGTAAAGCTGCCCCACTGACCGGCATCGCTATTGAAGATGATTGTCCACTCATCCTTGCCGGGTATCGTGTGCATGCTGTATGTGCCGGCCTTTAACGGTTGTCCATTGATTAAGACATCGTCGGTGACCTGAAACATCGTCGCTTCGTTCGCGCCGGCGCGCCACACGTGGTTATAGGGAACGATGGGTTCGCCGGCCTTGCGCTCGTTCTGATTATCGAGCGTGGCCTCGCCTTTCGCGCGCGCCTCCATCGTGGCGGGCGCATCCGCGAAAATTGTGCGCCCCTTCACGGGCGGGCGGCTGTAGGTAATGGTGATGTCGGTGACGCCGACGGTCTGCATCACGCTGGCCTTTTGGCTGGGCCGAATCGGCTTGATTGCCAGTGGTGGTTGCTGCGCAAACGCGTACGGCGCCGCGCAAATCGACATGAGCAGGATTGCAAAAGTGAAAAGCGAAAGTCGTTTCAGGGAAATCATGTTGGTACTCCTCGTCCAAGAATTTCGCGCATTATGTAACGCGCACCAGCCGGTCAGCAAGGGGTTAGCTCTCACCAGCGCCAAGAATTTACAACTTTTAACAAATCGACGGGCTAAGAGGTTCACTGGATTAAATCTCGAAAGGGCCTAAGAATTGGATCATACGTCTTCACCAGCATGTCGCAGCAAGACTGAAAGCTGCTCGCTTAGAAGCGGTATTTTGAATTGAACTGCATCCCAGAGTATCTCTTCATCGACTGCATCGTAACCATGGATTATTCGGTTGCGCAGACCAATAATGCGCCGCAACTCTGGCAAACGATCCGCAAGTTCAGAATCAGACTGTTCAGCACGGTTTAGGGCTTCTCCTAGTATCTCGAACTTGCGTTCAAGAGCAGCCTGACGCATTTCATCGCGAAGGAATGCGTCGTAATCAATTCCGGTGCTGAATTGTTGAATCGCGCGGCATGCTTCGAGCGCGTCAAGCAGCCGCCTCTTCGTTTCGACGTTCATAGAGACTCTGTCGGGTCAGCTCCACGCTGCGGCGAAAATAAGGGTTGTGGATTGCTCTTTCGGTGATTAGATCAACCGGACGCTGGAACAGGGCTTCGAGAGCCTCGGCAAAATCAAGGTAACGATCGAGATAAGTGCCAGGCGCGCGATCGCTGAATTCGACAACGAAGTCTAAGTCACTGGAGGTGGGTTCGAACAAAGTCGTAGCCGCAGACCCGAACAGATCGAGTCGTTCCACCTGAAACTTGCGGCAGAGTTCAAAAAGTTCGCGTTTGTTCTCTTCGACGAGGGCAATCATGACATGCTAAGCATAAACCATTGTCAGCGGGTTGGCACGGAGAAAGTCGCGCAGATTTTAGTCTGTGCCACTAAGAGCTTACTTCGGATGCCCGATGTACTTCTCACCCGCCTCGATCGCGAACGGCAGACGATTCTGACGCGGCGGCAGCGGACAGGTGGCGAATTTCGTAAAGGCACAGGGCGGACTGTAGGCTTTGTTAAAGTCGATCACGATTCGGCCCGACGCGTCAGGGGGCTCGACATACAGGTAACGTCCGGCGGGATAGGTTTCCTTGCCGCTGGTCTTATCGGCGATGATCATGAAGTATCTGGTCTCGCCCTTTTCCGTGATCGCATCGAGTTGATAATTCTTTCCCTCAAACTTGAACTTCACCGCGCCCGGCGATGATTCGCCGCTCTCCATGCCGAGGACGTTCGTGATCGACACTGCCTTTGGTGGATTGTACGGTACGAACTGCGCGTCGATGCGCCACTTCAAATCGGCGGGATAAAACTGCGTGCCCTGAAAGTTAACGCGGTCGGGATTATCTTTGTCTTTGACGCGCAGGCCGAGCTTGTCGCCGCGTTTGATGACTTGAAAGCTGAGCGAACCAAGATGCAAAACCGTGGGTGAACCATCATCATCGGAAGTTAGTTCGAGATGGGTCGCCGGTTTGCCGTCAACCGTGAAACCGGATTTTAGCGGAGCATCGAATTGAACCGTCGCATTCTTCAAAGTGAACACAGCGCTCTGCTCACCGAGTTTCGCTGCCGGCAAAACTATGTCGTTCGCGGCATCGCTGCCAAGTTTGTTGTCGCCGTCTTTGAGCCAGAACAGACCTATCAGAGTTAACCATCCGTTTTCACTCTTCAATTCAGCCAGACGCTGTGTCTGCCATTGCGCAAGTTCCTTGGCGTAGGCGCCGGCATCGATGGTTGGCTTTGGTTGCCGCGAGCATGAAGTGAAGAGAGCGGCGGACAGAAATAAAAAAGCGAGCAGGCCTCTCGCGCTTGCCGTGTGAATTCTATTCATCTTTTCCAGTATAAGCTTTCCCTCGCGGTCGGGCTAAGGCCCCACTCTTCCGAAACCAGCCGGGTTCGGCAGAAGATCTGTGGCCGGGTTTAGTGGGTGTTTGAGCATGCCCGTCCGTTACGGAACCGCGAGCGGTAGCGACCGGATGCTATGCTCAACTTATTCCTACCACTTGGAATTCCGAACCATTTTGTCTGAATTCTCTCGTTGAGTATGGCATCCGGTCGCTACCGCTCGCGGTTCCGTAACGAGTTCCAACATTTGGATAATCACGCAAACTAACACACTACCGTGGCTGTGGAAACCCTTGACGACTTGAGCACAGGTCGATACCGTCTTAGCCCTCCGTGACCTTAGATAACCGACGCGTATGAACACAAGATGCTGCATTGCCGGCGGCGGACCGGCGGGAATGATGCTCGGGTTTCTGCTGGCGCGCGCGGGCGTGGAAGTCGTCGTGCTTGAGAAGCACGCGGATTTCTTTCGCGACTTTCGCGGCGACACGATCCATCCTTCCACGCTCGAGTTGATGCACGAACTCGGCATTCTCGAAGACTTCCTTAGACGGCCACATTCAGAAGTTTCTCAGATGATCGGACAGATAGGCGACGAGACCATTCCGATCGCCGACTTCTCTCACCTGCCCACCAAATGCAAGTTCATCGCGTTCATGCCGCAGTGGGACTTTCTGGATTTCATCAAGGAACATGCGTCGCTCTATCCGGGATTCAATCTAAAGATGGATGCCGAAGTCACTGATTTGATCGAAGAGGGAAACAGCGTCGTCGGCGTTCGGGCCAAAACACCTGAAGGAGATCTGGAGATTCGAGCGGATCTGGTCGTGGGCGCGGACGGCCGTCACTCGATCGTCCGCGAGCGCGCCGGCCTGGAGATCGAAAAACTGGGGGCGCCGATCGATGTCCTGTGGTTTCACCTTTCGCGCAAACCAGATGATCCCGGCCAGGCCCTCGGCCGCTTCGTCGCCGGCAAGATTATGGTGATGCTCAATCGCGATACCTACTGGCAATGCGGCTTTGTGATTCCGAAAGGGGTGTTCGACGAAATCAAGCGTCGCGGTCTGGATGCCTTTCGACAAGACATCGTCGGGGTTGCTCCATTCCTAAGCGATCGCGTCAGTGAGTTGCAGGATTGGGAGCCGGTGAAACTTTTGACGGTCGCAGTGGATCGTCTGCGCCAGTGGTATCGCGCGGGGCTCTTGTGCATCGGCGACTCAGCTCACGCGATGTCGCCGGTGGGCGGGGTTGGGATCAATCTCGCGATTCAGGACGCAGTGGCGGCCGCGAACATCCTGGCACGACCGTTGTCGCAAGGTTGGGTTTCTCTGAGCCACTTGCAAAAAGTTCAGTGGCGCCGCGAACTGCCGACCAGACTGACTCAATGGGCACAGGTACAAGTGCAGGAGCGCGTGCTGGGCCGCGTGCTTGGACACACACAGAAAATTGCAGCGCCCGGTTTGCTCAAACTCTTCAAAAAATTTCCCGTGCTGCGACGGATACCGGCGCGCTTGATTGGAATTGGCGTCGGGCCGGAGCAGGTGAGGACGCCGGATATTAGAAATCAGCAATAAATGTGTGTTTAGAGGCGGGCTACTGTCCGCCCTACTTGAGTCCGCGCAGCGGACGAATTGAAAATAGCCCACCGATCCATCGGTGGGAATCAAATGACAATATGCAGAAGGAGTCCGTGAAGGGAACCCGATCCCACCGATAAATCGCTGGGCTATTGTCGGTCGTCCGCAGCGCGGACTAACTAACTCGTCATCCGCTCAACCACACCATAACTCGCTTCCAAAGCTTCCGAGAGTTTCTCTGGTTGGTTGCCGCCGCCTTCGGCCATGTCGGGTTTGCCGCCGCCACGGCCTCCGATGATTGGGGCTAGCTCTTTGATGACCTGGCCAGCAGGAATTTTCTTTGTGAGATCATCTGACGTTCGCACGATTAGCGAAGCCTTGCCGTCGTTGCTGCGGCCGACCACCACCACGCCTGACTTGATGCGAGCCAGCAGCGTGTCAGAGAGCTGGCGCATCCCGGCGGCATCCAGATCGCTGGCCTCACGAGCAGTCACCTGCACGCCGTTAACTTCCCGCGTGTCGTCACCATTTGAAGAAGAAGAGGCGCCGGTGGCAATCTTCAGACGCAGTTCGTCAGCTTCGCGCCGCGCTTTCTTCAATTCGTCTTGCAGCTTCCCAATCATCGCGGGCAATTCGGCGCGCGACGTTCTTAAGTTGTTCGTGACCTGTCCGATGATCTGTTCGTCTTCGCGAAAGCGTTCGTAGGCATCGATGCCGGTCACCGCGCGTATGCGCCGCACACCGGAAGCAATCGATTCATCGCTGGTAATTTTGAAGACGCCGATATCGCCGGTCGCGCGCACATGCGTCCCGCCGCACAACTCTTTCGAGAAGATATCTTCGGCGCCTTTGATCGAAAGCACACGCACCTTCTCGCCGTACTTCTCGCCAAACAGGGCCATCGCGCCCGAACGCATGGCTTCCTCAACGGCCATCTCGTCAGTCTGCACGGGTTCGTTGCGCAAGATGTGATAGTTCACCAGGCGTTCAATTTCGTCGATCTCGCCGGCGGTCAGCGGCTGGTAATGACTGAAGTCGAAACGCAAGTAGTTCGGCGCGACAACCGAGCCGGCCTGCTTAACATGCGTCCCCAAAACTTCGCGCAGCGCCGCATGCATCAAGTGCGTCGCCGTATGATTGCGTCGCGTAGCATCGCGCTTTTCGACATCGACTTCTGCCGTAAAAAATTGACCAGGATTTGGATCTTCGATAATCGACAAGGAACCCGCCCCGATTTGGCCTGGTGGATAGGTGCGAAGGGTTCCTCGATCAACTGTGACTCGGTGAACCACAAGTCCCGGCACCGGCGAAACCGTATCCTTGACAACGGCATGAGTGAGGCCGTCCTGACTTATCAACTCGCCTGTATCACCGACTTGTCCACCGGCTTCGGCGTAAAAAGGTGTCTGGTTGAGCACAACCTCACCCTCCTCGCCAGCCTGCAATTCGCTCACTTCTACTTCGCCCTTAATGAGCGCCGTAACAATAACGTGTTTCGTCGTGGTCTCGTCATAGCCGGTAAACCTGGTCCGATACTGCGGGTGTTTCAAGAGACGCGAGTAGGCGGTATTGAGTTTCTTATCAGCGCTGCGCTCATCGCGTCCGCTTGAACTTTGAAGCTCTCGCAACGCTGCGTCAAACAGTTCGCTGAAGGCATCTTCGTCCTCCGCAAATACTTGACCGCGTTGTACCAAGCTAATTCTTATGAGGTCCCTTGGAACGCCGAAGGTATCGTAAACACGGGCAAGTTCTTCAGCCGGAACCATTCCATCGGCCGGTGATTTTCCGAAAAGTTCGTCCAGTTTCTGTAGCCCGACTGTGAGGGTTGCTCCAAACCGCTCCTCTTCCATCCGCACCATCTTCTCAATGAACCCACGATGTATCTCCAGCTCCGGATAAGCGTCTTTCATCTGATCGACGACAAAGTTCGTCACCTTGTAGAAGAACAAATCTTCAAGGCCGAGCGTGTGCCGTCCCTGATAGATCGCCCGCCGCATGATCTTTCGCAGAACGTAATTGCGTCCTTCGTTGCCGGGCAGGATACCGTCGGCGATTGAGAACGCGGTCGACCGCGCGTGATCGGCAATCACGCGGCAAGCGAATCTTTTCTGCTCGTCAAAACTATCGTATGCGCCCATCGATTCTTATTTCTGTGTCAAGATCGCAACTACAGCTTCTACTATTTCTGATGTTGCTTTGTCGCTCAAGACTCCCACCCGGCGATCTATCAAACTTTCGTGTCCCGTGAAGATCTTATCCGGGCGCGCAAAACTCTTTTGGCGCAGAGAGCCCGCGTCAAAATCCGCGTCTTTGATTTCGATAGCCCGGCCGTCAATTCCGGCATTACTTGTGATCTGGCACAAAAACCAATCCTGTCGGTTGGCCTGCGCCAAAACAACTGCCGGACGAAGTTTCGTCTCCGATAAATCGGAAAAAGGAAACTCAACTAGCACGACGGAAGCTCTGCCAAATGCTGCCACGCGCGATCCTCCTCCGGTGTATTCCAATGTTCGGCAAGCGATTTTTCGCTCAGCAGCGCCGTTTCCGAGATGGCAATCTTTGGCTCTTCGTCTAAGATCGTTACTAAAGCGCGACGACTCTTGTCCAGCTCAATATTCTCATGAAGAATAATTCTGCCCTTGGTATCGATCGTTGCTTCAATTTGCCTCATGTCCATCTCTCCCGTGAATTTTCCGTTACCGTAATCTTCAGCACGCGTAGCGGGCGGCAATAACTTAATGCTCAACTCCCAAAGCTGGTTGAGTAGTTTCAGCCGGGCCGTGACCGCTTGCGGAGACATATCAACTTTCATTTTCCAGCCTTTCGATGTCGGCGAGATCCTGCAGCCGCCCGCTGATCTTCTTCAACTGAATTAACCCTTCGCGCGACACCGTAGAAATCGCGCCATGTTCCCACTCCACGGTTTCCCGGTCTCGCCAAATCTGCTGCGTGGCCCCCGTCACCAACAGAAAATCTATCGTGAAGAGGATCTTTGTTTCCGCATCAATTTTCGAGATCCGCTTGATTTCGACCGCACCATCGTGAAGATTCAGCGGTGGTACGCTGTAGCCCAGATCCACAGCGATCTGCCAGGCCTGAGCCAGATCCTCGGGCAAGACCATGACATCTATGTCCATCGTGGCGCGCGGGCAACCGTGAATCGTCATGGCCCAACCGCCGCAGACGGCGTAAGCAAGTCGTCGCCGGTTCAGCGCGGCGACAAATTCCGTGAACTCTTGCAGCAGTGTCGCCACTACTTCCTCACCGCCAACTCAGCCGTAAAATCGATTATTGGTTTGAGCAAGTCCGTTTCATAGTTCGACTTCACGCCCTGCAACACAACCGTGATGCGCTCCAATCCCATCCCCGTATCAACGGAAGGCGCCGGCAGAGGCGTCAGGACGTACTTACCGGAGTGAACTGATGGGTGCTCATCATTGATTACCACATTCAATACTTCAGCACGATCGAACTGCATGAACACAAGATTCCATAGCTCTGTGATCGTGTCGCCGGGGCCGTTGACGTTGGCAGCGCAGTTCTCCGCATCGTTCGGGTCCGGCCCCATATAGTAATGAATCTCGCTGCACGGCCCGCACGGCCCTGTCTCGCCCATCTGCCAGAAATTATCTTTGCGACCAAAGCGCAGAATTCTTTCGCGCGGCGCGCCCACCTGTTCCCAGAACTTCTCCGCGTCCTCGTCCGGACCGACTTCATCGTCGCCTTCGTACACACTGAACCACATGCGGGCCGGATCCAACTTGTATTCATTGACCAGGAGATCCCAGGCGAATTTGATTGCGTCTTCTTTAAAATAATCGCCGAAAGAAAAATTTCCGAGCATCTCAAAGAAAGTCTGATGCCGCGCGGTCTTGCCGACTTCGTCGAGGTCGTTATGCTTACCGCCGGCGCGCAAACATTTTTGAGACGAACAGGCGCGCACGTATTCGCGCTTGTCAATTCCGAGAAAGGTGTCCTTGAACTGGTTCATGCCGGCGTTGGTGAAGAGCAATGTAGGATCGTTAGCCGGCAGTAGTGGGCTGGAACGCACACGCGTATGCCCGTGGCGCTCGAAGTACTGCAAAAACTTTTCGCGAATTTCGTTACCTGTCATGATCGGTTCGAGTTTAGCATGCGCATAGCAGCGCGCGAAATTGAGGTTGTTTTGAGGTAATTGCAGGGGATCACTCAATGAGCCATCGCAGATAGCGGCAGAATGTAGCCCCGGGCGTAAGCCCGGGGATCCGAGATCTTCAATTAATTCTGAGCCCGCTTTAGCGGGGGACAGACCCGTGACATTCTGCCGCCCGCTAAAACGGGCTTGGAATTCCATCGCGGTTCGGTAACCCAGGGTTCTGCTCGCTGCGCTCGCTTCACCCTGGGCTAAATTCTGCCGCCGCTTCGCGGCTGGTTGAGTTGCGACCGATCTTGAGTTATTGATGAGTAGTGACTAGTCAGGTGCAAACGAAACGCGTCAAAGTTCTCGCCATCATCATAATCTCCGCGGCGCTGATTGGCGCATGCTCTCGACCGCCCGCCCCGGTGGGCCCGAAATTCAGCGGCCGCCTGCTTCTGTTGGCGGGAGACAACCCTAGCGGGGCGGATCTGCTGGAACTGACCGCCGCGCCGACAGGCTCGACCTACAACTATTCGGCACTCACGAGTGGCGTGTTTGAAGCCGCGGCAAGTCCCGACCATACGCGTCTGTTGTACGCCACCAAAGACGGAATCCTGCTCCGCGATCTTCGCAGCAGCGCAGTCAAGCCGTTAGTCAACGGAGAGAACTACTGCCTCGCCTGGTCACCCGACGGCAATCGCTTTAGCTATAAGCAGAGGGCAGGAACTCAAACGAGGCTCTACTACTCAGACCTGGATGGCAAAGCAAAATTGATTTGGGAAGATCTCATTGCGGACAACTCTCAAGGCCACTCTTCGGTCCTCGAGAGAGCCGCAGCCTCTTCCGGTTGCGCGCATTGGATCGCGCCCGACCGTCTTATCTTTGATCGATTCATCGGAGTGCCCAAACAAAAGCAGGGCGATGAAGCCCCGAAGCCGAACACCACGACCCTGGCAATTTTGAGCGAGCCGGTGAAATTGTCTGACACAGAGAGGAAGTGGTCGATCGAAAGCATCTGTCAGTTTGGCAGCGCTGTGTTCCTGCGGCCGCACGATCAAGCCCAGCCGATTCTGATCGCCCGGAACCTGGACAATCTGAGAACTCTCGATCCATCTCCAGCCCCAGTTTCCGGATGCCGGTTCGTCGGCTTCGCGGCCAAGAGTTGTGTGCCTTTCTTCATCGAAGACGCCGGCAGCACCAGCTCAGAGTTGTTCTATCTCAACCCAACCAACTGGCAACGCCAGAGAAGCACGCACATCAGCCAAACGTTTTCGCCGGCCGCCAGGATGCTGGTCAAGTCATCTGCCAGGTTGATGATTGTAGGAGATGCTCCTGCGTCTTTGCTTTTGATCGACACGGAAAGCGGCGAAGCCGTGCCGTTCTTCCCCAAGAGTGCGCAACCGCCGGTGAGTGGCGGGGGATTGCTTTCTCCAGTGCCCGTCGTTTGGATCGAAGAATAGGCAAACGGGGCAGTAGCCCGACCGTCAGGGGAGGGCGTATTCGGGGCACATCACTACGCCCTCCCTCACGGTCGGGCTACTGCCCCGGATCGTCAATATCGCCCTTCGACACTGCTCTCACCTTCTCGCTGACCAGCTCAAAAGCAAAACCTTGTCGCAGCAAATGATCGAAAAGCTTCTTGGCGTCGGCGCGGGTCTGCGGGCGGCCGCGCAGGCGTATGCGCTTCTCGATCGCGCGATCAATCATTCCCTCCTCCGGGGTCGTTTCAAAAACCTGATCGAGCGCGGCGTCGACGGTGGCCTTGTCGATCTGCTTCATCCTCAAATCACGTTCCAGCCTCTGTCGCCCGATCGGCCGTTGCTGTACTCGCAACGATGCATAGCCGTGCGCGAACCGCGCGTCGTCAAGGTAACCATATTCACGCAGACGCTCAATGACCTCTTCGACGACCGTCGCTGTCGCGCCGCGTCCTTCGAGCAAACGTTCTCTGAGTTCCTCGACCGAACGTTGCTTGGCAGCGAGCAACTTGCCCGCGCGCTGAAACACGCGCTCGCGAGCTTTCGCGGGATTGATGTCTGGCTCTTGCCCCTGCTGTTTCTCGGTTGGTTGTAATCGCCGTCTTCGCATTAGTAGGAGGCTCTTCTTGAATCGTGGATAGAACTGAGTCCCACGGGGACAACATCTTTATAGCTCTCGCGTTACGTTTTTTCCAACCAGCGCCGGACACGGAACCGCTTGCGGCAGCGGGCGGGTCACTCTTGCACGCACGACCCGCTCGCTACCGCGAGCGGTTCTGTACGGGAATCAGAACCCGACTTCAATCGCTAATCAGCGTTTGGCAATCTAGAATGATGGCATGGATGGCGTTCTGATTATCGATAAGCCGGCGGGCATGACTTCGCACGACGTGGTCGCCCGGGTCCGCCGTGCCATCGATCACCGGCGCGTCGGACATACGGGCACCCTCGATCCATTTGCGACTGGAGTGCTGGTGGTGCTCGTCGGCCGCGCCACGCGCCTGGCGCAATTCCTGAGCGGCGCCGAGAAAGAGTATGAAGCGACGATCCGCTTGGGTTATGCGACCGACACCGGCGATGTGACGGGCCAACGCCTAACAAGTTTCACCACAGAGACACAAAGGCACACAGAGATTCACAGCGAAGAGATCGAAAGCGCAATGGCTTCGCTGCGCGGAGAGATCGAGCAAACGCCACCGATGTACTCAGCCAAAAAAGTTGACGGAAAAAAGCTTTACGAACTCGCGCGACGTGGTGAGGAGATTGAGCGAAAACCGGTCCGCGTTAAGATCAGCGAGTTCGAAACCGTAGCGGGCGACGGTGTTCTGCTAAATGAGAAAGACGACGGCGCCACCGACTTGCGAGTTCGCGTCGTGTGCTCTGCGGGAACTTACATTCGCACGCTGGCTGAAGATTTTGGCAAGCAGCTCGGGGTGGGCGCACACGTATCAGAACTGCGCCGCACGCGGGCCGGTGAATTCAAGATCTCGGAGGCGATCACTTTAGGGCGGTTATGTGAAGAGGCGCAGGCAGGATCGCTCGATCAAGTGCTGATCTTGCCGGACGTCGCGCTCTCATCTTTTCCTGAAGTGCAGTTGGAGGTCGATGATGTGCGGCGGGTTGGCCAGGGCATCGATCTAGAGGTTGAAGGGACACACTCCGCGAACTGGCCGCAGGGTCAACGGGTGCGCCTTCGCAACTCCGATGGCCAATTGATCGCGGTGGGGACTTACGATCAAGAGCGAAAGACAGTCCACCCACAAGTCGTGATCGTAAATGCATAGTTGCGGCTTTGCCGCCTGATGTGCGGAAAGTTTCTTTCACTTTTCGCTCCGCTAGGAGCGAGAGGTTTATGGCTCCCAAGGTTTTGAATGAACATGAGCTCCTTTAGGAGCGAAATGTCAGCGACCAAATGCGATCTCAAATTTCACTCCTAAAGGAGCTTTGAATTTTTGGGGGAGGGCTTCAGAGCTATAAACATTCTGCCCCTATGGGGCTAACGCAGTGGACATTTCCCCAGACTGCAGAGCCGTAAACATCTCTCCTCTTTCAATCCGTACGCCCGCCGCGTTAAGATTCCCCGTCATGAAGAAACGTTATCTGCTGGCTGGGGTATCAGGCATCGTCGCGGGAGCGGTGGCGACGAAACTTCTCACTCGCCCACGGGACGTCAGTTGGTCCGACAGTATTAATCTCATCTATCACGCAGAGCATTCGTGGTTCACGAGCATCGACGGCATGCGCATTCATTATCAGGAAGCCGGCGACGAAAACGCGCCGCCCCTGATCCTGGTTCACGGTTTCATTTCTTCGAACCTGGTTTGGAATGAAGTGTTTCTGCCGCTGGCCCAAGCCGGCCTTCGCGTCATCGCGCCCGACTTGCCCGGCTATGGTTATTCCGACAAGCCCGAAGACGGCGAGTACACCATCGCGGCCCAGGCTCGCGCCGTGCTGGGTTTGATGGATCGACTTGAGATTGATCGGGCAACGATTGTCGGAGCTTCGTACGGTGGCGCGGTTGCTGCGCTGCTGGCGCTGGATTGCCCGGAGCGAGTAGCGAAACTCGTCCTGGTCGGCGCGGTGAGTAACGACGAGCCAAAGAAGAAGCTACTGCTAAGACTGGCGAGCGTGCCGCTCTTAGGCGATCTGGCCACGCCGCTTTTTCTTGGCTCACGCTGGATCTTACGCAAGCGCACTGCGGACGTGTACCGGCGTCTGGGACTTCCCATCGACGAACGCAAGCTCGAGGCTCGCCATCATCTTCTGGAGACGGCGAACACGCATCGCGCCATGATTCGCACCGTGCGCCGCTGGAGCGCCAATCGAATTTCGCGCGAGGCGAGCCTGATCCGTCAACCGACAATGCTGATCTGGGGCGAGGAAGATACGCACATCCCGATTAGCGACGCTTTCCGCCTGCGCGATGCGATTCCCAACTCGCGTCTCATCGTCTTTCGGCGCTGCGGGCACTTACCGCCAACTGAGTATCCGGAAAAATTTGTTCAAGTCGTCTCTGACTTTTGTAATACCGAAGCAGCGCGCGCTGAGCGCCCGCGAACTGTCGAGTTCAAAGCGCCAAAGAGATTGCACCGGGGCTAGCGCCTGAGTGATCGCCCGCTTTAGTTATGAGAAAGTGCCCCCTCTTTTTCCTCGTAAGTAGCTTCGTGGTTCTGTCAACCTGCGTCCTTGCGGACGTTCAGACCGCCGCGGCCAAACCATCATTCACTGTCCAGCCCGCGCCCGGATGGATCAAACCGGTAGAACTCAAAGCGAGAAGTGGATCCGGCGATCAGCCAACCTCAATCCTGCTCGACGATCAGGAAGTAAGATTGTCAGCCAAAAACGTCGAGAGGTTCTATCGTCACATTGAGCGCGCCGAGAAAACTGCCGGACTGGAGGAGGTGTCAAAGCTTCAGTTTGATTTCGAACCCTCTTACCAGGCGCTGGTCATCCACTTCATTAGAATCATTCGCGGCGATCAAACCATCGAAGCGCTGCGACCGGCCGAGATCAAAACCATTCAAAAGGAGGACGAGCTCAACGAGCAACTCTATAACGGCACGATGGAGGCGGTAGCCTTTCTTAACGACGTCAGAGTCGGCGACGTGGTTGATTATGCCTATAGCGTTACCGGCAACAACCCGGTTTTTGGTGGGCGATTCTCAGAGCGTTTTTATCTCGCCGACAGGCAACCAATGCAGGCCCTGCAGATTAGAGTTCTGGCGCCGAACGATCGCGCACTACATTTCGTGAACGCGGCTACGAAGTTACAGCCGAAAGTCACCTCGCTGGGCGTTGAGACCGAATATCTTTGGGCACAGTCGGATATTCCCGCCGTCGACATCGAAGACTCAACGCCCTCATGGTTTACCCAGGCGTCATTTGTAGCGGTCAGTGAATTCCAGGATTGGCCGGCAGTTGTTCAGTGGGCGTTGCCTATGTACCAGGTGAATCAGCCACTGCCGGCCGAAATCAAAGCCATCAGCGACGGCTGGATCCGTCAATTTCCACGTCCCGAGGAACGAATGCTCGCGGCCACGAGATTTGTGCAACAGGAGATCCGTTATCTGGGGATTGAGTTGGGCCCGTATTCACATCAACCAAATCCTCCCTCCCGAACCTTCGCCCGCCGGTTCGGCGATTGCAAAGACAAATCTCTGCTCCTGGCCACGATCTTGAACTACATGCAGATCGACAGTGCAATCGCCCTGGCTAACCCCGAGGTCCGACACTCAATCGACGATTGGCAGCCTTCGCCACAAACTTTCGATCACGTGATCGTGCGGGCCAAAGTTGGCGAGAGAACTTACTGGCTCGATGCGACCAGTGAATCACAGCGCGGCGACTTTGAGCATTATTATGATCTGCCGTACGAGCGTGCCCTGGTGTTGCGACCCGACACTCGCGGGTTGGAGGCCATTCCCGCCCCGAGGGTTGACGCGCCGACAACCCTGGTCCGAGAGCACTATGTGATCACGAATTACGATGGGCCGGTTTCTCTCACGGTTACGTCAACTTATCAGGGCCCGGACGCCGACGACCAGCGCCAATGGATCTCACATCATTCAGCCGCAGAGGCGGGAAAGTCTTTCCTCAATTATTACGCGCAGAGGGTTCCTTCGATCAAAGCCGACGGCCCGCCGCAAATCCAGGACGATGCGGACTCGGACACCATCGTGGTCACTGAGAATTACGTCATCGACCAGTTCTGGAAAAATCAGAGTCATTATCTTCGCGGCGATCTCGTTATTCGGGAACTCCCAGTGCCGGGCATTTCAAAACGTTCCATGCCCCTGGCGATTTCGCATCCGACCTTCATGAAGCAGCTGATCGAGATCGAACTGCCTTCGCCTGACGAGTTCGAATCGCATTCGGAAGTGATCTCGGACGACGCATTTCGTTTCGAATACAGTGCCGAACCATCGGCGGCCGCGCTCACCTTGTCGTACACGTTGCAAACGCTTCGCGATAATGTGCCTCCAGGGAAGGTAGAGGGCTATCTGGCCAAAGTAGACCGGATTCGGAATTCGACCGGTCTCCAACTTCCACAAAGCTCCTCTGTTGTTAGGGGAGGCACGAATTCAGGGGTTTCACGCGCGATGGGATTTCAGATTCTGGGCCTCATCTTAATTGGGGGAATAGTCCTGATCGTATTTGTCGCATATAAGGTGCGAAGCAAACGCGAGGACACCTGGCGCGCTGCCAGCCTTAAACCATCACTGGGTGGTGCGCCCGAGACAGCCGTCCGCTGCAAAGAGCTGTCAGATATTGAAACTTTTACCAGGAGATTCAAGTGCGGCTGCGGCGGCTATCCTTTCAAACCTGAAGCTCTCCTCAACCAGGAAACCCTGGTTTACGACGGAGAGCGGCTCGCAACTCTCAAATTAAAATGTCAGGCCTGCGGACGTGCGACTGACTTGTATTTTGTAAAGCCGATCACCCACGGAACCATCGACCAATCTCTGGGATCCGACTTAACGTCGTGATCATTGCGGTCCGCGCGGTCCCAGCATGTATTCACTTCATCTCCCTCTGGGTGTACGTACCGGAGACATAGGTAACAGGTGTCCGGTCTATACACCCCCAGAGGGAGAGGGAGATCAAAGCAACAATCACATTGCAAATCAATTCATGTTGAGCGCCTTGCCCACCGAAGGATCCCTGCGCACCCGCCAAATTTTTGAATCGAGATAGTAATGAATGAAAGCGACGCCCCAAAGAACTGCCACGCCTAACTGAATCGGTATGGGAAGCTGTGCGGTCACATCGCCGTGTGATGCTTTCAGGCCAAAATAACCGAGGATTTGACGCGGGCCCTGATAAAGAAGGCCGAAGAGAATTCCGAAGGCGATGTAATAGAGCAGACGGCGACTGATGAGTGCGGCGGGGCCGTATTTTTTCTTAAGCTCTAGATGGTTAACTGAGCCCTCCCTCACGGTCGGGCTACTGCCCCGTTCGCTACCGCCCGCGCCACTCTCCATGTACTTCTGGTTATGGAACCAGATTAGACGGTGGTATTGCAGGTTGTGATAGATCGTCAGAATCGCCACCAGCGCAATCGGTTTGTTAGGCATCGGCGTTAACAAAACGATCCAGTGCATCGGAATCGCGGCCGCCAGCAGCAGGTACTTCGGTAGGTTCAAAGACTCTCGCACCCACGCCCGCTGAAGCTGGCGAATCAGCCAGCATCCGCCAACCACAATCGTCCCCGCCAGCAACAACTGCGTAACCGTGTTGACGCCGCTACGAAGTAATGGCGGCACGCGGGCCATTGCGCTCGGGTCGTTCGCGATAAAGGCCACGAACGGATAGTTGAACGCAAACATCAACAACAAACGATCCAGCGCGTTGTCGACCGGCGCCAGATCGTGGTTCTTTTTCTTGTAAAGCACCATGAAGCCATAGTGTTGCTTCACCAGATGGTAGTAGGCCCACAACGCGGCCACAAAAAAGAAAGTGAAGCCAGAGCCCAGCAGCACCATCAACGGCCCGACGACAAAAAACAAGAGCGATCCCAGCATCAGACGCTTGCGCGTTTTCCATTCCGAGCGATCAAAGTAAGTGCGGGACAACGTGCCAAACACATGTGGCGCATCGATCAGAATTGCCCAACCGGCAACCATCGGGAGCAGCGGCAGAACTCCGTTGACGTAGAGAATCAGCAGCGCGTAGCTCGATGCCACGGAACCAACAAACCAAATCAAATCCTCGCGTGCGCTGATGATCCAACGCAGCGAGATAGCGCGGGGGCGGGCCTGGTCGGTAATGATTTCCGTAGCGGCGGACATTTACTTAAGTCCTCTTCGCCCTCTCCCTTTGGGAGAGGGTTGGGGTGAGGGCATGAGCGCAAACCAGACTTTGAATCACGTTGTTTTGGCTAAACACAACTACTTCTAAAAAAATAATTCGCACCTACGCTGCGCGCCCTCATCCCCAGCCCTTCTCCCAAAGGGAGAAGGGAGTCAATTTTCCCGCAAATCTCTCCCCGTCATCTCGACTGGCTTGTCAATTCCCAACAACCCGAGCATCGTCGGCGCCACATCTTCCAAAGCTCCACCTTCACGCAGTCTCATTCCGATGGAATCCTGGTCGATGAGATGAAACGGCACGGGATTGGATGTATGCGCCGTGTGCGGCTGTCCAGTCTTTAGATCCAACATCTGCTCGGCGTTGCCATGATCGGCCGTGATCAGAGTTGTGCCGCGCGCGGTGCGCATCGCTTTCGTGATCCAGCCCAGGCAAGTGTCCACGTACTGACAGGCTACGATGGTTTTGTCGAGCATGCCCGTATGACCCACCATGTCAGGATTCGCAAAGTTGACGATGAACACGTCTGTTTCGTTCTCTTCAATCGCGCGCAAAAGCTTATCGGTGATCTTGAATGCGGACATCTCCGGCAGCAGATCATAAGTTGCAACTCTGGGCGAAGGAATCAGCAGACGCTTTTCAAACGGGAATTCCTGCTCGACGCCGCCATTGAAAAAGTATGTGACGTGGGCGTACTTCTCAGTTTCGGCCAGCCGAAAGTTGCGCACGCCGAGCCCGGCGAAAACTTCAGCCAGAACATTGACCGGATGCGCCGGCGGAAACGCGACCGGCAAAGGATAATTTTTGTCGTAGACCGCGAAGCAAACGAAATGAGTGTGTGGTCGCTGGGGCGTGGGGAAAGCATCGAAGCCGGGAACGGCCAGCGCCGCGGTAATTTCTCGCGCGCGGTCGGCGCGAAAGTTAAAGAAGATCACGGAATCGCCATCCTGAATCGTGGCCAAAGGCTCGCCATTCTCTCCTGTTACCACGATGGGCTCAACAAACTCATCCGTGACATCGCGCTCATAAGATTGCCGGATCGCCGCCAGGGGATCGCTGGTGCGTTGGCCTTCACCATTCACCAGGAGTTTGTACGCGCGCTCAATTCGCTCCCAGTGCTGGTCGCGATCCATCGCGTAATAGCGTCCGACTACGGTCGCAATCTCGCCGACGCCGATCTGCTTACACTTGTCCTGCATGGCGGCGACATACTTTTCAGCGGACGACGGCGGCGTGTCGCGCCCATCCAGAAAGCAGTGCACATAGACCCGCCGCACCTCGCGATCCCTTGCCAAACGCAGCAGCGCATACACATGTTCTTGTGAAGAATGAACCAGCCCATCTGAAACCAGTCCCATGATATGGAGGGCGCGATCGTGCTTCACAGCGCTATCTAACGCCGCGTTGAGCGCCAGGTTGGGAGAGAACTCGCCGGTTTTAATCGCGTGGTTAATGCGTTCGATGTCGGTCGGGACGACGCGGCCGGCGCCCATGGAAAGGTGGCCGACATTAGAATTGCCCATCACGCCTTTCGGCAGCCCGACGCATTCTCCGGATGCTTCAATCAATGTGTGCGGGTACTTCTCGAGCAGTTCGTTGTAGTAAGGCATCTGGGCAAGCGCGATCGCATTGCCTTCGCGTTCGGCGCGATAGCCAAAGCCGTCAAGGATGATGAGCGCAAGTGGCCCTTGTCTTTTCTCCAATGTTTTCCTTCCGAACCAGGTCGGCACTATGACTTTGTTTGATACTTTGTTCCACACACCGGACATTGCAAGAGGTTCTTGATCCCGCTAATCGGCAGCACCGGAATGATGAAGAACAACGTGATGAAGCGCATCCCCTGCTTTTTCACAAAGGTGCCCACAGTGCCGCACTTGCCACACTTCATTTGGCTGGCCTCGGGCTCTGAACCCCACGTGAAGAAGTGTGTGCCGATGATGAAAAAGAAAAACATGTTGCTCCTGGTAGAATAGACTTCAGTCTGTGATCGTCCCGCAAGAAACACTGACTGAAGTCTATGCTACTTCTTCCAGTAATCCGGACTCTCTTTCATGTTCGGATCAGGGCGCTCCATCCAACGCTCTGGCCGGTGCAGCTTGATAAAGCCGAATGGTTCGTACACTCCGTGCGCGTCTTTCGTGGACAAGACCCAGCGGCGAAATCCCTGTAGCTGCGGATGCGCGATCATCACTTCCATCAGCCACTTTGATAGTCCGCGGCCACGATGTTCCGGCAACACAAACACATCGGCGATCCAGGCGAAGGTCGCATAGTCGGTGACTACGCGCGCGAATCCGACCTGGTCAGAGTTTTTGTAGATGCCAAAGCAAAGCGAATTCTCGATCGATCGCTGCACCACTTCCAGGCTGCGGCCCGTCGCCCAGTACGCAGTGTTTGAAAGAAAGTCGTGAATCAGTTCGGCGTTAAGACGCGAACGGTCGGTACTGATCGAGTAGTCGCCGCGGTTCCAGGTGTCAGTCATGGACAAATAAGTGGCACAGACTTCAGTCTGTGATTAACCTGGCCGAAGAAGACCCACAGACTGAAGTCTGTGCCACGCTAAGCCGGTATCTCGCTCCGCAAATAGAAAAGCAAATCAGTCGAAGGCGGCACTAGCCCCAGTTGACGGATCATCCCGACCACTTGTCCGCGGTGCAGCGTGGCATGATTGGCGACGTGTTGCATCTGATCTACGAGCGGCAGTGAACTGGGATCGCCGCTGAGCAGCTTGAACGGCAATTCCGCCGCCAGACGCGACTCGTCCACTTCCGAAAGAAAGCGCGCGCGGCGATCGACGACATCTCGCCAACGCTCGTTCAATTTCGCGAGGTCAGGGCAGCCTTCGTCGGTCCAAAGCGACCAGGCTTTGTCCTTCGGCGGCGAATGCCCGTGCCACCGCTCCAGCCAAATCCATTCAGCGCCGGCCATGTGCCGCAGCGTCCCGAAAATCGAACCGTGACTGATGCCAAAGTCGCGCCGCAGATTCTCTTCAGAGAGATTAGCCGCCGCACTAAGCGCGAGCCCATTGGCCCATTCCGTATAATCAAATAGATGCTTGACGTCTGATTGATTCATGGCTACCTCAATGTCAGAACCACCTGCGGTAGCGGGTGGTCGAAATCGACCGATGCCTGGATCCTGATTTCCAAATTCAACCGCCCGCTACCGCAGGCGGTTCTGACCGAAACGCCGCGCGGCCCTCATAGACCGCTGCCGCGCCTAACTCTTCTTCAATGCGCAGCAGTTGATTGTATTTCGCGATGCGATCGCTGCGGGACAGCGAACCGGTTTTGATTTGACCAGCGTTCGTGGCCACCGCGAGATCGGCAATGAAGGCGTCTTCCGTTTCGCCTGAGCGATGCGAGATTACCGCAGTCATGTGATTCGTTTTCGCCAACTCAATACAAGCCAAAGTCTCGCTGAGGGTGCCAATCTGATTGACCTTAATCAAGATCGAATTCGCGACGCCGAGTTCAATTCCCTTTTGCAGGAACTTTGTATTCGTCACGAACAGATCGTCACCGACAAGCTGCACGCTTTCACCAATCGCGCCGGTCAAAGCCTTCCAGCCGTCCCAATCATTCTCGGCCATGCCGTCTTCGATTGAAATAATTGGATACTTGCCGGCCCAATCTTTCCAGTACGAAACCATCTCGTCGCTCGTGAGTTTGCGGCTGTCAGACTTTTTGAAAACATAAGACGCGCCGTCGTAGAACTCACTGGCGGCCGGGTCGAGCGCGAGTAGAACATTCTCGCCCGCTTGAAAACCCGCCTGCGTAATCGCTTCCAGAATAGTCTCGATCGCTTCTTCGTTTGATTTCAGGTTCGGGGCAAAGCCGCCTTCGTCCCCGACACTGGTCGCATAACCTTTTTTCTTCAAAACCGATTTCAGCGTGTGAAAGATCTCGGCGCCCGTGCGCAGCGCTTCACTGAAGGTGCGGGCGCCGACGGGCACGATCATGAATTCCTGAAAATCGACGTTGTTGTCAGCGTGGGCGCCGCCGTTAATGATGTTCATCATCGGCACCGGTAGAGTGTTCGCGCCGGCGCCACCGAGATAGCGGTACAGCGGCAACTTCTGAAAACTCGCCGCGGCCCGCGCGGTGGCCATTGAAACCGCGAGCAGCGCATTCGCGCCAAGATTCGACTTGTTCGGCGTACCGTCGAGATCGATCAGAATCCGATCGATCTCAGATTGATCAAGAGCGCTCATTCCCTTCAGTCTGCCGGCAATCACGTCGTTAACGTTGTGTACCGCTTTCAAAACGCCCTTGCCGCCAAAGCGTTTCGGATCACCATCGCGCAATTCAACAGCTTCGTGTTCGCCGGTAGAGGCGCCCGAAGGCACGGCCGCGCGGCCCACGACACCGCCAACTAAAGTCACGTCAGCTTCGACTGTCGGATTGCCGCGCGAGTCAAGAATCTCACGGGCATGAATGTGATCGACTTGGCTCATTGATTGGCTCCGAATTGAGTTTGCAACTTTACCATCGCCGTGGCGCGGGAAGCGAGTTTGCGAAGACCCGAAGAATATTAAACGCAGCGGACGCAGAGGTTTTCGCAAAGGTACGCGGAGGAAAAGCCCTATTTGTGTTCTGGCTTTCCTCTGCGTACCTCTGCGACATCCTCTGCGCCCTTTGCGGTTAATCTCAACTCACAGAAAACACGTGAGGCGGGCTTAGGGGTTTTTTGATAGACTCGCCGAACTGAGATGATCAATCGCAACCCACTGGTTGAATTCCGCCAAGTCACTTTCGCCGTCAACGGCGGCCGGCCGATTATCGATCGACTGAGTCTGCACGTTCAGCAAGGCGAAACCTTCGTCTTGCTCGGCGAATCGGGTTGCGGCAAGACTACGACTCTCAAGCTCGTGAACCGCCTGCTCACGCCGACCTCAGGCAAAGTCCTGGTAGAAGACAAAGCAACCATCGAGTGGGATGTAATCCGACTGCGTCGCCGCACTGGTTATGTGATTCAGGAAGCCGGACTGTTTCCGCATTTCACGGTCGAGCAGAACATCTCGCTGGTGCCGCATCTCGAAGGGTGGGACAAAGCGCGCGTAAAGGAGCGAGTGCGCGAATTACTTTCGTTGGTTGGTTTGGATCCAGATGGTTTCGCGCACCGTTACCCGCGCGAGTTGTCGGGCGGACAACGTCAACGCATCGGCGTGGCCCGGGCGCTGGCTGCCGATCCGCCTTTGCTGCTGATGGACGAACCGTTTGGAGCGCTGGATCCGCTGACGCGCGCGTCGCTGCAAAAAGAATTTGCGGAATTGAAAACGCGCATGGGCAAGACAGTCATCTTCGTGACGCACGACGTGCGCGAGGCGTTACTGCTCGGATCCCGAATTGCCCTGATGGATGCAGGGCGGATCGTGTTGCTGGAGACACCCGAGGGTTTTGTGAAGTCTCAACATGAACTCGCGCGGGCGTATTTGGAAACGTTGCGGAATGATTTTGTAGTTTAGTCGGCATACGTGCATGTGGAAGGAAATCGTTCAATGAGCCCGCGCAAGCGGGCGGCAGAATGTAGCCCCGGGCGCGAGCCCGGGGTATCGGCATAAAAAGATCCCTGGAGCCCCGATAGGGGCGAAAGAGGATCAGTTAACGGCCAAACTCCTTTGGAACCATGAAAATCTAATCGTGAGAAAACGGGTGCCCGCGCTCCCGATATGTGTGTTATCCCATGGACGGGTTAGATTGATCGAGGTACACTCGCGCTTCATGAGGATAGCGGGTTTCATAATTCTAGGTATTTCTTTGGGCTGCGCAGCGTTATTGTTCCTGCTGTGGCTTATTGGCTTTGTCCTTCATATTGGAGGAGCCTTAATCCACATACTGCTGGTATTAGGGCTGATATTGGGATTCTTTGGTGGCGTTGCGGGAGTGCTTTTGCTTGTTATAGGGAAGAAAAAGTAGAGCTCGGCGGCGTTGTTAGTCCGCCTCATCGGCAGCCCGATCTTTTTCTTCCCGTCATTGATTCAAACTTCACCCGCAACCTCCAGCATGAAAATCAATCTTCAAATGTCTCGCTGATTCTGTCGCCCTCTTCGAGGGCTTATTATTTCCCTCTACCTTTACCCCGGGCTTAACGCCCGGGGTTACATTCTGCCGCCATCTTTGATGGCTCGTTGCGCGGTCTTTCTCCAGAGCTGCAACTGCCAAAGGCAATTGATCGACTTCCATGCTCGATTTTCTTAAACACAACTGGTCAGACATTCTCGCGCACATCGCGCAGCATCTTTGGCTGGTCTCGATCTCAATCGCCGTGGCGATCGTTATTGGTTTGCCGTTGGGGATTTTGATTACGCGACGGAAACGCTTGCGCGGGCCGGTCCTGGGAATCGCAAATGTGATGCAGACGATTCCCAGCCTGGCGCTATTTGGCTTTCTGATCCCGTTGCCTTTCATCGGCGGCATTGGACCGCGCACGGCAATTGTTGCGCTGGTCGTTTATGCGCTGCTGCCGATCATACGAAACACCGTCACGGGAATTCTTGGTGTCGATCATAATGTTCGTGAAGCGGCGGTGGCCATGGGCATGACTGATCGACAAGTCCTGTTTCAGGTCGAACTGCCGCTGGCCATGAGTGTGATCCTGACCGGAGTGCGCGTCGCGGTCGTGATTACGATTGGCGTGGCGATCATCGCTGCCGAAGTCGGCGCCGGAGGATTGGGCGAGTACATCTTTCGCGGGTTGAGAATGGATGACAATCGCCTGCTGTTGGCGGGATCGATTCCTTCAGCACTGATGGCGTTGTTGGCTGATTTTGGCTTCAGCTTGATCGAAAGACGATTCGATCCCAACTCCCAAAGGGCTTCACGAACTCGACCTTTGCGGGTTCTGGCTTTGGCCGTGCTCATTATCGGCGTGGGATTGATGGGCTATGGAGGCTGGCTTGGAATTAAGAACCGCGCGGGTTCGTCCTCAGGTCGCGGTCACGTCACCGTCGGCTCGAAAGATTTCACTGAATCGGAGCTGCTTGCCGAAATCGTCGCCCAGATGTTGGAAGCAAGAAAGGTCGAAGTCGAGCGCCGGTTTGATCTCGGCGGGAATCTAACGCACAGTGCGTTGCTGGCAAAGCAGATCGACCTCTACCCCGAATATACCGGGACGTCTTTCGCGCAAATCCTTCATCATGCTCCGATCACGGATCCAAAAGCGGTTTACGATCAGGTCAAGCGCGAATATGCCGAGCAATTCAATGTTGAGGTTAGTCCACCCCTGGGGTTCGATAACACTTTTGCCATTCTGGTGCGCGGCGACGACGCGCGGCGGCTCAATTTGAAAACTGTCTCAGACACTGCGCGATACGCGCCGCAATGGACCGCCGGTTTTGGCCATGACTTTGTGTCGCGCGCCGATGGTTATCCCGGATTCTCACGCACCTATGGTTTGCAATTTGCCGAACCGCCGCGCGAAATGGCGCTGGATCTAACTTACACCGCGCTGGCTTCGCGCAAAGTCGATCTGATCGCCGGTAACTCGACCGACGGCAGGATCGCTGCGCTCGACCTGGTCCAACTCATGGACGATCGACATTATTTTCCGCCCTACGAAGCGGTGTACCTCACGCGCACAGATGCTTTGACGCGCGAACAGGCGCTCGCTGAAGTTCTGCAAAAACTCGCAGGCGCAATCTCAACTGAAGAAATGCGCCAGCTCAACTACGAGGTTGACGGCAGCAAGCGCGATAAGAAGATCGTCGTGCATGAATGGCTGGTGAGGAAAGGATTCGTCTAAGGTTGAACTCGGCAGCGACAACACACCTGCCAAAGCGCCTGAAATGACCCCCCGTTAATAGATTGTCTGCCTCTCACGTCTTCCTAGAGAAAAACCACGTATGTCCCGAGGTGCGCCCCTGGCTTTCCGTTCGCGGGGAAGTTACGACTCGGAACTTTTCCGGGGGCAATGGGTCTAAACCGAAAACTTCCGGGAACGAATCATCGTATGGCAAGGCAGCGACAGCCATCGAGCCCTTCGATTCCGTAAATTCGCCAAAGTCTTATGCGCCACCTTTATTCATTTTATGTTGACGCTGCCAAGATCGCCGCTCAGTCGATCCTGGCGCATAAACTGCGCGCATTTCTCACTCTGATTGGGATCATTATTGGAGTGGCCTCTGTGGTTGTCGTGGGCGCAGCAATCTCCGGGCTCAATACTTACGTCGTCGATAAGATGTCAAAGATACTGGGCACCAACCACTTCATGATCGCGCGCATGGCCAGCCAGGGCCAGTTGTCAGAAGAAGATTTAGAGCGCATGAACCGCCGCAACAAGCGACTGAAGTGGGCCGACATGGAATGGCTGCAGCAATACTGCGAGACTTGCACGACGGTCGGAGCGGAGACGGGGCGAGGAACAAAGTTCGAGCAGGACGGCAAGACGTTCTTCGGCGGCATCATCTTTGGGGTGACCTCGAACATGGCTGAGATCGAAGACAAGACCATGTCGGACGGTCGCTTCATCCAATCCGAAGAAGTCTCGCACGCCAAACTCGTCGTCGTTCTCGGCGCCGATATCAAGGACAAGTTCTACCCCGACATCGACCCCGTCGGCAAAGAGTTCAAGGTGGCCGGTCTCCCGATGCGCGTCGTCGGTGTCGAGGAGAGGCGCGGTCCAATCTTTGGCGACCTCATCGATAAGCACGTTTACATCCCGCTCACCACTTTCCAGCGCATTTATGGGCGCGACCTGGATTTGCAAATCCACGGCAAGGGGCAGGAACGCAAGACTTTCCAAGGGACGATCGAGGATGCCCGAAGCGCACTGCGCAATTATCACGAGTTGATTGGAAGCGAGGAAGACGACTTCGGTCTCGTCAACACCGAATCGCTGGGCGGTCAGATTGATCAATTCACGGGCGCCATTGCACTGGTGGTGACGCCAATCACTCTGATTGCCCTCGTCGTGGGTGGCATCGTGGTCATGAACATCATGCTGGTCTCTGTCACCGAACGCACCTTCGAGATCGGTTTGCGTAAAGCACTCGGCGCGCGACGCAAACAAGTGCTGCTGCAGTTTCTGATCGAGTCATCGATGCTCTGCGCGCTCGGAGGCGTGCTGGGGCTGCTCGCCGCTGGCGGCATCTCATGGGGGGTGACGGCACTCACGCCGATTACGATGACGATCACCCTGGGTTACATCGCGCTGGCCCTCGGTGTCTCTACGGGGGTCGGCATGGTCGCCGGTATCTATCCGGCATTCAAAGCCTCGCGCCTCGATCCGATCATTGCGCTCACGCGCAGCTGACCCATGAAGATCAAACTGCCCAACTTCATCCCGCGGGAAACGCTCCTGATGGCGCTCGACAGCATCCGAGCGCACAAGTTCCGCAGCGCACTCACGGTGCTCGGGATTGTCATTGGCGTGCTGGTCGCTATTGTCGTGGCCTCGATCCTGACTGGTCTCCGCGCCAACATTGTCAGGATGGTCGAGGAGTACGGCACCAACAACATCTACGCTTTCCACCTGACGACCGGTCCGCAAGTGGGCGAGCGCGACCAGTCTGAACGCGCGCGCAAACCCCTGACTGCGGAAGACGGCGAAGCCATCGCGCTTCAGGCATCGGCGGTTCAGGCGATCGCGCTCGAGTCCACGAACATTGGTTGTGGCGGTTGTGGTTTCGACGATACGGTCAAGATCGAAAACCGGACCTACCGGCGCGGTAATACGAGGGGCGTCACCGCCAACCACGCTGACATTCACAACGCGGCGCTCAAGGAAGGGCGTTTCATCTCCGAGCAGGACGATCTCAATCGCCGGAATGTAATGGTTATCGGCGTCAACGCCGCCGAGGCACTCTTCCCTGACAAGGACGGGGGCATTGTCGGAACGCATGTGAGAATGGGCGGCTATGTGTGGGAGATCATCGGGGTGCTGGCAAAGCGCCAGACTACGGTTTTCGGCGAGAATGAGGAGGACAACGCTGTCTTTGTGCCATATCGCACCGGAGTGCAGGTCGCGCCCGGCCGCAGGTTCCTGTTGATCGTCATTCGCGCAAAGTCGGGGCAGTTGCCGGAAGCGCTTAGTCAGGTCGAGGAGATTCTGCGCACGCGACGAAATGTAAAGTTTTCTGAGCCGAACAACTTCGACGTTAAGACCGCTGACGCTTTCATCACCCAGTTCGATAGCATCTTCGGCATGATCGGCATCATCGCCATTGCCATCTCGTCGGTCGGCTTAATGGTCGGCGGGATTGGGGTGATGAACATCATGCTGGTCAGCGTCACTGAGCGTACGCAGGAGATTGGCATCCGCAAAGCACTCGGCGCGCGCCGGCGAGATATCACCAATCAGTTCTTGTTCGAGGCAATGACCCTGACTTTTCTTGGGGGCGTGATTGGCGTGGTGGCGGCAATGGGCATCAGCAAGCTCATCGGGTTCATTATCCCCAGCCTGCCCTCGTCAATCCCCATGTGGGCCGTAGTTTCCGGTTTGTCCGTAAGCGTGGCGATTGGATTGATCTTCGGAGTCTGGCCCGCGCGCAAAGCTTCGCGGCTGGATCCGATTGAGTGCCTGCGATACGAGTAAAGCCGCTTGAATCTACTTCACCGCAGCTTTCCGTTGCATTTCCTTCAAACTCTCTGGAATAAACGAAGTGATCTGATGTGTTGCCGTCTGACCGTCGGCGAACATCTGATACAACTTAAAGTCAGGCAGCGACAGACACGTCAGCGGCGATTGCAGGTTGTAGCCGGTGTCGATGCCGATGGCGCTGTTGTAGACGTAAATCCCGTGACGACCCAGGCGGCCGCGCCATGGCAAAAACGGCGTTGGCGTGTGGCCAAAGACGCAGGGCTTGCCGTAATAGCTTTTGTAGAAACCCTCGTCGCGCGTCCAGAGTAAAGCGTGCGCCGAGCTCTCGCTCGGGTGTTTCCCGTTCTCCAGGCCGGCATGAACGTAAATCGCGTAATCGTCTTCGTGATACAGACGCAGTTGCCGCAGGAAGTCGATTTGATCAGTTGGAATTTTTTTCGCGAGCAAATCGCGCGACGTTTCAAAATCAACATTTGTGCGCAGACGCAGCGGTGTCTCGGTGTACTGGGCGAAGGTGCGATCTCCGCCAGTCGCAGTTTCCACCCAGGTCATCGCGGCGTCATCGAGAAAATCCAGCAACATCTGTTCGTGATTGCCGCGCAGGCAAATCACCTTCTCAGGATCTTCACGGCACAGATTCAGCACGTGCTCAACTACGCCGGGCACGTCCGGACCGCGATCGATCAGATCGCCGAGAAAGATCAGCGTGTCCGTAGTCTGTTCGCGCGGCAACATCTCGAGCAGACCGTGAAGCTGCGCACAGCGGCCATGAATGTCACCAACAATAAAGGTTTTCATATTGGAGCGCGGGCATCCTGCCCGCACAGCGCGCGAAGCGCGCTCAAGCCCTCCCTGACGGTCGGGCTACTGCCCCTCCTCGTCCGCTGAGATCGGTGTGACAATCGAATTAACGATCTGCTGATACTCCGGATCGTCGCGCAAAGACTCCCAATTCTTGTCGCGCTCAAACCACGGCCTGTTTTCGTTTCCCAGCTCAATCGCCCGCCGCAACCATTTGAGTGCTGCCTCGCGTTCGCCTTCCATCGCATAGGCCGATGCCAACCAATAAGCAACGTCGTGATCGGTGTCGGCGGTCTTGATCACTTCGTCGGTGATTTGCTCGCGGGCCTCATCGTGCCAGCCGAGCGCGCTCAGAAAAGTCGCATAGATCGGCCGGATGCCATCGAGTTGCGGCTGCTGCTCCAGCACCTGTTCGAGAATCTCGGCCGCTTTGACCGGCTCGCCGCGATAGTAGAGAGCGCGGGCCCGAAAAGTTCTGATCAGCGGATGGTCCGGCTCGAGCGCCGCACCCGCATCAAGCTCGGCCAGCGCTTCGTCGTAACGCGCCTGATAAGTAAGCAAGCGCGCGCGGTTATAGCTAACCACGACTCGCTCTGCCGGGTTCAAACGCAGCATGCGATCGAAGCTCCGCAGTGATTTGTGATAATCACCGTCGAGACGCGCCAGCACGCCGCGAGCGAAGTGTACGCCGACATCGTTGGGTGCTTCCTGCTTTAACTGATCTGCGGCCCGCCGGGCTTGAACTTTCTCGCCGCGCGCCAGATAAATGAACACCATGTGCATGCGCGCCTCGAGCATGTGAGGATCGAGCGCCAGCGCCTTATCGAATGCTGCCTCGGCCTCCGCGTGATCGCCGGCCTCGCCAAAACCTTTCATGACGCGATTGGCGTAGGCGCCGCCCAACGCGCTATGGGCCAAAGCAAACGACGGATCGAGATAAGCGGCCCGTTGAAAATGATCGATTGCTGCGTCGACGTCTTTGCGCGCAATCGTGTGATAGACATAGCGGCCCATCGCATCGCGACCACGCAGGTATTCTTCGTAAGCTTCAGCGTTCGCGGTTTTCGGCTGTTCCAGCCAAACCTTCTCGTCGGACGTCAGTTCCAGCCGCAGGCCATCGCAAATCTCCTGAGTGATCGTGTCCTGGACGTTGATGATGTCGGTAGCATCAGCGTCAATCTTGTCGCTCCAAAGCAAATCACCAGAGTCCACGTCGACCAGTTGCGCAGTCACGCGAATCCGATCGCCGGCGCGCAGAAAGCCCGCGGACAACACGGCGGCGACGCTCATCTCGCGCCCGGCCTGGCGCGGGTCGACTTGCACACCCTGATACTTAACGATTTCCGAAGAAGGTCGCACTACCAGCGAACGCACGCGCGCGAGTTCGGTGATCACCGCATCGGCGAGCGAGAATTCGTAGAAGCTCGATTGCGAATCGTTGCTCAGATTTTTGAAAGGAAGAATCGCGACACTCTTGCGCTCGCGATCGCCGACGCTGGTTACCGGCGTTTCGTGCACCGGGCGATCAGAGGTTGAGATGCGCTGCTGCGTCGTGCGCTCTCCGGTGACCCCGCGCAGCCAGCGCAGCGCTCGTCCCATTCGGCCGGTCCCCGAAAGATGCCGCGGCGTCACGGGCGTGATTGGTTCAAACCCTCGGGCGCCACCGGCCTCGACTTCGCGTAGCACCGCTCGCAAATCGTCGCGCAGCTCGCCGACTTTCTGATAACGCCCTTTCGGATCTTTTGCCAGCGTGCGATCGAGAATCCGTTGCAGCTGCGGTGGCGCGCCACCCGGTCTGGCTTCGGCCAGCGGTTCCGGCTCATCGTGCAGCACCGCGTGGCGCACATCGATGCTGGTCTTTCCCTGAAACGGCCAGGTGCCGGTCAACATTTCATAAAGCAAGACGCCCGTGGAAAAGATGTCGGCACGCGCATCGACTTTGTCGCCGCGCGCCTGTTCGGGAGCAGCGTAGGTCGCGGTGCCGTACGGGATACCAATCTCAGTCAGATCGGTATGATGAATTCCACCTGGGCCTGTCCCTTCGCCATCCATAAGTTTTGCCAGGCCAAAATCCAGAACCTTCGCCTGACCCGACGGCGTCACCATGACGTTGCCGGCCTTGATGTCGCGATGGATGATGCCGCGCGCGTGTGCTGCGTCCAGAGCGTCGGCCACTTGAATGGCAATTGAAAGAGCGCTGCGCAGATCGAGGGGCCGTCCGTTAACCAATTCGCGGACGTTCTTCCCTTCGACGTACTGCATGGCGATGAAGTGAACGCCTTCAATGTCGTTCAAATCAAAAATGGTGCAGATATTCGGGTGATCAAGCGCCGAGGCCAGACGGGCCTCGCGCTCGAACCGTTTCAGGTTGGCTTCTTTGACAGTTAGTTCCGGCGGTAAAACCTTGATGACGACCGTGCGCCCAAGTTTGGTGTCGGTCGCTTTGTAAACTGTTCCCTGCCCGCCGGCGCCAATCTTTTCGAGGATTCGATAATTCCCAAGTTTTGCGCCGATCATTCTTGGCTCTATTAAACTCCCGTGGGGCGATGACTGCAACCGAAGCGGGTTTAAGCTCGGAGTACCGACTTCAGTCGGAATCTTTCCTAGCGTTGCAGCCGATCGTTAATGTCCGACAAACTTCATAAAACTCTGAATCAGAACCGCGAAGCGGTTGCGACCTCCAGCCCAACGTTGCCGCTGCGGCTACGTTGGGTATGAACGTATCGAAGAGGACGCAACAGGACGCAACCCCGTCGGGGTTGCGGCGGATTGGATTTCCACACCCAGGGTAGCCGAAGCGGCAACCCTGGGCTGGAGGTAGCAACCGCTTTGCGGTACAAAACCCGCCTCGCTTTAATCTCAATGCCATATCGGTATCGATCCATTGTTCAGAGCGAGGTTGGTCTGGCAGCCTAAAGTCGGAACTCCAAACTATCTCCGTCCGTGCGCGATCTTCACCGCCTCCGGAAGCCGGCGCAACCGCAGCATCGAAATCACGCCGAACAAAGGCCCGGGCGCGAGAATCATGAACGCATAACGCCACCCAACCAGATTCACAAGGCGCGGGATCAACTCGATCGAGATCGCTGTCAGCAGAAATCCGATACACGTCTGCATCGTCAGCGCCGTACCGATGTACTGCGGATCGCCCAACTCGGTGACACACGCGGAAAACTGAGCTGAGTCAGCGACCACACTGGCTCCCCAAATCGCTGCGACGATCAAAAGCAGGATTGGATTCGCGCCGAACAGAAAACCAATAACCAGGCAGCAGCTCCCGCTGATCGCCATCGCCGTGGATGTCACAATCGTGCGGCCAACCCGGTCGGCGATTAAGCCGGCTATGACGCAGCCCGCAGCGCCGCAACCGATCACGAGGAACGAAGCGACCTCAGCAAGTGACGGATCGCTCTTGCGCAGCGACAGGCTGGCGCGAATCATGAACGGAATCCAGGTCCACATCGCGTAGAGTTCCCACATGTGCCCGAAGTAACCCAGGTTGGCCAGACGCAGCGGGCGGCTACTAAAAACTTTGCCGGCTTGCTTCCAATCAAAACGTGCCGCAGGCCTTGCGTATGGCCCATCGCTCACAAAAAAGAGCACCAGCAGACCGCCGACCACGGCGAGCAACGAAACGAACATCACGTTGTATCGCCAGTTCTGGCTGCCGAGCCCATTGACCAGATAGGGTGTGGCCTTGCCCAACGTTAACGCGCCGACCAGCACGCCGAGTGCCAGGCCGCGGCCATGTCGAAACCACGAAACCAGAATTTTCATTGCAGGTGGATAGACGCCCGCCAGAAACATACCCGTTAGAAAGCGCAAAGGAATTCCCGCCGCCGCATCGTGCGCCAGGAATCCGAAAGCGCCGTTAACGATAGCCGCGGCAATCGCCGTCAGCGTGAATAAATGTCTTGGGCTGATGATGTCGGGAAGATTGAGGAGCGCGCTCAAGAGCGTCCCGGCCACAAAGCCGAGCTGGACAGAGAGCGTGAGCCAACTCGCTGCGCCGGCACTGAGGTGCCATTCCTTAGTCAGCGCCGGCACGACCGCCGAGCCGCTGAACCAAAGCGACATGCCCAGCAACTCCGCAATCGCCAGCACCGCTAGCGTGCGCCAGCGTGATGGAGAGTCAGCGTGCGATGATTCCGAATTCAGCAAGCGGGAGATTGTAGCGCAAAGGAAAGGGAACGGCTCGGTACGGAATCGCTCGCGGTAGCAAGCGGGTCATTCACCGCATAGCGAGCCGCGATCAATTGACTGAGGAGAGAGGATTGACCCGCTTGCTACCGCAAGCGGTTCTGTATCGGAGTCTTTGAGTTTACGCCACCGCTTCAATGCGCGGCTTGAGGAAGGTTGGCGGAGCGATGACGCGCGAGCGCTTGCGGCGCTTGTCTTCGTACATCGCCCGATCGGCGCGGGCCATGAGCTCTTCAATCGAGTGGTTTTCTTCATCGTTGAAGTGTGCGAGGCCGACGCTGATCGATAGATCGTAGAGACTACTTCGGCGTTTGTTGCTGGCGCTAAACTTGTCCTGCAACCGGCGCGTAAGGGTCTCAGCTTCTTCAGCGGGGTCAATTGCGGCGAGCACCACAAACTCATCGCCGCCGAGTCGTGCGACGATATCAGCATTGCGGAACGTATCCTTGAAGAGTTCGGCAGCCGTAACCAGAGCGCGATCGCCTTCCTGATGACCCAGCGAATCGTTGATCTCTTTCAATCCATCAAGGTCGGCATACAGGATCACCGGTACTTTTTCGTTGCGGCGAATTGAATCCAGGTGCTGCTCGGTCACGGCCAGGAAACCGCGGCGATTGTAAAGGCCGGTCAATTCATCGACGAGTGAAAGACTTTGTAACGCTGCCTCTGCCCGTTTCCGCTCAGTGATGTCCTGAATCTGGAAAATGAAGTGCACCGGGTTATTATCAGAATCGCGGACCAGCGAGACGCTGTTCAAGGCCCAGACGATCTCGCCGAGTCGATGCACGTAACGCTTTTCGACCTGGGAGGTCGGCGTTTCACCCTGCATCAGCCGATAGAGATTTGCCAGGTCATTTCCCAAATCGTCGGTGTGAGTGACAGCCTGAAAGTTTGAATCGAGCAATTCCTGCTCGCTATATCCGACCAACTCGCACAGCGAACGGTTCACGCGCAGCCAGGCGCCCTGTGGTGAAACCAGAGCCATGCCGATCGCCGCATAATCAAACGCGTTGCGAAAGTGTTCTTCGGTTTCCCGCAAGGCGCGTTCGATGCGCCCCTGTTCGGCGATATGCCGGTTGAGTTCTTCCACGTGACAACGGGCCAGTTCGGCTTGCGCGGCGGCGCCTTCGACGTTCTTCATGTAAGTCCAGTAAGTGAAGTATACGATCGCGATGATCGGGATCGTGGCGCTGAAAGCAAAGAAGCCGACATTGCCGATGAACCTCGCAATGATCCCCGCCGCGGACGCGCCGGCGAAATACGTGATCGACGTCCACAGAAAATTCCGGCGCCAGGTCAGCCAGACTGGTTGACCGGCCTTGAGCGCGGAGCTGGTGGCCACCAGAGTTGAGTTGACGGCGTACTGCACGACGGCCATGGCGCAAAGCGCGACCACATAGTTGGAAGAATAGACGTCGCGCCACGTTAAGGTTTCACCAAAGCAAATCCGCAAGGTCCAAACCGTAAGGAACGTCGCGCACGCCATGACTCCGGCATTGAAGAGATGCGTTTGCACCTTGTTGCTGATGCGCACCGACGAACACAGGGCTTCGGTGGTGGCCAGCACGACGGCGGCCTCGCCGCCGAACAGCAGCAGCGAAAGAAAAACAAAAGTGTCTGATACTGAGATGTGGGCTTTGACGCGCGGGATCTGAATGCTCAGACGCGGGCCGATGAGCACCGTTGCGAGGGCCAGCAGCAGAAAACGCACATCGATAAATTCGACCGAGAGATGCGCGCCTGAGAATGCCACCGCCGCTGCACCGGCGACGATTACAATCCAAACAAAAATATGGTTTAGACGGGAGGTATTCATGTTTCAAGGCAGGCTGGAGGATCGGCCTCCACCCCCACGCGCGATTGGCAATGGCCGTTCCGCGATCGACAGTTGCTGATTTGTTGAAGGAAAGCGCCTTTTGCAGATTCCCGCTGGCAGAAAGCGGTCAGAAAGAAGTGTCACTCTGGCAAAATTCGGTTCAATCTGAACGATCGTGTTTAGAGTACCAACTTTAGTTGGGTGCGTTGTGACACGCGCATCTTGCGCGTGATTCACGGGCGGGACGCCCGCGCCACGTCGGTTTTGAGACAGCCGTCCCGCTGCGTTAGAATTCCGCAGGCCGACTTTTGTTTTGATCTGCGGTCACTGATCAGAAGCCTTCGCGGAAGATCCAAGAATCACATGTTAACAATGCTAGCCACGACTATCACCCCGCTCGCGGGCGGCCTTCAGTGTACTGAGTCGGGGTATTGCGTTCATCCCCTTAACGGTTATATCTGCATTGATACTCCCTCGTACTGCGCCTGGTACGTCAAGACTACTGCGAACATCAGCCCGCTCTATCAACTCGACACCTTCGATTGGACCGTACTAATCATCTACTTTGGCATCCTGACGGTCCTGGCAATTTATGGCGTCTATCGCATTAAGCAAGTGATCGACTTCTGGCGCTACTCGAGGTTTCCGCCAAAAGCAAAAGGTGAGTTCACTGCCGATGAGTTACCACACATCACGATACAACTACCGCTCTTCAACGAGATGTACGTAGTTGAGCGTCTGGTCAAAGCCATCACTGAGATCGACTATCCGCATGAGCGGATGGAGATTCAGGTGCTCGATGATTCAACCGACGAAACGGTGAACATCGCGCGCGCGACCGTCGCCAGATACGCGCAACAGGGTTTCGACATTCACTACATTCATCGCGACGATCGCACCGGATTCAAGGCGGGCGCGCTGGAACACGGCATGAAGACCGCGAAGGGAAGTCTGATCGCCATCTTCGACGCTGATTTTGTCCCGCGGCCGGATTTCCTGCACAAGCTGATTCACCACTTCACCGATCCGATCGTGGGCTGCGCGCAGATGCGCTGGTCGCATATCAACGGTTCTTACAACCTGCTGACTCGCCTGCAAACAATCATGCTCGACGGACATTTTGTGGTCGAGCAAACCACGCGCAATCGCTCGGGCAATTTTTTCAACTTCAACGGCACGGCCGGAATCTGGCGGCGCGAAGCGATCGAGATGAGCGGCGGCTGGCAGCATGACACGCTTACCGAAGACACGGACCTGAGTTTTCGCGCGCAGTTGATGGGCTGGCGATTTGTCTATCTGCTGGATGAAGAAGCGCCGGCGGAAATCCCGGTTGAGATTAACGCCTTCAAAGCGCAGCAGCGCCGTTGGGCCAAGGGCGTGCTGCAAGTCTGGTTTAAGCTTTACCGGCGCATCTGGCACGCGCCGCTGCCAATGCGGGTAAAGCTCGAGATGTTCTTTCGCCTCACGGGCAACATTAGTTACCCGTTGATGATCGTGGCCAGCTTCATGCAGTTTCCGCTGTTGTTGGTTCGCTATAACCAGGGTCTGCATCAGTTGATGATGCTGGACGTGCCTTTGCTTTTCTTCTCGACGGTTTCGGTCGTGCTTTTCTATGGCACGGCGGTTTGGTATCTCGACAAGAAGCGCGGCAAGCGACTGCTGCACCTGCCGCTTGTCATGGGCCTCGGCATCGGACTCGCTTTCTCAAACGCGCGCGCGGTCCTGGAAGCACTGGTTGGCGTCAAGTCTGACTTTGTGCGAACCCCAAAGTATCGAGTTGAAACGACGACCGATGAATCCTGGAAGGTGAAGAAATACAAGCGCAAGCACGGTTGGTTGCCGCTGCTCGAGTTGAGCTTTGCTTTCTATTTTGTTTTGGCAATTGGTTATGCGTTGCGCATGCACATGTGGGGTCCGATCGCGTTTCTGATGCTGTTCTGCTTTGGTTACGGTTATATGGGTACCATGAGCCTGCTGCAAACCGCCGGCGGCAAGCGCGTGCCGTCATTAGGGCGTCCCGCAGCCAAGACCAGCTAATATAGGTCCTATAGGTCTTATCCGACCTATATTAATAGTAACCTGATGGTCCCCTTGAGCGTCTTAGGTACCGAACTCGCAACAAAAGTCTCGATCGCGCAGACAAGCGAACCCCAAAATTAACGGAGGATTTTTCTAATGAGAAGATTGTTTTTGATTGCCGGACTGATGCTGGCGTTGGGCTTGGCCGTTTTGGCGGCCAGCGCTGCTTCAGCAAATTTCGGCGGCACATGGGTGCTGGACAAGACGAAGAGTCAAGGTCTGTCACCGCGCATGCAGGGCGCTGACAAAGTGACCTGGACGATCACTCAAGACGACAAGACTATTTCCCTCGACCAAAAGGTTGAGGGTGGTCAGCCTGCCGGCGGCGGTGGCGGCGGCGGTGGTAATGGCGGTGGTGGTGGACCTAGACCTCCAGCGGCTCCCTCAGCTTACAAGCTGGACGGCACCGAAACTACGATGGAGATTCCCATGGGACAAGCGACGGGCAAGGCCGCGCTGAAAGCTACCTGGTCCGGCGCTGCGTTAGAGCTGTCGCGAAAGACTACCTTCACCACTCCGGACGGAGACCGAACCAGCACGAACACGCAGAAGCTGTCGCTCTCAGCCGATGGCAAGGTGCTGACGGCTGTAGTTCACAGTGAAGGCGGCCGAGGCGGCCCCATGGACTCGACGCTGGTCTTCAACAAGCAGTAATTCCCTTTCGACTTCGGTGACGAGCGCAAGCGCGTCACCGCATTGAATGTCCGGCAAAACTTCAGTTTGTCGTTGCTCTTGAGTCACTCAAGTTGGCGACAAACTAAAGTTTGCCGGACACTTACTTTTTCGGCTCCCTTCAAAACCATCTAGCCTCTCAAACCAAACGCAGCTACAATTGGCCCAGTGCCGACACGATTCAGATGGAGCCTCATTTCGGATGAGCGATTGCTCGACACTCGCATCTGCGATCTGCCGATACGCATTAAGGGTTCGTTTCTCGAGCCTCACATCAAGCGTCTTTACAGCGAACTGAACGACCGCGGCATTCGCTTCAAACCGCACGTGTGGTTGTCGGCGGAATGGTTTACGCCCGACGGCGTGCCGGGATTCGCGATTCCTTTTTATTTGGCCCATCCGCGATTGATGAAGCTGGAACGAAAGCAGATGTTGGAAGTCGAGGGCGGCACCGACGTCCAGTGCATGCGCATCCTGAGACACGAGGCCGGTCACGCGATCGACAACGCTTTTCGGCTGCACTTCAAACGGCGCTGGCATCAAATCTTTGGTCTCTTCACTCAACGTTACCCGGAATCCTACAAGCCAAAACCGAACAGCCGTCGTTATGTGCTCAACCTCGATGCCTGGTACGCGCAGGCGCACCCCGCCGAAGATTTCGCGGAAACGTTTGCGGTTTGGCTGCAACCGCGTTCAAACTGGCGGCGGCGTTATCGCAACTGGCCGGCGCTGCGTAAGCTGGAATACATCGACGAAGTGCTGAAAGAGATCGCGGGCACTCGGCCTAAGAACCGCGTGCGACGAAAGGTGGAAACGCTGCCCGAGATCAGAACCACTTTGCGCGCGCACTATGCGCGCAAGCAGCGCCAATACGAATTTCAGTGGCCGGCTTATCTTGACGCCGATCTGCGGCGGATCTTTTCTGCCGACCCGCGACCCAAATCGCGCCTGACAGCAGTAAGTTTTCTGCGTTCCATCAAGCGCGAAATTGAGCAGTTGGTTGGCGACGGAACAGGTGTCCACAAGTACGCCATCGATCACGTCTATGAACTGATGATCGAGCGGGCGGGCCAACTGAAACTCCGCCTGAGCGGCCGCCGCGAACAGGCCAAACGCGAAACCGCGATCATGCTGACCGTGCAAACCATGAACGTCGTCCACTCCGGTTACCACAGGATTTCATTGTGAGCGCAGAAACCTTCAAAAAACTTCGGGTCATAGTGCTTTGCCATGAAGATCTGGTGCCGCCGGACACTATCGAAGGTCTGACTGCGAAGGAAGTGGCGCCGTTCAAAACCGAATGGGACGTAATTTCGACCCTGAAAAAGATTGGCCATGACGTGGCGCCGGTGGGCGTTTACAACAACCTGGGTGTGATCGGCAATGCTTTGATGGAGCACAAGCCGCATATCGCTTTCAATCTGCTGGAAGAATTTCACGGCTATCCTTTGTACGACCAGCACGTGGTCAGTTATCTCGAACTGATGAAGCAGCCGTACACCGGATGCAATCCGCGCGGGCTGACAATCTGCCGTGACAAAGCTCTTTCAAAAATGGTGCTCGCTTACCATCGCATTCACGTGCCCGCTTTCGCTGTCTTTCACATGAACCGCAAAGTGAAGAGATCGAAGCGGCTCAAGTTTCCGCTGCTGGTGAAATCAATCAGCGAGGAAGGCTCGGTCGGTATCGCGCGCGCATCGATCGTCAATGACGATGAAAAGTTGGCCGAGCGCGTCGAGTTCATTCATCGCCAGACAAAGACGCACGCGATTGCCGAGCAGTACATCGCCGGCCGCGAAATCTATGTAAGCGTGATCGGCAATCAGCGCCTGCAAACCTACACGCCCTGGGAATTGGTGATTGAAAAACTTCCCGAGGGCGCGCCCAATATCGCTACCTCAAAGCTGAAATGGGATCCGGCCTATCAGGAAAAAGTTGGGGTAGTAACCAAGGCGGCCGAGATCGATGAGGCGATGACTGAAAAGATCGAGCGGCTTTCGAAGAGAATTTATCGCACGCTTTTCCTCAGCGGTTACGCGCGCCTGGATTATCGCGTGACGGACGATGGGCAGATCTATGTGCTGGAAGCCAATCCCAATCCGCAGATTGCCAATGCCGAAGATTTCGCCGACTCAGCCAAGCACTGTGGAATTGACTACGAAGATCTGCTGCAAAAGATCATCGCGCTGGGTTTGCGATATCGCACCGGTGCTTAGTGGAGCAAGGAGCGCGGACATCCTGTCCGCCTGAGCGCGTAGCGCGAACAACGTCCGAGGTAATTCTTCCCGTAAGATTATGAGCGTGCTTCGCACGCTGGCGGACAGAATGTCCGCGCTCCGACATTTTCAGGGCTCAACCCAATCACGCGTCAGATCACACCACAACGCCAGCCCGCGCCATGAATTGAATCGAGAATAGAAACGTGAAATTTTCTTGTCACTTGCTGAGCGACTGTTGTTGCGCAAACGCGCGAATTGCGCGCGCGTCCACGAATCCAGCGCCAGCCCATCGTAACGGCCGATTAGTTTCAGCAAGTTCTCAGCCGCGTAAGTGCCGACGCCTTTGACGCTTTTCATTTCTTTGATCAAATCCTTCAAGGGCAGTTCGCTGGTGAGCCACGCCTCAACATCGAGCGACCCGGACGCTACTCGTTTTGCCAACTCAGCCAGGTACGGCGAGCGATAGCCCGAGCGAATCTGCTCACGAAAAAACTTCTCCGGCTTCCGGGCCATGGCGGCCGCGTCAGGAAATGATTTGCGGCCATCCGCTGATTCACGACCCAGTTCGTGCACCAGTCCGCTCACCATGTTTTGCGTCAAGGCCCAGGAACAATTCGTGGTACAGATCATCTTCACCAGATCTTCGAACACCGTAGGCGATCGCAACAGTCGTCCGGCGCCTTCCTGTGCAATCCAGGCAAAATCGGGATCGGCCGTCACGACCCGGTAAAACTCGCGCAGGTCGTCATCGAGACGGAACATATGACGCACGTCGCGCTCAATCTCGGCGGCAGCCTTCGTCCCCAATCGCCGCGAAGTACTAATGCTGATCTCCCGATTTAGCCACGAGATTTCTGCGGTTACGGGCTCCTCCTGTCGACTTACAAGCACGCGAACCAATTTCCAATTCGGCTGATCGAACTCGAAGGGCTGGAGCGCACACCAACCGTGGCTGAGAACAGTCCGGCGAAAGTTAAAATCGCGAGGTGTTTTGATTGTGATTATCATAAAAGGAGAACGTTGCGGGTCAGGGTCCAATTGCTTCAGAATGCTAACCGCCGGGCTGATGTACGCATCAAGTGCGGTCAACATGATGCTTGACCAGAACGGCCACGCGGGACTAAACTTTCGGTACTAACCAAGATGAATGGAAGGCTGTTCTCGCTGGTTCCTAAATCACTTGGTTCTCAGCGAGCGAAGAGTCAACTACATGATTCTCTACAGTTAAGGTTGCTTAAGAACCGTTTCCAAAAATAGCTGCCGGAGCTTTCCGGCGCGCGCTCCGTCGCCCTGAAGGGAACAGCCTTTCGGGGCGATGTCGTGTCTGGGGTACGAATTTATTCCGGACTCTTCTGTTGGTCTTTTGCCGGCCAGATCAGCGACGCCCCTACCGCGGCCAACAGCACCGCCGCCACCACCCCCAACGCAATGCCAATCGGAATATTATCGACGTCGCGCACCATGTCGCCCACTGCCTCATATCCGAGACCCTGGAAACCCGCTGCGACTACCTTCGCCAACAATGGCAAGAGCATTTTGAGTCCAATGAAACCCAGCACAATTCCGAGGCCAATCTTGAGGTAGTGAAACTTCTCGACGACCCCGGCCAGCAGAAAGTAAAACGTGCGCAGGCCAAGAATCGCAAAAACATTCGAGGTGTAGACGATGAACCGATCAGTCGTGACGCCAAAGATCGCCGGAATCGAGTCAACCGCAAACACCAGGTCGGTTACTTCAACGACGATCAATACCAGCAACAAAAGAGTGCCCACCCGTTTCCCATCAACGACAGTAAAAAATTTCCGGCGCTCGTAGTGGCGGGTGATCGGGACATAGCGCGAGACAATCCGCACCAGAGGGTTTTCCTCAGGCTCCATTTCGGTCTGGCCGCCCCGCAGCATTTGCCCGCCGGTATAAACCAGAAATGCGCCAAAGAAATAAATAATCCAGTGAAAGCGATCGAGCAGCGCCGTGCCGGCCAGAATCATCGCTACCCGCATGATCAGCGCACCAAGCACGCCCCAGTAAAGAACGCGATGCTGGTATTTCGGCGGGACTTTGAAGTACGAAAAGATCAGCAGGAAGACAAAAAGATTGTCGACCGAAAGCGATAATTCGATCAGATACCCGGCGAGAAACTCGAGCCCCTTCTGATGGCGGGCGGCGCCAAACAACTCCCATCCCAGTGGACCAAACAGCAGTCCCGCGAAGATTAGGGCCAGGGCGACCCAGACGCCGCTCCAGACCGCCGCATTCCGGTAACTGATTTCGTGGGGCTTACGATTAAAGAGGCCCAGGTCGATGGCCAGCATCACGAGAATGAAAAGACAGAAGCCGACCCAGGCCAGCGTCGAAGTTGCGAGTGAATGCATCTAAGCAGCTAAAATATCACTCGCGCCGCAAGCCACGCAAAAACGAAATCGCTGAAGTTTGTCAAAATGCAGTAACCGAGCCCGGTTTCGAGTTGCAGCCAGCGAAGCGCTCAATTAGAATTCATGGTTTCGGAATGACTGGAAAAGGTTTACCTACATGCTCAAACAACTAAGCCGCTTTGAACGCACCAGCAAAGTCCTGATTCTGGGATTCGTGGGGCTGATGGCAGTCAGCCTGGTGCTCTTCTTCAGACCTAACGGCAGCTCATCGGCCCTGGAACCGGCCAAGAGCACCGAAGTGCTCGCGACCGTGGGCAGCAACGAAGTTACCGTGGGTGACTTCACTACCCGGAAGCTGAATCTCCAGGGTCAATTCAGTCGCTTTGGCGGCCAGGTGAGTTTGCTCCAGATGGGCTATACCGACGAACGGATTCTCGATGGTCTGATCTTAAACAAAGTGACCGTGCAGGAAGCCGCGCGCCTGGGCCTGGGCGCGTCCGAGGCGGAAGTAAGAGATCGAATCGCGAAAACATTCAGCGATGCGTCTGGCAAACTGACGCTCACTGACGCCTCTGGAAAGTTGGACATGAGCAAGTACCAGGAGCGCGTCGGCGACGTCGGCCAGTTTGAACGTGGGGTCGCCGAAGATATTGCGCGAGAAAAACTGGAAGCCTTCGTTGCCGCCAGCGTGCGCATTTCAGAAGACGAGGTCCAACAGGACTACAAGCGCAAGAATACAAATTTCGATCTGACCTATGTGGTGGTTTCGGCCGATAAGATAGCTGAGAAAATTCAACCCACTGACGATGAGCAGAAAGCTTATTACGAAAAGCACAAGACTGATTACAACATCCTCGTGCCGCAGAAAAAAATCAAATACGTTTTCATCGATCAGGACAAGTCGGGGCAGAAACTGCAAATCTCAGACAAGGAACTGCGCGACGAGTACGACAGTCTGAAGCCCGAATTCAAGCAGGCCGGAGTTAAGGTTCAGCAGATTGTTTTAAAAGTCGCGCGCCCGGATCTCGACGCCACCGTCAAAGCCAAAGCCGACGAGCTGGTGGCCAAGGCCCGTGGCGATCAGGAGACGACCACCGAGCAAGCGTTTGGCGATTTGGCCAAAGGTAATTCTGAAGATCCCGCGACGGCCACGAATGGTGGACACGTGAATGGGACCGTGAAAAAGAACCCCAACAAGTCGGACGACCCGTACCAGAAAGTACTGGACATGCAGCCGGGCGAAGTCACTGAGGCAATCAAATACAAGAACGCTTATTACATCCTGCGTCGTGGAGACCCAGTGCCCAAGACTTTCGAGGATGCCAAGCCTGAGTTGCTGGTTTCGCTGCGCAATCGTCGCGGTTACACCGTGGCACAGAAAATTGCACAGCGCGCTCAGGATCGTCTGAAAGAAACGAAGGATCCACAGAAGGTCGCGCAGGAGTTCGCGGCCGAGGCCAACATGACGGCCGCCGACATGGTCCGCGAGACGCCGTTCGTGAAAGCCGGCGATGACGTGCCTAACATTGGCAGCTCGCAGCAATTCGAAGAGTCAATCGCGCCGCTGGAAAATTCCAACGACGTCGGCGAGCGCACCGGCATCAAGAATGGTTTTGCAATTCCGCTGCTGGTCGAGAAGAAAGGCCCGCGCATTCCGGACTTCTCTGAAGTCAAAGACAAAGTGACGCAGGCCGTCAAGACAGAAAAAGCAAAATCAATGTTGGAAGATAAGGCGAAAGAATTGATCGCCAACGCCAAGTCTCCCGGCGATCTGAAAGCAGCGGCTGCTAAGCTCGGCCTGGAAGCGAAGGCCGAAGCAAACTACAAAGTGGGGACGCCGCTCGGCGAAGCCGGCTCGAGCGTGTTGCTGGACGATCCGCTGTCCGCGGCCAAGACAGGAGAAGTGCTCAAGACGCCAATCTTTCTTAATTCGAATTATCTGGTCATCGGAGTGAACACTCGCGCTGAGGCCGATTTGGCAGAGTTTGCCAAACAGCGTGATTCGCTAATGCAAACCGCGTTGACCGAGCGCAAAAACCAGGTCTTTGAAGATTACCTGACGGCGGTGCAGAAACGCATGGAACAGGACGGCAAGATTAAAATCTACAAAGACGTGCTCGCCGGCATGATGGAAGCGGAAGAGCCGGAAGCCGCGCCGCAGCGGCGTCCGCCGATCCAACTACCAAAGAGGCAGGGCTAACGTCGGCACTTTTCATGGAGCCGGAGCGCGGACATCCTGTCCGCCTGTGCGCGAAGCGCGAACATGTTCCACGGTGATGCTTGGCAGGATCGGAGCGGCCTTCACCCGCTGGCGGACAGGATGTCCGCGATCCGTCAGGATTGAAAATCCCTAACATCGCGAAACGGCGTCTCGCTATCATCAAAATCAGGCCGATAGTAAAACGCGGCGCCGTCATACTCCTGCATCCAGCCTTCTTCCATCCCAAACTCATCCAGCGCGGCGACTGCGCGCAACCATTCTGTCTCTCTGATTCTTCGCGACAGCAACGTGTAGCGCTGGTTCGTTCCCGCCACGTTCGTCGGATAGTACTGGGCCATTAGCGAGACGGCGACGCGCGGACTCAGTTCGTCGTGAATCCAACGCAGCGATTCGCGCACGCCACCAATATCATTCGGCAAAACGAGCAAACGAATCAGCAGGCCGCGCTTCAGCAACCCGTCCTCGTCATAAACCAGTTCGTCGCCCGCCTGCCGGTACATCTCGGCGATCGCCGCGCGTGAGCATTCGCGATAGCCGCGAACTTTCGAGTACAAATAACCCGACTCGTCTTCCGCATACTTCAAATCAGGCAGGTAGACATCGACGATGCCGTCGAGAAGCTTTAGCACTTCGACTGAATCGTACGCGTTCGTGTTGTAAACAATCGGCAGGCGCAGTCCCTGTTCAGCCGCGATCAAAATCGCGCGCGCCATCTGCGGCGCGAAATGCGTGGGCGAGACAAAGTTGATGTTGTGACACCCGCGCGTTTGCAGTTCCAGCATCATCTCAGCCAGGCGCTCATGCGTGACTTCGTTCTTGATTTGTTCTTTGTGTGTCTGTGAAATCTGATAGTTCTGGCAGTAGACGCAGCGCAGGTTGCAGTTCCCAAAGAATATATTGCCGGCGCCGTGGGTGCCGACCAGCGGCGGCTCTTCGCCAAAGTGGGCTGTATAAGAAGAAACGATCGGCAGCCTGCCTGAATAGCACGCCGCGATGTCGTCTTTCAATCTATTGTTGAGACAGTCGCGCGGACAAACCGTGCAACGTTCGAGCAGTGCCTCCAGCGACGCGACGCGACGACACAGCTCGCCGGTCCGCAGCAGCCCAAGATAGGAGGCCTCAATGTTCCCTGACTCAGTACTCACTTCTTATCCTTCTTGCGGAAGTGGACATAGTGCGTCTTGTGCTGCTCGACCAGTTCACGCGGCACCAGTCGCTTGCTGGTGCGCCAGATGAAATCCATTTCGGCGTGCGTGGTGCTGAGTGCCAGACGCGCTTCGAATACCGCCAACATACTGCCATAGAAAAGAAAGAAGGCGCCGATCAATCCAAACACCACCGGAATAAAAGCAAACCTGGCGCTGAAGAACGACACGACGCCGATAGCCACGCTGGTGGCCACGAACACACCTACCGCCAGGTAGAAAGTTGTCAGCGCTCGCTGTAAAAGTCGCGAACGGCTGGTCAGTTTGTCCAGTTGGTCGAAGATCATCGCCCGCTTCTCTTCCAGCAGATCGTCATTCGGATCGTTTTCGCGTAGTGACTGCAAACGATCAGATAGTGAGCGAGTGCGATCCACCACTCTGCCCAGGCGCGTGGAAGTAGAAAGGATCATCGTGCCGCTGGCTGAAATCAGCACGGCGGGCGTAATCATCGCGGTCAAAACCGCCACCGATGAAGACACGTCCATTGCCGGCCATCATTCTACAGCGAGTTTAGCGAACGAGCACAAACCGCGGAGGGTTTGGAGTGCGGTAACTTGTTACAGATTAATGGACCGCGACTTGTCGCGGTCCTACAGGACTGTAGTCGGCAACCTTGCGGCGACAAGTCGCCGCACATCAAAGCGCTGACAAGTCAGCGCTCTCCAAAGATTCGCGCTGCACTCCGAAACTACTACGCATGTGGAAACACGTCGCCTGTGATATTCTCCGCGCATCATGCGGCTCTGGCTCTCAAAGCAGCGAAGACCGCAATGGCTCGTGCTGCAACCAGCCTGCGCGCGGGCGGTTGGCTGCCTTACACGCTCCGCATTAAGTTCCGGACCACCGAGTCGCGCTATCCGAATGGTCTCTCGATGGGCGCGACGGGAAATCTGGAAGGAAGAGGTATCTGGACCTTTGAGCAGGACGGTCCATTTGTGAACGTGACTTATGACTGGACTATTCGCGCGAACAAACCAATCATTGATAAGCTCTCGTTTCTAATGAAGCCGATCTTTCGGTCGAATCACAACTGGCCCATGAAACGCGGTGAAGAAAGTTTGCGGTTGGAATTACTACGCCGCCGCGACCTTCGCTGGTCTGTGGAATGTTTCGGCTCACACGATGAATGCGGATTCGGATTCGACGAATGCTTGAACTCTATTTCGTTTTCTATCGCATTCCCAAGATGATGACTCGCCTGGCCCGCGAGCGGAATCGCAGCGCGTGGAGATGGAGTCTTATCGGGATCGGCGCCTGGATTGGGGGCGAGCTTGTCGCCGGATTTGCCGTCGGTTTGATTCATGGGATTGGAATTGTGCTATGGGGATGGCCGGTGCGATCGCCCGGGTTCAGCGTTCTCACTTACATCCTCGCTCTGGCCGGGGCGTTGATAAGCGTCACTATCGTCTCGCGCATCCTCGCGGGCAAATCCACTGAAGAATCTTTTCCGAGCCCGCCACCACCACCTGAATTCCACCAGACTTCGGAGCCACGGCATGTCGATTGAGCGAGCCAACAATTCACTGATCGCGTGGCTGCCGGATTTGATCTTCACCGGCGGACGATTCGAACGAGCGCTGGCGCTCGTGTGCGATTCGTCCGGCGCCATCGTTAGACTAACGCCGGTCGATGAACTAAGAGACGAGAAGCGGGTCCTGCTTCCGAACCGCGCGCTGCTGCCGGGAATGGTCAACTCGCATTCGCATGCTTTTCAGCGCGTGTTGAGAGGCCGGACTGAGTATCGTTCGCGCAGTCCCTCGTTTAGCGGCGGGCTACCGCCCGCCCAGTCGGGCAATAACCCGACTCTAAACGATCACACCGCTCTCGACAGTTTTTGGACGTGGCGCGAAATGATGTATGCGGCAGCTACACGGCTGACGCCGGCAGACATTTATGACGCTTCACGCATGGCATTTCTGGAAATGGCGCTGCACGGCATCACTGCTGTCGGCGAGTTTCACTACCTTCACAAACAGCCGGACGGAACGCCTTATGAAGATCCCAACCTGCTGGCTAAAGAAGTCGTGCGTGCCGCGGGTGATGTCGGTTTACGAATAGCGTTGTTACGAGTTGCATACGCACGCTCTGGTTTTCAGGCAGAGCCGAATCCGCGACACGCGCGGTTCATTGAAAGCGATCCGGAAACTTATCTCAAGAATCTGGAGCGATTAGCTGCCGATATGACTCGGGGCACTAGCCCGACCGTTAGGGAGGGCTCATCGACTCTCGATCAGGAGGGAGCCCTCCCTGACGGTCGGGCTAGTGCCCTGAGTGCCTGGGTAGCGGTCGCGCCGCACAGTGTGCGCGCCGTTCCGCTCGACTATTTGCGCCAGGTGATCACGGAGGTGAACCGAACTAATCTGAAAGTTCACATGCACGTTGCCGAACAACCGGCGGAAGTCTCGGCATGTGTCGCAGAGTACGGCCGCACGCCATTCGCGCTGCTGCAAACCGAAGGACTGCTGGGCGAAGACTTCACCGCCGTGCATGCGATTCATGTGACGCCGAAAGCGATTGCGGCTTTCGCGCGCACCGGTGCGTTGGTCTGCGCCTGTCCCACCACGGAACGCAACCTCGGTGACGGCGTCGTGCCCGCCGACGAATATTTCAAGCAGGGTGTGCCAATCTGTCTGGGCACGGACAGTCACGCACAGATTGATTTGCTGGAAGATGCCCGCGAGCTTGAATATCACCTGCGATTGCAAAGGCTGGAGCGCGCCGTGCTTGATCGGGGCGTATCGCCGAGCCCGGATCCGTCATCACTCGCAGCGCGACTCTTTGATTGCGCCACCACCAACGGCGCGCGCAGCATCGGCGCTCCCGGCGGCATCCTCGAGCGGGGAAGATCCGCGGATTTTTTCACCGTCGCTCTGGATGATCCTTCGATTGCCGGAGCTTCGACTGACGACCTGCTCTCCAGCATTATTTTTTCTCTTTCCCGCGCGGCCGTGCGGGAGGTTGTTGTCTCTGGCAGGCCAATCGTCTCCGAGGGTCAACATCTGGTGCAGGAAGAAATCATCGAGCGGTTTAATAACTTGCAAAAGCGACTGTGGAAGTGAACGAATTATGGAGTGCGCCGGCAGAGCGTAGCGGCGACGGCGCTTTGGATTCTTTCAGCCCGGAATGATCGAAAGCGATGTCGCGCTCCGCTTGCCACCGCACTCCAAAGTCAGACAGATCATGACCGTCGAACAAACCTTAAAAGATCTCGTCGCCATCGATTCAGTTTCCGCGCGCTCGAATGCCGAGATCATTTCTTATCTCACTACGCGTTGCGAAGCCGCCGGCTTCAAGATCACTCGCCTGCCCTACATCGACCCTAACGGCGTTGAGAAGATCAACCTGGTGGCCCAAACTTCAGTCAGTGATTCAACCGACGCGACCGTCGAGTTGGCCCTCGTCGGGCACACCGACACCGTGCCGCACCCTCCGGCCTGGATCGAAGCGCTGCGCCTCACCGAAAAGGATGGCAAGCTCTTTGGCCGCGGCGCATGCGACACCAAAGCATTCATCGCGGCCGCGCTCACAGCTATTGAAACCGTTGATCTTTCGAGCCTAAGAAAGCCCTTGGCGTTGGCTTTCACCGCCGACGAAGAAATTGGCTGCATAGGCGCGAAGCGACTGGCCACGGCCGAGCCATTCACCGCTCGTTATGCGATTGTCGGCGAGCCGACTTCCCTGCAACCCATGAGAGCCGGGAAAGGATATTGTCTCGCCGAGATCACTGTGCGCGGTCGCGAAGCCCACAGCGCTTACCCGCAAATCGGCGCCTCCGCGATCTTTCGCGCGGCCCGCTTGATTGGACGCGTCGAACAAATTGCCGGCGAACTGAAGCAGGAGCAGCGCCCCGGATTCGATCCGCCCTACACCACGATGAATGTTGGTTTGATCGAGGGCGGAACGGCCAAGAACATCATCGCGGGAGAATGTCGCTTCACGCTTGAATGGCGAACGATTCCCGGGCAAGCCTCCGACTATGCCCTCGATCTCGTCAGGCAAGCCGCGGCAGATTTGCATCAACAGGACGCGGATTTCGTCTGCGAAATCGATGCCGCGCGGGCCGATGAAAGTTTCGAGACGCGCGCCGATTCGCAACTGGTGCAGTTCCTGGAAGAATCCTCCGGCAAAGAATCCGGAACCGTAGCATTCGGCACCGAAGCGCCGAGCATGATCACGTTAGGCGCCGACGCCGTCGTCTTCGGCCCCGGCGACATTCGCGTGGCCCACCGCACCGGCGAGTTTGTTCCCATCGATCAACTCAACGACTGCGTCCGCATCCTGCAACAGGCCATCGAACGCTTCTGTAAGTAATAAGCGCACGAAAATTCGGAGTGCTCGTAACTCTGAAACTCAGCGGCTCTTTACCGCTGGGAGCGGACGCCCTCGTCCGCCGCTTGCCGCCGCAAGCTTCAGGCAACCACAGCCCAACTTGCCGAGTCGAAGTTCCGAACCGATTTCCTTTCCGAGGAACATTATGAAAGCTAAGGACTCTCTCGATCATCTCCGCATTGCTTCCCCCTGTCCCACCAGCTGGGAGCAAATGGCTGGCGATGATCGCGTTCGCCATTGTGACCTGTGCAATTTGCACGTCTATAACATCGCCGAGCTGACTCGAAAAGAAGCCAAAACCCTAATCGCTAATTCTGAAGGACGTGTCTGCGCCCAACTTTATCGACGCAGTGACGGAACGGTTATCACTAAAGACTGCCCCGTCGGTTTGCGAGCCATTCGCCGGCATGTAGCGAAAGTCGCCGGCGCCGTGTTCGCGACCATCATGAGTTTATTTGGAAGCATTGTTGGCCAAAAGCAATCTCCGAAGGACAAGTCCTCCTGCACCCCCCAAGTCACTGTCACCAGGTCAACTCCCCAGACGGAAAGCGACGCAGCTTCAATCACCGGGACAGTCTGCGATTCGAACGGCGCTGCGCTCAGCGGAGTGAAGATCCAACTTACTCGGAAGAATGAACTGGTGACCGCATCGGAAAGCGATGAAAAGGGCGCCTTTCGAATTCAAGACCTGAAAGCCGACACCTATGAACTCACTTTCGAGTTTAAGGGGTTTACGCGGCTTAAGATTGTCGAGATCAAAGTAGCCGATCAGGAGTCAGTAACGGTTTCCGCGATGCTGATGCCTAAAGGCGTCGAGGTGGTGGTTGGGATTGTAGGTGGCTATGAGTCACTCCTGGATACGCCGCTGGGCACGACGATTTTTAGTGGTGATTTGATCCGCAGGTTGCCAATGCTGCATTGACCACAGTTGTCTAACAGTCATCGGGTCTCCGACCTTTGGGATTAGGAGCTGTCCATTTCGCTCGCTTATCATTGTCCGGTCCGCAGACTTGATTCCCGGAGACGCCGAATGAAACCCAGGTTCAGTTCCTTCTTACTGGCAACCGCCGCAATTCTTCTCATTCAAGCCGAGTTCGTTGCCGCCAAAGCTAGTGTTGCCGGCTCGCCAATCACGCTCAGCGTCGATGCCACCGAAGCGCCGCGCAAACTTTTTCACGCGCGCATGACGATGCCGGTCGGGCCGGGGCCGTTGACGCTGGTCTATCCGGAATGGATTCCTGGCGAGCATGGGCCGACCGGGCCGATCGTTAATCTCGCGGGGCTCAAATTCACGGCGGGCGGCAAAACGATTTCGTGGCGGCGAGACGACGTGGACATGTACGCGTTTCATCTTGAGGTACCTGCGGGCGCCACGGAACTGCAAGTCGCGCTTGATTTTCTTTCACCGACGTTTGCGGGTGGTTTCACGGCCGGCGCGTCGACGACCGCGCACCTGGCGATCGTTACCTGGAACCAGTTGCTGCTTTATCCGGCTGGGTCGATTGCGAGCGACGTTACGTTCAAGGCAGATCTCACTTTGCCTGAGGGTTGGAAGTTTGGCACTTCTCTTCCCGTCGCTAACCAGTCGGCGAGCAAAGTTAATTTTGCTCCCGTGTCGCTTGAGCAGCTCGTCGATTCGCCGGTGCTCGCCGGCGAACATTTTCGCGTAGTCCCACTGGCGTCAAATCCGCCGAACGAGATCGACATCGCCGCCGACAACAATGCTGATCTGGAAATCAGTCCGGAACTAACTAACACACTGAAGCGAGTGGTCGCGGAAGCAACCGCGCTGTTTGGCGCCACTCATTACGAGCACTATCACTTTCTGTTGACGCTCAGCGATCACACTGCGCACTTCGGACTCGAGCATCACGAATCAAACGATAGTCGCGTGGCTGAGCGTTCTTTACTCGACCCGGCGTTGCGCGACATTTCGCTCGGCGTACTACCGCACGAGTTTGTGCATTCGTGGAATGGAAAGTATCGGCGGCCCGCCGGTTTGGCGACGCCGAATTACCAGGAGCCGATGAAGGGTGAGCTGCTCTGGGTCTATGAAGGCCTGACGCAGTACCTCGGCAATTTGCTTTCGGCGCGCAGTGGGTTATGGACGCCCGAGCAGTATCGCGGGCACCTCGCTCAAATCGCTGCCGATCTCGATCACCGGCCTGGCCGCCTGTGGCGACCGTTGATCGACACCACGATTGCCGCACAGATTCTCTACGGCGCGCCCGGTGAATGGAGTGCACTGCGCCGGGGCGTAGATTTCTATGATGAAGGCTGGCTGATCTGGCTGGACACTGACACCAAGATTCGCGAACTGACGGGCGGCACGCGTTCGCTCGACGATTTCTGCAAGCGGTTTCACGGCGCGCCCAGCACCCCGCCGATAGTCAAGACCTACGGGTTCGACGATGTCGTCGCGAGTTTGAACGACGTCGCGCCGTTCGACTGGCGTAACTTTCTGCTGACGCGTTTGAATTCCACAGACTTCCATGCGCCGCTCGGCGGCATCGAAAGGGGCGGTTGGAAACTGGCGTATGAAACGACCCCCAGCGGCTTTTTGAAGGACCTGGAACAGGTGCGGCGGGCCACTGAAATGGGCTATTCCATTGGCCTGCGGCTTAACGAGGATGGCTCGATCGCGGACGTGATCGAGGGCATGGCGGCGGCGAAAGCCGGCATCGGCCCAGGGATGCGAGTACTCGCGGTCAACGGCAAGGCGTATTCGGCGGGCGTGCTGCGCGACTTTGTCAGAGCAACGATCGACCCGAAGAGAAGGCGCATCGATTTGCTGATCGATAACGACGGCCAGGTCAGTAGTTATCAACTGACGTACGGCGAAGGCGAGAAGTATCCGGTGCTAGAACGGGACGGGTCAAAGACCGACACGCTGTCGAAAATCATCGCGCCGCTGACGTGGAGTCGATAAGGAGACTCCCTCTCCTTTTGGGAGAGGGTCGGGGTGAGGGAGTTAGCGAAGAGGCCCTCCATTTGCAGCAACGTCCTCAAAGGGAAGAGAGGGTTCGCACTAAGACCCTCACCCTAACCCTCTCCCAAAGGGAGAGGGAACAATTGTTAATTACCGAAGGATCAGTTGATTTATCAATCTATGCGATTATTATTTTTCTGCATCACCTCGATTTTCTGCATCGGCCCGTTTGTTTCGTCGGGGTTAGCCCAAACCAACAACACGCCGTTCCCGCAAACGACTGAACTCCAACAGGGCCCGCCACTGACGAATCAGGAATTCGTGCAGTTGCTCTATCAGCTACCAAAACATCCGGAAGCGAAGGGCAGGCTGGTCGACGACATTCGCAAGCGCGGGATCGCTTTCCCTTTGACCGATGGGCTGCGATCACTCGTGGCTACGAAGAGTGGCAACGATGTCGACTTGCAGCGCACGCTGGTCGAGGCTGATCGCCGGCGGGCGAATCCGGTGGCCGCCTCACTGCCGCCGAGCACTGAAGGGCTGGAGCTGCTCGAACGAACTCGCAAGGCAACGCTCGGCGCGGCCGAGACAATGCCGGATTACCTCGTGAAGCAACAGATCACGCGTTCGCACGCCTACGGGCAAAGCAAGAACTGGGCGGTCTATGATCGGCTGAGCATCGCCGTGAGTTATCGTCAAACTGCCGCTGAAGATTACAAGTTGCTCTCCGTAAACGGCATGCCCGCGGCCGAAGGCCAGGGATACGGAATAAAACTTGGCGGGACGATTTCAACCGGTGAGTATGTGACTGCGTTGAGCGAGCTCTTCAAGCCCGACAGCCGGGCAGTCTTTACCATGGTCGATACCGACACATTGCGCGGTCGCCCGGCGATCGTTTACGAGTACGAAGTCAAGAAACAGTTTTCTCATGAGACCCTGGGATGGGGCGAAGGTGATTCCCCGATGCAGTCAACCGTCGCAGGTTATCGCGGCCGGATCTGGATTGACCGCGAAAACAATCGCGTGCTGCGTCTCGAGGATATCAGTCAGGAGATCGATCCGGGTTTTGCAATTACCGCGGCGAGCAAACTGATTGATTACGAGTGGGTAAAGATCAATGAGGTCGAACACCTGTTGCCTTCGCGCGCAGTAGTGGAACTCACCGCCCGCAGTCGTGGCCAGACTGAGCAGACTCGTAACGAAATTCTTTTCCGCGGCTATCGCAAGTTCGGTGCGGAAGTACTGATCAAAGACGTCGACGAAAAGGATTTTCCACCAGACAAGCCTGAGCAGAGCGAGCCACCAAAGCCTGAGGCAAAGCCGGAGCTAAAACCCGCGCCGCCGAAAAAACCGAATCCGTGAAGTTGCGCCGATTTGAGTCCGCGCAGCGGACGGCCGAAAATAGCCCAGCGCTTCAGCGCTGGGTTGGTCCATGAATGGAAGCAGAAGCCCGTGAAGCGGGCGACAGAAAGGTTCGATTGAAGGAACGTTTTGGGCGCGTCTGCCGTCCGCTTTGCGGACTTGTTTCGAAGGATATTGGTTCCCTTCCCAGCGATGAATCGCTGGGCTATTTTCTGTCGTCCGCTACGCGGACTGTGGTTGCTCGAATTCTGAGTTGCGCCATCTTCTCCTTTGCGCTCGCGATCGTCCCAACATTCACAATCTCGGCCCAAGCCCCGCCGGCTAAAGACTATCTCTTCTACGTAGTCTCAGAATCTGCCGACAAGATCGCCCTCATTCGGTTCGGACCAAAGGGCGCGCGCGTCGATCACGATCTACAAACCGGGGACATGCCGGTGGACATCGATGGGCCGCACGGCATCGTCGTCTCACCCGACCGGCAGTTCTATTATGTTTCGATCGCGCACGGCCGTCCGTTCGGTTTGATCTGGAAGTACTCGACCAGAGACGACCGCGTGCTGGGCAAGACAACGCTCGGCTATTTTCCGGCGACGGTTGATATTACGCCAGACGGTAATTTTCTTTTCATCGTCAATTTTAATCTGCACGGCGACATGGTGCCGTCGTCGGTCTCGGTGGTTTCAACGCCCACGATGACCGAAGTCGCGCGGATTCAAACCTGCACCATGCCGCACGGATCGCGTTTGAATCCGCAGGGCACCAAACAATATTCGGCCTGCATGATGGACGACATGCTGGTCGAAATAGATACCCGCACGTTGAAGGTCGCGCGTCATTTTATCGTCACCAGGGGAAAAGAGATCGGTCTGTCGGGAGCACCGAAGCCTGGCGATGTGATGAGTTCGATGCCGGAAATGAAAATGCCCGGTATGAAAGACACCGGCGGACACGGACTGGAAGCGCCAAAGCCCGGCGACAATTCCTGTTCGCCAACCTGGGCACAACCGTCGGCTGATGGTTCGTCGATCTATGTCGCCTGCAACAAGTCGAGTGAGATCGTCGAGGTCAATGCGAACACCTGGAAGCTGGTGCGCCGCATTCCGGCGCGCGAGGGAGTTTACAATCTCGGAATCACGCACGACGGCACACGTCTGCTGGCGACCAACAAACGCGATCAGTCAGTGTCGATCTTTGACTTAAGGAGCGGCAAGGAACTCGCGCGTCTGCCGACGAAACGAAGGGTTCTGCACGGGGTCGTGGTTTCGCCTGACGACGCTTACGCATTTGTTACCGTGGAAGGCGTTGGTTCAGAACCGGGCACGGTTGAGATCATCGATCTCAAGGCGCTGAAGACAGTGGCGACGGTCGATGTGGGACAGGAAGCCGCGGGTGTCGATTTTTTCAAGACTGAACCTGCCAAATGAGGTACTCTTACTCTGAGTTGGAAAGGAGCCAGCATGCAAAGAAATCTTGCCAGGCCAATCTTGATTTCAGTCCTTTGTCTCTCGGTTGGGATTGAATTGTTTGTCGGTTACTTCGCCCCGCGCTCTTCTTCGTCGCCGGCGGCCACAGCGCCGGCTTCCATTCCAGTCAAAGAGATCACCGGCTATCGGAATTGGACCAAAGTAAATCCCGAGCCGCAACGGATGGCTGATCGCGCGGCAACATTATGCGCACCCGCCGTCATCCTGAAAGAAGATGGTCCCGCGAATCCACACCGTCAAAAATACGTGACCGTTTATGTGAATGAGACGGGCCGCAAGGCGATGATCGAGCAGATGAAGCCTGGCTTCCCCGTAGGCTCAGTCATCGTCAAGGAGAAACTGCCCGAGCAATCCAGCCGCGCGCCGGAGTTATTGACCGTCATGATTAAGCGCGGCAAAGGATTCAACCCAACGAGTGGCGATTGGGAGTACATGGTTGTCGACGGAACGGGCAGCAACGTAACGGCCCAGGGCAAGCTCGAGAACTGCCAGTCTTGTCATATTGCCAAGCCGGAAACGGATTACGTATTTCGCACCTATCTCCCACACGAAGTGCTGAGCAAACTGAAATAAGAGGCGCCTGCCACTTCCCATCCCCGGAGCCAGGAGAATCAAATGTTACGTCACCTGCTCGTGTTGACCGCTCTGACTATTGGTTGGGGAACTACGCTTGGCACTACCAAAATCGAGGGCCAAACTCCATCACCAGCCTTGCTATCGTCGGCGCAGGAAATCGAACTCGCTCTAAAGGCCGCACCAGTTCACTTGCGACGCGAAGCCACCGTCTACACATTTGGCAAGCACGGTTATGAAAAAGCTCGTGCGGGAACGAACGGTTTCAACTGCATGGTCAATCGGGATGGAATCCAAAATGGAGACACGACTGTACATCCAACCTGCTGGGATCCTGAGGGCAGCAGAACGATCCTGCCGGTGATGTTGCGGGTCGGCGAATTAATGGCCCAACAGAAATCAGCTGCCGAGATCAAACGCAATATTGACGAAGGATTCGCTCAGGGAAGATTTCATAGTCCGGCGAAGGCAGGCATTGCTTACATGCTGGCGGGTGATGTGAAGTTTGATCTGAAATCCGGTCAGCTTTCGACAACTGAGTTTCCAGCGCACTACATGCTCTATGCGCCTGGAGTAACCAACGCTGATATCGGTGTGTCGAGTGCAGCCATGAAACAAACTCCCGGGTTACCGTTTGTATATTCAGGATATTCGGGCGGCGGCAGGACGGCCTACATTATCGTGATGGCCAACGAGTCGGCCGGCCATGCGATGGACTGAAACAACGAACTGGGCACTAGGTGGATTTCCGACGCAGATACAAACCGTCCCAGCCCTTTACCCACGTCTTTCCGCCATCGGTGGAAGTCTCGGCCGTTTGGCGCACTTTTCCCGGCTCGAGATTGAAGAACGTCATCCGTACCAGAACATCGCTCTGAGGTGAGTAGATGTGGCCTTCAAATCGCAACTCGCCATTTTTGTACGCGCCATCCATCATCCAATTGCCGCCTCGGTTGCTCATGTAAGACTGGTGCCAGAGCCCTGTGACGGGGTTATAAAAGTTGAAGCTCTGTCCAGTTTCACCGCCTCCACCCGTCCAGTTCTCTTCGATAATGCAGCCGCTCTGAAGTGACTTGATGTTGTTGTATCCAACCTTTTGTCCGGCAACTAAGACATCCCATTCGCCGATCCAAAAATCGAACTGGCGATAACCGTCAGTGAACATGCAGGGCTTTTGGCTCTTCTCAACAATTGCGGCCAGTTCGATAAAACGCGGCTCCGATCGAATGGTCGCAAAGTCTGAATCGGCTGACATACCGCTCGAAACCACCGGGCTGGTTGTAACCACTCGACTGAGCCATTCCAGCGCCTTGGCCTTCTCGCCGAGCCGGGCATAACTGGCGGCGAGGTTATACATCGCGAAGTTGATCACGGGTTTGCCGGTACCGTGTTCGATGGCTTTCTGATAGAAGCCGATCGCCTCAGAATACTTGCCTTGCTGGTGAAGCGCAGTCCCGGCGCGGAACCACGCTCGTGCGTTTGCCGGATCGGCTTTCGCAATCGCTTCGTAGGCCTGCGCTGCCTCTTCCCATTTCTGCGCCGCGTAGAATGCATCCGCTGCTTCGATTTTCGGCGCTACCGTCTGGGCGGCGCCTCCAAACACACAGCCGAGTGCAAGCGATACGATGATGATCTTAGCTAAAGTTGGTAACATTTCGTGGTTCTCCTCATGAACAGTTCCGTCGGTTATACTCCGCGCAGTGGCGATAAGGAAGCGAAGAAACGGAAACGAAAGCCATGCGAAATTTGGAGAGAGTTACGAAAAAATGGAAACCATTATTAGGATAGTAACTTCAGCTCCCGCGCTGCTCGGTATCGGTTGACGTATGAGTGACCGAGCCCGACAAGATGACAGTTACGCTGGAGGTCGCCCCGACTGCCAAACCAAAAGGGGTTTCAGAGAATTGTCGAGGGTAAGGTGAGGAAGACCGAATTGAAATAGCCGCCGCCTCAGCCGATCGTCAGGATCCCGGATTAGCATCAACGATTTGAGTTTTCACATTTATTCGGCCCGCCCAAACTGCCGATTTCTGATGGCGCGGCAGATGATCCAATTCGCCAGCATCACCAATGGCAATTCCACTGCGACCAGGGCCCAGAGATAACCCAGAATCCAGGCTAAATACGTCACGCCCCCGACTGCCACCATGGCAATCATGGTGAGATAGAGCAGTAGCATGTTGCCCGAGGACTGCGCTCCCCGTGCGGCGGGCCGCGACAGTGGCAGATACCCGCCAACCAAACCAGGCAGCAGTGAAATAGTTGGGATTGCGATCAGGCCAGGCACAGCCAACAGCAATGCGTCGCGCCCGGCCGCACCAATAAACACGAACAAGACTCCCGCGATGAAGATCGCCGGCACTAACAGGTAATAGATGGTCGCTTTGCGCACACCGTGAAAGACCGGCGCGGCGCTCGGCAAGGGCGCGACCGCAAAGATTTCGGCCGCCGCATGGTGCGAAGACATCCGCAGAGTCCCAAGCGCAGACAGCGGCATGGTGGCCAGCATCCAGGCCGTTATTAACGGAGCGAGCCTCGAAAAGACTGTGCCACGATCGAGCAAACCCATCAGGGGAAATACCAGAAAGACGCTGAGCGAAGGATAAAGACGAAGTTTGATGTCACGATCGCTGCGCATGTAAACAGCGGCCAGCCGGAAGGTCCACCGTTCGACGGGATCTCGCAGCCACCAGCGCAGGATCGGATTACGGATCGATGTCGAACGCTTTCGCGAGCGCGATCGTTTCGGGGCGCGAGTCTCACTCAATTTGATCAATCCCTCGCCGTAGCTTGGGGCCAATCTCCCGATCGCGATGTAGCCCAGCGCCGCTGTCACCAACAGGCCACAGACTGCCAACGGCAAGGCGCCAGCAACGATCCGATTTCCTGCAAGCCAGGAATCGATCCCCGCGAACCACGCCGACGGCAAAGGAAGGAGATAGCGGGCATAGGGTTCGAGCGTGAGTTCGTCGAATTGCCGCAGTAGCCGCGGCACAACCTGATAACCACCGATGAACAGGATGGACATCCCTACCTGTGACCAGGCGGCGAAGTTGTCAAACTCTTCGCGGTCAAAGAACCTGATCACGAGACCATAGGTGCATACCACCATGGCGCAACAGAAAACACACAGCAATGTGATCGAAATCAAATGAACGACCGGGAACCACGGTTGCGCTCCGCTCGCATACATACCGAAGAACGTCGGAAACAGGTTGAGCGCAAATGCGAGGAGGAGCGCGAATGCAATCAGGTTCAAAGACTTTGCCAACAGCAGAGTCCGCGGATGAATAGGCCGATGGACGAGGACGTCGGTCTCGTTTACATTGAACAGGATGTCCCCTGATTCGGCGGTCAGCGCCATGCCCACGACAAAGAATGTCATTGAGTGCAGGATGACGGCGAAAGTAAAAACGTCCAGATGAATGGTCATGAGCAGCAGACTATTCATCAAACCCATAAACACATACATTCCCAGAACGAAGAACAGGCTACGAGGCTTGCCGCCACGCGACATCGATTGCGTGACGCGCCCGCGCATGCTCAAACGGAAGTAACACTTCAGCAGAACCTTGAGCTGCTGGTGATCGAGGGTTGAAATCCGGGCAGCGGTGTCTTTCATGATGGAAGAATTTTAGTAACCCCTGATCGAGTAATGAACCACGCTTCCCTGGGATCCGCTCTCGCCTCGTAGAGGCGAAATGTTTATAGAACCGACATCGCCCTTGGGTGCCGCTCTGTAGGAGCGGAACGTGCCTCGGTCAAGCTCGTACGGAGCACTGGAGCGCGCGAGCTATAATCATTTGGCTCCTCCGGAGCGGCGCAGATGAAGCGCTAGCGGTTATTTGCCGTTAGCGGTTTTGCTCGCTATGAACTTCCGTGTCGGCTGCTCGACGGCTTGATCGGTCGATCGCGGCGCAAGTTTTCTACCGGGTAAGCACACGGGCAAACTCTTCGGCGCGCGCCAGCAGATTTTCAGTCGCCGTCAACTTGTTAAAGACGTGTTCCAAAGACTGCTCGCCTGTTTGTTTCATTAATTCGGCGACAGTGCCGTCGGCGACTATAGATCCCTCGTGAATGATGACGACCCGTTCGCAGATTCGCTCGACCACATCGAGGATGTGCGAACAGTAGACGATTGTTTTGCCTTCGTGGGCCAGAGAGGTGATTAAGGTCTTGAGACTAAGCGCGGCGTTGGCGTCCAGGCCGTTCAGCGGTTCGTCAAAGAATACGACTTCCGGGTTGTGCAGCAGCGCCGAAGTGATCACAACCTTCTGCCGCATCCCTTTCGAATAGGCGCCGAGCCGCTTGTCCTGCAAAGTGTCCGTGGTCAGATCAAAGAACTGTCCGAAGCGCTCGATGCGCTGAGACGCTTCGTCCTCCGGGATGTGATACAGCGCCGCTACGAGATGCAAATACTCCCACCCGGTTAGCGATTCAAAGACCGCGCCCGTCTCAGGCACGTAGCCGATGATTCGCTTGACGCTGAGAGGATCAGAGACGACATCAAAGCCGCCAATCTCAGCCGTGCCGCATGTCGGGAGCAACATGCCAGTTAACATTTTGATCGTCGTGGTCTTCCCGGCTCCGTTCGGTCCCAGCAATCCGACAAGTTGTCCGGCGGGAATATCGAGGTCGATCTTCCGCACCGCCATCTGCGAACCAAACTCTTTTGCCAGTTGACGGATTTTGATCATGGTGATCGATGAACGTCACTTCTGGATTTGGTCATGCAATTGATCCAATGTCTCCACGATGGCGCCAAACTGCGGCAGCGACCTGACTGCATCCAAATCCAGGTCTGAAAGTACTGCTTCTCTGTCGGAAAAGCCCGCCGCGACGGCCAGTCTTAACCACTCCAGCGCCTTTACTGGATCGGAGTCCCGGGCCAGAGCACAAGCCATGTTATAGGCTACATTGCGATCGGCCGCATGCTCATACGCGCGTTGCCCCGCCCGGGCCGAGAGCTGGAATTGCCCATCGTTAAACGCCTCCACCTGCAAGTGTGCCCACAGCTGCCACGCGACCTCCACCATTGTCGGATGTTCGCATAACTCGACCACGGAGGCGAACTCTTTGGTATCCAATAAAGCTTTGCCGAGCATTAGTCCAACCTTAGCGTCCGGCGAGAGATCGAATACGGTCCTCAGCTCAGGAACCGCAGCAGCCATTTCTTTCCGGCAGAAGTGAAACACTCCCTGCAGGTAATAGTCTCCGCCAAAACGCGCGTTGAAAAGATTGAGCTCCATCTCAGCCGCGCTAAAATTGTTTTGCGTGATATGAAGAAAGACCAGGAGTCGAGCGACTTCTCGCTTTAGGTGCTGTGTCCAGGCTCCCTTCTGAACTTTGTTGATGAGATCGAGAGCAAGTTCGGGCTCGTCATTCTCAATGGCCCGTCCGATTTGAGCAAGACATGGTTCAAGTTTGAGATCGCGATGCGTTTGCCACTTTCCCCAAAGAGAACTGCCGTTCAGGTAAGCGAAGTAGATTCCCAGAAATGCGATCCAGACGGAACGTCTGAATGCCAGCATGGAAATGGTGAGCGCGACGCCAAAAGAAAACACGTGCGAGACCAGTTGATCTTTTGTTCGCAGAAGCCATTCTTCAAGCGTCGTCAGAACCCGGCCCCCATCAAGCGGAAGCATTGGGAGCAGATTAAAGAGCCCCCAACCCATGTTGACCCAAATCAAATCAAAGTAGGCCGCGGCTGATATTTGTGACCCGATTGACAACAGAAAAAATGGCCCCACGAGCAGGACGCATCCACCCAGAAAGAAGCCCGCGGCTGGGCCTGATAAACTGACAACCAGGTGTTTAAGTGGAGAGAAAGGGGTCTCGGAAAGCCAGGAAGTCTCCCCGCCCATCTGATACAAACGGATCGAGGGCGCAGCGCCGAATGCACGCGCCGCAAATGCGTGACCGAATTCATGAAGGAGGATGGAAAATAGTACGACGACGATCCATTCAAAGACTAGCGCGATGGTCGCGGAACGGCTCATTCCCAGAACTGCCACGACGAGGAAGAACGAGGGCTCTATCTTGACGGGGATGCCAAAGAGTTTCACGGAGTTGAGTATGACAGATGCAAGGTAATTTCACGCCTCGACTATCATCAAGCGCTTCTCACGATCGGCGGCGTAGCTGAGACACGCAAGAATGTCCTCTTTGGTAAGGTACGGAAAATCCTTCAGGATCTCTTCCTGGGACATACCCGAGGCAAGGTATTCCAACACGTCGTAAACCGTAATGCGCATTCCGCGAATGCAAGGCTTGCCGCCGCGCTTTCCCGGCTCGATCGTGATGATGTCCTGGTAAGTCATCTGATCTATTGAAAAGGATCGCATGGTTGATAGACAGACCCGCCAGTGCCCGGTGCTGGTTTGTGCCAAACTCCAGACTCGGGCCAGCCTAAGCGAAATTTCCTCGCGATACGCGTAAGGAGTCCCTCGAAAAGAACCTCAGCACAGTCGATGGCGAGCAAGCAAGACTCTGGCGTAACTGGTTCGCCTTTATGAACAAACTCATTCCGTTTCTTCACCACTTCGGATTTGAAGAACGTCCAAGCCTCTACGCCGTTCGTCAGCTTGATGTTTGTCAGGTCGATACCCCACTCGTCCGCGATCAATGGTAGGAGTTCGCGATCTCTCCAGGATTGACCTGAGACCAACTTGTCCACAAGCAAATCGGCCCAGACGTCCTTAATAAACGTACCGCTGACTAACGGTTTGAGTACGAAATACCTTATCAGCAGCTCAAGAGCACTGGCGCTAAGGATGAGGCTAGCTCCCGAATATCCAAGATCACTTAGTTCCTTCGCTTGCTTAATCAAACCACGAGCTCGTTTTTCCAACGCGTCCCCAAATGTCCCCAAGTACCAACTCGCATTCTCAACCGAGATTTCGTCAATCGCACGGCGCAGTTCCTCTTCACGTCCGAGCTCGGACATGTACTCGTCATAAGCGTAGTCATCGTACGTCATCAACCGCTCACTGCCCCGGAGCAGTCGTCGATCCTTTATCAATCTTCGCCCCGAGCTTCACGACCCACAAACCTGAGTTGATGTCGTTGAAATAGATGAATCCCTTGTGCGGTTGCGCGCCCCAGGTGAAGGGCAGGTTGGTGCGATAGCCTTCGGGGTCGCCGGTCCACACTCTGCCGATCTCGCGACCTTGGCGATAGAGATCGCCGCGCAACTCGCCAGAGACATCGACCACGCGGCCGCCGGCGCTGTAGTAACCCATGTACATGATTCCGTCTTCAACCCAAGTGTTGTGCGCGCCGCCTTCGGGCACGGGGTACTCGGCGACTTTGCGCGGATGGTTGATGTCGCTAATATCCAGCACGTGGCAGACGCCCCGCACCGGAATGCGCTTGTGCGACAGGATGTCGAAGAACGAAGGCAGCACTTCGTCGCCGATGAAAAGATAATTGCGGTCGCGCCAGACTGAGTGGGTACCCGCAAGCCAACCATTCCCGTAGAGTTCGTTGTGATTAAAACGAAATTGGCTGACCAGCTGCGGATGCTCCGGACTGCCGCCTTTCAAACCCGCGCCGACATCGAGAATGATCAGACCGTCGTGCCAGTAGGCGAGATATGCGAGACCGTCTTTGACGTAGAGATCGTGCAGGTAACGGCCAACCACCTCATCGCCTTCCTTGGTGCGAATGGTTGAGGCGTCCGCGCTTTCAACTTGCCAGCGCGCGACCTCCTTCGGGTTCTTCACGTCGGCGAAATCGATCACACGCATTGAGCCGGTGGCGTCGTCGGTCAAGTAAACATAATGCTTGTCGACAAACGCGCTGTGCACGCCGCCGGTAACGGTGGCCGTGTATTCCGAAATCAGTTTCGGATGTGCAGGGTCGGAAGTGTCATAGAAGGCAATACCGTTTTTTCGATTCGACGCGCCTTCGCGAGAGATGACCAGGATCTTGCCATCGGACGTCGTCATGATGTCGTTCACCAGGCGCGCATCAACCTTGACGGTGTCGGTGAGTTTCGGATGGGTGGGATCGGAAATGTCATAGACGAGAAACTGATCTGAAACCGTCGAGTAGTAGGCAAAGTTGCCGATGATCCATTCTTCGGCACCCTGGAACTCTTTGAACGGAGCGCGGCCTACAACTTCCAACTCGCGTTCAGCATTGCGCGGCGCAACAACGATAGAAGCAGTCGCAGTGATATTGCCGCTGCTCGCGCTGATTACGAACGTGCCCGGCTGTTCAGCTACGAACGCACCGTCCGGATAAATCGTCGCGCCGGAACCGGTCACCGCCCAACGCGGGGTGAAATCATTTGTTGGAGTTCCCTTCGCGGTGAAGTGAACAACGTCGCCGGTGCGCGCCGTAGTAGCCGAGGACTCAATCGTCAGGCCGCGCAGATTGCTCTTGATGACAGTAATCGTCATCGTGCCACTGGCCGCTCCGACGGCAGCCTTAATTGTCGCTTTACCCGAACCGACTCCAGTGACGTTTCCACCGGCGTCAACCGTGGCCACTGCCGGATTGTCGGACGACCAGCTAATCGGAACGCCCGTGCGCGGATCGCCATTTGAGATTCGCGTGGCAACTTCAAGTTGCACCATGCTTCCGGCAACCAGCGGCGTTGTGATCGACTTAATCTCAACCGCTTTGATCGCAGCCGGCTTGACGGTGAAGGTCGTGAAACCCGACTTGGTATTTGCAAAGACTGCGCCGGCGGTAACTTCGCCCGGACCGAAGAGCTTGACGGTGCCGTTCTCGTCCGCAGCGGCGATGTCGAACGGCCCGGCAAAGAAGCTCGCCGGCTTTTCATTGACGATGTTGCCGGCTCCATCTTTGGCCACCACGGTCAGCTTCACTTGTTGTCCGACTTCAGCTTCAGTTACTGAAGCTTTGACCTCGACGGTCTGGACCGCGGAAGTTGGAGTTTGTTGTTGTGCGAATGCATTGATGGCGAGCAGCAGAAAAGGAACTGCTACGATTCGTTTGATCACTAACATTAAGACCTCCGGGCGATAAAGAAATTCGACGATGACTTGCGCGCCATGTTAATTGGTGGGATTGAGGTGAAGCAAGTTATTCCGCTGGCTCGGCGCGTCGAGACTGCCGCTTGAACTCGCGCCCATCGTGACTCATCATATCTCTTAACATTGCCCAGTTGATCCCATGGCCCACCCGTTACCGCAGGTGGTACTGAAGTGAGTTATGGCTAATCTTTCTCTGAGTCTATCCGAAAATGTTCCCGGCGGCATCTTGAGCGCTGTATTGATTGGATGAAAACGCGTTAATATGCTCAACCGATTTCGAGGAGGAAAAATGAGATTGATAAGAACCTCTATTTGCCTGACTGCTTTACTGCTGCTGGCCGCGGGCGTTTCTGCGCAAGACACCAAACATTTTGCCAAGGATGGGTTGTCGTTTGATTATCCCAATGGCTGGACCATCGTTGACGATAGCAACACCGACGCCCAACAACTGAAGTTGGGGCGAAGCGATAGTGAGGCCATGATCCAGTTCTTCGTCCATCGCGGTAAGGTCAATTCGCCTGAGAAGATGGCGCAAGCCAAAACCAAGATCATCGACCCTTACGTCAACTTCACCGAAAAGCAGTTCGTTCAGATGGGAGCCAAGCCGGAACGCAAAGCTGCCACTACTGAGATTGGCGGTTCGGCAGCGGAAGGTGTCCGCATCTCAGCCGTGCTGGGAAAAGAGTCGGGTGAGGCAGGAATATTTTGGGGCACGGTGGGCGAGCGACTCGTCGTGCTAACTTTCTTTGGGCCGGACAAGGCGCGCCAGAAGGCAACGCCGGCATGGGACACGGTCCGCAACAGCCTGAAGATCGAACCTCCGCCACCGAAAGCAACGCCGTCACCATCACCAAAGGGAAAGCCGTAACAGGGGAGCCGGGGGGCTAGCCCGACCGTGAGGGAGGGCTCATATGTTAGGCCGTGAACGCTGAGCCCTCCCTAACGGTCGGGCTAGTGCCCCGGCTATGACCAATTAAGCGAACTCCGAGACATTACGCTAGCCTACGAAACCATCATCTGGAGCAGAAACAGTGATCATAGGACTGCCGAAAGAAATCAAGGACAACGAATACCGCGTCGGCTTGACGCCCGCCGGGGTGCGCGCACTTACCGACGCCGGTCACCGGGTGCTGACCGAAACGAACGCGGGCGAGGGCTCAGGCTTCGACGATTCCTTATACGAGCGGGCGGGCGCCACCATCATCGATTCCGCCGACGATGTCTGGGCTGAGGCCGAGATGATCGTCAAAGTAAAGGAACCGATCGCGCCGGAGTATCCACGCATGCGCGCCGGTCAGTTGTTATTCACCTATCTTCACCTCGCCCCGGACCACGAACTAACCGAACAGTTGCTGCAGCGAAAAGTCGCGGGCGTTGCTTACGAGACGATCACTGATCGCCGCGGGACGCTGCCGCTGCTAACGCCGATGTCCGAAGTTGCCGGCCGTATGGCGATTCAGGTAGGCGCTCACTATTTGGAAAAGATGAGTGGCGGGCGCGGCATCCTGCTCGGAGGCGTGCCGGGCGTGCCGGCCGCGCGGGTGGTGATCATCGGCGGCGGCGTGGTGGGAACGAACGCCGCGAAGATCGCCGTCGGCATGGGCGCGCACGTGACGATCATCGATAACAATCTCGATCGCTTGCGCGAACTGGACGACATCTTTCTTTCAAAGATCGCCACGCTGGCGTCGAGTGCCTACATGATTCACGACGCAGTCTCTCAGGCCGACCTGATTATCGGCGCGGTGCTGGTTCACGGCGCCGCCGCCCCCAGATTGGTCACCCGCAACATGCTCACCGACGTGACCGATGGCGCAGTCATAGTTGACGTGGCCGTCGATCAGGGCGGTTGTGTCGAGACTACGCACCCGACGACACACTCTGCTCCAACCTACTATGTCGAAGGCGTGCTGCATTACTGTGTCGCCAACATGCCCGGCGCGGTGCCACGCACTTCAACCTTTGCACTGACTAACGCGACTCTTCCCTATGCGCTGAAGCTGGCGAACAACGGATTCAAAGCCGCGGTTTCAGGAGACCCGGGATTGAAGGCGGGAGTCAATACCTACGCAGGCAAATTAACTTATGAAGCGGTGGCTTTGTCTCAGCAAAGGGAATACACACCTCTGGATCAGTTGCTTTGAGGTTGAGACACGGATAGAACTTTCGCCAGACTGCCGGTGATGTCTTTAGGTTGCGAGGTTAATTTGCTGGAACTTCTTTACGGGATTTTGCGCTTGATATCTTGAACCTTCTGGTAACCCATCCTTCCTAAGAGCGCAACGACCAGCGCAACTACAACGCCGATCCCGACCAGGAGGGTTTTGCCGAGAGTCCCGTCAAAGAGTCCTTCCGCTAACACTATGGTTGGTTTCATGTCAGTCTCCGTGAGTGCCTTGGTGTCTGGAGCAAACTAACCAGAAATTAGCCTTGACTGTAGCACGCTTGTCAATAGCCTTTGACCACAGAACTTGCGCCGCACATCGCGCCGCTCAGATCAAGATTTCCGTTAAGAAATACCTGGGTCCAGAGTCAAGCGGGAAGTTATTTCTGACGTAACAGCTCGGTTAGACACTTCTTAAGCTCTTCCACCTTGACGGGCTTATAGAGGAAAGCGTCGATCAGATTCTTCTCAGTCGTGGCTGCCATGTTTTCCTGGCCGGTTAACAGCACGATAGGAAGATGGGACAGCTTCTGATTGCTGCGCAGGAACCGCGCCAGTTCCTGGCCGCTGAGATTTGGCATGATGGCATCAGTGACCACTGCATCGATCGGTGCAGAAAGGGCGAGCTTCATCGCCTCCAACCCGTCGGCGGCGGTTACCACGGCATAGCCACAGCGCTGTAGCGCCACTTCCAGATAGCGACGCGCCGAACGATCGTCTTCAACCAGGAGCACGCATGGCTGCAGCGGCGTCTGTTTAGTATCCGAGGCCTCGTTACGATTAGCAGATGGTGGCAATTGTTCCGGACTCATTGAGTTGAACGCGCGGGCTGGAGCGTGAACCGAAATGAGGGCTAATACAAACGACTTTATGCGTCAGAGATCAAAGCCCGCGTCGAATAAAGCGAGAGTAAGCTGGGCGACATTCCTTGTCAACGACGAGCTGAGTTTGAAGCGGATCACCGCACTAAAGCACGGTGCTAATAAGATTTTGAACTGGCCGGGCACGGGGGTGACATGGGGTCCATCAGCAAAAGACAGCCGCCTTTGCTATACTCTGACTTTCGCCAGCGGGCGGCTTTCCTGACCGTCGAGACGCCGCTCACCTGAAGAGTCCTAAATGTACGAATTCGCAGTCACACCCGCAATCACACAAATTCGGCGCCGCGGTGTCGAGATCTCAGAAGTCACGGCCGGGAGTATCGGCGCCGAGCTGGAGCTGGAGCCAGGCGATCGCATCCTGCGCGTCAACGGCCGAACGGTGCGCGACTATCTCGACTTTCGTTTTCAAGCCGGCGGCGAAACTGATCTGGTCATCGACGTGCGCAAACAGAGCGGCGAGGACTGGGAACTGAATATTGAACGCGACGAAGCGGAAGGGTTCGGGCTCAGCTTCGAACAGATCGTTCCTCGCCAATGCGCGAACGAATGTCTCTTCTGTTTCTGCAAAGGCAATCCTGAGACGGCCCGCCCGTCGTTGTTCGTGCGCGATGAAGACGTGCGTCTTTCATTTCTTTACGGCAACTACACGACGCTGACATCGATCACCGAAGACGAGATGCGGCGCGTGATCGAACAAAAGCTGTCGCCGCAGTACGTCTCAGTTCACGCCACCGACCTCGAAGTGCGGGCTTACCTGCTGGGTGTTGATAAGGAACGCGCAGATATTACGCAGAAGATGCAGCGCATGCTCGACGCGGAAATTGAAATTCACGCGCAGGTCGTGCTGTGTCCGGAAATTAATGATGGTGAAATTCTGCGCCGCACAATCTATGATCTCGCCGAGCTGCATCCGCGGGTGCGCAGCGTCGCGGTAGTGCCGCTGGGGCTGACTCGTTATTTGAACGATGAGCGGTTGACACCCGTGACTTCAGAATTCTGCCGCCGTACGATTAGTGAAGTCTCGATCATCCAGGATGATTTGCGCGCGCGGCTGGGGACGACGTTCGCGTTTCTCGGTGACGAGATTTACCTGCGCGCGGGCCGGGCCGTTCCTTCACGAAAATATTACGGCGATTATCCGCAGATCGAAGACGGCATCGGCATGGTGCGCAGCTTTGCGAACGAGTTCGAGGCGCTGCTGCGCCGGCTGGAGCGCAAACCTCCGCCGCATCCTGAAAGACTTTACGGCACGATCATGACGGGCACGATCTTCGCACCCGTCCTGCGAAAGCAAGTCGAACGATTGAACCGGCGTTTTCAGACGCAGTTGCAAGTCGTGGCCGTCGAGAATGAATACTTTGGTGGCGACGTCAGCGTGGCCGGGCTGTTAACCGGCGGAGATTTCATCGCCGCGCGCGATCAAGTCCGCGGAGCGTTCGCTATTATTCCGCGCGTGGCGCTGAAGAGCGACGAGCCGATAATGCTCGACGGCCTCCATTTCGAGGAAGTGCAGAAAGAGTTTGCCGTGCCACTCTACGCATTCGACTTTGCGTCCTTGGCGGCTGCTATCGAGTCCGGCTTCGTGGCTCCAGGCCGCGAGTCTCTGGGAGCCGGCTTGGCGCTCCCAGTCCGGGGTAATCACGCGGTCACCACGTCTTCCTTCTGACAGGGCCTTCTTCCTTTTAAAGATGAATCCGCCACGGCCAAATCAAAGCGCGGCCTCGCCGGTGGTTGGCAGACGAATTCTGGACGTCGGTTGTGGTTGGAACAAAACGCCCGGGGCGATTGGCATTGACTCGAACCCTCGGGCCCACGCCGATGTGATCCACGATCTCGGGGTTCTGCCTTATCCATTTGAAAACGATGAGTTCGACGAAGTTGTCTGTCGTCATGTAGCCGAGCACGTGCCCGATGTGATGGCCTTTGTCACGGAACTCTTTCGCATCACCAGACCGGGTGGGCGGATTAAGATCACAACTCCTCATTATTCGAATCCGGACTGGCCGACCGACCCGACGCACCGCAATCACTTCAATAGTTATTCCTTTAACTGCTTTGTCGAAGAGCGCCAGGTTTTTGAGTTCTACACCGAGGTAAGGCTAAGGCCGGTTCAGACCTATGTCTCACTGGCGAACCTTTGGCGCGCTTTCGGGCTCGAGCTGATCGTGAACCTTGATCAGCGCTGGCCCGCTCTACGCTTTACGCGTAAGTTCTGGGAGTTCTATCTAAGCTACATCTTTCGCGGCAAGGAACTGCAGTTTGAATTCGAAGTTGTGAAGGACTCAAGCAACACTGCGGTGTAATGAGTTTAAACCCGTCACAGTCAATCTCCGATATTCACAAAATCGTAATTAAATCCAGAATTTCGGTGGGCAAATACCGCTGGACGAAAAAAGTCGAAGCACCGATTGTACTTAAATGTCCGCGGCCGCATGGCACAAGCTTTGCCGACCGCGTTTTCGTGAAGTCGGGTCTCCTGAATCTGAAAAACAGCTTGGTGTTGGCGGGTATTCTCTTCTTGATACCGGCTGCGGCTGCGGCCCAGGGCGGAAGAATCAGTGGCAACGTTGTTCTTCCGAGCGGGGCCTTTCTGAACGAACGCGCCAGGATATCTCTCCAAACCGACCGGGGCGTCAAGAGCAGTGTCTACACCGACAATCAAGGTCACTTTGAATTCTCTGGACTCACGCCTAACGTTTACCAGGTTGTGGTTGAAGCAGACGGAGATCGATTCGAAATTGCCAAAGTAAGTGTTGAGGTTTTCCCAGGCGCGCCGTCGATCCTTCGTATCAACCTTAAAGAAAAGAAACCGGATGGACCGAACAGCTCAACGTCTGCGGTCTCAACCGGAGAGCTTGATTCTGCCATTCCAGCCCAGGCGAAAAGAGAGTTTGAGCGGGCCAGCGACGCCAGCAAATCAGGCCGGACTGACGACGCTATAGGGCATTTGAGAAATGCCGTCGTGCTTTACCCTGCCTATTTGATGGCTCACAACGATCTTGGCGCCCAGCTGCTGGCGCAGGGAAAACTGGATGAAGCAGCCGCAGAATTTCGCCGAGCGATCCAAATAGACTCCAAAGCTTTCAATCCCTCGTTGAATTTGGGTATTGTGCTGGTGCAGCAGCACAATTTCTCTAACGCGGCGAAGACGCTGAAGGCAGCTCTGGCGCTGCAACCTAATTCAGCCGCTGCTATTCTTTATTATGGCCTGGCCCTGGAGGGCATTAACGATTTGAACGGAGCGGAGGAGAGATTGAAAACCGCCCGCGATTTAGGCGGCCCCCCGTATGCTGTCGCATTATTTCATCTCGGCCAAATCTACATGATCAAGGGTGAGCGCGCCGAAGCACGCAGGGCTTTCGAAAGCTACCTTCGCGACGCCCCCAGCGGTCCAAATGCGGCTCAGGCAAGAAAAATGGTTGGGATACTGCGGTAACGGCCATTCGAAGATTCGGAGAATATCCAAAATCTGCAACATGGTACCAGGCGAGACAGCGTAATCCCTGAAAATATTCCTTCTTACACGAGCTTGCGGAGCGAATTACCAGACGGCATGGCTCTTGCTGTTTGTCAGTTGTTCTAATTTCTTTGATCGCTGAATGTTAACTGCCATTTCTACCCGTTGCTTCCGGATCGCATTTCCGTAGTAAGCAAACCCAAACGTGACTCAGACTAGATTCAGGAGGACCCATATGAAGAACTTTGTGAGAACAGCCGCCGTGACAACACTCGGGGCGCTGGTCTTTTTTACTTTTAGCGTTTTGGCTTATGGCCAGGCTCAATCCGGTACCTTGAGGGGAACGGTGACTGACCCGAATGGAGGAGTTGTCGCCGGGGCGACAGTTACCGCTAAGAATTCTGCTTCGGGCGTAAGCACGCCTACGACCACTAATGGCGAAGGCAACTTCCAGATTCCGAATCTCGTCCCCGGAAAGTATTCGGTAACCGTAGAACAAACCGGATTCAGTAAGAAGGTTGTGACGGAAGTCACAGTCGGCCTTGGCGCCATTGTGGACTTGCCTGTCGCCCTGGCTGTGGGCACCGCATCTGAAACCGTTACAGTTGTGAGCACGGGTGACGAACTGGTCACCAAGGACGTGGCGCAAATTTCGACCACCTTTGAATCGCGCAAGATCGAAGACTTGCCGTCCAATGGCGCCGGCGGCGGCCTGGACACTTTGGCTTTGCTTGCTCCTGGCGTAGTCGCGTCACGAAATAGCGGTGTGAATCAGGACGGCGTGGGCCTGTCGGTCAACGGAAACCGTGGCCGCTCAAATAACTTCCAGATTGACGGCTCGGACAACAACGACCTGAGTATTGGTGGTCCGTCGCTTTTCGTTAACAACCAAAGTCAGGTGTCAGAGTATCAGATCATCACCAATAATTTTTCGGCGCAATATGGCCGCAACTCAGGCGCCGTCATTAATATTGTTACCAAGACCGGCGGCAACGAGTTTCACGGCGACCTCTTTGAGTATCACCAGGACAATTACATCCTGAACAGCCTGAACAATATCGAGCGCGCGAGCATTCCCACCAATCCTACGCAAGCACAGCTTCATCCACAGCGCAGTCTCTATAACGCCTTTGGCGGAACCGCTGGCGGACCCATCTGGCTGCCGAGATTTGGCGAGGGCCACAAGTCGCTTTGGAAGGGCAAGGACAAGGCCTTCTTCTTCTTCTCGTACCAGGGTATTCGAAATCCATCGTCCTTCATCGCGCGCGGCGGCGGCTATAGCATTCTGAACTCAGAGTTTGCGCGTCTGCTGGCGCTCAACCCGGCGAACACCGCGCTCCAGGACATCACGCAATTGAGCGCTTTCGCGTTCCCCCATGGCTCCGTCCGGCCCCGAGATGATCAAGGTGGAAATCTTGGCGGACCAGTCGCATCGCGGTTCAATTTTCTTGCCCCTGCGGGCTGCGCCAAAGTAATCGCTGTGACCGCCACTCCCGGAGCCGGCTGTGGCACATATACGACCTTTATTAATCCCGCGACGGGAGCGGCATTTATAACCGGCGGCCCTTTTGACGTATTTAATCTCGGGACCACTGCCGCCCCCAACCTTTTCCAGGCTGCGCAGCCACAGCGTGACTATTCAGCGCCGTACACCGAGAACGAGTGGAGCACTCGATTCACGGTGAGACCCACGAGCAAGGACAACATAGATTTTCGTATCCTTAAGCAGAAACAGCTCTACGTCAACAACGGTGGCGGTTCGAACGGCTTTAGCTACGACGTTCCTGTGACGAGTCAGAATCTCGGCGGCACTTGGAACCGTCAGCTCTCGAATACGTTCGTCAACGAGTTTAAAGCCACCACCCAGAATCTAAATGTAGAGTTTGGTGGCGCTGACAAAAACTTCGGCTTGTCCGCGATTCCGAAACCCGCCGATATCAAAAACACCATCGCCAACATCACCTTCGGCAGCGGCCTCACCGGCACCAGGAGTGGCGTCGCTTTGGCCACCATCGGAGGGGCCACTAACCTTCCGCAAGGCCGATTGGTCAAGGTTTACCAGGCTGCGGACACCATGTCCTTGGTGCGCGGAAAGCACAACCTGGTTTTCGGAGCCGAATACAAGCACCTCATTAACAAGGTGCCGTTCCTGCCTCTCTTCCAGGGTCAGTTTACCTTTAGCACCACTTCGGCTGTTACCCGGCTGCTCAACAATGCTCCGTCAGCAATCAACCTGACCGCGGGCGAGCCGGTTACCACGTACACCGAGAACGACCAGTATTATTTCTTCCAGGACGATTTCAAGATTAGATCAAATCTGACCTTGAATCTGGGCTTGCGTTACGAATACACCGGACAACCGATCAACCAGTTACATGACATCACGCTGGCGCGTGAAAGCGGTTCGCCAAAGGCGATCTTTGATCCGACGTTGCCGATCAGCGTTAGGACCGTGCCTTTTGTCAAACCCGACAAGAATAACTGGGCGCCGCGCGTTGGCTTTGCCTGGACACCCAAGTCTGAGAGCGGCATGATGCACAGGCTCCTGGGCTCGGACGCGACAGTCATCAGGGGCGGTTTTGCGATCGCTTACGACCCGGCGTTTTATAACATTCTGCTGAACCTGCAAAACGTGGCGCCATATTCGGCGGCGCTCCAGCTTTCATCGGCGAATGCTTTGGTCTCGACCACCACTTCGCCGCTGCCGCTGCCAGCCAATCCGACTGCGGTCAACAATCAATCGATCGCCTCTGCTTCAGGTGTTTTACCGCTGGGTAAGCTGAACCCAATCTATCTGGCGCAGACTCAGGTCTCGTCAGATTTCCATTCGCCGTATTCCGAACAGTTTTCGTTCGGTATTCAGCGTCAGGTTAATCGCAGCAATGTGCTCGAGGTCAGTTATGTTGGCACCCAGGGTGTTGGTTTGTTCCAGAGCGTTAACGGTAACTTCTTTACCAGGCCTTTGGTCCAGGGAATCGACTTGGGCGGCGGTTACACCTTCCCGTCGTTCGCCTCGCTATTGCCGGCGGGCACTGGATTCCAAGTGTGCGCGGATGATCCGGCGACTTTGTTTGTCAACGAATCTGTCTGCAACGGACGCCTCAAGAGGGCAAACAACATTACTATCAGGAACAACGGTGCCCACTCGACCTATCATTCCATGCAAGCGCGCTACGCGGGGCGCTTCATGAAGAATGCACTCTCGATAAACTCTGCCTACACGTTTAGCAAAACCATCGACAACGCGAGCGAGATTTTTGCTTTCGCTGACATTGGTTCCGCTAATCCGCAGAACCCGTTTAACTCGGGTCCTGGCGAAAAGTCGATTTCCAATCTCAACCGGCCGCATGCTTTCTCGGCTAGCGTCCTCTATGACCTGCCGTTCTTTAAGGAACAGCGAGGCATGGTGGGCCATCTACTCGGTGGCTGGCAGATTAATGGCGTCCAGGTAATCACGAGTGGCAATCCGTATACGCCAACCGATGCTACTAATGGAGGGTATGGGCTGGGCAACACCTACCTGACCGCCGGTCAGCGGGCCTTTATCGGCAATCCAAAGGCTCCGGCAACTGCGGTGGGCATCAGCGCCATTGATGCTATGTTCATCTATGGAGCGCCTACGGTTGCTCCTACTTCGACAGTTTTCTACAACATGACAATCCACGGCCAGACGGGCGCGTGGGTGCCTGCATCACCCAGTGATGTGCGCTTAATCATCAATGCACCCGGTTCGGCCAAGATTTTCGGCACGCCATTCGGCGATATGCCACGCAACTTCTTGCACGGCCCGGCAATCAACCAGCTCAACATGAGCCTTTTCAAGAACACCAAGATTGGCGAGCGCGTCAGACTCCAGTTGCGGGCCGAGGCCTTTAACGTCCTCAATCACCCCAATCCTGGCTACGGCGTTAATGCTGCCGGTTATTTGCCAAGCATTACCCTGGATAACGCCGGGGTGAGTAGAGGTGGCTTCGCCAATTTCAAGGATATCTCACTGGCTCGACGCGTAGTTCAGTTTGGTATCATCCTGAAATTCTAGTTCGATACCAGAACGCTTTAAGGGAGAGCCACCCGGCTCTCCCTTTTTTTTTAGCATGGTCGGATGGAAACCGAGAAGGACTTAAGCCTCAAGGTCGCTAATCGGTGATCCGCAGCCGTCTCTATATCCACCCCATCACATTATCTTGATCAGGCTTCTGTGTGGATGACTGTTGAATGGTAGGATGAACTGACCTTGGGTTAATTCTTCTCACATCTATTTCCCCAAGTGAATTCGCTGTGCCAGACCCAACTCGACGCTGGACTTCGCGCTTTGCTACCTGGCGGCCGGGTCAGACGAGGTCATTTCACAACTTCGAAATCAATCCATTGCGAAGCAGTCGCGTATTTTTCTTTAGCTCTGGGGTCTGTGACGATGATCTGCAAAACGTACTGGCCGGGAATCAACTCGCCGCTCAGTCGAAGACTTCCTTTCGAACTCAATCGCTTTGGATCGATTTGCAGCCTGCTCGTGTCGATGGTCGGCTCTTCCTGAGATGCTACAAGTTCGCCTTCATGAAAAAGCCGAACCTGGGCCGTCAAATCGGGCAAATTGCTTTTGGGACCAGGCAGCGCGTTGTAAACCACGTAACGATAGTCCAACAGCATACCGGGCTTGAATCGACGGACTGCCGGGGTGGGCTGCGCCTGCTCTCCCTCTGCCGCCGAAGCATTGTAAACAGCACTATCCGACGATAGGGAAGCAAGATCCAGCACCGCGGAGCTTATCGCTATGCCGGAAAGGACTAATCGTCCCTTGTTAAGTTCCGGTATTTCGATGAATTGATAGGCCGAGCCGATGCGTTCGGTTGCCGAATCGCGGACGGCGGCGCGTAGTTGATAAGGCCCGGGCTTCTTTATGGGGACGAGCAGATTGTAATTCAGCCCATAGCGCAGCAGGTTTGCATAGGTTTTTCCACGCGCTCGAATCGTCTCGGTACGCGACAAGTAATCGGCGACTAATCCATTCTCTCCATAGCTGCTGGCTAAAACGTCGAAGATCGCCTGATGCCAGCCATCCGGCTGATCTTTGAAAGTCAGATCGCGGGTATCGATATGAAGCAGTGTCCGCACAAACGAACTCTTTGGCACATTGCCAAACAGTGTGGTCAGCCGCAGGCGCACTTCCCCGGCAGCGAAAGGCGATTCGAGCGCTGCCACCATCTCCGCTTCTTTGGTTTTCGGAGTCGCGGGCGCGAGCTTCTCATCCGGCACGCCGTAGAATCCTTTGCGCGAGCGAACCGAAAGTCCGGGACGCTTTACCTTCAGCGTGATGTCGTGAAAAGGGGCGCGGCCATTTCGCTTTCGGAACGTAGAATCATCGGGTCGATAGCCAATCAAGTAGTAGCCATTCATGTCATCCGTGATGCGAGCGATGCCTGTGCCGAGATCATTGTTATTGATGACCGCGAAGCCGCCCGTTTGATGGGCGAGTTCTTGAAGGCCTTGCTGGGTTGCCAACACCTGAGCACTCCTGTGATCGAGCAAAGTGCCGTTTATCGCGTCATTCAACGGGCCCTGCGAAAAGGTCTGGGCGACATCGTGATTGTCCTCAGCCGTAAGATTGATTGGCACCAGGCCACGACCATCCATACCATAGATGACCACAGACGCTTGATTGCTCAACTGTGTGAGCCCCCGACCTAGATCTAAATACTTCGACGGGTCCTGGGTTGGGGAAGAAGAGTCGTCAGCGCGAGACAAAGAAGCATCAGGCATGGCGCCCGGTTCTGGTTTGTTCCCTTTCGCTCCAATCAGCAGGTCCGCCGGATTCGGGAGCGTCGCGAAACTATCCGTGACCAGCACCATCGCCTTGCGTCCAGGCAGGGTCCTCAACCCCTCCAATATGTATGTTAAAGAAGTGAGCGTATGTTTCAGGCTTCCGTAATACTGGTATGGAGCCGGCGCACATGGACTTGGTCGCAGCCCTGACGTGCCCGCACGATTCGGACATTGCCAGCGCAGGCTATCGATGCTTGCGTAGAGCTGACGCTTGTCGGTCGTGAACCGTTGCAAGGCTCCCGAGCCATCGCGAGTGCGCACTAAAGCCACCAAATCACCCGGCTGCATTTTTTCTTCCACAAATCTCTTAAGGGCGCCCTTCAAGACTTGCAGGCTGTGCATGGAGAGACCGATGTCGTCTATTGCGAAGACAATAGTGCGGCGCACCTGTTCCGGTCGCAGCGGATTTGGCGGCAGCGGGGGCGCGTTCTTCACAACCTCGGCAGACGATGAAGAAATAGTTGGCTTGCTATCTACTGAGACGTACGAACAGGCAGTAACCTTTCGCGGTTTACCGTCCTCGAGAATTTCAAAATCTTCCGGGCGTAGATCGGTGACTTGCTTGCCATTCTTATCGGTTACTACGGCGTCGACCTGCACCAGGTTCGTGGTGACGCGTACCACTTCGTCGTCGCCAGGCTTAGGTTTCGTTGGGCTCTGAGGCGGAGTTTGAGCTAAGAGCACACTGAAAATTGTTACGCTCAGAGCAACGGCGAGTAAAGGCGATGCATTCATCAATGACCTCCCGAAAAAAGACCAGAGGGGAATGGTTTGAGAATTCGGCAGGGGAACAAACTACTCGGCGGGCAACAAACTCTAAATGGTGACTTTGAGCAGTATGTCAGCTTCCTCCGAGTTCTACAATCAGTGTCAGTTGGGCCGGCTTGGGATGACAGTCCAGCGGGCCTCAGAGAGCGGGAAGCCACTCACCCATCACCTTCAACCGACGGCTCAATATCCGGCTTCGGATTCGGGTGTTTGAGGAAATCAGGTGCAGGTGGGCACCCAAACATGGGAAGACAATCCGGGGACGATCACGGTCTGGTTCATCATTGCATGCGTCGAGGAAAGCTTCGCTGCATCGCGATCTCGCGCATTTCAAACGCTAGTTACGAAGTCTGTCGAATGGCCTTCTAGTTGACCACCGTGAAGTCGACGCTGCGCGCCATCGTCTGAGACTTTTTATCAGCCAAAGCGTCCGTAATGACCAATGTGAGTACGTAACGGCCCGGTGCCACCTTGGACAACCCCAACTGACCCACCTTTGTTACCAGTCCGCTTCCGATGTGCTCGACTGGCTGCTCAGGCTCCCGAAACAAGACTTTGTCGCCCTGCGAAATAATCATTTGCGATCTGAGCTGCGGTTTTCCGTCTTTCAGCCTGGGGTTGTAAATCATCGCGACATAGCGCAGGTCCTGATTGCGATTAAGTTGTCGCACTGCCTGTACTGGCACCGTTTTTTTCGTCGCGGGATCGACAGCGAGCAGAAACACACTACTCATGGCCAGTTTACCTTTGGACAGATCCGGTATTTCGAGAAACTTTGAGAATGTGCCCAGACTGCCGGAACTGGCTTCACGCACGACGGCGCGCACCTGATAATTATTACCCGCCGGCAGTTCGGTACTTGCGGTATACGTCACCCCTTCAAGCAGGGCGCGCTGATAGTCCTCTTTGCTGAGATTTAGGTTAATCGAATCGCTAAAACCACCCCGGTTTCTGCCCATTTGGTCGAAAACAAGACCTACGACGTCAAACGCCGTCTGATACTTCCCACCGGCTTCGGTAAAATGGAAGTTGCTGGCATTGATCAACATGTGGATATCGACCTGTGCCTTACCTGGCAGGAGCTTAACAGCTACGTTCGGTGTGACGTCGATGTCAGCTTTTCTTAAGGGAGAGCGAGCAGCGGCGGCAATATCTTCTTCTTTGGTCCGAGGTCCCGTACTCTTGTCCTCACGGGCCAGGTATCTGGCATGATGCGAGACCTTCATTCCGCTCCGCTTAACCTTTACCTCGAGCTTGTGGAATTTGTTGTCAAACCTCTCACTCGGCGCGTACGCCAATGTGTAATAACCGTCGCTGCGAGCCATAATTTTGTCGAGGGCTGCCCCAAAGTCATTTGTATTCACCTCCGATATTCCTCCCGTGGCTTTGGCAGCGGTACTCAAGCCTAAGTGATCTATCATGCCGGCCAACAGCGGAGTCAATGCCGAATTTGCTCCTTGATCACCACGGCCAAAATTCGGAGTCGACGTATCGGCGGCGCTTTTGGCCGGCGTCGCATTGAAACTCTTCACCGCCTGCACCGCTCTGAGCCCGCGCGGATCGAGTGCGTTGAGCACGACTCCCGCGCGAAAAGCATTGTCGCTCAGTTCGTTCAATAAGGCTGTCAAATTCACGCCCGCGTCGCCCTCGAATATGGAAAGGCCACTGGTGACGAGCACAAGGTTCTTGCGTCCGGGAATCTCCTTCAAACTATCGATGACATAGTTGGCGGTAGAGAGTGCTGATAATCCGCGAAAGTAACGGATCGTGTCATCATTGGCGCTGAAAATCTCTGGTGTGTCAGTCGACGTAAGCGGTGAATCGACTTGTGGTGTACCTGCCTCCGGATTGGCTACCTGCGCCAGTAGCTGACGCGGATCCATCTTCGGCGCGTCCGGAGTTTCGGAAGCTGAGAATGGATGCATCACGGTATTTAGCGAGGCGATAGCTCTTCGTAGTAGCTGGCGATCGGTGGTGAACTGCTGCAACAGACCCTTGCCGCCAACGACCCGGACGATGGCCACCAAGTCGCCGTCTCTCATCTTGTTGTTCACAAAATCCAGCATCATCTTGCGCACGGCGGGCAGATCCACCGACTCCATCGTCAGGTCGTCAATGACGAACGCGAGTACGCGCTTTAGGTCCCTGGCTGAAACGCCGGTGTTCCCCGCGGGCTCAACATATTTCGGGGCCGTCGGACGCGCGCCTTCAGAGCGCCGCTCATTATCCGCACCCTCGACGCCCACAAACTCAAGGAACTTCAACTCCTGCTTCTTGCCGTTATCAAAGAGCTCAAAATCTTCGAGCTTTAGATCCTTTATGATTTTGTCGTTCTTGTCCGTCACTACGACATCCGTCTGAACCAGTTGGGTCGTGATGCGAATGATGTCTTCCGGGGCAACCTCCTGTGGCGGCTTCTGAGGCGTGGTAGGTGTCTGCGAAAACGCGGCCCCGAACACTGACGACAGACTAAGCGCCAGGGCGATGGTCCTTCTCATGATGGCAACTCTCATTGCTGCTGATTCCTTTGTTGCTTAGACGTAACGGACTCTGGGGAGGGCTGATTATATTTTATTCTTCGATCGTTTGCTAACGCCTCATCAGCTACGCGGATACTGGGGACACTGGAGGCTGGCGAGAAGCAAACACCTACGACTCCTGCATAGCCTTGCTACCAAGCCCGAGGGTCCCAAACTTAAGTTCATTGGCAATCCAGCGGGCAGTCCAGCTTGCAGCTCTCAGCAAAGTTCTGCAGTGCTCTGGAAAGCTAACGCCTCAGCTCTTCATTTGGGCAGCGCCGCCTTGTAGCAAAGCAATTGCTCGAGTGATCACGGGGTCGTCAAAAATGCTCATCCTCTTCTGGGAACGGGCGCTTTGCGGTGTCCATTAATTTGAATATTTCTTCAGAAAACTGAGACATGGGGCGCCTCCTCACAGCTGCAACCCACCAATTCCCCAGAAAACAAGAGGTTTCAGTTCGTCAGACTGGTGGCGCGGTGGTTGCTTGTTGCAAAGGCTCAACCATTAATTGCCAAGCGGCTTTATAGCAAATCACGTTCAGTCTTTCCTGTTAGTCAGAGCAAATTAGCTCTTCAGTCAAATGTTCAGGCAGCGGTTTTTCCGCTGCTGAGTACTCGCAAAACCATTTTGGAGGAAGCCCAGTGATGAGAAACTATCTGCCGAAAGCTTTACTTGTTTTCGTGATCCTGGCGCTGTGCGGCTTGCCTGTTTTTGGGCAGGTCACAACGACGGGATCAATCGTAGGTAACGTTACAGACCCCACCGGGGCTGTCGTACCTAACGCAACAGTTACGGTCAAGAACAAAGCCACCGGTAAGGAAAGCACCGCGATTACCACCGACAGTGGAAATTTCAATATTCCCCAGGTGTCTCCCGGCTTCTTTACCTTGACGGTGCAAGCGACATCCGGCTTCAAAAAGTCGCAAGTAACCGACGTCAAGGTCGACGCCGGCACGCCAGCGACGGTCAATGTCGTGCTTGAACTGGGTAATCCCCAGGAAACAGTCACCGTGGTCGGTGGCGGGGAGCTGATCCAGACTCAGTCTGCGACGATTGGCACCACGCTCACCGGTCGCCAGATTACCGATATTCCAACCGCGTCACGTAACGCTTTGGATCTCGTGCTGGCGCTGCCTGGAGTGTCGACAGTTGGACGGCCCAGACAATCTTCAGTCAACGGGCTTCCGAAGGGCGCGCTGAACATTACCCTCGATGGCATGAATGTGCAGGACAACCTGCTCAAGTCCAACGACGGTTTTTTCACTTACATTCAACCTCGTACTGACGCCATCAGCGAAGTCACCGTCTCCTCGTCCAATCCGGGAGCGGAGAGTTCAGGCGAAGGCGCTTTTCAGATCAAATTCGTGACCCAGGGCGGCTCCAACGCATACCATGGTGGTGGCTATTGGTATTACCGTAGTCCAGGACTCAACGCCAACTACTGGTTCAATAATCGTGACCTGACCCCCGATCCGATAACTCACCGGGCGCCACGAACCCCTGTCATACTGAATCAACCGGGCTTCAAGGTGGGTGGTCCTATCTCGGTCCCTGGTTTGTTCAATGGCAAGGACAAGGCGTTCTTCTTCTTTAATTACGAAGAGTATCGCTTGCCTGAGAGCACGCTGCGAACTCGCACGGTTATGAGCACACTGGCCCAGGGTGGCACCTATCGCTTTTTCTCGGCTACCAACCTGGCGACAGCGCTTAACACCACGTGCGCCGCGTCCCCCGCAGGCTCCCCTTCGGCTTTCCTTTGCTCGACCGATGTGATGGCCAGAGCGGCCGGCGCTGGACTCGCGTTTTCAACGGCTGACCCGACGATTAGCGGTTTGTTGACGAGTATTCGCAGCGCGATCCCGTTTTCAAAAGCGACTGGCGATCCTAATCTCGAAACGACGACGTTCATTAATAAGGGCGGCCAACTCCGTCGTTTTCCAACTGTCCGACTGGACTTTAACGTGACCAAGAAACACCACATCGAGAATATCTGGAACTATCAGGTATTCGGGTCGAAGGTCGATTTTCTGAATAACGTTGACCCGGCATTCCCGGGCTTCCCGAACACGGGCGCCCAGACATCGATTCGTTTTTCAGACTCGATGGCCTGGCGCTGGACGGTTTCCAACAACATAGTTAACGAAGCCCGTTATGGCATAGTCGGGGGAACGGTCCAGTTCTTCCCAACAGTGGGTGCCGGCCAGTTTGCGAATCAAGGTGGCTTCAATCAGGGCATTGGCGCCTTTGGTATCACCAGCGCCACGGTTACCACTGGTCCGCAACGCCGCAACAGTCCCGTGCGCGAGTTTTCTGATTCATTGAGCTGGGTCAGGGGTAATCACTCGCTCAATTTCGGTGCGACAGCTACCAGAATTGCCTTCTGGCAGCAATTAACCACGGTCGTTCCAAGCACCGTGTACACTACCAGCACAACTCTGGATCCAACACCCATCGCCGCCTTTAGCTCTCTTCCTGCAGCAGCCCAGGCGGGGGCCGCGCAGCTTTATGGCGTGCTGTCGGGACGCCTAACGGCGATCAACTCCAACGCTCGTCTGAGTGAGACCACCAATCAATACACGTTCCTGGGGTCACTCCAAAGCCGGGCCAAGTCACTTGAGTGGGGAGTCTTCGGCCAGGATTCGTGGCGCTTCCGTCCCAATGTGACCTTAACCTTCGGTCTGCGCTATGAGAGGCAGAATCCGATTCAGTCCTTGAACGACACCTATGCCGGCGCCTCGTATGCAGCGCTCTTCGGCGAGTCAGGCGCGGGAAATCTGTTTAAGCCGGGCACGTTGGCCGGCAGCGCGTCACAATACACGCTCTTCGCGAAGGGCAGTAAAGCCTATAACGCGACCGGCGTTCTTCTGCCGAGCTTCGGCTTCACCTATAGTCCGAACTTCAAGGAAAACATGCTTCATCGCTTCCTCGGTAATTCGGGACAGACAGTGATCCGCGGCGGCTTCTCGATGGCTTCGGTCCGTGAAGGGACCAATGTCTTCCAGAATGTCGTGGGCTCGAACCCAGGTGGTACGATCAGCACGAACCGAAACTTGACTCTGGGCAATCTGCCGGTAGGAACATACCTTCGTTCGGCGCCGGTTGTGGCGGCGGCATTCCCGGCGGCGCCCACTTACCCCAACTCCGGGCTGCTTACCGACTCGATCAACGCTTTCGACCCGAACCTCAAAATTGGTTATGTTGAGTCCTGGTCGATTGGCGTCCAGCGCGAAATCAAGCGCGACAACGTGATTGAGATTCGTTACGTCGGCAATCGCGGACATAAACTTTGGCGGCAAGTCGACCTGAATGAGCTCAACATTATTGAAAACGGGGTCTTCAGTGAATGGAAGTTAGCGCAACAGAACCTGCTGTCTAATATTGCCGCGGGCCGAGGGGTGAACTTCCGTTACTTTGGCGCCGGCACCGGCACTTCCCCATTACCAATCACTTTGGCCTACTTTAGTGGATTGGGCGCGGCCCAGGCTGGTGGCGATCCGAACGTTCCCGCCAATTATGGCAGTGCTAACTTTGCCAGTTCCACCTACTACAACACCATGAATCCGCTGAGCCCCTCCCCGCTCACGTTCGGAGGTAACTTGTCGAGCACGGCATTCGACAGTCGGCGCGTCGCCCTAGGCCAGAATTGCCCTGGAATTGCGGGATGCGTGGGCTTGGGATTGTTCCCGTATAACATGTTCCTGGTTAATGCAGGTAAACGTGGGGATCCGTTCCTGGTTAATAACACCGCCCAGACGTGGTATGACGGTCTCACGGTTGAATTCCGCCGGCGCCTGTCGGCCGGTCTGCTGGTGCAGAGCAGCTACACCTTTGGTAAGGCTCTGTCGAACACTTACGCCAGCAGTTCCGCGGTGTTCGACCAGCCGTCCACGTTGCGCAACCTCTGGCTGAAGAAGGGCTACACACCGTTCGACATCAGAGGCGGCTTCAAGACCAACTTCATTTACGAGCTGCCCGTGGGCAAGGGACGCATGTTCATGAGCAATGCTCATGGATTGCTGAACGCCCTCGTTGGCGGCTGGGGCATGAACGGCAACATCCGCATTCAGACCGGCAACCCGTTCAGTCTCGGCAATGTCCAGTTGGTTGGATTGACCAAGGGGAACCTGCAAAACCTGGTTAAGCCTTACCGTGACCCTGACGGTTTCATCTATGTTCTTCCAAAGGACATTCGTGATCAAACAATCAAGGCCTTTAACGTTTCGGTTACCTCAGCTGGTCCTACTTACACGCTGGGAGCGCCGTCCGGACGTTTCGTCGCTCCAGCGGGATTCAACAATTGTCCGCAGGCCTATACTGGAGGATGCGGTTTTGCCAATCTGGTCCTGCATGGGCCGAAGTTCACGCGTTTTGATCTGAGTGTTGCCAAGAAGATCTACTTCGCGGAACACATCAACGTCGAGATGCGCGTCGAAATGCTGAACGCCTTCAACAACATTAACTTCCTCGTGGGCTCCGCAGCCGCTGATGTAAATACTCTCGGCGGCTTCGGTTCCACGTCGTTTGGCCGAATGACGGCTGCTTATCAGGACACTTCGACCACGAATGATCCTGGTGGCCGCATCGGGCAGCTTGTGCTTAGACTGAACTTCTAACGCAGGTTAACTTTCAATTCCTGGGGAGAGCAGGCCACCTGCTCTCCTCAGCTTTTTCTTTTCTTGTTTTTCCAACCTTAAATGCCGTGCGTGTCACTCCGCCGCGATACATCAGGCGAATCTTGAAGCGCAGAAGCTTCCTGGCGCTTTTTCCCGGAGCCCTGGCCGGCGCTGCCTTCATCCCTCTTCTCAATCTCAATCCGAAAACGTTCGGCCAAACGCCGGGCCCAAACGAGACGAAGTTCACTTCTGCCTGCTGGCTTGATGTTGCCGCCCCTTTCATCGTCGAAGACCCGGAAATCGGTCTGCACTCTGAGATCGTTTTGACTTCCGATACCTTCGTCGGCGCGAAGGGGTACGAGGATGGCGCCGACACTACTGAATACGAAATCTATCTTTACGATGCGGACGGCAAACCTGTCGGCGCCGATGGCGTCGCCAAACGCCTGTCAGTTCCGGCCATGCAAATGACCGTTCTGAGCCTGCGAGAGATTCTGGGCGACGGCCGGAAATTCTGGGGGGGCATGCGAATACGCTTGCGGCCAAAGGGTCGGCAGCCCATGCATGCCAGCGATCTGTTTAGCTCGGCTTTCGTCCGTTGGAAGACCGCGGCTTCTTTCACCAACGTGCACGCGAATCCGGATCCACTGGAATGGCAACGCGCGGACAAGTTTTTTTACTCAATGCCCTTTCCGCCGCTCGCGGAATACGAAAGCCTGTTCAGTCTCTTTAACCCATATCCGCAGCCGAGCCGGGGCGCGATCACGCTCTACGATCAACTGGGATCGACGCTCGAAGAACTACCTTATGAATTGAAACCGCATTCATCGCTGCTTTTCGATCTGCGTCAGGGTGATTTTGTCAGTGACACGCGTCCGGGATTTGTTTCGTCCGGCGCCCGGCATCACCGGACGGCAAAACTGCTGACTCCCGATGGCGGCACGCTGGCGATCACCAACAACCCGGGTTCCGTAAAGGGTTTTGGTTACCTGCTGATCAAGCGCGCCGGAACTTCGCGGTTCAGCGTCGAGCACCCGATTCATCAGGCCCCGTTCAAGCCGGCACCGGCGCCGGCGCCTTTCGACAGCGCCGGGCGCTTCAAAGCGAAGAACATTCTTTACACGCCGCTCCTGTTCCGCTCAAAGCGAATCGGCGGAGTGACGCTCGAATCACGCTTTCACTTCAGCTCGGGCGCGCCCCTGGAAGAGTTCCTGTGGATCAATCCGTTCGTCACCGACAGCGAGGGCAGGGTAGCCTGGCAGGTCACCACCGAAACGAAATTGCCGGCCACGATTTCTGCAAAGCAAATCGAGCGCGACGTGATCAAGCTCGGCGGAATGCAAAGCTGTATCCTCGATAGCGCGCAGCTTCCCCTGCCGAAAATATTTTCCGGAGGACTGTCCTTAGCAGTAACGCCGACGACCAATCATACTTTGATGAAGGTCGAACTTACGGTGAAGGAATGGGGGGCGCACGCATTCACGCATTTCCGGCCTGGCTTGCAGTCCGCGCGTAGTTACCAGGCGTCGGCGCCGCGGGGCGGTCTGGCGACGGACTATATTGCGTCGGGGGCGCGCGTGGAAAGAAACGGGAATAAACTCGTACGCGACGAGGTTATCGGCGTGATGAACATCGACGATAAAGGCGTGGCTGGGCGGCCCACTCTGGAAGTCTTCACGTCCAATGGATTGGTAACCCGAGTCGATCTGGGAGAAGTACCGGCCTTTGCTTGCCGTCACTACTTGCTTTCCGAACTTTCATCTGGAAAAATTGGCCCGCACGACTTAAGCTTGCGCCTGGTTGACGAACACGCGACCCTGCTAATGTCCATCGTGCACCTTGATTATGTTCGCCACGATCTGGCGTTAGATCATGGCTCCGACCGCTTTTCGACATTCAATGATTACAGTTGTAATCTTTCGGCCTAGTGCTTCGCCAAAGCTGCGAATCGCGCGCTGAAAGCTTTCTGAGTCCGCAATAAGCAATTACCAAAGGAGAGCCCCCATGCGAAGAATTCTGTTTGCCTGCTCGATTCTCATTCTGTTCGCTGCGTCGATCGCGGCACAAAAGACAAAACCCTGGACAGAGTGGACCGAAAAAGAGGCTGCGAAGATCTTGAACGACTCTGCCTGGGCCCAAACCCAAACTGAAGGCGGCTCTGAATCGCAACCCAGTTCCACCTCGGCAATAACCCAGACCACTGCCGGAAGAAAAGAGGACACGAACACAGCTGCCGCCGCACGCGTCGAGTCCGGAGAAAAGAGAGACACCGTGATGTCCGTCCACTATCGTGTGCGCCTGCTCTCAGCCAAGCCTATTCGCGCGGCCCTCGTACGCATGATCGAACTGCAGGGAGCGCCGCCGGAAAAGGTGGCTCAGTGGCGTCCGTTTGTCGATCGGGATTTCGGCGATTACATCGTCGTGACCATCACGATGGACGGCAACGACCGGAAGCGCATGGGACTGGCGATGGAGGAAATCAACAAGGTCGAAACCGAGGCGCTAAAGACCACGACCTACCTCGAACGCAAAGATGGCAAGCGAGTAGCACTTATGGAATATCGCGCGCCGACCGACGCCCTGGGGGCCAAGTTTGTCTTTCCGCGCGCGCTTGACGGGAAACCTTTCATCGATGCCGGCAGCGGCGAGGTCCGCTTCTCAACGGAAGCCGGCAAGGCTGTGAAGATCAGCAAGCGCTTCAAAGTTTCCGAGATGATGTACGATGGCAAGCTGGAGTACTAAAAACTTCTCAATGAATTCTTTCGCCCTCTCTTAATGGGAGAGGGGAAAACAACAGACTCTTGAACAGGGCTTCCCAAAAAAGAGGTCGACGAAAGGACTCCCAGCGAGAAATGAACGCAGTCGCAGACGATGAATAAGAACTCAACGAAATTTCTGACCGCGTTGGCGGTGCTGCTGGCGCTGATTTCGGCTGCGGCCGTGACGGCACAAAAACGCAGTAGCACTTGGATGGAATTGCCCAGGAAGGACGCGCAAAAACTTCTCGATGAGTCACCCTGGTCCCACACACAAATCGACACCGACACATCCGAGATGTTCTACTCGCCGACCAGACAGGGAAGCGCCGCCCCAGCTAGATCAACCACCAGTACCACTCAGACCAGTAGCAGTCAGCAATCAGTCAACAATAACCGGGCGGATCGCGGCGCGGTCAATGAGGCAGTCAGCATTAAATACCGGATCTGTTTTCTCTCCGCCCGGCCGGTTCGAGAAGCTTTCGCCAAGATGATTATTTCATCCCAACAAAAGGCCGACCCTCAGCTCGTGACCCAATTGCAGTCCTTTGTGGATCGAGACTTCAGCGCTTACATAGTCATTGCGGTAACCGTCGAAGCAAGTGACAAGCGCTTCTCTGGTCCCATCATGCAAGCAATCAACAGCGCAGCCTCTGGTACCTTGAAGAACAAGACCTATCTCGAGCGCCAGGACGGCAAGCGCTTATTCTTGATTGGCTACTATCCGCCCATCGAGGATGGACTCGGCGCCAAGTTTGTTTTCCCGCGGACCGACAAGGGCGAGCCCTTCCTGAACAACCAGAGCGACAGTGTGCGGTTTGTCGCTGAGTTCAACGACTCATTCAAGCTGAACATGAGATTCAAGATTTCGGACATGCTGGTCGAAAAGAAGCTTGAGTACTGAGCCGGCTTCAAGCCGGCCAAAGGTTTAAGATCCAGATCCAGAAAGGCGCCCCCATGAATAAGACAACGATCAGTCTCCTGGCAGTCCTCCTGTTGTTGCTGGCGGTGACGAGCGCCATCGCCCAGGAGAAGAATAAGGCCTGGAGTGAATGGTCAAAGAAAGAGGCCGAGAAGATTCTTAACGACTCGCCCTGGGGCAAGACCCAGATTGATACCGACACTTCACAGATGTTTTACTCGCCCACCACCGATCCACGCCTGACAGGTCGCACCACGTCGACTAGTGACCCCGTGCTCAAAGAAGGCGCGACCAATCAGTCCGTAGACCTCAAATTCTATGTCCGGTTTTTTTCCGCGCGGCCGATCCGTCAGGCGCTGGTGCGATTGATGGTGCTGCAGAACAAGCCCCCAGCCGAAGCCGCTGCCAGGATGACCGCCTTTGCCGAGCTGCAATCCACCGAATCGATTATCGTGACCGTGAAATTTGAATCGAACGATCAGCGCACTGGGGGCGCCGCCATGCAGGCATTCAACAGCGCCAACACGGGCACACTGAAAAACACTTCTTACCTCGAACGCAGCGACGGCAAGCGAATGTTTCTGGAAGAGTATGTGCCTCCGGGCAAAGACGGTTTCGGCGCCAGATTTATTTTTCTGCGCGAATTGGATGGCCAACCTTTCGTTACCAAAGACACCGCTGAGGTGCGCTTCTTTGCGCAGTTCCCCGGCGCCAAGCCCACGGACACCAACGGAATGAAGATCGACCGCCGTTTCAAAACCGCCGAGATGGTCTACAGGGGCGGACTTGAATACTAAGAAGCTCGGCACCAAGAGATGTTCATGGGCGGCGCTTTCTGGCAAAGTGACGCCCATTTCCTTTGTCCCAGCACTTATCCTTCTCGGCTCGTCCACAATTTCTCGCGCCACACTTGATTCAGTTTCCTAAAACGAGGATCATTCCCAGCGAATGAATCCACTCAACAGCGATCTTGCTCTGGCTCCTTTGGGAGCAGGCGACCTGATCGATCGCGCGGTCAGGCTGTACCGCCGCCATTTCCTGACTCTGATTAGTATTGCTGCGCCGCCAGTGCTCGTCTCTGCTCTGGGCTCAGCGGTGGGCACGATCGCGTGGCGCGCGATCATCGCCACATACGGCGACATCAACATGGCGCTGTATGTGCTCATTTGGCTGGCCGGTATCCTCATCATAATCTGCGGTTCACTCCTCAGCATCATTGTCATGGGCGGGGCGGCCCGTACTCTGGTGGCCCACCTGCTGTGGCAAGAGCCGGTCACGGTGCGCGCCACTTATCGCGCAGTAAAGTCACGCTTCTGGGGATTGCTGGGAGCCAGCGTGCTGGTCGCGTTATGGCTGGGGTTTGCCGCCGTCGTGGCCGGCACGGTGTTCGGGATTCTCTTTATTGTTATGGCCGTCGTGCTGGCGTTTGCGGCGCCGGCATCACCATGGATTGTCGCGATACTTTGGGGGCTGGCAACGGTGGCCGCGACTGTCGTCGGCTTGATTCTCTTTTTCTTTCTGGCCGGCCGGATGGCTTACGTACCGCAGGCGATGCTGGTCGAGGGCAAGACGGTTTTTGCGGCGGTGGGCCGCAGTTTCTCTCTGGCCAGCGGCAATGTCCGCCGTTTGATAGCCATGACCCTCTTCACGTTTTTCGGCACTTATTCTGCCCTGATGCTTTTGATGATTCCCCTCGGGTGGTACGGCTATTTGAATGGTGTAGATCTTTCGCCAATCGGGACCACGTCGCCGACCTGGTACTCGATCGGCTATCAGGTGATTCTGCAGTGTAGTCACATCCTGCTCGCCCCGATCTGGATGTTGGGATTCTCTTTGCTGTACGTTGACGAGCGCGTCCGGCACGAAGGCTATGACATTGAACTCATGGCCGTCCGCCAGCTACCGGAAATGCCAGAGTTGGCGGGAGTCGTCTCGCCTTTCGCTCCGGCGCTGGTCACCGGCCGCGCGCCAAAGTTTGTGCCGCCGCCGCTCAGGCCGGCGCCTCCCCAATCTGTGTTAGGTCTGAGTTAGCCAATTACTCATGCAAACAGTTTCTGCATTCAGCACCAGGGCCCTCGTTACTTGTTTCGTGGCGCTCGTGTCACTTACCTGTTTTACTCGCGCCAATGCCGCCACCCTGGCCGACTACCGCAGCCGAGTCGCCCGCGTGATTGTGCTTACCAAACAATTACAAGTGGCCTACGATAACGCGGACACGTCACACAACGAGTATTTAGTGACTGCCAACGCCGCCCGCATTCGTGAGGAGTTGCCGGCGAAGGAAACGGTGACGATCTACTCACAAAGCGTGGTCGTCGACAACACCTGGCTGGATTCGGCGCTTAAGGGTTACGAGAACACCAGCATCACTAAGGCAGAACGCATAGCCGTGCTGGCACGAATTGAAGAGCGCTTGCGCGCCCTGGATGAACGATTGGAAGTAGTGCAGCGCGCCAACTCAGCGGCCAGCGACAAGGACGGCGACAAGGGCAGATTGGCAGAGATTCTGCGCCGGCCCGACTTTAACAAACCCACACCCGCGAAAAGCAGCGCCATGAGTCGTCTTCTCGACAGGTTTCTGCGCTGGCTTTCCAATTTGATTCCCACGCCAAAGCCGATTGCGCCTGGCGGTTCACCCTTCATTTCAGGACTAGCACAGATTGTCGTGGTGGTTGTGTGTTTGGTCGGAATCGCATTTCTGATCTGGAAGCTGGCCCCGCGCTATTTGAAGAACCGCGGTAAGAAGAAGGAAAAGCGCGAAGCGCGCATTGTTCTGGGCGAGCGGCTGGAACCGGATCAAAGCTCAGCGGATCTGCTGGCACAGGCTGAGACGTTGGCGCGCAATGGCGATCTGCGCGCGGCCATTCGCAAAGCCTACATTGCGCTCTTGTGCGAGCTGGGTGATCGCAAAATCGTGAGTCTGGCCCAGCACAAGACAAATCGCGATTACCTGAATTCAGTCCGCGAACGAACGCGCTTGTACAGCTCGATGCGGCAGCTTACCAGCAGCTTTGAACTGCATTGGTATGGCTTCCAGCCGGCCGCCGAAAGCGATTGGATTGAGTTTCGCAGTGGTTATCAGAAAGCTCTGAATGCTGGTTCGGGAGGATGAAGGTCTTCCAATTCGATTCTTAGTCTTCGCTCATGCGTCAACGTCTGGTCATCATTCTCGCGCTCGTCGTGGTGGTAGGAGTATTGGTCCTGCTCAATGCCGCGTCGTATGTGAAGGTTGAGCCGACTGCTGACTCTGAGATGTCACCGGATCGATCGACATTGAATGCCGGCGCCACTGGGACTCGCGCGCTCTATGATTTTCTGCATGAGTCCGGCTATCAGGTGGCGCGCTGGCGCGAACCGACGACTTCCCTTTTGAGCTTCACTGGTCCGAAACCGGCGACGATCGTCGTCATCGGCCGAACGCTCGTGCCCTTCTCTGATGCCGAGCGCCAGGAGCTTTTGCGATGGGTCGAGAACGGCGGCCGGCTGGTAATCATCGATCGCAATCCCGATCGTGGGTTGTTGCCGGCGTCCGGTCAGTGGACCCTCGGGGTGGTCCTGACAAATTTTCCCTGGACCGATACGGACCCTACTAATTTCGAACTGATGACTAACGGCGTAAAGCCGGTGCCACCGTCCCAGGCAACATTGATGGCGCGTAATGTGGTAGAGGTCCTGCCGTCGCGTTTCGCTGGCTCTATCGCAGTCGCCGCGACCGGCAGTGACACGAAAACGAAGAGCGCCGTCAAAGACAAGTCTGCGAGCGCAGATACCGAACCGTCGCCCGACGATTCCGATTACTCGGAACATTCGTCGCCTGAGAGTAGAGGCTACGCGCCTGCGCCTCCTCCGGCTGAATCGATCAAGCTTTCGCCGGCGCCGGTAGCAAACTTCGCCCGTGAAAACGGGGCTTTGCTGGTCGAGTATCCGCACGGCAATGGACGCATCGTGCTACTTTCAGATCCGTTCATCGTGGCGAACAACGGCATTAGCCGCGCCGACAATCTCCAGTTGGCCGTTAACGTCGTCACCGGCAACGGCGGCCTGGTGGCGTTCGACGAGTTTCATCAGGGCCGCTCAGCCGTGCATAACGCGTTGATTCAGTATTTCGCCGGCACCCCGGTCCTGGCGATTTGCGGTCAGTTCGCGTTGGTCGGGTTGCTGGTAATTTGGTCCCGCGGCAGTCGTTTCGCGCGTCCGCTGCCTTTGCCACAAATTGATCGCCGGTCGAGTCTGGAATTCGTCGCTTCAATGGCCGAGCTGCAACAGCGCGCTCGCGCCCACGATCTGGCGCTGGAAAATATTTACGGCCGGGTGCGTCGGGTGCTGGTGCGTCATGCCGGTCTAAACCACAGCAGTCCGCGCGCGGAAATCGCCGCCCGCATCGCGGCCCGGTCCGGCCTGAACCAGCAAAAGCTTGAAACGTTAATGAAAGATTGTGAAGATGCCATCAACGGGGCGCCCACGAACGCAAAAGAAGCACTGCGAATGGTGAGACGATTGCGCCAGGTCGAATCTGCGCTCGGCCTGAGGGCCCGCGAGCGGGACACCAAACAAGCAGCGGAATGATCTGATCTTTGATCTCAAATCTGAAATTTCAAATCTCAAATCTGAGATCTGAAATCCGAAACTGGAAAAACTAAACCATGCCTGAATACCTCTCGGCGACCATCGCCTACATTCAAAACGAGCTGCGCAAAGTGATCGTGGGCCAGGACGACCCTATCGAACAGATCCTGGTCGCGTTGCTGGCCGAAGGCCACGCGTTGATCGAAGGCGTTCCCGGAACCGCGAAAACGCTGACCGTGAAAACCCTCGCGCGCATCATCAATGCGGGCTTTGGACGCATTCAGTTCACCCCCGATCTAATGCCTTCGGATATCACCGGCACTAACGTCTTTAACATGGGCTCGTCCAGCTTTAGTCTGCGCCGCGGGCCGGTCTTCACCGACATCCTGCTGGGCGACGAAATCAATCGCACGCCGCCCAAGACGCAGGCCGCGCTGCTCGAGGCGATGGAAGAACGGCAAGTCACGATCGACGGCGAGCTCTATCCCCTCTCGCCGATGTTTACGGTGCTGGCGACTGAGAATCCAATCGAGTACGAAGGGACCTATCCGTTGCCGGAGGCGCAACTCGATCGTTTTCTCCTTAAGATTCTGCTTCCCTATCCTTCCGCCGACGAAGAGCATCAGATCGTCGCGCGTTGGGACTCCGGCTTTAACGCGCGCCGTCTGGATCAGGTCGACATTCAGCCGCTGCCTGATGCTGCCGCCATCCCTCGCTGCCGCGCCGAGGTTCGCGCGATGCGCGTCGAGCCGGGCGTGCAGCGCTACATCGTGGACGTAGTGCGCCGCACCCGCGACCATCCGGCGGCGCATTACGGCGCCAGTCCGCGCGCCGCCGTCGCTCTGCTGTTATGCGCTAAAGCGTTGGCGGCAATTCGCGGACGCGACTTCTCAACTCCCGATGATGTGCGCGACATCGCGCGCCCCGTGCTGCGGCATCGGCTGACACTCAGAGCGGAAGCCGAACTCGACGGCGCCACGCCGGATTCGGTGATTACGGATATTCTGCAGAGTGCGGAAGTGCCGAGATAAATTGTCTCAGGCCGAATCCCTTGCTTGATCGGTTTTGCTGTGCGAGCATACGGAAAGAGAATTGCTATGCAAACTTACCGAGCAATACTACGAGGTAACCGGCTGGAGTGGACCGACTCAGAGCCTACGGACCTGAATCCTGAGCAACCGGTACAGGTGACCATCGTGAAGGCACCGGACGATCCTGATGCGCTCAAGCAGGGTCGAACAATGGCCAATGCTCTTGAGCGACTAGCCACGACCAACGCTTTCGCGGAAATGAAGGATCCTGTCGCGTGGCAAAGAGAGATCCGTAAAGATCGTCCCCTCCCTAACCGGGACGAGTAATGCTTCTAGATAGCAACATCATCATTTATGCGGCGGTGCCAGAGTACAGCGCGTTGCGCGACTTAATCGCGAAACATGCTCCTGCAGTTTCGGCGATCAGCCGCATTGAGGTTCTTGGCTATCACCGTCTCACTCAACAGGACCGCTCTGTGTTCGAGGAGTTTTTTGCAGCGGCGACCGTTCTGCCTGTCTCGGATCTGGTTATTTCCAAGGCAATCGAGTTGCGACAACAGCGAAAACTAAAATTGGGCGATGCTCTTATCGCTGGAACAGCTTTGGCTCATGGACTCACACTAGTAACGAAGAACTTACAAGACTTTCACTGGATCGACGGCCTCAAGTTGCTTGACCCTTTAAGAGAGCCTGAATCCATCGAGTCCGACACCCGCAGAGACGATTTCGCCTAAGAGATCAATGCGCTTCGTCTTCACTAAACTGTTCTACGTTCTCCTCGCCGTCGGCTTCGTGCCGCTCTCTCTTTCATGGGGCCGGCCGATGCTGCGCTGGGTGGGGCTCGCTTATGACCTCGGGCTAATCGCTTTTGCGATCTTTGACGCGACCAACAGTAAGTTGCCGGCTCGAGTGAAGATCGAACGACATTTTGGCGGGCGCTTTGCGGTGGGCGCCGAAACCGAAGTGCGCGTCGAGATCGCCAACCACCTGCCACGCGATATCTCACTGATTATCAAGGACGAATACCCGCCGCAGATGAAACTCTCCGGTACCCGCGAAGTGCAGGTGGACATTGAAGCCCAAACCAGCGCGACGATGGTTTACAGTTTGACGCCGCCAAAGCGCGGTCGCTTTGAGTTCGGACTGGTCGCCGTACGTTATCTTTCGCGCTGGCGTCTGGTGTGGACGCAAACGCGCGTGGGCACTGCGGTCACGGTCAAGGTTTATCCGAACATGCGGCGCGCGCGGGAAACGGAGTTGCGAGCTTTGGGCACCCGTTCGTTTGTCGCCGCGCGGCGCAAATCCCAATGGCGCGGTGAAGGACGCGACTTTGAATCGCTGCGTGATTATGTGCGCGGCGACGAGATGCGCCACATCTCCTGGACTGCCACTGCGCGGCGCGGCAAGTTGGTTACGCGCCAATATCAGATGGAGCGCGACCAGACGATTCTGATCGCTCTGGACGCCGGACGCCTGATGACCGCGCGCATCGAAAACGAAACTAAGTTGGATTCCGCGGTGCATGCGGCGCTGGCGCTGATGTCCGCGGCCGCGCGCGCTGGAGACAACGCCGGGCTGCTGGTTTTCGGCCGCCGCATCCAGGCCTACCTGCCGCCGAAACGTGGGGCCGAACATCTCGACGCTGCTCTGGAAGCTCTGCATGCCATCGAGCCTGAGATGATCGAGCCGAGCTACTCCCGTGCTTTCGAGTTTATAGCCGCCAACAGCCGGAAACGTTCGCTGGTCGTAGTCCTTACCGATCTGGTTGATGAAGAGGGCTCCCGCGAACTGCTCGCATCTTTGAAGCTGCTGCGGCCACGCCATCTACCCCTGGTCGTGACTATTGCTGATCGCGATCTAAAAGCGGTGGTGCGTGGGACACCGCAGAACGAAACCGAACTGTTCCGGCAATCGGTCGCCGAAGAGATCATTCACCTGCGCGAGGCAGCCCTGCGTCTGGTTGAGGCGCAGGGTGGATTAGCTCTGGACGTGACGGCCGCGGTGCTGGCGCCGAAGCTTCTGGAAACGTATCTGAGAGTTAAGGAGCGAGGGATGCTTTAGGAGAGATCGCACTAGTAGAGTCACTCTTGTGGTAATGAGGTCAGTACCGGGAGCGATAGCGACCGGGTCTCAATGCTCCACACTACTCGACTTGCGAGAGAGACCCGGTCGCTATCGCTCCCGGTACTGACCTCATCGCTCTAACAGTTATGCTTCGGTTTTGTCTCTTCCGGCTAGCAACAAATATGAATACAAGGTGATCCCGGTCAACGCGCCGATGCCGATCTTGATCACGTTAGGAATCGGCTGAGGCGAGATGAACCCTTCGATAATTCCTGCAACCACCAGCAGCGGCACGCAACCCACAATCAAACGCACAGCTTCGATGCCGCGCGATTTGAGCGCATCGCCGCGCGAAAGATCGCCGGGCATTAACAGCGCGGTGCCAATCAGCAATCCGGCGCCACCGGCGATAAAGATGCACGACAGCTCGATCACGCCATGGCTCACCACGAAGCCGAGCAGCAGATCGTTTCCGAAACCGGCCCGATAGGTGAGCGCTATGATGGCGCCAAACATCGCGCCATTGGACGCGAGAACGTACAAGGTGCCCACGCCGAGCATCGCGCCAAAGGCAAACGCGTAAAACGTTACCCGGATGTTATTGGTGAAGATCTGCGTCGAGCCGATCTGACTGGCTTCGTTGAGCCGTTCCCACCAATGCGTCTTATTATTGATTACCGTCTCGCGAAAAAAAGGACTAATTCCCGCGAACTCAGAAAAGTCCGGATCGTGGCGCGTGCCAAAAAATGCGATCGCGGTGAACACGAGAAAGACCGCGAAAGCCGTGGCGGTGTAGCGCCAGGTGCGTCGAAACGACTGCGGAAAATCGCGAGCAAAGAAGTCACGGATGCGCCGGCCGCCCTGTGCGTCAGCCCTGTAAATACGGCCATGAGCGCGAATTACCAGGCTGTTGAGATAGTTCACCAGACGCGGGTCGCGCGATTCGGCGCGCGCAATCGCCAAGTCTGAAGCAGTCCGCCGGTAAATGCGACCCAGCTCTCGCACCTCCTCACGATGCAGACGCCGTAGCGTCATGCGATCGAGAAGCGCCAGCAGCTCCTCGAGCCTTTGCCAGACGGTCTTGCGCTCTTTGATGAAACGATCGATAGGCATTTTGAGATTGCCAATTTCCGATTTCCGATTGCCGATTGCCGATTTACAGTCCCCTAGCCAATTGATCCTGTAGAATATTTCATCCAATGAATCGAACGGGCCAATCGGCAATCGGCAATCAAAAATCGGCAATGCTAATTGAGTGTGTACCAAACTTCAGTGAAGGCCGCAAGGGCGAGACCGTCGAGCGCATCGCACACGCAATCGAATCTGTCCCGGGGGCTACAGTGTTGAATCGGCATCTGGACGCCGATCACAACCGGTCCGTGATCACGTTTGTCGCTGAACCCCAGCTTGTAGTCGAGGCTGCGATGCGCGCAGTAGCGACCGCGGCCGAGCTAATCGATTTGCGCACGCACTCTGGTCAACATCCGCGCATCGGCGCAACTGACGTGTTGCCTTTTATTCCCGTCGGCGGCGTCACGATGGATGAATGTGTCGCGCTCGCCCACGACGCGGGTCGACGGATCTGGCAGGAACTTTCAATCCCGGTTTATTTTTACGAGCGCGCGGCGCTGCGGCCCGAACGCGCCCGGCTCGAAAACGTGCGCGGAAAAGGTTTCGAACACCTACGCGAGGAGATCGCAAAGAACCACGATCGCGCACCTGACGTAGGCGAAGCCAGACTGCATCAGAGCGCCGGGGCCATCGCGGTCAGCTCGCGACCATTTCTGATCGCCTTCAATATCAATCTTCGCTCCCGCGATGTAGCGATCGCGCGACGCATTGCGCACGCGGTGCGTGAACGTGACGGCGGCCTGCCTTTCGTAAAAGCGCTCGGCTTTGAATTGCCATCTCGCGGGTTGGTCCAGGTTTCTATGAATCTGATCGATTATCAGCAGACATCCATCACCCGCGTCTTTGACGCGGTCCACCGCGAGGCGAGTCGTCTGGGAGCAGAAATCGCAGGGACCGAGATCGTCGGCCTGCTGCCCCAAGCGGCCCTTGACCGAACTGCTGCCTATTTTCCGCTGCTGGAAAACTTCCGCGAAACATTAGTCCTGGAACATCTGTTGGAAGCGACGGAAACCAGTCGTAAACGACCGAACAGGTAACCCACACTTTTGGTCTGTGATTACCTGAGAAATTCCGACTGCATCCTGTGCGATGAAATCGGGTGAGGCGCTCGCCGCAGCCAAGTCAAATTGTTATTGACAAGGCATATCGGCGGCGGTCAAACTCTTCGGAACAATTTGAAGATGACTTGACTCCACGGAGAAGGGTATGAAGTTCTCAAGCGAACACCTGGCACGCTGTTTACTTTTTTTGGCCTTAGCGCAGTGCTCGCTTGTCACCGCTCAATTACCGTCCAAAACTCCTTCAAACGATAATAAGAACACCCGTCGCACGGAGGACGCAGCGCGGTTATTATTAGACCAGCGGATCGAGACACTCATAGTACTGGCCGAGAATGCTCCTCCTGAGGTCGGCAGTGACGTCTTACTAACGTTGTCATCCTCTAACACGATAACGGAAAAGCAAAAGAAAATTGAAATGGTGGACCAGGCGTTCCGAATGGCAGCAAAGGCGCGCGAGCCCGTGAAACGCAGATCGGTCGGTCGGATGACGGATACACGGGCCGGCTTCAAACAATCCGCGTTTGACTTAGGCCTGGACAAATTGTCGATGGAAAGCAACGCAGTGGTCAAAATGCTGCCACTGGATCGGCACCGCGCCAGAATGATGTTTGCGGAAATTAGCTTACCCACACTCCGGCCTTTAACATGCGATGAGTCGCTCGTGTACGATCTGGATCCCTACTATCAGGCCGAACTCGCAGTATTTGAGCAGGCATTCAGCGAGGATGAAAGAAGAGCTGGGACCAACATCCAGTTTCTATTGGACGGGTTAGAGAAGGCAAAATCGCTTGCGCAGGTAGTCGCGGTCGCAAAGATAGTCCTCAAGGCGACGCTTTCACTCACCGACCGTGCCCTGGTCGCATCCTCATTCGCGAACTCTCTTGACCGGGTCTCGTCCGACCCCCGCTCGTTTGCGTTTGCGATGGAACGCGAGCCATTTCTTTCTACGGTTCACAGCATAATATTGAAGATGAAGAATGACGGGCTTCCGGTCAAAGATCTAACAAACGCTACCTACCGGTTCCTGACAAAGAATCTGTCTGCAGAAGTCTGTGCCGATGCAGACTGGGTCAAGGCGGCGGCGCAACCAAAAGTTCCGGCTTGGCTCGAGGAAATCAACAGTGAATTCGCCGCCCCAATCACCGTCGATGAAATGCGGCCATCAGCGCTTGGCTCGAAAGCCGACGACGTGGTCTTCTGGACCACGCCAAAGGCTGTAGTCCTGCTAACAAAAGCGAAGGAGCTTAGATTTGGTGAAGGCAAGACTGAACTCTCGGCTGCCCAGCGACAAACTGAGGACTGGCGTCAAATGCTGCACGACTTCCTGGACCTTCTCAATGATTGGGATGCAGGAGCCGAGAGATCAGAAGAAGATTACTTCCAGCAGAAGTGCAGCATGTATCGCGTCTTAGTCGATCTTTGCCCGGAAGACGCGGAACGTGACCTAGTGTTGCGAACGTACGGTACTTATCTCAAAGATGCCAGTTCAACATACAAGGGGCGTATCGAGTGGATCTCCCCGGTCAAGCAGTACCTGCGGATATTGCGCTCAAAGAGCGATAAATTGCGACAGTCGTCCATGGACCCGTGGTTGTCCTCAACTGACAGCAATCTTCGCATTTATGGTGAGTTAGCAGTCCTAATGCAAACGAAGTCTTGATAGGAGCTGGATGCGGTTCGCCGACGCTAGTTTGCCAAAATTCCCGCCATTGCGCTCTCGCCGAAATAGCTGGACAGGTGGCCCACCTTTGTTTATTATTATCGCCCCGCTCCCGAGCGGTTCTCCACATTTAGGATTGGCCAACGCGGCCAGTTATCCAGTTAGCCAACGGATCGCGTGTTGTTTGTCGCCCCCGGCCCGTCACCAGCGACGACGCTCTCGACGATTCAATCACGGAGGTTAGTTATGCTCAGAATGGGAAAGAATCCAAGCGAAGACAAGAGTCAGGCCGAAACTGACAATTACGCAACACGCAGCTATTCCCCCTATCAAAGCAATGAGACGCAGCCGCGTCCGGCCGCAGATAATGCGGCGACCCCCAAGGCTTTGACGGAAAGCGAGACCATCGCCAGAGAGATCAAAGACGGCTCGCTCAGTGGTTTCGTTGGCAGTGGCACAGTCATCACCGGCGAATCTTCTTTTAAATCCATGCTCCGCGTGGACGGCCGCTTCTCTGGCCGGATCACTTCGGGCACTGGCACTTTAATCGTAGGCGCCGGCGGCCAGGTCGACGCAAACATCGAAGTCGACGTCGCCACGATTCATGGCGTTGTGAACGGCGACATCATCGCCGGCAACCGGATCGAGTTGGGCCGCGCTGCGAAACTGAACGGCAACATTCAGACGCCGTCGTTGGTGATCGAACAGGGCGCCGTCTTTGAAGGAAGCTGTAAGATGGTGCAGGTGAAAACTGCGGCTACTCCAAAGGTAGAGCGCAAAGAGAATGTGATTGACGCCTCGAATGCAATTAAGCTCGACGCGTCGAAGAAGGCCGAAGAAGGATCGAACGGCAAGGTTGACGCCGGCACAGTGACTGCTGTCGCCCGCTAATCTGAATACGCGAATCCAACAATTCACCTGGCGCAATTTGACGACAGGTTTACGAGGGCGGACTTTCCGGTCCGCCCTCTTTGTTTCGGTCACGCAAGTTTATCGCTTGCGGTTAGCCTTGCAGTCCCCAATTCCCCCGCGACAATTCCTTGAGCACGCGCTACAATTCAATCACCCTCGAACCAGTTATGAAAACTGCAGGCTTTCGAAAGACGCTCTTCGCCGCGCTTCTCTTGGTGGTGTCAATCACGACTGCGGCCGGTCAGACCATATCTCCTGCGAAGCGATCCGCGGAGATTCCCACTAACACCCTGCTCCGCATCATGCGCGCTGAAGACGAGCGGCGCTGGGACAACTCTTTAGGATCTCTGTTAAGCGATAAAGACGCGCGTGTGCGCAAGCGCGCAACGCTCGCGCTGGGCCGCATCGGTGATGAACGCGCGCTGCCGGTGCTGGCTGAATCGCTTAAGTCAGACGACGACAACGACGTGCGTCAGATGTGCGCCTTCGTCATTGGCGAAATCGAGTCACCGGCGGGCGTGGAACCGCTGGTCGCCCTTCTCGACGACACGCGTGAACTCGCGGCGATGAGGGCTCGCGCCGTCGAGGCTCTGGGCAAGATTGGGGCGGTTTTGTTAAGCAATACGGCGTCACCAGGCGGTCAACCGAAGGCGCCTAAAGTCGAAGACAAAACGCTGAATCAGATCAGGGCTTCAATTCTTGACACTTTGACGTTTGAATCGGCTCGGCGGTCGATGTCGGATCGTTCAACGATTCTGCTCGGGTTAGCTGCCGCTTTGCGCGTGCGGCCCGAGGGAGCAGGGCCGGTGATTGTTAAGTTTCTCGGATACTCTGATCCGCGCATTGTCGCTGATGCGTTGAATGCAATGGCGCGCTTGCGCGTGAAAGAGAACAATGATCAGGTGCGGCAGTTGCTGAATCATGGTGACGCGATTGTGCGAGCCAACGCCGCCCGCGTGATCGGAGTCGCGGAAGATAAAGGCGCTTTCGATGCCCTGCTCGACCGCGCCCTGAACGATGACGACTTACGCGTGCGGGCCAGCGCGATTCGCGCGCTGGGAAGTTTGAAAGATATCCGCGCCGTGGAGCCATTGGTGAAGCGCGGCAATTCCCTGAGCGCTTCTGCGAGTGCGTCAGCGCCGCAAACCGAACTTCTCGAAATCTCGTCGGCCCTGGGGAGATTGCTACCGAACAATGCGAATGAAGACGCCGTCGCGTTTCTGCGAAAGATGCATCGTTTGACGAGGGGCGAGGCAGTGGAAGTTGAGACTGCCTTCGCGCGAGTCGCCCCCGGCATTTATCAAAACGACGGTTACCGCACCGAAGACTCAAGACCAAATTCAAATTGGCGACAGGTCGCCAGACGAGCACAGGGACTCGCGGCTATCAAAGATGTAATCGCGGGAGCTGCTACGGGCAGCGCCGGCGATACTGCGCTGAAGGACGCGCAAATGGAACTGGCCGTCATGCTGCGCCGTTCGAGCACGCCTTCGCTAGCGGTGCCGGATATCTTGCAGGCCTATGGCAGCTTTAAATCGCCAGACACCAACGCGGTTGCCCTCAGTCGGTTGCGGGACGCTGACGTCATCATCCGCGCGACGGCGGCGGAATTGCTGGGCGAGCAACCACCCAACGAAGCCAACACGAGCGCCTTAATCACTGCCTTACCGGTAGCGTTGCGCGACAGAGATCTCAACGATGCGGCAATCGCGACTCTCGAGGCGCTGGCGAAACAGAAGAGCGCGACAGCGAATGATGCGATCAAGACCGCGCTTGACTCAGAGGATCATCTGATTCGCCGGCGGGCAGTCGCGTTATTGAAAGCGAATGGCGTTGGCGATTTCTCAAGTCGTATCGGCACGGTTAAGACTCGCAACACCGTTGCCGATTATCGTCGCGCAATCGCCCGCAGCGGCCGGAAAGTAACCGCCACCGTAGTCACCAGCAGGGGCGCTTTTACGATTGAGTTGCTGGCGGAAGACGCGCCGCTGACGGTAGATAACTTTATTCAATTGGCCCGCAAAGGTTACTTTAATGGACAGACTATCCCGCGGGTCGTGCCGAACTTTGTAATTCAGGCCGGTGATCCGCGTGGTGATCAAAACGGCGGGCCCGGTTATCAAATTCGTTGCGAGGTCAACGAAGTCCCGTATGATCGCGCCGCGGTGGGGATGGCGCTGTCCGGCAAAGACACGGGTGGCTCGCAATGGTTCGTAACACATTCGCCGCAGCCACACCTCGACGGCGGGTACACCGTCTTTGGCCGCGTGATTCGCGGCATGGATGTGGTCGACAACATCACGCGCGGAGACATGATTCGCAGGGTGATCGTAAATGAGCGCTAGGATTTACCACAGAGGACACAGAGAAGACCTTAAGGCATCCTTGGGGCTCTCCCTGCGTCCTCCGTGGTTTAGCATCTCGTTCGTTTTGATTCTCGCTGCGCTGTTAACCTCAACGATCGCCGCTCAGAATCAAAGCCGCCAACCGCTCCCGCCGGAAAAACGAATCCACTATCAGATTCAGCTCGCGCTCAACTATGACAATCGCACCTACACCGGCATCGAACGCGTGCGCTGGGTGAATCGCGGCGACCATCCAACGTCGACTTTGTTCTTTCACTTGTATCCAAATCTGCGCATGCCGGGTTATGTTCCGCCGACCGAAAAGTCGCCCTCCGGACAGCTGGTTTCCGACGAGCCGCGGCTGGACATCTCCGAAGTCCGAATGGTGGGCACCAACGCACCGTTGCAGTTCACGCTCGACGATTTGGAAACTACCCTGCGAGTTAATCTGCGAGATGCGATTGCTCCCAAAGCACCCGTCGAGATCGAATTCAAATTCCACGGCAGCGTTCCCGAAATCGATCCTGAGGAAACCGGGCTGGTGGCCCACGTCTTCCAGCAGGTGAGCGCAGCTATTCGTAGCACGCGTGAAGTGCGCCGCGCCCGCGACACAAACTTTCGCTGTCGCGGAGTGATGATGCTGGGCGCGTCTTATCCCGTGCTCGCGGCGCGTGATGGTGACGATTGGTTTCGCAAAGTTGAGCCAAGCATCGGCGACGCCCTGACGACGGACGCAGCCGACTATGACGTAACGATCGACGCTCCGCGAAATGTCGAAGTATTTGCGCCCGTCAAAACACAATCCGTTTCCGAAAAGGAGCATGCGAGATCGAGTGCGTTCATCGCTGAGAACCTGCGCGACTTTGCAATTATCGTGGGCGACAACCTGCGCGCTGAAGAAAAAGTAGTCAACGGCGTAACTATTCGCTCAATCTTCCGCCCAGACCACGAGGCCGCCGCACGGCGCGTGCTGAGCGTTGCCGCCGATTCCCTGGGAGTCTTTGTGACGCGCTTTGGTCCGCTGCCGTTGAAAACCGTGAGCATCGTCGATACGCCACTGGTCGCGACCCTGGGCAGCGCTGAGTGCGCCGGCTTGAGCGCGATTGCCAGTGCTTTTTACCTGGATTTTGAATCACCCTCCATGCGCAACATGCCCGACATGATTCGCGAGCAGCGAGCCAGTGTCGAAGATAGTCTGGAATGGACCGTCGCGCGCGCGGTGGCCCATCAATGGTGGGGAGCGACGGTGGGCAACGATTCCGGGCGCGAGCCGGTGCTCGACGAAGCGCTGGCGAACTGGTCGGCCATGCTCTATTACCACGAGACTCACAGCGAAACACAGTTCACCGCCGCCGTTGACGAACAAGTCCGCGGAGTCTACACGCTCTATCGGACCTTCGGCGGCGAGGACATGGAAGCCAGTCGATCGGCGCGCGAGTATCGCAATTCTTTTCAATACTCGGCAATCGTCGGCAGCAAAGGCGCGCTGATGTTCGAAGCTTTACGAAAACTACTGGGTGACGAAAAGTTTTTTGGCGCCTTGCGTGATTATTACTCGGTGAACTCGCTGGAAGTCGCGGACATGGATGACCTGCGCGGGGCGTTTGTGGCCCACGCGCCTGGCGAACAAAGGCGCGCCGTTAATCGTACCTTTGATCGCTGGCTCTCCAGCAAGCTTGGCGATGAGGACATTGGGCCTCCGGATCCCAAGCTGGCCGCAGAGATGGGATTGCCGGCCAGGCCGAACCCCAAAGGGGGAAACTTTTTCACCGCTTTTGCCAAGGTGGGCAAGTTCTTCTGGCAACAGATGACGCGAATACGATAGACATTGCCGATTTATCAAACGAAAGCCACACATGGTAAGCGCAGATCCAAGATCTAGTCAGGCACTCGATAACCGAAGTCAATTTGGCAATCGGGATTTGGCAATGGGCAATAATCCACTCCTGCGGCCGGGGACGGTGCAAATCGAGCGCGAGTTGGAAGTCCTCAGCCAGATAATGGACAACCAGTTTCGCATCCCGGTTCTGGGCTGGCGTTTCGGAATGAACGCGATCATCGATCTCATTCCGCAATTCGGCGACGTGGCTACTACGATCGTTGCACTCTATGTGTTGGTCTCAGCCGTCCGTTATCGGGTTCCAAAGATCACTCTGCTGCGCATGGGCACCAACATCGCGATCTATTTTTTGGTTGGCCTGGTCCCTTTCGCCGGAGATTTGTTTGATGCCTGGTGGAAACCCAACCTCCGCAACATCGATCTCCTGCGACGCCGCGCCACGGTTTCTGCCGCCGAAGCTAAAAAGGGGCGCACCAGCGACTGGCTGTTCGTCGGCCTGATCGCGGGTGGGCTGTTAGCCTTGCTCGTCGGTTCGATCGCGCTTTCAATTTTCTTTTTCTGGTACGTGGCAACTCACGTGCGTTTGGGCGGGTGAAGTCTTAAGTGGCAGAGACCTCAGTCTGTGTTTCTTCCGAGTCAACAATCACAGACTGAAGTCTGGGCCACTTCAACCTTTAGCATGGAAGCAGCAATCGCAGTTGAAGGCCTGAAGAAAACTTACCAGCCGAAAACTCGAAAAGGCGTCCCGGTCAAAGCAGTCGACGGCATTTCGTTCGAGGTTCGGCGCGGTGAGTTTTTTGGCTTGCTCGGCCCTAACGGCGCCGGCAAGACTACGACTATCGGCGTCCTCACGACGCGAGTTGTGCCGACCGGAGGCGCAGCGCGAATCGAGGGCATCGACGTGGCGCGCAATCCGGTCGCGGTCAAGCGCCGCATCGGAGTCGTGCCCCAGGTCAACAACCTGGATCGGAGCCTGACCGCGCGCGAAATCCTGACCTTCCATGCCGAATACTTTGGTGTGGCTAGACACGAACGCGACGCGCAGGCTCAGCAACTACTCGACCGGTTTGAGCTGACTGAACGAGCCGATGAAAAAGTGACCGGCTTTTCGGGTGGCATGGCGCAGCGACTGAAAATCGCCCGGGCCTTGATGCACGATCCGGCGATTCTCTTTCTGGACGAACCAACAACGGGGTTGGATCCACAATCGCGCCGCGCGATGTGGGACATGCTCAAGGAACTCAACGCCAAAGGGCAGACGATCCTTTTGACAACGCATTACATGGAAGAGGCGGACCAGCTTTGCGAGCGGGCCGCGATCATTGATCACGGCAAATTGCTGGCGCTGGATTCGCCGGCGCAGTTGAAACGCAGCGTGCCCGGCGGCTATCTGATCGAGTTGCACGTGCGCGGTGCGGTGCCTGACGCCTTTATCACGGGCCTGCGAGCGCTGACCGGGGTGGTGGAAATCAAGGCAGACCAGGATCGCGTGCGCATCTATGCCGACCGGGCCGAAGGATTGCTGGCCAATGCGATGCGTCTGGCCGGCGATCAGGGCGTCAACGTCACCGATGCACACGTCGCCGAACCAAGTCTGGAAAATTTGTTTCTGCATTTGACTGGACGAAGTTTGAGAGCGTAGATCGACAAGCTTCAGTTTTTCGACTCCCTCTCCCTTTGGGAGAGGGCCGGGGTGAGGGGCGCAGCTAGAGCAGAGTGTTTTTTATCTCAAGTCGTGTTTACGCAGAACAAAATGCACTCGATAGTAAGGTCTGCGCTCAAGCCCTAACCCTCCCCCAAAGGGAGAGGGCATCGTAATGCGGAGAAGAAACATGACTGCTACCTTCATCGCCCTCTTACATCGCGACCTGCGCGTCGCGCGGCGCGAGCTCCACTACTTTCTTCTGCGGGTTGGTTTGCAGCCGCTCTTGTTCACTTTCATCTTCGGTTTCGTGATGCCGCGTCTCGGCATCATTCAGCATGGCTACACCGGAATGTTGCTGCCCGGAATTCTCAGCCTGAGCATGACGCTGTCGAGCATGCAGGCCGTAGCCTTGCCGCTGGTGATCGATTTCGGTTGGACGAAAGAGATCGAAGATCGACTGCTGGCCCCGATTAGTATCGCCGGAGTTGCATTCGAAAAAATTCTGGTTGGCATCCTGCAAGCGATGATTGCCGGTTTGGTCGTCTTGCCGCTCGCCTGGTTGTTGATGCGCGTCCATCTAAGCATGGGACTCATCGATCTAATTCAATTGGCGCTGGTCGCCATCCTCAGCAGTTGGTTGTTTGCGGCCTTTGGCATGGTGGTAGCGACGATGGTCGAGCCACAGCAGATTGGTCTGGTGTTCAATGTGCTGTTGGCGCCGATGATTTTTTTCGGGTGCGCCTACTACCCATGGGCGACGCTGCATGTGATTCCGTGGTTTCAACGAGCCGTGCTCCTGAATCCGCTCGTCTATGCGAGCGAAGGTTTTCGTCTCGCCTTGACTCCGGAAATGCCGCACATGTCACCGTGGTTAGTTTATGGCGGGCTGCTCGGTTTTTCGTTGCTGTTTACCTGGTTGGGCCTGCGCAAGTTTAAGCAGCGCGCTGTTGACTAGAACGCGTTTTTGCGCCGTTTCTTGACACTTTCGACACTTCTTCGCCTGCTCGTTTGCTTGCGGAACCCAACCGCCTTTGTTATAGTCGCGAGCAGTAATCATCCGGTAAAAATTGAAAGACACTGGCGATCCCATTGGGGGATTTGCCTCTCGACAGAAAGGATTTTTTATGGGAAACGATCGTGACTATGGCGACAATTTATCGACGCGACTAACGTTTTTTCTGGTCGGCGCCGGCGTGGGCGCGGTATTGGCTTTGTTGTTCGCCCCGAAATCGGGAGAGGAACTGCGCAACGACATAGCCGATGCAACCCGCAAGGGCATCGACAAATCGAGAGATGCGGCACAGCAACTCGGCGTGAAGGCCACGGAATACTACGAAACCGGACGCGCGAAGGCGGGCGAGTACTACGAAACCGCACGCGAAACGGCGGGCGAGTACGTAGAAGCCACGCGCGAGCGGGCGACTGAGCTTTACGATACGGCCACGACTAAGGCGACTGAAGTTGCTGCGAAGGCGGGCGAAGTGGCGGCCAAGACACGCGACGCCGCTGCGCGTCAGGCTGGTTCGATTACCGCTGCGGTCGAAGCGGGAAAGAAAGCCTACGTGGAAGAGAAACGCAAGACCGAGCTTTCCGGCCGCACCGAGGCCGCTCCGACTTACACGCCTGAAAAGGCGATGTAAACGAACGACGTTTCTGGTGCTTTGGGTCTTCGAGGTTCAAGGTCCAAAGCGCCAGGTACGTACTATTAGTTGAGATGAATCCACACGAACCACTGTTCTGGCTGGTAATCATCACGGCGATCATTGCTTTGTCCTTTCTAATGATCGCCGCCGCGATGATCGCGATGGCCACGTTCGTTAATCGCGCGGTCAAGTCGGTTAATCGGCTCGAAGAGCGGCTTGAACCTTTGATGACCCGGGCCACCGCGCTCAGCGAACAAGGCACCGCGATTGCGGTCCAGGGCCGTCAGATTGCCGAGCAGTTCAATGTGATGTCGGGTCATCTATCGACTGCAACGATGAACCTGGCTGAGTCCACGGCGCTGATCAAAGAAGAAGTGCGCGGCATTATGGCGCTGGCGGATGAAACCGCAGAGGTGGCGCACCAGAAAGTGCATCTGGTCAGCCGCGCGATCGACACCACGCATGAACGCGTGATGGACACCACTGAGTTCATCCAAAGAAAAGTAATCGAGCCCGCCCGCGAGTTGGCGGCGATTCTGGCCGGTCTGCGCCGCGGCCTGGAAGTGCTGGTCGCGCCTGCGCCGAGTCCAATTAACCGCAGTTACGGAGACGATGAGATGTTTATCGGCTGAACGGGAAAAACATCAAAAGGCTCAACGGCCCGAACCATCGTCTCAGAGACCATGGTTCGGGCTTTTGATTTGGAGTGCGCCGGCAGAGCGAAGCGGCGACGGCGCTTTGGATCGAGCTGACATCCAAAGCGGTGTCGAGCTTCGCTTGCCACCGCACTGCTATGTGAATGTCCAGTCGGACTGAACAAATGATTTTAGCTGCTTCGACCTTAAGAGAGACTGACTGCTATTCGTGGCACGACTCTATGGTGCGTCACACTCTCGCGCATGCGGCCCACTCAA
>JBBQWP010000011.1:0-149556 GCA_038210455.1 Pyrinomonadales bacterium | reverse complement strand
TAAATCTGGTCCGCTGAATCGTCATCGTCGTTGCTCCTGGATGCAGCTCTTAAATCAACTACATCTTATCGAACCAACCTGACATTCAGCATACGTGTCTCCAAAGTTCCGGCTTGAGGCCCATGCGATGCAGCAAATCGGCATAGCGTGCGTCGCTGTGGAGCGTGCCTAAGATTGGGAATGATGTTACCTGGTTGGCCAAACCACCGCTACGGTCCTGACAGTCTTTTTCGAGCCAGGCGAAATTATCGCTCGCTCTAATTAAAGCGCCTACGAGTCGGCGCACTCCAAATTAGAGCCCCATGCGGTGCACGAGGTCGGCGCTGCGCGGATCTTCGCGGAGGGTTTTCAAAACTGAAATATGGTTGTTCCTCCCTTAAGTCGGATTCCTAGTCAAAAAATCGGATCAGTTGTCGAAATCGCTTCTTACTGCGTTAGATTCATTCGTTGTAGCAGTTTCGCGTATCGTGGGTCTGAACGTATGCTATCAAACGCCGGATCAATCTTCAGGCGGAGCACTGAAGCGTCGCGTTCATTTATTGCCTTCTCAAGCCAGGCGAAGGCACGCTCCTTATCACCCAAGCGCGCATAGAACCGAGCCGTGAAGCTGCTTGGCTCGCTCGGAGCCATTTCCTCTCGCCGAACGCGCATGGCTTGTAGGTAGCCTTGCCAACCCGAATGTTTGAAAATCTCTTTCAATCTTTGCACTTCTTCCGGCTTCAATTCTCCGCCTTTCTCCATGGCCGCCAAATAATTTTCGACTGCTTCCGCGTACATTTTCTTCTGCTCATAAATCTCTCCAATAGCCCTAGGAAACCGTTGACCGTTGGGGTCATGTACCCTAAGATCCAGGTAGTATTCGAGGGACCGATCGTACTCGCGCATGTAGTAAAAAAGTTGTCCGATGGCGCCATTCACGAGGTAATTGTGCGAATCAAGTTCTTGCGCTCTCCTCATCTGCGGCAATGCTTCATCGAAACGACCAGCCGTCATCAGATACCATCCGTATGCCAGGCGTATTTGAGCGACGTTTGGATTCAACGCAATGGCTCTCTTGAAATCTCTTTCAGCGCCCGGCCAGTCATATTCAAATTGATATTCGATCTCTGCAACCGCGTTCCGAGCTTCTGCCAGTGTTTCATCTAACTCCAAGGCTCTCGTTATGGCAGCTCGGGCTTTTGGGATACCTTCCTCTACCGACACTCGATTCTTCGCCATCAGGTGTAGGTAGGACTCTGCGATCCCAATGTGAGCCAGAGCGTAGTTCGGATCCTTTTCAGTCGCACGCTGGTAAAACTCCAGGCTCTTATCATCCCAGCGATACCAAAGGTACTGACCCTGCAAATAAAGTTGGTAAGCTTCCCCATTCGTTGTGTCGCGCCTGGTTATTCGGTGCTGGTCCTCGCCTGACAGTCTCAACTTCAACTTCTCTGTAACCTCACGTGCAATGTTTTGCTTGACCGAGAGCACGTCTGAGATTTTGCGCTCGTACTCCTGCCCCCAGAGCTGCGCGCCCGTCGTAGCATCCACCAAGTCCACTTGCACGTTCAGCGTGTCTCCCATCTGCCGCACTCTTCCCATCAGCACTGCGCGCACGTTCAAGTCGCGCCCGACAGTCTGCGGATCGGCCTCTCGTCCCTTGTAACGGAAGGCTGTGGCGCGCGCGACAACTCTCAATTGCTGCAGCTCGGTCAAGCTATTAATCAGCGCCTCGGAGATTCCGTCCGACAAATACTCGGTGTTTGGATCACCACTCGTGTTAGCGAAAGGCAGGACGGCAATTGATTCGATGGTCGTCACGTTCGAGGGACGATGGATGAAGAGCCAATAACCGATGCCGATAGCCGCGAGGAGCAAAACCGACAAGACGATAGCAGCGCCGCGCTTGTGCTGTGCGATTCCACTGACGACATATTCCACGCTTGAAACGGGAACCGTCCGTGCGCTACTTGCGGGGACAAGCTCGCCCTTCGTACTCGCGCGCGAGGGCAAAACTCGAACGGTTGGTTCGGCGGCTTGACTTGTCGCCGCGCCGGCTTCGGCTCGCGGCGGGACGGAACGTTCGAGCTTTCTCTCGAATTCCAACTCCTGCTTGAGGCTCTGCAGGTCAAGCAGCAAATCCTTTGTCGTTTGATATCTCTGTTCCCGGTCTTTGCGCAGCGCTTTCGAGACGATTCGTTCGAGTTCGGCGGGCACGTCCCTCGAATAACGCGCCAGCGGCTGCGGTTCTTTCTCGCTAAGAATCGAAGCCATCACTTCGCTAGATGTTGATCCCGCAAATGGTAAACATCCCGCCACCATCTCATACAACACGACCCCAAGACTGAAGATGTCTGTCCGCGCGTCTACTGGCATCCCGCGCGCTTGCTCCGGCGACATGTATATGAGCGTGCCCATGACCACGCCTGGCTCAGTGTTGACGGCAGCGCGTGTCAGCGCCTCTGTGTCAACCGAGTCTGGCGGCAATCGCTCAGTTAGTTTCGCCAGCCCGAAGTCCAAAACCTTCGCGATGCCGTCGTGCCGCAGCATGATATTTTCCCGCTTAATGTCTCGGTGCACGATCCCGGCAACGTGAGCCGCCACGAGCGCACTGGCAACCTGTGCGGCGACGTTAAGCACTTCGCTGAGCTTCATCGGTGCGGTTTGCATGTGCTCGCGCAGCGTTTGACCGTCAATGAACTCGATCGCCATGAAATGAACTGAGTCGACTTGCTCGATTTCGTAAATTGTGATGATGTTTGGATGATTGAGCGCTGAAGCTGTTTTAGCTTCCTGAACAAAGCGGCGCATCCGATCCTGATTGGCAGCAACTTCCTCAGGCAGAATCTTGAGCGCGACTTTTCGATCCAGTTTGGTGTCCTGCGCCAGGTACACCTCGCCCATCCCGCCTTCGCCGATCTTCGAGCGGATTTCGTATCGACCTAATCGTGTTCCGGAGGGAATCCCCATAGCGCGGACTAACCGAAAGCGCGGTCATTCTAGTTTAATCGCTCTCGCTGTGCCAGCATGTCACAATATCCAGCCGCGGGCTCTCCGGTCTAGCTGCGGCTTTCGATATCAGAATGTGAACCCGGCGTCGCACCGCGGGCGGCGTACCGCTCTGGTCCGCGCACCAACCGCGCCTTCGATCCCGGCTTTGGTTCTTGCGAAATCGGGGGCCAGGGACTATAACGGGGATAACGGAGGCGCTCATGAAAACTCTATTTCTCGTACCGCTTTTGATGGGGATGATTTTCCCGCTTCAGAATCCTCCACCCGCAGCCGAAGGTTCTTCGGTGGTCGTGCTTGGTTTTAAGTGGATCAGGACTCATCAGGCAGCGAAGCCGCAGGAAGCCAACGGCATCACGCCGGCGCCTGAGATGCAAACGATCAATAAGTACTATCAGCGACAGGCGAGAGCGAACGATCCCAGAGGCGCGAGGGATCCAAACGAAGATACGATCGACGGGCGTAGCGCCGCACTCGAAAAAATCTCGCAGCAGGCGCGCACTCCCAACCCGAAATCTGTCGATGTTTACGAGTACCGAGTCAAAATCCAGAACACGAGCAAGAAAGTTATGGAAATCGTGTTCTGGGAGTTTCAATCAATCGATCCGTCAAACCCGGCGAATGTGGCGCACCGGCAGTTTTTATGCGGAGTTAGCGTACGGCCTGACAAAGAGAAAGAATTGCAGGCCTTCAGCTTGTTCGGTCCGAGCGATGTGATTAACGCGCAAAGCGCGGCCAACGCCTCCGGGAATGTTTCGCCTGAAAAAGTCTTAATCAATCGTGTCGAATACGCCGACGGCTCAATCTGGCAGCGCAAGGACTGGAGTTTTGCCGAGATAAAGGTTACTTATCAGCGCGCAGTCTCAACGCCGTGGAATCCGAACGAGATGTGCCGGGGCCTGTGACAATCGCTACGACACCCGGTCGTCAACGCTTCTATTGTCGCAAGCCAGAGGCTCTCCAGAGTAATTCGCTCCCAACGCTGCGGCATGTTATAAAGATCGAGCGAAGGCCGCTGGCACATGCTCGATCTAACTCCATCAACATTTGAAGACTTCGAACTGGAAGCGCAGTGCGGCAATATCGTGCCCGTCGTGCGGAGCGTGCTCGCTGATCTCCAAACGCCTGTGGGCGCGTTCATGCGGATCGCCGGAGATGCTGATTACGCTTTTCTCCTGGAATCAATCGAAGGCGGCGAGCGGGTGGCGCGCTATTCTTTTTTGGGCGCAAATCCCTGGATGGTGGCGCGCGGGCGCGGCCGGGAAACGATTGTGGAAAAGGGCGGCGAGCGCGAAGTGCGCCAGCAAAACGCCGTCGAGTTTCTGCGCGAGTACTTGGCCGGGAAGAAGCTTGCTCGGCGGGCCGGGCTCGCGCCTCTGTCTGGCGGCGCGGTCGGGTATCTCGCCTATGACGCGGCGCGCTGGTTCGAGCCGGTGCTCGACGTAAATGGGAGCGCGCCACCGCTCGAGACGAACGACGCGGTGTGGATGTTCTTTCGCACGATCATTGCTTTCGATCGCGTCCGGCAGCAGATGGAGATCACGTCAGTTGTTTTCACGGATGAAGCTGAAGGCAATCGTGAACGGCTGCGCGAACTTTACGAGCGAGCGGTTGCGGAAACCGCCAGCATTGAAGACGACTTATCAAAGGACTCAAAACCAGCCCCGCCGGTTCGACAGCGCGCAGCGGACACGAAAGTCGAATTCCAATCGAACTGGCCACGCAAAGATTTTGAAGCAGCCGTCGACGCCGTCAAGGAGCACATCGTCGCGGGTGATTGCTATCAAACAGTGATTGCTCAGCAGTTCGCGAAGCCTACGACCGCTGATCCCGTTTCAATTTACCGCGCGCTTCGGGCTACGAACCCTTCACCTTATATGTATTTCCTGCGCCTTGGCGCTGAAACGATCATCGGCGCCAGCCCGGAGATGTTGGTGCGTTGTCATGATCAGTGGCTAGACTATCGCCCGATCGCGGGCACGCGCCGGCGCGGAGCTACTGAAGCGGAAGACGTAATGCTGGGCGAGGAAATGCGCCACGATGAAAAGGAAGTTGCCGAGCATACGATGCTGGTCGATCTTGGCCGTAACGATCTCGGGCGTGTTTCAGATTACGGCTCGGTGAAAGTGGAAGAACTAATGACGATTGAGCGCTACTCGCAGGTGCAACACCTGGTAACTAACCTGCGCTCGCATCTGCGCGACGATCTCGATGGCTTTGATGCGCTGGCGGCGTGTTTCCCGGCGGGTACCGTGACGGGCGCTCCGAAGATCCGCGCGATGGAAATCATCCGCGAGTTGGAGCCCGCGCCCCGCGGCGTGTATGCCGGTGCGATTCTTTACGTTGACTACGCCAGCAATCTGGATTCTTGCATTGCGATTCGGACGATCGACCTACGTGGCGGCGTGGCCACGGTCGAAGCAGGCGCGGGTATTGTCGCCGATTCGATCCCGGCGCGGGAGTATGAAGAATGTGTGAACAAAGCCCGTGCATTGTTCCGCGCGATTGAATTGGCCGAGAGGGGTTTGTGATGTCCAACAAACTTCAGTTTTTAACCAGCCGCAAACATCAGCTTCGGAGACAATCGCCGAGACGGTCGATGATCGCGGCGCTCTATGCGCTAGCTTTCATGACCATCTGCGCACCACTAACCCAGGCACAGAATCCAGCTCCCAACACTGAGGCATTAAAGAAAGCTAACACTCGACCCGCGCAGCCGGCACCGGCAAAGGCCGATCCTTTTGATGGCGCGACCGTAGAGAAGATGGCTGGTCAATGCGTGACTCTCGAAACTGAATCAGGCGTAATCGTCGTTGAGATGCTGCCCGCGAAAGCGCCGGAAACGGTGCGCAGCTTTCTCAATCTGGCGGCGAGTGGCGCTCTGGACACCACGACCTTCAGTCGCGTGGTCAAAGGGTTTGTGATCCAGGGGGGCAACCTCTCGACCAGCGAAAAGTGGGGTGTCGAATTGGCCGAGCGAATGTCACGCCATCTGCCTGATGAGCCGAGCGACGTTAACCATGTCCGGGGGATTTTATCTATGGCCCGCGGCGACGAGCCCAAAAGCGCGACCACGCATTTTTTTATTTTGGTGGGCGACGGGCCGCACCTCGACGGCAAGTTCACCGCGTTTGGGCGTGTGACTAGCGGGATGGAAGTTGCCGATGCGATCAATCGCGCGCCGTCGGAAAACGAGAAGCCCGTGGTGCCCGTAAAGATCAAGCACGCCGGCGTGGCTCAATGCCAGAAGTAGAAACTAGTTCAGAGTTCAACCTTAAGGTTGCTGAGACACAAGCTAAAGCCTGAACTCTGAACTCAATCGAGTATCCAGAGAGTAACCGAGCCTGCGATGCTAAAGAAAACACACTTGCGCTTCCTGATCCTGGGCTTGCTCCTTTGTCTGTGTGCGTGCGCTGACCCGGATAGCGATCAGCCGACACCTGAAGCGGCTAAGCGCTTCTTGAAGTTGCGCGGGTACAACTTTGACGATCAGTCCTTTCTGGCCGCGGCTGGCGCGGGCGACGAACTGGCCGTAAATGGTTTTATCAGCGCCGGCATTAACCCGAACGCGAAAGACAGCGACGGCGACACGGCGTTGACAGCGGCCGCGGCGCGCGGTGACTTGAAGATCGCAAACGCCTTGCTGGCAGGCGGCGCGGACGTTAATGCGAACGGCCGGAACAATTGGACCCCGCTCCTGCTGGCTCTGGAGAGTGACCGTAATGAGGTCGCCGACACTTTGATCAAAAAGCCTAACCTCAATCTGAAGGCCGAGAATCCCGACGGCATGACTGCCTTAATGTTGGCCGTCTGGCACAAACGCGCGGATTTTTTGAAAAAGCTTTTGCAGCGTGGCGCCGACCCCAACCACCAGGACAAGGACGGGGATGCAGCCGTTCATGGAGCCGCCTGGTTAGGGAGCACAGACATTCTAAGGACGCTGCTGGACGCGGGCGGAAATCCGGATGTGAAGAACAAGCTCGGCGGCACAGCGATGATGTGGGCCGCATCTTACGGCCAGGATGAAGCCGTGCGAATATTGCTCAACCGGGGTGCTGATCCTCGGATTAAGGACGTTGACGGAGTGACCGCCGCTGGTTGGGCAGCGAAGAATGGGCAAGGCGGCCTGGTGATGCTGTTGCGCGAAGCTGAGAAGAGAAAATAGCCAGTAGTCCGTGGCGAGCTGCCGTTTGACTGCCACTAAGAACTGACAACTGACAACTAACATGCTTTTAGTAATCGACAACTACGATTCGTTCACCTATAACCTAGTGCAGTATCTCGGCGAACTGGGCGAAGAAATAGAAGTGCGCCGCAACGACGAAGTAACCGTCGAGGAGATCGAGTCAAGGCTCAAGCCGGCGCGAATTCTCATTTCGCCCGGGCCGGGTACTCCGGATGATGCCGGTGTCTCAATGAAAGTGATCAAATCGTTCGCGGGAAGAATCCCAGTGCTCGGCGTTTGTCTGGGGCATCAGGCCATCGGTCAGGTATTCGGGGCGAAGGTAGTGCGCGCCCCGAAGCTTTGCCACGGGAAATCTTCACCAGTGCAGCACGACGGCAAGACGATCTTCACCGGGCTCGATCAATCTTTTAGCGCCGGCCGCTACCACTCGTTAATTGTTGAGGACGAAAAGCTGCCGTCATGTTTGGAAGTCTCAGCGCGCACTGCTGACGGCATCATCATGGGCTTGCGCCATCGCGAGATGAAAGTTGAAGGTGTGCAGTTTCATCCGGAATCGATCATGACGACTGAGGGAAAGAAGCTGCTGGCGAATTTCCTGGAGTTGTAGGCAATCCGGGTCACTAGCCCGACCGTAAGGGAGGGCTCATCCGTCGGCGTTGTCCGCCGCACCGCCGAGCCCTCCCTTACGGTCGGGCTAGTGCCCGCAAGAGCAGAGCGGAATAATGTCCAAGTCCCTCAGAGATTGTTTAGCTACACTGATGCGCGGCGAGCACCTGTCGCGCGCCGAAGCCGCGCTGCTTCTCGACGCCTTGCTTGACACTGATGCCACCGACGCGCAGATCGCCGCCGCTCTGATCGCTTTGAAATTGAAAGGCGAGACAGTCGAGGAACTCGCGGGCTTAGCTGAAGGCATGCGCGCCCGCGCGGTCCGCATCAACACCACCCAGAGATGTTTCATCGACACAGCCGGCACGGGATCGAGTGGCGCCAAGACCTTCAACGTATCGACCGCGGCGGCGTTCGTGATTGCCGGCGCCGGTTTACCCGTCGCTAAGCACGGCAATCGCGCGGCCAGCAGCCGCTGTGGCAGTGCTGACGTATTGACGGCGTTGGGAGTTGACGTTTCGTTGTCGCCAGAGGTTTCAGAAAAGTGTCTGAATGAAATCGGAATCTGTTTCATGTTTGCGCCGCTCTATCATGGCGCGACCGCGAGAGTCGCGGGTATAAGAAGGGAACTGGGAGTGCAGACGACTTTCAATCTCCTTGGTCCGCTGACCAACCCGGCGGGCGCGCCCCGTCAGATCATAGGTGTCTGGGATCGTAGTCTGGTCGAGCCGCTGGCGCGAACGCTTTCATTGTTGGGCACTGAGCGTGCCTGGATCGTACACGGCGCCGACGGCCTCGACGAAGTTACGCTCGCGGACAGAACGTTCGTGGCTGAGGCGACGCGCGGCGCAGTACGCACATTCGAGATCGCGCCGGAAGATTTTGGCGTTGTGCGCGTCGCGCTAACGGAACTGCGCGGCGGCGATGCCGAAGTGAATGCCGCGATCATTAGCTCGGTGCTTTCCGGCGCGCGACGTGACGCGGCCCGGACTTTAGTTGTCGTGAATGCGGCGGCGGCTTTGCATGTCGGAGGCCGGGCCAAGAATCTGCGCGAAGGCGCTCGGCTGGCGGAAGAGAGTATCGACAGCGGCGCGGCACAGCTTAAGCTCGAAGGTTTGATTCGCACGTCACGCGAGACGCGCTAGTGCAGTGTTTCGCAAATGACTTAATCGAGGGGCCTCATGAAACAGAGAAGCTAGTTGTCCGCTCATGAATTTTCTTTCCACCATAATTGCTAACAAACGCCGGCGAGTTGAAACGGCCAAGGTTTCCGTCTCGCCTGAGGTGCTTCAATTGATGGCGCGCCGGGCTCGTGAGACTGCTATCCCTCATGCTTTACTCATCGCGCTCAAAGAGGAAAGCAAGATCAATATTATCGCGGAGTTCAAGCGCAAGTCGCCGTCCAAGGGGGTAATTAGAGCTACTGCTGATCCGGTAGTCATCACCAGGGAGTATGAGAACGCGGGTGCGTCGGCCCTTTCTGTTCTTACAGAGGAGGACTACTTTGACGGCTCGCTCGATGATCTGCGCGGAGCCCGGCAGGCGAGTTCGCTGCCGATTCTCCGCAAGGATTTCATATTTGACGAGTATCAGGTCCATGAGTCGGCCGCCGCCGGCGCGGACGCCATTCTACTGATCGTTGCGGTGCTTGATGACGAGACGCTCACCCGGCTCCGCAGAATTGCAGAGGATGAACTGGGCCTCGATGCCGTGGTTGAAGTGCATACTCGTGAGGAAATGGACCGGGCGCTTAACATCGGCGCGACGCTCATCGGCGTTAACAATCGCAACTTGTCGACGTTTGAAGTGTCGCTGGAGACCTCGGCACAGCTCGCCACGATCGATCGGGGCCAGGCGCTGCTGATCAGTGAGAGCGGGATCGAATCTGCGCACGATATTCGCTGCTTGTATGATCTTGGTTATCGCGGGTTCTTGATCGGCGAGAGCTTAATGCGTGCTGATGATCCGGCAGAGGCCTTGAGGAAGTTCATGCAAAGGCGACCAGGCGCCAAGGAAGAATCCAGTACGCGATGACTCTAGCAAAGATTTGCGGCATCACGAGCCTCAACGACGCCCGCGCTGCAATAGAAGCTGGTGGCGACTTGTTGGGCTTTAACTTCTATCGGCCCAGCCCGCGGTTTATTGAGCCCTCAGAAGCCAGAAAGATCATCGAGTCGTTGCAGGCAGGGCCGAACAATCAAAGCAAAACGATGGTAGGTGTGTTTGTTAACGAAGGTTCCCCAGCCGCTGTGATGGAAATCGTCGACGTGGCGGGCGTTAACGCAGTTCAATTGCACGGGGATGAATCGACCGAGTTTTGCCAGATTCTGAAAGCGCACTTAAACGGCAGGTGGTTGATTAAGGTGCTCCGCGTCACGGAATCGTTCGCGCCGCACGACGTGCAACCCTACCCCGCCGACGCGGTCATGCTGGATGCATTTCACGGTAAATTGCGGGGAGGCACTGGCGAGGTATTTGACTGGACCGTTGCGCGCGCCGCGCGGGCTTTCGTGCCGCGCTTGTTTCTAGCAGGTGGCTTGTCGCCCGAGAACGTCGGCCAGGCGATTGCCCAGGTCGATCCCTTTGCGGTCGACGCCTGCAGTTCGCTCGAATCGACGCCTGGACGAAAGGACTTCGAGCGGGTAAGGGCGTTTGTTCAAGCCGTACGCAACGCGTAAACTCAGTCTCTAAGCCCCGCTCTGGGACGAGAGTTAACGTGAGGAAGAATAGTTGTCGCAAACCGTAGCATCGCCGCCGATCACATCTCAGGGAGAGCCGAAGGCGGAGTCCCGCACGACTGCCAGTTTGCCCGAGGAACCTTCCATACGGGCGCTTTCGGCTTCTAATCTTCAGAAATCGTATGGCCGGCGCAGGGTAGTCGACAACGTCACGCTGCACGTCGAACCGGGCGAGGTGGTCGGGTTGCTGGGGGCAAACGGCGCCGGCAAGACCACGACTTTCTACATGATCGTCGGCCTCGAGACGCCGGAAGCCGGACGCGTTCATCTGGCGAACCACGATGTAACGCGTTTGCCGATGTACTTGCGCGCGCGTTTAGGCCTTGGCTATCTACCCCAGGAGCCATCGGTTTTTCGTAAGATGACTGCCGCGGAAAACATCCTCGCGGTGCTGGAAACTATGGGACTGCGGCGGCGCGAGCAAAGAAAGCGCGTCGAAGAGCTGCTGCAGGAGTTTGGCATCGAACACGTACGGAACACCCGCGGCGACTCTCTGTCTGGCGGTGAACGGCGGCGCACGGAGATAGCGCGTGCGCTGGCGACTGAACCTCAATTCATTTTGCTCGACGAACCCTTCGCCGGTATTGATCCGAAAGCTGTCGATGACATTCAAAGCGTAATCCTCTATCTGCGTAGTCGGGGCATTGGAATCCTGATCACCGATCACAACGTGCGCGAGACTTTGGGCGTTACTGATCGCGCTTATATTATGGCTGAAGCAAAGATTTTTAGATCGGGCGTGCCGCACGACTTGACAGAAGACGCTGAAGTGAGAAGGCTTTATCTCGGTGAAAAGTTCCGCATGTAAATCCGGTGCATGATCATCGCGCGATAGGTTATAATCCCCCTGCGCGGTTATCCGTACAAAGAAAATTCCCCGGCAGCTTGTAAAGTTGATTTGTCTTTAAGTTATGTCAGTCAGACTAACCACAAGTCTTTCTCAGCGTCTCGTTCTTACGCCGCAACTCCGGCAGCGGATCGAGATGTTGCAGATGACCACAATCGAGCTTGCCGACTTGATCCAGGAACAACTGATTGAGAATCCGGTGCTCGAAGAGGTCGCGACCCAGGAAGAGGCGCAGGAGCTAGCCGAAAAGATTCTGGATCACATGGCGAGCGGCGGCGAATTCGAAAACTTCGAAGCGCCGACCGTTGAAGCATCGGCGCCTGGCTCGGGAGAACCTTCTTCGAATGGCTCCGGCGAGAGCGAAAGCGACTTGTCTTTCCTGCCGGAGGCTGAGACTGAATTTGCCGCTAATGCGGATGCCGAGGGCGCCAGCCAGGAAGCCGGCGAAGAACTTGCTCCCGAAGATTCGCGTGATTCTTTTGAAGAGGTTGATTTCGGTCGCGAATTTCAGGATTACCTCGACCCCGGCTATAAAACCCAGGAATTCGAATACAAGGAAGATGCGCCGACTTTTGAACAGTTTCTCACGAAAGCGCCGTCGCTGGCTGAACATCTCGAGTGGCAATTGCACATGGATAGCGCGGAAGGCGATTTGTGCAATGCGGCCGAGGCAGTCATCGGCAATCTTGATCCCGATGGACGTCTAAACGCGACTAATGAAGAGATCGCGGCGCAGGGCGGCTGGACTGAAGAGCTGGTTGAGCGGGCGCGCGCGGTGGTGATGAAGCTCGAGCCGGTTGGGTGCGGCACGCGTGACGTGCGCGAGTGCCTGTTGTCGCAGCTCGAGGCGCGAGGAGAGACAGAACGGCTGGCGACTCAATTGATCCGGGATCATCTTGAGGAATTGCAGCAGCACAAGTTGCCGCATCTCTCGAAACAAATCGGCGTCGACATCGAAACGCTCGCGGCTGAACTGCAATTCATTCGTACGCTGGATCCGTTTCCGGGCCGGCGCTACTCTTCGGAAGAACCAATCCTGATCTCGCCTGAGATTTATATCGAGAAGCTCGATGAGAACGGCGAATATGTGATCTATTTTGCGGACGACGGCAGTCCGCGATTGCGTATCAGTCCGAGCTATCAACAGATGCTCGCGCAGGCGACCGTGACCAAGGAAACACGCAACTTTATCAAAGAGAAAATGCGGTCCGCGGTGGATCTGTTGCGTAACATTGAGCATCGACGCCAGACAATTTACCGGGTGGTCGAGTCGATCGTCCACCGTCAAAGAGAGTTTCTGGATCACGGCGTACAATTCATCAAGCCGATGATGCTCAAAGACATTGCCGAAGACATCGGCATGCACCTTTCGACGGTTTCGCGCGTGGTTAATCGAAAATATGCGCACACGCCCCAGGGCGTGATTGAACTGCGGCGCTTCTTTACCGAAGGTATGCTGAATGAAGACGGCGAAGAGGTTTCAACCAGGATTATCAAGCTAAAGATCAAGAAATTGATAGAAGAAGAAGATTCCCACAACCCAATCACCGACGATCAGGTGGTAAAAATATTGGTCAAGGCCGGCATCAAGTTATCGCGCCGGACCGTGGCAAAATACCGGGATCAAATGAGCATCCCCGGGTCGCGCGAGCGCCGCGCCGTAGTCTAGTAGTCCTTGGTTTTTAGAGTACCAACTTTAGTTGGGCTGTTTCCGGATAACAAAAACCCCGACTAAAGTCGGTACTCTGAACGCCGGCAAAGATGTTTCTGGAGACCGAGGAAGGCAAAATCCATAATGACGTTTGAGTACACGGGACGGCACGTTGAAGTCACGCCGGCAATTCGCCAACACGTTGAAGATCAATTCAAGAAGCTGGAACATCTGTTTGATGGTAACGGCGCGCACACGCACGTGATTTTGGCGGTTGAGAAGAACCGGCACACGGGCGAACTGATCGTGCACTGGCGAGACCACACGCTGACCGCCAAAGACACCAATGGCGACATGTACATGGCGCTGAGCCACGCGATCAGCAAGATCGAAAAGCAGGCGACGAAACTAAAGACGAAAATCATCGACCGCAAACATAGCTCTAAGAAACGGTCGATTACTGCGTCGAATCAGGACGGCCAATTACAAGCGGCGCCGCTGCCGGTCCGGATTATCAACGCGCGTCGCTATAACGTAAAGCCGATGACGGCCGAAGAAGCGGCGCTCGAACTTTCCGACAAGACCGACACCTTTGTTGTATTTCGCGATGCGGACACCAGCCGGATTGGCGTGCTCTATAAACGACAAGATGGAAATTTCGGCTTGATCGAGCCGTAAGGAAATGCTTAGTCAAAATCATTGGGAGGAGCAACATCGTCGGATGTCGCTCCTCTTTCTCTTTAGGCGTGAGGCAATGAGTCATGCTATCCGATTCAGTCGGCGCCAATGCGGACTTGTCCTTTCCGGGTGTTGGCACTACATTCAGCTAGTCAGCTTCTAGCTTCAAACATGCCCAGGGCGAAAACAAAGAAAAAGAGCCCACCTGATATCGTGATCATTACCGGGCTGAGCGGCTCGGGAATGACGTCGGCGACGAACGCCTTCGAGGACCTGGGTTACTTTTGCGTTGACAACTTGCCGTTGACGTTGCTGCCAACCTTTGCCCGGTTGGTTCACGCAGAGGAAGAGGAGCGCGGCCGGATTGATCGGGCGGCGTTAGTCATCAGCTTTCGCGAGGGCCGCTTCCTTTCTGATTTTGCCAAGCAGTTACGCGTCCTGCGCAAGGGAGGGGTGCGGGTCTCGGTAATTTTCTTTGAAGCCGCGGATGAGATTCTCGCCCGTCGCTTTAGCGAGACCAGGCGCCCACACCCCGCGGATCGGGCCAAGGGACTGTTTGACGCGATTGGGGCTGAGCGCAAGGCGATGAAACCAATCCGCGGGCTGGCGGATGAAGTCGTAGACACTTCCGACCACACCGTACATTCTTTGCGAAGGGTCCTGCTGGATCGTTTCAGCGCGCAGGGCGAAGCAGTGCCGTTGCGCGTGCAGGTACTGAGCTTTGGGCACAAGTTCGGTACACCGCGAGACATGGAACTGCTGTTTGATGTGCGTCACCTGCCCAATCCGTTTTTTGTTAGCGAACTACAAGATCTCACCGGCGGCGATCGACGCGTTGTGAAATACCTCAAGGCCCAACCGGAAGTCGAAGAGACTCTGGAGCGATTCAGTGATTTACTCTATTACCTCCTGCCGCAATACAAGCGCGAAGGTAAGTCTTATCTGACGGTCGGGATTGGCTGCACCGGTGGACGCCACCGATCGGTAATGATCGCAAATGAGCTGGCCGCCCGCCTCCGCCGGGCCGGCTTTGACGCACAACCAGTGCACCGCGACATTAGAAAAGCCGGGCCGGCGCGAAAGCAAAGCGCTCGGTCAGACTCCGCGCGGTCCGGGAAATCGAAATGAAAGTTATTGACTCGCAACCATCGAAGCCTGATCCCGTTCGCCTCGTGGGTGGAGTGATTGTGACGCACGGCCACCTGGCCAGTGAGTTCATCGCCGCGGCCGAAATGATCGTCGGTCCGATTCCGCACGTTACGCCGGCGTCAATTGACTGGCACGACGACATCGACGTCGCCCGCCAGGAGCTCGAACGCGCGATCGCCCGCGTGTCGCAGGGGAGTGGTGTGCTCTTGCTCACCGATATGTTTGGCGGCGCGCCGACTGATATTGCCTCGATGTTCCTGGGCGACAGCGGAATCGAAGTGGTGACGGGCGTGAACCTTCCCATGATTCTAAAACTGGCAGAGGCACAACCTGAACAATCGCTCACGGAAGTCGCGCAGCGAATCCGCGACAGCGGCAAAGACGGAATCCACCTCGCGGGTGAACTGCTGGCCCGCCCCGCCAAGAGCGGCTAGCGGGTCAGTTTGGAGTTCAATTGTCGCTTGGATCTGCAACCCTAAGACCGTTACCGGCTAGTCGTATCGCGGATCTCGCTTCATCACCCCTCTCATTCCCAAAAAAAGAGCGCGCATTTTCCTGAAAACCACCGTCCCTTCGTTGTTTATGGAGATCGAGAACCCGTAGTCCGATACGGGCGACCGAGATAACGTGGTTCGCTAGTCCGTGCCCGGCAGGTGAATCACAATGGCCCCAACAGGAGATGAGTGTCGTGATCAAAAGAACTGCATTTCTGCTGTCTTTGCTGGCGATTCCCGGCCTTGCGGCGGCGCAAACCCAGAATTCCACTGCCGTGCGAGACCGCGTCGTTGGCTCAAACCGAGCCAATCATGTCGAAAGACAGAAGTCGACCGAACCCTCTCAGTCAAACCCTGGCCCCGCGGCAAACTCTGCAAGTACAGTCAATCAGAACCGCGACCAGCCAAAATGGGGGAACACAACGGTAGTCACTCGGCCCCGGTCAAATGAACGGGCTACTCCTCTTGAAAAGTCAGCGCCAGCTAAGCCCAAGGCCGCAACTCAGGACAACCCCCAGGTTAAGAAGTTAGTTCAGCAGACATCGCTGGTTGCGGAAGCGCCTCGGACCCTGACCGCAGCCGGCAACGCCGGTACTTCAAAGCCCCTGGTCACGCGTGGCGCGGCGCCAACCGCGATGTACCATGTCGGTGTTGGAGACGTGCTCGATATTCGCCTGACGAACCTGCCGACGAGGGAATCGACTCTTTACACTGTTCTAAAAAGCGGCGTACTTGAATACCCTCTCCTTAGTGGCTCTGTCTCAGTAGCCGGGATGACGACGGACGAGATCGCGAACTTGCTAAGTAACCAGATCAAGGTGATCAAAACCGCGCGCGTCAGCGTCAGCGTCCGCGATTATGCCAGCCACGCCATCGTTGTTACGGGTCTGGTTGATAGTCCAGGCAGGAAGACGATGCGCCGTGAAGCGATGCCCCTCTTTGCATTACTCTCCGAAGCGCTACCACGGCCTGAGGCCTCTCTTGCCACCATAGTTCGCGACGGAAAAAGCCAAACAGTGGCTTTGAGTAACGAACCCGCCATGGCGACTTTGGTACTGCCGGGTGACGTCATCAAGGTCAGCGGCGGCAACAGCACGGCTAATCGATTTGTTTATGTAGGAGGCGACGTAGTGTCCCGCGGCGAGAAGGACTTTCGCGATGGGATGACGCTGACTCAGGCGATCCTTTCGGCTGGTGGAGTCTCGGCGAGTAGCAAGACGAGCGTGAGAATTGCGCGACGAAACACCAACGGGTTTCTGATGACCAGCGAGTACAGCCTGCAATCAATCAAGGACGGCAAAGCGCAGGACCCTCTGCTCGAAGCTGGTGATCGCATCGAGGTAACCCGGAGCATGTGATAAGCTGGGCCTATGTGAACCAACTGGCAGTAAGGGCGGACTAATGTGCCGCCCTTTTTCTTTTGCTGGATGTGTTTGACGGTGCAGTAGCCCGCAGGACTTGTTTCGACTCCGCATGAAGAATAGGTCGCGTTCAAAGCTCGTTCATCTCTTAATCTCAAAGTCCATGGCCGAGGCTCTGCTGGTCACGGCGGTCGCGGTGGGCTTTTATTTCGCCACCACGAATCAACATTTGCGCGGAGTGCTCGACCAGGCCGATGGCCAGACGGTTTCCGGTTGGGTCGTCGATGAAGCACAGCCAGCGACCCGGGTTGAGGTGCAACTGTTCATTGACCAGAAGTTCATAGCAAACACAGCGGCTGAAACGTTTCGACCCGATGTTCATGAGGCTCACCGCGCCGAAGACGACTGGCATGGCTTTGTTTTCAAGACGCCGCCTCTGTCAGATGCTGTTGAGCATGAGGCGCGAGTCTATGCATTGTATTCGAGCGGCGCGGGAAGCCGTCAGACTTTGCAACTCATCGGCAAGCCTTTTCGGTTTCGCGTCGAACAGAAGGGGCCCGACCCACAGTGAACACCCCGGACAGTAAACTTGGAGAACAGTCCAACGCAGAGTTGGGAGATCGCGCGCTCGCCGGCTGGGAGGTCGCGTCCGTTGCTTCGTCGATTTTGATCGCCGAGTGGATTGTTTCCGCTGCAATGGGACGCAGCAGACTCGCCGTTGGAATTCCGATCGCCCTGGCTTTCGTACTGATGATCGGTTCGCACCGCCTGCGCGGGGAAAGCTTTCGTGATCTCGGCTTTCGATTCGACAACTTCCTTCATGCAGCGAGACTGTTGTTGTTACCGATGTTCCTGGTTGCGGTTCTGTGCCTGGTCGCGGGTTGGTGGTTCGGCGAAATAAACTTCCTTCGTTGGCACGTCGGCCGGCCGATTGCAGGCCAACTGATTCTGGGTTTTGGCTGGGGATTGGTCCAGCAGTACGTGTTACAGGGTTTCATCAACCGGCGGGCCCAGATCGTTTGGGGACAGGGCTGGTTGAGCGCGTTGGTGGTCGCGATAGTCTTTGGCGGTCTTCATCTGCCGAATCCCTGGCTCGCATTCGTGACGTTTGCCGGGGGCGCAATTTGGGCGGCAGTCTATCAAAAAGCGCCCAATCTCTTTGCCCTGGCCGTGTCGCATTCGCTCATGACCTGGATACTTGTATCCACCCTACCCGCTTCTGCACTCAATCATTTGCGCATTGGGTTTAAGTATTTCGGTTAATACTGGGCGAGCCTAGGCTGGACTTTATTTGGGAACGGCCTTGCCTTTCGCAGTTTAAAGAATCGAAGGTTTCTGCTGTACCTGTTGAACAAGGGTTTGCTATACTCCGCAGGCCTTGCAAAAGAAGAGCAAGTCGGGTGATCGCTGCTTTGAGCTTCCAATCTCAAATCTCAAATCCTGGATTTGAGAAATGAGAAAACGAATCTCGAAGGAGAGGAAAGTCCGAACACCAGAGGGCAGCGAGCCCGCTAACGGCGGGGCGTTTGAAGGAATTTTAAATCTCAAATTTCAAATTTGAAATCTGAGAAGCGAACCCTTTGGACGACGACAAGTGCAACAGAGAAGAGACCAGCCGACCGCGTTTCAGATTCTAAGATCTGGGATCTGAGCGTGGGGTGATGGGTGAAACGGTGCGGCCCGGAAGGGCTTAATGTAAGAGCGCACCGGCGCGTGTGGTGACATGCGCGGCTAGGTAAACTCCTCGCGGTGCAAGACCAAATAGGGAGGCGTCAAAGGGCTGCCCGCCCAAATCCCGATCTATCGGGATACGACCTCCGGGTAGGTCGCTTGATCCGGCCGGCAACGGCCGGGCTAGAGGAATGATCGCCACTCCAAAGATTTCAGATTTGAGATTTCAAATTTGAGACCAAGCGGAGTACAAAATTCGGCTTACAGACTTGCTCTCTTTTTGCCTGGCAACTATTCCGCGCCAGAATTGTTTTTCCAAACGCGTTTTGTTAATTGCGCCGGCGATTCACGCCGGGAAATCTATACCGACTCGTCAATTGTTGATTTGAGTTTTCCAGAAGGAGCCCCCAACTAATGGTCAATCGTAAGGGAGTGTTCATCGGCGCCTATGTTCCCAGTGAACTGAAAGAGTCTCTCCGCCGGCGTGCGGCATCTGAGCATCGCACCCTCTCGCAGGAGATTACCCGAATTCTCACGGAAGCAATTCATGGTCGGTCGCTGCCTCCGGGAAGTATCGATCGACGTACTAACACATCACCTCCACGGCGCCGGGACAGCGATCCTCTTCCGCGCCGCCGCAAAGATGATCTGCCTTTGTCGGGAAGCGCGGGGCAGGGGCAGCGTAGCGACGATCGTTAGTACTCGCGCTGGCTTCAGTCAAAAGCCAGTGGTTAACAAGAGTCTTCCCATTACCGCGGAAAATGTGATTTGAAGTACCTGGTCGTTATCGCCCTGGTAGCCCTGCTGCTGGTTCTGTTGCTCCGGCGGTTGCAACCTTACCTTCGACTAGTTCAGGAATTCATCAACATCCTCCGGCGGGTGCGCGGCGCGACTCGCGCAAATCCGCGAGCTCAACAAACGGAAAAGCTAGTCTGCTGCGAAACCTGTGGGACCTGGGTCCCGATTGGGCGAGCTCTCACCACAGGTTCTAAGGACGCCGTCTTTTGTTCGACCGATTGCCTCAATGCAAAACCGAGTCGAAAGCAACGCGCGTGATTGGTCCGGTAGACTAGTCTGAGCGCTTCCGGGCTCCCCACAGAAAGAACAGCGCAGACACAAACAACGCAGCAGGGACTACCAGCAGCGCCGCAGTCAAATGCTCCTGAGTTGGATTTATGCCCAAGAGTCTCGCAAACGCGGCGATTACACTGGCGTTACCGGCGGCGAGTGAATCAGAAAGCTTGCCCACGCCAAAACGCGAAATCACATCGCCGCACGCATGAATGGCGACGATGTTGAGGGCCATGGCTGAGGCGCGAATTGCAGGCGGAACGCTGTTTACCAGGATCGCGTGAAAGGGCGCATTGTTTACGAACAAGAGCACCACAGCGAAAAAGATTGCCGGCAGAAAGAACATTGGGCGGTGGGCCATTAATCCAATTGCGGCGGGAATGATTGCGAGCAGGCTGCTGGCGGCACAGACCAGAAAGTAACCGTTACGTCGCCTGGCCACAACGCGGTCGGCAATCCAACCCCCACCAAACGTTCCTGCCGCGCCGGCCACCAGGATAACAATCCCCAGAACGATAGCAGCCGCTGTCTCGCTCATGTGTTTGTCGCGGGCAAGCATCAGTGTCGCCCATGTCGCAAAGGCGCCGAGGACGAAAGTGACTGCTGTGTACCCCGCCGTTGATAAGAGCCAATCACGAGTGCCGAGGATTTCTTTGGTCGTGCTCCACCAGGATTGTCTGGAGGCGGCATCCGCGCTCGCTGTCATCGATTGAGTTGAGGGCGGATCGTGCGCTCCTCGCTTCGGCTCTTTCAGCTTCCAAACAAAAACAGAGACGACGAGTCCGGGCAGACCCACGAACATGAAGGCGAGGCGCCAGCCAAAGTAGAGGGCCAGGACTCCGCCGAGTACATACCCGAGGGCGAATCCCATTGGGATCGCGGCCTGGAAAACTCCGAGCGCCGTCGCGCGGCGTTGAATCGGAAAATAATCGGCTATCAATGTCGGCGTAATAGTCGAATAGGATGATTCGCCGATTCCGACTAACGCTCGCACTGCACAAAGGCCTAAAGCCACCGATGAAAGGGCAATCAGGCCAAACAATGGCAGCTTAAGGTGCAGGGCTGGAGGCAGCAGCGGCCATCGATCCGCCCAGGCAGTAAGGCCGGTCGCGATACTCCAAACGACAGCGGCCGCGGCCATTAGTTTTGTGCGCGAGTAGCGATCACCCAGTCGCCCAAACAACGGCGCGAGGATGGTGAAAGAAAGCAGCAGCGCAGCCTCCATGGCCCCGAGCTCGGTGTCGGTCAGGCCCAGCTCTCGCTGCATTGCGGGAGCGACCGCTGGCAACGCCTGGCGATCGATGTAGTTAAGGAAATTAACCAGAGTTAGAACTGACAGCGCGTAGTAGGAGTAGCGCGAGACTGTTTCGGGAAGTTGCAGCGGCTCTGACGGCTCGGACTCACTGCTCATCGGTGTGTGTTCCTTTCGTTAAGACATCAACAATGCCGGGCGTAATGTCGGCGAGGTTGTGAATCCGTGCGGCCAGCTGTTGGCGATGTTCACCCCAGACAATGGTCGGCACAAAATTCAAAGTGTGATTGCGCACCGACAGATCTTCAATGTTGCCATGATCGCTGGTCAAGACTACGGTGGTGCTGTTCAAATTAAGTTTTCCCAGGAGGCGACGAATGAAATCTGCCAGGGACCGGAGCACGCGGCCGGCGGCATCGTGATCCTGAGCGTGACCTATCTTATCGGTGATGAAGTATTCATAGAGGGTGAATTCGTTGCCCGCTACAATATTTGACAGCACCTCGGCCGCCTCTTCAGGCGTGCGCAGATCGACTTGTTCGCCGCGCTCAATCAGCGTCGCATTCGTGAAATCATGATAAACCGCACGACCGGCTCTTAGATCATCTACCGTATTAAAACGAACACCGGCAGCTTCGACGGCGGCGGTGGTCGCTGAGATCCAGCGCGGCCGGCTCTCGAAGAACTTGGCCGTGTAAGTGTTGGCGAAAGTGAATTTGTTTATCCCGGCGCGCTTGAGCTGAAGAAAGATCGAGTGCTCGCGAATGATATCCAGCAGGGCCTGATTTGGAAACCCCTGTTTGTGATGGCCAGTGAGTGCAGGCGCATTAATGCCCGTCAGAATTGTCGTCTGTCCCGAAGCGCTCTGCGGCCGTCCCTCCACCCCGAGGCGCGCATCGGTGGCAGCCAGCAGGCCTTTGAAAGGAATCACCAGCGGCTCGTCCTGAAAGATCGCCAAAGGCGCAGCGTCGTCCAATCGATCGAAAGGATTGTGCGGACCGCGCGTGCCGATTCCCAAACCGTCTATGAAGAAAAGGAGCACAGACACAGGCGCGATAGATAACATTGTCCTGGAACGGGGCGCAAGCAGAGACTGTCACGCTACCGAAGCGTTTGAGATTTGGATGACTACGTTTCACTGGGAGCGCGGGCGCCCCCGCCCGCAATGAGCGCTAAGCGCGAAGGACAACGCAGAACAGTTTCTAGACCACAGCCAGCGCAGGAGCGGGGCGAGGGCGCCCGCGCTCCCAGTGATATGGATCTCTTCGTATTCCAAATTGATTGAGGAACCACGAACAGCAAATCAAGGAGACAAGACCAAGTGTCACCAATCACTTCTCATCTCGCTTCGCAATCAACCCGCGCGCTCGATACGCATTCAACTTGTTATGCAGCGTCTTCAGGCTGATGTCCAACAGTTCAGCGGCCCTGGTTTTGTTGTTGCCGGTCTTATCCAGCGTTCGCAGAATCATCTGCCGCTCGATCTCTTCCAAAGGCGTCCCGACCGGGAAGGTAACTGTGTCCTCCGCGCGCAGTCTCTGTCGTTGTTCGAAGGGATACGGCGCGAAGTGATGACGTTCGATTTGCTCTCCAGAGCAGATCACGACGGCCCGCTCAATCACGTTGCGCAATTCCCGCACATTGCCCGGCCACGAATGGAACCGCAGTGCATCCAACGCGCCCGGACTGATAAAGCGCGCGGGTCGATCGTGCTTGGCTGCCAGACTGGTCACCAGATGCTGGGTCAGTAGAGGTAGGTCTTCCATCCGCTCCGCCAGAACGGGCAGATGGATGGTGATGACGTTGAGTCGATAGAGGAGATCCTCTCGCAGCGTGCCGTCGCGCACCGCCCCGTGCGGCTCTTTGTTCGTCGCCGCGAGGATGCGCACGTCGACGCGGATGTCCTGGCTACTGCCGAGGCGATGGACGACGCGTTCCTCGATGACGCGCAAGAGTTTGGCCTGTAGCAACGCCGGCATCTCGCCGATCTCATCGAGCAAAAGTGTGCCCGTATTGGCCATCTCAAAACAGCCATGCCGCCGCGACGCAGCGCCGGTGAAAGCGCCTTTTTCATGCCCGAACAGCTCGGACTCCATCAACGTGTCCGGGATCGCCGCGCAGTTGATGGCGAGGAAGGGCGCGTTCCGGCGCGGACTCAGATTGTGAATCGTGCGCGCGACCAGCTCTTTGCCGGTCCCTGACTCACCTGTGATTAAAACCGAGGCTGAGGAAGATGCGACCTGTTCAATCAGCCTGTAGACCTGCTGCATCGCTTCTGAGTTACCCACCAACTCGCCAAAAGCTCCGCGGTCGCGCAGTTCCCGCCTGAGAATTTCATTTTCGCGCCGCGTCTCGGCGAGCTCGACCGCGCGCTCGAGCACGGCGAGAAACTTCTCCGGGTCGACCGGCTTTTCAAAATAGTGATAAGCGCCTTCGTCCTGGACGGCGCGCATCGCGGTTTCGATTGATCGGTTCCGGGCCATGAGAATGATTGGCGTGTGCGGCTGGTGCGCCCGGAGTTCCTTGAGCAGAAGAAACGCGTCGATCCCATCAGCGAACGGATCGGTGATGATGGCAACGGGACTGAAAGCTTCCGCGACTTCGACTCCGGACGAACCCGAAGACTCAGTCAGAACCTCGAACCCAGCGGCGACCAATTCGTTGCCTAACACCGCCGAATCTTCGAGATTGCTATCAATTATGAGCACGCGGCCCTTCATCAATTTCAGTTTAGCATATGGAGATGTAGCGCAAGTTGTTAACTTGCGGACGGGCTGTTTGCCACTCTTCGTTGGTGGGCAAGTTCAGGGAGTTGGGGCACTAGCCCGACCGTTAGGGAGGGCTCAACCTTTTGTGTCTCCAAGATATGAGCCCTCCCTAACGGTTGGGCTAGCGCCCTTTTTGGGCTGGAGGTCAGTTTACTTATTGAGCAGTCTTCAAACCGTGGGCAGAATCAGTTTGTCCAGTAGCGAGCTCTGGATGTTAGCGACGTTCGGGTTTGTCTGATTCAAATCGATTTTTCCGTTGGCACAGTTCTCTCCGTACTGCCAGATCAAAACATCACAAGGCAACTGGACCTTTGGAATCGCAAAGGCGCTATTAAAGTCGATCGCGTTGCAACCTCCGGGATAGCGCGCTACCCAGGCGCCGTGACAGGGAATGCCGTTGGCGTTTGCGGCGTTCAAGACATTCCAGGTGACGTTGTCTAACTGCCTTCCATAGACGCACGGAAGAATCGTAATCGCGTTATTGGTCTGGCTCTGGCTGAAGCCGACCAGCGTTTGCGCCCATCCGGTGTAGTAGTTAAGTGAAAGCGTTGGCGCCTGGGCCGACACGCCTTCGACGTCGAGAAACATCAGGAATTGCCCACCCTGCGCAATTAGATTGGCCTGTGGAAACGTCGCCAGGATGTCGGCCACGTTCAACTGCGCGTCCGCGGCGCCCTGCGCCTGACTGCCATTAACGTTCGCTGTTTGCTGAGCGACGGGCAAGACTCTAACATTGGCTTGGGCCAGCACAGGGTTTTCAGCGGCATGACTATACTCAGGCGGGCTCTTCGCCGCCGTGCTCTTGAAATAGCGTCCCCAAAACGCCGGCGTCGATCCAAAGATATTCGCCGCCCCTTGAATCAAACCAGGTGTCACCAGTGAAAAGCTGTCTGCTCCGGGTAAACCTCTGGACATTTTGTTTGTTCTCCTTTTGGTGAATCGGTCCCTGAACTTAATGACTCAAGGAGCGGAAACCTTTCCTAATATAGCTGCTTCCTTTGCTGGACGAATATGTTCTTCGCCGATTCAATGCATACCAACTGCATCGCGCGGGGTTTGGATTTGGTGAAGGGACAGACCAGAAAGTCACCGACGATTTGGTTGTCGCCGTTCAGTTGTTCCGCCAGGTGCTCGGGCAGGTTGCGATATCCGGGTACTGTAAAGCGTTGCTCGGAAACGCCGAGCATTCTTCGCGTGCAGCTGCGCCAGAGCCTGATCGCGGGCGTTCCGTTATAGACGGACAACCTGCCGCGCACCGCAAAGCATTTGCCAGTTAGCTGGGGATGCTCGCGACATGATTTGTCGGGAGCGACGGTTGTCTCAGAGAGTGTTGCGGCACTGACGGAGAGAATCAGAACCAGAGATGCCATGATGTGCCCGCTCATGCAGTCACGCTACACGCGGATCGAGTACAAAGCAATCTTCTCAAACAACCTGCTGGTGTCAGTCCGTACGGAAATAATGAGCGATGGCCCCAGCGAGGTCCGACGCTTCCGCGACTTCGGAAACAATGTCGGTCGTAAGGCTGAGCGCCTGACCGGCCTGCGCGGTATCATGATCCCTACAAGCGACGGCGGCACCCGCTAACAGACGGCCGAGGTTATTAGTGTCGAATATCGCGGCGAACTCGCTCAGCTCCGACCGACTTGCGAAAGCAATGCAGTCGATTCCGCCTCCAGTTAACAGCGCACTTATACGGCTGGGTTTCGGATCGTCTATCGAGTACGTACGGTAAGTCGCGACCATATCGATACGCCCGCCGGCGTTTTCAATCTCCTCCTGTAGATAGTCGCGGGCGCTGGTGGCGATGGGGACCAGAAAGTTAAGACCACGAAGTGCGTCGCGGCCCCCAACGTAGTTTTCGATCGCGTCGAATACCAACTTAGATGAAAGACGATCGGGAATGACATCGATGTGAACCTCACTCTGTTCAAGCCGGCCCACCGCCTCTGCACCCACGCCGCAGACGCGCAAGGAATCCAACTCGCTGATTTCATGACCGAGTCCGCGAAAGCGTCGCAGGAAGAAATCAACCGCAGGCATCCGTGGGAAGATCAGCCAGTCGTAGCCGAACAGGTTCTCGATGGCCTGGTCCAGGGTTTCATATGTTTCGGGTGCGCCGATATCAAGAGTGGGCCATGCTAGTACGCGGGCACCGTGCTGCGTAAGTTCGATTGCGAGCTCGTCTCCGGTTGGCGAGACTAAGATGGTGCGATCAGTAAGGGCCCGGTTATTTGGGAACGCTTTCATGTGGACGCCTGCCGATTCAGTTTGGACAAAGCGCCGTCAGGCGCGCAATGTTTATAGAATCGAGCTACCCGCCATTACCTGAGCTCCTTTTAGGAGCGTAATCATGTCGCTCCTAAAGGAGCTCACGTTTGAAAACAGACTGGATCCTATAAACATTTGGCTCCTAGCGGAGCCAACCGATCCTTGGGCAATCTTCAATCGCCCTTACGATGCTTCCGTACCCGCCACACAACAATCCCAATCACAACCGCCGAAATCAGCAGAATCGTTCCGCTGCGTCCTACCCACTTGATTAGCAACGGCAGGCTGCTCCCGAACAGATAACCGAGCGTCGTTATCACGACCGACCAGAGGATTGCGCCGGCTACGTTGAAAATGAAGAAGACGCGCCAGGGCATCTTTGAAGCCCCGGCGAGCAATGCCGCGAACACGCGCAAACCGGTGATGAAACGCGCAACCAGAATTGTCTTGTTGCCGTGACGCGCAAAGTAGTTCTCCATGTGTTCAATCCGTTTTGGCGTCAGAAAGAAGAACCGCCCGATGCGCAGCAGGACGCTGCGGCCGAAATGATGCCCGATCGCGAAACCAATATTGTCGCCGATGACCGCGCCGGTCGCGGCGATCAGCATTACGAAGCCGAGATGAAACTTGCCGGTTGAAGCAAAGTACCCGGCGATCAGGAGAATTGTCTCGCCCGGCACCGGGACTCCGGCATTCTCGAGCATCACGCCAAAGAACACGGCCCAGTATCCGTACAAGAGCATGTAATGCTCGATGAGTTGCAGCGAGTCGTGGAGAAAATTCATGCGTGAGCAACTTTACAGGATTCGCGCGAAGCAATCTAACTATGGATAGGGAGTTGGTTTCGTGTAGTCATCTCATTAGCACCTGGCTTCAGCCAGGTGGTATGGGCGGTCCAAACGTTCTGAAACCGTTTCAACGGTTTGCCGCAAGAAACCGTTGAAACGGTTGCTGACAAAGGAGTGGGTCCTCGATCACCGCACTAAAGTACGGTGCTAATGAGATTTCAAACCACTAAGTAACCGTAATGGGGTTGGCATGCGCCAGCCTTCGGGCTTAGAATGCTTGCGGTTCTCCCCAATATCAGACGGAGTCGATTCAGATCGACCGGTCACCAGCCGCAGAACATATACTCGGTTCCATCGGAGTCGCCATGAAAATTCTGGCTTGGGTAGTCGCGACGGCGATCGTGGTCTTATCCCTTTCGATTGTTTCGGCACAGTCACCAAGAGTGCCGCAGCGCCCGACTGAACAGAAGCCGCCGCCTACAAATCCAAACGGCGCTCCCGCTGAACCTCCGCAAAATGATATTGAGACTCTCAAGATTGATACCAATCTGGTCACAGTTCCCGTAATTGCGAGTTCGCGAACCGGCAAGTACGTCGCTGACTTACAAAAGGAAGAATTCAAATTGTCAGAGGACGGCGTGCCCCAGGAGATTGCATTTCTGGCGACGGTAAACGCACCGTTTTATGTCGTGTTGATGCTGGACACCAGCGCCAGCACTCAGGAAAAGTTACCGCTGATTCAACGCGCGGCGATTACTTTCCTTAGCCAGTTGGGGCCGCGCGATCAGGTAAAGATCATTTCTTTCGATTCAAAAATTCGGGACCTGAACGACTTTACCAGCGACAAGGGAATCCTGCGCGCGACCATAGAGAAGACTGTGCCGGGCGAGGGGACTCGAGTGTACGACGCAATGCAGACAGCCCTCGACGCGCTCCGTCCCATTCAGCAGCGAAAGGCCATCGTCGTATTCACCGACGGCGCGGACTGGCACAGCGAGAGTTCCACCTTCGAAGGCACCGTCCATGATCTCGACGAATCGGGCGTGATCGTTTACCCGATTCGCTTCGATACTCGGGCTTATACTGAGCAGCTTGCCAGGAAGCAGGAGGCCGAACAAAACGGCGTAGCATTGCCAACGAGCAACATCCTGCGGCTTCCCACTTCCGGAGGTACTCCGACGACTTTCCCCGGCGATGATCCTTCGCCGGTGCCGACAATGAAACGAGAGCCACTGCCGATTCCTCCGCCTTCAGTGATCTTGAATGGTGGCAGGTTTCCCAAACCGCGGTCTGGTTCGCCCACCGATCCGTTCCCGGATACGCAGCCGCCAGTATGGGGCAATCCCAACCCTGGTCGTAATCCGGACCCCGGCACCGGAAGCACGAGAGATCGGCGCCAGAACGATACGCTCACCGCCATGCTGGATAACATGTACCTGATGGCTGACAGTTATCTAAAGGAGACCGCCGACCGATCCGGCGGTCGGCTCTATCGCGCGGACAATGTAGGCGCGCTGCCGCAGGCGTTCGCTGCGATTGCCGATGAGTTACGGACCCAGTACCTGTTGGGTTACTACCCGACCAACCCGGGTCACGACGGAACGTATCGCAAGATCCAGGTGAAGACGTCGCGCAAGGATATAGCGATTCGCGCACGGCCAGGTTACCGGCCCCGCAGAGAGCAGTAGGCGTGATGTCCGACACTTCAGTTTGTCAACGATTCTCTTTCGCCCTCTCCCTTTGGGAGAGGGGAAACAACTGACACTTGATCGAGCTTCCTGAAGTCGCCGCACTCCACAACCAAACTTGTCCCGCTTCATCCACCCGTGTTAGTTTTTCCTCGCAATCCAAAACCAGCTTATCTCCGGTTTACTGACTATGCCTGATCGTAAAGAAGCGTGGGAGTTATTGTGCGAATACACTAAAGGCGATAGCCTTCGCAAGCACGCGCTCGCGGTTGAGACCGCGATGCGGGCCTGCGCGAAACGTTACGGCGCGCCCGACGCCGATGTGGACGAATGGGGTCTGGTCGGCCTGCTGCATGACTTCGATTACGAAATGTTTCCGGCTGCGGACCAGCATCCGTTCACCGGATCGAACATCCTGTGCGGCCGTGGTTATCCGGAACGAATAATCAAAGCCATTCTGGGCCATGCAACCCATACCGGAGTTCCGCGCGACACAGACATGGCCAAGGCGTTGTTTGCGACCGACGAGTTGTGCGGCTTCCTGGTGGCCTGTGCGTTGGTGCGGCCGTCCCGCAGTCTTGATGATATGGAAGTCTCTTCGGTAAAGAAGAAACTGAAAGACAAACACTTCGCCCGTTCAGTTAATCGCGATGATATCCATCAGGGTGCGGCTGAGCTGGAGGTCGAACTGGATGAGCATATTCGATTCGTAATCGAGGCGCTAAAGCCGGTGCAGAAAGAGATTGGTTTGGGCAAGCCAACCGAAGGCGAATGATTCTTTACTAGACGCGTCCGCGAAGCGGGCGACTGAGAATAGCCCAGCGATTTATCGCTGGGATCACGGCGTACATTAACGATTCAAGTCCGCGACGCGGACGGCAGAAGTTTTCGCTTTTGTGGGGATGGCGCTCCTTAGCTATCGCCCGTTTCAGGGGCTTTCGCGTTTGTTCTGACCGGTACCAGCACTTAAGTGCTGGGCTATTTCCGGTCGTCCGCTTCGCGGACTAGTACGTCAGTGGTTAGGCCGCGAAGTATCTGGAAACAGACATGAGAAACAAGATGCAAAAGAATAAAACTAGAATCGCAGTCAAGGTTGCCTGGATCTTTCGCCGCCGCGCTGTATGCCGATAGACGAAGATGCTCGCCCCCGTAGCAGCACAAATCGGCATTATGTAGATTAGGAGTACGAGCCAGCCTACGGATAAACGATCGAGATTCAAGAGCCCGCCCCGGTAACTTCGCGTGGCAAAACCGATGGCGGTCGAGAGTGCGGAACCGATGACGGCGGCGACAACAGAAATGGGTAGAAGCAGTTTCCAGCGCATCGAGATCTGACCTGCAATCGAACGTCAACTGTTCAGGGGTTAGAAGGCGAAGGAAGAATATCATAGCGAGCGATCATCACGAACAATGCTAACGCGAAGCGCGCTGATTTACCTGTCTCGACAGGAGGGGCTGAAGGAATTTGCCGCGAAGTTTGGCCTTTTCAGAAAACTCACTACCCGTTTCATCGCGGGGGAAAACATCGATCAGGCCGTGGCCGCAATTCGCGATCTGAATGCGCACGGCTGCTCCGCCTCCTTCGATCACCTGAACGAATCGGTCGGTAGCGTCGCTGAGACCGAAGCCGAAGTCCGAGAGTATCTCGATGTTCTGGCCCGAATCGACGAAACCGGCATTGATTCAAACGTTTCGATTAAACTGACTCAGTTTGGGCTGGAGATTGATCCTGAACTCGCTTATCGAAATGCCCGGCGTGTGGTTGAAGACGCAGCACGCCGCGGTAACTTTGTCCGAGTCGACATGGAAGGATCAAACGCCACCCAGGCGACGATTGATATATTCAAACGCTTGCGGGCTGAGTTTGGACTGAATGATGTCGGCATCGTCATCCAGTCTTATCTCTACCGAACGCTGGATGACGCGCGGGATCTGTTGAAGATTCCAGCTCGAATCAGGTTGTGCAAAGGAGCGTACAACGAGCCGCCTGACGTAGCCTATCCGGACAAGAAGGACGTCGATGACAACTACGTTCGAGTAATGCAGTTGCTGCTTGCGAGCGGCGTCTATCACGGTATTGCGACCCACGATCCGAAAATGATCGACGCCACGATCGATTTTGCGCAGCGCGAAGGCGTCGGCAAGGACGCGTTTGAGTTTCAGATGCTTTATGGGATCCGGCGAGACTTGCAGGACCAACTCGCGCGCGACGGCTACCGGATGCGCGTGTATGTTCCTTACGGGAAACACTGGTATCCTTATTTTATGCGGCGCCTGGCAGAGCGGCCGGCGAATATCTGGTTCGTCTTGAAGAACATGTTGAAGGGCTGAGTAGTAAGTGGCACAGACTTCAGTCTGTGAACCACTCGCCTGAATCACAGACTGAAGTCTGTGCCACTAAATGGAAAACTATCTCTGGATCGTCTGGACCATTCTCGGCGCGGTGCTGATCATCGCGGAGATCTTTACCACAGGATTTGTGCTGCTGTGGTTCGGAATCGGCGCCCTTGCGGCAGCGTTGGCCGGACTATTGGGCGTCCACAGCATGACCGCGCAATTTCTGATTTTCGCGGTAGTCTCGATAGCCCTGACGGCTGCCTCGCGCACGATCTTCGTGCAGTACTTTTCGCGCGAGAAGACTGGAGGCGATCTGAAATCAGGGGTCGAGGGATTGCCCGGAAAAATCGGCACGGTTGTCTCTTCCAGTCGTGGCGCGCTCAACGAAGGCGCGGTCAAAGTGTACGGTTCAACCTGGACAGCGTACCCGGCGGATGGCGAAGAGCCTTTGGAAGCGGGCGACCGCGTCGCGGTCGAGCGCGTGCAGGGGGCTTCAATTTACGTTAGACGAGTTGAGCAAGGGCGTGATTGGCGGGGTAAAGAACTTCCTGAGAGAACGGAGTGATCTAAGTCTTAGTCCCGTAGGGATGAGATATTTATAGAACGGAGTGTTCCTTCACTTCTTTGCACCTTGAGGAGCGACAGGTCGCTCTTCAAGGTGCGTCTGATTTCTGAGGAACTGAGCGTTCCATAAACATTTGGCTCCTCACGGAGCAAGAAGAAGCATTCATCGCCAGGTAGTGTTGGATGAAAGGCATCGTTGCCGGCAGGGGCTTAGCTCTAACCGTCCTAGTGCCGCGCCGGATCGGCTTCCGTTTCGTCGAGCGTCTTGTCTTCTTCCAGCGGCGGTAGTTCGACGGTAATGCGATCCGCGCTGGCCTCGCGCAACTCTTCGCCGGTGAATCGGGCCAGGATAACGGTGATGTTGTCTTCGCCGCCACGATGGTTCGCTTGATCCACCAACGCCTTACAGGCCACGCCGAGATCGCCGTTGGATTCCGCCACAATCGCGCGAATCTCTTCGTTCCGAAGCTTTCCCGAAAGTCCATCACTGCACAGCAACAGAATGTCGCCTTGTCGAATCTGGATGCGCGCTGTCGCCGGATTCAATTCCGTTTGGGCACCGAGCGCCTGCAGAATCACGTTGCGAAACATGTGCGTCTCAGCTTCTTCTTCACTAATCTGGCCCACGTCCACCAGTTGTTGCACCAGCGACTGGTCCTTGGTGGCCAGGCGGATTTGCTCGCCGCGCATGACGTACGCGCGACTGTCTCCCACCTGCACCAGATCAAGCTTGTCGTCCTTGATCGCCGCGCCGGTTAACGTCGCGCCCATGCCGCTGCAACGACTGTCCTCCAAACTCTTGTAATGAATGTTTCGGTTGGCTTGAATCGTGGCGTGTTTCAGGCAATCTACCAGCGAGGCGTCGGGTTCGCATCCGGGTCCGTCGGCGTGCTTGCCCATCAATACGTCGCGTACCGCCTCAATCGCCATGCGGCTGGCGACGTCGCCGGCCAGCGCTCCACCCATGCCGTCAGAGACCACGAGCACCAGGCCTTGTTCACCCAGCGGAAACTTATTCATTTCCTGTGGGCCTTCAGGTCCGTCCGAGCCGCTCCACGTTTTGGACGCAGTCAGATCGAGCAGGAGAAAGTTGTCCTCGTTTCCGCGGCGCACGCGGCCAATGTCAGACTTTGCATGTAGCTCAATCAGCATATTGGGGATCGTAAGTGTTCGGCTCCGAAAAGACTATGGGTACGTCAGGATTTTATCTTGTCGCTCGTCACTTGTCACTCGCTACCGCGCTCAAGGCTTGATCCAGATCAGCGATGATGTCGTCGGTGTCTTCAATGCCCACCGAAATTCGGACCAGCCCATCGGTGATTCCCAGGCGCTCGCGCACCTCAGGCGCGACCGACGCATGGGTCATCGTGGCTGGGTGACAGACTAAGGTTTCGACGCCGCCGAGGCTTTCTGCCAGCGTGCACAGCCTGGTTGACTCAAGCACCAGGCGCGCGGCCTCCAGCGAACCTACATCGAACGAAACCATGCTGCCAAAGCCCTTCTGTTGACGCTTGGCCAGTTCGTGCTGCTTGTGCGAAGGCGAACCCGGATAATAAATCTTTCGCACCTTTGGGTGATCTTCCAGGAACGCCGCCACGGCCCGCCCGGATTTATCGTGCTGTTCCATACGCAGCGCCAGGGTCTTTGTACCGCGCAGCACCAGCCATGAATCGAACGGCGAAAGAATCGCGCCGGCGCTGTTCTGAATAAACGCAATCCAGCTCGCGTCATCTTCGTTGTTCAGAACTACCGCGCCGCCGATGCCGTCTGAGTGTCCGTTAAGAAATTTTGTGGTCGAATGCACGACTATGTCCACGCCAAAATCCAGAGGTCTTTGCAGGTATGGCGACATAAACGTATTGTCGCAAACCACGCGCGCACCGGCGGCATGCGCCACGTCTGAAACGGCTTTCAGATCGGTCACGATCATCACCGGGTTCGTCGGCGTCTCGACAAATACCATTCGGGTATTGTCCTTGATGGCGGCTTCGACGTTGGTGACTTCGGAAGTATCTACAAATTCGAACTCGATGCCATAGTTGGCCAGGACCCGCTTGAACAGACGGTTGGTGCCGCCGTAGGTGTTGTCCGAAACGATGACGTGGTCGCCGGCTTTTACCAGCCGCATTGTCGCATCGATAGCGGCCATGCCGGATGCAAAAGCATATCCGAAAGTCGCGCCTTCAAGGGCCGCCAGGTTACGTTCCAGGGCCAGCCGCGTCGGGTTGCCGGTGCGTGCGTACTCAAATCCCTTGTTCTTGCCCAGGCCCTCCTGCGCATACGTCGATGTTTGATAGATGGGGACAGTGACAGCGCCAGTAGTCGCTTCCGGTTCCTGACCGGCATGAATAGCAGTAGTAGCGAAACCCATATAAAGAATCCAATAAGTCCTAAACCAGAATGCCAGCGGGCGTAATCAGAATGACGGATAGTAGCGTGTGCAGGATTTTAGTGTCAATTCAAGAGAGCTTGCTATCCTGCTAAGCCACCGACAAATTGTTCTATCAATAATATTGCACTCGGCCAGACAAGCGACAGTGGGAGCCGGTAAATGAACGAGCATCAGACACCTTCCGGCCCGGCAACGTGCTGGAGGAACGCGGCATGAGAAAGTGCAAAACAAAGGCGAGTTTTGACTAATCATGGCGGAAGTTTGCGATCGAGTTTGCCAGAGTGGCCCGCGCCCGCCCCGTGAATCACCCGCAGGTTGAGCGTGCGACAGGTTTCCGTCACGCGTAGAATCGAGTATCATCTGGGCGAACAAAGCCTTCAAAATGCTCCATGGATATCTGAGGCAGGTTATTGCTGATTCGTTGAGATAAATCCAGACTCATCGGAGGAAGAAGCTGAGTGACTGACGCAGAGGAATCTGACCAGATATCTGTCGACGAGCGGCGGCAATTCGATCGCTCGCGGCTGATTGTGGACGTCCATTTCGACGGAGCGGACTCGACGGGCGTGGCCGGCACCACCGACATTAGCCTCGGCGGGCTCTACCTGAGCACCCAGGTCGAGATTCCGGAAGGAGCGACGTTGACACTGCGGATTCCGCTGGGGGGCGCGCATGTGATAACTAAAGCCGACGTGGTTTACAGCAATCCGGGCCACGGTGTAGGGGTCAGGTTTCACCGGCTATCGAATGAAGATCACGCATTGATGGAGCGCGAACTGCCTAAGCCTTAGCTTCGTTTAGAGGCGGGCTACTGCCCGCCGCCGCTTTTTGGAGATCGATTAATAACTGCGGGGCAGTAGCCCGACCGTGAGGGAGGGCTTAGACTTTAGAGATAACCATGTTCGATCAATACACACTCGGCATTGAAGAGGAGTTTCAGATCGTCGATCCGCAGACGCGCGAGTTGAGGTCGCACGTGGTCGAGTTTCTTGACGAAGGCCGCATGCTGCTTGGCGAGCAGATCAAGCCCGAGATGATTCAATCCCAGATCGAAGTCGGCACCGGCGTCTGCAAAAATATTCAGGAAGCCCGCGCCGACATCACTCGCCTGCGCGCGATCATTTCATCGCTGGCGCAAAAGAACGGACTGAAGATTGTTGCGGCCTCTACGCATCCTATCTCGCGCTGGCAGGATCAAAAGATTTTCGAGGACGAGCGATACGAGTTGCTGATCGAAGAACTTCAGACTGTCGCCCGGTCACTTTTAATCTTCGGCCTCCACGTGCATGTCGGCATCGCTGATAAAGAGCGCCAAATTCACATCATGAATGCCTCGCGTTATTTCCTGCCGCATGTGCTGGCCTTGACGACGTCGTCGCCCTTTTGGGTGGGTCATAACACGGGATTGAAATCGTACCGCTCAGAAATCTTCAAGAAGTTTCCACGCACGGACATTCCCGATCACTTCGAATCGTATTCAAGTTTTGAGCGTTACGTGGCCCTGCTGGTCAAGACCGGCTGCATTAACGATGGCAAAAAGATCTGGTGGGACTGCCGCCCGCACCCGTTCTTTCCGACGTTAGAGTTTCGCATCTGCGACATTCCGACGCGGGTCGATGACACGATCGCGATCGCCGGGTTGTTCCAGGCGATCGTTGCTAAGCTCACCCGCTTGCTCGAGAAGAACCTTGGTTTTCGACTCTACCACCGGAGATTAATTCAAGAAAATAAGTGGCGCGCCGTGCGGTATGGTCTTGACGGCAAGATGATTGATTTTGGCAAGCAGCAGGAAGTGCCCACCAAAGATCTGATTCGCGAACTGCTGGATTTTGTTGACGACGTGCTCGACGATCTCGGCTCGCGGAAAGAGGTCGAGCACATCCACACGATCCTGGATCGCGGCACCTCAGCCGACGAACAACTGCGCGTCTACCATGAAACCAACGACCTCAAGGCCGTGGTCGATCGCTTGATGGAATTAACGCTGGAAAACGTGCCGCGCGACATTGATATGACCGTTGGGCATGCGTCCATGGCGCCGTCGACGATCGCGAAATAACGAACCAGACGCAGTGACGCCCTTGCTTTTCAAATAGTATTACCTCGCCGCTGCGCCAGATAATACTGCCACAACATCCTCGCAGCAACGGACCGGTACGGCCGCCAGGTTTCGGCAATCTTTGCCAACTCAGGGAAAGAAGGGCGAGTGTTCATCTTGAGTAGTTTGCCCGCGGCCGAGGCAAGTGCGATATCGCCATCGGGCCAGATGTCGGGACGGCGCAGGGCCATTAAGAGATAGATGTTTGCCGTCCATGGGCCAACGCCTTTTATTCGAAGCAGCGCAGCGTGCGCGTCTTCATCGTTCATTTTCGCGATCAGATTCAGCTCGCCGTTAGTGAACGCCTGCGCCACCTGAACGCAGTAGTGCGCCTTCTGTCGCGTCACGCCGAGCGAACGCAGCGAAGCTTCACCTGCTTCAATGAAGCCCAACGCGGTAAACGGCTCGATGTTTGACTTGAGACGTTCGAACATGGCGCGGGCTGATACCAGTGACACCTGCTGCTCGAGAACGATTCGGAGCAGGGTAGGGAATCCCGGACGCCTCGCCCACATTGGCGGCGGGCCATGAGCTTGAAAGATGCTTGATAGATGTCGATCGCGCGAGGCTAACTCCCGGGCGGCTGCCCTCAGACTGTCGTTGGTAAGGCGTCCTGATTTCACGATCGGCGGGCTGACGTCAGTGTATCTTCCTCTCGATGCCTCAGGGCCAGCCGCAGAAAATTTTCAAACAGGATCCGGCCATCACGGGATTCGTTGGGATGCTCCCAGCGGGTGCGGCTCTTGTTCCAGTCTTCGAATGATTTTTCGAGATGAAACTGGACGGTGTAGATCAACTGGTCTTCCGAGCGTTTGACCATCATTTGATTGCGGCAGAGGTATGAAGTCGCGAGGAGTTTGAATCCGGCCGGCACAGAGTCGAGTTGCAGGCCGTGGTTTTGCCAGACGCGCAGGATGCGCGCCTGCTTTGTGTAATCCTGCCAGACGCCGGATCGCGGATTATCGATCTCCGCAAAAATCGGGTCCTCAGGTTCGGCGATGCGCACCAGTCGGTATTGATATTCTGTGATCCGATTGTCGCGGCGTTCGCTTTGCTCCCGGCTGTCGAGCGTGACGACTCGAGCCCCGAAGCTTAGTCCGATCATCTGATGCCCACCGCAAATTCCGAGCACGGGAGTGCGTGTGACCTGAATAAAGTCGGTGAAGCCGGCCAGTATCTCAGGGCTGTAATAGTCAAAGTCGCGCAGCGTTCCGCTCAGGACAATAGCGTCGGGGTGGAATTCTTCGGCAACCTTAGCAAGTGCTGAAACGTGCACGGTCCGGGCTTCGGGTTGCTTAACCAGGCGCTGCACGTTGGTGACGATGTTCTGGAGAGCCATCTCGGCGATCTGACGCTCCCGTTTCAAATGCGCTGGCGCTGCCTTTCCCCAGGCGGCCCGCGCAACGTCGGAGATATCGCCTTCGTCGCGCAGCAGGTTGTCGACGATCAGCACGCGCACTGTGTCGACGCGTTTTTCGATCGATTCGTAGCGACAGAAGCTCTGCTGGTTGAAAGGGAAGGGAAGCGACTGCGCCGCCTCAGGCGGGTTGGCATTGTCCAGGTCCATCTGATGAATCTCTTGTGACATGTTTAGGATGCTGGTACAGACCGAATTATTTATCGAATTGCTTCGTGCTCCGCTTGAACTCAGGAATCCTGGTGCCCGCACCGGCGACGGCTATTGCATCTCGTACTTTACCAATTAATAGACTGCGAACGCGAGTGGCAAAAGCCTCACCGCGATCACCGGTGAGATCGTCAGCCAACAGCAACATCCGGTGCCAGGAGCTTTCCAACTCGTCGGCCAGGTGTGAAATCTTCGTAATGTCGTAAGGGATGGCTACTGCTTCACAACCCGCGCGGGCAAAGACCGCGAGGTAACGGGCCGTCGGCAGGTCGGGGCAAAGCAGTCGTTGGTGGCCTGCCTTTAACTCGATCCCGAGCAAGGTGTGTTGAATCTCGATCGTCGATAGTGCGGCTCTTGGTTTGGCTGCTACCGGGAAAACGTACGACCGAGTGCGCAACCGCAAAATTCGATCACGATAGAGTCGCGGCAACCAGGATTCGCCCATCGTGTCTTCGATTTCAAGTGACAGCTCTTCTGCGGACCGACTCTGGCGCTCCGGCGTTCCTGGCGTTCGTGCTTTCCGGCGTGGCCGGCTTATCAATGTGCGAGAAACCATTGCCTGGCACTACCGGATCAAAATCGAAGTTGTGGGCCGGGCGCCAAAGGCACTGATTACGCCACCCGGAAAAAGGCCGAGATAGAGAACTCCTACAATTGTAAGCACGAGCGCGATGGAAACACTGATGGGAATCCGCGGCGAATCCCACGGCGCGTTTCGCTCACGGAAAAACATGACGATGATCAGCCGCAGGTAGTAATACGCCGAGATGGCCGTGTTCAGGACCCCGATAACAACCAGCCAGACGTAACCCTGGCGGACCGCTGTGGTAAACACCATTACCTTTCCCATAAAGCCAGCGGTCAAAGGCATCCCCAACAGGCTCAGTAGGAACAACGAGAGTGAAAAGGCCAACACGGGCGATAGAAACCCGATGCCGTTGTAGTCATCGACTTCATTATGACGATCATTCTTACGAGCAATCAGGGTGACGATTGCGAACGCGCCCATGTTCATCACCGCGTAGGTCAGCAAATAGAAAGTAACCGAGGTCAGCGCCGCACTGCGCTGCGCGGGGTCAGTCGCCGCGCCGGCGGCGACAAATCCGACCAGAGCATATCCGGCATGGGCGATCGAAGAATAAGCGAGCATGCGCTTGACGTTGTCCTGCACGATCGCCGCTACGTTGCCGACCGTCATCGTGAGTGCGGCCATGATCGCCAACGCCGCTAACCAACTTTTGTGGGCGTAGCCGCCGGTGCTGGCCACCGCAGTCACTATGGGAAAGCCGAAAACAAAAATCCGCATGAATGAAGCAAAGCCGGCGGCTTTGGGACCGGCAGCCATGAATGCTGTGACCGGCGTCGGCGCTCCCTGGTACACATCCGGCGTCCAAACATGAAAAGGTGCAGTAGCGATCTTGAACCCGAAACCCACCAGCAACATTGCTACGCCCGCCAGCAACAAAGGCGGGTATAGCGAATGATTCAAGCGGCCGGCGATCGTGGCAATGTTCGTCGTGCCGGGCAGCGTTTCGGTCGCCGTAGCCCCGTAGATGAGAGCGATGCCATATAAAAGAAATGCCGAAGCGAACGAACCCAGGATAAAGTATTTCAACGACGATTCGTTCGAGCGGACATCAGTTCGCCGGAACCCTGCCAGAACGTAAGTTGCTATCGACAGAATCTCAAGACCGAGAAAGACAATCACCAGGTCACCGGCCGAAGCCATCAGCATCATGCCGCACGTCGCAAACAAAAGCAGCGCGTGAAACTCGCCGGCCGGCAATTTCTCTATATCCAGCCAGGCGGCCGCAATCAGGATCGTGAGAACCGAAACGATTACGAAGATCAGGGTGAAGCTTAGCCGTAACTGATCGAGAACAATCATGCCGTTAAATGCGGTATGTGCGCCCCGCCACCCGGCCCCCAGCCAGATTGAAGCCGCGCCCGCCGCAATCAGTGCGATGATTGATAGCCCTCCGGTCAGCCAACGTTGGCCGCGGCGGGCGAAAGCGTCAACCATCATCACGACCACAGCAGCGACTCCGACGATTAACTCTGGCGCGATGAGCGTCAGATTAATATCGGGAGTGGTGGCTTGAAGTGCGATCAGCGACATTTGTTTCTGTAGTGCAAGTTATTAATTTGCGAATCCTGCGCAAGTTAACAACCTGCGCTACTTCGATCAGCGATCCGAATCGGTCGGAGCAGTCAGTAACTTATTAAGCCGCACGCGCAGGTCGGCCTTGTAAGCTGTTGCCGGCGAGCGCATGCCAAATTGCACAGGTGCGTCGACCCGCCCGTCTTTACTTAGCAGAACAATCATAGGCAGCCTCACGCGGGTTGAAAACTGAGAGAAAACCATCTTCGCGGTGTCGCGCAGAACCGGGAAGCTTACCTTTCGCTCTTTCGCAAACTGCTTTAGCTTGCCGTTATTGACTTCGTCCGGACTTTCAATACTGACCCAGTAGAACTTTGCCGGCTTGGTTCGATATTCGCCCAGCAGTTCTTCCAGCGCGCGCAACTCAGTGGTGCATGGCTGACACCAGGTGGCGCCAAACGAAACCAGCACCACGTTGCCGCGCAAGTCATTCATGTCATAGACGCGACCGTCGAGCCCCTGCAACTTCATGTCGGGCGACGCCGGTGGCGGCTTCACCTGACTCGCGACGGGAAGCATCGCGGCGCTAAGGACGGCAACCGCCAGTAACGTCACGACCGATGCTCGCTGAAGAGTGTTCTGCTTCATGCGTTCATGTTACCGAGACTCGATGCTCCTGGGCGCGGCGGCCACGTCTGGAGCCCCGGCAGCCTGCGGATTGATCAGATACCGGCGCGTGGCTTCGATACTGGCGCGCGCGCGATTCAGGAATGGCGCGGGATAGACGCCCATGAAGAGCATCAATGCCATCAGCGGCAAGACCAGAGCGAACTCGCGAAGATTCAAGTCGGGCAGGTTGGCGTTGGCCTCGCTGGTCTTGGTGCCAAACACGACGCGCTGCAGCATCCACAGCATATAGACCGCGGCCCAGATGACGCCGGTGCCGGCCAGCATCGTTACGATCCACGCCTGTTGTACGGCCGCGGATGTCCACGAGCCGAGCATGATCAGGAACTCGCCTACGAATCCATTCAGGAAAGGCAATCCGATTGACGAAAGCGAAGCGATGACAAAAAGGGCCGAGAACCAGGGCATCGGCCGCGCTAACCCGCCAAAGTCTTTGATCAACCTGGTGTGCCGGCGCTCGTAAATCATTCCGACAAACAAAAACAACGCGCCGGTGGAAACGCCGTGACTCAACATTTGATAAAGCGCGCCCTGCATCCCTTGCTCGGTAAACGAAAACAATCCGAGCACGACGAAGCCCATGTGGCTCACTGATGAATAGGCGACCAGGCGCTTCACGTCGGGCTGCACCATCGCCACCAACGCGCCGTAGATAATTCCAATCACCGCCAGAGTGATCATCACCCACGCCATCTGCCTCGATGCATTCGGAAACAGACCAAAGTTGAATCGCAGTAAACCGTAAGTGCCCATCTTCAAGAGCACGCCCGCCAAGATTACTGAGCCCGCCGTGGGTGCTTCGGTGTGCGCGTCAGGCAGCCAGGTGTGCAAGGGCCACAAAGGCACTTTGATGCAAAACGCCAGCGCGAACGCCAGGAATAGCCAGAACTCTGTGCGCGGCGAAATCGTCATCAAGCCGCCGCGCAGCGTCTCGGTGAGAACCGTGTAATCGAAAGTCCCGATGCCGGTCGCCCTTTGATGAATGAAGTAGAGCGCGATGATCCCGACCAGCATGAGCAAAGAGCCAACCGCCGTGTAAATGAAGAATTTCACCGCGGCGTAAATGCGCCGTTCTCCGCCCCACACGCCGATCAGGAAAAACATCGGCACCAGGGAAGCTTCAAAGAAGAGATAGAACAGCAGCAGGTCGAGCGAGACAAAAACGCCGATCATGGCCGACTCAAGCAAGAGCATCAGCACGTAGTAGGTCAACTGCCGCTTTGTGATAGCCGTCCAACTCGAGAGGATTGCAATCGGCATTAGTAGCGTCGTCAACATCACCAGCCACAGGCTGATCCCGTCGACGCCAAGATGGTAGCGTGTGCCGATGGCACCGACCCAGGAGTAATCTTCGGTAAAGCGAAACGCGGCTGTGCCGCCGCCTGCACCCTGAATCAGCAGCAACGAAACGAGAAAGGAAAGAACCGTGAAGCCCAGAGCAATCCAGCGATAATGCGACTCACGCGCGCCGGGTGTCAGGCCGTAGAGGACGGTCGTGCCCGCGGCGATCACCGGCAGGAGAATCAGAATGGTTAACAGATGTTGCTGCATACGGCTTTTTTGGAGTGCGGCGCCAAGCGTAGCGCGGCGCCGCTTTGGTTGAGTCATTCAATCAGATTAATTCAAAGCGCCGTCACAGCCGGCGCACTCTAAAGAACGCCTCCTACTTCGTCAGAAACTGCAAAGCATGGGCACCGTTGTAGGCGAAATAACCGACGATGATTATTGCGCCGGCCAAAATGATTGCCGCGTACACGCGCACAAAACCGATCTGCATGTAACGAACTGTCTTCCCAAAGTTGACTACCGTCCGCCCCAGACCATGAACCAGACCGTCAATGACACCGAGATCAAATATCTTCCACAACCCTTCGCGCGAAACTACCAGGATAGGTTGGATCACCGTCGCTTCATAAATCTCGTCAACGTAGTATTTGTTTTCCAGCAAGTGCGGCATTTGCCGGAGCGGCTGGTTGCTGAACATGAACCAACCGATGCTGATTCCGGTCAGCGCAATCAGGACTGAGATGAGCGTGAACAATCGTTCCTGAGTAATCTCTTCTTGATTGGAAACGGCTTCGAGGCGACTTGATCCTTCCGCGGGTTGGACCGCAGGCTTGCCGTCGATGGCTTGCGGCGCAGGTGAAAGCCAACGAAACTCGGCCGGTTTTTCTGAATTGCTTCCAGCCGTTTTCGGAACTTCGCTGACTACTGGCGCCAACGTCCGCTCAAAATAATTTTCCGGATGACCGCCGGTTAACGAGCTGAGCGCATAGGGCACACCGACCAATCCACCAAGCGTCGATAGCAGTGCCAGAACGATTAGCGGAATCGTCATTGACAACGGCGATTCGTGGGGTGTGTGGCGCAAGTTGTTAACTTGCGCTCCGTCTTGAGCGTGGGTGTCGTCATGACGCAAGTTATCAACTTGCGTTACAAAGCGTTCGCTGCCCCAGAACGTCATGACCATCAGGCGCGTCATATAAACGGCGGTCAGCAACGCCGTCACCGCGCCGACAAACCAAAGGGCTTTGTTGACTCCGTACGGCACGCCGGGCATTTGACCGCTCCAGGTCTTCCAGAGGATCTCGTCCTTCGAAAAGAATCCGGCCCAGATTGGAACACCGCAGATCGCCAGCCAGCCGGCGCACATCGTCAGCCAGGTGATCGGCATGTACTTGCGCAGGCCGCCCATGCGCCGCATGTCCTGTTCGTGATGCATTCCGTGAATGACAGACCCGGACCCAAGGAATAGTTGCGCTTTGAAAAATGCATGCGTCATCACGTGGAAAATCGCCGCTACGAACGCGCCCACTCCACAGGCCATAAACATGTAGCCGAGCTGCGAAATGGTCGAGTAGGCGAGAACTTTCTTGATGTCGTTCTGCGCCAGCCCGATCGTGGCCGCGAACAGAGCAGTAGCAGCGCCAATGATTGCCACGACGAACATCGCAGTTGGCGCATGCGTGAAAATGACCGAGCAACGCACGACCATGTAGACGCCGGCGGTGACCATTGTCGCGGCGTGGATCAGCGCAGACACGGGCGTTGGTCCGGCCATCGCATCGGGTAGCCATACGAACAGGGGAATCTGCGCACTCTTTCCCGTTGCGCCGATGAAGAGCAAAAAAGCCACTGAAGTGAGACCGCCGGCAAAAATTGCTCCCCATCCGAATCCATCCACTTGCATGCTGGCTACAGTCGCAAGAGCGCTGGTGACGCCGGCCTTGTCAAAGAAGCTGATCGAGGGCCGGCCCGCGTGCGACGTGATCCAGAACAGGAGCAGAATGCCGAGCACAAATCCCCAATCACCGACACGGTTGGCGATGAATGCTTTCTTAGCGGCCGGCGCCGCTTCTTCCTTATCAAGATAGAAACCGATCAGCAGATACGAGCAAAGGCCCACGCCTTCCCAACCGACGAACATCAACAAAAGATTATCCGCGAGTATGAGAGTCAGCATCGCGAACATGAACAAATTCAGATAAGCGAAGAAGCGATAGTAGCCTCGATCGCCATGCATGTAGCCGGTCGCGAAAACGTGAATCAGGAAACCAACGAACGTTATGAATAAAGCATAGATGCCGCTCAGCCTGTCCATCGCCAGGCCAAAGTCGGCGCGGAAACCTCCCACCTGGACCCACGTCCACAAATGGTCCATGACCGGCTGGGTCGTTCGTAACGCCCCATCGGATTTGAATGTCAGGTAGAAAGCGACAATCGTCGAGACGCCAACGGCCCCGCAGGCCACCAGGCCGATGAACCGCTCGTTGCGCAAACGTCGACCAACGAGCCAATTAATCAGCGCGCCGAAAAGCGGCGCAAAGATGATTAAGCTGAGAAGATTGGTCTGCAATTTAGTTCCGATTCGTTTTCGTAGCGGCTCTGCCGCCTGATGTGCGGAAAGGCTTTGCCTTTCCGTCATAACTCCACCTTTTTCGCGAGAGGCTACGCCTTGCACTTGAGGCGCAGTCTCGCTCGTAACTCTTGCCGTGCCCGGAAAGGCAGAGCCTTTAAGCACATCAAGCGGCGAAGCCGCACGAACAAATCAAAGCTTTAGAATGCTGGCATCATCCACATCCAGCGTTTCGCGATTACGAAAGATCGTGATGATGATTCCTAAACCTACTGCGGCTTCGGCCGCCGCGACGGTCATCACAATAAACACGAACAATTGCCCGGAAACGTCGCGGAAGAAACTAGAGAAAGCGACAAACGTCAGGTTCACCGCGTTGAGCATCAACTCGATGCACATGAACATCGAGATTACGTTGCGCTTAATCAACACCCCGACTGCGCCGATGGTGAACAGGACAGCAGAGAGCGCCAGATACCATGAAAGTTGTGGTGTCATAAAACGTTCCCCGCCTCTTCTTTTCCTACGTCGCTGGAGACCTACCGGCAAAACTCTGCCCAGACTCTTTTCGCTCAGTCTTCATCGACCAGGTGCGGAACACTCTCGATGCCGAGCTGCCTTTCCACTTCGGCGGTAGTATGGGACACGATCGGTGGCGCAAAGGGATCCAGAACGTCCCGGGCCAGGGTCTGGGCGCCGGGAACGACGACCGCATCCGGCTGCAACAGACCGCCCCGCCGCGCCAGGGTGATCGCGCCCACGATGGCCATCAACAAAAGAATTGAAGTGATCTCGAAAGGCAGCAGATAAGTGGTGAATAGTCCCGCGCCGATTGAAGCCGTCAGCCCCACGTCTGAAATATTCCGAGTCGGAGTGGCCGGAGATGCCTGCACAAAGAAAATAATGAAGGCCGCTTCCGCAAACAAAATCGCCGCGAGTCCGACAGCGATCGGAACCAAAGAGCGCAAACGCAACGATAGTCGCTCTTCCTCTTCGACGTTAAGAAGCATGATCACAAACACGACCAGAACCATGATCGCGCCCGCATAGACGATCACCTGGACCGCGGCAATAAAAGGCGCCGCCAGCGTGACATACAAACACGCCAGCGAAATGAAGACGCCAATCAACGAAATAGCGCCATAGAGTGGATTGCGCTGCGCCACCATCGACACGGCGCAACCAACGGCCAAACCCGCGAACAAAATGAAAAGGAGTACCAGCATCCCGATTCGTTATCCCCACCAACCCGTCGAAACTTTCAGATACTTGCCAACCAAATCAAATAGGCCCGCCCACTGGATCGTCGCGGTGATCACGATGTTTATGATGGCCACCGGCACCAGAAACTTCCAGCCAAAGCTCATTAACTGATCGAAACGAAACCGCGGCAAGGTTCCCCGCAGCCAGATGTAGAGGAACAGAAACAGGATGACCTTGCCGAGAAAGTAAAACACCCCGAGCCACGGCAGTTGATGCACGAAAGGTCCGTTCCAACCACCCAGGAACAGTGTGGTCGCAAGCATCGAAACCGTGAACATGTTCACGTACTCTGCCAGGAAGAACAGTGCAAACTTCATCGCGCTGTATTCGGTATGAAAGCCCGCGACGAGTTCCGTTTCGGCTTCCGGCAGATCGAAAGGTACGCGGTTGGTCTCGGCAATGGCGGCGATCAAATAGATCAGAAAACCGAGCGGCTGCACCCAGAACATGTTCCAGCCGCTGATACCCAGATGTCCTGCCTGTTGTTCCACGATGCTGTAAAGATCGAGCGTGCCTGATTGCAGGATCACCCCAATCAGGCCGAGCCCGAGGGCTAGCTCATACGACATCAACTGCGCCGACGAACGCAGCCCGCCCATCAGGCTGTATTTGTTGTTCGATGACCAGCCGGCGAGCGCAATGCCATAAACGCCGACCGAGGTCACACCGAGCACGTACAGAAGCGCGATGTCGAACCGGGCGACCACGAGCTGGATTGTCTTGTCGATAAAAGGAAGATGAATGTCCGGCCCGAAGGGATAGACGACTATGCTCATCAATGCGGCCACAGTCGCGATGACCGGCGCCAGGAAATAAACGAAGCGCGTCGATTTGTCGGGAACGATGTCTTCTTTGAAGATGAACTTAATCAAATCGGCGAGCGGTTGGAGAAAACCACCGGGCCCCACGCGATTCGGCCCGAGGCGGCCCTGAATAAATCCGAGCACGCGTCGCTCAGCCAGCACGGTGTAAGCCACCATCGTCATCACCACGGTGAAGGCGACCAGTATGCCAGTCATCAAGAGGACCAGATGCTTTAGATCTTCCATTCTTTCGAGGCCCAAAGGGCCGAAATTAAATCGCCACGACCGTAAGGTCGTGGTGGGAACCGGAATTGAAGAGCAAGCGCCGAAGGTGCGAAAGACTGTGGCGGCCCTAGCGGGCCTCCCGCATCCCGTCCTCGAATTCCCACGACCTTACGGTCGCGGCTATTAACTAACGGCCCTTCGGGCCTCGGCAATCTCTATACTGCTGCCGGCTCCCGTTTCAAATCTTCATCAATCGTAATCTGATAAAGAGGCGAAATCGCGAAAGACTCCGGCTTTGGATTGCCGGCCGCCAGCAGGTGAAACTGCGGCACCTTGTCTGTCAATGTGCCCAATTTGAATAGCTCGTGCCCGACCGGCGGCGTTTCGCCAACCTTGTCACCATCATCGCTAAGCCCTTCCACTGCCCGACGAACTTCATCGAGCTCATTCGTCAGATCGCGTTTGGCAGCGACGGCGTGCTTGACCTGCACCGGCTGACTTTCATCCTTCAAAGCCGGATATCGCAGATCGGCGTAAGCCGGAATCCGCTCGGCAATCTCGCGAAAGACAGCGCTGGCGGACATTTCAAAACCAAAATCAACGCCCAACTCTTTGGCGAGCTGCGAAACTATCAACCAATCGGGCTTTGACTGACTTACCGGTTCGATTGACTTGCGCACTCGCTGGACAAAACCGTCGTTGTTTGTGTACGTACCATCGATCTCGGCAAACGAGGCGGCCGGAAGTACGACGTCGGCAAATGCAGTTGTCTCGGTTTCGAAAAGCTCCTGCACCACGAGGAAGTCGAGTTTGCTCAGCGCCTCAGCGCTCTTCTGCAAATGTTCAGGCAGGAGACTTCCGGCTAAGTACAAGGCCCGAATGGATCCACTCGCAGCTTCGAGCACATCCGTCAAAGTCTTTGAATGCATATCCATGTCGAGCGCGCCAATACTGTTACTGAACAGCGGCAGGGGATGGAGACAAATGCGGCGGCCTTCAACGGCGAATGTGTAAGGCATCTGGGCCACAACAGCCTGCGCTGCAGAACTTAACTCGCCGCCGAACATGATAACCACGTCTCCCTGCGTCTCCGCGATCGTTTGTCGCGCTGAGTTTAGTTCGCTGGTCTCGACTCCGAGCTTACGTGCCGCTAAGTCGTCGCTAGCAGCATCAGCCAGCGCCAGCACTGCTGCGTTCTCCGAGCCGCGCCGCACGTGTATGAACTGCGATGCCTGTTCGCTGAGACGGATGGGCACGCTGTTGATAAGAATGAGTTTTGCGCCACCGTTACGCACTGCTTGTCGAATTTGTTTTGCTGTCAGCGGTTGCAGCTCTTCGGGCTCGCCTCCAATCAGAACGATCGTTTTCGCGTGACGAATGTCGTGATGAGTTGCGAGCGGACCGCCCAGAGAATCGAAGAACGGCTTAACACAGAACGCATCGGCAATCGCGTAGTTCTCCGTCTCGACCACCTCGGTGGCAAACTTCCGGAGGCAATAGAGAGCTTCGTTAGTGAGACGCGCACTGCCAACAACGCCGAGGCTAGTGCTGCCATGCGCCGCGACCACAGCGTCGAGCTTCTGTGCGGTAAAGCGAATCGCTTCGTCCCAGGTTGCGGGAATCAACTTGCCGCCCTTCTTATATCGAATCAGAGGCGTGCGAATGCGCTGCTCATGATTGACGAAGGGATGGCCGAAGCGGCCCTTAATGCAAAGGAACTCACCGTTCAGGCCGTTGACATACCGGTCGCGCGCCACGATCCGCATCAATTCATCGCCGCGAGAGCCGAGCGACATCTGGCAACCATCGGAACAATAGGTGCACGTTGAAACTGTCTGAGTCAGTTCCCAAGGCCGCGCCTGATGACGATAGGTTCCGTCGAGCAGCGTGCCGGTGGGGCAGACTTCGATGCAGTTACCGCATTGCGAACAATTCAACCAGCCACCGTAGGTCCCGATCACCGTGTTCGAGCCGCGGTTGCCGGCTTCGATCGCGTCTTCGCCCATCCATTCATCGCAGACGCGCGTGCAACGCTTGCAAAGGATGCAGCGCTGCGGATCGTTCGCCACCATCGGCGACAGATACTTCTCAGCCCGGGCATTCTTTTGCTCAACGAATCGTTCTTCGAGATTGCCCCAATCGAAGGTCAACTCCTGTAACTCGCACTCACCGCCACGATCGCAGACGGGACAGTCAAGCGGGTGGTTGGCGAGCAGGAACTCTAGCATCGATCGTTGGGCCTTTTCTATTTCCTCGCTCTGCGTCGTGACTACCATGCCGTCGGTGCAAATGATCGTGCAGGAGGTTTGGAGCTTCGGCATCTTCTCGATACGCACCAGGCACATGCGGCAGGACGCCTGCAAAGCCAGATCGGCGTAGTAGCAGAACGACGGAATATCGAAGTGGTGATCGCGGCACACGTCGATCAGGCGCGCGCCTTTGGTGACCTGGAAGTCTTCGCTGTTGATGGTTACTTTGATTAGTTCAGTTGACATTACACTTGTCTACCACAGAGGACACAGAGAAGAATTTGAAGCCAGTGAAGACTCATATTCCGGTCTGTTAATCTTCTCTGTGTCCTCTGCGGTTCAATTCTTCATGTGCTTCTCAAAATCTTCTGGAAACCTCTTAATCGCTGACTGGACAGGCCACGCGGCCGCATCACCGAGCGGACAAAACGATTTGCCCTCGATGTTGTCACAGAGGTCGAGCAGCAACTGCGCATCCTCCGGACGTCCGCCGCCTTTGTCAATGCGCTTGAAAATCTTTACCAGCCAGTCAGTGCCTTCACGACAAGGCGTGCACCAACCACACGACTCGTGTTTGTAGAACTCAGTCAGGTTCTTAGTCGACTCAAAGATGTCGACGGTTTCATCCATGACGATGAAGCCACCGGAGCCGACACTCGAACCCCCGGCGACTAAACCTTCATAATCCATCCGCACGTCTTTCCCGATGATTTGATCGGCGCGCATGATATAGACCGACGAGCCGCCCGGAATCACGGCCTTGAGTTGCTTTCCATTCGCTATGCCGCCGCAGTCTTCCATGATGAACTTTTCCATGTCGTCATAACCCATCGGCAGTTCATAGACGCCGGGTTGATTGACATGGCCAGAGACTGACCAGAGCTTTGTGCCGCCGCTCTTCTCAGTGCCCAGCCTCTGATACGCCTCGCCGCCCAACTTGATGATGTCGGGTACGGCGGTCAGCGTCTCGACGTTGTTGACGACCGTCGGCGAAGCGTAAAGACCTGAGACAGCAGGGAAGGGAGGCTTCATCCGCGGATGTCCACGCAATCCTTCCAGAGAGCTCAACAATGCGGTCTCTTCGCCACAGATGTATGCGCCCGCGCCGGTGTGCGTATAAATCTCGCAGGAAAAGTCTGTGCCGAGAATCTTTTCGCCGAGCAACCCAGCGGCACGCGCTTCATCCAGCGCCAGGTCCATGATATCGATCAGATACTTGTATTCGCCGCGGGTGTAGATGTAGTTCGTCTTTGCATTGAGCGCATATGCGGCGATCAGCATGCCCTCGATCAGCATGTGCGGATCGCGCTCCATCAGGTAGCGGTCCTTGAACGTGCCAGGCTCGGACTCGTCAGCGTTGCAGACGACGTACTTTTCCTTGGGCGAGTCTTTGGGAACGAAACTCCATTTCATTCCCGTCGGAAATCCGGCGCCCCCGCGACCGCGCAACGCTGACTTCTTCACTTCGTTGATCACGTCGTCGGGCGACATCGAATCAAGGACCTTCTTGATCGCTTCGTAGCCACCGTTGCGCCGATACACGTCGAGCGAGCGCGAGTTCTCGAGATGAACTCGCCGGAGCTGAAGTGGTTCACATCCGATGGCGCCAATGAACATTTTCGTGAATAGTAAATCGTAAATCGTTTTGTTTAGAGGCGGCACTTGTGCCGCCGCCGGCGCGGACAAGTCCGCGCTCTAAACGACTGTCTCAGGGTAACGAATCCAAAATCTGCTCGGCCTTCTCAACGGTCAGATTCTCGTGATAATCAAAATTAACCTGGAACATTGGGGCCGTTCCGCATGAGCCCAGACATTCAACTTCCGACAAGGAAAAGCGTCCATCTGCGCTCATCTCGCCGACTTTAATCCCCAGCTTTTCCGCGCACACTTGCGTGATCTTGTCTGATCCAAGCAGCTTGCACGAAAGAGTTTTGCATACCTGGATGTGATATTTGCCAACCGGCTTGAGGTTGATCATCGAGTAGAAGGTGGCGACTTCCCAGATGTCTGTGATTCGCAATTTCAAACGCTGAGCCAGATAGGCAACCCCCGGCGGGTCGAGATAGCCGCGCTCTCTCTGCACGATGAACATCAAAGGCAGAATCGCCGAGCGCATCACGGGATACTTCGCGAGATGTCGATCGATCTCTGCCTCAATCTCAGGCGAGAATGACGCAATGCCTTCCGGCATCTGCACCGGCTGCGATAGCGGTTGAATGTTGATTGGCTGCTGGCTCATTGTTACTTGGCTATCAGACCAATCCGACCTATACGACGCATGCGACCCATTGGTCCCATGAAAGGCCGCTCTACCTATCAATCTCCCCCAAAACAATATCCAGCGATCCGATGATGGCGACAATGTCGGCCACCATCGCGCCGCGGGACATATGCGGCAGTGCCGACAAATTTACAAAACTCGGACCGCGAAAATGAACGCGCGCCGGCTTCGGGCCGCCGGTCGACTTAATGTAAACGCCGAGTTCGCCTTTCGAGCCTTCGATGGCGTGATAGACTTCGCCGGCCGGCACATCGAATCCTTCGGCCACGATCAGGAAGTGATGAATCAAGGCGTCCATGTGCGTCTTCATCGCTTCGCGATCGGGCAGGACGACTTTCGGCGCGTCCGCTTTCACGGGACCGGGCGCCAGGCGTGACAGCGCTTGCTCGACAATCTTGTGCGATTCTTTCATCTCACGCATGCGCACCAGGTAGCGCGCCCAAACGTCGCCGTCGGCCTCAGTTACAATTTCGAAATCATACTTTTCGTAACCCGTGTACGGATTCATGCGGCGAATGTCGAGTTCAACGCCGCTGCCGCGCAGGGACGGGCCGGACAATCCCCAATCGATCGCGTCTTCAGCGGAAATGTAACCAATGCCCTGAGTTCGCTTTTGAAAAATTCGGTTCCCGGTGACCAGCTTATGAAACTCGGCGAGCGCGGGCAGAAAGTCACCCTGGAACTGTTTGACTCGACGCTCGAATCCGGAAGGCAGATCCATCATTAGCCCGCCGATGCGGAAGTAGGAAGGGGTCAGGCGGCCGCCCGAAGCGGCCTCGATCAAGTTCAAAATCTTTTCCCGTTCGCGGAAACAATAGAAGAAGACAGTCATTGCGCCGAGGTCGAGCGCGTGGGTGCCCAGCCAAACCAGGTGCGAGGCAATCCGCTGGAGCTCGCACATCATGACGCGAATTGTTTGTGCGCGCTCAGGAATTTCAAGCTGGAGAAGTTTCTCGACCGCCATCACATAGGCGAGGTTGTTGCCCAGCGGATTGAGGTAATCCATCCGATCGGTGATGACGATCCCCTGCTGATACTTTCGGTATTCGAAAAGCTTCTCCATGCCGGTATGGAGATAGCCGATGTCGGGCGTGGATTTCACCACCATCTCGCCGTCGAGCACCAGCTCGAGCCGCAGGACTCCATGGGTAGAAGGATGCTGCGGCCCCATCGAGATCGTCATCTGCGTGTCGAGCGGACGATCGACAATCTCGAACTGCGGCGGAATGTTTACGGCAATGCTCATCTAAGAATAGGTCGAATAGGTCGAATGGGTCCCATAGGTCTAATAGGACGAAGCTTATTCCAAGCTGTACGGCTCATAGCCTCGCAAGGGAAAATCTTTTCGCAACGCATGACCCTGCCAATCGTCAGGCAAAAGTATTCGTCGCAGATCGGGATGATCATCAAACACCACGCCGAACAAATCGTAGGTCTCTCGCTCGTGCCAATTCGCCGTCCGCCAAATGTCACTCACGGTAGGCACGTGTATGTCATCCTCGGCCAATATGACTTTCAGCCGGACGCGATGATGTCGGGTAGTTGAAAATAAATGATAGTTGACTTCAAAGCGCGGCTCCTCTTCAGGACCACGATCAAAGCCGCAGAGATCCGCGAGAAAGTTGAACTCCAAACCCGGAGCGGTCTTCAGGAAAGTGCAGGCGGCGCGGATATGTTCGCGCGGGACGATGATTGTCGTTTCGCCCAGAGCGTCGATGACTTCCGTCACCCATTCTGGATGCTCACGCTGTAACGCCGCCGCTACTGGCGACGGCGCGAGGCCTTCCGCCCTACTGATCGTCGGATTATCAGCCGGGCCCGGTTGATTGTTATGTGGTTCCATCTATCTTTAGTTCCGGGGGAACTTCGGACAAGTGCGACAAGCCAGGTCTGGAGAATCTAAAGCTCAAAACGAACGCCGCTTCTCGTGCTTCGAAGCGATAGTGTACGGCTGCGGTCTTGCTGCCTGGCCATCCCGCAGCGTTGAGCCGTCCGTGATCGGCAGAGTCCCCGGCGTCATCGCTTCCCGAGCCTCTTCGTCCGGCGCGTCGCGGCGATCGCGAATCGACTCTTTCATCACTTTGTCTTGCAGCATCATCACCGCATGAATCAGCATCTCAGGCCGGGGCGGGCAGCCGGGAATGTAAACGTCGACGGGAACGATCTTGTCCACGCCCTGGACGATCGCATAGTTGTCGAACACGCCACCCGAAGTGGCACATGCGCCCATCGAGATTACCCATTTCGGTTCCGGCATCTGATCATAGATGCGCCTTAACACCGGCGCCATCTTTCGCGAAACACGACCCGAAACGATCATCACATCTGCTTGCCTGGGCGAGGCGCGAAAAACTTCCGACCCGAATCGGGCCAGATCATTGCGGGCGCTGGTCGCGTTCATCATCTCGATTGCGCAACAGGCCAGGCCAAAAGTGGCTGGCCACAGCGACGACTTGCGCGCCCAGTTGATTAGCGAATCAAGCCGGGTCGTTAAAATTTCCGGCAGCGCCTCAGCAATGGTGGTTTCCAGTCCCATATAAATACCTACGCGGCCCGCGCTGGCTTGGCTCGCTTTTCGGTTGCTTCCAGGAGCCGCGCTTCAGCTTTCGCTTCGCGCCGCGCGCCTTCAGTCCAATCCAGAGCGCCCTTCTTAATTACATAAATCAATCCCGCCGCCAGAAAGGTGATAAAGACGAGCATCTCAAAATAGACAACATTGCTTAGACCATATTCCGGGCTGGAAAGGCGCTTGAATACAACCGCCCAGGGCACCAGGAAGATGACTTCAATGTCGAACAGGATGAAGAGCATCGCGATCAGATAAAACTTGACTGAGAACCGTTCGCGCGCAGATCCGACCGGGTCCTTTCCGCACTCATACGGCATTAGTTTGGTGCGTGTACGTTTGCGCTGGCCGACGAGTTGCGACAGACCGATGAAGGTGATCGCAAAGCCAGCCGCGACAATAAACATCAGCAGCACCGGCAGGTAATCGATTAGATTAAAAGTCATCCTTTACCGCAGCTCGCTCGCACAGAGGTGCAACGAGGTTTACTAAAACGCCAGCTTGAGAATCATTGTACAAGCGGATCGTAGGGCAAGGATCATTGAGTGTCAAGCTCGTGTTCAGTCGATTTGACCTTCACAATCGGAATAGATTGACCGTGCAAAAATCGTTATGTTAACGTTCGGATTGCCCCACGGAAGTTCTTGAAATCAACTCCTGTCCTGAAACGCGACTTGAACAGTGCTTACTGGCTTTAACACAGATGTAGAGTACGACGGCGTCGTCTATCACGTGCAGACGGAAGACAAGGGTCTGCAGACGCCCTTCATTCTCTCGCTGGTGTACAAGGGCGGCGCAATTCTCGCCAGTAAACGCTCGCCATACGACGATCTGGTAGCCGGAGGTCTTGATGAAGGCATCCTGGCCCAGCGGCTGTCGCGACAGCACAAACTTATTTGCGCCGCCGTGCATGCCGGTCGCATAGATGACCTGAAGCGTTTGAGCCAACGCGACGCGGTTGAAAGGACAAACCGGCAGCCTGCCGCGCCGGAGCCAGTCGAGACGCCGGTTGATTCAGACAAACCAGTCGAACCGGCCAGCGCAATTGAAGAAGAAGTCAAAACTGAAAAGACCTCGGTTGAAACAGACCACTTTGCCATTTCGCCGTCCGACAAGAACTTCGAACCCCTAAAAGTAATATTGCTTGATGAGACAGAGTTCAGAGGCGGACAGTCGGTGACGTTGCGGGTATTGGTGAGCCGCTCAGCCGGCGAGCGCCGTGCACCAGCGCGGAAGGCTCGCATAGTAGTCAAGACTCTCGGCACCAATTTCCGGCCTACCTCGACGCTGGCTACGACCAATGACCAGGGCATAGCTTCGATTCCAATCCTGCTTCCGTCGTTCGAAGGCGGCCGGGCGGCAGTCCTGGTCCAGGCGCACATAGACGGCGAAACCGCCGAATTGCGACGGATCATTCTGCCAACTGAGTCGTCCTGAAATCGAGAAACCAACCATTGCTGGTTCAAATCAACGGTGAAAGTCGGGAAGTGCGAGATGGTTTGACCTTGGCTGATCTCGTGGGCGAACTCTCTCTGGCGCCGGCGCGAATCGCCATCGAACTGAATCAACAGGTCGTTCGCCGAGATAAGTGGGGCTTAACTACTTTGGCCGAAGGTGACCGGATAGAGATTGTTCATTTCGTCGGAGGAGGTTGGGATTCGACTTGAGTTGAAGTTCAACCTTCAGGTTGTGATTTCAGCCGCAAGCTAGAGCTTGAACTCTAAACTGATGCTCGCTTCGCGGTTTTCGTTTCCCGCGCGCGCGGTGTAAAGTCAGCTTGAGATTTCAGTGAAGGGAAGTAGGGTTCATGTCCACCGCAGTAACCGCACTAGCCGATCGGTTTGAAGTTGCCGGCCACGTATTTCATTCGCGGATCATCATCGGCACGGGGAAGTATCGCAGTTACGACGAGATGAAAGCGGCCCATATTTCGTCAGGGGCTGAAATGGTGACGATTGCCGTGCGGCGTGTGCCTCTGGATCGCAGCAGCGAATCGTTCCTTGACCATTTGGATCCGGCTCTAAAGCTGCTGCCCAATACTGCCGGCTGTTACTCAGCAGACGAAGCAGTTCGCACGGCGCGACTAGCGCGAGAGGCTCTGGGAACAGAATGGATCAAGCTGGAAGTGATCGGCGACCAGACTACCCTCTTTCCCGACAACGAACAGACGCTGGAAGCGGCGCGCACTCTGGTTAAGGAAGGCTTTGTGGTTCTGCCTTACTTCACCGACGATCTTATTATGGCAAAGAAACTTCTCGACGCAGGTTGCGCGGCGGTGATGCCGCTGGCGGCGCCGATCGGATCCGGCCTCGGCGTGCAGAACCCGACGAACCTGCGCATCATGCGCGAGCAACTTCCCGATGCGACGATCATCGTAGATGCCGGAGTCGGCACCGCCAGCGATGCGACGATCGCGATGGAGTTGGGCGCCGACGCAGTGCTGATGAATACCGCGATAGCGGAAGCCGAAGACTCAGCGCGGATGGCCGGGGCGATGAAGCTGGCGATTCAGGCGGGACGTCTGGCCTACACGGCTGGTCGAATGACGAGGCGACTGTATGCGAGCGCTTCGAGTCCGGTTGCCGGCGTCGTCCGTTAAGCATCGCTCCACCACAAGTCCAGGAACCCGTCCCCCTTTACTCCTTAAGCCCATTTTCCTTGCATCGGCGCCGCAGAGTAGTAAACGTCGCCTGCAAACCTGAGTTATCTCAGACTCTCAAACACAATTTCTCAAAGGAGGAAACCCATGAAGACGATTTTCCGTGCAGTAAGCCCACTGCTGATTCTGCTTGCGTTTGCGATGCCGCTCTCGCCGCAGAATCCAAACATGGCGATTCGACTCGACGCGGGCACCGGCGTGGGGGAGTATTGCGTCAAAGGGACGCTCAAGAACCTTACCCCGATGCCGATCGCTGTCTCGTACATTGAACTGTGGATTTACGACGCCAAGACTTGTAAGCGGATTTGTGTCACCCGCAAGGTGATTAACCATAAGATCAAGTCTTGCGACACCCTGGACTTTGATTTGTGCTGCAAGAACCCTTCGCCGGCTTTCGTCCCGGCTATCTATTATGTCCGCGTGCATCACAGCGCCGGCATAAACGAAGAATGGGCCTTCCCGACATAGATCGGGCATTGAGCTTTCAAGGAAGGACAGTGGGATTGGACGCTTTCGGGGTGACGGTGGTGGAGTTTGCGCCACTGCGCCGGAAGTCGGTCGCGTTGTCGTTTGAGTCAGCGCCGTTTGGACTACGGACGTAGTCCTGTTGCCCACTGGCAACCGGCGACGTGAATACTGTCCCTTCTCCAAAAGCAGCGAACGTGGCGGAAACCGTACTGCCGGGTGTTTGATAGGCAAGACCATCCAGTTTCACGCCATTTAGCTCAATCTTTACGCCACCTGAGGTAGCCGTGAGATTGAATCCAGCACTGGAGCCGTTGACGCCAGCCGCGACTCCATAAGCGTTTGCTCCGTTGACGATGATCAAATACCCACCGGCCGGAATCACCGTCGAAGCGGGCAGCGTAAACGTGTTTGCGGTCGTATTGCCGGCGCGATACGAGATGAGCAGTCCGCTAACGTCAATCGATTGCGTTGACTTGTTAAAGAGCTCAACGAAATCGTTAGCATCGGGCGGTGGTGATGCCTGAGCTTGCGTGTGAATTTCGTTGATGAGCAAATTTGCGGCGCCCGTAACTGTGACGCGGGCCTGATCATCCTCACCAGCGGCGTTGTTATTAGGTGTCGAGTCTGGATCCGTCAGATCTGAAGCCGTCACTTCCGCCGTGTTGGTCTTAGCGCCCGTGGTTAGGACCGTCGCGCGAATGATCAGAGTAGCAACGTCGGTGCCGACGCTGACCGTACCCACCGTCCAAAGCCCTGTGCCACTTACATAGGAACCTTGACTCGGTGTTGACGACACGAACTGCAACCCGGCAGGTAACAGGTCCTTGACCTGGACGCCGGTTGCCACACTTGGGCCCGCATTACTTACCTTAATCGTAAAGGTTACATTCTGCCCAATATTTGGAGTGGAGTTGTTAACGGCTTTCGTCAAAGAAAGATCAGCAACCTGTTGCGGAGTTATGACCACGCTGCTCTGATCATCTTCGCCGGCGCTGTGGTTATTCGGAGTTGAGTCAGGATCGAAAACTCCGGACGCAGTTATTTCTGCCGTATTTGTCTTGGCGCCGGAAGTCGCAACCGTCGCAGTGATTGACAGTGTTGCGGTATTACTACCGACGCTGACGGTGCCGACAGTCCAAACCCCGGTGTTGTTGTCGTAAGTGCCCTGGGTTGGTGTTGCTGAAACGAAGGTCAGACCCGCCGGGAGAGAATCGCTGACCACTACTCCCGTTGCTGCATCAGAGCCCGCATTGCTTAGACGGACAGTAAACGTGACGTTACTGTTGAGGTTTGGGGTAGCGTTGTCGACAGTCTTCGAGACAGAGAGGTCTGCGTCTTTGGCGTTCACGACCGCACTGCTCTGATCATCTTCGCTCGCGCTGTGATTGTTTGGCGTCGAATCAGGATCCGGTACATCCGAAGCTGTGATCTCAGCAGTGTTCGTGACGCCGTTAATGCTGGCTGAAGTTGCCGTCGCGGTGATGTGCAGGGTCGCGGTGCTGGACGCGGCCACGGTTCCGACCGTCCATGCGACCGAGCTGGTGACATACGCACCAGCGCCGTCGTCGGAAACGTAAGTGAGCCCAGTTGGTAACTGGTCTTTGACTAGCACGCCCGTGGCCGTGCTCGGGCCGGCGTTGCTGACAGTTACCGTGAAAACTACGTTGTCGCCAACATTCGGCGTTGTGTTGTTCACGGATTTCAGCAATGAAAGGTCAGCCCGAAGTGAGCTGATGATCCTGCTCGCCTGATCGTCTTCACCGGCAATGTGATTGTTCGGTGTTGAGTCCGGATCAAAGACATCGCACGCGGTGACCTCTGCTGTGTTCGTGATGGTTCCGCTCGATTGCACCGTGGCTTTAATACTTAGCGTGGCGGACGAGGATGCGTCGACCGTGCCCCCCGTCCAGATGCCGCTGACGCTGTCGTATGTACCCTGACTTTGGGTTGATGACACGAACGTCAGTGCGGCTGGCAGGAGATCCTTAACTAAGACATTCGTCGCTGCGTTCGGGCCGCCGTTGCTGAGCGTGATCCTGAATGTAACGTCCTGCCCGACATTCGGCGACGAATTGTCCACCGTCTTGCTTAGCGAAACGTCCGCACTCCTGGCTGTGACCACGACACTGGATTGATCGTCTTCGCCCGAGCTGTGATTGTTCGGGGTCGAGTCCGGATCAAACTGATCTGCGGCAGTGATCTCGGCTGTATTGGTAACGCCGCTGATGGTCGGCGCTCCCGCGGTCGCGGTGATGTGCAACGTCGCGGTGCCGGACACTGCTACCGTCCCGACGGTCCAGATTCCCGTGCCCTGGGCGTAAGATCCGGCGCCATCGTCAGAAACATAACTGAGTCCCGGCGGCAACAAATCTTTAATCGTGACGCCCGTCGCCGCATAAGGCCCGGCATTACTGACAGTAATCGTGAACGTGACATTCTCGCCGACGTTGGGCGTCGCATTGTTAACCGTCTTGCTCAAGGAGAGATCGGAAGGCGTGCGCACCGTAGTCGTCGCTGTCTGCGCGTCGTTGGCCGAGTTATCATCCGGCGTACTGCTCGCTACATTGGCTGTATTGCTGATGATGGAGTTGTTGGCTGCGCCGGAATCAACCTTGACGGTAACTGTAAAGGTTGCAGTGCCGCTGGCAGGCAGAGTCGCCCGGGTATAGGTGATAGTTCCGGTCTGTCCTGTAGTCGTTGTATCCGTGCGCGTCCATCCGGAGGGCGCCGAGCCGACCGACACGAAAGTGGTGTTCGCCGGAATCGGATCGGATACGGTGACACTCTGCGCCGGAATCGTCGAGCTGTTGTTCGTTACGGTCAGCGTGTAGGTGATATTCTCGCCGGCGTTCACCGGATCAGGCGAGTCCAACTTGCTCATCGACAGGTCCGCGGCGGAGACAGTCGTCGTCGTGGTGGCCGAGTCGTTCGCCGAATTCGAATCTGTCGTCGCAGAGCTGACCGACGCCGTGTTTGAAATGCTCGCCCCGCCGGTTCCGTTGACCGTGGCCACCAGCGTGATGGTCGCTGAAGAGCCAACAGCCAAATACGAGAAGGTGACAGTACGGTTATTGCCCGTGCCACCGCACACGCCGGCTCCGGTTGAATTGCAGGAAACGAGAGTCAGGCTGGTCGGTAAGGTATCCGTCACTACGACAGTTTGAGCCGGGCCAATTCCATCGTTCGTAACTGTAAGCGTATAGGTGATGTTTGAACCCACGGTAACTGGATCTGGCGAGTCCGTTTTGGTGATCGACAGATCGGCAGTGTTCGTAGCCAGGCAGCTGGAAGAAGAATTCTGCGGATTGCTGGTATTCACATTCAACACAAAGTCGCTGGCATTATTATTAGTGTCGGTTCCATTGCCGGACGCGCCACCGGGTTTTCTCTCATAACTCTGATTCGTGGTCCCGGTCAACGGGGCCAGCGGCTTACCTTCCTTGTAAGCTGAACCCGAACTCATTCCCGCCCCGTCAATGATTGTCGCTAGATCCGATCGAGTAATCGCGACGCCGCCATCGTCAGTGATCCCGTTGGTGAAGGTCTGGTCCGCGGTAACTCCAGTTAAAGTCGTCGGTGCAAACAGGTAATGGCAGCCAGGGCCAAGAGTTGTCCCCGCGGTAATCGTTGCACGTGTCGTGAGGGTGCCCGCATTGTTCGATGAGCGAATGACCAACCCGCCGATTGTCACGGTTGCGGTGGTGGGATTGTAGATTTCGATGAACTCATCGGTCGCGCCGCCTGGCCCGCGCGTGCGAAATTCACTAATCAGGATCTGGCCCGCGGCGGGCTCGACCGTGATCGTCGCTGGGCTACTGGTAACGTTGGTGCTGCCGTTGGTTGCCGACGCCCGGATCTCGGCCGAGCCGCTGGCGCGTCCGGCTACTGTTCCCGTTGCCGCGCCGCTGCCCAAGGTCGCGCTAACGGAACCGACGGTGGCAATGTTAGTGTCATTCGAAGCGAATGAAAGTGTCACCCCAGCGATTGGCTGGCCGAACTGATCCAGGGCTTGCCCGGTGAACTGCTGCATATCGCCAACGCCGATTACTGCCGTCGCCGGCGTAATCGTCACGCTGGTTAAGGTCGGCGGAGCGTTGCAATCGTGCAGCGCGGTGGCAGAGGTCCGAGGATTCAGACTTCCCGTCGCAAAGTCGCTCGCATTTTGATCTGTGTCAGTGCAACCGCCGGCGGCGCGCAGGACTCCGTTGGTGTTGCTCCCATTTGGCGCAGGCGCTGGCCCGGTGCCTTCATGGCAGTTCGGAGCACCGGCCGTGCTTCCATAACCTCCAAAATCGGCGATGGCTGAGTTGTTCGGATTAAACGGAGTGCCGGCGCTGGCGTTCGGACAAGTGTCGCCAGGCAGCGCATTCGTGTTCGCGACCAGGGCCACTTTACCGGAAGTTCCCGCCAGGTTAATCGTGCCTGTCGCGTCGGGAGGGGGCAGCGGACTGCCGCAGGGCAGCCCCGAACAACTGTTGCCCGCCGATTCCTGGATCAGGAAGTATTGTCCGGGCGCCATCGTGCCGTGGGTGAGATCAGTCTTACTCGAGCCGAAGGTGCTGCTGGTGCCGGCGTACTGCACTGAATACGGCGTCAGAGAGAAATCAACGGTGGTGGTGCCGCGATTAAAGATTTCCACAAAGTCATGTTGATAGACCGCAGTGCTGTTGCCGCCGCCTCCGTAGACTTGACTGATGACCAGATGGGCGGTGTCGTCGTTCTGAATCGTTCCCACACCATGAGTATCCCCGCCGCTTGCCCCCGAGACGGGAGTGACATCGACAAAGAACGCTTCATCCGATTCCACCAACGAGTCGCCATTAGCCGTAACGTCAAAGGTGTAGCTACTCTGTCCGGCAGGAATAGTCTGATTGGTGAGGCTACGCGCGACGTAGTCATTACCAGCGACGGTGGCTGTGCCGTCAGATGTAGCAATATTGAAAGTAATGCCGCCCGTGGGCGCCGGCAGTGTCGAGGTGACGGTGAAGGTAAACGTCGTTGTCCCGCTATTGCCTTCGCTGGCTGACACGTCGTTGATGTTGAGCGCAGGACTATCGTCGTTCTGGATCGTGCCGACCCCCTGGGCATCGCCCACGGTTGCGCCCGAGACGTTGCTGACGTTGACCAGGAATTGTTCGCTTCCTTCGATGGTTACGTCTCCATTCACAGTTACATCGAAGGCAAAGTTTTGCTGACCTGCGGGAATGGTTTGCGACATGAGCGATCGAGCGACGTAATCGTTATCGCTGACAGTTGCAGTGCCGTCCTGCGTCGCAATGTCGAAGGTAACGCCGCCAGTGAGCGCCGGGGCTGACAAACTGACTACGAAGTGGAACGTCGTGGGACCACCATCGCCTTCGTTCAATGAAACATCGTTGATGGTCAGCGTCGGCGGTACGTCATCATCAGTAATCGTGCCCTGACCCTGAGCGTCCAGAATCGCGCCGTTAGCAGCGTTCGAAAGATTGACGACAAACGTCTCGTTCGGTTCGTCTGAGGTGTCGCCGATAATCGTGATGGTGACCGGCTTGCTCGTTTCGCCCGGCGCGAAACTGACCGTGCCGCTGGCTGACTGGTAATCTGAGCCAGCTGTGGCGGTGCCATTGGCGGTTGCATAGTTCACTGTGACCGTTTGCGCGTTGTTGGCGGCGGAAAGCGTGACGGTGAAGTCGACGGTCTTCGTACGCGTGTCGCCTTCGGTTACCGTGACGTCGTTAATGCTGATATCCGGACGGAAGCCCGTGCTGCAATCGTTGATCGCGCTGCTGCTATTGCGCGGATTGGGTCCGGACACCACAAAGTCAGCCGCGTTGTCGTTGGTGTCAATGCAGCCGCCGGACTTTCGGTAGTCGGCGGTGGTGTTGCTGTGCGCCGGCGCGTGAGTCGACGCCTCAGAACAGTCGGCGGAAGACCCGTATCCCGCGAAGTCAACCACTCCGGCTCCGAAGGGGCACCCGTTGTCGGTTATAGCCGTCGTGTTCTTTACTAAAGCAATCTTGCCTGAGGTGACCGACAGGTTAGAGGTCCCGGTGGCGTCCGGTCCCGGCAAACTAGCGCCAACCGGGCCGCCTGAGAATTCCTGTACGAGGAAGTATGTTCCGGGAGTAAGCAAGCAACTCGCCGATGCACAGAGTGGCGTCACTGACCAACTTGTCCCACTCGCCGAACTCTGCTGCACCGACCAACCAGCGAGATCAACCGTCGTCGTGCCACGGTTGAATAATTCGATGAAGTCATTCTTATAGGTAGCGCCGCTATTTCCGCCGCCACCGTAAATCTGGCTGATGACTACCAAAGCCGCGTCGTCATTCTGAATCGTGCCGGTGCCATGCGGCGTACCTATCGTCGCTCCGCCCGTAGCGTTCGTGAGATTGACGGTGAACGTCTCGTCCGGCTCGACCAGCAGATCGCCGTTGGTAGTTACGTTGATCGGTTTGCTGGTATCACCAGCGTTGAAGGTGAGCGTGCCGCTGGCGGACTGATAGTCATTTCCGGTGACGGTGGCAGTCCCGTTGGCGGTCGCGAAATCCACCGTCACGGGATTGCTGCTGGAGGGAGACAGCGTGACATTAAAGGTTGCGATCGACGTGCCGCTGTTGCCCTCGGCAACGCTGACATCAGTGATGAAGAATGTCGGCGTCGGTGGCGCTGCATCGTCGTTGGTGATCGTGGCCTGGCCCTGAATATTAGATATGGTGGCGTTAGTCGGAGCGGTTAAGTTGACGAAGAAAGTTTCGTTCTGTTCGAACGACGTGTCGCCATTCACGAGCACCGTGATCGTCTTGCTGGTGTCGCCCGGGTTAAAGGTGAGCGTGCCGCTCGTGGCTTGATAGTCGGTGGCGGCCTCAGCCGTGTTATCGGCGGTGGTGTAGTTCACCGTCACCGTCCGGCCGCTGGCAGTAGACAGCGTGACCGTGAAAGTTGCCGCCGTTGTCCCACTGTCACCCTCGGCGACTGAGACATCGTTGATTGAAAGAGACGGAGTCGGGTCGTTATCGGTAATCGTGCCGTGGCCCTGATTATCAATCAGAACGCCGTTCGTCGCGCTCGTCAGATTAACGAAGAAGGTTTCGCTGGCTTCGTCCAGAGTGTCGCCGTTAACGAGCACTGTGATTGTCTTAGTCAGGTCACCTGGATTGAAGGTGAGCGCGCCGCTGTTTGATTGGTAGTCAGCCGGCGCAGTCGCGGTGCCATCCGCCGTCGCAAAGTTCACCGTGACCGTGCTTGCGCTGGCAGTCGAGAGCGTCACCGTAAAGGTTGCGCTAACTGTGCCCGTGTTTCCTTCCGTGACCGTTACGTCGTTAATGGTAACGTCCGGCTTGCAATCGCCGAACGGCGCACTGCTGTTGCGTGGATTTGGCGAGGCGACAAAGAAATCCGCCGCGTTATCATTCGTGTCGAGGCAGCCGCCGGCTTTGCGGAAGTCCGCAGTCGTGCTCGACGGCGCACTGGCTGGCCCAGGCCCTTCGTAACAATGGCCCGCAGTGGTCGCGCTGTTGCCATAGCCGACGAGGTCAGCGATCGCGGCGTTGCTCGGATTGAAAGGAGCAACATTGTCATCTCCCGGGCAAGTCGAAGCCGCAAGTGCGTTAGTGCCGGCCACCAGGGCGACCTTGCCTGAGGTCGCAGCCAGCGCGATGGTGCCGGTCGCGTCGGGAGTCGGCAGTGCAACCCCAGTCGTGGTACCGCCGGATTCCTGAACGAGGAAGTAGCGGCCGGGAGCGATCAAGCCGGTAGTCAGATTTGTTTTACTGGCGCCAAAGTTGGAACCGACGCTCGCGTACTGGACCGAGTAAGACGTTACGGAGAGGTCCACGGTCGTGGTGCCGCGATTGTAGATTTCCACAAAGTCGTTGCGGAAGGGCGCGCCGGAGTTGTCGCCGCCGCCATACACCTGACTAATCACCAGTGTCGCGGTGTCATCATTTTGAATTGTGCCCAGCGCCGAAGCGTCCGTGACGGTGGCACCTGAGACATTCGTTATGTTGACGGTGAAAGTTTCGTTTGGCTCGCCCAATGTGTCGCCGTTAACCGTTACGTCAAACGTGTAAGTTGATTGGCCCGCCGGAATTGTCTGGCCTGTGAGGCTGCGCGCTACATAGTCACCGCTGGCCGCGATAGCTGTGCCATCGGCCGTGGCGATGTCGAAGGTGATGCCGCCGGCCATAGCGGCGAACGGCGTACTCACGGTGAAGCTGAAAGTGGTCGTGCCGGTGTTGCCTTCGTTGGCGGTGACATCGCTCACGCTGAGCGACGGACTGTCATCATTAATGATCGTGCCGATACCCTGGCCATCGCCGATGCTCGCGCCTGCAACATTGGTCACGTTCACCAGGAATGTTTCGCTCGGCTCGATGGTCAGATCACCGTTGACCGTCACATCGAAGGTGTAAGTCGATTGACCGGCGGCGATGGTTTGGCCGGTGAGACTGCGAGCGACATAGTCGTTATTCGCGGTCGTCGCCGTCCCATCCTGCGTCGCAATATTAAAGGTGACGCCGTCGGCTGGCGCGGGGGTCGATAGGCTGACCGTAAAGGTGAAGGTGGTCGTGCCGGCATCGCCCTCATTCAGGCTGACATCGTTGATCGTCAACGATGGACCGTTGACCGTCAGTGTAGCCTGAGGACCGTTCGCCGTCGCTGTGCCATCCGTGCCTGAGGCCGTGATGTGCGCCGTCCCCGGATTGTGCGCAGACACCGTCGCCGTAGCGATGCCTGTACTTGGGTTCGCGGTTACTGAATCAACCGTCGCTACGCCGGTGTTATCGGAAGCGAACGTGATCGCGACGCCCACCATTGCCCGGCCAAACTGATCGAATGCCTGGGCTGTGAACTGCGTCGTTTGCCCTACAGTTATGGTCGTTGAAGCTGGAGAGATCGTGACGGAAGCAGGATGGCCGGGGCAGTTGCCGAACGGCGTGCCATCAACCTTCAAACCCGAAGAGAATTTTCTTCCTCCCGCGATCGTACTGTGCAGCACAAAGTTGCCGGTGATGTCCGGTGAACGCGTCAGCGATTGAGCGTTGCCTCCGTTCAAACCCGTCGTGCCGCCGTAAGAGAACTGGGTGACCAGATTGCCCGATCCGTCTTGAACCATGATCGTCAATCCGGAATTTGTCAGCGAGAGTCCGCCGGATGAAGCCTTCGCCACGCGCGCGCATCCAAACAACGGATCATTGGGATTGAAGGTACCGCCGCCAAAGACGACCATCGCTTCGCCGGTGGGTACCGAAGTGCCCGCCGTGAATGTGTGACGGATAGTCTCTGTGGCACTGGTTGGCGAATGCGTGCGCACGGTCCAACCGGAGATGTTTATTGCCGCGCCGGTCGAGTTAACCAACTCGACAAATTCATCATCCGCCGAGTCGCGTGTGCCATCGTGGTTCGCATCGCCGTCGGTTCCCGTGGCCGGATCGGCGAGCACTTCGTTGACGACCATCGTCGGAGCGCTAACTGTCAGAGTGGCGGCGCTGGTGACGTTCTGTGAAGTGGCCTTGATGCTCGACTGTCCCTGAGCGATTCCGGTCGCCAGACCGTTCTGGTCAACCGTTGCGGCACTCGTATTTGTCGACGCCCAGGTGAAGGTCAGACCCGCGATCTCGTTTCCGAACTGATCGATTCCATGCGCAGTGAACTGCTGAGCACCAGTGGCCGGAATCGTCGCGGACGGAGGCGTCACGTCGACGCGAGTTAGCACCCGCTGGATTTCCCTTACCGTCAGCGTGGCCGGCGCCGATTGAGTGGCGTGAGCGGAAGCTCGTATCTCAGTCGATCCTGCCGTAGAGCTCGTCGCCAGACCATTCTGATCAATCGTGGCGACGCTGGTATTGCTGGACTGCCAGGAGAAGATGACGCCTGACACTTCGTTGCCGTTGGCATTGATAGCTTTCGCTGTGAACTGTTGCTTCGCACCCGCGTCTATCGTTGCCGATGTGGGTGTGACGTCGATGCGGACGAAGGGATTGCACTGAGCGAAAGCCGCGCCGCTTACCCGCGTGCCGGGACTGAAGCTTCTGCCGCTGTTGCCGCTCGCAGCGAGGTGCAAGACAAAGTTTCCCGTGATGTCGGGCGCGCGGGTCATTGACTGATTCGCGTCGCCGTTCAGTCCGGTCAAACCGCCCCACGAGAAGGAAGTAATGATTGCGCTCGCCGAAGCACGCAAGGTGATCGCGCCGCCACCGTTCGTCAGTGAAAGACCGCCGGACGTAGCCTTCACCGCCAGCGCACCGCCAAACGCCGCGTTGGTCGGGTCAAACGTCCCGCCGCCAAAGACTACCGCAGCCGTACAGGCCGGCAGAATTGTGCCCGGCGCAAAAGTGTGTCGCAGCGTATCTGTGGTCGTGCTCGAGCTGCGCGACAACAGTTGATAACCGCTGATATCGATGTCATGAGCTGTGGTGTTGACCAGTTCGATGAATTCGTCGTCGCCTGAATCGCGCAGGCCGTCGCGGTTTACGTCTCCGGCAATTCCGTCCGGAGGATCAGCCAGTGCTTCATTAATAAGAATGTCGCGGGAGCTATCTCCCGTAAAGGTTACCGAGACAGGATTGCTCGCCCGGCCGTCAGACTGAACAAACAGATCGACCGTTCCCGCGCCGCGGAGATCGCGCGGCACCAAAACATGCACTTCATCGAGGCCGGGCATGTTAGGGGATGCGATTACGCTTTCGGGGGTGACGACTCGCCCGCCCAAGCTCACAAGATTTTGCGTTGCATTGCGCGCGCCGGTAGTGAAGATAGTCAGACGCAGATTGCCGTCGGTAGGATCGAAGGGCGCTTCGAGCAACGTGTCGCTGTTGAGAATTACTCCAGGACCCGATCCGTCACCGCTCCTGGTAAACACTCCCGGGGCTGCGCGTAGTGTTGGCACAGTCCCGCGGGAAGTGAAGTTCTCAGAGTTCGTGATTACCACATTCGCGGTGCCAATCTCAGTTTGGGTCGGCACGAGGAAATTAACTTGACCCGGAGAGACAAAAAAGATTTGCGCCGCCCGCCCGTTGACCGTCACGGTGGTGCCGCCCACGTTTGTAGGGAAGGTTCCGTTGGGCAACTTCTGCGGCTGCTGAGTTGAGTTCGCCAGCGCTCCACCGGTAGCCATCGCGATGCTATCAGGCGCAACGGCTTTCGTTGAAGAAGGTTCTTTGCCAACTGATGCACCGTTGAGGACGCTTACCGTGCCGGAGAGTGGCCGGGCGGGAGTTCCCGTCAGGTAAATCTCAGAGTCGTTGGCAAGGTCGCTATTAACCAACGCTCCCGAAAGGATCCGCGGAAAATTGAAAGCGACGACGGAACCATCATCGTTAAGCGAAGAGACTACATCCGCGGTCGCCGAGGAAGGCGCATTCGTAATTTTCGAGATTTGCGAGGTGGGAATGTCGAGCACATAGAGTTCGACGCCTCCGTCTGAATTTGTCGGCGCGCCGGGTACACTGCGCCGCGTCGCAAACCCGATATGTGTTCCGTCGCCGCTGATGGTTGGATGGAGGGGTACTTCCGTGACGCGTGCGCCCAACGCGGTAATCTGTCTCGCCGTCGCGCCCCCGCGTCCATCAAAAAGGAAAACCTGGGTTGTGTTGGTGGCGGTCTCAGCGGAATAGACGACTCGCGTGCCGTCATCGCTAATCGCGCGGCCGTAGGTCATCGCCAGCGACTGGACGTTAGCGGCAAGCAGCAGGGTCGGTCCCAGGCCAAAGCGCGGCTGCTCGATCAAGTCGCGCTTCGCGCTCAGCGTGACTCCCGTATCACGGATGTAAGCGACCATTGCGCCGTTTCCGCTTATCTTCGCGTCGCTCGATCCAACGATGCCCGATGAGTTAGTCAGTTGGGTAAAGCTTGCGGCGAGTGCGTCGCAGATAAATATTTCGAGATTGCCGTCAGAGTTCTGCGCCGCCAGATCGCGATTCGAAGAGAAAGCTATGAAGCGGCCATCGTCGCTAATGGATGGTTGAAAACTACCGTTGGTGACGCGGTTCGCGATGTCGCCCGGCAAAGTGTTGGTTACCTGAGTCAGCTTTGACCCGTCGAGCAGAAAGATCTCTGAGTTGCCATCGAGGTTAGTTCCCAGCGGATCGTCTTTTGAGGCAAACGCGATGCGCGAGCCATCCTGGGAAATAGCCGGCGCGACGGCGCGCGTCCCTCCCATTTGAAAGAAGGTCGCCGGATCGGCCGAGACGTTCGCGCGGATTGCGCGGAAGTGGTCCGGGCCCCCGGCGCCGGCAATGTCCTCAGTCGATTCAAACGCGAGGATTCTGCCGTCACCGCTGATCGACGGGTTGAGGTTGATGCCTTCTTCGGTGGTATTAGTGACGCGACTCAACACGCTGGATTGCGTGTGCCCTCCGCGCAGAACTGTAAGACAGAGCGCGATTGCGCCTGCAAGAACGAGTGAAAGTATTCTTAGCTTACTCACGAGAGGTTTCGATCGGAAAATAAACGGCGAGATTCTACAGATTCCTGCCTAAAAAACAATGAAACAGAAGTTGCTACACGGGGCGGTCTAGCAAACGAACTCACTGGCAAGGAAAGGTCTTAAAGACTCAATGGTGGTTCACTTTGGAAGTCTCCAGTGACGCTGTTTGGCCTTCGCGTTCTGTGATCTCTAAGGCAATGGCCCGTCTCGTTTAGTTTCGAGACCGCGATTCTCTCGGAATGGTCAATCAAGATAAAGACCAGGAGCAAGCTCGCCAGCTCAATCGAGGATCCACTTACTGAAGGAGTCACAAGAAGTGTCGTCCTACAGCACCGGAATCCGACCCTAAAAGGGTCACCTAAAAACTCATTCCTAAGAATCAAATTCTAAGGTAAAATTCGGCGACGCAATTGAAGCCATTAGGAGGATAAAACATGACACTACTTCTTCCAGGGTTAGGACGTGCAGGTGTGCTCGTGCTGGGCGCTTTCATATCTGTTGGGCTTTTAGCTGTCTTTAGCCCCTCGGCCGCGCAACGCCATTCTGCGGCGCCAAAGACGCCCGCTGCCGTCGTCTTCGACGTGCAGCAGAATGCGGGGACGATCATGGTCAGCCCGGTGCTTCTGTTTCACGATGGCAGCTTCGATCGTCCCTTCAGCGTACTCGGTGGTGACAAAGCCAGGAGACGTTTTGTCGAAGAATATTTTATAGCCGGCAAAACCTATTTCCTGATTTTCGGTGGTGGGGACGCCGGCACTTTGCGAATCAAAAGCGGCTATTGGGAAGACGGCTCGTACGCTTATGGCGAATTGGAGGAGAAGGCCGAGTTCAAAGATCGGATTCACAGACAGGTGCATGGGCTGGCGACCGACTTTGTCAACTGGTCGCGGAGAGGCGGGTTTCGCCGGGCGCCCACAGATGAAGAACGCGCCGCTGCGGTTGAGTTAGCAAAGACTGCTTTCCTTGAACAGAGGGTGCCAGCCAACTCACTTCCGAAAATGGAAGTAACCAACCTCACTGCTATCGATGTGGATGGGGACAACAAGGCAGAATTAGTTGGGAGCTTTAAGGTGCCTACCCGGGAAATGAAACCGCCGCATTTCCTTTTTCTAATCGCTGATGGCGAGGGGCAGCATTACCGGACAGTGAGGGCAAACTATCAATTCAATCCAGATCAGACCCAGTATCCACTGGGACTCGAAATGTTTATTGATTCTCTGGATATTGACGGCGACGGGACGAATGAGATTGTCACTTCGTTTACCACCCGTGACTACTTTGATATTTTTGAGGTGTACCAGCGGAAGAATGGTAAATGGAACCAGGTGTTTGCCGGCGGTGGAGCACACCCACGCTAGCAGGAGTGTGCTTCAGAAGCCCGATCGCGAGGGGGGCCAATCCAGCTAAGGCTCAAGCACGCACGCGCGGCTCCCCCGTTCCACGACGTCTTCTGCTCACAGCGGAACGTCGATGATGAAGCTGGTGAGGTAAGGGACTGCCCGTGCGCTTGGTTAGTGGCGGCGGTGCGTCCACCGGGGCGTGCTCACATCGATCAACTGCGAAACGAGCCGACGCTTTTTCTTTGTTACTGGCAATGTGTCAACGATCTCAAAAACGGCCACCAGATGTTCCCTTGGAAGCCTGGAGTGTCCAGAACCTGCCATCGTCCGAGGTCTTTGGCTTAGCGATGAGGAAGCGCTGGGCACGAATCGTACCCGCCACGTCCAGCGTGGGCTGAGGTTGTTCTGACCATCCGCAGAGTAGATCTCCGTTTGCGAGATCAGTTGCTCTTGCAAACATCACGCGACGGAACCGTTTGAGATTGACTACAAGACGACCTGACTCACCAATTCTCACCAGTAGCATCTTTGGTATCGCTGCGCTACGATTCATTCATCGGCCGGTTAAGGAGACTTGGAGAGCATGAAAGTTTTGATTGCGGGCGGGAGCGGACTGGTGGGATCGGCTCTGGTTCCAGCGTTGGAAGCCGAAGGCGCTGACGTCACTCGTCTGGTTCGTTCGTCAGCCGGTGCGGGAGAGATCGAATGGCATCCGAACAACGATCAGATCGACGGCGCCGCTCTGGAAGGGTTTGACGCGGTCATCAATCTGGCCGGTGAGAACATCGCCGGGGGACGCTGGACCGACGAGGTGAAGCGCAAGATCCGGGATAGCCGAGTGAACGGTACTCATCTGTTGAGCGAAGCGATAGCAAAGCTCAAGCAAAAACCGAACGCTTTTCTGTGTGCGTCGGCTACCGGGATCTACGGCGATCGTGGGGACGAGACTTTGGACGAACAGAGTGATTCCGGCGGCGGCTTTCTCGCCGGCGTCTGTCGCGAATGGGAGAAATCGACTGAGCCCGCTCTTGCTGCGGGCGTGCGGACAGTCTTCCTCCGTTTCGGGCCGATCCTTGCGCGCGAAGGCGGGATGCTGGCAAAGCTCTTGACGCCGTTCAAGATGGGCATGGGCGGCAAAGTTGGTTCAGGCAAGCAGTACATCAGTTGGGTGGCGATTGACGATGTCGTCAACGTGATCAAGCTGGCGCTGAACGACGAATCCATCCGCGGACCCGTGAATATTGTTTCACCAAATCCGGTAACGAACGAGGTATTCACAAAGACACTCGGCCACGTACTTTCTCGCCCAACTGCACTAGCGATGCCGGCGTTTGCAGTCAGACTCGCGTTCGGAGAAATGGCCGATGAAATGCTGCTCACCAGCCAACGCGTGATCCCGAAACGATTGAATGATGCGGGTTATGAATTTGAGTACCCGGAATTGGAAGCGGCGTTTCGGAAATACTTGAGTTAAGAGGTCGCGGATGCGCAAGAGCAGCCTAGTTGCTTGGAGGAACCTGCGCAAAGAGCCACACAAACAAGATTCCAACGACCAGCACGAAAACAGGTAAGACTACTGAAAGCCACAGCCGCAACTTACTACAGTCGACGAGAATCATACCGAGGCCGCGACAAACGTTGCGAATCAGGATAATTGGCGCCAGGAGAATCCATAGTAACAAGACCAGGCCCATCCATGGAGATCGCGAAGCGCCTACCCAAACATAAAGGGCAGAAGTAAGCGACAGCCAGGGCAGGCCCAGCAGCAGAAGAGTGAAAAACGCGTCGCGCACACCGATCTTCACACCGAAGAGTTGAGCCACGAACGTATAGGCGACCGCAAGCAGCGCACCAGTCAAAAGAACCGCGGCCGGAATTTTTTGAAAAACAATCGAGCTCAGGCTTCCTTTATATACGACCAGAGCAGTGCCAAGCATGGCGCCAGTGAAACCCAAGACGATCACAATCAATCGCAGGAGGCGACTCCATTCAAATTCCGGATTCGGCTTGAAGATGGCGGGATCTGGATTTCCGAGCAGCGTGATCCATTCGTTAAGACCTGTTGTGAGCCATCCCACCGGCGACAGTTTGCCGCCGGCTTCGTCTTTTTCGACAACGATATTCTCAGCTTGAGGGTTCATTTAGTCATCCGGGAGCTGTTAGATCTGCGCCAGAGCTGAAGCGAGACTGGCCCTGTCACCACTCCAACATGGGAATAGCACCAATACTCCGGCAATGAGCGGAATTCGCGTGGCCTGATCCGAATATCCACGCGGACCTAAGATCAAGGCAGCGCAGAGCATCGTGCGATACGGCGTGCCCCTCGGACAATGCATGTCAAGTGCCTGTTGTACGCGCGAGTAGTTGGATGGCGCGTTGTTGGCCACAAAACCGGCGGGCGTCATTTTCATCGCTCCGTCTCGATCCGTACCGCGCAGGGAAGCGTTCAGCGCGCCAACCGATTGTTTGGCGCCTTGGAGAACCTTGATCAGGAGGTCAACGACAGGCGCACCGTCCCTCGGTTCTGCGCGTCGCGCCACTGCTCGTTTTGGCCTGAGCTTCTCCAATTTTGTACACGCTGTATCGATCAGCAAGGCAGCTCGGGCTCTGCCTTCCTGAGCGACGCTCGCTGACTTAGCCATGTCGGCGTCCGCGGCAGCCGAGCTGGCGGCAAATAGATCGCCCCGAATTTCATTGATTAACGAGGATATCTCGTCGACTCGCTTCTGATGAGCTTCGTCGGCCTTCTGCGTCTCTGCGGGAACATCATGGAAGTCCCGGACGAGTCCGATCACGTCCTCAAGCAGTTTTCTCGCTTTTGGCGTAAGCGTGAGTTTTCCTGGCGGTAACATGCCTTGAGCGGTCTGGCTTACTTGATCGGCGATGAGAGTTACGGCTGTTCCCATCACTGAGGTAGGATTACGAGAGTGGGCAAAGGAAGCCCGGATAGTTTCAACGTGGGTCTTGCCAACTTTGATTGTCTCGCGCATTTGTTGAGCCTGAGCCTTGCCACGCGAGTTACGCAACTCCGCCTCGAGCAACTCAACTTTCTGATAAAGAGCATCGAGGGTGGAGTAACAGCTCTTTGCAGCCACGCTAATTATGTTGGCGGCGTCGGAAAACGCCTGCGATTGGATCCTACCTAATAAATCGAGATACAAGAGCAGAGAGTCGGCCGCCGAGGCACTGCACTCAGGTTCCACCGTCGCCGCCTTCACCTCGCCGGTCGAAACAATTAATCCGGCGCCTACTCCGAATGCGACCGAACGGCTAAGAAATGAACGACGACCGATGTAGGGGTCCGCGGGCGTCAGATTCTCGTCTTCCATTGTTTGGCCTCCGTCTATGTAAACTCATACCAGTTATTGGGGGCGGCCTGTTTCTGGCTCACACGCGCGACCTTTCAATTCCACTGAGTTGGCACTTGAAGATTGAAGAGGTCTTTGACGGGCAAGGCCGCATCGCAAGGCGGAACATTGATCAAGGTAGCTGCGAAGAACAAGGTTTCGGTGTACGACGCGCAGATTCTACAACTTTTGGTTGGAAAATCAAGAAGAAATCCTGCGCGCGGGAGTGTAGCATTAAAGCCATTAATCCGCAGATTACACTGTGGGAAATGAGAAGAAGTGTCAGAAGCCCGCGCCTGAGCAAGGGCTGGGTGGCCCTCCCTCACGGTCGGGCTTCTGACACTACTCGCTTAACCGACCACCGGTGCGGCGGCTTCTTTGAGTGCAGCGAATTCGGGGAGGACTTCGAACACTTCCAGCGCGTACTTTACATTTCCGAAGGGGGCTGACACCTGAACGCCCTGGATCAGGTCACGGACTTCCAGCAGAGATTCTCTGGCAATCTTTAGTCCTTCATCGCGGCCGGCCTCTTTGCTAATCGCCGATGCGGCGCGCATCCGCTCCATGATCGCAGAGGTGACTCGCACACCCGGTACTTCGTTGTGCAGAAATTCTGCGTTGCGAAATGAGACGAGCGGCCAGATGCCGGCGACGATCGGTATCCGGCAATGCTCGATGCGCTTGAGAAACTCGCGGAGTTGCTCTGTATCGAACACCGGTTGAGTGATGGCGTACTCGGCCCCGGCTTCGATCTTCCACTCAAAGCGTCTTAGTTCTTCATCCATGTTCACTGCGCCGGGATTGACGCCGACACCGATCGAGAAGGCAGTCGGCTTGCCCGTGGGATTGTTACCTAGGTCCAGACCGTGGTTCAGCTTGTTAACCATGTTCGTCAGGCCGATTGCGTCGATGTCGAATACCGCGGTGGCGTCGGGATACGGACCCATCTTCGGCGGATCTCCGGTAATCAAGAGTAGATTGCGCAGCCCGAGCGCGGCCGCGCCCAAAAGATCCGACATCATCCCGAGCAGATTGCGATCACGGCAGCAATAGTGGAGCACTGACTCGATCCCGATTTCTCGTTCCACCAGAATCGCGGTGGCCATCGCACCCATGCGCGTCTGGGCCCGCGGCCCGTCAGGAATGTTGACGCCATCGACGCCGGCAGTTTTCAGCAGACGGATTTGATCAAGTGTCTTCCAGGGGTCGCACCCTTTTGGTGGCAGTACTTCCACGGTCGTCACAAATTCACCGGTGGCGATCTTGCGTGACCAGTTCGATCTCTCTGCTTGAGGGACGACGGTGACGTCCGGCGGCTTCAAATCCTGCACTGCGACTTTGACTTGATCGCCGACGACTACCTGCTGTGTGCGCGGGCTAAACTGGCGAATTGCATCGGCGATCATTTTGATGTGGGCCGGTGTCGTCCCGCAACAACCGCCCACGAACCTAGCGCCGGCCTGAACGATGCGTCGTGAATACTCAGCCATGTACTCAGGCGAGCACATGTAGAACTGCCGGCCCTGGACGTCGCGCGGCAGCCCCGCATTCGGTTGGGCCGAAAGCTTGCGAGTCGTAACCGGCCGCATCTTTTCAATCGCGTTGAGGACGATCGCCGGGCCCACACCACAGTTGAGCCCGATGATATCGGCGCCCCATTCATCCAGTTGGGTCGTGAACGACTCCGGCGTCGCTCCGAAGACCGTGTTACCGTCAATCTGAATCGTCACCTGCGCGACAATCGGCAAGTCGCACAACTCTCGGACAGCTTTAATTGCCTGATGTAATTCGGATAGATCAGCGAACGTCTCAAGCACGAACAGATCCACGCCGCCCTCGAGGAGAGCAGAAGCTTGCGCCGTAAACATCGCCTTGGCTTCGTCGAACGAGGTGGGTCCGTAAGGTTCTATGCGCAAGCCGAGCGGGCCAATGGCGCCGGCGACGTACGCCCGATTGCCGGCCGCTTCGCGGGCTATGCGCACGGCGGCAATGTTGATTTCGCGCAGGCTGCCATCAAGGCCGTAGGGCTGTAGCTTATTCGTGGTGGCGCTGTAAGTATTCGTCTCGATGATGTCGGCGCCGGCACGGACGTATTCCGTGTGCACCTCGCGCACCAGGTCAGGCGCGACCAGATTCAGTTCATCATAGGAGCGATTGATATAGATGCCCTTTGAATACAGCATCGTGCCCATCGCGCCGTCGAAGACTTGGATGGTGTCTCTGTCGAGAACGGTCCTGAAAGGTTCCATAGCCTGTTTCTGTCAGTGGTCAGTTGTGAGTTGTCAGTGGCTAGGGCGCCCAGGGGTGCAACTGAATACTGACAACTAACAACTGACGAAAATAAGAAATCCCGCGCTAAACAACGCGGGACTTCAATTGGTATGAAGTGGTTCGGTTCGTTCTTTGCGAACTGCCGAGCTGTTTAGCCGTTTGTTTTGCGTGGCCGCAAGTCGCCTTAACTCACCACGTTTTTCAAGGAGGTTATAGCCTCTGCTCGGGGCCGCTGTCAAGACTGAGTTCCCGGAAATGCCGCTGATTGCCCATGAAATCACCTTGACAGTGCTGCGAGGTTCTGGCTGAATGCTCGCAACTCTCCCTGCTTTTCACTTCGAAATACGAACTGGCCGGCCTTAATAGGCCCTAATGGATCGGAGACATTTTATGAGTGAACCCATGGACGTACCCCCTTCTGCGAAGCAAATGGCCATGCCCAAGGGCGGCTTTTTCGGCCACCCCTGGGGATTGTCGACGCTCTTCTTCACAGAGATGTGGGAGCGGTTTTCCTACTACGGACTGCGGCCACTGCTGGTTCTGTTTATGTCAGCCGCGTTGGCCCAGGGCGGCTTTGGCATGGATCGCAGCCAGGCTTCAGCGATCGTCGGCATTTATGCCGCGAGCGTCTATCTGGCATCGTTGCCCGGGGGTTGGATAGCGGATCGCTTGCTGGGGTTGAGGCGCGCAATCATGACCGGCGCGGTGCTCATCTCATGCGGTCACATTTCGATTGGCCTCTCGTCGTTCGCTCATAGCAAAGTGCCTTTCTTCATGGGACTCGTCCTGATCGTCTTTGGCACTGGACTCCTTAAACCAAACATTTCAGCCATAGTCGGCGACCTTTACCCCGAAGGTGGGGCGCGCCGCGACGCGGGCTTTTCGATCTTTTACATGGGGATCAATATCGGCGCGTTCTTTGGCCAGATTGTTACCGGGCTTCTGGGAGAGAAGTTCGGCTGGCACTTCGGTTTCGGCGCTGCCGGAGTTGGCATGCTGATCGGTCTGGCGACGTTTGCACTGCTCGCAAAGAAAACGCTCGGCAGTCTCGGACTCGAAATAACGAAGCATCCCGATCCCTTGGTGCAGGCCAGACAGCAACGGACCGGAAAGACCCTGCTCGGCGTTGGTCTTCTTGTTTTGATTACTGTGATTGTCCTTGCGGCAATGGGTATTCTGCCGCTGAATCCACAAGTCATCGGCGGCTACATGACGTACGTTCTCGTCGGGGTGGCCGTGGTTTACTTTGGCTATCTTTTTATCGCGGGAGGCTTAAGCGGCGATGAGAAGAAGCGCGTCGGCGTGATCGCCATCCTGTTTGTCTTTGCCGCAATCTTCTGGTCGGCGTTCGAGCAGGCGCCGACCTCACTCAACTTGTTCGCCAGGGATTTTACGGACCGAAAACTCTTTGGTTTTGAAATTCCGGCTACCTGGTTTCAGTCAGTGAATTCGTTTTTCATCTTTTTGTGCGCGCCATTCTTTGCCGCGCTCTGGGTTGGAATGGCAAAACGGGGACGAGAGCTTTCAAGTCCCGCGAAGTTCGCGTTGGGACTATTTTTCGGCGGGCTTGGCTTTCTCGTCATGATCTTCGCTTCGTATATGGTCCTGTCGAGCAACGGCGCCGTTAAGGTCTCACCGTGGTGGCTGGTTGTTAGTTACTTTTTCCAAACCCTGGGCGAACTGTGTCTGAGCCCGGTCGGCCTGTCGTCGATGACGAAGCTTTCGCCAAGAAAGTACGTCGGCCAGATGATGGGAATCTGGTTCCTCGCTTCTTCAGTGGGCAATTTGATCGGTGGCCTGGTGGGGGGGCACGTTGATCCGAGCAAGCTGCAAGAGATGCCAAAGCTCTTCATCGTGACGACGGCTTCGCTCATGTTCGCGGCTCTGGTGCTGGGCGTGTTGACTCCCGTGATCAGAAAATACTTAACGCCGCCGGCCGCTGGGCCATTGGCGCCTGCGCCGAGTGACGTTTAGATATCTAGGTTCATCAGATCAAAGCTGGACTCAGCTTCAAACAAATCGAGATGACAGGAGATCCGCGCTTGCGAAACCGCCTACAGCTCTATCTTGTTCTCGCGTTCGTCTTCTTTCACGCGCCGCTTGTGCTCGCGCAAGACAAGCTGCTCACCATCGACGACATTTTTGATCCGGTAAAGCGGGTCAATTTTAGTGGCACGCCGTCCAGTCCGCGTTGGTTGAAAGACGGAGTGAACTATATCGTCGCCAGCAAAGACCGGAATGCATTTCCGCGTTTATTGAAGGTCAACGCACTGACGGGCGAGTCGGCGCCTTTCTATGACGGCGCGAAGATGGAAGCGGCTTTTGCGGCCTTGCCAGGCATCAGCAAGGAAACAGCACATCGTCTGGCGAATCAGACCAGCTATGACATGAACCCGCAAGAGACCGGCGTGCTCATCAACTATGCCAACGATCTTTTTTACTATGAGCTCGGCAGCGACCGCGCGGTGCGGCTGACCAGCAATCCCGAAGAAGAGGTAGGCGCGAGCTTCAGCCCCGACGGCCGGATGGTCAGTTTCATTCGTGAGAACAATCTGTATGTTGAAGACCTCAGCAGCCAGCGCCGCGAACGGGCGCTGACCCGCGATGGCAATCCCAAGCTGCTGAACGGCCGTCTGGATTGGGTTTATCAGGAAGAACTCTACGGGCGTGGCAACTTTGGCGCGTACTGGTGGAGCCAGGACTCAACGCGCATCGCGTTTCTGCAAATCGACGAACATCCGGTGCCGGATTTCGTGGTGGTCGATCACATTCCTTACGATCAAAAGGTAGAGGACACTCCATATCCAAAGGCCGGCGATCCCAATCCGATCGTCAAGCTGGGGGTCGTCAATGCCGCGGGCGGTGATGTTCGTTGGGTTGATACCTACAAATATCCGGCCGAAGATCTGCTGATTGTCCGCGTGGGTTGGTTTCCCGACGGCAAGAAGCTCTGGTACCAGGCACAGAATCGCGAACAGACATTTCTCGATCTCAATTCGGCGAATCCTGATGATGGCAAGTCCGCAAATATTCTACGCGAAACGACCAAAGCCTGGGTCGAAGTCGTTGACGAAGGTTTGCGCTGGCTCAAAGACGGATCGTTTCTTTGGCTGAGCGATCGCAACGGCTGGCGGCATATTTATCATTACGGCGCCGATGGTAAGCTAATCAAGCAAGTCACGAATGGTGATTGGGACGTGCGCTCGCTTGATTCCATTGATGATGACAAAGGTTTCGTTTACTTCAGCAGCAGTGAGCATAGCTTCATCGCGAATCACGAATACTCAATCAAACTCGACGGCTCAGGACTGAAACGGCTAACCCCGGCAGAAGGAAATCATCGCGCGTCATTCAACTCTGGCAACTCCCACTTCATCGACGTTTGGAACGATGTGAGTACGCCGACGCAAGTAAGGCTTTACGATTCTGGCGGAAAGTTCGCGCGTGTGGTCGACGAAAATAAGGTTGACGCTCTGAAGCAATTCAAGCTGGGCAAAGTCGAGTTCATGAACGTAAAGACGCGCGACGGCTTCACAATGGAAGCGATGATGATCAAACCGCCAGACTTTGATCCGTCAAAGAAGTATCCGGTGTGGTCGTACACCTACAGCGGCCCACAGTCGCAATCAGTGCGCAATTCGTGGGGAGGCACGCGTTATCTCTGGCATCAGATGCTGGCGCAGAAAGGCTATATCATCTGGATCTGCGACAACCGGACCGCCAGCAACAAGGGCGTGAACTCAGCCTGGCCGCTCTACAAGAATTTCGGCGAACTGGAGTTGCGCGATCTAGAGGACGGATTTGCATGGCTGAAGACCCAGCCTTACGTCGATGGTTCGCGGATAGGTCTCTGGGGCTGGAGCTACGGCGGGTTCATGACGAGCTATTCGTTGACGCACAGCCAGACATTTAAGATAGGCATCGCCGGCGGAACGGTTTCCGACTGGCGGAACTATGACTCGATCTACACCGAGCGCTACATGCAGACGCCGCAGCACAATCTGGATGGTTATCAGAAAAGCTCACCGGTCCACTTCGCGAAAGACCTGCACGGCAAGCTGCTGCTGATTCACGGCGCCATCGACGACAACGTACACATGGCGAACAGTGTCCAGTTCCTCTACGAACTTCAAAAGGCGGGGAAGCAAGTGCAGTTCATGATCTATCCCAAATCGCGACACGGCGTGACCGATCCGGTGCTCGTCAAGCACATGCAGCAGATGATGACGGATTTTATTTTGGGGAATTTGTAGGACGAGTTGGTAACGTGTTCGCGGCTCCGCCGCCTGATGTGCGGAAGGTCTCCGACCTTTTGTAGAGCGGACCCTCTCTTTCAGGGCTATGCCCCTAGATAAAGCCTCCAGGTAGGAAGGCGGCTCGCCTAGCCTTCTTTATTGAAGCTGCACGTTTCTCCTGCTAATCTTGGCGCATTGTGAGTACCCCCACCAAGCCCTCCGTTTTTATCAGCTACAGCCACAAAGATGAGCATTGGAAAGATCTCTTCGTTCCGCAGCTTCGTGCGCTCGAGCAAGCCGGGCGAATCGTTGTTTGGGACGACCGAAAGATTGACGGAGGTGACTCTTGGTATCCCGAAATCAAAGCTGCCATGGAACAAGCTGCAATCGCAGTCTGCCTCATTTCACCTGACTATCTTGCTTCGGCCTTTTGCGTGAAGGAAGAGGTTCCTTTTCTGCTTCAACGCCGTGAACGCGACGGAATGATTTTCATTCCTATGTTGTTGCGCCCATGTTCTTGGAAGGCATTCGAGTGGTTGAAGGAGATCCAGATGCTCCCACGCGACGGTAAGTGTGTGATCGTCGATTTCCGAGGCATCGAGGACGCAGCGTTCGCGGAGGTTGCAGATCTTGTTTTGAGGGTCGTCGACGACCCGACGAAATATGATTTACCGATACCACTCCCACCGCTTTGGGCGCCGCCAGAAAAGATTGACATCGACCGTTTGCCCAAGACAGGGGAGGAGCTTTTTGGTCGCCAGAAGGACCTCGAGTTCCTTGATGATTCTTGGGAATCCAATGAGACCAACATTGTGAGTCTCGTCGCGTGGGGTGGCGTCGGTAAGTCAACATTGGTTAATAAGTGGTTGGAACGAATACAAGCCGATAACTACCGGGGAGCTCTCCGTGTGTATGCTTGGTCGTTTTATAGTCAAGGCACCGGCGAGCGCGTCACTTCAGCAGATCTTTTTATCAATGACGCGCTCAAATGGTTCGGCGATTCAGATCCCATGACAGGCTCGCCTTGGGATAAAGGTATTCGTCTCGCGAAGTTGATCCAAAGCGCAAAAACTCTTCTTGTCCTCGATGGTCTTGAACCCCTTCAGTCCGAGCACGCATTTGAGAGAGGCAGAATCAAAGAGCCGGCGCTGGTCACGCTCCTTACGGAATTGGCGCGGCAGAATGAGGGACTGTGTCTTATTACCACGCGAGAACCAGTAACTGATCTGGATGAGTTTGCCCGGGGTGTCGTCAAGAAAGACTTGGAACAAATATCCGATGAAGCTGGACGGGCGCTTCTTCGCGTGAGTGGTATTCAGGGAACGGATACGGAACTTGAACGGGCCACACGCGATTTTGGGAATCACGCTCTCGCTGTAAATCTTCTGGCCGTATACTTACTCGACGTACCTGGGTCCCACGTATCGCATGCTTCTGAGATTCCCAACCTTGACATACCTGAAAAACAAGGAAGACATCCTCGCCGGGTAATGGCGGAGCTCGCAAACCGCTTCGGTGATGGACCGGAGGTGGAACTCCTCAGGATGATTGGGTTTTTTGACCGTCCAGCGGACAAGGGTTCGCAGCGTGCCTTACGGAAAGCTCCCGTTATCAACGGATTATCAAATCATATTCGCAAACTCAGTGAGGCCGGGTGGTTGCGAACAATTGAGAAACTCCGCAAGGACAGGTTGATTGCACCGAAGAGTTCGCACCGACCGGACAACCTTGATGCGCATCCTTTGGTGCGCGAGCACTTTGGTGAGCAGCTCAAGGAAAAGTACGCTGAAGCATGGCGAGTTGGCAATAGTCGGCTCTTTGCATACTTAAAGGATACCGCCAAAGTCTTCCCTGAGACCCTAGACGAAATGGTCCCCCTTTACGCAGCCATTAGACATGGATGTTGGGGAGGGCATTATGAGGAGGCACTGTTCAAAATATACTGGCAGCGGATAAGAAGAGGAAATGAGGCATTCAGCACAAGCAGGCTGGGAGCATACTCGGCGGATCTAGCCGCACTAACGGCGTTCTTCGACGAGCCCTGGACCAAGCCAGTTGCAAGTCTTACAGAGCGGTCGGCGGGGTTGGTTTTGAACCAAGCTGGGTATCGGTTGAAGGCGTTGGGTAGATTGCTTGAGGCAACTAAACCCATGGAAGCAAGCCTAGCCTACCTCGAAGGCGCAAAGGACTGGCTAAATGCGACTCGCGAAGCTGAAAATCTCTCGGACGTTAACGTAACCATGGGCGACTTGCGCGCCGGACTGTATTATGCCCAAAAAGCCGTGGACTCCTCAGATCGAGTGACGGAGGAAACTGCTCCCGGATCCGTTGGTTTTTATAGAGCTTCCTCTAGGGCTGGTCTAGCTTATGTCCAACACCAAATGGGCCGCTTCGCGGAAGCGCAAACAGCATTTGAAGATGCCGAGGACATTCACAAAAAGGGCCAACCAAACTTCCCTTTGCTGTACGCGCATCGGGGCAATCAATATTGCAGCTTGTTGCTTGACCAGGGCAAATATCGAGAGGTGTTGAAGCGGGTTGACGTAATCGAGGAATGGGCTAAGAACGCACAAGGGGTTAGCAAAGCCGACTTGGCGCTAATTAATCTCTCTAGTGTTCAAGCGCTCATCTCTAAGATGCACGAACAGTCGGAGCCCGATTTCACAGAAGTCACTCATGAAGTGTATAGAGTAGTGAACAACCAGCGTGAAGCAATTGTGGCGAACTTTCTGTGCGATGGCCTGCTAACCCGAGCGAGATTGCATCGGTTAAGACGCCAGTTTGATCTCGCTGGAGCCGACATTGACGAGGCCAAGGAAATCGCTAAACGTGGGAGCATGGGTTTGATTCAAGCTGAATGTCATTTGGAATACGCGCGACTCTATCTGGCGCAAGGCAAAAAGGAGAATGCGGAAACGAATTCGGAAATGGCCAAAGAAATGATTGAACAAATGGGCTATCACCGTCGCGATAAGGACGTGAAGGAAATCGAAGATCAACTAGACAAGATATGAAGGCGTCAACAAACGAGCACCCGATGACTGTTCCATGGAGATTGCAAAGCAGCTCCTCAAAATGGATCGCGCTGTGTTGACACATCCGGGAGTGGCTGGATCTTCCCCAGTATCTGCCTTCGTCACCCGATCATGCGCTACGAGGTTGATTTTTCGTGGTTTGATCATAAGGAATTAACGGGAGAAGCTTTTGGCCTACCTCCGCTGACATTTCGGACACCAGTAAGTTGATCTCCCGCCATGCACCTGCCGGCGAATGCGCGCGCCGCAGTTAACACAGGGCTCGCCTTCGCGTTCATAGACCTGCCAGAATCTTTCAAAGGCTTCACCGTAAGAGAAACCGTTCGTGTGTTCCAGGTTGACTCTGGATGTCGAGCTGTCTGAGATAGCTTCGCCGAGCACGTCGAGAATTGCCTGATGCAAACGCTCGACGCGTTTTGATGAAAGCGTCGCGGCGGTCTTGAATGGATTGACGCCGGCGCGGAATAGAGCTTCGGCAGCGTAGATGTTGCCCAGACCTAACACCCGGGTTTGATCAAGCAGCAGGGTTTTGAGCGTGCGGCGCGAACGAGCCAGGGTTTCTTTCAGGTAAGCCAGACTGAAATCCTCGCCCAAGGGTTCGGGCGCAAGCTCGCGGATTCCTTTTGTCTTACTCAAGCGCGTTCTGGCGACGAGCTTCATCACCCCGAACTGTCGCTGATCGCAGAAGACCAGCCGCCGATCGTTGTCGAGATAAAAAATCGCGTGAGCGTGCCTCGGCAAGGCATCATCGGCAGCCAAAGAAAGAAACTTGCCGGTCATGCGCAGATGAACGGCCAGAATGCGATCGTTATCGAGCTCAATGAGAATGTACTTGCCGCGTCGCGAAACGCCAGTAATGGTCGCGCCCTTCAGCTTCCGGTTGAAGAGAGCAGACGACATGGGAGAGACGAGTTTTGGCAGCCGGATCTCACTCGCCAGGATGCGACGACCGATGACGACACGACGCAGCGCGCGGACTACGTGCTCGACTTCAGGAAGCTCAGGCATGCGGGCAAAGTTTGGCTTCAGCCCGCTGCAAAGTCAAAGCTCGCGCCAGCGCGTGGTGTATCAAATTGAGATCCAATCGTAAGCGCAGGCGTCTTACGTTAGAACACTCGGAGCAGAACCAGGACCAGCACAATAACGAGCACCAGGCCGAGTCCGCCGCTGGGTCCATAGCCCCAATTTCGACTGTGTGGCCACGCGGGTACCGCGCCAAGGAGCAAAATAATCAGAATGATTAGTAAGATCAAACCCATAACTCTCGTCCTCCTGTCCTATCTTGAAAGTCTCTTGCGCGGTTAGATTCGGCAAAGAGTGTGCCGTGGAATGAGTCTAGGTCGCTGGATGTTGAGGTCAGTGCCACCCGCGTGAGCAGGCGGGTCCAATCGCCAATCCCATGATTGAATGTTCAACCCACCCGCTCACGCAGGTGTGGCACTGACTCCATGATGCGGCCGGACGTGCCCCGTAGAGAAGTCTGATCCGCTACTTAGGCTCTGAATTGATGATGGTTTCGATCTCGGCTTTGAGTTTTTCGACCAAACCGGCGTGGCGCGCTTCGATATTCAAGCGCAGGAGTGGCTCTGTGTTTGACGGACGAATGTTGAAGCGCCAATCGCTACTCTCCAGCGAATAGCCGTCAGTGAAATCTTCTTTGCCGTCTTTGGCGTATTGCTGCTTCACCGCGGCGATCACTTTCTTGATGTCCTTGACGTGATAGTTCAACTCGCCGGACATGAAATGGCCTTCGGTGTATGGCCGCATGACTTCGGAGAATGGTTTGCCGGTCTTTGACAGATGTTCCATCACCAGCAGGAAGGGAATCGTGCCGTTGTCGGCGAAAAAGTTTTCGCGAAAGTAATAATGGCCGCTCATCTCGCCGGCAAAGATCGCGTCCTCTTTGCGCATGCGCTCCTTCATAAAAGCATGGCCGCCTTTCGAGATGATTGCCCTGGCGCCGTGGCGCTCGCAAACCTCCAGCGCCGGCCAAATCACGCGCGGGTCAAAAATGATCGCGTTGTCGCTGCCTTGCTTGTCGAGAAGAATGTCGGCCAGCAAAGCCGTAATGTAAGCTCCGGAAATGAATTCGCCTTTCTCGTCAACGAACATGCATCGATCGGCGTCCGCGTCCCAGGCCACGCCAAAGCTGGCGCCTGAGCTCTTCACCAGTCTCTCGGTTTCGATCCGATTTTCCGGGAGCATCGGATCGGGCGGGCCTTTAGGAAACGTGCCGTCGGGAACGAAATTTAGCGGTATCAGATTCAACCCCAACTTTTTCACCAGGGCGGAAGCCCCAAAACATACGTAGCCGAAGTTGGCGTTACCGACAAACTTGAAGGGCTTGATCACGCTGGTGTCGATAAAGCTGAGCACGTGTTTCAGATAGTCATCCAGGACGTCTCTCTCTTTAACCGATCCTCTCTTGTCCGACCGGACTTCTTTATCCTTGCCGGCTTTCAAGGCGTCGCGAATATCAAAGAGACCAGTGTCCGAGGAAATGGCGGCCGCTTTCTCGCGGACCATTTTAGCGCCGTTGTATTCCTTGGGATTGTGAGAAGCAGAAACGACAATTCCACCTGAGTAATCGTAAGCACCAACCGCGAAGTAGAGCATGTCGGTGGTTATGCCGCCGATGTCGATCACGTCAACGCCCGCGTCGAGAAAGCCGGAAATCAGACTCTCGGCCAACTGTGCGGACGTGACCCTCGCATCCCGCCCGACAACCATCGTCTTTGGATGAAACAGGTAGGTGTAGGCCTTGGCCATCCGATAGTAGGCTTCCTCATCGATGTCAGTTGGATAGACTCCTCTGATGTCGTACGCGCGAAAGATGTCCCAGTTCAAGGTTCCCGTCCTTCCTTCTAGTCTGTCCTCGTGTAATCCGTCAGCGACGTCTTGTCGCCCAGCACTGTGCCCGGGCCAACGATTGAGGATCGACCGACGTGACAACCGCGCCCGATGATCGCGTCCTTCACCTGCGCCGCGGTGCCCACGCGGGTGTGACTCCAAATGACTGAGTTCTCAATCCGCGCGCCCTCTTCGATGTAGCACCCTTTGCCAAGCACAGAGTTAATGATCTGTACACCTGGCTTGAGCGTGCATTCATCTCCGATCATGGACAACTCGTCGATTTCTGAATGCGTGGCTGAGTCAAAAGTCCCTCGCCGATCTTTCATATGAATCCGCAGAACGCGATCGGCCAGCAGGTCGTGATGGGCTTGCAGGTAACGCGCAGGCGTCCCGATGTCCATCCAATAGGTCCGCTGCGGAGTGTGCGCAAAGAACGGTTCGCCCTGCTCCAGCAACTTGGGGAACAAACCGTATTCGAACGAATGGTTCTCGCCGCGCGGGATCAGATCGAGCACCTGCGGCTCGAGCACATAGGTGCCGGCATTGATGTTCTTGCAGGAGGTCTCTTCAGGCTTTGGCTTTTCGAGAAAGCGCCGCACGCGGCCGTCGTCTTCGGTCTCAACCACTCCGTATGCACTGGCGTCATCAACTGGAGTCAGCACGATAGTCGCGACGGCTTTGCGTTCTTTGTGTTGGCGGATGACCGTTTTCAGATCGAGGTCCGTCAGAATGTCGCCGTTGAAGACCACGGTTGGTTCGCGAATCAAATCTTCGGCAAACTTGTAGGCGCCGGCGGTTCCCATTGGTTGCGGCTCGACCGTGTACTTCAGCTTCACGCCAAAATTCGAGCCGTCGCCGAGTTGTTGCTCGATCTTCTCCGGCTGATAAGAAAGCGAGAGTGTAATGTCGGTGACGCCGGCGCGGCGCAGGGTGTCGATCTGATAAAGCAGGAATGGACGGTTGCAAATCGGGACAATTGGTTTCGGCGTGTATACGGTGAGAGGGCGCAGCCGTGTGCCTTTTCCTCCCGCCAAAATTAGTGCCTGCATGATTGTTTAGTCCGGTAGAGCCAGAATGATTAAGGGGGTGAATTTCAAACGCCGAGTCTAGCACCCGCGTATGAAGGTTTTCAATTAGGACTGAACCCGTTGCCCGGCTTCTTCACTCCGTAGGAGTGAGATATTTATAGAGGGAGCGCTATGTCGTTATCAACTCCGTTCGAAGGAGCGGAAGTCAATGAGCCTCCTGCCGCTCAAGTTCATTCCGCTCCTCCGAACGGAGTTAAGAGGGGTTTGGGACTCGTGGTCTATAAACATCTCACCCCTAACGGGGTGAAAGCCCGGCTTGCTTGACACTCTTTGGAAGTAGCAGTCATGCTAAATCATCTTAATGTGCGAGTAGTGAATAAAAATGTCAGAGATCAAAGAAGCAGTAATCATCAGCGCCGTTCGAACACCGGTAGGAAAGTTTCTCGGCGCGCTTAAAGGTTTCAAGGCGACCGAGCTCGGCGCTATCGTGGTCCGCGAAGCAGTCAAGCGCGCCTCGGTCAAACCCGAGGACGTCGATGAAGTGATCATGGGCTGCGTCATTCAAGCCGGCCTCGGGCAAAATCCGGCGCGGCAGGCGGCACTCCACGGCGGATTACCTGACACAGTTTCGGCCGTAACGGTCAACAAGGTCTGCGGTTCAGGATTGAAGGCGATCATGATGGCCGCGCAGGGAATTCAACTTGGCGACACAGAGATCGTCGTCGCCGGCGGCATGGAATCGATGTCGAACGCGCCGTATCTGCTCCCAAAAGCGCGCGAGGGTTACCGGCTGGGCAGCGGCACGCTCGTCGATACGGTTATCAACGACGGGCTCTGGTGCGCGTTTGACGATCAGCATATGGGCTGCACCGGTGAAGTGGTCGCCGAGCGCTTTCATGTTTCGCGTGAGGAGCAGGACGAGTACTCGCTCAACTCTCACCGCAAGGCCAGCGAAGCGATTAAGTCAGGCAGGTTTCGTGACGAAATCGTGCCGGTGGAGATAAAGCAAAGGAAGGGTCCACCGCTGATCTTTGATACGGACGAACCAGTGCGTGAAGACACGTCGCTGGAGTCTCTGGCGCAGTTAAAGCCGGCTTTCAAAGAGGGCGGCACCGTAACCGCGGGTAATGCGCCAGGAGTAAATGACGGTGCGTCGGCAGTAGTAGTTACTTCGTCTGAGCGCGCGAAGTCGCTGGGAGTTGAACCGCTGGCAAGAATCGTAGGCCAGGCAACATCCGGAGTGGAGCCAAAGCTGGTAATGATGGCGCCGGTCGAGGCGATCAAGAAACTCTTAAAAAAGACCGGCTGGTCAATGAATGATGTCGATCTGATCGAATTGAACGAAGCTTTCGCGGTTCAGGCCGTGGCGATCACACGCGAACTCAATCTCGATCCAGAGAAAATTAATGTCAATGGCGGCGCCGTCGCGCTTGGTCACGCCATCGGACAATCCGGCTCGCGCATTCTCACGACGATGCTTTACGAGATGAGGCGGCGCGACGTGCATCGAGGCATTGCAGCGTTGTGTCTGGGTGGCGGCAACGCAGTGGCGCTTGCGGTTGAGCGGTAAAACCAGGAATGACACCAGAGCAGCACAACAAATATTTGGGCTTAGCGCATCTCGGGTATGCCGCGCTCCACTCGTTGATGGGTCTGGTGGTCGGCATCATGATGATCATAATGTTCAGCACGCTGCCATCCTCGCAACGCGCGAGCGACCCACCGCCTGGCTTCTTTATCGCGATAGGTGGTTTCGTGCTGGTGTTTAGCATTGAGTGGTCGCTTCCCTCGATGATCGCAGCTTACGCGCTGCTGAAGAAGAAGAGATGGGCGAAGATCGCGGGACTTGTGGCGGGCGCTTTTGCCGCCGCGCAAATGCCCATCGGCACAGCCGTTTCCGTCTACACGTTCTGGTTTCTGTTTAGTCCACCGGGCAGATTGCTTTACGATCAGCCGGCGCAGTCTTTAACCACCGGGCAGGCGGACCCGATCGGCATCGATCAAGAAAAGGGAAAAGTGCATCAATACGTGCCGCCGGTGTCGCCGCCGGACTGGCGTTGATATCGAATGACTGCGGCAGAGCACAACCGGACGCTGGCGACGCTGCACTTCATCTACGGTGCAATGCATGGGCTGACACTTGCTGGCCTGTTACTGCTGGTCCTTGTGGTTAGGTTGGCCGCCCAGGGGACGAATTCAATTTCCACTTTCTGGATCGCGACTGGGGTTGTCATCTTTGTCGTTGTCCTTTTCGCGGTGGGTTTAGTTCCAGTAGCAGTTGGCTATGGGTTAAAGAAGCAGAGGCTGTGGGCGAGGCCTTTGGGACTTTCTCTTGCGGTGGTGTCGTTGATTAATATTCCGATCGGCACTGCTCTGGGGATTTACGCGATCAAGTTTTTTCGGAGTTCTGGCGGCGTGCAGCTTTACGGCGGCAAGCCGGCAACGTCGAGCGAGGGCGACTTGAAAGAGGCTCTAAAAGGCACTCAGCCCTTGATGAATTGGGCTGATCGTTTGAAGTGAGTGGCACAGACTTTAGTCTGTGATTGCAACTATCATCATATTTACCTTAAGAAGAATCACAGACTGAAGTCTGTGCCACAATTTATGGATGAAATATTCGGCGTAGTAGGATCAGGCACGATGGGCGCGGGCATTGCGCAGGTAGCAGCGCGGGCCGGTTTTGCTGTAATTATGCGCGACGTGGCCGAAGAGTTTCTCGCCCGCGGCGTAAAGGCGATTGATAAGAGCCTGCAGCGCGACGTGGACAAAGAGGGTCTGACCGCTGATGAAAAGAGTGCGATCGTTGGGCGAATCAAAACGACTACCGATGTCGAAAGCTTGCACGACGCTTTTATAGTAGTCGAAGCGGCCACTGAAGATCTCGCCGTCAAGACCGAAATTTTGAAGTCACTCGATCAAGCAGTGAGGCCGGATGCGATCCTGGCCTCGAACACTTCCTCGATTTCGATCACCAAGCTGGGCGCGGTTACGCAGCGCGCTGATCGAGTGATCGGGATGCACTTCATGAATCCGGTGCCCGTGATGAAACTGGTCGAAATCATTCGCGGCGCCGCGACCTCTGATCGGACTTACGAAGAGGTACGATCGCTGACGGAGCGACTGGGAAAGATTCCGCTGGAATGTCAGGACTCACCTGGCTTTGTTTCCAATCGGGTCCTGATGCCGATGATTAACGAGGCGATCTTCGCGTTGTATGAAGGCGTCGCCTCGCGCGAGAGCATTGACGGCATCATGAAACTCGGTATGAATCATCCAATGGGCCCGCTGGCGCTCGCCGACTTTATTGGTCTCGATGTTTGCCTTGCGATCATGAACGTGCTACATGATGGGTTTGGCGATTCAAAGTACCGGCCCTGCCCGCTGTTGAAACGATATGTGGACGCGGGATGGTTGGGAAAGAAGAGTGGCCGCGGATTTTATGAGTATTGAGTGGCATAGACTTCAGTCTGTGATTGCTCGCCGAATAATCACAGACTGAAGTCTGTGCCACAGGAACAGATGCAACAACGCGCCATCCTACATTTTTGTCAGAAATGCCGCGGGGCGAATCCGCTGGGCCAGGAATTCTGTCTGCGTTGTGGCACTCGACTGATGCTGGTGGTGGAACCCGCGTCGGTGCGCGTTGGCCCGACAGAGACAACTCCAAACGAAGAGCATTTGCTGGAACGGCTGACGATCTTAGAGAACACGATGGCGCGTCTGGCAGAGCGGCTCGAGCAGGGCTTGAAGCTGCTGCTGCGCCAGTCCGAAACGGCTTATACGAATCATGCTTTGGTAAAGAGCCTCGTCGAAATCCTGAACGAGTGCGGCGTAGTAGAGAACGATCGCCTGGAATCCATGTGGCGCGCGGAATGCGCAAAGCTGGACGAAAAGTGCCCCGAATCAACCCCTGCGACGATACCCCCAAAGAAGAGCCGTAAAGCGAAACGAAAGGCCAGCGCCGGCGGTTGAGGCCGCTGGTCAGGCCCGTCTGCACTTTGAAAGTCCGCGACGCCCGGCTATAATCAGCGACTTTGTGCTCCGTCTCCTGGCGCGCTCTATGGCATCCGGAGGCTCTGTTATGCGGCTAGAGCTGAACAAGCTGGAAGAAGAAGGCGGTAAGTTCGTGCGGGTTTACGAAACGAACGAGCTGCCGCTGGACACGGAAGTCAGGCTGGTTCAGCCGGCCGAAGTGCGCGGCCGCATTCGACGGCACGGTAAAGAAGTTGAGCTGCGAGGCAAGCTGGACGCCAAACTAGAAGTTATGTGTGGACGGTGTTTGCAGCCGGTTCAGTTACCGATTGTCACGGAATTCAACGAGAGATTCGTGCGCGCGGTCAGTTGGGCCGCCGAAGAGCAGCACGAGCTCCAGGCAGAGGATTTGAACGTGGCGGTCTTTGACGGCGAGGGAATCGAGCTCGACGACCTGATCCGCGAAGAGCTTCTTCTAGCGCTACCTGCTAATGTGTTATGTCGCGATGATTGCCGCGGACTGTGTCCGAGCTGTGGTATCGATAGGAATCTGAGCGATTGCCAATGCGAGAGCGAGGAAGGGGATTCGCGCTGGCAGGCACTGAAAGAATTGCAAATGTAGGTTGTGGACATGGTTCATTGTGCTTTGTACTTTTCATTCGGGTTCGACCTGAATGGTATTTCCAAATTACAAAGCTCAGAGAATTAAGTCCGAAACTGCAGATTTCAAATTTGAGATCTGAGATTTGAAATGATTTGAAATCTGAAATCAAGATGGTGGAGTAATTATGCCAAATCCAAAACGTCGTCACTCTAAATCACGTCGGGGCAAACGCCGGGCACACGATGCCCTGCGGATTCCCCAGACCGTCGCCTGCCCAAATTGTCAGGAACCACGCATGCAGCATCGGGTCTGCCCGAAGTGCGGCTTCTACAAGGGCCGCGAAATAGTTCAAGTGGAACAAGCCGCCTGACACGTTAGGTTTCATGCCGTTTAGGCGTCGCCCTTTCGGCGGCGTGCGGCGGGACAAGTCCTGCCTCTAAACGGCATTTTTTAAGCGAGATTGTTGAATGGCGAAAACCAATTCTGGCATTCTTGGCACCGGTCATTCCTATCCGGAGGGCATTTTGACGAATGCGGATCTGGAGCGGATTGTTGACACTTCCGACGATTGGATTACCTCGCGGACCGGAATCAAGCAGCGGCGGAAAGCCAGCCCCGATGAATATACTTCGCAGTTTGCTGTGCGGGCCTCACGCGAGGCAATCGAGCGCGCTGGGATCGAACCTGCGCAGATCGATCTGATACTTTGCGCCACGGTGACCCCGGACCAGATCCTGCCATCGACTGGATGTCTGATTCAAGCCGAGCTGGGCGCGCACAAGGCCGCTGCCATGGATATCGTGGCCGCCTGTTCCGGCTTTCTCTACGGACTGACGCTGGCCGATGCAATGATCAAATCCGGCCAGACAAAGTACGCACTTGTGATCGGGGCTGAGATTTTGACGCGCTACGTTGATTACACAGACCGCTCAACCTGCGTATTGTTTGGCGATGGCGCGGGGGCAGCCGTTTTGGGGGCAGTCGAAAGTGACCGTGGGATTCTCGCCGCCAAGATTAGATCGGACGGGCGTTATGAAGAGCAACTGTACGCGCCCGGTGGCGGCACCAAGGGCGGATTCACCGCCGAGACCATCGCCCGTGGCGATCACTTCTTCAAAATGAAGGGGAACGAATTGTTCAAGGTGGCCGTGCGATCGATGGCCGATATCTCGCGCGAAGTCCTGGAAGATGCGGGCTTGACTACCAAAGACGTCAAGCTGTTTATTCCGCATCAAGCGAATCAGCGCATTACGGACGCGGTCGCCAGCAAGCTGAGCGTTGACGAGTCAATGGTGTATTCAAATATCGCTATGCATGGCAATACCTCGTCGGCGTCGATTCCGATCGGGCTCGACGAATGCGTCGCGTCGGGACAAGTTCAAGAAGGCGATGTGGTGCTGATGGCTTCCTTTGGCGGCGGCGTCACGTGGGGCGCGGTGGCGATGAGATGGTGACACTTCATAGGTCCTATAGGACGCATTCGACCTATTGACGACGTCTTGACGAAACAAGCATTCATCTTTCCCGGCCAGGGGTCGCAGTACGCGGGCATGGGCAAAGACTTAGCCGATAACTTTGCCGCGGCTCGACAGGTCTTTGAAGAAGCGGACGCTGCGCTCGGCTTTGCGCTTTCCGAATTGTGTTTTAATGGCCCGGCAGATCAGTTGCAGTTGACTGAGAATACGCAGCCGGCCATTCTCACCGTTTCGATCGCCGCGTTACGAGCGCTGGAAACCGAAGGTTTAGAAAAAGCTGATTTCGTTGCCGGCCACAGTCTCGGTGAGTATTCAGCGTTGGTAGCGGCCGGCTGCCTCTCGTTGACCGACGCGGTGCGGACCGTGCGAGCGCGCGGACGCTACATGCAAGAGGCCGTGCCTGTAGGCGTGGGCGCCATGGCGGCGATTCTCGGCGCTAGCCTGGAAGTGGTGATAGCTGCTTGTGCCGAGGCTGCGCAAGGGCAGGTTTGCAGCCCGGCGAACATCAACTCGCCCAATCAGGTCGTTATTGCGGGCGACGCCGCGGCTATCGACCGCGCGATTGAACTTCTAAAGGAGCGCGGCGCCAGGCGGGCGATGAAGCTTAATGTGAGCGCGCCGTTTCATTGCGCTCTGATGCAGCCGGCGCAGGAGCGTCTGGCGGTTGAATTGAACGGGATTACATTCCACGACCTCGCGACACCGATCGTAACCAACGTGGATGCCAGGGCTGTCGACACCGGCCCCGAGGCGCGCGACGCGCTGGTTCGTCAGGTATCACAACCGGTTCGCTGGCTTGAGTCAGTTGAATTTTTGATCAGTCAGGGTGTACAAAGCTTGGTAGAGATTGGACCCGGAAAAGTTTTAAGTGGCCTGGCGCGCCAGATTGATCGCAACCTGCGTTGCGTGAACGTCGAGGATAAAGTTAGTCTGTGCGCTACGCGCGAGACGCTTGGTGTTTCCGGTTAAGGATGGCGCGGCAAACTTCCGGTTTGTTGTCAGTCAGTGCAGCAATGACGTGATCACAGACCGAACAGTCTGTACACAACTAACATCGGCAAACTGAAGTTTGTCGGAGACTACAAAGAGGAGCAAAAACGAATGCCCGATCCAGAGATTGAGCAAAAAGTAAAACAGATTATCGTGGACGAGCTTGGCGTCGACGAGAATGAAGTTACGCCTAACGCCCGGTTCATCGACGACCTCGGCGCCGACTCGCTCGATACGGTCGAGCTGGTCATGCGCTTTGAGGAAGAGTTCGGCATCGAGATTCCGGACGAGGACGCGGAGAAGATTCAGAGTGTGCGCGACGCGTATAACTACATCGATCAGCACAAGGCGAAGTGATCGGTAAACTCGTGAGCGCGATCCCGGGCAGGCATTTCCGAAGCTCGCCAGCCACTGGTTAAGTGATCACGGGGAAGGAGTCTGGGATTTTGAATCGTCGCGTTGTCGTCACCGGTCTCGGTCTGGTTACGCCTGTGGGCAACTCAGTCGAAACCACCTGGGCCGCGCTCCTCGAAGGCCAAAGTGGCGCGGACTACATCAAGAAGTTCGATGCTGACAGGTTTGCCGCCAGGTTCGCCTGCGAAGTAAAGAATTTCAATCCGCTCGACTACATCGAAAAGAAGGAAGCCCGCAAGATGGGCTCCTTCATCCACTACGCGATCGCCGCCTCAGATGAAGCGGTCAAGGGTAGCGGTCTGAAGATCACCGATGAAATCGCCGAGAACGTAGGCACTTACATCAGCAGCGGCATCGGAGATTTCTGGGCCATCGAACGGGAGCACGAAAAACTCCTCAAGGACGGCCCCAGTCGCGTCTCGCCTTTCTTTATTCCGTCCGCCATCGTCAACCTCGCGTCCGGACAGGTTTCGATCCGGCACAACGCCAAGGGTCCGAATTCAGCCACTGCGACCGCTTGCTCTGCCGGGGCGCACGCGATCGGTGACAGCTTCAAGATCATTCAGCGTGGCGATGCCGACGCCATGATCTGCGGCGGCGCCGAATCAGCGATCACGCCGATGAGTGTGGCCGGGTTCGCGGCTTTGCGCGCGCTTTCGACCCGAAATGATGATCCGGTTCATGCCTCGAGACCTTTTGAGTTGGGCCGCGACGGCTTCGTCATCGGCGAAGGCGCCGGCATCATGGTTCTGGAAGAGTTGGAATTCGCGCGGCGACGGGACGCTCACATCTATGCTGAGGTCGTGGGATATGGCATGAGCGGGGACGCTTTTCACATCACGATGCCGGACGCCAGCGGCTCGGGCGCGGTCCGCGTGATGCAGAAAGCCCTGCAGGACGCCAAGGTGCAACCTGAAGAAGTGGACTACATCAACGCGCACGGCACGTCCACGCCCTACAACGACAAGTTTGAAACGATGGCGATCAAGAAGACCTTCGGCGAGCACGCTTATAAGCTGCCGATCAGCTCGACGAAGTCGATGACCGGGCATCTGCTGGGCGCAGCGGGTGGGGTCGAGGGCGTCTTCTCAGTGCTCTCCATTCACCGCGACATGCTGTTGCCGACAATCAATTACGTCACGCCCGATCCGGAATGCGATCTTGACTATGTTCCAAACAAAGCCCGCGAGGCGCACCTTCAGTACGCGCTCTCAAACAGCTTTGGATTTGGCGGAACCAATGCAGCGCTGCTGTTCAAGAGATACGAAGAATGAAAATCCTTGTCCTAATGAAGCAGGTCGCCAACAAAGACGCGATCCTGCGAATCAATAAAGACTCAACCTGGATTGAGGAGGCCGACCTCTCGTTTGAAGTAAGCGAGTCAGACGGCTACGCCCTCGAAGAAGGCCTGCGGATCAAGGAAAAGGTCGGGGGCGAAGTTGTCGTGTGCTCGATGGGCGCACAACGCGCCAAGAGCGTGATCAAAGATGCGCTGGCGCGCGGTGGAGATCGCGCAATTCACATCATCGGCGACAATCTTACGCATCTTTCACCCTTCGCGGCGGCCACTGTTCTAGCCGACGCTATTCGCGAAGAGCAGGCCGATTTGATCATGACCGGCCTGCAATCCGATGACTATGGCTACGGCCAGACGGGCGTGATCCTAGCTGAGATTCTCGGGTTGCCCCACGCAACGATTGTCATCGAGATCGACGCGACCGGCGATGAACTGCGCGTCAAGCGCGAACTGGAGAGCGGCTGGTATCAATGGTACACGATGCCGAAGCCCGCGTTGCTGACAATTCAGTCAGGCATCAGCCAGATTCGCTATGCGACCCTGAAAGGCATCATGGCCGCCAAGAAAAAAGAGATTAAGGAAGTTACGCCCAGCGCAGAGATTGTGGGCCGCCCGTCACACCAGCGAATTGAAAAGATTTATCTGCCGCAGAAGTCAAAGCAGACCCAGTTTTTGGGAGGCGGCGACGCCAAGAAGGGTGCGGTTGAGCTGGCGGAGAAACTCCACACCGAGGCACGGGTGATCTAAGTGCCACAGACTTCAGTCTGTGACGGCCACAAGCGAATCACAGAGTGAAGTCTGTGCCACACCGGAACAGCGACAGAGATTATGAGCAACGGCATTCTAGTTTTCATCGAACACAAGTCAGGGACGCTGAACAAGACGTCTCTGGAAGCAATCGCCGCCGGACAGAAACTCGGCGGTGAGATGGGCCAGGGCGTGACGGCAGTCGTGCTCGGCTCTGGAGTTCAATCGCTGGCGCAGGATATCGCTGCTTACGATCTAGCCAAGGTCGTCAATGTCAATCACGTGCAGCTTGCCGATTACACGCCCGACGCCTATGCGTCCGCCATGGAACAAGTGGTGCGCGCCAGTGACCCCCAGTACGTCGTGATGTCACATACCTATCTGGTTCGCGACTTTGCCCCAAAGCTGGCCGCGCGCTTCGGCAAGGGAATGATCAGCGACTGTGTGCGTATGCATGTCGCTGGAGATAAAGCGACCTTCACGCGCCGCATTTTCCTCGGCAAGCTCGACGCCGACGTCGTCGCAAATGATGAGTCTCCGGTATTCGTTACGTTTCAGTCTGGCGCCTTCCGCCCGGATCAGGCGGTGAAGGGAAGCGGCGCGCCACTAGAGGAGATGCCCGTTAACGTTGCTGAGGCCCGCATGAAACCGGAAGCGCCGTTCCAGGAAGTGAAGCAGGCAGTCGACCTAAGCAAAGCAGAGGTGATCGTTGCAGTCGGCCGCGGCATCAAGAGCAAGGACAACATCGCCCTGGCTGAGAAGCTGGCTGAAGTTCTGGGCGGCGACCTGGCGGCGTCGCGTCCGATTTGCGACGCCGAATGGCTGCCCATCGACCGCCAGATCGGATCGTCGGGGCAGACGGTGGCGCCGAAGCTGTATATAGCCCTGGGAATTTCCGGAGCCATTCAGCATCTGGTGGGCATGAAGAATTCGCAGACGATTGTTGCCATTAACAAAGATCCAGAGGCTCCGATCTTCGACATTGCCGACTACGGAATTGTCGGCGATTTGTTCGAGGCACTTCCGGTGTTAACTGAAGAGATCAGAAAGCTCAAGAGCTGAGCCGTCTGGTGACAATCGGCGCGCTGAACACAATTTTGCTCGACCTTACCAAATCGGTTTTACTTCTAAAGGAGATTGCTATGCGTAGTGCCAGGTTTTCATTGTTGGGTCTTTCCTTATTTGCCTTGATCGTAACCGTGGCTGTCGTGGGTGATCATTCCCCGCAGGCCAGCGCCCAGAATGGCGTAACCATGTTTGCGGATCTCTCGACCGGATCGGCGGTGGACAAGGGTCGCGGCTTTGACGTCTTGAACATGGACACGACCGCGGCGGCCTGCGACAACTTTTTCCAGTACGCCAACGGCGGTTGGGTGAAGAAGAATCCGATCCCGGCCGCCTATGCGAGTTGGGGACGGTTCAACGAACTGTCCGATAAAAATCAGGAGCAGTTGCGCGGGATTCTCGAGGATGCAGCCAAAAACCCGAAGGCAGTAAAGGGCAGCAACGAGCAGAAGATTGGCGACTATTACGCGAGTTGCATGGACGAGACCGGGATCGAAGCCGCCGGGCTCACGCCGCTGATGCCGGAGCTAAAGCGCATCGACGCGATTAATAGCAAAGACTCGTTTCAACGGGAAGTCGCGCTGTTGCACAACGCGGGAGTTCGGGCGCTATTCAGATTTGGAGCCGGCCAGGATTTCAAACAGTCAACTCAGGTCATCGGCCAGCTTGGGCAGGGAGGCATCGGGCTTCCTGATCGCGACTATTACCTAAAGACAGACGATAAGTCGAAGGAGCTTCGCAACAAGTATCTAGCGCACGTCGCCAGGATTCTTGTTTTGTCCGGCGATGACGCGGCGACCGCACAGGTCCGCGCGCAAACAGTTTTGACGATCGAAACGAAGCTTGCCGAAGGCTCAATGCCCCGCGTCGAACAGCGGAACCCTGACAACGTCTACCATAAGACGAAGCTTACCGATCTTAAGGGACTGACGCCGGACTTCGATTGGGCCGCTTACTTCAAAACCATCGGCATGATGAACACGGGCGATATCAATGTCGCGCAACCAAACTACTTCAAAGCTCTAAATGGACAGTTGACCGCTATTTCTTTGGCGGATTGGAAATCATACCTGCGCTGGCACCTGCTCAATTCGCGGGCGGCCGTCTTATCAAAGAACTTCGTGGAAGAAGACTTTGATTTCTCCGGCCGGACTTTGACCGGGGCCAAGGAGCTTCTGCCGCGCTGGAAGCGCTGTGTGGCCTCAACTGATCGCGCGCTAGGTGAAGCGCTGGGTCAGGTTTATGTGCAGAAGTACTTTACGCCCGCCGCCAAGGCCCGCGCCGTGCAGATGGTCCAGAATCTCATCAACGCGCTGCGTGATGATCTCACTACGTTGTCGTGGATGAGCGACGTCACGCGGAAGCGGGCGACTGCCAAACTCGAAGCGTTCACGAGGAAGATTGGTTATCCGGACCGGTGGCGCGACTACTCAACTCTGAAGGTCGATCGGAAATCTTATGTTGGCAATGCTGTCAGCGCGACGCAGTTCGAAATAAATCGGCAGTTGGGCAAGATTGCCAAGCCCGTCGATCGCACCGAATGGGGCATGTCGCCGCCGACCGTGAATGCTTACTACAATCCGTCGATGAACGAGATCGTATTTCCGGCGGGCATCCTCCAGCCACCTTTCTACGATCCTGAGGCGGACGATGCAATCAACTACGGAGGCATCGGCGCGGTCATCGGCCATGAGATGAGTCATGGCTTTGACGATCAAGGGGCGCGGTTTGATGCGGACGGAAATCTCATGAACTGGTGGAGCGAAGACGATCTGAAGAGCTTCAAAACCCGCGCGCAATGCGTTATCGATCAATTCAGCGGCTTTGAAGTGCAGCCGGGGCTTCATGAGAACGGAAACCTGGTCGTTGGCGAAAGCATCGGCGACCTGGGCGGGCTGACCATTGCGTATGCGGCGTTGAAGAAGTCGATGGAAGGAAAACCGCGACCGGCTGATATCGACGGGTTCAGTCCCGAACAACGTTTCTTTCTTGGTTGGGCCCAGGTCTGGGCTGAGAATGAGCGCCCCGAATTCGAGCAGCTGATGGTGGCAACCAATCCGCACCCGGTGGGTCGCTTTCGTGTCATCGGGCCACTCTCAAACATGCCTGCGTTCGCTCAGGCTTATCAGTGCAAGGAAGGCGACAAGATGGTGCGGCCGCCGGAGAAGCGCTGTCAGATTTGGTAGGGAGCGCAGGCATCCTTGCCTGCGGTTCGCGGACATCCTGTCCGCCTCGTGAGTCTCGTACCCAGAGGTTCAGCGTCGATCAATGGCGTTGGGCCTCGCTTTCATTTTGGACTTGCGACGGGCGAACCCGTTGAGGAAATCAACGCTCTGAGTTCGCCCAGAATTTCCTCAGGCTTCCACTCGTTTCCCCGATACAACTTAACCACTTTCCCATCAGGACCTACAATCGCCGTGCGCATCGAATGGATGACTTGTTCATCGCTCGACTCGGTGTCGTGATAGTAGCGGAGGCCAAAGAACTGCGCGATGCCTTTCACTTCGTCCTTTGAACCCGAAGCAAACTCCCAGTGTTGAAAGGTTTCGTCTGAATAGCGGCCTGTATGGGATGCTCCGTAGCTGCGGAGGACCTTCGGGCTGTCATACTCTGGATCGAAGCTGATCGTTAACAGATGTGTCTTGTCATAAATCTCAGGCTGCTTCTGCAGAGCCTGATCGATGGCTGCAAAATTGTTGCTCATCAGAGTGCACTGATCCGGTTGAGGACAACGGGTATAGACAAACGTTACTAAGAGCGTCTGGCCACGATACTGCGCCAGATGAATTCGTTTGCCGTCCTGGTTGACGAGGCCAAAGTCAGGCACGTCCGTGCCCGGCTTAGGCTCACCCGGCAGGTCCACATTCTGCGAGACGGGCGGCCCGCCTTCGATAATCGAAGTAATCTCGACCCACGAAGACAGGTCGTCGACAACCAGCGTTCCAGTCACTTGATCGCCTGCTTTTACCATCGCGAGATCCGCCTCGTTCTTTAGCTTGAATGGCATAGTCATCGCCGGCATGTAGCCCTTGATATCTTCATGAGCAATCGTGATTGTGTGATCGGCAGTGTCCACGGCGACGACTTTGCCTTTGATTGGGTAACGCTTTTCGTTGGCCGAGCGACGGGGGCGGCAGGCCAAAGATCCGAAGGCGACGGCGAGCAAGAGAAGTAAACCGAGGGCGCGCTGGCACCGAGCTTTTGTCATGATTGGAATGATAGCGAGTAATTTCTGATTTTGAATTAAGGCACAGCTTAGACGGTTAGCTCGACCAGCTCAAGTTCACTTCAAGTTCGGAAGGTGGCCCGGGCGTCCCGCCTGTGAATCACGCGCAAGTTAGGTGTGCCACTCCAACTTGCGTTACATGTTACGATTACGGCAGATGGTTTCGGCAGAAAAAACACGCGCACAAATTCTCGATGGTCGCGCGCCGGCTGATCAAATCAAGCGAGACGTTGCGGTGGAGGTGCGCCGGCTGTTCGTTGAGCATGGCATCAAGCCGAGATTGGCGGCCGTTCTGGTCGGCGATGATGACGCTTCGGCGGTGTACGTGCGCAACAAAGTGCGCGCGTGCGCTGAAGTGGGAATTGAGTCGGCGCAGCTTGCCCTGCCGGCGTCGACGAATACAACGGACTTGCTGACCGTCGTGGCCAGGTTGAATCAGCATGAAGATGTCGACGGCATCCTGATTCAGTTGCCTTTGCCAAAACAGATCGACGACGCGTCGATCCTGGAAGCGGTGAATCCAGCGAAGGACGTCGATGGGTTCCATCCTACGAACGTGGGGTTGCTGGCGATGGGCCGGCCGAGGTTCGTGCCCTGCACCCCCGCCGGAATCATTGAGTTGTTGGATCGCAATCGAATTAAAATTGCCGGGGCGAACGCGTGCGTCGTCGGCCGCAGTCAGATCGTCGGCCGGCCGCTGGCCGGCTTGTTGTTGCAAAGGCATGCAACGGTGACTATCTGTCATTCACAGACGCGGGATCTGCCGTCGGTTACGCGGCAGGCGGACATCCTGATCGCGGCAATTGGCCGCCCTGCCTTTATCCGAGGCGATTACATCAAACCGGGCGCGGTGGTGATCGACGTGGGCGTTAATAAGATTACAGACACGACTCTCGCCACTAACCTCTTTGGCGACAACGCCGGGAAGAGAATTGAAGCAATCACAAAACGTGGCCATACCCTGGTCGGCGATGTTCATCCGGCGGAGGCCGATGCGGTCGCGGGTTGGCGGACTCCAGTGCCCGGCGGCGTCGGCTTGTTGACGGTAGCGATCCTGATGCGAAACACCCTCCAAGCGGCAAGGTTGCGAAGGGGCTTGTAGCGCAAGTTGATAACTTGCGCAAGTCATACCGACTGCCCACTGGAAAGTTAGTCGACGCTCATGCTGAAGGTTGGACTTACCGGATCGATAGCGGTTGGAAAGTCTTTCGTGCTCAGTGTTCTGGCTGAGCTTGGCTGCCGTGTCCTGGACGCGGACGCGACTGCTCGGGAAGTAGCGGCGCCGGGCACGCCGGGCCTGAATGCTGTCGCTGAAGCTTTTGGCGCTGAAATTCTCCGCGAAGATGGCACCCTCGATCGGGGTCGGTTGGGAGCGATTGTCTTTTCCAATGAAGAAAAACGCCGGCTTCTGAATTCGATCCTGCATCCGTTCATCATCACCGCGCAGGACGATCAACTTCGCCTCTGGCAACTCGAGACGCCTGATGCCGTCGCCATCGTCGACGCGGCGTTGATGATCGAGTCCGGCGGTTATCGCCGCTTTGATAAATTGATCGTGGTGCACTGCCGGCCAGAGGTCCAACGAGACCGTGTGATTTCGCGGGATGGGCTTTCTTCTCAAGAGGCTGAGCAGCGAATAGCGGCACAGATGTCACAAGAAGAAAAGATGAAGTACGCTGATTTCCTGATTGATAGTTCAGAAGGCTTCGACAGCACGCGCGCCCAAACGGAGCGCGTGTATCGAGAATTGCGGACTCTGTATGACAAGCTTTGAGTGGCACCGACTTCAGTCTGTGTATCCCTTCCCTTAATCACAGACTGAAGTCTGTGCCACATCTTTGGGTTTTGCCCGCGTCGTGGACGCGTGCTACTTTGAATCGCCGTGCGAACTTCGAGAACTCAGCGAGAGCAGTGGCTCCAGACGAATCGGGCAATGACGCGAAATTCCTCCTGCGCCGCAGCCGCGTTGATACTTACCCTCAGCCTAATCAGCGCGGGCTGTGCAGCGTCTGCAAAGAACCAGATCTTCTTTGGAAAGACTGACCCGCCGCGTGACAACGTGCTCCGCTATGTATCTGGTTCGGAACCGGAAACGCTCGATCCGCAAATCCCGGACCTGCAGAATGAGGCTCGCATATTCATCGCCCTCTACGAAGGGCTGGCCGAATACGACCCTAAAACGGGCGAACCGGTGCCAGCCCTGGCCGAGCGTTGGGAAGTCAACAAAGACTCATCGGAATTTGTCTTCCATCTGCGCCGCACCGGGCGCTTCTCGAACGGTGATCCTATTACTGCGCGCGATTTCGTCTACACGATTCGCCGGGGGCTAAGTCCTGAAACGGCTTCGCGGAGTGCTTCGCTGGGGCACGCGATCAAGTACGCACAGCCCTACAATTCAGGTGGTCAATTCGTATTTGATCCTGACAGTAAAACGTTCTTGCTGGAAAAGGACTTTGCCGAAGACGAAGGCGTAACCACAAAGAGCGGCGTCGCGGCGCGCAGGCCGCCGCCGCCGCTGAGTTCGCTGCCGGTCGTGTCCGTCACCGATGAATACCCGCCAATTCCGGAGAACACGACGCCGATCGCAGACACGCCTTTTCATCAGCTGATGCACTCGGCGGCCAGGGTTGTCGTGCCCGGCGATCCAAAGAAACGCAACGTGGCCCTTGACGCAAATCCGAAATTGAAGGCCGCGGTAGCTGGAAAGAAACTTGTTCCGGTAGAAGCTAAGGACATCGGAGTCGAGGCCGTGGACGACTACACCCTGCGCATCTCGCTGGTTAAGCCGGCGCCCTACTTCATCAGCTTGATGCCTCATCACTTCTTCCGCGTCGTTCATCAGAAGACGATTGAACAATTCGGGCATGCCTGGACGGATCCGAAGCACATCGTCACCAGCGGCTGTTTCAGGATGGAAGCCTGGAAACGCTATGACCGGATCATTGTCGCCCGCGATCCGATGAATTGGGACGCTCAGAACGTGCGGCTCGACGGAATTGTTTTTTACATGCTCGCGGACATCCCCACGATGCTGAACCTCTACAAGGCCGGTGAGCTCGACGCTACTTACAATCACACGGTGCCCCCGGCGTGGCTTGAATCGATGGCCACGATGAAGGATTTCATGGACGCCCGGGAGACGGCGACTGACTACTATCGCTTCAACACCACCAAGGGGCCGACCAGTGACGTGCGCGTACGCAAAGCGCTCAACATGGCTTTGGACAAGAAAGCGCTGGCGGACTGGCGGCACGTGCAGCCGTTGATTGGGGTAACGCCGCAGGGAATCTTTCCCGGATATCCCCAACCGCAGGGCGATGTTTTTGATCCTGAAAAAGCGAGGCGCTTACTTGCCGAAGCAGGTTATCGTGACGCCGGGGGCAATTTCGATCCGGCGAAGTTTTCCGCCGCTGAGGTCGAATTGATAACCAACGCGGACGGTTCCAACATTCCCTTTGCCGAGTTTAATCAGGCCCTTTGGAAGCGCAGCCTCGGGATCACGATTCAGATCCGGGTGATGGAGTCAACAACGTTTCATGCGGAAGTGGCCAAGCTGGATTACAAAGGCATGGCGCGCACCGGTTGGGGTGCTGACTATATGGACCCGTTTACGTTTCTGGATCTCTATTCCACGCCCACGGGAAACAACGGGACTGGTTGGTGGGACCGTCGATACGTCGAGCTTCTCGACGAAGCTAATCGGACAATCGATCACCAGCGACGTTATGAGATTCTGGCTCAGGCAGAGCAGATGGTGCTGGACGCGCAACCGATAATTCCCACGGTGGTTGGGACCACCCGCTGGATGAAGAAGCCTTACGTTAAGGGCATGTACCCGAACCCTCTGAGTCTCTATTCGTGGAAGTCGGTTTACATCGAACGTGATCCGGCAAAGTGGGACTATGGAGTTCCGAGTATGGCTATGTCAGGACCATCTGCGGTAGCGGGTGGTTGAATGTTTTGATTGTTAGAGTCAACCGCCCGCTACCGCAGGTGGTTCTGACAATTCTATGCTTCGTTTCATCATTCGCCGCGTCGTCATCATTATCCCGATGTTATTTATCGTCGTCTCCCTGACCTGGGGATTGGTGCGCGTGGCTCCGGGCAACTTCTACAGTGGAGAGAAGAAGCTGGCGCCCGCGGTCGAAAAGAACCTGCGCGACAAGTATGGACTCGACAAGCCATGGTACGTGCAATACCGGAAGGTGCTCTGGAACATCGCGCGTTTCGACTTCGGCGATTCGCTCAAATACGAAGGCCAATCTGTAAATCAAATTCTATTTCGCGCTTTGCCCGTCTCGGCGGTGCTGGGTTTGTCGGCTTATCTGCTCGCGCTCCTGGTGGGGATCACTACGGGAACTCTGGCTGCGCTCAGACAGAACACATGGATCGACTATGCCAGCATGACCCTGGCAATGCTGGGCATCTCAATTCCGAATTTTGTGCTGGGCCCTCTTTTGGTTTTGGTGTTCGCCCTGACGCTTTTCTGGTTACCGCCAGCATTGTGGCAGGGATTTCCCAGCCGTAGCATTATCCTACCGGCGATTACGCTATCAGCGCTCTACATTGCTTACATCGCCCGTCTGACGCGCTCGGGCATGCTCGAGGTGATGCGCTCAGACTACATTCGCACCGCCCGCGCCAAGGGTTTGAGCGAAAGCCAGGTTGTCTGGCGTCACGGGTTGCGGGGCGGGTTGTTGCCGGTCGTTTCGTTTTCCGGTCCGGCGTTGGCTTTTCTGATCACCGGGACGGTTGTCGTCGAACGAGTGTTTGCACTCCCGGGTTTGGGTAACTATTTCATCAACGCTTGTTTCAATCGCGACGAGCCGCTGATCATCGGCATCGTGGCCTTTATTGCAGTGACAGTCTTGGTTTTCAACTTGCTGGTCGATATTGCGTACGGCTTCATCGATCCGCGCATCAGTTATTAACGTGTAGCGCAAGTTGTTAACTTGCGCCCGGCTCTGGATGTCAATTAATAACGGAGTCGGCAACTGACAAGGAAGCGAAACGTCTTGGCAGACAAGCACTCACCCTTAACACCGGACCCGCTGAATAGGCAGCTTGGATCGGAGTCACCGTTTCCCGCGGCGGATGTCGGCGACGGGACTACTGGCAAGGTCATCTCCGGGACATCTCTGTGGCGCGATGCGTGGCGCCGGTTGCTCAAGAACAAGCTCGCCGTTCTGGGCATGATCATTCTGATTGTAATCGTGATTGCGGCCTTGATTGGCCCGGCGATAATTACCCGCGCGACGGGCTATGCCTACGATTTCATTCCCAAAGATCAGGCTCTCATTAAATCGTTTCCACCTTTTCGCGGACCGGACGGCAGGTTTTCGTGGACTCACCCGATGGGCACGGATAATGCAGGCCGCGACATTTTGGCCAGGGTTTTGTCCGGCGGACAGATATCACTGATGGTGGCGTTGATTGCTACGCTAGTGTCGCTCTTGATTGGGGTCTCGTATGGCGCGACTGCCGGATATGTTGGGGGGCGCATTGACGATGTAATGATGCGTGTTGTCGATGTGCTCTACTCTCTGCCGTACATCATTATTGTAATCGTGCTGCTGGCGCTGCTGCCTGCGAAAACGCCTACAGGCCAATTGGCCCAGTTGTTCCTCGCGCTCGGAGCTGTATCGTGGCTGACGATGGCCCGCATCGTGCGCGGGCAGGTTATGTCTCTAAAGAACCAGGAGTTCATTCTGGCCGCGCGCGCCACTGGAGTGTCAACGCCGAAGATCATCTTCCGTCATTTGATCCCGAATACGCTTGGTCCCGTTATCGTTTACGCGACGCTGACAGTGCCGACGGTGATGCTGAGCGAAGCGTTTCTGTCATTCCTGGGATTAGGTGTCCGGCCACCACGCGTGTCGTGGGGCAGCTTGGCCGCCGAAGGAGCGCAAAGCCTGGCCATCTATCCATGGCAACTGATTTTCCCCGGAGTGACGATGGCCTTGATGCTTTTCTCACTGAACTTTCTGGGAGACGGGTTGCGCGATGCGCTCGATCCGCAGATGCGAAGAGATTGATTCCTTCTGTGAAAGAGTTGGGAGGAGACTGGGATGACGGTTGAATTGGGGGTGCTCCGAAAGGGTTCATGGTGGGCTTTTTGGCCGGCCTTGGTGGGGGGGAGGGTGCGGTCAACTGCTTGGCTTAGTCTGGGCTCGATGGCTTCCGTTTCATTTGGCCATGGGCTTTGGGTTCTTTGTGGCGTGGTTCTTCGCCGGTTTGATCTTTGTGAGACGGTCGCCGCCCAAATGGGGTGTACCTAACTGGCTCGCGGCCCTGTTGAGCGCCGCGGGGGGAGGCCTTACCGTCGGCGTACTGTCTTACTATTTTCCCTGGAAGTAACGGCGACCTGACTTTTTCAAACTATGAAGGCTAAGACGAACGGAAATCTTCTCAGCGTCAAAGACCTGCGCACGTACTTCGAGACCGAAGACGGCACAGTCAAAGCCGTCGACGGCATTAGCTTTGAACTCAAGCAGGGCGAGACGCTGGGTATCGTGGGCGAGTCGGGCTCGGGCAAGTCAGTTGCGAATCTATCAGTGATGCGGTTGATTCCTGATCCCCCCGGAAGGATTGTCTCTGGCTCGATCGTGTTTGACGGCCGCGACGTGCTAACGCTGACGCCGCGCGAAGTCCGCGACCTTCGCGGCAAACGCATCGCGATGATCTTTCAGGATCCGATGACCTCGCTCAATCCGTTCATGCGGATCTCAAAGCAGTTGATGGAGGTGACGCAACTGCACCTGGGCCACACCAGGAAGCAGGCGCGAGAACATGCGGTCAGGATGCTGGAGCGCGTTGGTATTCCCGACGCGCGCGAGCGGGTTGACAGTTATCCGCACGAGTTTTCGGGAGGAATGCGCCAGCGCGTCATGATTGCAATGGCCCTCTCTTGCGAGCCCGAGCTTTTGATTGCCGACGAGCCAACGACCGCGCTCGACGTCACCATCCAGGCCCAGATTCTCGAGCTTATCAAACGTCTTAAGGCTGAGACTGGAGCGAGCGTCATTTTGATTACGCACGACCTCGGCGTCGTAGCCGGCATGACCGATCACACGATCGTGATGTACGCCGGCAAGATTTTCGAACAAGCTCCAACGACCGAGCTCTTTGAACGTCCGGGCAATCCATACACGCGCGGTCTTTTACGGTCCGTGCCCGATCCCGCAGACGAACAGGGCCAGCTCTATCAGATTCCCGGGTTGCCGCCTGATTTGGCGCATTTACCGCCGGGCTGTCCGTTTGCGCCACGATGTGAACGTGCGGAAGATATTTGCCGGCGCGAGTTTCCGCCGTACGTCCAAATGACTTCCGATCATCATTCGCTATGTCATTTCGCGAACGATGTCTTCGCCGAATCAGCCTGACAAGTGTAATGGACCAAGCTGCACAACCAATAATCTCGATCAAAGACCTGCGAGTTCATTTCCCGCTGGCCGGCGGGTCCCTATTTCGGCACTCACGCCAAATGGTCAAGGCCGTTGACGGCGCCACACTCGACATCTATCCGGGAGAGACTTTGGGTTTGGTGGGCGAGTCAGGCTGCGGCAAGACAACTTTGGGACGAGCGATTCTGCGTTTGACCGAAATTACTTCAGGTCAAATTTTGTTTCGTGGCAACGACCTTGCGCCTCTCTCAAACTCGGCTATGCGCGAACAGCGCCGCCACTTACAGATAATTTTCCAGGACCCGTATGCTTCGCTGAATCCGAGGATGACGGTTAGCCAGATCATCGGTGAGCCGCTCGAGACTTTTCAGCTGGCGCGGGGCCAGGCAAAGAAGGAGCGCGTTCAGGAGTTGATGGAGATGGTTGGGCTGAGCGCGCGTTTTCTCAAGCGGTATCCTCACGAGTTCTCGGGCGGACAAAGGCAGCGCATTGGCATAGCGCGAGCGCTCGCCGTCGATCCGGCTTTCATCGTAGCCGATGAACCAATCTCAGCCCTCGATGTTTCGATCCAGGCGCAAATCATGAATCTGCTGGATCGCTTGCGCCGCCAGAAGAACCTCACCTACCTATTTATCTCGCACGACCTGCGGGCGATTCAACACGTTTCTGATCGGGTCGCGGTGATGTACCTGGGCAAGATTGTCGAGCTGGCGGACGGGAAGACCGTCTATAGAAACCCTCTGATGCCCTACACGAAAGCGCTGATTTCCGCGGTCCCGGTTCCGGATCCGAAGGTTGAAGCCGCGCGCCGCCGCATCGTGCTCGAAGGCGATGTCCCTTCACCAATAAACCCGCCGATGGGCTGCCGTTTTCACACCCGCTGTCCCCACGCCATTGACGCTTGCAGCAAGATCGAACCGCAACTGGTCGAAATAAAGCCGAATCACTACGCTGCCTGCATCCGCATTAGCCCGGAAGAGCCGGACATTGACCGGGTCGCACCGGGGGCCGCTCCCGGGCTTCAGGCCAGAACGGCGTGAAAGACGGCCCTTATTAGTCGTTTACGGTAGATGTGAGTTGAAGTTAGAGGCGTTTTGAGCGCCCGATCCGGTCCTGGAAAACCCATGCAGGGTGTCCAGTTCCGGACTAGTTTGGGGTTCAACCTGGCTTGCGCGCGCATCCGCAACTAAAGGCTGGGGCTCCGAACGCAAACCTATTTTTTCGGATCAGCAAACAGATTAAGCGTTCAAGGCCCAACATGCGAGACAACAGTGCGATGAAGGATGAGAGCGGCAGGCTGATTCGGCAGGAGGCTCCCGAACGAGCGCCGGTGGGCTGGGCCAAAGTCCAGAGGTCCATCGCCGAGTCGTCGGGCATCGCGCTCCTATTGGTTGAGGGTTATCAACCGCCCGCACTGTCGATCGCCAACAACAACTCAATTTGCCAGGCTCTCCAATCGTCCCCTGAACACGTCGGGCTCTGCGATCCTTTCTGCGGCGCCGCGTTCGATCGCGCGGTTGAAGCCGACACGATCACCCATTATCGTTGTCACGCGGGTCTACAGTGCTTTGCTATGCCGGTCGAGATCGACAGCCAGCGTCAGCTGGCAGTGATCGGAGGCCGCGCTTTCGTGAGCAGCGCGGATTACCGCGCGCTGGCGGAACGCTTTCGTTCAGGTGATTTAAAGGATCTCAGCTCCGACGATCTGTTTCGCAATGTAATCTTTGCCGACGAAGCTGATCTGGATCATGCCGCCTTGCGCGTTGCGCGAGCTGCCAACGAGTTCGAAGGCACAACGACGCAAGAAGTGCAGCTGTCGGCTGAGGCATCGAAGGAAAAAAACGCCGACGCGCGTCCGGTCCCGGATGCGGCGCCGCGGGCTGAAGAGCGACGCACCAAAGCGAGCTCGCGCGGCGGGTTGGATCGACGCGCACCATTCGCAGATTCCATCCGCAGATTCACTGAACAGATTGACGCCAGCGAACCGGCGCAAACGTACTCTTCGATTCTGACGCAAGCGGCCGACCTGGTGAAAGCCGAGCGCGGCTCGCTATTGCTTTTCGACGAATCCGCCAACTCGTTGACGATGACCGCATCGCGAGGAATCCGGGCGGCCATCAGCGAAGTTGAGCCGATTGCAATGGGTCAGGGAATTGCCGGAGCGGTCTTGCAGGCAGGCACACCAATGGTCGCCAGTATCGATGATCTGGGCAGAACGAGTTTGCCGGAACGCGGCTACAAGACAAAGTCATTCCTTAGTTATCCGATCTCGATTGGCAGTCGCAGGTTTGGCGTGCTCAATCTGGCTGACAAGGTTGGCGGCGGCGCGTACGATGCCAACGATTTGAGCGTCATTGAGTTGGTCGCGCCCCAAATAGCGCTGGCGCTTGAGCGAGCCTCGTGGCAGCAGAGAGCGAACCAGTTCCAGGTAATGTCGATTACAGATCCGCTTACGGGGCTGCACAATCGCCGGTATCTCGAGGCGCGGCTAAATGAAGAACTAAGCCGCTCCAAACGTTACAATTATCCGCTCAGTTTTTTGATGATTGATATTGACGACTTCAAAGTCTATAACGATCGGAACGGACATCAGGCAGGTGACCGCGCGCTGGAGATAACGGCGCAGTGCCTGCGGGCTGCCTTGCGCAAGGTGGACGTAGCCTCGCGTTATGGCGGCGAGGAGTTTTCGATTCTGCTGCCACAGACGACGTTGCAGGAGGCCGGAGTAATCGCCGACCGCATTCGGCGCAAGATCTACAGCACGGCGTTTACGCACGGCAAGACACAACCGTTGGGCGCGGTCTCGGTCAGCATCGGGCTCTCTGCGTTATCGCCGGCGCTCGACTCAGCCGAGGCGATCGTCCGTGCCGCTGACCGGGCCCTGTATCATGCTAAGAGTCACGGCAAGAATCGGGCTTACGCCTATCAGGGTATCCAGGGCGCCGCCAGTCGAACGGCCGCTAACCCGCAACAGTGATCGATGACCCACCAGCGCATACTTGCCAACGTCAGCCGAGACGAGTTTGTGGGCCGCGACGCGGAACTACAAGACATCGTGCGGCAGGCTGCCCGAGATGGCCGCGGCCTCGTCATATTAGCCGCGCCCGGTGTCGGTGCGGCAGAACTGCTCCGCCAGGCATATGATCAGTTGTTTGTGCGCCGCGGTGAGCCGGTTCCGATCCACTTTGCTTTCAAACGAGATGAAGAGTCGCCACTGGAAGCCGCGCGGCGTTTCTTTCAGAGTCTTCTCCAGCAGTACATCGCCTATCGTCGCGTCGATCCTTCGCTGGCTAACGCCAGGCTGAGTTTTCACGACCTGTTGGAGCTGGCCTTGCCCGGCGATTATGAGTTGATTAGTGGCCTCATCGAGGCGTTTGAACGCGAACGGACCGGAGGTAATCAGGTCGACCTTGTCCATTTCTGCTTGAACGCGCCCCAACGCTTCTCAGCAGCGGGCCGCAGTGTCTTTCACTTGATCGACTCTACTCAGATGGTCACGCCGACGAAAGACCAGAGCGTGGTCGCCCAGGAAATTATTGTCGCCGTCAACCGCTCGAACGCCCCTTTTGCCATGACGGGTTTGCGCCGGAAGATGGTCGAGCTGATTCACGGAACGAATGAGGGCCAGGAACGGAGTGACCTTGTCCGGCTTGAGCGGTTAAGCGACGTCGACGCACGCAAACTGGTTGAGATTTCTGCCCGTCGTTATCAGATTGAAACCAACGAACCGACGCGCGATCTGATCGTGCAACAGATGAATGCTAGTCCTTTTTTCATCAACGCTTTGATTCAGGCGGCCCGTGAGTCGAAAACGCCCCTGACCAGCTTTCTGAATTGCCAGCGTCTCTACGTCGACGAACTAATGGGTGGACACATTCACCGTCACTTTTCCAGAATCCTGGACTCGGCCGCGCCGAACTCCCAGACGAAGAAAACCCTCCTGCGGGTTTTGTTTGAAGCGGCGTCAGGTGATGGACACAAATCGTCGCTGTGGGCCTGGAAGAAACGTCTCGGGGTCGATGCCGCCGAGTTCGAACGGATCGTCGACGCTTTGCACGTGCATGAGTTGGTGAATTCGAGCGCCGCATTCATTGAAGTAAGCGCGGACTCTTACGTCTGGACTGATTACCTGAGCGCGCATTACCGGGTTGAGGTGGCTGGCGAGGGCAGGGCGCTGGTGGTCGCTTCAACGCTCCTCAGTTCTTTGAAACGCGCGCCACAGGCAATGGCGCGAAAGTATCGCCGCGACGCCGCGCTCGGCTTGCGCGATCTGATTTCGGATTTCAATTGTCAGAGCGTGCCGGCGAGCCTGTTCCATTACGAACGCTTTGCCGCGGTCCATAAGGGCGAGGATGCTGAAACAATCGACGCGGCCCTGGACGCTGAATCCGACCTGATTAGATTGCCGCAAGTAGTGCATGCCGCGGGTTGTAACGCCTACTCGAGTTCGATTCCCTGTGACGGCGAGCGCTGCGCCGTGGCCCACGGTTTTGAGGCCGCGGACTACACGGACGAAAACGAAGTCGTCTGGTTATCCGCGGAGATCGATTCAAAGCTCGAAGCGAACAAAGAATTAACCGCCGAGTGGTGTGATCGCCTGACCAACCTGGCGCGCGAGTGTGGCTTTGAACGGGTCCGTCTGTGGCTCGTTGCGCCCGAGGGGTTTTCCACCGAGGCTTGCGAACTGCTTAACGCCCGCGGCGTTTACGGCTCCAGCCGGCAGCAGGTTGAGCTGCTTACTGCGCGCATTAGTTCGGCAGCCAGGGAAGAAGACGCAAGCCAGGCAAACGAATACGAGATGGTGATTCCCATGGGTGCGGACACGGAACTCATCGCGGCGCACACGGTCGAACAGATCGCGCGGCGAGTCAGCTTTGCACCCGAAGCGATCAACCAGATCAAGACCGCGCTGATTGAGGCTTGCATCAACGCCGCGGAACACAGCCTTAGCCCTGACCGGAAGATTTATCAGCGGTTTCGCGTGGAAAATGATAAATTGGTCGTTACTGTTGCGAGTCGCGGCGTGGTGCCGGCGAGTCTGGCGGGCCGGAATGGTCAGCAAGGCGACGCCGGGGACGATAGGGACGACGGCCGGCGCGGTTGGGGATTGAAGCTGATTCAGACGCTCATGGACGAAGTTGAATTTGAGCGAGTCGACGATGGCACCCAGTTGCGAATGGTCAAGTATCTTCGACGCTAGTTCACCCCACTCATCGACAGGATGGAGACAACTCGGATACTCGCCTTAATCCGGGTATTCGGTCGTGGTTCTTCGGCAGACTTAAAATCTTTTAGAACTTAGGAACTTCATGGAGCCAGAGGATTTTGCGTACCTCTACGATCTGGAAAGCGACTTCTGGTGGTTCGCCGGCATGCGCGACATCACCGCGGCCATCCTTGATCCGATTTGCTCAAGCCCGATAGATCGACAAATCCTCGACGCCGGATGCGGCACGGGAGGCATGATGTCATGGCTGGAGCGGTACGCAGGTCAGGGTGATATATCGGGAATCGACGTAACCGCGACGGCGCTGAGTTTTTGCCGGGAACGTGATCACAACTTGATCGCGCAAGCTTCGGTAACATCCTTGCCTTACCCGGACGCGGCGTTCGATCTGGTCACCAGCTTTGATGTCCTGGCACAACTGCCCGGACCAGACGACGACCAAACTGCTATTAACGAGATGCTGCGCGTGCTGAAGCCGGGTGGCATCATTTTCATTCGCGTCCCCGCTTATGAATGGATGAAGAGCGGCCATGATTACGCGCTCAATACACAACACCGCTACTCGCTTCCGGAATTAAGGCAGAAGACGGAGCGCGCCGGTTTCGAGATTCTGCGAGAGACCTACGCTAACAGTTGGTTGTTGCCCGCGGCTTTGCTCAGGCGGTTGGTGCTGAAACGTATCGGCATCGCTGCGGCTGGATCCGATGTGAAACCGCTGCCGGCCGGTTTGCGCTGGGCCAATGCGCCATTCACGGCGGCGTTGCGAACTGAGGCGCTGTGGCTCAAGCGTCGTGGCGCGAAATTGAGGTTTGGCCTTTCGGCGATTTGCGTGGCGCGGAAACCTTAACGGACCGGGGAATCCTCGGCGGGGCGAGGCTTAAACGCCCAACGGCGGGAAATTACCAGACTCCACCACAAAACAAAGAAGTCAAAAAGAGTTCGCACCACGCGGCCAGGGGTGAAAAACTGTGACTTACCGTGAGTGCGCGGATAGTGATGCACCGGGATCTCGCGAAAAACGCAGCCGGCGGAGGTCAGTTTGTGAACCAGCTCAACACAAATCGCGCCGCTGGAAGCGGTGAGGGAAATCTTTTGGATAGCCGCGCGCCGCAGTAATCGAAAATCGCAATCGACGTCGCGGATGGGCAAGCGGAAGAATACACGCGAGATCATCGTGTACAGCGCGCCCGACAATTTTCGGCGGAAGCCGTCGCTGCGCTTGATCTTGTAGCCATTCACTACATCCACGCCATCGATCATCGACGGCAGCAACCTCGCCATCTCTTTTACGTCGTACTGGCCGTCGCCGTCGGTGTAAAAGATCAAGTCCTTAGTGGCAGTTCTGAACCCGGTCTGCAGCGCGCCGCCATAACCCAGATTGGTTGGATGATGGACTACTTTGATGTTCTGAGAATCGCCGGCGAGCTTATCCAAAATAGCGCCCGTGGAATCAGTGCTGCCATCATTGACTACAATCACCTCATAGTCGCTGGTCAATGACTCCAGCAAAGACACCGCGTCGACGACCAGCTTTCCGATGGTCGCCTCGTCATTAAGCGCGGGGAAAAAGATACTGATGCTGTCGAGGTTCTGAGGCATTATCATCCAACAATCATTCGCGAAGCGTTGTGCAGTCTATCCAAATGGAATGCGGGCGCGCAAGTGGCTCCGCGGCCTTAGCATATACTCGTTCTTATCTTAAGCCAGTGCTACTCGGGTTCTCGTTTGGCCGTTTAGGATCCGATTCAGGAAACTGGAACTCGCCATCAAGGCGAAAGGCCTTCCCGGAGTTGGCATCAAAGGCCCAGGCTGTGAGCGTGACCGGCTGAGCGGGTAACTGGTCAGCAGAAAACCATACCTGCCATGTTCCGGACTGGTCCCGCTTTCGATACCAGACCTCCGCCAACTTTTCCCTGGGCCGCGTCATTTCAAACATTAACGCCTCGCCGCCCGCAGTTCGATAACTGAGAATGACCGCGTCAGCGACTTCTCCACGGTGGGGCAAACTCGCCCAACCGGAAGCCCGGTAGCGCTTTCCGTCTTCTGAGCTGTCCAACCGATTCCACGAACCATAGTCAGCGGGAGTCGACTGGCTCGCCGCCGCGAAGTCCTGAACCTTGAGCGTCCTGATTAGCCGGGGCCGCAAAAAGCCAAGACCATCCAGAACGTTCGCCTGCTCGGTCAAAGATTTCACATCGGGGTACAGAGTTCTGATTAGTACCGGCTCCGGCTTGAGATTGATAAAGAGCACGCTCGCCTTCGCTTCCAGCAGCAACATCCTCATTTTGCGCATGCGGTCAATCGAGAAAGCGAAAATGAATGGCTGCAACGCAAGGAAAATCCCCGCGAGCCCGACCGTCACCCAGCGAAGCCAGATCGATTGTCTCCCGGACTCACTCCTGTTCGCCAGGTCCTGATTGATGATCCTAAGAAGGAAAACCAGCGCCACGAGCAGGAAGGCAGAGAACCCTATGTAACGAGTGTTTTGCGATTGCGCTATACCTAGTCCGAGCCGGCCAAAGGTCGTCATGACACCCGTAAGGAACGAATACCCTCCAATCATTAACCAGACGAGCATCCGACGAACCAGCGGTAAGTCTGCACGGCGCTTGCCCAGGTAATAGCACGACAGCCCATATGCCGACGTGATGATAAGCCCCATTGCCACGGCCACTTTTACATTCGACAGTGCCAACGGACCGCCGACGAAGGCGAGAAAATAGTCCAACGCCACGGTTGGATGCGACAATGCCATCAACGGCTTCGGGGACCACCATGGTTTGTGATAATCATGGAGATAGAGCGCGGCGCTGGCGACCAACCCAACAATCCACCCTAAGACTACCCACAGTCTGGCCCGCAAACGTCTTGATGATTCAGCCAGGATGAGAGCTGGGAGTACGACTACCCAACACACGATACCGTTGGCTGACGAGAAGGTGCTGACGACGGCAAGGCAGGCACAAAGGCCAAATCTTGCTGGTGCGTTCCAACCTGAATAGGCCACCAGCAGGCAGGTTGTAACGCACGCGATGGGAATGAAATAGACCAACTGCTGGCCTTGAAGCCAATTCTCGTAGTGCGCGGGAGAGAAGATAATTAGATTTGCGACCAGAAACAGCAGCAATCGCGAGGTTCGGTCGCCGCCAATCGTTCGCTCAGAAAGACGGTAGATCGTAAACGAGATAAAGCACGCGACGAGAAACGTCACCAGCATTTCATATCTCGGGTCCCAACGAGTCAGCCAGCCGACCACCACCATCACCAGATTGGGAAAGAATTGGCGGTATTCGTTCACCTGCGCAAACAAGTCGCCAAAAGTTAGTGAACCGCGCGACAGCTTTTCAAAAAACGGGACGTAAGACCACTCGTCCCATTGCGGCAGGTCTACGCTGTACTTGAAAATCAGCATTGCCAGAAACCCGGCAGGCGACAGTGCCAGCGAGAGAATCAGAAACTGCTTCAGGGTTGTATAGGGGTTTGTAGGTGGCGACATTCGGAAGCTCTAAAGCCCGCAAGTATAGTGCCCATTGAAAAGAAAAGTCTAAGCCATACGCACCAGACTGTGCCACGATCGTTGACGTTTGACTTGTGCGAGAGCTGCAGGGTACCGTGCAGACTGCCTTCTTAACCGCAGATTATTTCATCGCCAGTAAAAGGGCGCAGCCAAAGCAAGAGCATGGGACGAGTAACCTCGAGAGAGATGCTCAATCGTGAAATAGGGTCGGGCCAGTCCTCAAATCAAATTGAGGTTGATACCTTCGCGCGCTTCTTGCGGAATAACCTAGTTCGAATAATAGTCATTCTCTTCATTGCCCTGACGGCACGCGCCGCGATTGTGTTGACTGCGCCGCCGCCCAATGGAGACGCGAAAGCGCGATACATCGCGACCGCAATCAACATCCTCGATGGTCACGGGTTCTCACTCGATCAAAGGGCGCCCTATACACCAAGCGAAGCTACGGTGCCCATGTATCCGCTCGTAGTCGCCGCCACCTATGCCGTTTTTGGACGACACGAAATGGCGGTAAGGATCGTGCAAGTCCTACTCGACCTCGGTACGTGTTTGCTCGTAGGCTTCGTCTCATTCAATCTCACCCCCTTTGGGCGGCGGCGTTTGGCGGCTAGCTTCGCGCTGATTATCTATGGAGCACTTTCGTGGTTCACCGCCATTTGGACGGCGGACTTGCTGACGGAATCGTTCGCGCTGTTCCTGACGATGTTGGCGGTAGCGTTGTGCATTCGGGCCCTCGACGACAAAAGTAGTTGGGGCTGGCGATGGTTTGTGGTCGGAGTCGTAACCGGCGCAGTGATTCTGACGCGGCCGGATTCACTGCTGTTGGCCGGAGCCATCGGGCTGACTTTGCTGGCTCGGATCGCGACTGAGCGCTCGCGGATGAGAATAGGAGACCTGCTTAGTTTCTGTATCGCAATCCTACTGGTCATGGCTCCGTGGATTGCCCGCAACTACATCACTCTCAAAAAGTTTCAGCCGACTGCTTCCGAGTATGGGCTGCCGCAACCACAATATATGCCAGCCGGGTATCTTCAGTGGTTGCGGACCTGGATTACCGACGAGACTTATTTCAGTAATGTCTTTCCACCAGCTTTTCACGTCGGCACTGCTTATTTGGATTCGAACCAGTTGCCAGACAGCGCATTCGACTCACCCGCAGAGCGCGAGCGCGTCTTAGACTTAATTGCCAGGTACAATCAGACGCGGCTATTTGACCCGGCCATAAGCGCTGAGTTTGCCGCCATCGCTCACGAGCGCGTCTGGCATTCCCCGGTTCGTTTCTTTCTCATCCTGCCTATGCGTCGGGTCGCCTCGATGTGGCTCACCGGACTGGCAGTGCGGCAACCGACCAATCACGGCGGAGTCCTCAAGCTTCTGCCGTTCGCTTCTCCACGTCTTCTGCTGGCCCTGCGAATTCTCTCGGTGCTGCCAATAATCATCGGTGGGGCACTCGGCCTGGCCCTATTCGCCCGGCGTTCGGCGCTTCTCGGTTTGGTATGCTTGATTGTCCTGGGAAGGACCATCTTCATGGCTTATTTTTACGCTCCTGAATCACGCTACATCGTCGAAGCATATCCGGCGATCATCGCCGGATGCGGTGTCACGGCAGCTGCGCTCTGGCTTTATCTGAGGGAGATCTCCGCGCGAGCGCCAGATAGGAACGAGTCGTGCTAGATGACTACGCGAGCCACTCATAAACTTGCTGCGGGCCTTCTACCGCGAGAAGTCGTAGCGGTAAATAGTTCGGCCAACGGAAGTGCTGCTTGTGCTAAACTGGGCCGCGAAACGGGGGGAGGGAAGCAAGGTGGCGGATTCGACAGACGAGACTCCGGTGCAGGCACGTTGCATTGGAGACACAGCAATCATCTATGCCAGCGACTATCTGAACAAGCTGAGCGGCGAGCGCATCGAACGCGAATGCAAACGTCAGCTTGAGTCGGGGTGCCGGGCGCTGGTGATCAATTTTCGAGACACGGAACTGGTTAACAGCATCGGAGTCTCAATTCTTCTGGGCGTGATCGACGCGTCGGAGCGGAACCACGCGCGGCTGATCTTTTCTGATGTAAATAGCCACACGGCGAAGCTATTCGAGATGCTCGGTCTGACGCGGCATGTGAGCGTGGCGAAAGACGAGACGGAAGCTTTGTCACTGGTGGATCCACAGGCGAACGCCGCGGGTTCAACGGCGAGCTAACAAACGGGGCAGTAGCCCGACCGTGAGGGAGGGCTTTGAAGTACCCAGACTCGTCAGCGCTTTTGAAAAGCGGCGACCAGTCGCCGCACTCCAAAACAAGATTTCAATGGAAACAAACACCCAAAGACTGCTACACACATTCGCCGCGCTGGCTGATTTGGGCCAGGAAATAGCCGACACCGGCGATTTTGAAGAGATGCTACGGGCGTCGTTTCACTTGTTACTGGGCTCTCTGGCAATCAGGCGCGGCGCCGTCGGCGAGTATGATCGAGCGGGCAGTAAGATGAGCATGGTTGCGGCGCGCGGACTGGGCGAGTCGCAGGAACTGGTGCTGCCTTTCTCAAACGAATACGCACGCAACCTGGCAAGTCTGGGCTCGTCGCTGACCCTGACCGAATCGAAACACGAAGCAGCAAGATTTCTCGACGATAACAAAGCCGTGTTCGCTTCGGTTGAGATAAATCTGCTGGTGCCGCTGGTGGTGCGCGAACGCCTGATCGGCGTAGTGCTGCTGGGTGAGAAAGCCAGCGGAGAAGAATTCACTGAAGAGGATTTGGAAATCGTGAGCGCGCTGGCGCGGCACATCGGCGTCGGCATTCACAGTCACCGCCTGCTTGAGGAAGTCGAGCACAAAGCGGACGAGAACCGCCGGCTGTACGATGGACTGCGGACAATTTACAAAGAGACAGTGCGGGCCTTTGCCGCAGCGATCGATATCAAGGACCGGTACACGCAGGGTCATTCGGTGCGCGTCGGCAAGTACGCCGAAATCATCGCGCGCGAAATGGGCTGGACCGATGACGCGGTCGAGGGCATTGCCATCGCCGGGTATCTTCACGATATTGGCAAGCTGATCGTCGATCTGAACGTTCTGAACTCGCCCGGTCGTTTCAACGCGAAAGAGTCAAAAGAGATGAATCGCCATCCGGCCGCCGGCTACGAAATTCTTTCGCCGATAAGTCACCCTTACGCCGACATTCCTTTGATGGCCCGCTATCATCACGAACGCCTGGACGGGAATGGTTATCCTGATGGATTGAAGGGGGACGAAATTCCACCGGGCGCGAAGATCGTTACGCTGGCGGATTCATTCGACGCAATGACTACCGATCGGCCCTACCGCAATCGCCTGCCGCTGGCGGACGTGCTGGAAGATTTTCGCGCCAACACCGGCACCCAGTTCGAGCCGGCCGTAGTGTGCGCGTTCTGCCGCGCCTTCCTGAAAGAGATCGAGGGAACTTCAAAAGAGAAACGCTTGATGAAGTTGCTGGGAAAGAACTACGACGATGTCGAGAGCGTCAGCCCGCTGCTCACTCAGCTCATTTCGGACCTCGACGGGAATGGCGACTTTCGCGCGGCGAGTGCCGCTGGTCATTGACGACTAACGCAAGCTCACTTCGGTTGGATTCTCAAGGTAAAGCTACAAATACCGATCTTCTCATCCGGCTGGACCATGGTCCGTTCTTCGCGTGGAATCTCGCGACCGGAAATCAAAGTTGGGTTTCTGCCTTTCGAAGTCAGCCAGAAGCGGCCTTGATCGTCGAAGGTCAGGGTCGCATGCACGCGGCTGATTTCCGGATCGCCCTTCAAAGGGAGATCCACCGCGACCGACCGCGAACCACGGCCGATAGTAATCTCAGCCTTGGTAATCTTGACGACTGATTGCCGGATGCCTTCGCGCCAAAGCTCAATCGCGTACAGATCGACTACGCGCGGGCGCACGACTGTGACATCGCCCACGTCAGAGTCCACGGACGAAGCGGTGTCGCCTTCGACTTCACTGCTTGGGGCTTCAGCCGGCTCCGCGGGCGCGGCGCCGACGTTCGTAGTCGCGGGACGCACGGTAACCATCGTGTGGCCTGCTTCTGTTTCGTCCCAGACAGGCTGCACGCGAAACTCGCCTTTGGTCAGGGTCCCGTCAACGCGCAACTCGATGGCAAAGGATTTTGTCTGCAACTGTACTGAGCCCGCCAACTCGCGCGCGCGTTCGGACAGCACGTGATAGAGACCCTGCTCCAGGCCGCGCCGCTTGTCGCCCTGCCACTCTTTATCGTCGTCGTTGCTGAGATAGACGATGTACTCGCGCGGGATGTAGGTTAGGCCACCGGGCGGCGTGAACATCTCCCGCTGCATGCAGGCTTCAACTTCGCGCGCGATCTTGACCAGAAACTCTTCCCAAACGCGTCGCGGCTTCGCGCTCTCGTCAACCTCTTCCAAAAGATCGTCGGTGGTCTCACCGTCGATCCAGCGTCGGATAGATTCTATTAGTCCCATATTTTAAGAGTGCGCCGGGCGCTATCAGGAAACGGTGACAAGTCACCGCAGTCCACTTTAATCAAACTTCAGGTAAGTCTTATTCACCCAACCGCGATCCTTGGAATTAGGGTCAACCTTAGGCCGACCGTGCTGAAGGATCTGCACCTCACACCAATTATTGTTCGCACTCAATACTCGCAGTTTGGATCCCGCCTCGGCCAAACCGATCAGGCTGTTGTTTTTGTCGGGGCCGTCCCGCAAGTTTAGATCAGTTGTCGTAAAAGCATCACGCCCCACGAGACTGGGCGGCGTTGTCGGCTGCTGTTGCTGGGCGGCGCGTCGCTGGTTAATCCAGGATCGCACATACGCCCCAGTCGCCATCAGCAAACCAGCGAAACATAACACGAGAACGACTCCAACGACGAAGTCGCGGCCCCGTCTGCGCGGTCGCGCAGGCAGCTTTGGCTCGGCCAGCCGGGCGGCCATCCCGTTATTTCCGACCGGCACGGTGACTCGACCCACCTGCTGAGGCGCCGCGAATCCCTGACCGGGCATCACTGTCACGTAGTTAGCCTCAGCCGTCGATCGGCCCGCGATCGGCACCACGATTTTCGGTCGCGTCGCTCCGTTGGCCGCAACTTTATAATGCTGGAGCTCGCGCGAAGTCTCAAATCTCGGCCTTGGCGGCGCGGCCGTAACTACTTCTGCCTCCAGACTAAGATCAGAACCAATGCGCCGGCGGGCCTGCGCGAGCTGCAATGGTTGGGTAACCGGGAGCGAAGCGTCACTGAGTTCGTCCCAAAAATCCTGGACCCTCTGATAACGATCTCCAGGCCGCGTCTGCGTGGCGCGTTCCAGCACGCGTAACAGCGATTGCGCCCAGGGCTCCGCGGACATCGGCGCCGGCAACGCAGTGATCGGGTGTTGCGCAAACGCGCGCGGCGATACTCCGCAGATCATCGTGTAGGCGGTCTTGGCTAGCGAGTAAATGTCAGCCGCAGGAGTCAATTGAGTTTTCGCGCCTGACAGCGAGCCGGAATCGAGAGCCGCGGTCTGCATGAGCGGATTGTGTTCGGGCGCCGCATAGATGTTCGTCCCGACCCGAGTAATTGCTCCTTCGGCCGCTTCGATTTTGGCCACGCCAAAGTCGGCTATCTTTAACGTTTCGTGATCGGCGGTAAGCAGAAGGTTCTGAGGTTTAATGTCCCGGTGAATCACTCCGCACTGATGCGCGTAAGCCAGGCCGCCGCAAAGCTGCTGTAGATAAAAAAGCGCGCGCTCGAACTTCAGCGGTTCTTTGCGGCACAACAATGACAGGTCGCCGCCACTCAGATATTCGAGCACGATGTAATGGAATGCCGTGCCCGTCACATCAATCGCGGTCCCGTGTCCCAGACGGCTGATGATGTTCGGATGACGCACGCGATCGAGGGCGACTGCCTCGTTCTGAAAGTTTTGGATGAGAGTACTTTCGAGATCGGGATCCTGATAACCCTGCAGCAGGACGTTGAGCGCTTTGATCACCACCATCCGAAAGCGCTCGTCGGTGGCGGCCCGATCGCGGGCCAAGTAAATCTCGGCATAGCTGCCGCGACCCAGACAGTCTTCGATGTCGTAACGGCTGTCGACCCTGCACTGTAAAAGCTTTAGTTCAGTCATCGACTGTGCGGACTACTTAGCGGGCGCCTCGCTCTTTAAGCCCAGCACTTCGTCCAGCGCGCGCGCCGCATTTTGCTCAGCCAGCAATCCTTCCTGCGATGCTCCCTCCGCAGACTGCTTTATGAACTTCAGACCAGCCGCTGCCCGGGCCAGCTTTACTTCTGAGCTGAGCGGTAAATGCCCGCTGCTTTCCGTACGAAGATTGTTGAGCGCAAGTTCGAAGGCCTCCATCGCATCACGATGGTTTCCGGTGAGCATCAACGCGCGCCCATAAAGATAGAGAAACTCCGGGTCCTTTGAGTCGGTCGCTTTTGGGAGCGTCACCTCGCTGAGCCACTTCTGTGGATTCGCATCGACGGCAGCGCGCTTCTGCTGGAAGGCCGCTGTAGGATCAACGGGTGGCGGCGTCGCTGCCGGTTGGGGCGGGGGAATTAAAGATGGGAAAAGACGTCCCTGTTGATATCTCATGCCGATGTAGAAAGCGCCTGACGCTATACCGACAAACAACAGGAAGACAAAGAAACGCAGCACGGATCTGCCGGCTCCCGACTTACGTTTGGCCGGTGGTGGCGTCGGCTGAACCTGTTGGGGCGCAGCCGGAACTGGAAAGGCAATGCGCGACGGAGGAACCAGTCGGGTCGGAGTCGCTGCCGGATTCGCGGCGGGCGTGGTCGCGGCAATGTTGGACCGTTGATTTGATACGGTGCGCTCATCGTCAGGCGTTAGGGCCGCAGTCTGCTGCCCCAACTGCACTATGACTGCGGTCAGGTTGTCTTCCGCTCCGCGCTGATAACAGCGGTCTTTCATCGCCGCGCAAATTGCTTCAGCGCTTTGACCACTCAGCAATAACTCGCGGATCTCGTTGTCGGGAATGTGCCGGGTGATGCCGTCGCTGCAGAGCAGGAAAGCGTTTCCTTCGCCCACCTCGATCGTCTTCATGTCTACTTCGACTAACGGTTCGGCGCCCAGCGCGCGACTGATCACATTCTTGCTGGGATGGTTCACCGCCTGCTCCGGGGTCATGCGTCCGGCGCGCACTTCTTCTTCCACGATTGAATGATCGGCAGTTTCGCGCAACAAGTTGCCATCGGGATCAAGGCGATAGAGTCTCGAGTCCCCAACATGGCCGATGGTGGCGCGGGAACCGTCGAGGTGCAGCACGACTATGGTCGTGGCCATCATCGAGGTACGCGGATCCTCAGCCGCGATTTGGTGAATTGAGCTGTTGGCTCGTTGAATGGCGAGCTCCATCAAATCTTCAACGTCTTCTCCGGCGGCAACCTTGTCCGGAAAAGCTTCGCTCAAAACCTCGACGGCTTTTTGCGAAGCGACTTCGCCGGCGTCGGCGCCACCGACACCATCAGCGACCACAAAAATCCCGCGCGCGCCATCGGCCAGGAACGAGTCTTCGTTCACCGGGCGCTTCTCGCTCATACCGCGATCACTGATCGCAGCGACTTGAATATTGTCTAGTGGTTTAGGCCCGCTCATTGGACCGCCTCCAAGGCGATAGCGCTCTCAGGTTCGGGCCTGGCGCGGGCAATTGCCTTCGCGTCCTGCGCATTACGATGTGAAAAAGCCATCAGCATACCGAGCATGGCAAAGCTGGTGATCAGACTGAAACCACCATGACTGACGAACGGCAGGGTGATTCCAGTCATTGGCAACGCGCGAGTGATTCCGCCGATATTGACCAGCGCCTGAATTCCCATAAACGCGGTTAACCCGGCTGCACAAAGCTTGGTAAACATATCACGCGCTTCGATTGAAGTGCGAATTCCCGCCACCACGAAAATGATGATAGCCAACACCACCAACGCGCCCCCGGCAAGCCCGAGCTCTTCCGCAATTGCGGCGTAGACATAGTCCGAGTCAGCAATGGGAATCACTTCCGGAAAGCCGAGTCCCAGTCCACGTCCAGTGGTTTTACCCGAGGCAATGCCAAAGATCGCCTGGGCCGGTTGAAAGGCGAGCTTGTCGAACCAAATATCTGTGTTGACGCTCTTCTTCATCGCCTCGCTTTGGTCGGCGAGTTCCTTCATGCGCGGATCTTTCGCCAGCGCCTCGTCATAGTCCTTCTTCCACCAGCCCTCCTCAGGTGAAGGCGGATCGAAACCGTCCAGCCATAAGTGAAATCGTTGCTGGATACGCGCCGGTAACGCATGCTGAATTGGGCGGGCGATGGTCGGCAACAGAGGAAACTTTTCCTGGATATTACGGGGCAGCGCTCCTACTACAAGGATCGAGATGACGAACATGACCGAGCCTACGAAGACGAGCAACTGTGGCCAGCGACGCACCGCGACCAGATAGAGCGTAGCGTAAGCTCCGCTAAAGATCAGCATCTGGCCAAAGTCCTTGAGGGCAAAGAACGGAATGAAGGGAATCATCGCCATCACGACCAGCGGCACCATGTCGCGCGCTCTCGGAATTCCCCAGTAGGTGCGCGCCAGGTCCTTATAACGGGCCGTCAGAATTCCAGCGAAGCCAAGTAGGAACGGAACCTTGGCGGGTTCCCATGGCGTCGTGTTGCCCGCGGCTTTGCCGGCGCTGGAACTGACAATGGCCACGGCGAGCGGGACCAACGTCAGGAGAACGATGATGAAACTGTTCCGCTGAATCCACAACAAAAACCGATCGCTCGCGCAGAAGGAAAAAGCGAGTGCAAAGGCGACCAACGAAAAAATGGGAATCCACGTATAGCTCGACGTCAGTGCGTTCCAGACGGTGTAGTTGGACGGCTTTGCCGGCGCTTCAACGTCAGCCGGTGGAGGCGTGGCCGGCAACCCCATCATCTGCCTTTTGTTCGCGTTGTAATTCTGATTGATGTAGCGCATGCGCAACGTGTCGGTCTTCTCCTGCCGCGCCGCCGCCTTGCTCTTTGCGTTGTATTCGGGATCGCTGTAGAGGCGATACTGGACCATCAGTCCGATCGAGAAAAGCAAAATCGCCGTGGTGTAGAGCGTCCAGTTTCCCTTGAAGTTCTTGGCGCGCGTCAGCCAGAACGCAACCACAATCAGCGGCAGGTAGATCAAAAGATCCCGGCCCGCTCCAATCAGCGACGTTTCATAGCCGCGAATCAAGGCAGCGCGGTGAATCGCGTAGTAGCCGATTACTTCGATCGCAATCAGCGCGAGCAGTACGAACAAATGTGATGACAGCCGATTTCTCATGCGAAAGTTTCTTTTGCGGCTTCGCCGTCTGATGTGCGGAAGGTCGGTGACCTTCCGATAACGCGCAACCTCCGTTGGGGCTACGCCCGTTCTCGTTCTTGGGGCATAGCCCCGAATAAAAAGTACGCTGGCCGGAAGGTCATAGACCTTCCGCACATCAGGGGGCAAAGCCGCGAACAATTTCTCTCGACACTCATTGCGTAAGCCTTCTTCGTTGCTGAGCCGGCTGCTGCGCAGGTTGATCAGCAGCACCAAAATATCCCAGCGATTTTGCTTTCAATATGAGCTGAGCCGCGATCGGCGCTGCATTCTTGCCGCCGTAAAAACTTATGCCCGGTCCGGGGCCTTCGAGCAACACAGCCATGGCCATCACCGGCTTCTCCAAAGGCGCAAAGCTCAAATACCATGCGTCGCTGCGCAGTTTGTCAGCGAAGACAGTCTCCATATGCTGGCCGATAATTTTTCCCTTGGGATCGTGCTCGATAACCACGCGCTTCATTGGTTCGCCAGTTTTCGGATCAATGATGGGCACTGCCTTCTGCGCGGTCCCGGTTTTTCCGCCGGTTCGAACGCCTGCGGCTTTGACCACCGCCATCGCTCCGGTCGCCGTGCCGCCTTCGGTTACCATGTTCATGATTCGGCGTATTTCGCTCGCCTGATCACGACTCAGTACCTGGCTGAACATCTCAGGCGCGCGATCGGCCTCAATCTTTGGCTTCATCAACTTGCCTTCGAGGTTTGCCGCCGCAGAGATGATCATGGCCATTTGAAAAGGCGTCATTTGGGAAGCCAGTCCCTGGCCATAGCCTTCATACATCAGTTCGCAACGGCTAGAGTGAGGGCCTGCTTTCAGCCACGACTCAGTTGGCGCAATAGCATTCCTGATGGCCGCGGTACTCGCGTTCCAAATCTCCGGCTCGCGGCGGCCCTGCCCTTCTCCACTCACCGAGTCATAAGCACCCAGACCCAACAGCCGGGCCGTGTCGCGAATCTTTTCCCCGCCGAGCTGCGTTCCCAGGTACGAAAAATAGATATTGCTGGATTTCTGATAGGCCACGTCGATTCCTATGTTGCCGCAAGCTTCACAACCGCCGTTGTCATCGGTGATCGTGCGGCCGCACCCCGCCGGCGTAAACCCACCGCTGGTACTGAACCGAGTGTTTTGCATCCCATTGCGAAACGCCGTGTACATCATCACCGTCTTGAACGTCGAGCCCGGCACGTAGTACTCGTTGAGCGCGCGATTCAAGAGCGGCTTGTCCTTCCGATCGTTATCCAACTTAATCCAACTCGCATGGTCCTGTACCTCTTTCAAGCTGTACGAGGGATTGCTGTACACCGCCAGCACGTCGCCGGTTTGCGGATTGAAGATCACTACGGCGCCGTGGTTTCCCTTAAGTTGATCGACCACGGTTTGCTGGAGATCGCGATCGATAGTCAACGTGTAGTCGCGGTTAAGTTTCTGCTCGACAGTTTGGCCGCGGATGATCTGCCATACTTCGGGCACGGCGCCACTCTCGGTTCCGAACATCGCTCGTTCCAGGCCGGCGTCGCCGCGATCTGAGCCAAACAGATGAGCCAGCGCAGAGTCCATCGGATATTCGCGCACAATATCGCCGTCACCTTCCTTCTTGTAATAGGCCAGCGGCCGGCCTTTGCGATCGTAGATCCAGCCGCGCAAGCTCGATTCAGACAGACGGCGGTTGCGCAGATCCTTATAGCTTAACTCCTGAAACTTCGCGTTTTGGTCCGGCGCATATCGCGCCCAGTAGACATGAAAGCCGAACACTCCTATCGCCGCCAAAGCGAAAAGCCAGCGCCACGCCCGCAAGCCGCGATTCGTCGTCGTTGCGCCCAGCCGTTTGCGGATTTCTTTTGAAAGGCTCGCCGGCGCGGTCAGCGCGACTGGAGATCGGCGGAGCCAATTGCGAATCAGGGACAGCAGCAGCAGGAGACCAATAAATGCCAAACCCGAAACATAGACAAGCGTCATCCACGCGGGTAATTTCTCCGGCGTGCTCGCAGGTGAAGGGGAGGCAGTTTGAAAGAGAAGCAGTGCGAGCGTCATGTTTAAGGATCGAGTTTGCGAAATCTAACTTCGACTTCGCCGAACGCCACGACGTCGCCTTCCGCGATAGGGCGCGCTTCACCATAGGGGATACGCACGCCGTTAATGTGGGTACCGTTGGTCGAGCCGGTGTCGGCCACCAGCAGTGCGCCGCTGCTGTCCATCCTGACCGCTGCGTGAACTTTCGAGACGCTGAAGTGATTGAAATAAAGATCGTTGTCAGTGCCGCGGCCAACATTCACGCGCCGGCCGCCGGCTACGAACGTCAAAGGAATTTCGCGCGAACCTTCGGGCAACGTCACGCGGGCACTGAATGCGAATTCGGCCTTGCTTTCTTTGCGGGCGGCGTTCGCGTCTAAGCCCAGTTTACGCTCGAGATCCTGTTGCTTTAGTTCTTCTTCAAACTCGCCGAAGGTCGGGTCGACGGACATTCCTTTGGTAAAGATGTCAACGTCGGTTTCGATCTTGACCGGGGCCATGGTGCGATAGCGGTTGTCGTTTATGTGATCGATGGCCGCCGCCAGGATTTCTGTTTCCAGCCGGCGAGTAACTTCCTCCGGCGTGTCCGAGTGCGTGCCCCATTCCATCTTTAGTTTCAGATGATGCGGCGCGATCCGGCCCTGCCCCTTTTCATTCCGGACGCGCTCGTCGATCATTCGGTTCATGCGGGAAATTAGCTGGTCGGTGGTCAGCCCCGTCTTGGGATCGACTGTGCGGCCCAGCTTGCGATCAACCACATCGCCCACGCCTTCCAGGACACGACGCATCAGACGCTCAGGCAGGATCGTGTCCCGCCGTCGCTTGGGGGTTGGATTCTCTTCGTCAGCCATGAATCAGAATACGATCTCGTTTACGTTCAAGTTCGAATAAGACTTTCAATACGTTGAACTTCGATGCGGAACTTGTAGACGGTATTCTATCTGAAACGAGCTCATAATCGTAAGAGAAGCCGAGGTTAATGGAATTGCAAATCGGCTTTGCACGCTTGGGTACAGGGGCCATGTTGAAGCCGGAAATGTGAGTCCGCTTGATAAAATCCTTTACTTGACAGATTCGAGTGAAGGTTCATAATGCGGCTTGATAAGCGAGGAACGCACGCGAGATCTTCCAGATAAGCGCTCTTTTGAAGAGCGTGTCTTCGCGCGCTTCGATGCGATGGATGCGCGTCTTACTGGTATCGAGACGAAGTTTGAAGCTCGATTCGACACCGTCGATCTGCGGCTGGACGGCCTGGATACCCGCGTTCAAGCTCTGGAAGCCCGAGCGTATGATACGAAACCGGTCTGGGAGCGAGCCTTGGCAGAAATTGTCGAGGTCAAGGAAGCAATCGCGGACGTCAAAAGAAAATTCGAGATTCTGATCGAGGATGTCATGCCGGTGCGTATCGATCAACGGCGAGTTGAGCGACGGATGGATGCGCTCGAATCTGCGCCTTGAGTAAATGGCACGGCCTTTCTAAGTGCCACCTCATCTACATCGGCTTGCTTCATAAAGAATAATCCCCGTTGCGACAGCCACATTCAGACTCTCAACCGATCCTTGCATTGGAATCCGAACAGCTTCATCAGCCAAAGCAATCTCTTCCGTCGAAAGCCCGGTTGATTCGGGCCCGACGATGACTGCGAGCGAACCACGCCAATCGATTTCAGTAAATGGCTTGGCCGCTCCGGCAGCCCCACAGATCGTGCGCACGCCACGCTCAGCACACCATCGGATCACCTCAGCGTATTCAACTCCACTCCAAACCGGTACGCGAAAAGCCGAGCCCATCGCGCCGCGCAGGGCCTTGGGCGAAAAAGCATCTGCGGTGTGTGCAGTCGTCACTGCGCCGGTCACGCCGGCCGCTTCGGCGGTACGCAAAATGGCGCCAACGTTCACTGGATTGTTAATGCCGTGCAAGATGATCAGGAACGGAGACTCGGGCTGCTTCTGTTTGAAAGTCGCTTCGTCGTGCGCGGGTCGCGCGGCCAGCACGACAAGGCCTTGCGGGGTTTTTGTGTAAGAGATCGACTCAAGCAGTTTCTCGGTGACCGATCCGACTTGATGGGCGGCCCGCCCTAGTTGTTCGATCACGAACGCCGCTCGCTCTTTGCGCATGATCTCTTCTGAGTAGATGACCGCTTCGATATCAAGTCCGGATTGGAGCGCTTCTTCGCAAAGGCGCAAGCCTTCGACAAAGATCGATCCGTCAACTTTGCCGTCGCGCACGGCGCGCGCGTGACGGAGCAGGGAATTGTCGCGACTGGTGATTTTCATTTCCAAATTTCGATTTCCAATTGCCGATTGGCATTTCGTCGGGGCACCGCCACGGATCCGAGGCCAACGCCCTAAATCGGCAATTGGAAATCGGCAATTGGCAATGATATCTCTGCCCAGATCGGCCAATGATCAGAAACACTCAAAGGCTTTACTACGCCCCAACGTTTTACCCTCAAGCCCTTCACAAAAATCCAATCGGCATGAAAGCGCAGGCCCGCTCCTCTCCAAGTCGGTGTGCCGGTCGGAAACGGTGTGACATAGTGCCGAGACTCCATTAATTTTCTGATTTCTACCGCCTTCTGCTTTGAAAGCGTATTGAAGTCGCCGCAAATCACTCGGGGCTCCGGATACTGCTCGGCATTTTCCAAAAGAGCTTCGAGTTGCTGATGCTGATTGTCGAGAGGACCGTGCGGATCGACGTGAACATTAAATAGCCGCACCCGCTGTCCGCCAAATTCCACCGTCGCGCTCATGGCCAAACGCGGCCGCCAACCGCATTCGTGCCAGGGCAGGTCGATCTTTTCGATGTCCTCAAGGGGCAGTCGACTCAACAGGGCGATACCGGTGTCACCAGGATCATGCAAGCCGATCTGCTCTTCAAAGTTCAGCCACCATTCGCGTTGCGCGGGTTCGATGCCGCGTGGAATGCCCGCACCGACGTGAACATACGGCACACCCAACTCAGCGGCAAGTTTAGCCGCCACATGTTGCCCGCCGGCGCGGCCAGTCTCTTTGTCCGCCTCTTGCAATGCTAGAATGTCGGGCTGCGGCAACAGAACATTGTCCGAGAAGACCCGAGCGGCAAGCTTGAGATTACGGCCAACCGCTTCAGTGCGAGGGCGCGAGGCATTGATTCCAATCTTCCGCAATAAGCCGGACGAGATCAGATGGTTCCCGACCCCGTAACGGATGTTGTAGGAGGCCAGAACGAGGCTAGGCCGATCGTGAGCGGGGGGCAAACATTCCTGGTTACCGAATTCGATGCCTCTGTCTGCCTGAGTCGAAACATCGGGGAATGGCGCGGAGATGACCACGCGGGAATGATTACGCGAAACCTGTTTGGTTTGCAAAAGGAATTTGCTTCAGAGCAAGGGCGTGTTGCGCGAACTGCCCTCCCTAACGGTCGGGCTTCTGATACATTCGCGTCGCGATGACACTTTAAGATCCGATCAGTTACTGAGGACATGAAGCGCAATATAATCGCAGTCGTCGATGATCTCTTCTTCGCGTCAAAGATTCGTGGGACAGCGGAAGAATTGGGATTGACGGCCACGTTTGCGCGCAATCTTGACGCGCTGATCGAAGCGTCGCGCAATTATCAGCCGGCGCTGATCATTTGCGATCTTCACTCGCAAAAAGTTGATCCAATGAAGCTCGCAAAGCAGTTGAAGTCAGACGAACAGCTGCGCTCGATTCCACTCCTCGGTTTCTTTTCTCATGTGCAAACCGAACTGCAGCATCAGGCTGAAGCGGCAGGTTTCGATCGCGTACTGCCGCGCTCGGCTTTTAGCAAAAACCTGGCCGAAATCTTATCAGGCACACAAGGCTAGAATATTTCCGGTTCGCTGACCCGGCGAATGTAGTGCAGCCGCTGCGCCATCGAACGATGGATCACGGCACGGGCGTGATAGTGAACGTTATGGTAGCTACCGCGTCCCCGCCCGTACCAGGCTTTGGTTTATCCGCCGTAACCTTCACTCTAATGCTCGTGGTCACGGGAGTCGTGACCTTCTTAGTGGTGAAAAGGAAGAAGCCATACTTGGCTCCGGGCGGAATCTTAAAGCCTTCCGGCATGGTTATGTATGTTGGGTCGAAGCTAAATGATATCAACGTGCCATAAGGGTTCGATCCGGGCTTGTCTGTTTCGTCCAGCAGATAGAAATTCGCTTTGTGAGTCACCGGACCTTCAATCGTGGGAGCGCCCGACTTAACCACATGGAGGCAACAAGGTATCGAGGACGGGAAAGGTACGAAGAACGTGACGGGAGCTCCCACTTTGAGCTTGGTAAAATACTCGACTCCGGGAGGGGGCGGAATAGGCTTCGGTGCCGGTGGCTTTGGGCCTCCAGTTAGCGGGACGCCGGGTGGCGTGATCACGTAGGCATGTAGATATTTGGAGCCCTTGTAGTAGCCGGCCCCGACGATCTGACATTTGTCATTAATGTCGTTTGCCGTTTTGAGTTCCCAGCCCGAATCGGCAGTGATGAGGGTGTTGAGGTCAATCAGCACTCCATCACTGTAGAGAACTGCATGCGAATCGGGAGCGTAGGTGCCACCCTCGAAGATTGGTTTGTATAGGGTGGCGTTGTATGCATCGCCAACCACGCATCCCTTTTCGTTAATGGCTTGGGCGTTGTTGTAGTCGTAGCCTGGCAGCGTCCCAATATCTTTCATGACGCCATCCTTCCAGAGAAATCCGTGAAATCCAGGTTTCTTGGAGGTCGAATAGCCAACTACTTCATCGGAAGAGCTGAGCCCGAAGGCAACGCTGAGAGTACCGCCAGGAAGTGTACCGAGGTCTTTCAGATCGCCCGGGCTTAGCCAGAGGAAAGCGTGTGTTTTACCTAGATGCTCACCCTTACCCACGATGTGTCCCACGTCATTGATCCCATAAGCCGCAGTCAGTTTCCAACCAGAGCCAGGAGGTAACAATGTGTTGAGATCGACCATGGGGTGATCATGAGAAGGCCACAGCACAGCATGTCCGCTGACGAGAGGAGAGCCAGATTTGCCGGAAAAGACGACGCCCACCACGTCGTCGTGGACATTGATAGCAAAGGCTTCGCCAGTTCCACCCTCAAACCCGACCTCGGGCGAGGGGGTCGTGAGATCATTCATCTTGGTCCCGTCAAACCAGAAGGGGTAGGCGTGGCCCGTACTGAACCATTTCCCAACTACGTGCCCGGAAGCATTTACTCCGTAGGCGAAACTACCGCTGCCATCAGCGAGGTGAGCGTAGGGGCTGAGACCAAACCAGCGGGTGGCAGGCCAGCCTAGATCATCCTTGGCAACTAGCGGCGCGTCCAAAGGATAAATGCTGAAACCATGGGCGGAACCGTTAAAAGACTTGTTCGCTGAAACGCCGACTATCTTCTCGCTCTCATTAATGCTTGTCGCGATACTGGCGTTCCCCGGATCTGGCGGCGGTAGGGTGCCGAGATCAGTGACTGTGTAGGTGCCTGGTGAGACCGGACAACAGGGAGTGGCGCTGGGCGATGGACTGGGATCCGGTAGGGCAGTTGCGCTAGCCGCACTTGGAGACGGGGTCGGAGTCGGTGTTGGTGTCGCTATCGGATTTGTCAGTTGCAGCGAAGTGCTCGGGGATGGTTCGGGTTTTTGCTGATTGTTGTCCGGCATAACAGTAAGACGAAGGGGCAGGACCTCGCGATCCTGTTTGCAGGTCTTCTCTTTGTTGCACGTATCGCACTTGACGATCACAGTCCCTTGATACTCGCCTGGATTCATCCCGGTCGTATCGAATCGAACGGGCAGGTTATAGCTGCTATGGCCGGGAACCTGAACGCTCGCGCTCTCCAGTACCTGAAGAAAGGGCGTTTGCTGCTGGATGACGGAAAAGGTATGCGACTGCTGACATTGATTTTGAATCGTGATGTTGCTCTTGGCTTGGGCGTTGCGCGCCAACTGGACGCCCCAGGCCGGCCGTTGCTGTTCAGGTTGCTGGGGCGTCCACCCATACGCTCCGGAAAGCGCCGCGGCCGACGCGAGCAGAGCCAGGATTAACCAGACCGAGCGAAGGCTTGGACTGTGCTTCAATGCGAAGTCCTTTCCCACGAACGAAAGCGAGAGAGGTTGATCACGTCACCGCAAAATCACTTTCGGAAGCCGAGCTTGATGGCGCGCACAATATCGCCACGCCACTGTGGTGTCAATGATTTTTCGGCTCGTAGAGAATTAAGGTTGGTAAACCTACCCGACGGGCTGCGGGGCGACGACTTCGTGAATTGGCCGCACTTCCTGGATTAACTGATCGTACTGTTCGAGGGTGAGGGCCTGCGCGCCGTCCGACAGCGCCTTCTCAGGTTGATCGTGAACTTCCACGATGAGTCCGTCAGCGCCGACGGCAACGCCGGCGCAAGCGAGTGGGATAACCATATAGTTTTTGCCCGTGCCATGCGACGGATCGACGACGACCGGTAAGTGCGAAATACGACGGACAGCGGGAATCGACGCGAGGTCGAGAGTGTTGCGCGTATGCTGAGCGAAAGTCCGCACGCCCCGTTCGCAAAGCACGACGTTGTAGTTGCCTTCGGACATGATGTATTCGGCCGCCAACAACCATTCGTCCAGGGTCGCGGACAAGCCGCGCTTGAGCAAAACCGGTAGATGAGATCGGCCGACGCGCCGCAGCAGTGAAAAATTTTGCATGTTACGAGCGCCAACTTGGATCATATCGCCGTATCGCTCCACGAGATCGACTGAGGCCTCGTCGACTGCTTCGGTTACGATCTTGAGGCCATAGGTTTCGCGGACCTCCGCGAGAATCCTTAGGCCTTCTTCGCCTAAACCCTGAAACGCGTAGGGAGATGTCCGCGGCTTAAAAGCGCCGCCGCGAAAGAACCTCGCGCCACTGCGTCGCACGGCTTCGGCCACGGCGAACGCCTGGGCGCGACTCTCGATAGCACAAGGGCCGGCGATGATTGCGAGTTCGTCTCCCCCGATGGTGGCATCGCCAACGCGGACGATCGTCTTCTCGGGCCGCAGATCAAGCGAGATCAGTTTGTAGGGTTTGCTGACGCGAATGGCTTCGCCCACGCCCGGCAAGTTTTCAAAACGCGTCGGGTCAACCGCGCCCTGATTGCCGGTGATGCCGATGGCAGTGCGGGTGGCGCCCGGCATCGTGTGCGGTTTTAGTCCCAGTTCCGTGATGACGTCACAGACATGCGCTATCTGCGCATCGGTGGCGTCGGCTTTCATTACAATTAACATCGATATTTAGATCCTTGCGGCTAGAGCTTTCGATACACCTCTCGCCGATGCCTGACATAGTGAATTGTGACTAGCCTCGCAGCACGGTCCACCCCGTAGATCACGCGATAGTCTCCCACTCGAATCCGATATAGCTCTTCGCCGCCTTCTAGCTTAACGGTTTGGCGCGGAAACGGGTCGTTGGCAAGACCGTCAATCTGCTTCATCACCCTCACGATCGTCGATTTGGGGAGTGAACGCAGATCCTTTTCAACCGAAGGCTTTGGGACAACCTTATAGGAGGCCATCTTTCTTGAGGCGCTGCTTCAATTCATTGAGACTAATCGTTTCCTCATCGCGACGTTCGGCTACTTTAGCCAGATCGCGCAGATCCTCCATCAGTTTCTCGTATTGCTCCACCGAGAGAAGGACTCCGGTCTTTCGACCCTTCGAATCGACAACGTATTGTTCCCGCACGGCCATGCAAACTACTTTACCTAACTTTTGCGTTTTCCAGAAATCCCGAACAATGCTTAATCAGGCTCACATGCGGTCCGGCACCGTGATTCCCAGTCGTGCCAGCGCCGCCGTCAACTGCTGTCGAGTGTAATCCGCGACCGCGATCAACACGACACGCTTGACTGCGTCCTCTTCGGCGATGATCCGGTGGCGGTGATAGAAGAGATTAAAGGCCCGTGCCAGGTTGAACGTGTATTTTGCCAGGAACGCAGGTTCGGCGCTGGCAGCAGCCTGACCATTTGATTCGTCGAGCCGCCCGGCCAACATCAACAGCGACCAGATTTCATCGCCGACGTAGCCATGAAGTATGGCCGCTACGTCCTGCTTCCGATCACGAATCAGATCCGCGGCTTTGGAAAGATAGCTCGAAACCACCTGATCGCTACCGCCCTCAGCACTGGCCGATTGCTCATCAAGTTTGCGAAAGATCGAATTCGCTCGTACCGCGGCGTACTGGCAGTACGGTCCGGTCTCGCCCTCAAATGAAAGGGCTTCTTTGAAGTCGAAAGCGATCACTGAATTCCGCGTGAACTTCAGCAAGAAATACCGGAGCGCGCCGGTTGCAATTGCATGCGCTGTCGCACGCATCTCTTTTTCAGACAAGTCCGGATGGCGAGTCTTCACTTCCTCGAGCGCGTCCGCTTCCAGCCGGCTAATCAAATCATCAGCTTTCACGCCGAGACCTTTGCGCCCGCTCATCTCGATGTAGGGGCGCTTTCGATCTTCGTCGGAAAGGGCAATGCCGAGTTCTTCGCAGGCCCGCGGCGAAAGCGCTACCATCTCATACGACAGGTGCACGCTCGCTTCTTCGCCAAGTTCAGGCACGACCGCCGCGACTCCCTTTCTCACAATCTCCTGTGGGTACGATTGTCGCGAGTCAATCACGTTGTAAACGATTTCGCCGCCGCCGAAATTCGGTCGCGGCACTTCCGGTTGAGCCTCAGCATTTGGCTCAGTAGTTGTTACCCAGGTCGCATGCCCGTCGGCATCCGCTCGAAACGGTTTGTAATTAAAGTCGAGACCGAGCTGACCCAACTTCCAAAGCTGGTAGGCGATGTCCTTGCCGGTATAAGTCACCGAGCCGTTGGAGCGCACGATGATCTTGTCGGATTCGTGTTCGTCTGTGCCGGTGTGAGATTCGAACGGCATCACCCAGCAATCGTGATTGCGGCCCTCGGCTTCGAAGTGAATCACGCCCCGCTGTTTCATTAATTCGAAGGCGCGTTCCCAGAAATGCAGATGGAGAATTTCTGATTCGCGGGCGAGCAGATCATAACGGATGCCCAGACGCTCCATGGTGTCGAGGATCTGCTCGACGTTACGGGTCGCGACATAGTCGGCCAACTCAGCGATGGGATTATTGCCTGCTTCAATGGCGTGCAGGACTTCGATGCGCAGTTTCAGACGCTCAGGGTTCGGCTCAGCTCCGCTGCCACCTTCGCGATAGAAGCCACCGACGCGCGTGTAAAGGTTCCAGCAGTAGTAATCAAACGGCACTTCAGCGGGAAGCGAGCGGTCAAGCGCCCTAATATCTTCCAGGCTCATATGCTCGATGTGCATGAACCCGACCACCACGTCGGCGACCTGAACGCCGGTGTTATCGATGTAGTTCTGGACTTCGACGCGATTTCCCGCGGCCTGAAGAATCCGCACAAACGTATCCCCGAGCACGGCGTTGCGCACGTGGCCGATGTGGGCCGCTTTGTTCGGATTGATGCTGGTATGTTCGACCATCAGCTTTCGCGAGGTGATCGCAGCACCTGTAGTCTCCGGCTTGGCTGCAAGTTCGGAGATCAGCCTGGCGCGATCGAAGAAAACGTTTAGATAGCCGGCGCCGGCCACCTCGACTCGGGACACCTCTTCAATTGCTTCCAGAGCTGATTTCAAAGTCTCAGCAATCGTCCGCGGCGCGCGTTTCTCCCCGGTCTTCTGTTTAATTTGCTTTGCGAGTTCGAAAGCGATCGGGAAAGCCAAATCACCCAACTCGGTTCGCGGCGGCACCTCTGTGACCAACTGATCGAGTTCGATCTGAAACAACTCGGCGGCCGCCGTCCGCAACGTAGCGCGCAGGGTATCTTGGAGTTCAATCAGGTTCACAGGTTGTTGTCTTGCCTTATCATTAATCGAGATGAACGCGACGGAGTACAATACATTAACTGTTAGTCGTGTTGCATTGCCAGAGCAGCCAAGTTCATAATCGGCCCGACTCAGCTCCCCCTACCTCCGCGCCGCAGCCTTTTATGCCCATCACAACGCGCATCGCCACAATCGCTGACAGAGATCGACTTTACAACCTGTACTGCGAGGCGATGAAGGGTTACATCGAAGAGATTTGGGGCTGGGATGAAACCTGGCAACAGAATGACTTTGAAGAAGCTTTTGAAGCGTGCGCGACGTACGTCACTGAAAGTCAATCCGACTTTTCGGGCTACTACCAACTGAAATTTGGAGAAGACACTGATCGCCTGCAGATGCTTATTCTCACGCCTGCGATGCGATCACTTGGGATTGGGCGGCAGCTTCTTCACAGAATCAGTACCACGTCTGACGAGCGTGGTAGAAGGCTGCTGCTGCGTGTTTTCAAAATTAATACTGCCGCAAAGCGCTTTTATGAGAGTAACGGCTGGGCCGTCATTGCCGAAGAGGTGGCATTTTATCTGATGGAGAATCCGTCGTACTCGCTCGCTCATGAACCCGACATTTCGTTCCCTCGAACACTCGAGAGCTACGCTTTTGTGATCGTCTGAAGCCAACGCGCTCGACGAAACCCTGCTTCCTTGACAGCGGCGCCTTGCGCTCTGCTACGATCCAAATTCCCTGATGACGGCGACAGAACCAATAGCAATCTCGGTAGAACTCAGAGAGAGGTTTGGCAGAGCGAACCACGTCCTGGTACTGACGGGCGCGGGCGTTTCGGCCGAGTCGGGTGTGCCGACCTTTCGCGGCGGAGGCAATACATCGGTTTGGAAGGGAATGCCGTTTGACGTGATCTCGTCGGCTGGAATGCTGGCGCGAGATCTGCCGGCGGTTTGGGAGTGGTTCAACTACCGGCGTGGTTTACTTGCTGAAGTAAAGCCGAATCCGGCCCATGAAGCGATTGCCCGTTGGCAGACGCGGTTCAAAGACCTGACGCTGGTGACTCAGAACATCGATGGATTGCATCAGGCGGCTGGCTCGCCAAATGTCATCGAGCTGCACGGCAATATCTGGCGGGCGCGCTGCTTTGATTGCGGTACGGGTCATGATGTGGGGGAATTGAAGTTTGATAATGGCGTGCCGGTGTGTTTCGATTGCGGTGGCAATCTGAGACCCGACGTGGTGTTGTTTGGTGAGATTTTACCTGCAGGCGCATTCGAAGCTGCGGCTATGAAGGCACGGACGTGCGACCTGTGTCTGGTCGTGGGCACGTCGGCAGTTGTTTACCCGGCGGCTTCGATTCCAGAGATTGCCCGGGCGGCTTCCGCTTATGTGGTTGAAGTGAATCCGGAAGCTACTCGGCTTTCCAACCTCTGCGACGAAGTGCTGACTGGGAACGCTGGTGAGATTCTTCCCGGGCTCTAGGTGTTAGGCCGCAAAGAGGCACAAAAGGGGCAAGAGGTTAAGGGAAGCTCGGGTTCCTCAGTGGCCGCGGATCCGGGCGTGAGTGTTCGCAGAATTCGGTCGGTTTTCCCTTTTGTGACTCTTGTACCTTTTGTGGCTAAGCAGTCTCTATGAAAACTCTCTACTTCGATTGTTTTGCCGGCGCCAGTGGCGACATGATTCTCGGCGCGTTGGTCGGTGCGGGCGTTCGACCGCAGGCATTGATCGAGCAACTGGAATTGCTTGGCGTCAGTGGTTGGCAAGTTGATTTCGAAAAGGTCGATCGTTCAGGAATTAGCGCGACCTATGCTCGGGTACACACCGCGCACGAACACGCGCACCGTCATCTCAGCGACATTCTCAAAATCATCTACGACTCCCGTTTGACCGATGGGGTTAAAGAGCGGGCCGCGCGGATCTTTTCGCTGCTGGCCGAAGCTGAAGCGCATGTACATAACCAGCCGATCGAGAAAATTCATTTTCATGAAGTTGGGGCACTCGATGCAATCATCGATGTCTGCGGAGCCGCGATTGGTTTCGAGTTACTGGGAGTTGAACAATTCGTTTCATCGCCGCTGCGCGTCGGCGCCGGCATGACTGAAATGGCGCACGGCCGCTTTCCCATCCCGCCGCCCGCGGTCGCAGAGTTGCTTAAGGGAAAGCCGATTTATGCAGGCGACATCGAAGGAGAATTTGTCACTCCGACCGGCGCGGCCATCATCAGTGCGGTCTGCACCACCTTTGGACCAGTTCCACCGATGAAGATTGAAGCGACGGGTTATGGCGCGGGCTCCCGTGACCACAAAAAGTTTCCGAACGCACTGCGCATCTTCATCGGTGAGACTGTGGACGCAACTGCGTCGGCCGATGAAATGCTGATGATGATTGAAACCAACGTTGACGATATTTCGCCGCAGGTGGCGGGGTATGTCATGGACCAGGCCTTTGAATTGGGCGCGCTTGACTGCTATCTAACGCACACCCAGATGAAGAAGAACCGGCCGGGACTGCTTATTTCGATCCTGTGCCACCCCGACGAGCGAGAGAAATTTCTACAAATGCTCTTTGCGGAAACGACGACGATCGGCGCCCGGAGTTACGAGGTCGCGCGGCGCGCGCTGGCCCGAGAGACGGTCAGGGTCGAGACGCAATTTGGCCCGATTGATGTTAAAGTTGCCTATCTAAACCACGGCGCGAATAATGGCGAGGTCAACGCAATGCCCGAGTTCGAACAGTGCCGGACGGCGGCTAAAAACGTTGGAATCGCGTTGCGTGTAGTGCAGGACGCAGCCCGGGCGGCCTATGAAACACTGCGCAAACAGTAGTTTGTCAGTACCGGGCGGTAGCGGTTGAAGAATCGATGAGCGCAAAGATAACCGACAATGAAGAGCGAAAGAAACCGGCCGAGATAGATCTCGATCGAATGGCTCGGGGTGTCCGTTTGATCCTTGAAGGCATGGGTGAGGATCCCGATCGAGAAGGCTTGCTTGAAACTCCGCGGCGCGTGGCCGAGATGTACGCCGAACTCACTGCCGGGATGCGTGAGGACCCGAGTGAGCATGTCGTGCCCTTGTCGGGAAACAAGCACGACGAGATGGTCATAGTCAAAGACATCAGCATCGCGTCATTGTGCGAACATCATCTGGCGCCCTTTGTCGGCAAGTGTCACATCGCCTACATTCCGAAGGACGGGAGAATCCTGGGGGTCTCAAAGCTCGCGCGGCTCTCGGAAACTTTCGCGCGCCGCCTGCAGTTGCAGGAGCGCCTGACGTCAGAGATTGCGAATACTCTCTTTGAGCGACTCCAACCGCTGGGCGTAATGGTGGTCATTGAAGCCGAACACACCTGCATGACCTTGCGCGGAGTGAAGAAGCCTGGCGCCACGACTGTCACCTCGGCAGTGCTGGGCGGCTTTCGCAAGGATCCGCGCACTCGTGCCGAGGCGATGGCGCTAATCACCGGGAAGTGAAGTGTCATCGTCGTCACCTGGTCAGTCTCTGTGTGGCCTTATTCCGACAATCTGGATAAACTGGAGAGCCTATGGAGATCACAACCAATCAGCCTGACGCTTCGAGCGTGGCTATTGTATATGCCTATATCACGCGGCAGAGCGGTGTTAGAGGTGGAAATCCGATTGTTGCCGGTACGCGAATTGGAGTGCACGACGTAGTTGGATTGTTACAAAATGGCGAGACTATTGACAGCATCGCTACGCAGAGTCTTCCGGACCTAACCCGGGCACAGGTTTACGAATGCCTGGCATATTACGAAGACCATCGTGGAGAAATTGATTTGCTCGTCGCCCGCCAGATGAGTCCCAGCGAAACATCGTGAAGTTTCTTTTCGACCACGATGTACCCGATGACATGGCCTATGGCCTTCGGGCAATGGGTCACGAAGTCTTCAAATTGCGAGAGTTAATTCATCCGCAAACAACGGATGAGGCGGTTTTGTGTTTCGCTGGGGAGAACGACTACGTGCTAATTACCTGCAATCGGGACGACTTCCTGACTGCCGCGCGCGGAATTCCTCATGCTGGTCTCATAATATTGATACGACGGGGTGCTCGTATTCGCGAACGGACAGCATTGTTGCGTCTCTTGGATCGTGCGGGCGAGGAAGGAATTCGTGAGAATATCAATTTTGCTTAGTCCCGGGCATTTCAAAGGAGACCAGATGAGAGTTCAAGTAATTGTCGCAGTCGTACTAATTGCCTTTGCGATTACGTTAACAGCACAGCGAAGAACGGCTTCACCGAGCGCAATCAGCGAAAACGCCTTACGCGCGCATATTAAGTTTCTTTCCGACGATCGTCTGGAAGGACGCGGCACAGGCGCCAAGGGCGGCGAAATGGCTGCGCTGTATGTCGCGGAGCAATTCGAGGCGATCGGATTGAAAGGCGCCGGCGCCAAAGGGAGTTTCTGGCAGCCCGTTTCGCTGGTGGGCGTGAAAGCCGATCCAAAGACTGAGTTGCGCATTAACGGTCCCGCGAAAGCCGAAGCGTTTAAGTTCGCCGACGACTTCGTCGCGTTTACCGGCGCGCAAACGGATCATGTTTCGGTAAACGCTGAAATGGTGTTTGTCGGCTATGGCATCGACGCGCCGGAACAGAAATGGAACGACTACAAGGGCCCGGCCGAGGATTATCGTGGCAAGATTCTGGTGATGCTGGTGAACGATCCGCCGGCGACTTCGGCCGAACCGGATCTCTTTGGCGGCCGCCGGCTCACTTACTATGGCCGCTGGACCTACAAATATGAGGAGGCCGCGCGGCGCGGGGCGGTTGGCGCGCTGCTGCTGCACACGAACGAATCGGCGGGTTATCCCTGGAGTGTGGTGCGCACCTCGAATGGTTCATGGCGATTCGATATCGCCCGCACCTCGAGCGATAAAACGCCTTTTCTCAAAATGCGTTCGTGGATGACTGATGATGCGGCCCATCGCATGATGCAGCTCGCGGGACAGAATCTCGATGACTTGCGGAAGCAGGCAGCCTCCAGAGATTTCAAACCGGTAAAGCTGAACTTAAGTGCCGCGCTCGATTTGAACAGCGAAGTTAAGCGCGTTGAAGCCCCTAATGTGGTCGCGATTCTTCCGGGCCGCGATCCGAAATTGAGAGATGAGTACGTCGTGTATTCGGCACATTGGGACCATTTTGGAATTGGTGCGCCTGACAAGACGGGCGACACTATCTACAACGGCGCGCTGGACAACGCAACCGGCGTCGCGTCAGTGCTTGAGATCGCCAGAGTCATGGCAAATCTCCCGGCTGCGGAAAAGCCACGACGTTCGATTCTGTTCCTGATTACAACGGGAGAAGAACAGGGACTGATCGGATCTGAATGGTATTCACGGCATCCGCTGGTGCCCGTCGAGAAGACCGCGGCGAACATCAATCTCGATTCAATGAATATCCTGGGACCGACGCGTGACTTTGTGCCTCTCGGCGCTGAGCGTTCATCCCTCAAAGCTGTCGTCGATGCGATCGCCCGTGAACGCGGCTTGAGAATTTCACCTGACCCGCGTCCTGAACAGGGTTCCTTCTATCGCTCAGATCATTTTCCGTTCGCCAAAGTCGGCGTGCCTTCGATCAGTTTGAAGGAGGGCGACGACTACGTTGGCCGGCCCAAAGGTTGGGGGGCACAGAAATTTAAGGAATACAACGACGCGCATTACCACCAGCCTTCCGACGAGTTCCACGATGATTGGAATTTCCTTGGGATGATTCAGGAAGCGGACTTTGCGTTGGCGATTGGACGCCGCGTGGCAGACATGAACGTGCTGCCAAAGTTCAATCGGGATGATGAGTTTGCGAAAGCCTCGAAGAGATAAGCTCCTGATTCGTTCTCTCCGCGCACCTCTGTGTTCCTCCGTGTCTCTATGGTAAAACTTACTCACAAAAACATTCACCACAGAGACACAGAGGAACACGGAGATCACACAGAGGAAGAAGTTAGAGTTAGACAATAACGCCGACTAATGAAAACCTTCTACGTCACCACGCCCATCTACTACGCCAACAGTCTCCCTCATCTGGGTCACCTCTACACGATGATTGTAGCTGACTCGATCGCCCGCAGTAAGAGACAGCAGGGCATCGAAACTCTCTTTCTTACCGGCACGGACGAACACGGCATCAACATCGAGCGCGCTGCGAAACTTAACCATCGCACTCCGCAGGAGCAAGCGGATTACGTGGTTGATTATTTTAAGAAGATGACTGCGGCTTTTGGACTGGATACCGATCACGGCGGCTACGACATCTTCATGCGCACCACCGAGCCCTTCCATTCCGAGGGCGTCAGTGAACTGTGGCGGCGCGCGGCCCGGGCCAAGACGCCGAAGGGTCGCGACGCAATCTACAAAGGTCATTACGAAGGTTGGTTCTGCGCGCCGTGCGCGGCTTATAAAACAGAAGATGAATATGCTAAGCCGGTGAGTCCGGACGAACCGCCCACTTGTCTGATTCATGAAACTAAACTCGACCGTGTTTCTGAAGAGAGCTATTTCTTCCGGCTCTCGGATTACGATCAAGCATTGCTCGGCCTGTATGAAGCGCGAACCGACTTCGTGCAACCTGACGCGCGGCGCAATGAGGTGAGAAGTTTTGTTCGCGGCGGCTTGCAGGATCTTTCAATTAGCCGAGTGTGCTCGTCGGTCAGTTGGGGAGTCCCGGTCCCCGATGATTCCGATCACACGATGTACGTTTGGTTTGAGGCCTTGACCAACTACGTCACGGCGATTGGATTCGGCAACGAACAGCAGGAGCGCGCCATCGGGTTTGAAAAGTTTTGGCCGGCACTGCATCTGGTAGGCAAAGATATTCTGCGTTTCCACGCGGTTTACTGGCCGGCTTTCCTGATGGCTGCCGGAGTTAAGCTCCCGCGTGCCGTGGTCGCGCACGGCATGTGGGTCGATCCCAGCGGTCGCAAAATGTCGAAGACACTCGGAAACACGATCGAGCTGGACGTGCTTAACCAGCACTTTTCGATTGATACGATTCGTTATTTTTGTCTGCGCGAAATGGTATTCGGCCAGGATGGGCGCTTCGGTTACGAGAACCTGATCGATCGCACCAACAGCGATCTCGCCAGCGGTCTGGGCAATCTCTCGAGCCGGACCCTGACCATGATTCAAAGGTATTGCGAGGGCCGCGTTCCCTCGGGAAATATTTCGGAAGAAGCTCGGCTGCTCGCAAAGCGCGCCGGCGTTGACACCGACGAGGCATCCATTGCCGGATCGCTGGGGCATGCGCGTGATGAGTTCATTCGTCACTTCGAAGCTTTCGGATTTAGCCGTGCCCTGGAAGAAGCTTGGGCGATTGTAGCGCGGGTGGACAAGATGATCTCAGAAGCGAAGCCCTGGGACTTGGCGAAGGATCCGCAGCAACAGCAGACGCTGCACGCCTTACTTTATCGCGCGGCTGAAACGCTGCGATGGTTGAGTGTGCTCCTGTACCCGGTCATGCCCAACGCGATGCGAGAGATTTACGCTCAACTTGGATTGACAGACGATTTGTCAAGACTGGATCCGAGACAATTGCAGTGGGCCGGCTTGCCGGAGGGTACACAGATCGGCGAGGTTAAGGGGCTATTTCCGCGTTTGGATAAGGCGAAAATTATGGACGAGATTAAAGGTGGTAGCGTTGGGGTGGAGGCGACAAGTCAGCCGGGGCCAGAGGACCGAGGCACTAGCCCGACCGTTAGGGAGGGCTCAGGCCATCATGCGACCGAAGCCGACGCCGTGCAGAACAGGTCGGGCGACGGCCTGATCGAAATCACCGACTTCACCAAAGTTGAGCTGCGCGTCGGAGAGGTTCGCACCGCCGCGCGAATTCCCAAGGCTGATAAACTTCTACTCCTGACCGTGGATATCGGGGAAGAGAAGCCGCGCCAGATTCTCGCGGGCATCGCGCAATATTACGAGCCCGAACAACTGGTGGGTCGCAAAATTGTCGTCGTGGCGAACCTCAAGCCCCGGAAGCTGCGCGGTTACGAATCACAGGGCATGCTTCTGGCGGCTTCGGTTGGTGAAGAAGGTAAGCCGGTGATTGCCACGTTTGCCGAGGATGTGCCGAATGGGGCGAGGTTGAAGTAGTCACCAAGGTTTCCCGTTCAGATGGAGGTATCTATGTGCATTATTTCACCGTGTTAAGCCTTGCCTTCGCACGAGTGATCAAATCATCATAAGTGCGCAGAACAAGATTAGGAACATCGAGTTCCATCTGTCGCAATTCAATTGGGCTTATGTTTCCTCGTCGTCCAATAATGACAAGCATTTTTGGCTTATACGCAAGCAAACCGTAACGCTCTTGAATGTCCTTCCGATTTCTTTCTTCGTCGAAGAATTGGCTGTAGGTCCGAAGCTGAGAGCACGCTTCGAAGACAGCCGACGAAAACCTTATCCGTCTTTTTTGCATCACAAAAATCTGAGACGAGGGGAGCTTTAATTCGAGCAAATCGCAAAGAGAGCTTTGGTCAAGAGGCTCAAGAAGAAAATCAGGGATCAGGATTTCTCCGTCAGTTCTGGTCAAGAGAATGTGCGGATGCGCTCTCTTGTATTCGTCGTTTATTATTAACTTCGGATACTTCTCGAAGAAATTCTGGAAGTCGTTCTCCTTCGTCCTTGAGTTATTTACCAATGATTCCAATTCCTCGACAGCAGTTCTGAGTTTCAGCGTTTCAGCGGTGGCGAGATAAATCAGGCTGTGCAGGTTCTGGTGATCGTCGAGAAATCTATATGTGCCATCCGCTGTTAACGAAACTGGTTTGATCTGATCACGGATAAGAGCCAGAGCAATAAACTTGTGTTCGGGTAATACAGGTCGTTCTTCAAACTCATCAGCATCAAGGGCCTTTTTTCTAAGGTATTCGAGATATATTTCTGATTCTCTTGGTTGTCTCCGCAAGTACTCGAGATATACATAACGCGCAACGCCAAAGAAATAGCGTGCGGGTTCCCCCACATAGACAGGCCTCAGGTCAGGAACCTTCTGACTTACGCGATTAATCGTCTCGTCAGCTAGATCCTCAGGGCTGGCACATCCGCGCCCTCGGAAATATCTGACAAGTCCTCTTCTTATGATTTCGTACCTTTCGCCGGCTCTATTGAGATCGGGGTCAAGCCAGAAGAGTAGGTTGTTGAACGCCTGCTGCGTTAGAACCCACTCTCTCTTTCCTGATGGTCTTTCCAAACCTCGCTACCTCCTTACGGTCTATGATAAATTACCGACTGCAATGAATCCATAGTTCCAGACTATCTTCATTGTCAGAGTTACAATTATGCATTTACTCGCAAGAAAAAAAGGGCTGCGAGAAATTGGTAAACCGTTGAGGCACTCTTGAGATGCTTGAAAGAATCACAGTAAGACCCGACATTCATTTTGGAAAGCCATGCATTGAAGGAACCCGCATTCCCGTGCAGGACGTGCTTGAGCTTGTGGCTGAAGGTCTGTCATTCGAGCAAATCATAAAAGACTACTATCCGGACGTTACCACTGAAGATATTCGCGCGTGTCTGCGTTACGCGGCGGCTCTGGTTGCCGCCGAAGACATTGACCTCGCTTCTATTCCCGCTTGAAGTTTCTCTTAGACCAGGACGTTTACGCGATCACGGCGCGGTTTCTCGGCGCGCTAGGGCATGACGTCATCCGTGCCGTTGAATTTGGTCTTAACCGGGCGCCCGACGAAGATATCCTGGGGCAGGCTCAAAGCAGCGGACGGCTGCTAGTCACTCGGGATAGAGATTTTGGCAACTTGGTTTTTGTCCGCGGTTTGGGTTGTGGTGTCTTGTATCTTCGAATTCTCCCTTCCACTCAGAACTCTGTTCATCAAGAGCTGGAGCGAGTCTTGTCGCTCTATTCCGAGGATGAGCTAAGCAAAGCGTTCGTAGTTGTAGAACCGGGTGGTCATAGATTCAGGCGGCTAAGTGGTTCTATGAAATCCGTGTCGTAAGGATTCTGGTGGCTTCTTTGATTCACGTTTGGCAATTGATACCGCCGTTCTACACGCGGTTAGCACCTGCGATGATTCGCCCACTACACCTGTTATTAGCTTCAACACTCTTTCTGATTTCCTCGGTTCCAGTTGCCGCGCAGCCCAAAGCACCAAAGCAACCGCTCGAGTTTTCGGTGGAAATAGTTTCGCAGAGCTATTGCGAGATCAACGAGAAATCTGCCATCCTCGAGCTGCAATTGAGACTTAGCTTTCGCAGTGTCGGCCAGCAGAAACTGATTCTTTACAAAGGCCACGACCTGTTCTTCCAGTCCAAGATTCTCAGCGCGCCGGGAAACGCGTCAGGGCCGTATGGGGTCTGGCTGGTAAATTCCCGGTACTTCGATGAAGAGATAGAGCCAATCGATCAGCCTTCGCCGAGCAAAGTCTTTCTCACTCTTTCACCCGGCAAGACCTGGGTTAAAGAGATGACGATAGCAGTGGGCGTTGTGGACGCGGCCGTGGAGAGAGGGGACTCTTCGATTCGCGCGGGTGATCACACGCTCCAATTGATCGTTTCGATGTGGTACAAATCCCGCCTGCTGGCCCAGAAGCTGCGCGAGCAATGGCAGAAGACCGGCCTCCTGTGGTCTGACCCGCTATCCTCCGCGCCGATACACTTTGCAGCACAGCGACCGCACGTCCTGCCCCAGTGCAAGTCGAGCAACTGAAGAATTCCAACCCGATGTTCATAGATTCCCATTGCCACATCGACGGCCCTGAATATGACTCCGATCGAGAAGAAGTAATCGCGCGCGCGCGGGACGCCGGCGTCACCACCATGCTTAACGTCGGCACGGGCGATCCGCACAGTGGGGCCTTCGAGCGCGCGGTCGAGTTGGCCGAGAAGCATTCAGAGATTTACGCTGCCGTGGGCGTGCATCCTCATGATGCGAAGCTCTTTGATGATGCGGCCGAGGAGCGCCTGTTGAATTTGGTACAGCAAAGCAAACGCGTGATCGCCTGGGGCGAAATTGGGCTTGATTATCATTACGACCACTCGCCGCGCGACGTGCAGCGCGAGATCTTCACGCGGCAATTGCGACTCGCGCGCGCCCAGGACCTGCCGGTGGTGATTCATTCACGCGAGGCCGACGACGATACGATCGCGATCCTGCGTGAAGAACTAACCGGTTCCGCGCGCGCGGGCGTGTTGCATTGTTTTGGTGGCAGCCTGGCAATGGCGCAGGCCGCAATCGACCTGGGTTTCTTTATTTCATTTGCCGGCAATCTGACTTTTAAGAAAGCTGAAGACCTGCGCGACGTGGCTCTTGAGCTTCCCCTCGAGCGTCTGCTGATCGAAACCGACTGTCCTTACCTGACACCCGTCCCTTTCCGCGGAAAGCGTAACGAACCGGCCAGGGTGGTTGAGACAGCGCGGTGTTTGGCGTCTCTTCATAGTAAAGAGTTGGAAGAGATCGGACGAATCACCAGTGAGAACTTTGCGAAGCTCTTTGGAGACACGTATGCTGAATGTCAGGTTGGTTCGATAAGATGTAGTTGATTTAAGAGCTGCATCCAGGAGCAACGACGATGACGATTCAGCGGACCAGATTTATTCCCCGCGATTACGACGTGTTTGCGGGGCTCGAT
>JBBQWP010000010.1:0-156701 GCA_038210455.1 Pyrinomonadales bacterium | reverse complement strand
TGCGCCGCAGGAGGCGGGCGGTGCGCCTGGGTTCGTGGCATAGTCAACTGTCGCCGCTCCACTTGTATCCCCGCTCCGATTGACCGTCAACGTCACCTTGCCATCCCCTTCATTCACCGGATAATTCGTCGCGCTGAACTGCAGCGTCGGTGGCACGGCGACAAAGTTGGCCGGCTGATTCGTGAGTACGTTGTTAGGTGCGACTCGGCGGAATTTCGCACACCTGCGGCGCACACTGCGCAACCGCATCCAGAAACGCTTCCCGAAGGTAAGCCTTCTTTGATCTGAAGTCGGACCAATCAAACTCGCCGTAGCCTAACCTCATTCGGCACCTTCTGTGTTTTGGCGTATGGGTGTTCGTCTCACGACGAGATTTGAGCCAGCGAGTGTGCCAATAGTGTGCCAACTCAGCCGAACCCGTTGATACGCAAACGAACCCACCCATTATAGTTGAGAAGGAAAACCTAAGGAATCCGCACTAGCAAGACGGTAAGGGAACAGACAGAAACAAGCATTTTGAGACTCTGAATCTGGCTATCGGGGTTCGAGTCCCTGCCTCCCAGCCAACTTCAATCCAAGCGTACGTTCATCATCATCATCATCTTCTTCCGCAAAAACTTGAATCCATCCAGCAATTGTCTGGTGCGCTTGACTGAAGCGAACTCGAGGTTAAGGAAATGGGCGGCCGCTTTGCGCGACCGCCCATTTCGGTGATTCCCAGCTCGCTCGCTGAGGCAGACGTTACCCGCTCGCTATCGCAAGCGGTTTCGGGACCAAGCCTTCTTACTGATTCTGACCTTCGATGAAGTTCTTCAGCACGCGCGCCCGCGAAGGGTGTCGCAGCTTCCTCAGGGCTTTGACTTCGATCTGCCGAATGCGTTCGCGCGTTACGTGAAAGTCCTCGCCGACTTCTTCAAGAGTCCGCTCACGACCCTCGATGTCCATGCCAAACCTCAGGCGGATGACCTTTTCCTCACGCGGGCTCAGGGTCTGAAGCACGTCGCCCGCAATGTCTCGCAGGTTGGAAGTGATGACCCGTTCCGCCGGACTGACGGTTGAGCGATCTTCGATCAGGTCTCCGAATTGTGAATCTCCAGCCTCGCCAATCGGCGTCTCCAGCGAGATCGGTTGTTGCGTCAGTTTGAGAGCCTTGTTCACTTTCTCGACTGAGGTGCCCATCCCTTTCGCGATTTCCTCGGTCGTCGGTTCGCGTCCCAGATCGCGCACCAGCTCACGCGTGACGGTCCTGACCTTATTCAGCACCTCGATCATGTGAACCGGAACGCGGATGGTGCGCGCCTGATCGGCGATCGCTCTCGTGATCGCCTGGCGGATCCACCAGGTGGCATAGGTCGAGAATTTGTACCCACGCCGCCAGTCGAATTTATCCACGCCCTTCATCAGGCCGAGATTTCCCTCCTGAATCAGGTCGAGGAAATTCAACCCGCGATTCTGATACTTCTTGGCGATCGAGACGACCAGACGCAGATTGGCTTCAGTCAGTTCATGCTTGGCCTGCGCTGCCTGGGCCTCTCCGATGGCAATCATTCGATACGAACGTTTGATATCCAGAGCGGAGGCGTGATGCTCAACTTCGATCTCTTTGAGTCGGCGCCGCGCCTCACGAACGTGCCTGGTGAACTCTTTCTTGTCTGTTTCTTTTATCCGTTTGCCGGCGAGCTTCTCCGTGAAGTTCGTAATCCGGAGTTCCACCGCTCGGGTTTCTTTCTGGACTGCAGTGACGGCGTCAACCAGACGTTGGCGGGCCGGCTCTCTCAGGCCAAGGCCACCGATCTCGCTCGCTACCCTAAGTCGCGTCCGCGCCAATTTCCGTTTGAGTCGCATCAGCTTCTTAGACCTTCGGCCGCGGTTTAGCTTATGTTCGGCCACCAGCTGCTCGGATTCTTTGAGCCCGCGCCGGTAGAGCTTGCCGATACTCTGAATACTTGCAATCGTCCTCTGAAGATAGTCTGACGCCTTGTCCTCATGCTCCTCGGGCTCGATCTCATCAGAGAAAGTAACAATCTCGCGGATGCCAATCTTCTCTGCCTCTAATTCCTCGCCGATCTTCAAGAGTTCAGCAACCGCGATCGGCGACCGCGTCAGAGCCCGCTGCGCCCGCTTTTGTCCCCATTCGATTCTTTTAGCGATCGAGACTTCCTGCTCGCGCTTCAATAGCGGCACCGTGCCCATTTCACGCATGTAGAGCCTTACCGGATCCGATGCCTTGTCCAACGCTCCCGCCGAAAGATCCAGTTCTGAATCTCCCGCCAGACCTTCATCATCTGCATGATCGTCGCCGACCGGAGCTTCGAGTTGCTGCAGAACCTCGTTTATGTCTTCCGGCAGGACAGAGTCTTCCAGCAGACCCTCGTTCAAGCCTGTGAATTCAGGCTCTCCTGAAGCCATCAACCCAACCCCACCTTGTTCCTGCTCGTACCTAGTCAATTAAGACCTCCATTTTCATGAAAACAATTTCATTCCCAATTTATCTTCGATCGAAATTCCTAAATCCTCGTGGCTCTTCTCTAATACGACCGCGGGCGCCTTATGGTTTGGATGATCGCAAGTATCAATGGTTGCTAGCTCGCTTCTTCTTAACTTCAGGTCTCCGGGCCTGTGGTTTCAAGCGCAGCATAACGTCTTCGATTGTAATCCCGGCCAGTACGCCTTCAATCGCCGAGTCGATTTCTGCCCGGACCCCCTGCAACACCGTTCCAATGCTCGACCCCACCGGACAACGGTGGCTGGGACGTTTCGGATGAAGGGAAAACACATCGGTGGCTTCAATGGTTCGGTACACATCCAGCAGAGTGATTTGCTCGGGATTGCGGGCGAGCCGGGAACCGCCCGTTGAACCCGTGTGCGACACCACCAGCTTGCCCTCCGCCAGGTCGCACAACATCCTCCTTACGACCACGGGATTTGTGTTCACGCTCACAGCCATCTGGTCTGACTTGAGAGATTCCTCATCAGACCAGGCCATTAGCGTCAAAACATGTACCGCGACCGCAAAGCGGCTATTAGTTGACATAGTGGCCCGAGTTTGTAAATCCTGCAGGTTTCATTTGTAACTATTCTAGTTACAATAACTCGGTTTGTCAAACCAGGGTTTGGGTTGAGTCATTGGGGGTGGGTTAGCGGGCTCACAGCATCAATTGGCCGCCGTTTACTTCGATGGTTTCTCCGACGATGAAGCTCGCTGCGTCAGAGGCGAGAAACGCGATTACGGTTGCGCATTCCGGCGGCGTGCCAATGCGACCAAGTGGGGTCGAAGCCACAAAACCGCGCATCATTTCCGCCGTGGAAAAAACTTCATGGAACGGGGTGTCGATCACGCCCGGTGAGACCGCGTTGACCCGCACGCCGTGGGGCGCGAGCTCCTTTGCCATCGACTTGGTTAGCGCGATTAAACCGGCCTTGGCCGTGGAGTAAGCGCCGGCTCCGGGACCGCCCCCGGTTCGTCCGGCGATGGAGACGACGTTTACGATCGCGCCTCTCTTTCGTTCGATCATCGCGGGCGCCACGGCCTGCGAGCAAAGCATCGCGCTTTTCAAGTTGAGATTCATTACGTCGTCCCAGCGCTCTGCGGTGATCTCAGCGATCTTCTGTCGTTCCATTAACGACCCCGCGTTGTTCACCAGAATATCGATCGGTCCCAACTCTGAAGCGGTCTGAGTAATCAAGGAAGAAACTTGATCCGGATCTCGCACATCGGCACGAATCTTAATCGCACTGCCGCCTGCCTTAACGACTCGGGCGCGTAGTTCCTCGGCGCCGGCTTCGTTTTGATAGTAGCCAATCGCGACCCGCGCACCGAGATGGGTAAACAACTCCGCAGTGGCCGCGCCGATTCCCGATGAAGCGCCGGTAATCAAAGCCACTCTGTTCGTAAGATCGATAAGGTTCTGCATAAGTTGGTAATGGGAAAGTGGCACGGGGTCCCCGCCCGTGATCACGCGCAAGATGCGCGTGCCACAATCAAAGGGAAACTCACGGCTGCTTATAGATCACTCCGTTCTTCATCACCAGACGCACCCGGCGCAGAGCCGAGATGTCGTGCGTCGGATCGCCTTCCACGGCGATGAGATCGGCAAACAGGCCAATCTTTACGCGGCCAATCCGATCTTCCATGTGCAGCACGCGGGCGTCGACTGAAGTCGCTGAACGTAGCGCGTCGAGGATCGGCATGCCCCAACTCACCATTGTTTCAATCTCACGGGCGTTGTCGCCGTGGGCAAACACGCCGACGTCGCTGCCGCTGGCAATCGTAACGCCGGCTTCGAGCGCCTGTTTGAAAATAACCTTTTTCTTTTCGATGCCCGCACCGCTGGCGACTGAAAGCGTCGGACACAAAGCAGTGCCGCGCTCTTTCATCAAGCGAAATAGTTCCGGTGTCAGACCGTCGCCGTGCTCGATCGTTTCCACGCCGGCGAGAATTGCGCGCCGCGCGCCCTCGGTGCTGGTAGAGTGAGCCGCCACGGGAATGCCCGCGCTCTTTGCGACTTCAACCGCCAGTTTCAATTCTTCCAAAGTAAACGTCGCGTGCGCCAAACCGCCGGCGCCCCAGCGATAATCGGCATAGACCTTGACCCAATCCGCGCCACGGCCTATCTGTTCGCGGACGACGCGCGTCAAACTATCGACCCCGTCGGCTTCTTCGGCGCCCTGCGGCACGTTCCATTCCGGCGCGTAGCCTTTCGGGCCATAGCTGCCGGTGGCGACAATCGCGCGCGTGGCAACAAACATCCGCGGGCCGGGAATTATCCCCTGCTGCACCGCCTGCTTCAGACCAACGTCGGCATATCCCGCTCCTTCAGTTCCCAGATCGCGGATTGTCGTAAAGCCGGCGAGCAACTCGCTGCGCAAATGATTGGTCGCCCGCGCCACGCGCAGGCTCAACGCTTCGCGTGCCACCTGATCGTTCCAAACGGTTTCGCTGTAAGGATGCAGGAGGACGTGCGAGTGCGCTTCGATCAGGCCCGGCATCAAAGTCAGGCCGGGCAAGTCGATCACCTTTGCATCGACAGGGGTTTTTACTTCATTAGCCGGGCCGACCGCTTCGATCTTCTCGCCGCGCACGAGGACCACCCAGCCGTCGTGCAGTTGCGCCGAATCGCCATCAAAGATGTGCGCGGGCTTGAGCACGTAGACAGTGTCAGGCGGCTTTGGCGCGGGTGCTTGAGTTTGCGCGGATGGAGTCATTTGAGTAAGTGTAGAAGCAACGACAAAGCAGATAAGAAACAGAAGCGCAAGGCGCATATGATCATCCTTCCACGAGACTCTAATGATTCTCTTTGAAGATGGAGTACAGACTACGTTCTCTCTTCCTCGGCAACTTGAGTCTCATCCAATAATCCTCATAAAGAACGGGCTTAGCATAAATCATCCACTTTCCAATCCTGATGTGAAAATAGGGTGGTTCCCCTTGATAACCAGCCTCAACCAAATGATCATAATCTACGACTACTTCGTTATCCGATAGTTCCCAATTTGGCAGAATTGCTTTCACATTATCCTGCAGCTCTCTCACTTGAGGATCGTTCCACAAGCGACTTAGGACTTCATTATTGACCTCATCTCTCGGCATCGGTTGTCATGGAGCGAAGCTTAGAACAGGGATATGATGATTGCGATCATATTTATGATCGGGTGTCCAGATACACGTTGAATAGATCTTCACATTTCCTGTTTAGTAACTCTTCTTTTAGAGCATTGAACAAACCGACGGCTTTCATGAAGTTCAAGTAGACAACCCCAAAACCAGTAGCAGTAGGTCCCTCTAAATCCGCGGAAAGAGTGTCTCTAATGAACTCAATATCCTTGCGCCGCTTGTCGCCCAAATCTACCGCCTTGAGTTCTTCTTCCAACTCACCAATGGAATCTAGGATGGGATCTCTTGTCATCTTGATAAGCACTAGGATCGCTACTTGCGCTTCGCGCTTCTCTGCTTCGTCGGTAAGGGCCTGAAGATGTCCGGCAAAGCCATAAAGCGCCTCTACGAATTTCTCTACCGCCTGGCCTATTCGGTCGATTCTCTTTTGATACGATTCGAAGAGGAGTTCGCGCGCCCTGAGTTCTGCCTGTCCCTTAATCTCAGTGATCTCTGTTTTCAGTTGAGAACGGTATATTAACCAAGAACCTAGAGCTGTAAAGAATCCCGCAACGATCGCTGGACCTAAAGCTAACCACAAAGTCGGCCAATTGATCACTTGGTTTTGCATAGCTACCCCGCAAGCGGCGTGAGTATAACAGCGTAGTCTGGACTCTCGCGAGCGTTCTGTAATGGGTTTTGGGATCGGAGAGGGATGAGGTGGAAACAGAGCACCGTGTGTGCTTCAGCCAATGGACACGATATATTCCGTCGGCATTGATCGGCGTTCGCGGGCGTGCTTGGCCGGTTCAATCATTTCGCGGACGGTAACGATTAGTTCGTCGGTTGTTTCGGGCGTGAAAGAGGCTTCGCCATCTTGTGGGCAAACCCACGCGTAGATGTTCGGAACTCGAATCGAGACGCCATCTTCGCCGTACTCAAACGTGGTCGGTAGCCACTCCTTCGCGACCTGATGCTCACCACAGACTGGAATAGCTGGAATAGACTGACTAGACATAATTACTTGTTCTTTCTTGCGCGTCGTCGAAATGGCGGGCTCTCCCATTCCCGCGGATCTGGAATGTACGCTGTTATAAACTCAACGTAAACAGGATCCGCATATTCGCAGACGACGTGTAAATAAATACCTGCATTCAGCGACAGACCTGTCATTCCACATACTAGCGCCCTTTTGTCGTCCGTGTAATCCTCGATAATCGCTCCGCAGAGAACTGCTTCGACCATGTGCTCGCGATCAAATCCCTCTTTCAAAGCGTGAACTACAGCGTGGCTCTTGATTAGATAACGGTCATCGCGTACTCGCTGACGAATGATCTCAATATCCACGAGAGCATATTCCTCACTTCGTAGAAAGCAACAATGCAGGGGCCGTGAATTCCCGCTCGATCTCTTCCAACTCTCTTTCAATCTCCGGGTCGGCAGCCATCTGCGCCAGTTGATGGTCCGCATCCTCGCTCTGCGTCAGAGTGTTCTCATGAACACGATGCACAAGGCGCTCGATCAAACGCAGCTGTTCAGAGACCGACAATTGAGTAAAGCTGTCTTCGATTTGCGCTAGAATGGGTTGATTCATCTCGTTATCCCTTTAATTAATTCATCTTACTATCAGATCGTGACAGCCTTCAGGCAACAGCCGCTTCCTGCGCCTGCTCTTCAATTGCTCTCTCTGCCGCCGCCTTCGCTTCCGCCGCCAGCGACGCATGCGCCGCGGCCAGACGCGCGACGGGGACGCGATAGGGCGAGCAGCTTACATAATTCAATCCAATCTCGTTGCAGAATTCGATTGAACTCGGGTCGCCGCCGTGCTCGCCGCAGATGCCAACCTTGAGATCCGGTTTTACGCTGCGGCCGCGTTCAGCGCCGAGGCGCACCAATTCGCCCACGCCTTCGCGGTCGAGCACCTGAAAAGGATCGTCGGCCAGTATTTTTCGATCGACATACGACGGCAGGAAGCGGCCGGAGTCGTCGCGGCTCAAGCCGAACGTCGTCTGCGTCAGGTCATTCGTTCCGAACGAGAAGAAGTCGGCGTGTTCAGCAATGCTGCCGGCGGTCAAACAAGCGCGCGGCAATTCGATCATCGTTCCCACCAGGTACTCGATCTTCATGCCGTGTTCACCGGTGACCTCTCGCGCGACTTCGTGAATCATCTCGGCCTGCTGTCGTAATTCCTCACTGATGGAAACCAGCGGCACCATGATTTCCAGCATGACCTGCTTGCGCTCACCCTTCACCTGACAGGCGGCTTCAAAGATCGCGCGACACTGCATGCGCGTGACTTCGGGGAATAACAAGCCCAGGCGGCAACCGCGGAAGCCGAGCATTGGATTGGCTTCGCGGATCTTGTTTACATGGTTCAGCAACTGGCGTTTCTCGTCGATCTCGTCCAGCAGGTGATCCATGTCAGAGAGCTTCTCGGCATGACGCAGAGCCATCTTCAGCTCCGAAAGTTCACCGAGAAGTTCGTCGACGTTGGGCAGAAACTCGTGCAGCGGCGGATCGAGCAGGCGAATCGTTACCGGGAAGCCGGCCATCTCGCGAAAGATACCGACAAAGTCTCCGCGCTGCAGCGGCAACAACTTATCCAGAGCCTTCTCTCTCGCCCCGGTGCCGTCGGCGAGAATCATCTCGCGCATGCAGGCCAGACGTTTGTCGCCAAAGAACATGTGCTCAGTGCGGCAAAGGCCGATGCCTTCCGCACCCATCGAGCGGGCCACGCGCGCATCGTGCGGCGTGTCGGCATTCGCGCGCACCCTCAGCCGGCGATAGTCATCGGCCCATTTCATCAACTCGTAAAAATCCGCGCCCAGCGAAGGTTGAATGGTCGGCACCTTGCCGAGAAAGACTCGACCGGTCGAACCGTCAACAGTGATCCACTCGCCTTTGGTGATCACTTCGCCGTTAACCGTGAATTGCTGCTGGCTGTAATCAACTTCCAAAGCCGAAGCGCCGCAGACGCAGGTTTTGCCCATGCCGCGCGCAACCACCGCGGCGTGACTGGTCATGCCGCCGCGCGCAGTGACAATCGCCTGGGCCGCGACCATGCCATGAAAATCATCTGGGCTGGTTTCGTGTCGCACCAGCACGACCTGCGCGCCTTCCTTGGCCAACTCTTCGGCTTCGTCAGGACTGAAGACGACTGTGCCCTGCGCCGCTCCGGGGCTGGCAGGCAGACCAGTGGCGAGCACGCGCGCATCGGTCTTCGGATCGACGGTCGGATGCAACAATTGATCGAGCTGCTCGGCAGTAACGCGTTGGAGCGCGGTCTCGCGGTCGATCAACTTCTCGCTGGCCATGTCCACCGCGATGCGGACTGAGGCGGCCCCGGTGCGTTTGCCGGTGCGCGTCTGCAACATCCAGAGCTTGCCGCGCTCGATCGTGAACTCGCAGTCCTGCATGTCGCGGTAATGCTTTTCCAGTAACTGCGTGATGGCATTGAACTGCTCGTAAACTTTCGGCAGTTCCTTCCTGAGTTGGCTGATCGGATTCGGGGTGCGCGTGCCGGCGACCACGTCTTCGCCCTGCGCGTTCAGGAGGTATTCGCCGTAAAGCTCCTTCTTGCCGGTGGACGGATTGCGCGTGAAGGCGACGCCAGTGCCGCTGTTGGCGCCCATGTTGCCGAACACCATCGCCTGCACGTTGACTGCCGTACCGAGATCGTCGGGAATGCGATTGATGCGGCGATAGTCGATCGCGCGCCGGCCCATCCACGAATTGAAGACCGCACCGATGGTGACACGCAGTTGCTCGTACGGATCGTCGGGAATGGTTTGCTGCTCAGCGAGGATGATTTCTTTTTCAGCGGCGATAATTCCGCGCAACTCGTCGGGTTTCAGATCAGTATCCAGCCGGTCGCCGCCGGTTTGCGCTTTGAACCGATCCATCACGCGCTCGAACTTTTCATGCGTGACGCCGATCACGATTTCACCAAAGAGAGAAGCAAAGCGCCGGTAGGCATCCAGAGCAAAGCGCAGATCGCCGGTTTGTTCCGCCAGCCCCGTCACCGTCTCTTCGTTGAGGCCGAGATTCAAGACTGTGTCCATCATGCCCGGCATTGAAAACGCCGCGCCCGATCGCACCGAGACCAGGAGCGGGTTCTTGGCATCGCCGAACTTCTTGCCGACTTTCTTTTCGATTTCATGGAGAGCGGCCTTGACCTGCTCCCACATGCCTTCCGGAAATTCTTTGTTGTTGGCGTAATAGGCGTTGCAGACTTCCGTCGTCACGATCAAACCGGGCGGGACGGGCAGGCCGGCCTGGGTCATCTCGCAGAGTCCGGCGCCCTTGCCGCCGAACAGGGATTTGTCGCTGCCGTTGCCTTCTTCGAACAGATAGACCCACTTGTGTGGCTGTTCTTCTGCGGTGGGGGCCGAGTCGGTCGCCTCGATCACGTCTAGCGTCGCTTCACTCACGTTTGGTATTTACCTCGTCCTGGGGATTATTGCGGGCCTAATCATACACCGAGAATGAGGATGACGCAGCCTGTGAACAGAAAAGGGAATTAGCCACAGATTTACGCGGATTCACACAGATAGTCCCGTTTCTTATCCGTGTGGATCCGCGTAAATCTGTGGCTTGTCTTGCTCGGCTAATACTTCGGCACGCTGGGATCGACGTCGTTGGACCAGGCAGTGATGCCGCCGACCAGGTTCGCTAACTTTCCGGTGAAGCCCGAGCGCTGGAGGGCGTCGATCGCTTTCGCGCTACGCCCGCCCATCTTGCAGTGCACGACGGTTTCGCGGTCCGGGTCGATCTCGTTCATCCGGTTGAGCACCTGGCCCAGAGGGATCAGCTTCGAGTTGGGAATCTGGCCGATCTCGTATTCGTGCGGTTCGCGCACGTCGATGATTTGAATGTCGTCGCCGTTGTCGAGGCGCTGTTTCAGTTCAGTGGCTGTGATTTCTTCCATAGTTGGTTTCGTTTCAGGTTGTTGAGTGATGCCGCAAAATTCTTCGTAGTCGATTAGTTCCTTGATCGTCGGGTGGTCGCCGCAGACCGGGCACTCCGGGTTCTTGCGGAGCTTCAGTTCGCGAAAGCGCATTCGCCACGCGTCGAACAAAAGCAGCCGGTTAACCATGATGTCCGGCGCGCCCAGGATGATCTTGATCGTCTCAGTCGCCTGGATCGCGCCGATGATTCCCGGCAGAACGCCGAGAACTCCGCCTTCGGCGCACGATGGCACCAAACCCGGCGGCGGTGGTTCAGGATAAAGGCAACGATAGCACGGCCCGCGTTCGGCCCAAAAGACGCTGGCCTGTCCTTCAAACCGAAAAATTGAGCCGTAGACGTTGGGCTTCGAGGCGAGTACGCAAGCGTCGTTAACCAGATAACGAGTAGGAAAATTGTCGGTGCCGTCGACGATTATGTCGTAGTTTCGGAAGAGGTTCATCGCGTTGGCGCTGGTCACACGAGTCTCGTGGGTTTCGATCTCGACGTGCGGATTGATGTCTTCCAGACGATCGCGTGCGGACGCGATCTTTGGTCGGCCCACGTCTTTGGTCCCGTGAATGATCTGTCGTTGCAGGTTCGACGAATCAACTACGTCAAAGTCGACCAGCCCAAGCCGGCCCACACCTGCTGCGGCCAGGTACATTCCCAAAGGCGCGCCCAAGCCACCCGTGCCGATCATCAGCACGCTCGCCGCTTTCAATTTTCGCTGACCGGTCATGCCGACTTCCGGCATGATCAGGTGACGGCTATAACGCGCGACCTCTTCATTGGAAAGCATCGGCAAGGGAGCGCCCGCATCCTGCGGGCGGTTCGCAGGCATCTCTGCCTGCGCTGTTTCATCAAGCACCGCCGAACCCCCAGCAATCGAAGGCACGATCAGAATCGTATCGCCTTCCTTGACCGGGGTATTCGGACCATCGGTGTGACGAATGTCTTCGTCGTTGACATAGACGTTGACGAAATTGCGCAAAGTATTCTGGTCGTTGAAAAGATGCTTGCGCAATTCAGCATGCGTCGAAGTCAATTGATCCAGCGCCTCGCCGGCGGTGGTTGCTTCGACCTGAATCTCGGATTGTCCGGCTGCGAACTGACGCAGGGGAGTAGGTATGTTGATTGTGACTGGCATGACTCGTGTCCTTTCAAAAAATGTCCGGTTCATTCCCTCTCCCTTTGGGAGAGGGTGAGGGCTTAAGTGCAGACGCTACTCTGTGAATCGCACCTGTCGTGGGCAACACGACTGACGACTCAAAGAATAACTTCGCGCTAAGCTTCGCACCCTCACCCCAGCCCTCTCCCAGAAGGAGAGGGTGCAATCTCTTCTTCATTAAATCTTGATCGATTAGATTCCATTTCCCATGACCGCAAATCGGTGGCCTGGCCCTTGGTCACCGCGACGACGATGTACGAATAGGTCGGCCACGCATGATCCAGATCGTACTTTGAAGGCACCGCCCGATCGTCAGGATGCGAATGATAGAAGCCGATCACATCCAAGCCTTTTTCACGCGCGTATTTTTCGCCGCGCATCAATTCGTCAGGCCGGATCAGGAAACGGTTGCGCTTGGCTTCCTCTTCGCGGGCGTTGGATATCGGATACGTCTCGATCATAATCTTGTGGCCACTGCCGTCGAACCGTCCCAACATCAGCCCGCAACATTCAAACGGATAGTCGCGCTCACCGTGTTGGCGCATGTTCGTCAGTTGGTTTTCGTCGAGAGTGATCAATGCTGTTCCTGCGGCTATGCCGCTATGACCCGGTTGCTACTGCAACCGGGTCTGTACCGGCTTCCAGGGCTTGATCGATATCCGCAATGATGTCGTTGATGCTCTCAATGCCAACTGATATCCGGATCAGACCGTCACTGATCCCCAGTTGCTTTCGTCGCGCCGGCGACAAATCTCTGTGCGAAGCGGTCGGCGGGTGCAGCACGCTGCTGAAGACATCACCGAGACTCGTCGACCGGATGCAGAGCTTCAACGCGTCCATAAAGCGGAAGGCCGCCGCCCGCGTGTGGTCTTTCAATTCAATCGAAACCAGCGCGCCGGATTGCGCCGGACGCAGAATCCGCTGCACTACGTCCCGCTGCTCGCCCGTGACGAACCCCGGAAAATAAATTCGGCCGACGTGCGGATGGTTGCGCAGATGCTCTGCCAACGCCGCGGCATTTTCACAATGCCGATCCATGCGCACCGCCAAAGTCTTAAGGCCGCGCAGGAGTTCGTGCGCTTCCCACGGACTCAGCACGCCGCCCACCAGTTTCATTACGCCTATCAAAGCCAGGCTGTCTGACACTTCGCGCGACACTGCGACGCCGCCCATCGCGTCCGCGTGTCCGCTGATGAATTTCGTCGCGCTGTGCACGACTATGTCCGCGCCATGCTCCAGGGGTCGGCAAAGATAAGGCGACGCGAAAGTATTGTCGACGATCAAGCGGGCGCCGATCGTGTGGGCGATTGCGGCGCAAGCGTCGATGTCACAAACCTTCAGCAGCGGATTCGAGATGGTTTCCGCCACCAGCGCGCGAGGCTTAAGCTCGTCCACTTTCGCGCGCACGGCGGCGAGGTCATTGAAATCCGCCGTGACAGTCTTGATCCCAAAACTTCCAAAGATGGTTTGCAGTAGATTCGTCGTCGCGCCGTAGAGATCCTGTGAAGCCAGCACGACCGCGCCCGGCGATAACTCGCAGGCGATCAGAGATGCATGCAAAGCGGCCATTCCCGACGAATAAGCGCAAGCGATCGCGCCGCCTTCCGCGGTGCGTATCGCTTCTGCAAAAGCGTTGACGGTCGGATTGCCGTATCGGGTATAGATATAGTCCGGCTGATCACCTGCGAAAACGCGATCGATTTCTTCCATTGAGCGATACGTGTAAGTCGCGCTGGCGTAGATCGGAGTCACGGTCGGCTGACCGGCCGGCGGTTCGGAGTGTTCGCCGGCGTGAACCAATTGCGTGGTGATGTCTAGGTTGTCTTTATCGTCCGCCATAGTCGTCAAAGTGTCCGACGAACTTCAGTTTGTCGATCTCTTCATAACCAACTCGCGTAGAAACCACCATCACGACAAACTGAAGTTTGTCGGACACCAGCTCACTCACTCCAAAAGCGTTCGCTCAAATATCTTTCGCCGCCATCGCATAGGATTGTTACCACGACTGAGTCCGGTTGGAGCTCGCGCGCCAGCGCCAGGGCTGCGACTACGTTCGCACCCGAACTGACGCCGACGAACAAACCCTCTTCGCGTGACAGTCGCCGGGTCATCGCTTGCGCCGCTTCGGTTTCCACCTCGACAGTTTCATCAGCCAGCGTCGGATCAAAAATGCCGGGCATGCGAGAGGTCGGCAAATGCTTCAGCCCTTCAAGCCCGTGGATCGGTGAATCCGGTTCCATCGAGATCAGACGAATCGCCGGATTGAGTTCTTTCAATCGGCGGCCCACGCCGGTAAAGGTCCCGCAAGTTCCCAGCCCGGCCACAAAGTGTGTTATCCGTCCTTCAGTCTGCGCCCAGATTTCCCGGCCGGTGCCTTCATAGTGAGCCCGCCAGTTGGCGTCATTATTATATTGGTCAGGATAAAAATACCTGGCTGGATCGCGCTGGGCCAATTCACGAGCCATGATCTGGGCGCCGTCAGAACCTTGAAGCGGATCTGTTTCGATCGTCTCGGCCCCCAGCACTTGCAACATGCGTTTGCGCTCGACGCTGGCGTTCGCCGGCAGGCAAATAGTCACGGAATATCCGCGGGCCGCGCCGATCATTGCATAGGCAATTCCGGTATTACCGCTGGTGGCATCGAGAATTACTTTGCTGGGGTAAAGACGGCCACTGCGTTCGCCATCCAGGATCATTGCCAGTGCCGCGCGGTCTTTAACCGAGCCGCCTGGATTCAAGTGCTCGGCTTTGGCCAGGATTTCAACTCCCGGCGGCAAGCTGCGCGTGACGCGACGCAAACTCAATAGCGGCGTGTTCCCGATCTGTGATTCCAGATCACGGCCGCGCGGGACAGCCCGCGTTTGAAAAGGGATGTGTATTTCTTCTTCAGTAATCATTGGTCAAAAAGAGGACGGCCGCGCTCTCTTCGGAAGTCGCGGCCGGCTTTCTAAACTATTTGTGGTGTTGACTAACTCACCAGTTCACACGCACGTAAGTTTTGCCCGGACGCTCCTCCCGCAAGAGAAGCAAACGTACAGGCGCACCAGTAATAGTAATAATAAAGATTGCGTGTCATGCCAAAAACCTGTACGCAAACTATAGGCGCGGCCTGAAAAGACTGTCAAGGAGCTATATCTCAGCGGCTCCGCCGCCTGATGTGCGGAAAGCCTAAGGCTTTCCGTCACAGATGTTCTTAGGTCCGAGGCTACGCCTCGGAGTGGGAGGCGGAGCCTCAAACAAGTTTTGATATTTGTGCGGAAAGGCGGAGCCTTTCCGCACATCAAGCGGCGGAGCCGCCCATCCAGTTCAACAGATACTCCTTCACCGTTTCATACATTGCCTCGAAAGACTCAGCGCAGAAAAGTACCGGTTGAAAGTGTGTCGGGTCGTATTCCTGATGAGCTGCAGCACCCAGATCGAACGGACGCAGGTCGGCTTCATGCATCTTGCCCATCTCGCCGGCGGATGACAGCAGACCGGTGCCGTACGCTTTCACCTCGCCATCTTCACGCAACACGCCAAACTCGATCGTGAACCAATAGACGCGCGACAACATCTCCAAAGCGTCCGCGGAGGTAGTTCGTTGCACAGCCTTTCCAAACAAGCGATTCAGTTCAGCCAGGCGCGGACTGGCCAGCGTTACTCCGTGACCGACTATCTCGTGGACGACGTCCGGCTCCGGCGTGTAGAGCGGGGTCGAGTGATGCCGAATGTACTGCGTGCAAAGAAAGACGCCGTCGGCAAGATTCTCGAGAAACACCCGCGGCTGGACCAGGCCGGCAACGGGTTCCAGACGAAAGCCGCTAATCGACAGGACCTTTTCGTTGACTTCGCGCAGCTGCGGAATGCGGCCAGGCGCAAAGTTCAACTGCTTCAGACCTTCGAGGTATTCGGCGCACGCGTGTTGATCGTGCGCCGGCTGCAGCGCTCGCCAGATGGTGAACCAAACCTGATGCTCTTCATCGGTATAAGGAGCATCAGGAATGGGTTCGCCGGGGTGATACTTCAACGCGATTTGCGCGATCTGGTTGCGCCGGCGGCGATACTCCAGATCCCTAAAACCCGGATGATCGGGATCGAGTTGCACGATGAGATTCCGATCGGAAATGCGTTCATTCGGATCGACAGCGACCATGCGCATGTCGACGTGATCGGAAAGTAGTTGGGTGGTTTCATCAATTTTCACGGTGCGATGCTCCTTTTTGGAGTGCGGCGACTAGTCGCCGCTTTCCAAAGCGCTGACTAGTCAGCGCACTCCATAAAAAACTAAACCGGCCACCGATCCTTCGCCTGGAAGGACCGCTGGCCGGTTTAGGGAAACTTGTCTGCGAGTGCTAGTTGATCAACTCGCGACAGCCCATCACCCGACCGTCCCTCCAACCGGAGAGCGGACCGCAATAGTAATAATAGCGATAGCTGTGACGCAGGGTGATCATTTTCAATGTTGAGCACTCAGCCCAAATCGCCGATAGATTACTCGCCTTGGAGTTTCAGCGTCAAGGTATTGGGTTGAGAGTTGTCCGGCGCTGTGGTTTGATGGCAGCAATGGCCATACTCAAGAAGCGCGATCATCAGACCGAGTCCCGCTTGCTGCTCGAATCAGGCGAAACCGTGGATCTGCCGGAGGCCGAGGTTGCTGAGGACGCAGTTATCGTTCAATTCGAAAGCTTAAGGCCTTACATCCCCGAATTGATCGACGAGTTGCGCGAAGGCGCTCTGGCGGAACCAGTAGCAGTGATGAATGACGGCTCGACTTTCGCGATTCACGGCGAGACGCGCACGTTCTGGGTCAAGCTCTGGCACACTGCCGGTTCCGATCTAACCAAAATCGAACGCGTGCAGGTGATCAGTTGTCTGCCGTCCACGCGCGGGACGAACGTGATAATTGGCGACGAGTCTTAAGTGATCAGACACTGATAGAGGTGTCGTTTAAAGGCGGGCTACTGCCCGCCTTCATAATTGTGATGGACATTCCCGAACAGGTCTTGAAGCTGGCTGAAGCAGCTCGCGGCGGAGGCGGCCGCGCCCTGCTGGTTGGTGGTTGTGTGCGCGACGAGTGGATGGGCCAACAGCCGAAAGACTGGGACGTCGAAATTTACGGTATCGATCCGGCAAGATTGCGAGAACTGCTGGACGCATTTGGTCCGGTAAACGTCGTCGGCGAAGCCTTCACGGTTTACAAACTCGGCGCCCATCTGGATGTATCGCTGCCACGCCGGGAGAGAAAGACTGGTATTGGGCACCGAGCGTTTTTCATCGAGGGCGATCCGGGGATGAGCTTCGTCGATGCGGCTTCGCGCCGGGACTTCACCATCAATGCGATTCTGCAGGATCCGCTTACCGGCGAGATCATCGATCCATTTCATGGCCGTGACGATCTCAAACGCGGCATTATTCGAGCGGTTCGACCGGATTCATTTATCGAAGACAGCCTGCGGGTGCTCCGCGCGGCGCAGTTTGCCGCCAGGTTCGAGTTCAGAGTCGAGCCTGAAACCGTGACCCTTTGTCGCACGATTGGTCTTTCCGACTTGCCGAGCGAACGCGTCTGGGGCGAGATGGAAAAACTGCTGTTGCGCGCACAGCGTCCATCGATCGGTCTGGGTTGGCTGCACGCATTGGGCGTCCTCGATCAACTTTTTCCGGAAATCAAAGCCCTGATTGAGGTGCCACAGGATCCCGAGTGGCATCCGGAAGGCGACGTGTTTGTTCATACTCGGCTGGTGATCGATCGAGCGCGCGAGTTGATCGACGATCTGCCCTACGCTAAGCAAGTCACCGTAATGCTGGCGGCTCTGGCCCATGACTTCGGCAAACCCGCAACGTCTGAATTCATTGACGGCCGTTTGCGTTCGCGCGGACACGAAGAGGCGGGGGTTGAGCCGACCGTGAGTTTTCTTAACCGGCTGAACATCCACACGCTGGATGGCTACGACGTGCGCGCGCAGGTCTTAGCGCTGGTGCGCGATCATCTGAAGCCGGGTGAATATTTTAAGAAGCGTGAAGAAGTCGGTGACGGCGCCTTTCGCCGCCTGGCTCGCAAATGCGAGCTCGATCTCCTGTATCGCGTGGCGAAAGCTGATTCGCTGGGTCGCAACGCTGATTGGGTTCCGCGTGAGCAGTGGTACGACTCAGAAGCGCAGGAGTGGTTCATCGAGCGGGCCCGCGAATTGGAAGTTGTATCGCATGCGCCCGCTCCACTTTTGCTGGGCCGCCATCTGTTAGAGATGGGTCTAACACCTGGCCCGCGCATTGGTGAGATCACTCGGGCGGTCTATGAGATGCAGTTGGATGGGCGGGTTCGCTCGTTAGAAGAGGCTAAGGAAACTGCGAGAGAGTTATTGTTGAGTTAGGCCAGTCTTTGCGCGCACGTTCTGCTGTGGTTTAATGGTTCAGCATGTCAACCGTAACCGAACATCTTTATGTCACGAGCAACGATCAAATTCTAAGTGGTGAGCCCGTGATTCGAGGCACGCGGACGCCAGTTCGAGCGATCGTCGAGCTATGGCGACAGGGCTTGGCGCCCGAAGATATTTGTCGGCATTTGCCTCACCTCAATCTCGCCCAGGTTTTCGACGCGCTCAGTTACTACAGTGACCATCAAGACGAAATCAACGCACATATTGAACTCAATCGCTCCCAATACCTAACCGACTAATGTTACCTCAGCGGTGAGCCAACTATTCATTGAACTGTACCTCGATGAGGACGTGAGTGTGATGGTAGCCGACTTGCTGCGCGCACGTGGATTCATCGCCACCACGACGCAAGAGGCCGGTAACTTGGGCTGTAGTGATCGCGCACAATTGGAGTATGCGACCATTCGAGCCAAGACACTGCTGACACACAACCGCGCTGACTTCGAAGCTCTGGCAGGACAGTACTTTTCCTCCGGTACCTTGCACACCGGCATCATCCTCGCCGTGCGCCACTCTCCGCAGGAGATTGTCAGGCGGCTGCTCGCAATCCTAAATTCAGAAACCGGAGATGAGATTAGAAATCAATTACGCTATATTTAGGAGTCACAATCATGATTGACCTTCAACTGACCGACGACCACGAAGCCCTGGTGCAGACCGTGCGCGAGTTCGCGCAAAAGGAAGTTGCGCCTTACATCAAAGAATGGGACGAAAAGCAGGAGTTCCATCGCGAAATCTTTGACAAGATGGCCGAGCTGAATTTGCTCGGGGTCTGCATTCCGGAAGAGTACGGCGGCGCCGGCTTTGATTACATTTCGCTGGGTTTGGTCTGCGAAGAGCTCGAGGCCGTAGATACTTTCCTGCGCGTAGCGATGTCGGTCCATACCGGACTGAATTCGCTGACGCTGTATACGTGGGGCACGGAAGAGCAGAAGCAGAAATATCTGACGCCGCAGGCGAAAGGCGAAAAGCTGGCGACCTACGGATTGACCGAGCCCGGCGCCGGATCGGATGTAGTGGGTTCGCGCTCAACCGCGCGCCGCGACGGCGACGAATATATTCTCAACGGCGAGAAAATGTGGATCAGTCTGGCTGATACAGCCGACAATTTTCTTTTCTTTTGCTGGACCGACGAAGAGAAGCGCAAGAACCGCGATCACTCAGGCATGTCGTGCTTCATCGTCGAGCGCACGATGAAAGGATTCACCTCGGGCACGCTTCACGGCAAGCTCGGTATTCGCGCCGGCAATACCGGCTATTTTTCTTTGCAGGATGTGCATGTGCCGAAAGAAAATCTGGTGGGTGAGGAAGGCGAAGGATTCAAGATCGCCATGTTCGCTCTCGAGCAGGGAAGATTTACGGTGGCCGCGGGTGCGACGGGGGTAATCCGCGCCTCCCGCGACGCCTCTGTTGCATACGCTAATGAGCGCGAAACTTTCGGCACTAAAATCGCGAACCATCAACTGGTCAAACAAAAGATTGCCAACATGGAAGCCGACTATCAGATGAGCCGCTTGCTTTGGTTGCAGGCCGGTTGGTTGAAGAACGAAGGGCAGGCGAGTGGCCGGGCGACAAGTTTGGCGAAGTGGCAGGCGACCGTGCGCAGCGAGGTGGCAGCGTCAATGGCAATCGAAGTCCATGGGGCCAACGGCTATTCAAATGATTATCCCGTCGAACGCTATCTGCGGAACTGCAAAGCCGCGGTGATCTACGAGGGCACCCGCGACATTCACACGCTGATGCAGGCTGACTGGGCGTTGGGATTGAAGAAAGAAAAACCGGCTCGGAAAAGTCTGCCACCGTGGAAACCTGCGGAGTCGCGCGGTGCAGTTGCACTCTGACGCGCGTAGTCGGTCGCGAGCCGTAACGCTGCCAGTGACAGAGTTGCCGTCTAGGACTATAGTTCAAAAAATCGTACTACCTGGCGGCGGCGAGGAGACGGACTTATGCGGCGGATTTCATTTTGGCTCCACCTCTTGATTCCCGCTGTGATCTGTCTTGCGGCTTCCGGAGTTGCGTACGCTCAGCCCGCATCGTCGATCCAGGTCTTCATGCCGAATAGCGCTACTCCAACTCGATCGCTTCGTCTGATCATGGTTCGTGATGATGGGTTTATTGATACTGTCTTTACTGATTCCAAGGGCATGTACTCAATTGCTACGCCCGGCGGCAACAGGACCCAGCAGGTTTTTTACACTGTCACGGTCGAGACTGACAACCAGACATATGGCACCACCACCGCAAACTTCAGATTGGATCCCAACAACCCCAACCGAACCTTGATTTTCCTTAGGCCACTGGCGGTTGAGAAGCCGCCCGCCAACGCTGTTCTGGACGTGACTAACTTTGACGGCGCCGTGCCATCAAAAGCTCGGATTTCGTACAAGCGCGGCATGGCATTCATCAGCGATGGTAATTACGATCGCGCCATCGAAAGTCTGCAAGAGGCCATTAGCCTTTACCCACAGTACGTCGGAGCCCTTAACGATCTCGGGGTGATTTTTTTAAAGCTCAACCGGCTCGACGAAGCGGCCACTCGCTTCCGAGCCGCGACTGAAATCAGCAAACGCTTTTTTCACCCGCGCATGAATTTGGGACTGGTCCTCAACCGAGAGGGAAAGTACCGGGAAGCCTTGGAGGTGCTCACTCCTTTATACAATGAGAACCATGGGATGCTGGAAGTGCGTCTCGCTTATGGGGCAGCCCTAAAGGGCGCCGGAGAATTTTCAGAGGCTGAGAAAGTATACCGGTCGACGCTTCTGTCCAAAAATCTTTCGCCGCGGGTTCGAGCTGTGATGGAATTTGATCTGGGTGTGGTCTTGAATCATCAGGGCCGGTTCGGGGACGCATCGTCCGAATTGGAAAAAGCCATCATGCTGAATGAGTCCACGGCGAATCCACATTTGCAACTGGGTGGAGCGCTGATGCAGTTACAACAACTCGAGCGCGCCGAAAGCGAATTGCTGCGGGCTTATAAGATTGGTGGGACGACAGCTGGCGGCGCCCAGTTATTGCTCGGGCATATCTATTATAGCGAGCGCAGATTCGAAGATGCGCAAAGGGCCTTTGAACAGTATCTGAAAGACGTGCCCGCAGCGCCGAATGCCTCACAGGTTACTAAACTGATTGCCGACCTCAAGGCTACCTCGAAGAATTAGCCGGGGCGATCAGTTTGATTCTTGCTGTTCCTTCTTGGCCACCGCCCGCTCGACCACTTGCTCAATCTCGTCAAGGTTGAAAGGTTTGGTCACATAGGCAAACGCGCCCAGATCCATCAGGGCTTTGGGATCCTGTTCGCTGCCCTTGCCGGAAATCAGGATTACCGGCGTGGTTGAGTGGTGCTCCTGAATCTTCTTGAGCAATTCGAGTCCGGTTAACCCCGGCATCGCTATGTCAGTCAAGATCGCATCGTAATCCTGCACTTCGATATACTGAAGCGCCTCTTCAGCCATACTTGCGGTGTTGCATTCGTACCGCTCGGAAAGTAGATCGAAAAGCATCCCACGGATAGCGTCATCGTCGTCAACGATAAGAAGAGTTGGCATAGGTGATGTTTGGCACTGTACAGGCCTTTACTGAGGGTCGTCAACGTAGTCCCAAAGGGTCCAGTTCTCGTTGGCAATGACGGTGCGAGCGCAGCTAAGCTACTCTATATCAGTAGCTAGGTCATGTCCGACTTCTCCCTGAAGTCCGATCTCGATCTTAGTTTCTGGCTTCAAAAACCCGATTGAAAGGTGTCTCAGTAGCGCGGCGAAACTCTTTGAAGCCGCCCGCGAGAACCTTCTCGCGAATCGCTTCTTCCGACGCGACCGCTCCGAGCGCCGGCCCATCGAGCGCAAGCGAGTTCGAGGTACAACACAGTGTCGAGGCCGCAGAGAAGGTACGCCCAATCGGGTTGAAATTTTCCTCGACGGTATTTCCCGCCATGGGTTCGACAATCAAGGCGCTGCCGCCTTCGGCTAGTACCGCGGCCGCGCGCGTGGCAGCGCCAACGGGATCGCCCATATCGTGCAGGCAGTCAAAGAAGCAAACCAGGTCATAGTTCTCGCCGGGAAAAGAGAGCGCGTCAGCTACCTCGAACGTCACGCGATCAGCAATACCCGCCGCCGTGGCCGCCTCGCGCGCATGTTCGATCGACGCTTCGTGATTATCGAAACCCGAGAAGCGAGAGTTGGGAAAGGCCTGGGCCATGATGATTGTTGAGGCCCCATGGCCACAGCCGATGTCCGCGACTTTACCGCCCGTCTTCAGCTTCTCTTCAATTCCGGTGAGCGATGGAATCCAGCTGGCGATCAGGTGCGCCGAATATCCCGGACGGAAAAACCGCTCGGTGCCGATGAAGAGATCCGGATCGTGATCGCCCCAGAGCATCCCGCCACCTTTGCGAAAATGATCTTCAATGCGTTCGACCGCACTGGTCATCGCCTTGACCACAAAGAAGCCGCCGCCAACGTAGAATGGGCTTTGCTCGTCGGTCAATGCCACGGCCTGTTCCGGCGTCAAACTGTAACGCCCGCTGGCCGGATCATATTCCGCATAGCCGCCGGCGGCTTGATTGATTAGCCACTCACGCACGTAACGTTCATTAGTGCTCGTACGTTGGGCCAACTCGGCCGGCGTAACGGGGCCGGCGTCTGACATCGCTTTGTAAAGCCCCAGTTTCTGTCCGATGTAAACCAGCGCCGAACTGAGCGATGCGCCAAAATCTCCGACGACCTTGCCGAGAAATGCGTGCATTTTGTCTTCATTGATGGACTGTGCCTGACCCGTCGCGGACATAGTTGAACCTCCTGAAGCTGCTAGTTCAAATTAAGTTTGTGGGGCAACGTGGCGAGAGTTTTACGCTAATCGAGATAGCAAGTCAACGCCCCGGTTTATTGTGAGTGACGACTTTAAGCGGCAGCTTCGGTTAACAAAAAAGTCGACTAAAGGCCTCAAACTACTGCGGCCCGGAAGGGTGCGCGCTAACGCAGCGAAAGGGCAGTTGGTTTTCAGGCGCTCTGCGTTTTCTGCTACTATGACGGCGCATTCTTCATTCCGTAGGAAACTCAGCCGGAAACCAAAGGTGGGCGACAGTGCCTGTGCACAGGAGACAAACGATGGCGCCAGATGTGAGGACAGAGCGCGAGCTGTCATTGGATTTTTTGCGCGTGACGGAAGCGGCGGCAATCGCCGCCGCGCGCACGATGGGCCAGGGTGATCGAAAGTACTCCGATCAGGTCGCCGTCGAGGCCATGCGCGAAGTGATGGACACTGTCCCGATGCGCGGGCGGATCGTGATTGGCGAAGGCGAACGCGACGAAGCGCCAATGCTTTTCATCGGCGAGGAAGTCGGCGGCGGATTCGGCGTCGGCGAAGAGATGGCTGCCTCCTGTCCCGAAGTGGACATAGCAGTCGATCCGCTGGAAGGCACGAACCTGTGCGCGCTGGGAGCGAACAACGCGATCGCGGTTTTGGCCGCGGCCGAACGCGGCGGATTGCTGCACGCTCCGGACATCTACATGGACAAGATCGTCGTGGGGCCTTCGTCACGGGGCGTGGTCGACATCGACGCGCCAATAAAGGACAATCTCCGTAACATTGCTCGCCGGCTGGGCCGCGACATCGAAGACTTAACCGTGATCATTCTCGATCGCACGCGGCACAAGAAAATAATCGACGACGTGCGCTCCGCGGGTGCGCGGATCCGGCTAATTTCTGACGGCGATCTTTCGGCAGGCATCTCGGCCGCGGTCGCAGGCACAAACATTCACGCGTGCATCGGCATCGGCGGCGCGCCCGAAGGCGTCCTCACCGCGGCGGCCATCAAATGTCTGAACGGCGAGATTCAGGCGCGTTTGGTTTTTGATCCGGACAGACTAGATGTAGACAAAAACAAGGTGCCGCCCGCCGAGCAAGTTATCGAGCGCCTCAAGTCGATGGGCATAACCGATCCGCACAAGACTTACGACACGGACGATCTGGCGCCCGGCAAGAAAATTATTTTTGCCGCCACCGGCGTTACCGACGGATCGCTGATGCGTGGCGTGCGCTTCTTTGGTTCCGGCAAGCGCACGCACTCGCTGGTGATGACGACTGAGTCAAAACACATTCGCTTTGTGGACACAGTGCACATCGAAGGCGGCCCGGACACCGTGATCAGATTCTGAGGTAACGCAAGTTGTTGACTTGCGGATTTCCTAGTGCCGCCCAAACGGGGCACTAGCCCGACCGTCAGGGAGGGCTCACCACTGTTGCAGAGTGAAAAAACTGAGCCCTCCCTCAGGGTCGGGCTAATGCCCGGATCACTAGAAACAAAAATGAGCGCGGCCGTCGTCGAACGCAAATCGCTGGCAGATGATTCGACGCGCGCCCAGCGCAGAGCCAGGGTGGTATGGGCCGGCACCTGCGCCATCGCGCTAACCATCGTTGGCCTGATCGTTCTCGCTCCGCTGGCCCAGGCCTTCGGCCATCCTGCATTCGCCGCACCAATTTACAAGACCTTCAGCTTTGTCTGTCATCAAATTCCCACGCGTTCGTTTCATCTGGCGGGACATCAATTCGGCGTGTGTTCTCGTTGTACGGGTCTGTATACCGGATTTGCCGTCGCCGCTTTGGTCTATCCCCTCGCGCGTTCGCTGCAACGCACTGACACACCTTCGCTGCTGTGGTTGATGCTCGCAACTCTGCCGCTGGCAATCGACTTTGGGCTCGGCTACTTCTCAATCTGGGAGAATACGCACCTGTCGCGATTCTTGACCGGCGCGCTGCTGAGTTCAGTCGCCGTCTTCTATGTCATGTCGGGATTGATCGATTTGAGCTCTGCGATTACTCGTCGCCTTGGTCGTGCCTCAAGCATGGAAACATGACAGCCCTGCCCTGCTATTACGGAGTCAGTACCGGGAGCGGTAGCGACCGGGTCTCAATCTACGCGCCATGCGAGATCGCAAGACAAGACCCGGTCGCTACCGCTCCCGGTACTGACCTCGCCAGATGACGACTCGAATTTCGGCAACCTTTCCGGCGGCTTTCGCGTAGATCTTGAGGCAACACTTTGAATCAAGGCGAGGGCCGAATGCCTCCTAATGTGACTATGAGCGAGAGGGGTTTTCCTGAAAATAGTTAACAGAATCCGGATTCAGGCGTCTTATCTTTGAAGGAAACAACGGGTGAAGAGAATTTTTCAAAAATAGTTGAAACGGAATGGCGACTCAGCCCACTTACTATTTGACAATTATAGGTGAGGAACGAGAAAAGCAGATTGCTGCATTAATTCGAGTCAGGGAGTTGGTTATGCTGAAAGTACACGCCAGGAATTTGGGAAATGTCGCTATCCTTTGCCTGCAAGGGCGAATAGTAAACGGTGAAACTGCGCCGCTCAGCAATTCGGTGAATTCGCAGTCCAAGGTGGCCGCAGTCATACTTGACCTGGCCCGAGTGAGCACCATCGACGCCGGCGGCCTGGGAGTGATGTTGGAGTTGCGCGCGCAGACTCAATCAAAGGGCATCGGCTTCACACTGATTAATGTAAATGGATTTGTCAGCAACGTCCTGAAGATTACGCGTCTGGATTCTGTTTTCGAAGTCACCTTCGGAGCGGAAGTTTTGCCGAGGGCTGCGCGCAATCGGCCGTTGATGGAGCTAGCACGCTGTGCCTAGATCCCCAAGTAAGAACGCCGCCACATCTTAAGCGAGACTCGTGGGTCGATAGAGTTAGCACCCTGAAGAGTGAGAGAACGTCTCCTCTTCAGGGTGCTGCACATTTATGCCAACCCTGCTAAAACCTATCACCCAGGCAGCTTCTTTTTCCATTCAAGAAGTTTCGCAGTCGGATCGAAGAGATCCATGCGCCGCCGGAAAGGGACGCCTTTGGCAGTTTCCTTAGTGGGCCCTATTTTTTGGGTCAAGGCGCCCTGGGCGCTTTTATCATAAAGCTCCAGGTGCAACATTGAGTTTGAAATACTGGCGAGTTTGCCAACCTTTGCGATCGGCTGACCCGGAGTGACTTGATCGCCCTTATGAACCGTTGCCGAGCCCTTCTGGATCTCACCATAGCGGGCGATAAATGTGCCGTGATCAATTTCTAACGCGTCCGTGCCTTCATAGAATTCATACGGCTCAGCCCTCACCGTCCCGGAGGTGATAGCGTGGATCGTCGTGCCGACGGGAAAGTAAAGATCGCAGCCGGCATGTGCGCGACGACCTTTACTGCGGCTGGCGCCGAAGGCGCGCATGCCATCGGTCCAATTCTGGTTTGGCACGTCTTTGAATGGAAAGAAAAACTGATCATCTGCTGGCGCAGGTGCGGGAGGAGCTGGGTCGGGCGCGGCTTCAGTTGCTGTGTCATCGCTGGCGAGGACGGTCATTAATTCGCGCCAGGTCCGTTGGCCGACGCTGATTACGCCATCGGGGTTAGTCATGAAGCGCAACTGGAACGCCTCAATTGCTTTCACCGTGTGAGACCGGTCTTCGTCGTTGCCGATGAGCCCGTCAAGGCCTCTGGGATCATACCGTGGCTCCTTCTCAACCATCGCGGCAAAGCGCAGCATGTCCTGCACTGTCTCGACGTCGTCCTGATTATTTACCGCGCCTTTGCTCGGGCGCCCGACAGAGTCGCTAATCACAAAATCCGTAGTGTTATCCGGCATGGGTGTCCTCCGTAATGTTATTGGTTCGCGGCACTCGTTGAGCGACCCCTCGAACCCTCGATTGATTCATATCAAAAGCATGACTTCCAAGACGTCTATTGCTGATGTCTAAGAAGCCAATTCCATTTCACGAATTCCAAAAAAGCGAAATTTCTGATCCATTCACTGCTTGTTAAAGAGACTTTCGGCTCGTTCTCAGAAAGCGAAAAAGTTGATATGAAAAGAGAATAGGGGCTCTGAGAGAATCCCCAAATGAAGCTGGTCGATACCGGGGGTCTTATACATTAGGCTCCCGTTCACGTCAACAGCAATGTCTCTGGCGAGCCAAAACAGAATCGTCTTTGATCATCGAGTCAGTATCGCTCCTGGTACTGACTTCGTCGCCAAGCACCTGCGTCCTTGGGCTTCAGTGTAACGCCATCAACATTCGTCATCCCGCACGCTGCGACGAAATCCGTCACGGTCCATGCTCACAAGGGCAGCGCAAGAGCCTCGCGTTGCGTGCAGAGACAAGAGGGCTGAGACGCGCCCGCGCATGGACTCGCCGCGAGGCACCAAACGTCTCGCGCTCGCCGGATAAGTCGAGCCGCAAGCCGGTCCAGGCCGCTCGTGAACTGCTAAGGGCTCCGCGCGATTCGGTACCCCAGGCGCGAAGAAGTACAGCTTCCACGCGAGCCAGTACAGCCGGGACGCGAGCCGATTCAGACTCGGCGCGAGCCGGTAGAGCCCCCGCGCGAGCCGGTAGAGTCGCCACGCGAGCCGGTAGAGTCTCGATGCGGGGGTGCATCTAACCGGCGCGGACGGTAAAAAAACAACTGTTTGCTGAATAGATCGACCTTCCCGGTGTCAAGAGCAGGTGGTGGGTAAGTCTGTGGGGCGCAGGCAAACGGGGCAGTAGCCCGACTGTAAGGGAGGGCGTTCTATCCGTGCGTTTGCGCCCTCCCTGACGGTCGGGCTACTGCCCCGCTTCGTAGCACCACACATTTGCCGACCACCCAAAGCAGAATAACTTGCAACACACGCCGCCTTTCAGTTAGTATCCGCCGCGTAACGTCCCAATTGCCGAAAGCGTGACTCTCAGACGCCAGGATCCGTAGCCGCGGCACCAATTGATCAAGAAACGCTGAGAGCCTCCAGGGGTGGGTAATTGGGAACCTTTGGACAAAGGCATTTGCAACGGTATTCATCCCGTACCCCAAGCCTGAATACCTAACTCACACTACCCGATCCTCATAGACCGGGAAGTGAAACCTGAACAAACCACACATTGGAGGGTTTCTATCATGACTGATCTTGAAAGCAGACGATATCAGATGCTCGTGCGTGTTCGGGATTTCTGCCTGGCGCGCGCGGCTGACTTTGGCGTCAACAGTTTGTTCGCTCAACTGTTGGCTTCGTTGACCGCGATCATTGTCAGAATCGACGGTCTCTTCGCTACGCAAGCGTCCGGCATGGGCACAGCCCGAGAGGGAAGCGAGAGTCGCGGCGCAGCCCGTGAAGCTTTGCGCGAAATGATGGTGGCGATCAGGGACACGGCGCGGACGATGGCGGAGGACACCCCCGGTCTGCAAAATAAGTTTCGCATTCCACCATCGAATAACGATCAGCAACTGATCGTTGCGGCGCGCTCGTTTGCGGCTGACGCGGCACCACTGTCAGCGCAATTCATCGCCCGCGAGTTGCCCGCCAACTTTATCGACGAACTGAACACCCGCATCGCTAATCTCGAGCGAGCGATCAGTCATCAGTCGAGTGCGGTAGGCGATCACGTCGGAGCGGGCGAAGCGGTTGACGACGCCCTCAGCGAGGGCCTGGTCATGGTGCGCTCGCTGCATCCGATCATTAAAAACAAGTACGCGCACGACAGCGCAACCCTAGCCGAGTGGACCAGCGCCAGCCACACCGAGCGCAGCCCGAAGCATAAACCCACGCCACCGGCCACACCACCAGCGCAACCCCCGCCGGGTTAGCCCAGGGCTGTAACCGGGAGAGGGAGCCGGGCCTTTTCCGGCTCCTTCTCCCGTGAAAAACTTGATTACTCGGAACTTGCAATTCATTATGGTTCCGTTTCTGTTGACGAGGTCTCATGCAACAAGAGGTTTAAGATGCGCACAATTTCATCCGTCCCTCCGCGAATAAAAGGCGTCACTTTACTTACAGTATTTGTGGTTGCCGTATTTCTCGTTTTTCAGCATACGTCGCGGCGTGACGATAATCGACAAAGCGAACCAATCGCTAAAGTGCCGATTCGTTCAGACGGCAGCGAGCGACAAACGCCTGCCATAAGTAACCCCGCAAGTTCGGCTATACAAGCCAGCTTAAGTGAAGCCTACGGCAAACTGCCGTTGAGTTTTGAAGCGAACGAGGGGCAGACCGACTCCCAGGTAAAGTTCTTATCGCGCGGTAGCGGTTACAGCCTATTCTTGACGCCAACTGAAGCCGTACTAGCTCTTGCCAACCGCGCGCAAGGGGCCAGCCGGGACTCTCTCTTTACAAGATTTGCTCTGCGACACGGAAGGAAAACATCTGATAGATCTCAAACTGCTAAAGATGTGAGAAAGACGCCAACTGTGGTGCGAATGAAGATGGTCGGAGGTAATACCGTGGCGCAAGTGTCAGGCGTGGACGAACTGCCGGGCAAGAGCAATTACTTCATTGGCAACAATCCGTCGAACTGGCGTACTAACGTCGCAAACTACGCGCGTGTCCAATACGAAGATGTCTACCCGGGCGTGAACCTCGTTTACTACGGCAACCAGCGTCAGCTTGAGTATGATCTGATTGTGGCTCCTGGCGCTGATCCGACTGTAATTAGACTCGCCTTCAAAGGGGTAAAGAGGATAAGCGTAGATGCAGACGGCGCACTGATTCTACATACCACGAGCGGCGAGATTTACCAGCACAAACCAATTGTTTATCAGGAAGCCGACGGAGTGCGACAACCGATACCTGGCCATTATGTGATTAAAGGAAAATACGAAGTTGGATTCCGAGTGGAACAATATGATCCAAGCAAGCCACTAACAATCGATCCGGTTTTAAGTTATTCAACCTATCTTGGTGGAAGTTCTTTGGACGGCACTGATACGTTCGGTCGCTGGAGCTCCATATCGGTGGACTCTAACGGAAATGCCTATGTAGCCGGCATTACAACTGACTTCCCCTCTGCCGCGACGGGCTACCCAACTACGCCTGGCGCCTTTCAAACAACACGCAACGGCACGGACGCTTTTATTACTAAGCTGAATGCAGCGGGCACCGCTCTAGTCTACTCAACGTATCTTGGGGGCAGCGGTTACGATGGTGGTACTGGTCTTGACGTGGATTCCGTAGGTAATGCCTATATAACGGGTCGTACAAGCAGCTCTAATTTCCCTGTGACTGCTGGCGCCTTCCAAACTCAAGTAGGTAGTGGCACTCATGCGTTTATTACAAAGTTAAACTCAACCGGATCTGGTCTGGTCTATTCTACCTACCTTGGTGGTAACGGGGGCGACTCGTCTACGGCGATCGCCCTTGACTCCTCTGGAAATGCTTATCTTACAGGTGACACTTCTTCGACCAACTTCCCTATAACACTTGGCGCCTTTCAGACAATTCACAATGGCGATACCTCCCAGACCGATGCATTTGTTACCAAATTGAACGCGACCGGCACTGGTCTAGTTTATTCGACCTATCTCGCTGGTAAGGATTTCGACTCTTGCGCCGGCATAGCAATAGACTCAACCGGTAACGCCTACGTATCTGGACAGACACTTTCATCAGATTTCCCTACGACGCCGGGAGCGTTCCAGACAAGTTTGAGTGGATCCAAGGCTGATGCATTTGTGACAAAGTTGAATGCGACAGGTACAGCCTTGGTTTATTCGACCTATCTTGGGGGCGGCGGTTCTGACGCTGCTCTTGCCATTGCCATAAACCCAGCAGGGAACGCCTATGTCACAGGTCAAACGGAATCAAGCAATTTTCCAGTCAGCGCCGGAGCTCTTCAAACGTCTTTCGGAGGCGGTAGTACCGACGCGTTTGTGACGAAGTTAAGTACCACGGGTACGAACGTCGCTTACTCAACCTATCTCGGAGGGAGCGGCAGTGAGAATGCGTTTCTTGCTAAGGGAGAGGCGGGTATAAAGGTTGATTCTGTTGGCAACGCATATGTGACGGGCGGTACGGCCTCTACCAATTTTCCAATTGCGCCGGGGGCATTTCAGACCGTTCTTGCAGGAGGAACATATGACGCGTTTGTAACGAAGTTAGATCCAACAGGTACTACACTCCTCTACTCTACCTATCTTGGCGGGAGCGGTAGCGATGCGGCGGTTGCCATCGCTTTGAGTCCGGCAGGCGATGCTTATGTAACCGGCTTCACGTTAGGTAACTTTCCAACTACACCAGGTGTGGTCCAACCGACTTTTGGCGGTGCTTATGACGCATTTGTCGCTAAAATCACGGACGGCTCATCGCAGTGCGGCACGGTAGGCTTTGCGGCAGCGAGTAACTTCGCCGCCGGATCAGTTCCGCAGGCAGTCGCAGTGGGCGACTTTAATGGCGATGGAAAGCCTGATCTCGCGGTGGCGAATCTCAATTCAAATAACGTCTCGATCTTGTTAGGCACAGGCACGGGCAGCTTTGGTCCCGCAACCAACTTCGTTGTAGGCACATTCCCCCTTTCGGTCGCAGTGGGCGATTTCAATGGCGATGGAAAGCTTGATCTGGCGGTGGCGAATGAGAATTCCAGTAACGTCTCAATCTTATTAGGCACCGGCACTGGCAGCTTTAGTTCCGCGAACAACTTCGCTGCTGGCTACGCTCCCAATTCCGTGGCAGTGGGCGACTTCAATGGCGATGGCAAGCTCGATCTGGCAGTCGCGAATGACAGTAGCGTCTCGATTTTACTTGGCACCGGCACTGGCAGCTTTAGTTCACCGACCAACTTCGCTGCTGGCGCAATTCCTTATTCCGTGGCGGTGGGCGATTTCAATGGCGATGGCAAGCTTGATCTGGTTGTGGCGAATCACGGTGCCGCCAACGTCTCGATCTTGCTAGGCACGGGCAGTGGCAGCTTCGGTGCCGGAACAAACTTTGCGGTGCCTCCGCCTTCTGCCAATTCCGTGGCAGTAGGCGACTTCAATGGTGATGGCAAGCTCGATCTGGCAGTCGCCCTGTATACCGACGGCATTTCAATCTTGCTCGGCACAGGCACTGGCAGCTTCGGTCTTGCAACCAACTTCAGCGCAGGCTCGGTTCCCCGTTCCGTAGCAGTAGGCGACTTCAATGGCGACGGCAAGCCTGATCTAGCAGTGGCGGATAATGCTTCCAAAAATGCCACAATCCTGTCAGGCACTGGCACGGGTGGCTTCAGTGCCGCAATCAACTTCGCCGTAGGCACAAATCCCGACTCCGTGGCAGTAGGCGACTTCAATGGTGATGGCAAGCTTGATCTGGCAACGGCGAATGCCGGCTCTGACAACGTGTCAATCCTTCTGAACAACTGCCTATCGTCTTCCCCGTCACCAAGCCCATCACCGAGCCCCTCGCCGTCACCCTCTCCGAGTCCGTCACCTTCTCCATCGCCGAGCCCGTCGCCCTCGCCTTCACCCTCGCCGAGCCCTTCGCCTGCTGCTTGCGACCTATCTATCGATACCGATAGTGATGGTCTGCCGGATTGTTGGGAAATCAACGGGGTTGATATCAACAACGACGGGATCATCGACCTGGCACTTAATAAGCCTCCGTTCAACGCTAACCCTAACCACAAAGATATTTTTGTGGAGATCGACTATATGCAGAACGGGAACCACAGTCATAGACCAAGAAATGATGCTTTGTTGGCAGTTATTAAGGCATTCGCTAACGCTCCAAATAAGAATCCGGACGGTATCGATGGCATCAGACTCCATCTTATGCTCGATGAATCGCTGGCACATCTCGATTGTTTGAATATTCCAGATTTCGAAGCAATAAAAGCGACCCACTTCGGCACAGTCGACGAACTTAGCGCCGGGAATAGCAATCGCAGCTACACACGAACGGCAAGGAGCAAGGTGTTTCGCTACGTAATATTTGCTCACACATTGTGCGGGACCGACAGTTCCATCATGGGAGTTTCCCCAGAGCGCACTAACTCGTCGATTTTATCGTTAGGCGGACTTTCATCAAAGAGCGTTAGAAAATTTCGCGGGGTCTGCCTTCCGGGAGAATCGGATCTAGACTGCGGAGAGCGTGAGGTGGAGGCAAGTACCCTTATGCATGAGCTGGGTCACACGTTGGGCCTTGACCACGGTGGATCGCTTGATAATCCAGTTCAAGGCCGAATTAATTGTAAGCCAAATTACTTGAGCGTTATGTCTTATTCCTCACAGCTTATGAACCTTAATCCAACCCGTCCCTTGGATTATTCACGACAAGCGCTCCCTACTCTAAAGGAGAACGGCGGACTTCGTGAGTCAGACGGCATTTCGGGACCTCAAGGTAGATTTACGATTTACGGGAGAACGAGCTTCAGTCTTATAGCAGGTGGTTTTCCGAGCTCTCCGAGGCTTGCCAGCGCAAACGGACCCATCGATTGGAATGGTGATGGTGATACTGCTGATGTGGGAGTAACAGCTGACGTAAACCGGATCGATCAATTCAAAGACTGCTCAGCAAGTCCTGGTCAAACTCTGGAAGGTTTCGATGACTGGGGCCATATCAAATTCAAAGTGGACGATGCGCCGGTTATTCTGGCCGCAGCATCAAGGTCACCGAACGAAAATCCGACCGTGGCTAACTTTGATGGTTCAGAGCTTAGCGGTGACGAGGCATCCGCAGCTGCCGAGGTCATTGATTTTGATGGAGACGGCCTCTCGAATGCCAATGATAATTGCCCATCCGTGTTCAATCCGGATCAGGCCGATAGCGATGGAGATGGCATTGGCGACGTCTGCGAGGCAGAAACCTTCGTTGATCTTTCAATCACTCAGGCAGCCTCTTCTAATCCGGTCATAATCGGCTCAAATATTAGTTATACGTTGCTGGTAACTAACAACGAATCTGTTCCCGCAACAAATATTACCGTAACTGACTCACTTCCCTCAGCAACAACGTTCTTATCATGCTCGGCACCAGGCGGAAATTGTGCCGGCTCGGGCAACGACCGCGCCATCACAATAGGATCTTTAGCGCCAAACGCCACAGCGACGATAACTTTCGTCGCAACTGTAAGCGCGTCGACAACTGACGGCGCAGTTTTCGCCAACACGGCCAAGGTAAAATCGTCTACGCCAGACTCTAACTCGGTAAATAACACCACAACAGTTACGACGATAGCGCTCGCTACCGCAAAGAACCCAATGGATGCGGCGCAATTCTTCGTTCGCCAGCATTACTTAGATTTCCTCAGTCGGCAGCCCGACGCTTCCGGCCTCGCCTTCTGGACTAATGAGATTACTTCCTGCGGCGGCGCTCAGCAGTGCATCGAGGTCAAGCGCATCAACGTCTCGGCCGCTTACTTCCTGTCGATTGAATTTCAGCAGACAGGATATCTCGTTGAGCGTATCTACAAAGCTGCTTACGGCGACGCTACTGGAAATTCGACATTCGGCAGTTCGCATACGCTTCTGGTGCCAATCGTTCGCCTTAATGAGTTCTTGCCTGACACGCAGGAGATTAGTCAGGGAGTTGTAGTGGGACAAACCGGTTGGGAGCAAGCGATCGAGAACAATAAGGTCGCGTTCACTTCTGAGTTTGTACAGCGTTCGCGATTCACTTCGGCGTATGCGCCTTCGCTGACTCCGGCTCAGTTTGTTGACGCTTTGTTTGCCCGCGCCGGAGTAACGCCTTCGGCAACTGATCGCAATGCAGCCATCGCTGAGTTTGGGGCGGCCACGAATACCACCGACATCGCCGCGCGTGGGCGAGCTTTGCGCAGAGTGGCTGAGAATGCGACGCTGAATGCAAACGAATCAAATCGCGCGTTCGTGCTGATGCAGTACTTTGGTTACTTGAGGCGAAACCCGAACGACCCGCAAGACAGCGACTACACCGGCTACGACTTCTGGCTGACCAAGCTGAATCAGTTCAATGGCAACTTCCAAAGCGCAGAGATGGTCAAGGCGTTTATTGTCTCGGGTGAGTACCGCGGCCGCTTTGGACCGTGACCATTTGCGGACGATCCTCACCCGGCACATTCGCAAATCACATGCGCAGTAGGCAGCCCTATTGACGGTGACTTTCATCTCACCCAAGCCGGCTGGGCGACCCCGGAAAAACTGATTGCCACCTCTGCCGACGCACACGTTTCGCTCTTTCATAAGATTATGCCAGCGGCACTCTTGTTCAACGGAGACTGAAGCGCCTGTTTTCGCCTCGCCCTTTTGCCTTGTTAACAGAGGAGGTCCTCCATGTACGCACCGAAGACTGCACAACTACGAAGACGAGCCACCCGCCCCATGGGCAGAATCCCACAAATCGGAGTTTTCCTTGCTGCCCTTGTGGCCATGACACTTCCGGTTGCTCTCGCCACCGCGGACCGTACAAAACCAACTCATCTCCAATCCGTAGTTGCCAGAGGGAATGAAAAATCCCTGAAACCAGGGCCGTCGGTTCCGGAGCCTCAGCCCATTTTCAACAGGGCTCGACGGTCAGAAGCTGCATCGCCGGGGACAACTTCGGTATACAAGCCCTACGGTCTGGACTTTGGCCCATACACTGACGGGCAAGATCCCAATCTCCAAACGGAAATTAGTGAAGCGCAACTTTTAGCGCGGATGCAAATCATCGCGGGTAACACTCTTTGGGTGCGCTCATTTGGCTGTACGCACGGGCTCGAAAAGATCGGAATGGTGGCCCACAGTTTGGGTCTGAAAGCGGCCGTCGGCGCCTGGTTAAGCAAGGATCTCTCAGCCAACGCTCAAGAAATTTCCAACTTAATCACTGCGGCAAATTCCGGTCAGGTTGATCTGGCCATAGTCGGCAGTGAGGTCTTTCAACGCAACGACCTGAGTGAGAGTCAACTGATTGCTTATATGAATCAGGTAAGGCAACAGATTCCCGCCAATATTCCTGTTGCTACCGCCGATGTGTTCGGAAAGTTACTGGAACATCCCGCGGTTATTGCGAACTCTGATGTCGTGCTCCCCAACTATTATCCTTTTTGGAACGGGGAGTCGGTTAATACCAGCATCGCAACTCTCCACCGTCAGCACCAGCAAATTGTGGCGGTGGCTCAGGGCAAACCCGTCATCGTGTCCGAAACCGGCTGGCCCAGTGCCGGCGATACTCTATGCAACGCAGTTCCGTCGCCTGCGAATGCCAGTTTCTATTTTTTGAACTTCGTCTCCTGGGCCCGTGCCAACAACGTGTCTTATTTTTATTTTGATGCGCTGGATGAAGCTTTTAAGGCGAACCACGGCGAAGGCCCACAGGGTGCCCACTGGGGAGTTTGGGATAAGGACGGTGTTTTGAAACCAGGTATGCAGACCGTCTTTGACGGACAAACGATGGCGGATAATTGGACCAGCATCAGTGTTCCTGGCGGGCCCGGCACTCCGAGCATGGCATTCGTCTACGTTCCACCCTACGGTTCGTCCAATCATCTCTTCGGCCAGGTATTCCATGTCAACACAGACGACTACAAGGTGGCCGTTTACATCCGTGTTGGTAGTGGATGGTGGACCAAGCCAACTTTTGATACTCCCTTAACGAACATCGGGCTTGATGGTGGCTGGGAATGCGACATCACTACAGGAGGAAATGACGTCCTGGCGAACCAAATCGTCGCCTACCTGGTTCCTAAGGACTTCTTCCCACCCAAAATGCAGGGAGAGCCAACGCTACCGGCGACCTTGGATCAGAATTCCGTCGCCAAGACCGAGATTGCCAGGCCAGGCAGTTCACCATACCTCGTGGGGCAGGTGACCGACAGCAATAACAAGGGTCTTAACTGCGTGACCATCTCCTTAACCGGATCACAAACAACGACTACGCACACGGTCTACAACGGTAGCTACTCATTCCTTAATCTCGCACCTGGGGGCAACTACACGGTGACACCATCGTACCCTGGTTACACTTTCAACCCGCCCAGCCTAACTTCCAACAATCTGGCCAGTAACCAAACCGGGAACTTTGTGGCCCTGCCGAACTACACGGTTATGCTCGGCGCACTGCCCGCTTCCGGCGGCACTGTCAACGGCGGCGGAACCTTTGCGTCAGGCAGCTCGCGCACGGTAACAGCTACCGCCAACAGCGGGTACACATTTGTCAATTGGACAGAAAACGGTGGGGTAGTCAGTACCTCGGCCAGCTACGCCTTCACACTCAATGGCGATCGCAGCCTGGTTGCAAACTTCAACGTCTCAACGGTTCAGGCCACTGTGCAGACAAATCCCAGTGGCCGCACGTTCACAGTTGACGGCACGAGCTACAGTGCGGCGCAGACGTTCTCGTGGACGCCGGGCTCAAGCCACACAATCAGCACGACCTCGACACAGAGCGGAGCCACAGGCACGCAATACGTGTGGAGCGGTTGGAGTGACGGTGCTGCGATAAGTCACACGGTCGCGCCGACTAGTGCCACAACCTACACCGCGAACTTTACAACCCAGTATCTCTTGACGATGGGTGCCGGCGCGGGCGGTACAGTGAGTCCGCCGAGTGGGTATTTCACCAGCGGCCAGAGCGTGAATATCTCAGCTTCTCCGAACACCGGTTTCACTTTTAGCAGTTGGACAGGCAGCGGCTCTGGATCGTTTACGGGCTCCACCAGTCCATCAAGCGTGACGATGAGTGGGCCGATTACTGAGACGGCCAACTTCAGCCAGAGCAATATACAAACAACGGTGCAGACAAATCCTTCTGGCCGCAATTTCACGGTTGATGGCACAACTTACAGCACGACGCTGACATTTTCCTGGATACCAGGGTCAAGTCACACAATCAGTACGACCTCACCGCAGGCGGGAGCCAGCGGTACGCAATACGTGTGGAGCAACTGGAGCGATGGTGGTGCGATCTCGCACACAGTTGTTCCGAATAATGACACCACCTACACGGCGAACTTCACAACGCAGTACTTATTGACGACGAATGCCGGCACGGGTGGAACCGTGAGTCCGTCGAGTGCCTTTTTCAACAGCGGACAGGGCGTGAGCATTTCGGCGACTCCGAACAGCGGCTTCACGTTCAGTAATTGGAGTGGCACGGGCACGGGGTCATTCAGTGGCTCGACTAACCCTGCAAGTGTGACCATGAACGGTCCGATTACTGAGACTGCAAACTTCACACCGAATCTACAGGTGAGTGTCCAGACAAGTCCCACTGGACACACCTTTACAGTTGACGGAAACACCTACAGCACGACGCAAACATTTTCGTGGATACCTGGCTCAAGTCACACAATCAGCACGACCTCGCCGCAGAGTGGAGCAACGGGGACACAGTACGTGTGGAGTAGCTGGAGCGATGGGGGCGCGATTTCACATTCAGTTACGCCCAGCAGCAACACAACCTACACGGCGAACTTTACTACGCAGTTCTTACTGACGATGAATGCTGGGACAGGTGGGACAGTAAGTCCGGCAAGCACCTTTTTCAACAGCGGACAGGGCGTGAGCATTTCGGCGACTCCGAACAGCGGCTTCACGTTCAGTAATTGGAGTGGCACGGGCACAGGGTCATTCAGTGGCACGACGAATCCTGCAACTGTGACAATGAACGGTCCGATTACTGAGACGGCAAACTTCACACCGAATATCCAAGTGACTGTGCAGACAAATCCTTCCGGCCGCACGTTCACTATTGACGGAACCACCTACAGTACGACACAAACATTGTCCTGGGCGCTCGGTTCAAGTCATACAATCAGCACAACGTCACCGCAGGCGGGAGGGACGGGCACGCAGTTCGTATGGGGTAACTGGAGTGATAGTGGCGCGATAAGTCATACCGTCAGTCCCAGTAGTGCTACGACGTACACTGCGAACTTTGTAACGCAGTTCTTACTGACGATGAATACCGGTACAGGCGGGACGGTAAGTCCGGCAAGCGGCTTTTTCAACAGCGGTCAGGGTGTGAACATCTCCGCAACTCCAAACGCGAACTTTAGTTTTAGCGGTTGGACAGGGAGTGGCTCAGGATCGTTTACAGGTTCCACCAACCCAGCGAGCGTGACAATGAATGCGCCAATCACGGAAACGGCGAGCTTTGTCGCAATTCCGAAGACGATTCAACTAAGCGCCTCTTCGTATTCAATCAATGAAGGAGGCCAAATACTTAACATAAACCTGACTCGTAGCGGCGATGCAACTGCCGCTGCGAGCGTGAGCTTCGCAACCAGCGATGGCGCAGGCTTGCAGAACTGCAATGTCACTAACGGCAAAGCGTCTTCGCGTTGTGACTATATAAGCACTCTCGGCACAGTTAACTTTGCGGCGGGTGAAACTTCCAAGACGCTCTCGATTCTCATTGTTGATGATTCTTATGCTGAAGGAGATGAGACTTTTAGTATCACGCTCACTAATCCTTCAGGGGCGACCCTGGGTCCGCAGGCTCTGGCCACGATTACGATCAAAGACAATGACACCACCACCGGAGTTAATCAGATCGATCAGGCAGGCTTCTTTGTGAACGAGCATTATTTTGATTTTCTAAATCGGCAACCTGACCCGAGCGGCCTCGCATTCTGGACCAATGAAATAACTTCGTGTGGTTCGAACCAGTCGTGTATTGAGGTCAAGCGAATTAATGTTTCAGCCGCTTACTTCCTTTCGATTGAATTCCAGAGCACCGGTTATCTCGTCGAGCGTCTCTACAAAGCTGCTTACGGAAGCGCTACTGGAAATTCGACCTTCGGCGGTTCGCATACGCTGCCGGTGCCGATTATTCGGCTTAACGAGTTTTTGCCGGACACTCAGGCAATAAGTAAGGGAGTTGTGGTCGGACAAACCGGTTGGGAGCAAGCGATCGAGAACAATAAAGTTGCTTTCACTTCTGAGTTTGTTCAGCGTTCGCGATTCAGTTCGGCGTATCTGACTTCGCTTACACCGACGCAGTTCGTGGATGCGCTGTTTGCTAATGCCGGCGTCACGCCCTCACCGACTGATCGCAGCGCTGCTATTAGCGAGTTTGGCGTCGCCCTAAACACTGCCGACCTGGCGGCGCGGGGGCGAGTGTTGCGCAGAGTTGCCGAGAACTCAATCTTGTCAGCCAATGAATCCAACCGCGCGTTTGTATTGATGCAGTACTTTGGTTATTTGAGACGAAACCCGAACGACCCACAGGACAGCGACTACACCGGCTACGACTTTTGGCTGACGAAGCTGAACCAGTTCAATGGCAACTTCCAAAGTGCAGAGATGGTCAAGGCGTTTATTGTCTCGGGTGAGTACCGCGGCCGCTTTGGACCGTGATGCGTGGTCTGACTCGGGTGAGCGACTGCGTATTTATTAGTGAGCTGGGTCAGGGCGACCGAATCCGCGATCCTCACGCAAATCTCCTAAAGCTGTGTTGTCAGCTTTGATTGCGAATCGCAGAATCGCAGGAACTGACCCTCGTTAATCCCTGGTCCATCCAGAATCCGATTAAATCACAAGCTGTTCTGATGACGAGCCCTCCCTGACGGTCGGGCTACTGCCCCGAGCACCCTCGCGAGCAGTCCGATACCCCGCCGTGATATTCTTGCGAAACCCTCGTCTTAATCTATTTCCCCTTTTGGACCGTGACAATGGCGACCTTGCTTACAGGATTGATCCGCAGATTCAAGAGCGTCCCGGAGGGCGGCGCTGAGTTGCCGATCCGCGAAGAGTTGTACAGCATCGAGCGGCTCGAACAATACGCCGCCACGCTCGCGGCTGAACACGAGATTGCGGAAAAGCCGCAGCGATCTAATTTGCTTCTGCCGCGCCTGGAAGAGAATGGGCGCGAGCTGATCGCCGCGTACAAAGCACTGGTCGAATCCATCCGCGAAGCTCACGTCATCTCTCCCGCCGCTGAGTGGCTGGTCGACAACTTTCATATCGTGGAAGAGCAGGTCCGTGAGATTCGCGAAGACCTGCCCAGGAGTTATTACCACGAGCTGCCCAAGCTCGCCGCCGGTGACTTCAAAAAGTACCCGCGCATTTACGGGGTTTCCGTTCAGCTCATCGCCCACACCGACAGCCACCTTGATACCGAAACGCTGCGCCGGTTCATCAATGCTTACCAGAAAGTTTCGCCGCTTTCGATTGGCGAGTTGTGGGCGCTGCCGATTAGTTTGCGTCTGGCCCTGGTGGAGAATTTGCGCCGCCTGGCCACGCGCATCGTGGTGTCGCGTACGGAACGCGATGCAGCCGATCGGCTCGCCGACAAACTGCTCGAACAAGCACAGCGCCAACCAAACGAGCTGTTGCCTTTGCTTGCTTCCCGCATGACGCGACGCAAAGTGCTCGGCCGCGCGTTCGTGGTGCAACTCACGCAGCGCTTGCGCGAACAGGATCCGGCAGTGATGCCGGTGATGGAGTGGGTAGAAAAACAACTCGCTAAAAAAGGTCTCACGATCGAAAAGGTCGTCCGCGAAGAGCATCAACGCCAGGCCGCGGCGCAGGTCACTGTCGGCAACATCATCACGAGCATGCGCCTGCTCTCGACCCTGGACTGGAAAGATTTCTTTGAAACGGTCAGCCTGATCGATCCGGAGCTGGCGAAAGATCCCGCCGAAGTGTATTCGCGAATGGATTTTGCCACCCGTGATCGTTACCGGCATGTGGTCGAGCGGATCAGCAAAGGCGCGAAGAAGAGCGAACTCGAAATCGCTCGCCTGGCGTTAGGGATGGCCGAAGCAGCGCGCCAAGCCGACGCAGACGCGGCACACGCTCACGTGGGTTACTTTCTGATCGGCGAGGGCGTCGCCCGACTTGAAGCGGCAGCTTCCTATCATCCGCGCCTCGGCGAGCGGGTGCGACGAGCGATCAAGCGACACGCGACGGTCGCTTATCTGGGCACGCTGATACTACTGACTTCGCTCGTCGTTGGCTTTGTAGTCGTCAGTGCAGTGGTGGCCGGCGCGGGTCTCTTCATGACGGCGATCGCGGCGCTGGTGTCACTGATTCCGGCCAGTGACCTGGCGGTAAGCCTGCTCAACCTCGACATCACGCATTTCTTTCCGCCTCGGCTGCTGCCCAATATCGATCTCTCGAAAGGCGTGCCCGCCGAAGCCCGCACGATAGTAGTGGTGCCCGTGATTTTCAACGACCGGGAAACGGTAGAGTCGTTGATTGATAAACTCGAGATCGCTTATCTGGCGAACCGGGATGAACATCTTTACTTTGCTTTGCTGTCGGATTTCGCTGACGCGCCCACCGAGGAAATGTCCGGTGATAAGGAAATCCTGGATGCGGCCAGCGAGGGTATCGCCCAACTTAATCAGCAATACAAAGGTGGCGCGGGCGTCTCGCCCGTGGACCACACGCAGGATGCGCGGACCTCAGCCATCGCGGATGAGCCGTTTCGGTTTCATCTTTTTCACCGGGCGCGCCGGTGGTGCGAGACCGAGGGGAAATGGATCGGCTGGGAACGCAAGCGCGGCAAGCTCCGTGAATTCAATCAACTGCTGCGCGGCGGGCGCGGCACCAGCTTCATCGTGGCCACCGGTAACCGGGAATTGCTTTCCGGCATTCGCTTTGTCATCACGCTGGACGCTGACACGCAATTGCCGCGCGATGCCGCGTGCCGTTTGATTGGCGCGGCGATTCATCCACTCAACCAGCCGCGATTTGATCCCGAGGTCGGGCGAGTCGTCGATGGCTATGGGATTCTCCAGCCGCGCGTGAGCATCTCTTTGGAAAGCGCATCGCGATCGTTGTTCGCGCGCATCTTCTCAGGCAACACGGGCATCGATCCGTACACCACGGCCGCGTCGGATGTCTACCAGGATCTCTTTTGTGAAGGCAGCTACACCGGTAAAGGTCTCTACGACGTCGATGCTTTCGAGCAAGCCCTGCAGGATCGATCGCCAGACGAGACTCTGCTGAGCCACGATCTCTTTGAATCGATTTTCGCGCGCGCGGCCCTGGTCAGCGACATCGAGTTTCTGGATGACTATCCCGCGCACTACGACACCTACGCGATGCGCCAACATCGCTGGACGCGTGGCGACTGGCAGATCGCCGGCTGGTTGCGGGGCACTGTCCGCGACGCGCACGGCCAGAAACAACCCAATCGCATCTCAGTCATCTCGCGCTGGAAAATTCTCGACAACCTGCGCCGCAGCTTGTTGGCTCCGGCGATTGTTCTATTGCTGATGGCGGGCTGGACCATCCTTCCCGGTGGTCCTTTGGTGTGGACGCTTTTGGCTTTGGTGACGCTGGCCTTTCCGGTTTTCGCGCACGCGACGACGGGACTCTTAATTCACCCGCGCGGCATCCCCTGGACCAGCCATTTCTGGTGTGTCTGGGGCGACATGCGAACCAATTGCGCCCAACTGGCACTCGAGGTTGTATTCCTCGCGCACCAGGCCTGGCTGATGGTGGATGCAATTGTGCGCACTGTCTATCGCAAACGAATTTCCGGCAGACACTTATTGGAATGGCAGACGGCCGCGCACACGGAAAAATCGAGCAAGCACAACCTGCGCGCCTTTTTTGGCTTCATGTGGCCGGCGTTGGCGATTGCCCTGGCCGCCGAGGTACTGATTCTCCTTGCCAGAGCCCGCGCGCTGCCGTTGGCGCTGCCGTTCCTGCTGGCCTGGGCTTTATCACCGCTGATTGCGTTCTATGTCAGCCGGCGGCTGGTGGAAGACCGTCGAGAGTTGGCTGCCAAAGATCTTCGCACCGCGCGCATAGTCGCGCGCCGCACCTGGCGCTTCTTTGAAACGATCGTCGGCGACGAAGATCATTGGTTGCCGCCCGACAACCTGCAGGAAGATCCGCCGGTGATCGCGCATCGCACTTCGCCCACCAACATCGGCCTGTTACTGCTCTCGACTCTCTCGGCTTACGACTTTGGTTACGTCGGTCTGATCGAGTTACTTGAGCGCGTCGAGTTCACCTTTGCGAGCCTGGACAAGCTACAAAAATTCCGCGGCCATTTTTTCAACTGGCACGACACGCGCACGCTGCTGCCGATGTGGCCGCAGTATGTTTCAGTGGTCGACAGCGGCAATCTCGCCGGCCATTTGATTGCGCTCAAGCAGGCGGCCCTCGAACTGCCTGACGATAAGCTTTTCGATAACCGGGTATTAGATGGATTAAAAGACACGGTGGCCGCGATTGTGCAGGAGACTTCGCAAATCGCAGTGGCCCGCCAGCGCACTGACGCCATCACCATCCGCCAGTTGAGCAGCGAAATTCAATCATGCGCCAGGCTGGTCTCCGGGGCAGCGCCGGCTGCGCTTGCCGGGTGGGTGACGCTGTTTGAAGCGTTACACGAGCACGCTACGGTAATCGATGACATCGTGGCGGCGTTGGCCCTCGATCATCGCGGAGAGGAGTTTACCGACTTGCGCTGGTGGACCAGTGCGCTATTGCACAAAGCACACAATTATCGCCGCGACTTGAATCTCTTGGCGCCCTGGGGCGTGGCTCAGACCGCTTCGCTCGCCGCACTTGCCGCGAGTGACGCCGCAATCGGCGAAGCCTGGGAATTGATCATCAGCGCGTTGCGACCCGTCCCTTCGCTGGCTCGCAGTTCTGAAATCTGTGACAGCGCCCTGGTGCAACTGGCGGCCATGCGCGCGCAAATCGAAACGACCGTGCCGGAGACGGCGCCGGATCGCGATGCCGCGCTCAGCGAATTGAGCGCGCTCACCGGAGTCATCGAGCAAGCCGCCGCCGCAGTCAGAACCGTCACCACGAGGCTCGCAAAGGTCGCCCAGACGTGTCAGCGCATTGTTGACGAGATGGATTTTCAGTTTCTGCTCGACCCGGAGCGGAAGGTTTTCACGATTGGCTATAACGTCAGCGAAGGCCGCCACGACAATTCATTTTTTGATCTGCTGGCTTCGGAAGCGCGGCTGGCGAGTTTTGTGGCCATCGCCAAGGGCGACGTGGCCCAGGAACATTGGTTTCGGATGGGACGGCAGTTGACCGCGGCTGCCGGCAGCCGCGCCTTAATCTCGTGGACCGGCACCATGTTCGAATACCTGATGCCTTTGCTCGTCATGCGCGATTATCGCGAGACGTTGTTGGGTGAAACTTACGAAGCCGTTGTGGCAAGGCAGATTGAATATGGTTATGAACGGGGCGTGCCGTGGGGCATCTCTGAGGCCGCCTATGCGGCGCGCGATCTGCAACTCCATTATCAATATGGGCCGTTCGGTGTTCCCGGTTTGGGTTTGAAGCGCGGCCTGAGCGAAGACCTGGTGGTCTCGCCTTACTCAACTATTCTGGCGGCGAACATTGCTCCGGCGCCGGCGCTGGAGAACCTCCGCGTGCTCGAGCGTGAAGGCGGTCTCTCCCGTTACGGTTTCTACGAAGCGCTGGACTACACGCCTGAGCGAGTGAAAAAAGGAGAGCGCTGCACGCTGGTGCGAGCGTACATGGCCCATCATCAGGGCATGAGTTTGGTGGCGCTCAACAATCTAATTAACCGCAATGTAATGCAGAATCGTTTTCACAGCGACCCGGCCGTACAGGCTACGGACCTGCTATTGCAGGAGCGCATTCCGCGCGGGGTGCCGGCCGCCCATCCGCGCGCCGAAGAAGTCCTGACCGCGCGCGTCGTGCGCACGCTTACCGGTTTGGTCAGTCGCACCTACGACACTGCCGATCTGCCTACGCCGCGCACGCAGTTGTTATCGAACGGAACTTACAGCGTGATGATCACGACGGCGGGCGCAGGCTATTCGATGTCCGGACCCGTGGCGGTGAATCGCTGGCGCGAAGACTCAACCCGCGACAACTGGGGCAGCTTCGTTTACATCCGCGATGTGCGCAGCGGCGCTGTCTGGTCGGCCGGGCATCAACCCGTCGGCGCCAAGCCGCAGAATTACGAAGTCGCATTTTCGGAAGACAAAGCCGACTTTTGGCGGCGTGACTTTGGCATCGTGACGCATCTCGAAGTAATCGTCTCGGCCGAAGACAATGCTGAGATGCGCCGTGTATCGGTGGCGAATTACTCGACCCGTCCGCGCGAGATCGAACTGACCAGTTACGCGGAAGTCGTCCTTGGACCGAGGGCCGACGACGTGGCCCATCCCGCCTTCAGCAATTTGTTTATTGAAACTGAGTACTACGGCCCGCACAGCGCATTGTTTGCGCGCCGGCGGCCACGCTCGGCACAGGACGAACCGAAATGGGGCGTGCACGTTTTGTCGACCTCGGTCGAAACGATCGCTGGGATTCAGTTTGAAACTGATCGGAACCGCTTTCTGGGTCGCGGCCACACGACTGGTGAGCCGGTGGCGGTTATGGAAGATCGCCCGCTCTCCAACACGGTAGGCGCAGTACTCGATCCGATTTTCAGCTTGAGATGCCGAGTGCGCTTGATGCCGAACGAAACCGCACAGGTCGTTTTCACCACCGGCGTAGCACAGTCGCGTGAAGCTGCGGTCATGCTGGCCGAAAAATATCGCGACGCAAATATCTTTGAACGTGAATCGCGCATGGCCTGGATCCGCGCGCAAGTCGAGATGACTCATCTCCACATCGATCCAAACGAGGCGCATCTTTTCCAGCGGCTGGCCGGGCGCATCCTGTACACGGATTCTTCGCTGCGGCCAAGGCCACATGTCTTGGCGCTGAACAAGCTGGCACAGGCGGGTCTGTGGTCGCAGGGAATCAGCGGCGACCTTCCAATTGTGATCCTGCGCCTCGATCGCGAAGAAGACATCCCGATGGCCCGACAGCTCCTGCGCGGCCAGCAGTACCTGCGATCGAAAGGCCTCCAGTTTGATCTGGTGATTCTGAATGATCATCCGACTGACTATGCGCTCTCGCTTCACGACACTTTGCAACTCGCCGTGCGCGCGTCAGGCTCGCAGGGTCTGATAGACAAGCCAGGCGGCGTTTTTGTTCGCCGCTCAGACATCATGCCCGAGGAAGAGCGGATCCTGCTGCATTCAGTCGCGCGCGTCGTAATCGTTAGCGAAAGAGGATCACTTGAAGAGCAACTCGTGCGGCGCCCGTTAGCCGAAAGCCTGCCCCCGCCGTTCCAACCGCGTTTGCCGGCGCAAGCTTATCCTGAAACTTCGCTTGAGCCACCGAAGCTTTCTTTCTTTAACGGGCTGGGCGGATTTGCTCAAGGAGGGCGCGAGTATGTAGTCACGCTGGGCGAAGGCCAATGGCCGCCAGCGCCCTGGTCCAACGTGATCGCGAACAACTCCGACTTTGGATTCATGGTCACTGAAACCGGAGCCGGTTTCACCTGGTCGCTCAACAGTCACGAGAACCGGATCACGCCGTGGTCCAATGATGCGGTCAGCGATCCGCCCGGCGAAGTGATTTACATTCGCGACGACGACTCCGGGTCGACCTGGACGCCGACGCCTCTGCCGATCCGCGAAGCGCAGGGTTATCAGATTCGTCACGGCCAGGGCTATAGCGTTTTTGAGCACACCAGTCACGGCATTTCGCAGGAGCTACTTTTGTTTGCGCCGCTCGACGCGCCGGTGAGGATTTCGCTTTTGCGGCTGGTAAATCGTTCAGACCGGCGGCGCCGGCTCTCAATCACCAGCTATTGGGAATTGGTTTTGGGAGTGAATCGCGAAACGTCGGCAAATCACATCGTCACGGATTTGGAACAGAGCGAAGGAGCGATCTTCGCGCGCAACTCTTACAACAACGAGTTTTCAGATCGCGTCGCTTTCGCCGGCACCAGCGAAACGCGCTTCACGATGACCTGCGACCGCACAGAGTTTATCGGCCGTAACGGCACTCTGGCCCGACCGGCCGCTTTAGGTCGCGCCGCACTGAGTGGTCGCGATGGCGCCGGCCTCGATCCCTGCGCGGCGATTCAGACTTCGATCGAACTTCAGCCGGGCGAAGCACATCAGGTGATCTTCTTATTGGGCCAGGCTGAATCGATCGAGGCAGCCCGGGCAGTGAACGCGCGCTTCCGCAGTCTCCATGAAGTCAACGACGCTTTCGAAAAAGTGCTCGGGTTCTGGGACCAGACACTGGGTACGATCGAGATCAAGACGCCCGATGCTTCGATGGACACGCTGGTTAATCGCTGGCTGTTGTGCCAGACGCTGGCGTGCCGGGTGCAGGGACGGTCGGCATTTTATCAATCGAGCGGCGCGTTTGGTTTTCGGGATCAATTACAGGACGTCATGGCGCTGGTTTATGCGAGTCCGGACGTTGCGCGCCGGCAGATTCTCCGCGCCGCCGGACGCCAATTCAAAGAAGGCGACGTGCTGCATTGGTGGCACGACCCGACCGGTCGCGGTGTGCGCACGCGCTTTTCAGATGACCTGTTGTGGCTCCCTTATGTCGCTTCGTTTTATGTCAGCGTGACCGGCGACTATTCGGTTCTGGAGGAAATGGTCCCGTTCATTGAAGGCCCGCTGCTCCCGTCCGGTCAAATCGAAAACTATCTGCAGCCGAAAATTTCGACTGAGAGCGCGACGGTTTTAGAGCATTGCGCGCGGGCCATCGATCGCAGCCTCGGTTTGGGTGAGCATGGATTGCCTTTGATGGGATCGGGTGATTGGAATGACGGCATGAACCGCGTCGGCGTCGAGGGCAAAGGCGAGAGTGTGTGGCTGGGCTGGTTTCTCTGCACCGTTCTGAGCGCGTTTGCGCCGCTCTGCGAACGATATGAAATGACAGAGCGCAGCAAACGCTTTGGCCAACACATGGCGAACTTGAAGAAGGGACTCGAGCAGGCCTGGGACGGCGACTGGTACCGGCGCGCATATTTCGACGACGGCACGCCGCTGGGTTCAGCCCAGAACGATGAATGCCGCATCGATTCGATCGCCCAAACATGGGCGGTGATGTCCGGCGTGGCGGAATCCTATCGGGCGGCGCGCGCCATGGCCGCGGTCGATGAATACCTGATCCGCCGCGGTGACGGGTTGATCGTTTTGTTCACGCCGCCGTTCGATAAGAGCAAACTCGATCCGGGTTACGTCAAAGGATATGTCCCCGGCGTGCGCGAAAACGGCGGGCAATACACGCACGCGGCTTTGTGGACGGTGATTGCGTTCGCGATGTTGGGCGACGGCGATCGCGCGGGCGAGCTGTTCGGATTGCTGAATCCAATCAATCATTCATCGACGCGCGCTGGCTTGCACAAATACAAAGTCGAGCCATACGTCGCCATGGGCGACGTCTACGCAGTACCGCCGCACACCGGTCGCGGCGGTTGGACGTGGTACACGGGATCAGCCGGATGGATGTACCGCGCGGCGTTGGAATACATTCTCGGGTTCAAGCTCGCCGGCGATCGCCTGCGCATCGATCCCTGTATTCCGCGTGGCTGGCGCGAGTTTGAAATTACCTATCGTCGCGGCCAGACAACTTACCGAATCAAAGTCGACAATCCCCACTCGCTTAGTCGCGGCATCGCGAGTGTCTCTCTTGATCGCCACGAGCAGTCAAGCGATGAAATCGTTCTGGTTGATGACGGCCAGATTCATGAAGTGCGCATTCTGATGGGCGAGAAGACCGAGATTGAGAAGGACGAGCTGATAGGTACCGAGCAGACGAAAGAAGCGCGTTAGCGAGCGGTGTCCATGACAATGCCAACCTGGTAGCTTTCCAGCCTTGAACTCAAAGTCTCCACCTGTGGGAGCTTTGTTCTCTTCGGTTGCTGGTCTAGTACCAGGAGGGATACTATCTCGATTCTATGTTCGGAAAAAGCTTCTGCAATGCGTCGATCGTAATTCCAGTCGGAGCAATAAGTCGGAGCCTACATAGCTTGAACAATTGACGACAGCAGATCGAGGTCGCGCCCTTGCCGGGATCAACAGGTCATCCTTGCGCTCCCACTGTCACAACTTCCCTTACAAATGCCATTGTTGTGATTGACAATCCAGGGTAGTGCGTGGGCTCTTATGTTCATTGCCTGGCTAAATTTTGGTGGAGCGTTGGTTTCGGAAAACTCCATTCGCTTAGCCTAAGCCACGACAAGCATCGTTGAATCCTGATGTGCGAAACTCGCTTTTCATTTCCCAACCTGCTTGTGACCGCAGCCTGCCGGTGGCTGCTCTTTGCGCTCTTGCTGTCAACCAAGCTAGTCCCCGCCCAGCAGCCTCCGCTACGACATTACGACGTTGAAGATGGACTGGCGCACAGCAACGTTGGTCCGATGTTCCAGGACCGTAAGGGCTACATGTGGTTTGGCACTTCCGAAGGACTCAGCCGCTTTGATGGTTATCACTTCAAGACTTACGGTGTCGAAGATGGGCTGCCCAACCAAACCGTAACCGCGATTACCCAAGACCCTCAGGGTCGCATGTGGGTCGGCACCTTCGCCGGCATTGCCAGACTCCTGGATGAGCCTGCTGATCAGACCGCTCACCAGGCCGGCGGCGCGAGGAAGAAGTTTCTCAGTTATCGCATTGGGAGCTCCGCTGATTCGAACGGTGTCGATTCGTTGTTGTTCGAGCCCAACGGAACAATTTGGTGCACGTCTGATCAGATCTATCGCGCAGCCCCGGCGGCCGATGGCAATCTGAAATTCGAACTAGGGATTACGCGCGATCCAGGCGCGGTCGATTTCCGCAGTTTCGCAGATCATGAAGGCCGCTTGTGGTTTGGGTGGCAGCACGAACTGATCGAGTACCTGGGTGGCGAGGTGATCCGCTACGGAGCGGCAGATGGGTTACCGCTCGGACAAACACTCAATCGCGCTTCTTCGAACATGGCCGACGAACGAGTCATCGGGATCACTCAGGATTCCAGTGGCCGAATAGTCGCCGCGAATTCCCACAACATCTTCGAACTAATCCCGTTGGCCAATAATAAGCGCGGTCGCTGGCAAAAGCTCTCACTCGACCTGCCCGATGAGCGATTGATCCTATCGCTGGCGGCGGATTCGCACGGTCAAATATGGCTTGCGACAACCAGGGGCTTGATTCGTTATTCAGTTGCCGGACCACCGTTGTTCATGTTGCCGGAATTGCCAGTCGGTAATGTCTTCGAGGATCGACAGGCTAATCTGTGGATTGCGACCGGCGCCCATGGAGTTTATAAATCTTCCGGCGACTTCATCGTCAACCTCACAAAACCAGACGGTCTGCCGGATCAAAGCATCATGTCCATCGTCGAGGACCGCCAGGGACGGATGTATGCAGGTATGGAAACGGGGGGCGCGATCGAGATCACTAACGGCAAAGTCACTGCCCTCCTCGAATCCCACGTGGCGCCGTTTGTCGGCTCTCACAAACGAATGCTGTATGACAGTCGCGGTGATTACTGGCAGTTGACCACCGACGGTCTTTATCACTTCAAAGGTCCGCGTCTGGATTTTCACACCGGCACAAAGATTACGGGTGCCGATGGCGTCCGTCCGGGTGATAGATATTTCGGCCTGGGGCTATACGAAGATCCGACGGGCCGAATCTGGGTTGGCGGTGAGCGAGAGATTTACACGCTCGACCTGAATCAGAAAGGACCTGCTGTCTTCAAACGCATTTCGCTCGACACTCTGGGACTGCCCGCCGAGAAGCACTTCGAACTCCTGCATTGTGTGATCAGCGACCGCTCAGGCGCGTTGTGGTTTGGCTGGCATGACGATATCGGTAGATACAAGGACGGCAAGATGACGCTGCTCGCGCCAACTGATGGGTTGCCGTTAATCGCGCCACGCTCGTTTTTCCTGGACAGCCGCGGTTGGCTCTGGATCAGCACCCAGCGTCGGGGCGTGTCGGTGACGATGGACCCAACCGCTGAGCACCCAAAGTTTCTCAACTACTCAACTGACAAAGGATTGTCCTCCAGTACGCTCGAATCTATCGCCGAAGACGATCTCGGTCGCATTTATCTGACGGGGAAAGGGCTTGATCGCCTTGATCCTTTTACGGGGCACGTCCGTCATTTCACCACTGCCGACGGAATGATCGGCATTGTCTTGCGCCAGGTGCTCAAGGACCACCTCGGCAATATCTGGATTGCTTCAAGCGCCGGCCTGTCGAAACTAAATCCACGCGCCGAACGCGACGCGACAGCGGCGCCACTGGTTTACTTCAGTCGCCTGCAAATTGCGGGCGACGATTTTCCGTTGCCCGAAACCGGCGCGCAACGCATTGGGCCGATTGAGCTGCCGGCGGCGCGCAACAATTTGTTGGTTGAATTTGTCGGGTTGAACTTTCAGGGCGAGGGTGCGCTGCGCTATCAATACAAACTCGAAGGTGTTGACAAAGATTGGAGCGCGCCTGGCGAGCAACGTTCGGTGAACTACGCGCGACTCGGACCCGGCTCGTATCGTCTGCTGGTGCGCGCCATCAATGCCGAGGGCCGCGCCAACGAAACGCCGTCAATACTGCAGTTTCGAATCCTGCCGCCATTCTGGCAACGCTGGTGGTTCATCGTGCTCGTGACTTTGCTGGCGCTCACAGTGGTCTACAAACTCTATCAATATCGCGTGCGACGTCTGTTGCAACTCGAGCGAGTCCGCACGCGCATCGCGACAGACCTGCACGATGAGATTGGATCCAATCTATCGTTGATTGCCATGATCGGCGACCTGGCCAAGCGCCAAATGCAGCACGAAGATTCGCAAGTGGCCCGTTGGCTTTCGCTGATCGCTAGCACTTCACGCGAGAGCGTCGACGCAATGAGCGATATCGTTTGGGTAGTCGATCCCAAGAAGGACCGGGTCACCGACCTCACTATGCGCATGCGTCGAGTGGTTGACGACGTGCTGACGGCGCGAGATATCTCCTTCAACTTCGACGCGCCGGGCGAGAATGACGATCTCAAGCTGGGCGCCAATACGCGCCGCGAGGTCTTCCTGATTTTCAAAGAATGCATTAACAACCTGGCCCGCCATTCAGAATGTACGCGCGGAGAAATTGAGTTCAAAGTGGAGAAAGGAAAGTTGTTTTTGCGAGTGAAAGACAATGGCAAAGGCTTCGACACTGCGAACGCCCGCGCCGGCAACGGACTGGCGAGCATGCAACGGCGAGCGAGCAATCTTGGTGGAGAATTTGAGATGGAATCGAGTCCGACGAGCGGGACAACCGTTACGCTTCGAGTGCCGCTGAAAGGCAAGCGGACGTTTTAGCTTCCTGGCAGCGAGATCTTAATCTTTGCGTCTTTGCGCCTTTGCGGGAGACCCATTCCTTTGACTAATGGCAGGCGAAAACCGGTTCCCGCAAAGGCGCAAAGGGCTGGTTGCTAGTCGTAGAGCCAAGAGCCCACTCAGCCTCACTAGGCGAGTGCCTAGTGACTCCGGGCAAACGCGGATGTAGTCTGGGAACGATTCCAGCATGAGCACGAATATGACAATCGCAACAACCCTCCCCTTGGCGACAGCCGCGACTGAGCGCCCGATCAGGGTTGCCATCGTCGAAGACCACCACAAGTTCCGCGAAGTCCTCGAGTTCGTCCTGAATAACACCGAAGGTTTTCACTGCACTGCTTCATACCGCTCGATGGAAGAGGCGCTGGAAAAGATTGGCGCCAACCTGCCGGACCTGGTGGTATTGGACATCGGCTTGCCCGGCATGTCAGGCATCGAAGGCGTTAGGATATTGAGAGAGCGTCACCCGGAGCTGTTGGTTTTGATGAATACAGTTTACGACGACGACGAGCGTATTTTCGATTCGCTTTGCGCCGGCGCTTCGGGTTATCTGCTAAAGAAATTCGCGCCCGCGCAATTGCTCGAGAGCATAAGAGCGGCGATTGCCGGAGGCGCGCCCATGTCGCCAGAGGTAGCGCGCCGCGTCATCAGACTGTTCCGCGAGATTCACCCGCTTGATCGGGCCGACTATGAACTAACGCCTCACGAAATACGAATCCTCCAGTTACTCTCGGAAGGCGCCAGCTACAAAACGGCTGCGACCCAACTCGGTGTCAGCGCCAAGACCATTTCATTTCACCTGCAAAATATCTACCAGAAACTCCAGGTCCATTCAAAATCTGAAGCAGTATCCAAAGCCCTCCGCCATCGACTCATCAAATAAGCGCCGGTACCTGACGCGCGACAGTGCCGGTTCCGTATCGATAGCCGGCTCCTTCACGGCCGGTCTACGGGCTGCTCAGCCATTCACGACCAGGCAAATACCCGGTGATTCACTTTCGGTCTTGAGGCTAACTAAGCTTGCCCAACACGAGACAGCCCGAGCAAAGCCTGGTTGCCCCAAAGCGCGACTTGATAGTTCTCAAATGGAAGGAGCTTGATCACATGAACAGATTGAACCGTTACCCGAAAATCTCAAACCGTAATTACTTCTGGCTCTTCATCCTGATTTTCTCAGCGGCGCTCGGCGCACTCATGGGTCCCAATCCGTTAACGCCTCGGTCAGTCATCGCCGGCCCAGCGCCCGTCGATGCTCCACTGGTGGCGTTTCGGTCACCTCGCGATGGGATGGCGCTGAACGCGCCAGGTCTGCATGTGGAAGATCTCCTGGCAGCCGTCAAGTCTGATCCGAAATCAAGCTTCGGCTTCAATGGGCAGACCGTGCCCGGCAAGAATGATGGGCATATCGATCATGTCTTGTTATCAATTGATAATATTCTCGTCAAAAACATAGACACACACGAGTGGGGCTCGCAGATCGTGGTGGACTCGAAGCTTGGTGTCAGCACTCTGACTTCGGGTTTGCACCTGCTCACGATCAGCGCTTTTCCTGAGGGCTTGCAGTTTGCCTGGCCAGCGACGCTGACGCTCGACTTCAGCGCGACGGGACAGACCATCACCACCAGGAACGCTATCTTTTGCCAATTCTCCGGAGCCCTAAAATGAAATCCACCAATCCCCTGCGTTCTACGCGTCGTGCTACTTCCCTTTCCAACCATCGATTCATCAATCGTGTTTCGTTGACCATTGTGCTGTTGCTGGCCGTCGCGGGTGTTTTGATTTACGTCGACCATTCCCGCGCCGCCGGCGGCGACATAGACCCGGCCTTCAACGCGGGGGGCACGGGAGCGAATAGCCTTGTGAATGCGGTGGCAGTGCAGCCGGACGGGAAGATCGTCATCGGCGGCTTCTTCCAGAGCTACAACGGCGACGCGGCGGCGAGCGACAGGGTCATGCGGCTCAACGCCGACGGTACCCGCGACCCGACCTTCAACGCGGGCGGCGCGGGCGCGGATAGCGGTGTGTTGGCGGTGGCGGTGCAGCCGGACGGGAAGATCGTCATCGGCGGCCAATTCATCAGCTACAACGGCGACGCGGCGGCGAGCGATTTTGTCATGCGGCTCAACGCCGACGGGACGCGCGACACGACCTTCAACGCGGGCGGCGCGGGCGCGAATAGCACTGTGAATGCGGTGGCGGTGCAGCCGGACGGGACGATCGTCATCGGCGGCCCCTTCATCAGCTACAACGGCGACGCGGCGGCGAGCGACAGGGTCATGCGGCTCAACGCCGACGGAACGCGCGACACGACCTTCAACGCGGGTGGCGCGGGGGCGGATAACTTTGTGTGGGCGGTAGCGGTGCAGCCGGACGGGAAGATCGTCATTGGCGGCGACTTCACCAGCTACAACGGCGACGCGGCGGCGAGCGATAAGGTCATGCGGCTCAACGCCGACGGGACACGCGACACGACCTTCAACGCGGGCGGCGCGGGAGCGGATGGCAGTGTGCGGGCCGTGGCGGTGCAGCCGGACGGGAAGATCGTCATTGGCGGCGCCTTCACCATCTACAACGGCGACGCGGCGGCGAGCGATGATGTCATGCGGCTCAATGCCGATGGGACACGCGACACAACCTTCAACGCGGGCGGCGCGGGCGCGAATAGCACTGTGAATGCGGTGGCGGTGCAGCCGGACGGGAAGATCGTCATCGGCGGCCAATTCACCATCTACAACGGCGACGCGGCGGCGAGCGATAAGGTCATGCGGCTCAAGGCCGACGGGACGCGCGACACGACCTTCAACGCGGGCGGCGCGGGAGCGGATAGCACTGTGTTCGCGGTGGCGGTGCAGGCGGATGGAAAGATCGTCATCGGCGGCAGCTTCACCAGCTACAACGGCGACGTGGCGGCGCCAGACTTCGTCATACGATTGCTGCCGGCGCCGGGGGCGCTCGCATTCTCTGCGGCAACTTATGACGTGTACGAGACAGACGGCAACGCGACGATCACGGTGAAGCGCACGGGCGGCACGGACAACCGGGTGGTCGGCAAAGTCACGCTGACCGACGTCACGACCAGCCCTGCAGACTATCGCTTCACACCCGGCGCGCGTGAAGCAGCCTTCAACGCGGGCGGCGCGGGAGCGAATGGCTCTGTGGTTGCGGTGGCGGTGCAGGCGGACGGGAAGATCGTCATCGGCGGCGGCTTCACCAGCTACAACTTGGACGCGGCAGCGAGCGATTATGTCATGCGGCTCAACACCGACGGGACGCGCGACACGAACTTCAACGCGGGCGGCGCGGGAGCGAATAACGCTGTGAATGCGGTGGCGGAGCAGGCGGACGGGAAAATCGTCATCGGCGGCAACTTCACCAGCTACAACGGCGACGCGGCGGCGAGCGATTATGTCATGCGGCTCAACGCCGACGGGACGCGCGACACGACTTTCAACACGGGCGGCGCGGGAACGGATCTCAATGTGTTGGCGGTGGCGGTGCAGCCGGACGGGAAGATCGTCATCGGCGGCTTCTTCCAGAGCTACAACGGCGACGCGGCGGCGAGCGATAAGGTCATGCGGCTCAACGCCGACGGGATGCGCGACACCAACTTCAACGCGGGCGGCCCGGGAGCGAATAGCACTGTGGTTGCGGTGGCGGTGCAGCCGGACGGGAAGATCGTCATCGGCGGCGTCTTCACCATCTATAACTTGGACGCGGCGGCGAGCGATAAGGTCATGCGGCTCAACGCCGACGGGACGCGCGACACCAACTTCAACGCGGGCGGCGCGGGCGCGAATAACACTGTGGTTGCGGTGGCGGTGCAGCCGGACGGGAAAATCGTCATCGGCGGCCAATTCACCAGCTACAACTTGGACGCGGCGGCGAGCGATGATGTCATGCGGCTCGACGGCGATCTCTTTGTCACCTGGCCCGCCGGCGACGCGACCGACAAGATCATCCTGCTTCCAATCGTCAACGACGGCATCGCCGAAGGCAACGAAACGCTCACGCTCACGCTGGCCGTCATGTCCGGCGGAGCCACGCTCGGATCTCCCAGTTCGTCCACGCTGACCATTCACGATCCTCCTACGCCGACGATCACGTTTGGTGCAACTCCGGCACCAACCTTCGGTGGCGGGAACTTTACGGTGAACGCTACTACCACGAACACTGACAGTCCTACGTTGACCTACAGTCGCGTCAGCGGACCATGCGCGTTTGTCAGCGGAGCTACGTTCAGTTCCAGCGGAGCCGGAACATGTGTGGTCCAAGCCAGTGGAGCAGCCACGACAAACTTCAATGCGGCCTCGAACACTCAGAATGTAACTATCGCCAAAGCAAGCCAGACGATCACTTTTGGCGCTTTAGCGAACAAGACTTTTGGTGATCCCGATTTCACGGTCAGCGCGACCGCTTCGTCAACCCTAACTGTGAGTTTCACGGCCAGCGGACAATGTACGATGAGCGGGAACACGGCCCACCTTACGGGCGTTGGATCATGCACCATCACCGCCGCGCAGGCTGGTGATTCGAATTACAATGCGGCTACGAATGTACCGCAAAGCTTCAGCATCAACCCCCAGGGTGGATTCATCAGCTTCAGCGCGGCGAATTACAACGTTAGTGAAAGCACTGGGTTCGTCACTCTGACGGTCAATCGCTCAGGCGACACCACGGCGGCGGTCACGGTCGATTACGCGACTAACGACACCGGTGCGCCGGTGAACTGCGCGACCTTTAACGGGTTGGCTTCGGCGCGTTGCGATTTCACGACGGCGATTGGCACTCTGAAGTTTGCCGCGGGCGAAACGCAGAAGACGATCGTCGTGGTGGTTAACAAGGACGGATTTGTCGAGCTTCCCAATGAAGTCTTCAGCGTGAACCTGTCGAACCTGACGGGCGGCGCTGCCTTCACGACACCTTCAAGCGCGACGGTCACCATCGCCGACTCGGCAGCGCCGGCGGCCAATGCGATCGATGACACGGACACCTTTGTCCGCCAGCAGTATCACGATTTCCTGAATCGTGAACCGGACGCCTCGGGGCTGGCGTTCTGGAAGGACCAGATCGACGGCTGCACACCCAAACCAGAGTGCACTCAGCTCAGACAGATCAACGTGTCCGCAGCGTTCTTTCTGTCGATTGAGTTTCAGCAGTCGGGAGAGTTTGTGCGGGACTTCTATGTGGCGACCCTGGATCGACCACTGACAAACAACATGCCTAACTATGCAGAGTTCATTCGGGATACGCAGGCGGTGCAGCGGGGGATAGTAGTGGGGCAGGGAAGTTGGCAGGCAGACCTGGACGCGAACCGTTCAGCTTTCATGAACGCATTCGTGATGCGAGCTGAGTTTGTCGGCCTGTATCCGACGACTGACACTCCAACGCAGTATGTAGACAAACTGATTGCGCATGCCGCGATCACGCTAACCGCATCAGAGCGGAGTGCAGCAATTGGCGAGTTCGGCACGGCGACTACGGCCGCTGATCCGGGAGCCCGCGGACGAGCATTGTTGCGAATAACGCAGAACACCGCGTTCCAGCAGCGAGAAATCAATCGAGCGTTTGTCCACATGCAATACCTGGGTTACCTGCGGCGTGATCCGAATGCCGCGCCGGATACAAACTTCAACGGCTATAACTTCTGGCTGGCGAAGCTGATTCAGTTCAACGGCAACTTCGTCAATGCGGATATGGTCAAGGCGTTTATTACTTCGGGTGAGTATCGCGGCCGCTTTGGGCCGTGATCCAGCTTGAAGGTTGGTCTTCTCGTCCTCTCCCTAGTCCGCGGAGCGGACGCGAGCGTAAAGCCTGGGGCGTAAGCCCCAGGATCGCGTTGCGGAAAATTTGTGAGTCCGCGGAGCGGACGACAGCAGAGCCGGCAGCGTTCTCAAATCCGATCTATCGACACGCGGTTGAACTCAGGCTGTCGCCCGCCGGCGCGGGCTTGGTGATCGTTTGCGGTATCGGACCTGGGGCTCACGCCCCAGGCTTTATGCTGGCGCGCCTGTTCCGCAGGCTCTTGAAAAGCGGCGACGAGTCGCCGCACTCCAAAAAAAGCGGAGCCATTTGGCTCCGCCTTCTCTTCAAGCAGAAATGTCGCTTGCTTAATCTGCGCCGATGGCCCGCGCTTTGGCGACGAGTTCAGGCTCGACCGGGGTCGCGCTCGCCTCGCCCTGCTTGGATTCAGCGGGGCGGCCGTTATCGGATGTGCTCGTCGCCGCTCGATTCGTGGCCGCTTTCTGATCGTTAACATAGGTCAGCCACGGTCCCGGTGGTTGGCGTTCCCCGGAAGTGATCTCAAAGAACACTTTCTGAATCTTTGCAGTGATCTCGCCGCGTCCGCCGTTGCCAATCGTGATCTTATCAACCGAGCGGATCGGCGTAATCTCAGCCGCCGTGCCGCTAAAGAATAATTCGTCGGCGACGTAAAGCGCGGCGCGTTGAATCGTCCGCTCCTTAATAGTTATTCCCAGTTCACCGCAAATCTGAATCACGCTGTCGCGAGTGATGCCGGGCAGAATGGATGACGACAACGGCGGCGTATTAACGACGCCATTCGCCACGATAAAGATGTTCTCGCCAGAACCCTCGGAAACATAACCACGATCGTCGAGCGCGATTCCTTCCGAATAGCCGTTCAGCAGCGCTTCCATCTTGATCAATTGCGAATTCATGTAGTTGGCGCCACTCTTAGCCATCGCCGGCATTGAATTCGGCGTCAGGCGGCTCCAGCTGGCCACGCCGACATCAACGCCTTTTTCAATCGCTTCGTCGCCGAGATACTTGCCCCAATCCCACGCGCCGATATAACAAGCCAGCGGGTTCGGGAACGGGTTCACGCCAAACGCCGGGTGTTCTTCGTCGAGGCTGCGGAAAAGAATCGGCCGGATGTAGCACTGATCCAAACCGCTGCGGCGGACGAGTTCGATTGAAGCTTCGATGAAATCATCGATCTTCCAGTCGTGATCCATGCGATAGATCTTCGCCGAGTTCAGAAACCGCTGCATGTGTTCGCGCAGCCGAAAGATCGCCGGTCCTTTTTTGGTCGCGTAACATCTGATGCCTTCAAAGACACTCGATCCATAGTGCAGCACGTGCGACATCACGTGCACACGCGCGTCGGTCCACTTGATGAACTCGCCGTCGTGCCACACCACGTCGCAAATGCGGGGGGTCGGAATGTCTTTCCCAGTTTTTGAAAACATGTGTTTGACTTCTCCTTTGGAGACTAACAATTCGGAACCGCGGACATGTTTTGGGTCTGATTGACAAAGCACGATACTCTAAACGCTCGGCTGTTTGCAAGATGGCGTTTGGGCGATTTATCCGGCGTTTAGAGTCCCGGGTTTTCGGGAGGATGAAGTCAATACCACCTGCGTAAGCGGGTGGATCAAACAGTGGATGCGGGCGTTGACAAATTGATCCACCTGCTCACGCAGGTGGTACTGACCTCACACCGCAAATGGCTGATACTCAGACCCATTGCTTGATTATGAACCACGCCCTTCGTACGATTCTTGCGTTTGAATAAGAACATCAATCAGCTTCGGTTTCCCCGACTGCGAAAGCCGCGAAGTTTCACGGCTGTATTCCTGGCGGCGCTTGTTTGCTTAACCGGTAGCTGCCGTCAGCCGGCCGGAACTGAAAACCGAGAACCCAAAACTATGAACCATCCGTCTGAGAATAAAACCGCGACCAGCGATCCTCTGGCAATCCACCGGCGAGCCATCATCGTCGATATGCACGCCGACACGACGCAGCGGCTGGTCGATGAAAATGTCGATTTGGAGCAGCGCTTGTCTGATGGACATCTCGACGCTGTCCGCGCCAAAGAAGGTGGACTCGACGCGCAGTTCTTTTCGATCTGGGTCGAGCCGGAGCTGTTTGGCGGCGGCGGCGCGCGGGCGATGAAGCGAGCTGACATCCAGATTCAGGCCGTGCACAATTTGACGACCACGCATCCGGAAACCTGGGAGTTGGCGACGACCGCAGCGGATGTTCGCCGTATCGCTGCGTCGGGAAAGATTGCTGCGTTGATGGGAATGGAAGGCGGCTATGCGATCGACGAAAAGATCGAGAACGTGGAGCGCTATTACCAGATGGGCGTGCGTTACCTTTCGCCGGCATGGTCGGTGAGCACGAGCTGGGCCGGATCGTCCGGCGATCTAATTGGCAAGACGCGCGGCCTGAATGATTTTGGCAAGCAGGTAATTCGCGAGATGAATCGCCTCGGCATAATGGCCGACGTGTCTCATCTTTCTGATCGCGCGTTCTGGGACATCGTGAACACTTCGACCAAGCCTGTGATCGCCACGCATTCCGGATGTCGCGCGATTACCGATGTGCCGCGCAATCTCACCGACGACATGATTGTCGCGCTGGCCAAAACCGGCGGCGTGATCAATGTGATTTTCTATCCCGAACACATCGAGCCGGGTTATAGCGAAAAGAAAAAGAAGGTTGATGCAGAGATTGCTGAGCTCGTGCAGCGCGCCTCAGATGAAGAGAAGGGTGACGTGGCGCATAAGAAGCTGGCGCGAGATCGCGTGCGCCGGGAAGAATACCTGAAACGTCTGCCGCCGGTTTCCGTCGCGCGCATAGTCGATCACATCGATCACATCGTGAAACTCGTCGGCATCGATCATGTGGGAGTCGGATCGGACTTTGATGGGGTGCAAGTTGTGGCCGCGGATTTGAAATCAGTTGCCGATCTTCCGAACCTGACAAAGGAACTATTGCGGCGCGGTTATTCGGAAAGCGATATCGACAAGATCCTCGGCGGGAATATGCTGCGCGTAATGGAAGAGGTTGAGAAGAAGTAATTCCTTTGCGTCCCTTTGCCGATCCCTTTGCGACCTTTGCGTTAAATGGCTCTTTAGTCGAAGAATTATTAACGCAAAGGAACGCAAAGGAATCCGCAAAGGGACCCAAAGGCGTTTCGATAATGGTGTCACAGTCGAAAACCAAACGGCCAAAGATCGGCTTCCATGCTCCCATCAAAGATGGCTTGCATGAGTCGCTCATCATCGCTAAGGACACCGGCTGTGACGCGGTCCAAATCTTCTCGCGCAATCCACGCGGTTGGATGGCCAAGCCGCTGACGAAAGAAGCAATCGATCTCTTCCGCAAGACCCGCAAGCAAACAAAGATCTCGGCGGTGCTGATTCATACAAACTATCTAATCAATCTCGCGGCAGCCGATGAAACGATCCTGTTGAAGTCGATCGCCTCGTTTCGTGAAGAAGTCGAGCGGGCGATCCTCCTTGGCGTTGATTACCTGGTGCTGCATCCCGGCAGCGCGCGCGGTTCGAGCGAGTTCGACGCCATTAAGATCTGCGCGCTGAGTCTGAAGCTCGCCTGCAAAGGCTTGAGATTCGGAAAGCTGCGCATCCTGCTCGAGAACACCGCCGGACAGGGCCAGTGCATCGGCAATCGCTTTGAACATCTGGGCGCGATCATGAAGGCCTGTCCGAAACTTCCGCTGGGCGTGTGCGTCGACACCGCGCACTCATTCACGGCCGGTTATGATATTCGCGAAGCCGACGGGTTGGAGGCGACGGTCGAAACCATTCGCCGCACGGTGGGTTTGCGAAATGTACGCGCGGTGCATTTCAACGATTCACGCGCGCCGTACAACTCGCGCGTTGATCGTCACTGGCATATCGGCGAAGGTCATATTGGAAGGGAAGCGCTGCGACGTTTCGCGCAACATCCGAAACTGGCGCATGCCGCTTTCATTCTCGAAACGCCTTACGACGATCCGCGGGCCGATTTGAAGAATTTGGAAGCGTTGCGATCTTTTGTGGTAAAGGAACGATAGAGAGTAAAGTATGATGTTAACGCCAACAGGAAAATGCTAACTCGACTCAAAGTGTCAGGCTTTAAGAATCTAGTCGACGTAGATGTGCGTTTCGGCCCCTTCACGTGTGTTGCGGGCGTTAATGCTGTAGGTAAATCGAACCTTTTTGATGCGATCAAATTCTTGAGTGCGCTAGCCGATCTATCCTTGACGGATGCGGCCATGTCGGTGCGTGATGAGGCTGGGAAGAAGACCGATTTGCGAAGTCTCTTCCATTGTGTCGGCGAAGTCTATGATTCAGAGATGTCTTTTGAAGTGGAGATGATCATTCCAAAGGAAGGGGTTGACGATCTTGGCCAAAAAGCGAGAGCTACAACGACATTCTTGCGATACGCTGTCTCGTTGGCATTTAGACAGGACAGCGATTTTCAATCGCTAGGACCTCTTGAACTTATCAAAGAAGAGCTGACGTACGTTAAGAAAAGTGAGGCTCGTAAGCAGTTACTCTTTCCACACAAGATTAAGTGGCGCAATTCTGCGGTCGTCGGTGCGAGGTTCGGCAAGTTCTTTATTTCGACTGATGGTGAAGGAGCGGAGCGAACAGTGAAGCTCCACGCGGACAAGGGTGGCGGCGATCCGTTGGGTGCCAAGAATGCAAAGGAAAGAAAGGCAAACCGCGGTGGCGGACGACCTGCCCAAAGGTTGGCTGCGAGTCTTCCCCGAACCGTGCTCTCCGCTACGTATGCTGCTGAGAACCCGACAGCGTTGCTTGCGCGAAAGGAGATGCAATCCTGGCGATTGCTGCAACTTGAACCGTCTTCCCTTCGACAGCCAGACGAGTTTACATCACCCACGAAACTAACGAGCAACGGATCTCACCTGGCAGCCACCCTTTATCATTTAGCTCTAGGTAACGGTAAAGAAAAGAGCGATGGCGAAAATATTGGTTTATCAAAAGGGAGCGTCTATGGTCAGGTGGCTAATCGCCTTTCCGAGTTGATCGATGACGTTCACGAAATAGACGTTGAGCGAGACGAACGGCGGCAATTGCTGACACTCTTTGTACGAGGGTATGATGGAACTCAACACCCAGCGAGAGCACTTTCCGATGGTACACTTCGTTTTCTTGCGCTGACGATATTGGAACTTGATCCCGAAGCCCAGGGCCTTATCTGCCTCGAAGAGCCCGAGAACGGCATTCATCCCGATCGCATTCCCTCGATGCTTCGACTCCTTCGGGATATCGCAAGTGACGTTACCGAGCCCGCTGGAGCGGACAACCCACTCCGCCAAGTGATTATTAATACTCATTCGCCATCTGTGGTAACGCAAGTACCGGATGACAGTCTATTAGTCGCCGAACTTAAGGAAACAGTTCAGCAAGGGCGCCGATTTAAGCGCGTCGTTTTCAGCCCCCTACCGAAAACCTGGCGTGGGAAAGCACCAGAAAGAGTGAGCCCCGTTTCCAGGGGTATGCTCATGGCATATCTGAATCCGGTCATACCGAATGGAAACACGGCGGGAGAGCCAAGAAGTGACGGGCAAGTTTTTCGGAGAGTGATCGACCGGCCTGACCTGCAACTCTTACTTCCATATGGGCAACGATCTAAGGGATGAGCGATCTTCGGTACACCTTACTCGCGGATGGTCCCTCCGATCGGGCGCTGTTGCCAATCCTCTCCTGGCTCCTCGGCAAGGTTGTTAGCGTCGAGTTCGCGATCCAACCTGGATGGGCCGATCTTCGACGCTTACCAGCGCGACCTCAGACGTTGACGGACCGAATCATAAGTGCGGTTGACTTGTTTCCGTGTGACCTGCTGTTCGTGCATAGGGACGCCGAAAGGGAACCCGCAGCGGTCAGGGTATTGGAGATTCAGAACGCATTAGAGGCGGCGAATGAAAGGGGCTTCGGGTTGCCAGCAATTTGTGTCGTCCCCGTCCGAATGACTGAAGCTTGGCTTCTCTTCGACGAGGCCGCAATCCGGCGCGCTGCAGGCAATCCCAATAGTAGACATCCGCTGAGTTTGCCGCCCCTGGCCAGACTCGAATTCTTGCCGGATCCTAAGAGCGATCTTCATGATTTGCTGCGTCAAGCTAGCGGACTACGCGGTCGTAGACTACGTCGTTTTGAGGTAAGAGCTGATGCTCCGCAAGTGTCGCATTACATCAATGATTTTTCGCCTTTAAGTCGACTGCTTGCCTTTAGCGACCTTGAAATTGAACTGCGACGAGTTGTCGAACAGGAGGGTGGAATGCATAGATCCGTCTCTCCCTAGAAATGAAGAAATCGGTTACCACAAGAAAGTCCGAAACTGATTGGAAACGTATTCATTCGATGAAAGACAAGGACATAGATCTCTCCGACATACCGGAAGTACCGGCCGAGATGTTCGCTCGCGGAATTGTTCGTCGGGGACTCAAGCCGGTTAAACGAAAGAAGCCGTTAACGGTGCGCAAAACAGGACGAGATTAGAAGAGTGGACGTAGTGCAAATCTTTCGCTAGAATCCCTTCATCAGGCGAGTCTAATGTTTCGAGAGCTGTCACTTACCAAACTCCTCCTTACGGTGCCGCTTTCGCGCCGGGTCCTGTAAGCCCGTGTCGTCAAGGCGGCCGAAACTTAATACACAATCCAAGAATTAGGCTGAGCGAACGCGGAATGCTTTAATAAGGCTGCGCGATTCGTCATTAATTTAGGTTACGATCCGAGCTTGAGAGTCATGGACGAGAAATATTTTCCCGAACAAATCGAAGCGAAGTGGCAGCAGCGTTGGGCTGAGGCCGGGACGTTTGAAGCGCGTGAAGACGATCCGCGACCCAAGTTTTATGCGCTCGAGATGCTCCCTTATCCATCTGGCTTTTTGCACATGGGCCACGTGCGCAATTATTCCATCGGCGACGCGCTGGCCTGGTACAAACGCCTGCGCGGGTTCAACGTCTTACATCCGATCGGCTGGGACAGTTTCGGCCAGCCGGCCGAGCAAGCTGCGATCAAGCGCGGCATTCAGCCGCGTGAGTGGACCGAAGAAAACATCTTGCACATGAAGGGTCAGATGCAGCGCCTCGGCGTCAGTTATGACTGGCGGCGAGAGATAGCCGCGCACCGGCCTGAGTATTACAAATGGGACCAGTGGTTCTTTCTCAAGATGTTCGAACGCGACCTGGCTTACAAGCGCAAGTCGGCGGTCAACTGGTGCCCGAAAGAAGAGACTGTCCTTTCGAATGAACAATCGTCGGGCGGGATTTGCTGGCGTTGCGGCACGCCGGTAGTGAAAAGAGAGATCGAACAATGGTTCCTGCGGACTACCAAGTACGCGGAAGAACTGGTCACTGGCATTAAGGAGATCGAACGTGACTGGCCGGAAAAAGTTTTGAAGCGCCAGCGCGATTGGGTCGGACGCAGCGAAGGCGCCTATGTCGATTTTGCCGTTAGGGATCACGACGAAAAGGTCCGCGTGTTCACGACGCGCATCGATACGATTTATGGCGCCACTGCGATTGTTTTGGCGGCTGAGCATCCGTTGTTGCCGAAGCTGCTGGAGGGGTCGTCGCTGAAAGATGACGTGATGGCTTTCGCCGAAAAAGTAAAAGGCGCACGCGCTATCAAAGCCCAGGATGCAACGGAAGAAGAAGAGAAGCTGGGCATGAACACCGGCCAGCTCTCCGTCAATCCTTTCAGCGGCGAGTTGATGCCGATCTGGGTGGCGAACTATGTGCTGATGGATTACGGCGCGGGCGCGGTGATGAGTGTACCGGCGCACGACGAACGCGATTTCGACTTTGCGCGCAAATACACGTTGCCGGTGCGCCAGGTGATCGCTCCGATTGTCCATGGGCAACGAGGCGAGCCTGACGATATCGTCCCCGGCAGCGATCAATCGATCGACATGAAAACGGCGTTCACTGAGTACGGCGTCCTGGTGAACAGCGCCGAGTGGAGTGGAAAACTTTCGAGTGACGCCATGCGCGAGATGGCGGATTACGCCGAGGCGAAAAAATTTGGCGGCGGCGCGGTGACTTACCGGATCAGGGATTGGGGCATCTCGCGCCAGCGCTTTTGGGGCGCGCCGATTCCAATTGTCTACTGCGAGCATTGCGGCGCAGTCCCGGTACCTGAAAGAGACTTGCCCGTGATGTTGCCTGACAAAGCAGAGTTCACTGGCACGGGCGAATCTCCTCTGAAGAGCGTGTCCGAATTCGTCAACACCACGTGTCCGAAGTGTGGACGCGCGGCGACGCGCGAAACCGACACGATGGACACCTTTGTCGATTCGTCGTGGTACTTTTTTCGCTATACCGATCCGCATAACGACGCGGCGCCATTCGATCCGGCGATCGCGGCGCAGTGGACTCCCGTCGATCAGTACATCGGCGGCGACTCGCACGCGGTGATGCATCTGATCTACACGCGCTTTTGGTACAAAGTAATGCGCGATCTCGGCCTGGTGAAAGGGAATGAACCGGTCAAGCGCCTGCTGACCCAGGGCATGGTTACGAATCGCGTCGAAGGGACCAGCGATTGGAAAGCGATGTCCAAGAGTTTGGGCAACGGTGTCGATCCGGACGAAATGATCAAAGCCTACGGCGCCGACGCCACGCGGATGTTCGTGTTGTTTGCCGCGCCGCCCGAGAATGAACTGCGCTGGTCAGAGAGCGGCATCGAAGGTGCGGTGCGTTTTCTGCGCCGGGTGTGGGGCATGGTCTATCGGTGGCAGGAAAGTCTGTCATTCCCGGTTCGACTTGAGCCCAGCGACGTGGAATGCAGTCCAGAAGGGCGAGCCTTACGAAGGAAGACCTACCAAACCATCGCTAAGGTTACGAGCGACATCGACGGTTTGCATTTGAACACTAGCGTGGCTGCGTTAATGGAGTTTTTCAATCAAGTCGTCGACTTCAACGCCCATCCCGTGATGGCGCCTCCAGAAGATGTCTTCGTCATGCGCGAGGCGCTGGAAGCGCTGGCTGTCATGCTCGCGCCGTTCTCGCCGCATGTGGCGGAAGAGATGTGGGAAAGCCTTGGGCACAAAGGCGGGTTGGTGCAGACTGCTGCCGTATGGCCGGTAGCTGATCCTGAACTGGCGCGCAAAGAAGAGTTGGAGATACCGGTGCAGGTCAACGGCAAGCTGCGTTCGCGCGTGGTAGTCGCGCCCGATATCAACGAAGCCGACCTGCGCGCGCTAGCGCTCGCCGACAGCAAGGTCCAAGGTTTCATCGATGGCCACGAAGTTGTGAAGGTCATCGTGGTACCGCAGCGACTGGTGAATGTGGTGGTGAAGTGAAGGGAGGCAGTATGGCAGACCCGGACGAAGGACTCGAGATAAGCGCTGAGGTTTGCGAGCGGCTCCTGCGACAGAAGAAGGCTGTCGCTAATGGCGAACGCGGTGAAGAACTCGAAGAAGTTGCGAACCGGTTGGGTATTACCTGATCCTTCGTGATTCGTCGTGTGACTTCGTGGATCGTCCTCCGGCGGGCAGAAACTCGATCCACGAAGTCACACGAAGAAGTGTTGATAACCAGAGTTTGGCGTCGACCTTTCAGCTTGGGTGCGTGAGACATTGAAGCCGATCTGTGAGTGAGCCTCCTCGTGACTAACCTTTCACCAGAGAAAACAACCGAGCGCCTGCGAGCGGTCAGAGACAGACTGCGCGGACGACCTCGTTCCTGCCCAAGCTGTAAGTCGCAATTCAAGACGTTGTGGCGCCAGCGACATCGCAACGTTACGTGCCGCAGATGCGGCTACGTGCTGACGAATAAGGTGCCACAGAAGGTAGTATGAGATTTCAAATTAGGCTGAGAGTTTAGCGATGAGAAAGCTCACGGCATATGAAGGAGTCGTTGAGAATGGACGGGTGAAGTTGCCTCCTAACGCCGACATTCCCGATGGTACGCGAGTGTGGGTCGTAGTGCCGGCTGCTGAGACGCACCCATTGCCGCGTGTTGCGACGCCTCACCTGGCCAATCCCGACCAAGCGAAAGACTTTGAGAAGGAAATCGTCCCGGAGTGACCTCCTCCCCTTGCCGCAAGGACGAGTGACCGCTAAAATCCTTTTCGCAGAATGTCTTAACCCGCGCAGGGTCAAAGTGGCAGCCGGACCAACCAATGAAAGAGTGCCCAACTTGTAAATGTTGTTTCCCCGACGACGTCAATCACTGTCCGGATGACGGTGTGCAGACGACCTCGTCGATTCAGGGAGAGCCGATCCTCGATGGGCGCTATCAGCTCGAGAGGCGGCTGGGCCAGGGCGGCATGGGGGTCGTATTCAAAGGCCGGCACATCTTTCTAAAAACGCAGCACGCGATCAAAATCATCCTTCCCGATCTGGTCGGCAACGATCCGAATCTGGTAACTCGTTTTCGTCAGGAAGCGCTGGCGGCCGCGGCCATTCGCCATCCGAACATTATCGCCGTCACTGACTTTGGCGTGGTGCGCGGCACGATGCCATTCCTGGTAATGGAGTTCGTGCAGGGAAAATCGTTGCAGGAGATCATGGCCGACGAAGGCGCGATGCCGCCGATGCGCGCGTTTGAACTGATCCAACCGATCGGCGCCGGCATCGCCGCCGCTCACCGGCAGGGCATCGTCCACCGCGATCTGAAGCCGCTGAATGTGATGATTCAGGATGGCATGCCCGTCAGCGAAGGCGCAAAGATTCTCGACTTCGGATTAGCCAAGATCAAATCCGGCGAATTACTCGGTTCGTTCATCGCGGCCCAGACGACGGGGTTGATGGGCTCGCCTTTTTACATGGCGCCTGAGCAGTGGTCGGACGATCCGCCGGACGCGCGCGCTGATATCTACAGCCTCGGCGTGATGCTGTTTCAAATGTTGAGCGGCGAGGTGCCTTTCAGAGGCAGTTCGATTCCCGCGATCATGAAAAAGCATTTGACGAATGAAGTTCCTTCACTCGCGTCCAAAGGCATCGAGGTGCCACCGCAGGTCGAAGCCGTCATCCGCCACGCCTTAGAAAAAGAACCGAAGTACCGGACGGCGTCGGCCGACGAGTTTGTCGCCGAACTGCGGGCGGCGATGGCCACGGCCAGTGCCAGCATGAAGCGCACTGGCGAGGCGGCGGCGGAAATCGATCCTTCGAAGACTATCGTTTCTCCTCCTCCCGCCGAGGAATACTCAACCGTCGCCGTTAAGGGATCAACCACGGCGGTTGATCCATTGGCGGGAACCATCAGCGCGGCGTCTTTGCTCGAGGAAGATGAGAAGAGTCTATTTGCGCAAAGAGAACTGGCCCGCGAAGCCGAACACCGGCGCAAACTCGTCGACGAAGCAGAACAAAAACGAAAAGCCGGCGAAAGTGACCGCGACGCTGAGCGACGTCATCTCGAAGACTTAGTGGCCAAGCAGACCAAGGTGCTCGAAGAAAAACTCAGCCTGCTGGCTTCGACAATGTCGCCTAAAGCAACCGCCGGAGCTGATCCTGAAGCTACCCACGTGCAACGGGCCGGAATGGCCACGGGGGATAACATTCTTCCGGCTCAGTCATTCCCGCATGTCGATGTCAACCTGGTCCCAAAAAAGAAGTCTGCACTGCCGCTCATCCTCGGTCTTTGTCTGGTACTGCTGGCTGGCGCGGGAGTCGGCGGATATTTCATCCTTAGATCAAAAGTCACAACTGCCGGACCGGTGAAACCGAACACTCCGCCTCCAACTGGTCCCGACGTTGTCAGTAAACCTGATCTGGTAGCGATTCCCGCGGGCGCGTTTCAGATGGGACGAAACGATTCACTTCCAACCGAAGCGCCCGCACACCAGGTCACCATCAATGGGTTCTCGATCGACAAAGACGAAGTGACGAATGCCGAATACGCGCGCTTTGTGACCGAGGCCAATCACGCCCCACCCGAGCAATGGGGCAGCGTCAAAGCGCCGGTTGGCCAGGAACTCTTGCCGGTGTCAAATATTTCCTATGAAGACGCGGTCGCGTTTGCTGAATGGCGCTCAAAGCGTGACGGCGTGACTTACCGTCTGCCGACCGAAGAAGAATGGGAATACGCTGCCCGTAACGGAGACAAAGACAATCTGTATCCATGGGGCAATGCCTGGGCGCCGGGCCGCGCGGCAACGCAGGAAACCGGCGTGGGCAAAGAACAGCCGGTGGGAACTTATCCTCAGGGCGGCAACCGCTGGGGGGTTCAGGATCTGATCGGGAATGTTTGGGAATGGACTTCCTCAAAAGCGTCGCTCTATCCGGGCAGTGCGCTGAAACTTCCCGAGGTGCAAAAGGGATGGATGGTCACGCGGGGCGGGGGCTATAGCAGTCAGGCAAATAACGTCAGCGCCACCAGGCGCGATTGGTTCGCGCCGAATTACAAAAACGCGGTGCTGGGATTCCGTTTGGTCAAGCCCGCCTCTTAGCCTGAAACGCGAAGTTCGAGGCCAACCCGCCTTAATTAACTTGCTTTTTACAGTCAGGTTTCCTCAAAATCAGACGCAGTCGCACTTGGTGCAGACCGACTACTCGCAAGGTTGTCCCCCAAGCTTCGTTCGAGCATAGTGAGTCTAATTTTGGCCCGCGAGGAAGACGGAGGATCTAAATGTTCCACAGGACCCCCAGGCAGATTTATTTATTTGCTGCTTTCCCCATTCTGCTTTCATTGTCCCTTTTGATTTGTCCCGGAGTTGCGCGCGCACAGGAAACCGGTGGCGATCTGAGCGGCGGAGCCGGAATTTTTCGGCCTAAGAATCCAGAAGCGAAACGCGGTTCATCGCGGCCGGTGAACAGACCAGCGCGACTTACTCCGGCACAGATAGAAGAAAAGTTTGAAGATGCGCTTGCGGACGGCAACGATCAGCGTGATGAGCGAAAATTTGCCGCTGCCGAAAGTTCGTATCGCGCTGCGCTCAAATTGAAGCCGCGCGACGCGCGCGCAGATTACGGTTTGGGCAATGTGTTTACAGACCAGCAACGCTGGGAGGACGCCGAAAAAATTTATCGCGAGGCGGTGGGGCTCGAGCCGCATAATCCGGATGCATTGATCGCCCTGAGTTTTGTCCTGGTCCAGCCGCGGACCGGGGCCGCCAACGCCACCCGGTTTGCTGAAGCCGAGTCGCTGGCCAAACAGGCCACTCTCTTCGCGCCGACCAATCCCGTTGCGTTTGACCGGCTTGGCGTGGCCAGGATGGTCCGTAGCGTATTCAATAACGAGACTGAGGCAGCCTTTCGCCGGGCGATCGAACTGGATCCGAATTTCGTGGTGGCAAAAGTACATCTGGCGCGCGTGCTGCGTCAGATGAATCGCAACAGCGAAGCCGACCCGCTGTATAAATCGGCAATGGAGCAAGCGAAGGATGCGCCGACACTCGTGCTCATCGCCGACGCGCTGCAAGCAGAGACGCGTTGGACTGATTCAGAGCCGGTGCTGCGACGCGCGTTGCTGTTGGACCCGCGAAATCCAGGCGCACTTTTTCTGATGGGCCGATTCCTGTCCGTCAGCCGGAAATATTCTGAAGCCGAAACTGTGCTAAAGACGGCCATCGAAGTGAATCCCAAATTCTTTCCGGCCCGCAACATTCTGGGGCGATCGTACCTGGCGCTAGAGCGTTATGATGACGCTTTCCGTACTTACGAACAGGCCGTGCCGCTCGCTTCTGAGGCCGACCGTAAACAGCTCGCCGGGCTGTTTGGCTTTGGCGGCGTCGGTGATGGTTATATGACTGCCGGCCGTGCGCGGGATGCGCTGCGCGCTTATGAACGAGCGCAGCAACTCGACCCCAACAATGCTGAATTGCCAAATAAGATTGTGGCCGCACGCGCCAAGCTTTAACGCTGGGCACTAACCGAAGAGAACCCAAATGAGACGTTGCCCGAAATGTAATCGCACCTATACGACTGACACGCAGAAGTTTTGCACTCATGATGGCGGAGTCCTCGAAACGCCTGAGATGAGTTTGGAGACTGTTCGCATCGACACGGCGCAGCTTGACGACGATGTGCCGGCGAAGGAAATTTCGCGTTCGTTGGTGACAGAGGCCGCGCCTAAGTTCGATCCCTTCAAAACCGTAGTCTCGCAACCTGAGGTCGCCAGCACGGAAAGGCCGCGAGATATTTCGCCGCCGCCAAGCACGCCGCCGCCGAGCGCGCAGCCCGCCGCCCCACCGCCGGTTGCGTCACAGAGTTCCGTGCCTCCGCCCCCGCCACAAGCGTCACCTTCCGCACCCACAGTGATGCTTCCCGGTCCGGATCCGATCGCGGCTTCTGCTCCGCCGCCACACCCTACTCTACCGCTGCAACCTGCTCGGCAAACACAGTCTATTCCGCCGCCACAAACACAGTCAGCCCAGCCTGCGGCGCAGCTTGCGGTCGCGCCGCCGGCGAGGAAGAAATCCAGAATACCGCTGGTGCTGGGAATACTCGTGGTGCTTTTTATCGTGGGTGGCGGCGCGCTGGGCGCAGCATACTATTTTGTGGTGCGTCCGATGCTGGCGCGCCGAGTGGTAGCCATCGACAATCCACGTCCGCCGACGAAAGCTCCAACGCCGAACATTGCGGCTCCACCTGAAGTGCCGAAGATTGAGAAGATTGTGACGCCGGCGCCACCGCCCTATTCAGCTCCCGCCGATGCGGTCGAATTTGTGAACTCGAGAGAGAATCTGGACGGCAAACTGGCGGAACACTACGTCGACTTTTCGTTTTACTTTCCAGAGCGTTGGCAGAAGGATTCGGCTGGCGGCGTGCCGGGCGCCACCAACTTTGCCAAGGTCGAGCGAAGTCTGCCGCCCAATTTCACGCAGGAAAATTTTGCCGTAGGCTGGAATTCGTCCGCCGCGCCGGTGAGTGAGAATCTCGCCATGTTCCACACTCTGTCAGAGAACTTGTTCGCCCAGTTCAAGAGCAAGTTTCCCGGATACCGCAAAGTCTCGGAAGGTCCGACGAAAGTCGGCGTCTACGATGGATACGAGTTTCGGTTTGAAGGCATGTCGAAGAATACCGATAAAGGCGATCTGAAGTTGTGGGGCCGCGTGATCTTCCTGCCACCGCCGGACGGCGGTAAGGACGGGGTCACGCTCTTGATGCTGGCCACCTCGCTCGCTCCCGAACTGAAGAGTCTCGATGACGTAGGCGTCAAAGGTGAACTGCCGATGATGCTCGAGTCGTTCAGGTTCGGAAAGAAGTAACAGATTGATCGGGGCAGTAGCCCGACCGTAAGGGAGGGCTCCTTAAGTCTGCCGTACTGAGCCCTCCCTTACGGTCGGGCTACTGCCCCGATCCGGACTCTAACAAATGAAAATCATTCTCGCAGAGGATCGTAACGGTGAACTCCACGGCGAACACACGTTCACCGGTGAAGTCGTCCTGGTAGGGCGCGACCCGGCCATGTGTCACTACTTCTTTTCCCAGGAACAGTGGCCGATGGTTTCGCGCAAGCACGCTGAGTTTCGGCTCAGCGAAGGGCGCTATCTGGTGGCCGACGCCAACTCTCGTTTCGGGACGTTTGTGAATGGCCAGAGGATCACCGGGCCCGTGGAAGTCCGCGTGGGCTCTCACGTTCAGCTCGGCACCGGCGGCCCAGTTTTGCGCGTCGTTAGTATCGAGCAGTCCGTGGTTTCTAAGGTTGACTCAAAAGGATCTCTGGGCCACATGGAGACGGTTCGCGAGTCGAGCGGCCCCGCACAGCCGGCTGTGGTTCCGCCACCCAGCAAGCCCAGGATGCCCTCCGCCCCGACACCTCCGCCGCGGCCCGCTCCGCCGCGAAGTGGTCCAGCGCATCTGGATCTCATCGATCCGGACACCAAACAAGCCAGACGCATCGAGCTGAACCGCGAAGTCACGCGACTAGGCCGCGATCCGGAAGGTGAAGTGGTGATTGATGCCGCGGCTGCCGTCGTCTCTCGCCGTCACGCCGAGATCAAGAAAACCGGCGATCAATTTTTTATCAGCGATCTGAAGAGCTTTAACGGGACCCTGGTGGACGGGAAGAGAATCACCGAAACCGTCGCGCTGTTCGACGGAGACGAGATTCAACTGGGCGCGGGCGGTCCGCTGTTGCGCCTGACTGACCCGGCGCATCCCGCGTCGGCGCGGAAAGCTCAGGGCGTGGCGACTCCGAGCCAGCAGGCCATCCCTTCGGCGTTTGGTCAGATCGCCGCCATGGCCGGACGGCAAACGATTGTCTCGACCGGATCGGGCTCGCTGCAATCGACGACTCCGCCGGGCTCGGCGCAGCCGCAATTGCTCGCGCGACTTTCATTCGACACGCGGCCGCAGCTTTCAGTGGGGCGCGCCCCGGATAATGATCTCCGGCTGGATGGATTACAGATTTCGAATCATCACGCTCGCTTTGCGCGGACCAATGGCAGCGTGACGGTTGAAGATGCAGGCTCGACGAACGGGGTGTACGTCAACGGCGAGCGCATCAGCGGCCGGCGCGCCGTGCAACTCTCTGACGTGATTCAGATCGGGCCGTTTGTGTTGCAGGCCGACGCTCAGCAGGGCGTCGCGGTTTACGACACGCGATCAAAGACGCGCATCGACTGCATCAACATTGCGAAGGTCGTGACAAATCGATCCGGCGGCGGCTCGATCAAGTTGCTCGACGACGTTGGCCTCACGATTCAGCCGAACGAGTTTGTCGGCTTGCTCGGTCCGTCGGGCGCTGGCAAATCGACGCTGATGGATTCGCTGAACGGCATGCGCCCGGCGACCAGCGGCTATGTGCTCATCAACAATCTGGATCTGTACCGGCATCTCGACTCGCTCAAACAATCGATAGGCTATGTGCCTCAGGACGACATTATTCATCGCGAACTGACGGTGTATCGCACGCTTTACTATGTCGCGCGGCTGCGTCTTTCCCGCGACGTGTCAACGCGAGAGATCGATCAGATCGTGAACGAGGTGATGGACGTCACCGGACTCTCAGAACGCCGTGATGTTCCGGTGGGTCAGCTCTCCGGCGGACAACGCAAGCGCGTCTCGATCGCTGTCGAGTTGATCACCAAGCCTTCGGTGATCTTTCTGGACGAGCCCACCTCCGGTCTCGATCCGGCGACTGAAGAGAAGATCATGAAGCTCTTCCGGCAGATTGCTGAGAGTGGCCGCACGGTCGTCTTGACGACGCACGCGATGGAGAACGTGAAGCTCTTCGACAAGATTGTCGTGCTCATGCGCGGCAAGCTGGTCTTTTATGGCGCGCCGCAGGAAGCTTTGGCGCACGTTAAGGCCGAGAGTTTCAAAGACCTCTATGACAAGCTGGAAGGGCCCGTCGATCAGCAGACGGCGGCGCTGCCAGCGTTGCCGCCGAATGCGTCAAAATCGCAGAAACAGGCCCGAAAACTACAGCGCGAGCAAATCGCGGAACAGGTAGCGGAAGACTGGAAGCACAAGTTTCAAGCTACCGAACAGTATCGACGCAACGTGGTAGAACCGCTCAGCCTGCTGCCGCGCGATAAGCCGGCAACGGCTCCGCCCAAGCGCCGCGCCTCGCCGGTTGATGCAGTACGCCAGTGGGGCACGCTGACGCGCCGTTATCTTGAAGTTCTCAGCCGCGACAAATTCAATCTGCTGATTCTGTTTGGGCAGGCGCCGATCATTGCGTTCATGACTTATCTGGTGGTCGGTTCGAAAAGTCCGCGTGACTTTCCCTTCTTCATGTTGGCGCTGGTGTCGATCTGGTTCGGCACGTCGGTGGCCTCGCGCGAGATCATACGCGAACGCGCCGTCTACACGCGCGAGCGCATGGTCAATCTCACGTTGTTGCCATACGTGTCTTCAAAAATCTTTGTGCTGGCTTTGATCGTTTCGTTTCAGTGCCTGCTGTTGTTCAGTTCGCTGAAATTTCTGCACTACACCGGTCTTATGAACCTACCGGGCTGGTTGTTGCCGCAATTGATCATAGTTATGTTGACAGCGATGGTTGGCATTGCGCTCGGACTGTTGGTGTCGGCGGTCGTAAAGACATCAGAGATGGCTACCAGTCTGGTGCCGCTGATCCTGATTCCGCAAATTCTGTTTTCAGGTTTGGTGGGCGTGCCGCAGAATACGGCCAAAGTCATCGGCACACTGCTGCCCGCCACCTGGGCCTTTGACGGGCTGAAGCAATGGTCGACGCTCGACACTCTGGACGAGGAAGGTTCTGATCCGGATGGTCCGAACAAAGGGCGCGGCCTGTACAAGCATTACGAAGACCTGAACGACGCGCACATCAACAGCGCGCGCGACGACGTGGCCAAATATAAGAAGGACGCCGAATCCGACTCGAAGCAATACGAGCAGGAGATGAAGGATTATATTAAGGACGTGCAGAGCGGCCGGCAGGCCGACCAACCCACGGCGCCAAAGCTGAAGCCAGCTCCGGAAGTCCACCCCGCCGAAAAGATCCCGGAGGACTTGAGCAACTACATAGACTTTTTCCATCCCTGGGGCAACATCGTGATCGATCCATTCGTGCTGATCCTGATGTTCTTTTCTTTGGTAATCGCGACGATCATTACGTTGAGGGCGCAGGATATTTTGTGAAGGTGCGGCGCCGTAGTGTGGATCCAGCGAAATTAGGTCAGTACCACCTGCGTGAGCGGGTGGGTCAGCCGCCAATTTGCCTGATCTACTCTATGATCCACCCGCTCACGCGGGTGGTACTGACTCCATACCGTCGCTCGATGAGTTCCGCCCACCATCCTTGTCGCCACGAACAGCATCACAGTAAACTCCTCGCGAGCCACATCTGCGCACACTGCGCGCCCCGGCTCGGAAAACCGTGAGTCCTGGGAGTTGAAAGACCATGAACCATCCGTCGCTTTATTCACGTCTTGTTGTCTCGGCCCTGGTGCTGTCTCTGTCCGGTTTTGTCCACACCGGTGCTTCATTCGCGCAAGACATTAGCGGCGGGGCGAAATCAGTCCAGGACATTAGCGGCGGCGCGAGCATGATGTTGGCGAGCGCCGACGTCGAGGCGAAATTCGGCAAAGGCATCTTTAGCAGTCCGCAGAATCGCTCGCACGCGCCCAAACACCTGGAAAAGAAAACAGTCGCGCGTTCGGCTCATTCGGTTCAAAGACAGACGACCGCCAGGAACAAACCGGATCCCATCAGTTCCGATCCGAAACACACTTCCGGTAACTCTTCCAAACCCCTGGGAGATGCGGCCAGGCGTGTCCCAACCGCCGAAACCTTCAACAAACAGGGTGACGATTTTTTCGACGGGGACCAGTACCAGAAAGCTGTCGACGCATATAAAAAGGCTATTGCGCTCCAGGCAAACTACCCTGAGGCTTACCAAAATCTCGGCGAAGCGTATTTCAACTTAGGCCAATACGATGACGCCGTCGCGGCAGAGCAGCAGGCGATTCTACAAAAGCCCGATCTGGGTGCTGCTCATCGCGCGCTGGGCAATGCGTACCTCAAGCTGGATCGATCCGCGGAAGCGATCTCAGCTTTGAAACAGGCTCTCAGCCTCGATCCTACAGATGCCGAGGCGAAGGCTTCGCTTAGTCTCGCCTATTACGATCAAGGCGTGGCGGCGTACAACGCCAACAAGTATGAAGACGCAGTAGCAGCGTATCAGCAAGCCGTTAATCTCAAACCGAATTACGCCGAAGCGCACAACAACCTGGGCGACGCGTATCGCCGCTTGAATAAGCTTGCCGAAGCACTTGAAGAGTACAAGCAGGCGGTGCGCTTCAAGCCGGACTCAGTCGACGCTAACAGCGATCTCGCGTGGACCTATGCCAAAATTGGCAAGGACGCCGAGGCGGCCGGAGCTTACCGGCAGGTGATTAGCCTCAAGCCCGACGACGCCGAGGCAAACAACAACATGGGCTATGCCCTGGGCAGGATCAAACGCTGGGCGGATGCGATCGCGGCTTTCAAACGGGCCATCGAATTGAAGCCGGACTATGCCGAGGCGTACAGTAATCTGGGTTGGGCCTATAACAATACCTTGCAGTTTTCCGCGGCCCTCGATCCGCTTAAGAAAGCAATTCAGCTAAAGCCTGAGCTGCCCGAAGGTCATCTCAATATTGGCATCAGCTATATCAGGTTGGGGCAGAAGAACGAGGCGCTGGAGGCTTTCAAGCAGACGATTCAATTGAAGCCGGATTGGCCGGCGGCGCAGAACAATTTGGGGTTTGCTTATGGCAGTCTGGGGAAATGGAAAGAAGCGATCGAGGCGCACAAACAAGCCGTCACGCTCAAACCGGATTATGCGGGAGCCCATTTCAATCTGGGTGTCGACTATCTGATGGCCGGCAAAAAGGACTTAGCGGTTGCGGAATATAAGATCCTGTTTCCGATGAATCTCGCGCTTGCGAATAATCTCTATTTGCTGATCTACAAGAAACCACCGCCGGTGACTCGTCCTTAGTGGCGTGTACCGCGAGTGGCGTGTACCGTTTCGCGGTTAGGAGATAGTCAGCATTGATCAAGATCAAAAGACATATCGCCCTTGTCGTTGCGCTTCTCTCCATCGCTTCTTTCATGACTCGCAGCGGCGGCGCCCAGGAATTCCTGCCATCGCCTCCCGCCGATCGCGGTTTGATCTACACCATCGATGATCAAAACAAACTGGTGGCGTTGCCGTTCGAGCAGGGCCGGACGCCGCTTCGGCCAGAAACTACCGCGAAGAGTACGACGGTCAGCTACATCGAGCTGAAGGCTGAGCATGCAGTGACTGTTCTGAAAACATCAACGCCGCGGATTTTTCTTTTCACTATTCAGCGGCCCGGCGCCGGCACGCATCCGCCGTTTCTGGTTTGGCTCACGCCGCACAAAGGCGCTCGCCGGGTCACTGCGATTGCCCAGCGGGGCATGACCGGCTTTGCTATCTCTTCCGAAGAGATAATTAAACTGACGGTGCGCGGGCTGGCCCAGGATGGCGATCTGGTTTTCATGGAAGTCCGCCCACGCACTTCGCTCATGCCGGGTGAGTATGCGATTATTGGCGAAGACTTGGCGCGCATTTCGACTTTTCGAGTTGCGGTTGAGACCGGACGGAATTAAGGAAGGCAAAGATCGATGGCTTTACCCAACGATAGTGAAGAGAGATCGTCCGACGACGCTGAAAAGAAATCCAGCGGCACCGGCCAGTCTTTCTGGACGCCCGGCCGGGTCCTTTTGAGCGTGGTCGCGCTCGGATTGATCATTGCTTTTGTGTGGTCGAGATGGAACTCAAAGGACCTGCCGGCCAACAACACGCCCGCCAACCGAGTCGCGAACGCTCGACTCCCGGCGAACAATCCTCCCACGGCTGCCGTGGACGTGCCCCAGGATCTGCGTGACGCAAAGGTGAAAACTTTGGACGGCGAATCCCTTAGGCTTTCTGATTTTGCCGACAAGGTGCTGGTCGTGAATATCTGGGCCGTCTGGTGTGGACCGTGCCGGCTGGAGATGCCGGAACTGATAAAGATTAGCAACGAATACAAATCGCGCGGCCTGGTAGTGGTGGGGTTGGCGTCCTCGTATAGGGAGGATCAGGCGCAGGTCAAAGAGTACGTTCGCACGCAGAATATTCCCTATAAGATTGTCTTTGACGACGGCACGCTGGAGGGTCCGCTGGTGCAGTTGGTTAATGCGCAATCGGTGATCCCGCAGAGCTTCCTCTTTTCACGCGATGGACGGATCGTTGGACACTTTCAGGGCTTCAATCCCTATACGACTCCACAGAGAATCCGTCAAGCGATCGAAGACGCTCTGAATGACAAAGGCAAGGCCTGATATCTCGTCATCGTTTTGTAGTAATAGATCCGCCGGCCCTATGAAATAGTGTTAAGGTCCAGGACTTATGCAGGAAATCAGAAAGAAACTTCAAAGCGAGTTGGACGAGCTGGACACAGAGTTGCGCGTTCATCTGCCGAAAGAGATCAAACGTGCGCTTGAGTTCGGCGACCTGCGCGAGAACTCTGAATATCAAACTGCCCTGCAACGGCAAACCATGGTGCAGGCGCGTATTCGTGAGTTGCGCCAGCGCCTGAGCGAAGTTGCTTCGATCGATCTTTCGAAACTTCCGCGCGACAAAGCGTCCTATGGCTCGACGCTCGTTTTGTACGACGCCTCGAAAGACGAGGAAGTCACCTATCGCCTGGTCACACCTGAAGAAAGCGATCCGCCCGCCGGTTGGATCTCAACGGTCTCGCCGATCGGCCGCAGCCTGATGGGGAAAGAAGCCGGTGATGAAGTTGTGGTGACCATTCCTTCCGGTTCGCGACGGTTTGAGATCAGGCGGCTGACTACGCTGCATGATGAAGTCAAACCGGAGTCTGAGCCTACAGACTAATCGAGATCCAATCCGCAGATTTCGCAGATGACACAGACATGAGGTCGCTACCGCTGCCGGTACTGACTTCATATCTGTCTTGAACTGATCAGCGTGCCACTCTTTTTTGTTTGCCTGTCGGGGTAGTCTGCGTAATCTGCGGATTCAGTCGGTTACTCGCGCGGATCGCTACGAACGAATTCACCGACACCGTCGTCATTCGGGCGGCTAAAGTCGTTATACCAGACGGCGACGTTGCCGAACGGCTGAGGTTGAACCAGGCACACAAACTCATCGGCCATCGCTGCCACCGCGGCGCCGCCGCCCATAGAAGCGCAGGGCACAGCAGCGATGATTTGGGCGGGCCCGTTTGTCCGCAGCGCGTTTATCGCGGCATGCATGGTTGACCCGGTGCGAATTCCACAATCAACGAGGATGACAGTCCGACCGGCTAGGTCGACAGGCGGAAGCCCGCGCCGGCAAGTCTGTTCGCGACGACCCAGTTCTGCGATCGCATCAGCGAGAAAGAAATCGAGAGGTGTGGATGGCACGGCGGGCGGACTCAGCCCCGGGTCGATCACCAGTGAGCCGCCGAGGTTGACCGCACAGGATTGTGAGCCCGGACCCTGCGGCGTGAGGAGCCGGCGAGTGATCAGCAGATCAAGAGGCGCACCGAGATTTTTGGCCACCTCATCTGCGACCGGGACGCCGCCGAGAATGATGCCAAGTACGATTAACCCATCGCGTTCTCGATATGTTTCGAGCCTGGCCGCAAGTTCGCGGCCGGCCGTGCGCAGATCGGGGAAAGGCTTTGCATCCTTGAATAACTCAACGCTCTTTTGAGAAGATTCTGAGTCAGCACCGTCCGGGAAGTTGATCATAGCAGTTGGCCAAAGATCTGTTTGGTGACTCTCAAGAAACTTAATCTGCTTGTCTCAGAATGCAGAATGGCTCAGTTGGAACAGCAACTCAAAATTATGATCTATAACAAATCGTAGTCTGAGCAGCATGGAAACTTCAACGCGCGAATCGAGTCCATCAGTCACTCTGCGCCCGGCGGGGCCGGATGACGAAGCTTTTCTCTCGGAACTCTTTGCCAGCACGCGACCAGAGCTGAGTTTGATCGATCTGCCCGAGGATCAAAAGCAAGTCCTGATGGCGATGCAGTTCAATGCGCAGCGCCAACAGTATGACGCTTCGTATCCTGAAGCCGAAAGCACAATTATTATGGTTCATGGCCAACCAGTCGGCAGAATATTAGTTGATAAGAACGATCTGGAGTTCACGCTTATCGATATTGCCTTGTCAGCTGAGCATCGCAACGCGGGAATTGGCACGAGCTTGATCCGGGAGTTGTTGAGTGAGGCAGCCGACGCGAGCAAACCTGTTCGCTTGCATGTGGCAAAATCTAATCCGGCGCAACGTCTCTATGAGCGTCTGGGTTTTTCGCTGGCTGGCGAGCAGTCGATGTATTTTGAGATGATTTTCAAACCTAAGGCATGAATGATCCTGGAGTTCATCTCCTTCATCATTTAAGGATGGCATGACTATGGCGGACTTGCAGCACGAGGAATTTCTCAAGCATCTGAATACCAAATTCAGAATACGGATCAGTGAATCGGAAGCAGTCGAGGCTCAGCTAATTGAAGTTTCTGAGCGACTCATGAATCCGAAGCAGGAACGGTTCTCACTCGTGTTTCGAACTCCGAACGAGATGTTCCTGGGACAGGGCCAGCGACCTTTCGAACACGACAAAATGGGAAACTTTGAATTGTTCATCGTACCTATCGGCCGAGAGGAAGACGGAACTGATTACGAAGCGGTTTTCAATCGCCTGGTTAAGAAAAGTTAAAGCGCCGAGATGTCGATCACACTCCGTGAGATCACCGCCGAAGACGAAGCCTTCCTGCGCGAAGTGTATGCCAGCACTCGGGCGCTGGAATTGTCGCTCGTCCCATGGAGCACCGAACAACGTGAAGCATTCCTGAAATTCCAGTTTGATGCTCAGCATTCGCACTATCGATCTCAATATCCCGAAGCGAGTTATCAGATTATTCTCAGTAACACTGATAGAGTGGGCCGCTTCTATGTTTTCAGAAGCGCGACGGAGATAAAGATTTTGGACATCACTCTGCTCCCCGAACATCGCAATGCGGGCATCGGTACATCCCTAATCAGCGATCTCCTGGCAGAAGCAGGAAACCCGACTAGACCTGTTAGCATTTGGGTTGAGCAATTTAATTCTTCGCAGACCCTATTTCAGCGGCTGGGCTTCGCCACGATCCAGGAAGATGGCTATAACCATCTGATGCAATGGTGCGCCGAGACACAGCCATAGCCGACGAATTCTTCTAAGAGCAGGTGATTGATTGTTTACGTGAAAGATCATACACTGCCGAGCGACGAGCAGAAGTACCATAGGGGAAGCAAGCGGACCACACCCACCGCACCGGTAAGGTTCTTGCCACCGCCGGCCACTAAGGAAACAATTTGTCTAATTCAAGAAGAAAGTTCCTGAAAGCGGGATTGATCACTGCTCTCTTTGCGGCGGTGCCGCTGAAGAATGTTCTGGGTCAGAGTTGGAAAGATCGTGATGGCAATCCCGGTGATGGCTCGGCGGCAGCTCTCCAAAATAATGATCCGCTCGCCAATTACACCAAGGCATCCTTTGTATCTTATTTGAATTCGATATTCCAACTTAATAATGGCTTCAGCGTGGTAGCCGTAACTTTGTTGAAGATTACGGACATGCAGGCGCCAAAGGGCGGTGAGTGCTTCACGCTTCTGTTCCGCGGCGGAGGTGGGAGTGCGTGGGCCCAGAGCACGTACACGGTGGACCATCCTTCGCTCGGAAAATTCCCTTTGTTTCTCGTGCCCGTCGGCCCTGACGACAACGGCGCGCAGGGCTACCTGGCAACTATTAACCGGCTGTCCTATGCCGATGCGTTGACGATACAAGCGCCCCAGGGCACCGCCACGAAACGATCAGGATCGATCACGACGACCGCTACGCCGACACCGTCGCCCTCTCCTTCGCCCGCGGCGACGCCGACTCCCACCACTGCGCCACCAACAAGACCGACACGAAAGCCGGCCAGGACCAAAAAGCCGTCATGGAAAAGAACCGGTGATGACGAGATTCTGAATATTAAAAATTGATAAGGTTGGTCCTTAGCTCGAACCCACAGATTACGTAGATTGCACGTCATGAGGTGAGTACCGGGAGCGATAGCGACCGGGTTCCGTCCTCGCGATCTCGTGTCTAGCGCTAAGACCCGGTTCTCTTCATTCCGATGGATTATCTCCTGCCCTCTCCAAGTCAGGTCCCTTGAGCGGTAAGGACAACTCACGGCTAGTAAAAGATTTTGCTTGCAATCCCATAAGCTTGCTATTAGAATCCCCGCCGCTTCCTTCTTGAAATAGCTTTTCACGGTTGTCCATCGGTTGAGAATCGAAGGAGTGTCGTTGCGAACGACCCTCCGATCAATTCAGATTTTCCCGACTTTTCTTTGCGATTGTAATTCACGCAAAGGCCGAAACGAACCCGGCGAGGGCTTTGAGCCGGGCTCACCATTAAACTTCTTCCAGGAGTAGAAGATCATGTCACAACCATTTATGGGTGAAATCAAGATTATCAGTTGGAGCTTTGCACCGAAGGGGTGGGCGTTTTGCAACGGCCAACTCCTGCCCATCAATCAGAACCAGGCGCTGTTCTCAATTCTCGGTACCACTTTTGGCGGTGATGGGCGCGTCAATTTTGGGCTGCCAGATTATCGCGGCCGGGTACCAACTCATGTGGGCAGTGGATTGATTCTCGGACAGGCTGGAGGACAAGAATTCCATACCGTCACCATGCAAGAGATGCCGGCCCACAACCATCTGGCAAACGCTAGTAATAAAGCCGACGGCACGAACGTGAACACCCCGAGCGGTAATTTTCCGGCTAACTCTAGTGTTAGTCCTTTTCGCTCGACGGCTAACACTACGTTAGCGCCTCAGTCGGTAACCAACGTAGGTGGTAGTCAGCCTCACGAGAATCGGCAGCCGTTTCTGGTGCTCAATTTCATTATTGCCCTTCAAGGCATCTTCCCGTCGCGAAACTAAAGGAGACGAATTATGGGAGAACCATTTGTCGGTGAAATCAGAATGTTCGGCGGCAGCTTTGCTCCGGCCGGCTGGGCCATGTGCCAAGGGCAACTAATGCCGATTTCAGAGAACGACACCCTCTTTAATTTAATCGGCACCACCTATGGCGGTGACGGTCAGGAGACCTTTGGAATTCCGGACTTGCAGGGGCGTTTTCCGATGCACGCGGGCCAGGGGCCGGGAATCACGCAAAACTATCAATTGGGCCAAATAGCAGGTGTCGAGAGCGTGACCCTGACTACACAGCAGATCCCAATTCACAATCACGCTCTTTTGGCGACCACCGACTTTGGGCAGCAGCCGCAGCCGCAAAGCATGTTTTTCGCACAACCGACCACTGGAAAGATGTATGTCGGAGCCCAGACGCCTGTAGTGAATCTTAATAGCACCGAGCTTACACCAGCGGGCGGCAGTCAGCCGCACGATAATCTGCAACCCTACCTGTGCATTACATTCATCATTTCTCTCTTCGGGGTTTACCCGTCGTAGTAAGGAGGCACGAACAATGTCAGATCCATTTGTAGCGGAAATCAGAATGTTCGCGGGTAATTTCCCCCCCAAGGGATGGGCGACCTGCGATGGACAGCTTCTTCCCATCTCGCAGAACACGGCGCTCTTCTCGCTGCTCGGCACTTTCTATGGCGGAGATGGGAAATCGACCTTCGCTCTGCCAAACCTCGAGGGATCAGCACCGCTCGGCCAGGGCCAGGGATCGGGGCTGTCACAGTACTTCCTGGGACAGTCGTCGGGAAGCGAGACGATGACTCTGCTTACCACAGAGATGCCGATCCACAATCATTTCGTTACCGCCTATTCTGACGACCCGGCTGATGTTGCAGTCCCCGGTCCACTGGCGGCCCTTGGTTTGGCACAGGGACTCACGCCGTATCGCCCCCAAGCCGATCCGAATGTGACTATGAATTTTAACGAAGTGTCGATCGCGGGCGGCAGCCTTCCGCACAACAATATGATGCCGTTTCTTACGGTCACCTTTATTATCGCTATGCAAGGTGTTTTTCCGCCGCGCAGTTAGAAGAGAGCCAGCAGGCAGCAAGGGAATTTCGCCAGCATGGATCGAGAGGGATCCATGCTGGCGGTTTTGTTTTTGGAGCAACGCGCGATGAGCAGTCGGTACCACCTGCGGTAGCGGGTGGGCCAGCGGGTCAATCACCGCGATGTGAGTGTCTAACCCACCCGCTACCGCGGGTGGTACTGACCTGTGCATCGTGGCATCATGGCAATCATGAAATCATTTCTCGTCATCATCGTTTCTGTAATTGGAGTCTCAGTCGCTTGCGCGTCGCGGTCGGCAATCTCGCAGACACCACCAGACAATTCGTCATTCTCAGGCCCAACTTTAGCGCAGACGAATAACGCCGGTGAGCAGGAGAAACCAGGGTGCAGTCTCACGCTGGCCGGAGCCCCCGACATAAGAGGTCTAAAACCAGGAATGACCCCGGACCAGGTGCTGGCATTATTTCCCGGAAGCAACCAGGACGCAGAAGTTCGCGCCAGCTTGTCGAGCCCACCCAGCCCATTTGGCGTGTCCAGCTTTGTCGTCAAACCTGAAAAATATGAATCAAAGGATCAATTTGCCGGTATCTCTCAAATAACCTTTACACTTCTGGACGGTCGCGTTTCTTCTTTTTCAGTTGGCTACAACGGTCCGGAATTCCCGCACGTCGATAAATTTGTCGCGAAGGTTGTCGAAGGAACAAATCTTCCCCCGGCAGATCAATGGGAAGCATACGTGGGAATGGATACCCAATTGAAAATGCTCAAGTGCCAGGACTTTGAGATTCGCGTCTTTGCGGGCGGCCCGGGTGGCAATCTTAATTACGTGCTGATGAGTGATTTGGCAGCGGTCAAAAAGTTGAAGGACCGGAAGGACAAAGCCAGAGCGAAAGCGACGCCGACTCCGTGAATCGTCGGGCAAAAATAATTCGCCCAGCCCCGAGGGGCGGCATAGCCTTGATTAGCCGCTAACCTCAAAGAAAAACTGGAAGTCTGGCGGAAACCCGGAGGCTTTCCGGACGGGTTGCGGCCGAGCCGCCCCAACGGCGCTTTCTGATTGCCGCCCTCGCCATCTCCGACTCTTTCTGGTGCGAATTGATCTCTTTTACGTTGACGTCTTTTCGATCCTGTAATAGTCTTACCGTTCGTGGCGCGGAACTTTGGTCTCATGGTCATATTTCCTGCTCACCCCGTCGAATCAACAAGAGTTGCCATTCGTTGAGCAAAGATAGTCCGTTCTCGAGAAATACGTAATCGTGAAGCAGTTATCCCCCTATCCGACGCCTGGCAACCTCAGACCGTTTGTTGCTTGCCTCCTCGCGTTCACCATCCTGACAACGCCGCTGGCCGCGATCGCCGCGCCGCGAGGGATCACTAACCCAACCAGCAGCGAGGCCTCGCGCGCGAACGCCGGCAAGGGTTCGTCCTCAGCCGCAGATCTATTGGTCAATCCATCAAATTTGCCGGGGCCGGTCCCGCAACCAGTGCCGCCTCCGGCTCCAGTATCGCCAGTCGTCGGAACTATGACCGCGACATTTCCGCCTGGTGGTGATGTGGATGGCGATACCAAAGCCGATCCGGGCGACACGATCAAGTACACCGTTACTTACGACAACACGGCGGGCTCGGCTGATGGCACGGGCATCACGTTCACCGACACATTGGATCCGGCTACCACGCTGGTGGGCGGAACTCTTAACGGCACCCCGGTCGCATTTGATCAGTCCGTCTCGACCAACGAAGACACTGCCAAGGGCATCACGCTGACCGGTGAGGATCCCAACGGCACCGCGCTGACACTATTCACGATCGTTTCTCCGCCGTTGCATGGAACGTTGACTCCTCCGGGCGGTACGTCGGCGAGCCGCACTTACACGCCCACAGCGGATTACAATGGCCCGGACAGTTTCACCTTCAAGGTCAACGACGGGACGGCTGATTCAAATCAGGTTGGCACGGTCAGCATCACGGTCGTGGGTATCAATGATGCCCCTTGTTTCGCCGCAACTATTTCGCCGCCTAATTCAGCCTGCGTTCCCACGCTGCCCGGAACGCAGACATTTAATGAAGACACGGCGCGCGTGTTCAATGCGGCGAACTCGAACCGCATCCGGGTTTTTGACGTTGACGGAGGCGCAGGCAACGAGACCTTCACGGCGTCGGTCCTGCACGGTACGATCACGGTTTCCACTGCCGGTGTATCGGTAACGGGTAACGGCACGAACAGCATCTCGGTTGTCGGTACGGTCGCGAACATCGACACGGCCATAAACGGTCTCAGCTACACCCCGACCCTGAATTACAACGGCAGCGATACGCTCACTCTGGGCATTAACGACAATGGCAATACCGGACTCGGCGGTGCGCTAAGCGCCAGCGGTTCAGTGAGCCTGACGATAACCGCCGTCAACGATGCGCCGACTGTTCCGGACAGGACTGAAGGCGCGGTTCAGGCCAATATGAAGATCTCCATCGGCGCCGGGACCTCTGGATCACAGAGCGGTTTGCTGGTAGGGGCCGCAGACGTTGATGCGGGCGACGCCGGTTTTACCTCGGTGCTGACCGTTGGAACGGTTAACGGCGTGGCTCCTGTGTCCGGGACGATTACCGCAACTATCGCCGGGGTTGGTGACGTCGTGGCTAACGCCAGCACCGGCGCCTTCACCTTCGACCCGGCGCCCGGCACTACTGGCAACGTTAGCTTTAACTATACCGTTTGCGACAACGGCAATCCCTTACCATCGGCGTGTAGCGTTTCCCATACAGTGGGCTTGAGCATTGCCGCCAGCCCCGTGATCTGGTTCGTAGATCTTGGCGCTGCCAGTAACGGAGACGGCCGGCTGTCCAAGCCCTTCAACAGTCTGGCCTCAGCCAACACTAAGTTGGGAAATCTGGGTACGAACCATCGCATCTTTCTCTATTCATCTACGGCTGCGGTTACGGCTGCTATCGGCGATGTGGTGACGTTGAACGCGACTCAGTGGCTGATTGGTCAGGGAGCTATTGACGCCAGCGGCACACCTTTCGACACCTTCATGGGCATTACGCCACCTGCGAATACAATTGCCCGGCCGGCGCTTAACGCCACGAGGCCGATAGTCCGGGGCACCGTGACGATGAAAGACAATTCGCGGGTTGAGGGTCTCAATATTAATGTCAGCGCCGGAGGAACCAAGGGACTCACGGGTTCGAGTTGGGGCATCAATACGTCAGTCACGATCAAGGACGTCAACGTTATCTCGGCGGCCGGAAATGCGGTCGATTTCAGCAATGGTGCTCTCAACGGCCAGACAATTACCTACACCAGCACTAACGGGGACAACACCATTACTTCGACCACCGGCATCGCGCTGAGTGTGGTCAACACGGCCATCGGCGCCGGCGGTCTGAACTTCCTCAGTATTTCCGCTAACGGTGCCTCAAAAGGCATCTTCCTCAACAACACCAGCACCGGGGCACTCACGGTCACCGGCACGAGCACCACGGCCGGCACCGGCGGCACCATTCAGAACTGCACAGCCATCGGGGCGGATATCAGGTCTGCGTCCAACGTGACGCTGAAGAACATGAACTTCACCAACAACGCGACGGCGAACAACAGCGCCGCGACGACGTGTGGAGATGCTCTAAACGGCACCAATGGTCCAACCACCTGCAATTCCAATATCAGTCTCTTGTCTGTTACCACGGCCACCCTCAATAACGTTACGGCTACCGGCAGCAAGCAGATCGGCATCGACGTAAACGGCGGCTCGAACCTGACGCTCACGAACGTGACCTCTACCGGGAATGGCAACGAGGTCGGCGAAGACGGCGTCCAGATAGTGAACTCCAGCGGGACGCTGACGGTTTCGGGTGGTCTCTATAAAGATAACGCCGCAAACCAATTTGAGGTGCAGAATGGTTCCGGCGCTTTGACGGTAAACGTCTCGTCGGCAACCTTCAGCAATACCACATTCCCGACGGGCGTAACGACGCCGGCAAACACAACCTCCAACAGCGGACTGTTCCTGGCGACGCACGGCGCGGCCACGATGAGTCCGACGATTACCAGCTGCACGGTAGATCGGATTTACGCTCAGGGCATTCGCCTCGACATGGCCAATACGAGCAGCATGGTGGCTAACATTGGGCCATCCAGTGGCGCGGGCAGCGGCAATAGCATCACCAACAGCAACCAGGCCATCTCGGTCACCGGCTCGAACACCGGCGGCTTGACCTACAACATCCGCAACAACACCACCAACATCACCACCGCGGTCGTCGCCGGCGGCGCGACCAACCAGATCGGCGTGAACAGGTCTACCGCGTCCGGTACGTGGATTGGCCTGATTGAAAACAACACGACCGGAACGGCAGGAACGGCAAATTCCGGCTGTCAGGTCGCCGGCTGCGATGCCATCGATATCACCAACAACTCCGCAGGCACGCACAAGCTGACGATCAAAGGCAACACGATTCATGATACCGAAGGTTCCGGCATCGTTATTATTTCCGGGGGTGCGCCCGACAGTAGTACTGTTTCCTGGACTGTTCAAAACAACGTCATCACCAACCCCGATCAGAATGCCGGTGCGGCGAATCCGGCCATCATCATTCAGTCAGGAACTAGTATTGGCACCGACTCGACAAACACCTGCGCGGAGATTTCCGGTAACAACATCACGGGTACTTGGAGTCTCGGTACCGGGCACTTGAGTTCCATTCGGGTTCGGTCGCTGACGACGGGCGGCAGCTTCTCGTTGAAAGGTTTTAATCCTGCAACCGAATATCCGGACGACCCGAGCGGGGTTGTTGGCAGCACCACCGGCCCAGCAGGAGCAGCCAGCCTCGGCAATGTAGCGGATTACATTCGCCAACAGAATCCTCTGGTCTCGAACGCCTCTCCGGGCCAGAACGCCGCGTCGGCTAACAAGCTCGCTGCCGCTCCGAACTTTAGCGGAAGTGTAAGCTGTCCGCTTCTGCTCGCCGAAGGCGGCGTCATGGCGGCGATAAGCGCTCCCTCTCTGATTTCGAGTGTGGTGTTCTCGTCAATCGACACATCGCCAGTCGCTATCGATGCGCAGCCTTTGACGAGCACGGGGCTCAACACGGTTTCGACCTCGCTTAATCAGGAGCAGCTCGACTCGATTGTAACTGCGGCGATCGATCGTTGGTCGGCCACCGGCCTGACGGCGGGGCAGGTCGCGGTTCTGCGCGGCATCAAGTTCGAGGTTGCCGATCTGGCCGGCAACTATCTTGGCGAGGCCAAAGACGATTGCATTCTGGTTGACCGCAACGCGGAAGGCAAAGGCTGGTTTGTCGAGGCAAATCCGATGTCCGATGCCAGCTTTACTCACGCCATGTCAGCCACGCGCTTCTATACAGATCCCGCGAGCGTACCGGCGGGCCACGTTGATTTGCTCACAGCCATCATGCATGAGATGGGTCATAAGCTAGGCCTAGATGACTCGTACGCCAAGAAGGATCGCGACAGTCTGATGTACGGCTATCTGACTGTCGGCGAGCGCCGCTTGCCCCAACCAGGCCAAGCCAAACGGGCCGTACCCGAGGTGCATAGCCACGTTCACTTCCTCAAGCTCTCGCTCGCCGATCATGAGCTGCATTCAATCATGACCGCGGCCAGGCGCTCGGCGAATTCGGATCACAGCCCACGCGTCGAGAGCCGGCCAACCTCTCTGCCGAGGAATAGCGCGTTAGCAGCCTTGCTTTTTGTCCCTCCTCCGGGTGGGACGATTACCATCAACGGCACTGGATCAGGATTCAGTCTGCCCATCGGCAAGAGCATCACCATCACGTTCAACGTCACGGTGAACAATCCGCCGAACCTGACCGGAGTTCCACCCGCAGCGCCGCAGGTCACTAACTCCAGCGTGCTGTCGGGCGCCTTTGTCGGCAACCCGCTGAATAACAGCGCGAGCACGCCAGTTGACCTCTTCAATTCAACTACTACAGTCACTTCGCCGGGGGCGACGAACGTTAATCAGCCGGTGACTTACACCGCTACGGTTGCGGCGACTGGCTCGCCCGCTCCCGCCGGAGGCACTACGGCGTCGGGGACGATGATCTTTAAGGACGGCGGCGTGACGATCTCCGGCTGCGGCGCTGTGACTGTGGTCTCTAGTGTGGCGCAATGCACGACTTCGCCGAACAGCGCTGCCGGACACGTCATCACTGCTTTTTACAGCGGCGACGGCAACTTTGATCCGAGCGACAATACCGGCGCGCCGTTTACGCAAACGGTCAGCAAGTCGGGCACTACGACTGCGATGGCCACTTCGGGTACGCCGTCGCTGGTCAGCCAGACCGTTACCTTTACCGCGACCGTCACTTCTTCGACTTCAGTCGTGCCGCCTACGGGCACCGTCCAGTTCCGCGATGGCCCGACGCTCACGGGCACGGCCCTCGGCGCGCCCGTCACGCTCACGACCGGTGGGACTTGTCCGGCCAACAAGGGTTGCGCCAGTATCTCGATCTCGACGTTGGTAGCGGGGAACCATTCGATCACGGGTGATTTCCTGGGCGACACCTCGTTCAACGCCAGCACTGGTTCGGTGTCGCAAGACGTTAACAAGTCCGGCACCACAACCGCGCTGCTGTCTTCGGCGAACCCGTCTGTCGTCAGCCAGAATGTGACTTTCACCGCGACAGTGAGTTCGGCGACAGCCGTTACCGGACCACCCGCCGGCACGGTCACTTTCAAAGACAACGGCACTACGATTACTTGCTCGAACGCCGGCGGACAGACGCTCAGTGGTGGTGTGGCGACGTGCCAGACCGCAACGCTGACTGCGAGCAGTTCGCCGCACACAATCACGGCGGACTATGCCGGCGACGGAACGGCCAATGGGTCCAGCAAGTTCACCAACAGCAGCGGCACCTTGTCGCCGAATCAGACCGTCAACACATCGAACACGACGACGGCCATGGGATCCTCGTCGAATCCCTCTCTGGTCAGCCAGAACGTGACCTTTACGGCGACGGTCACTTCGGGAACCGCGGGCACGATCGCCGGTGCGGTCACTTTCAAAGACAACGGCACTACGATTACGTGCTCGAATCTGGGTGGTCAGACGCTGAATGGTAGCGGCGTGGCAACTTGCCAAACGGCTACGCTGACCGCGGCCGGTTCGCCACACGATATAACCGGCGACTTTGTCGGCGACGGCACGCCTAACGGCAGCGCCAAATTCGGCAACAGCAGCGGCGCCTTGTCGCCGAAGCAGACCGTGAACAAGTCGGACACCGCGGTCGCATTGACGTCATCGCTGAACCCGTCAGTGGCAACTGATCCGGTGACGTTTATCGCGACGGTTACTTCTTCCGGGGTGGCGTTCACGGACACCGGCACAGTCGCTTTCAAAGACGGCGCAGCTACGATCTCAGGATGTGGTACGCAGCCTATTAATGGTTCGCACCAGGCAACTTGTTTGGTCCCTGCCAACACCTTCGGCAATGGCACGCACAGCATCACTGCGGTATACAGCGGCGACCTGACATTCAATACCAGCACTTCGGCGCCGCTGTCGCAGCAGGTTGGACCCACCTGCGCCGCGTCGTCGGTCGTGACGAGCAGTGCCGATAGCGGCCCTAATACCTTGCGTCAGGCCATCGCGGACGCCTGCAACGGCAGTACGATCACCTTCAACCCGGCTGTCGTTCTCATTACGCTAACGAGTGGCAGACTGATCATCGACAAGGATCTGACGATTACGGGGACGGGCTCGGGCTCGCTCACCGTTAGCGGGAACAGCGCCAGCCAGGTCTTCGAGATTCAGTTGGGCAAGACGGCCACCATTTCCGGCATGACGATCAGTGGTGGCAAGGTCGTCGGGACCGCAGGCGCACCCGGTTCCGGTGCAGCCGGTGGAGCAGCGAGTGGCGGCGGCATCTCTAATGCCGGTACGCTCACGCTCAGCGGTGTGATTGTCAGCGGCAACCAGGCGACGGGCGGCGCTGGCGGCTCGAACACCGGCGCGCCCGGCGGTGCGGGCGGCGATGCAAAGGGCGGCGGCATCTTCAATAGTGGAACCCTGACTCTGACCAATACGACCGTCAACGGCAGCAACTCAGCCACCGGCGGAATGGGCGGCGATTCTGATACGACCAGGGGCAGCGGTGGAAATGCTTTTGGCGGCGGCGTCTACAGCGTCGGCACGCTGACGCTAACCAACTCGACTATTTCCGGGAATAGCGCGACCAGCGGCGCGATCGGCGGCGGAGTGGGAACCGGCGGCGCGGCCGGCGCCTCTTTAGGTGGCGGCATCTACAGCATTGGCACTGTCGGCGTGGCTACTCTGACGATCACAGGCAGTACCATCAGCGGCAACACGGCGGGTCTCGACGGTGGCGGCATCTACAACACCGGCACGGGAACCAACGCTCCGCTGAGCATTACGAACAGCACCATCAGCGGTAACACCGCGAATAGCAACGGCGGCGGCCTCTACATCGACAGCAGCACCAGCACTGCCCTGCTTACCAGCGTCACGGTGACCAGCAACCATGCTGATAACAACAACGACGGGACCGGCTCCGGCGGCGGCATCAAACAGATCGGTACGAATCTCAAGCTGCGCAACACGCTCGTGGCCGGCAACACTGGCACCTCGCTGCAAGTTGAGACAGCGACGGTCGTGGGCACCATCACGACGGGCGTCAAGCAAGTCGAAACAGTGACGGTCAGCGGCGGGCCGGTCGCAACCAGCGGCACTATCCTGGTGAAGGTAACGGCTGCCGGCATGACAGGTTCGCCCAAGAGCATCAGCGTTACGTTGGCTAATGGTGATAGTAACTCCACGGTCGCCACTAAGATTAAGGCAGCCCTTGATCTCGACGCCGATGTTTTCAGCTTCTTCGATGTAACTACCGTCAGCGCGGACGTAATCCTTACCGCCAAAGTGGCGGCCGCCAATGATCCCTCTATGGTGGTATCGATCATTGGTTGCGGCAGCTCGTGCACGGGAATAGCGAACGCCAACAGCGTGGATACACTCGCAGGCCAAGCGCCGGTCACCGGAGTGAACCAGGTTGAAACCGCCACCGTCGCGGGGACAATCGTGGATCCGGGCAACGCCAAGGTAGTAGTAACGGCTGCGGGTATGACCAACACGCCCAAGACCGTCTTCGTTGCAGTTCTGGCGGGTGATAATGCCGCGACAGTGGCGGGCAAGATTCGCGCCGCGCTCACAGCAGACGCAGATGTTGGGAGTGTTGCTACGGGTTTCTTTACGGTCTCTGGCAGCGGCGCGAACGTTGTCCTGACGGCCAAAGTAGCGGCGGCCAACGACACGTCGATGAATGTGTCGATAGATAACGGTAGCTGCACGGGACTAACTGCGGCGCCCACCAGCGCAGACACACTCGCAGGTGTAGCGCCGGTCACCGGAGTGAACCAGGTTGAAACCGCCACCGTCGCGGGGACAATCGTGAATCCTGGCAACGCGTCGGTAATTGTAACGGCTGCTGGTATGACCAACACGCCCAAGACCGTGCTCGTTGCAGTTCTGGCGGCCGATGATGCCGCGACAGTGGCGGGCAAGATTCGCACCGCACTCACAGCAGACGCAGACATTGGGAGTGTTGCTACGGGTTTCTTTACGGTCTCTGGCAGCGGCGCGAACGTTGTCCTGACGGCCAAAGTGGCGGCGGCCAACGACACGTCGATGAATGTGTCGATAGATAACGGTAGCTGCACGGGACTAACTGCGGCGCCCAACAGCGCAGACACACTCGCAGGCCAAGCGCCGGTCACCGGAGTGAACCAGGTTGAAACCGCCACCGTCGCGGGGACAATCGTGGATCCGGGCAACGCCAAGGTAGTAGTAACCGCTGCGGGTATGACCAACACGCCCAAGACCGTCTTCGTTGCAGTTCTGGCGGGTGATAATGCCGCGACAGTGGCGGGCAAGATTCGCGCCGCGCTCACAGCAGACGCAGATGTTGGGAGTGTTGCTACGGGTTTCTTTACCGTCTCTGGCAGCGGCGCGAACGTTGTCCTGACGGCCAAAGTAGCGGCGGCCAACGACACGTCGATGAGTGTGTCGATAGATAATGGGACCACCACGGGACTAACTGCGGCGCCCACCAGCGCAGACACACTCGCAGGTGTAGCGCCGGTCACCGGAGTGAACCAGGTCGAAACCGCCACCGTCGCGGGGACAATCGTGGACCCGGGCAACGCCAAGGTAGTAGTAACCGCTGCGGGTATGACCAACACGCCCAAGACCGTCCTCGTTGCAGTTCTGGCGGGTGATGATGCCGCGACAGTGGCGGGCAAGATTCGCACCGCGCTCACAGCAGACGCAGACATTGGGAGTGTTGCTACGGGTTTCTTTACGGTCTCTGGCAGCGGCGCGAACGTTGTCCTGACGGCCAAAGTGGCGGTGGCCAACGACACGTCGATGAATGTGTCGATAGATAATGGGACCACCACGGGACTAACTCCGGCGCCCACCAGCGCGGACACCGCCGCGGGCGTAGCGCCATTCGCGGGGACCAAGCAAGTCGAAACGGTGACAGTCAGCGGCGGACCGGTCGCCATCAGCGGCACTATCCTGGTGAAGGTAACGGCTGCCGGGATGCCAGGTTCGCCAAAGAGCATCAGCGTTACGCTGGCCAACGGTGATAGTAACGATACGGTCGCCACTAAGATTAAGGCAGCCCTTGATCTTGACGCCGACGTTTTCGGCTTCTTCGATGTAACTACCTCGGGACCGAATGTGATTGCTACGGTCAAGGTGGCGGCGGCCAATGACACCTCGATGGTGGTATCGATCATTGGTTGCGGCACTTCGTGTACGGGAATAGCGGACGCCAGCAGCCTCGACACCGTGGGAGGCGTAGCGCCGGGCACGGGGAATGCCACCGTTACGGTGACGGCAGCGGGAATGACCAACAGTCCCAAGACGATTAACGTTGCGGTCCTCGCCAGCGACACCACGGACGTTGTGGCCGGGAAGATGCGCGCTGCATTGACTGCTGACACGGACGTCAATGCATTCTTCACGGTCTCGGGCGCCACGAACAAGATCATCTTGACCGCAAGGGTCGCCGCCGCGAACGACACGACGATGAACATTGCGACGGCCAATGGAACTTCCACCGGACTCAGCCCGCAATCGACATCCGCGGATACTAAGGCGGGCGGGACAGCAATTCCCGACGACATTAACGGCGCCGTTGACGGCACCAGCTCTTACAATCTGGTTGGCGTTAGTACCGGAATGACCGGCATCACCAACGCAGATGCAGGTCAGAATCAGGTGGGAACCGCTGGCACGCCGATCGATCCGAAGCTCGACCCGCTGGCTAACAATGGTGGTTCAACCTTTACGCACGCGCTCCAGAATGGTAGCCCGGCTATCGACATGGGCGACGACTTCTCCGGGCCGGCCACGAACGATCAGCGTGGTTTCCTGCGGCCGGTTGATCGCCCCGCCGACGCCAACGCTATCGGCGGTGACGCCTCAGACATCGGCGCGTTCGAGAAGCAGCAAGCGACTACGACTCCGGACACTCCGGTTCTTACTTCGAGCGGTACCGGAACTAATCCCGTCGTGACTCGCGACACGACTCCGGATTTCAGCATCACCAGCGTCACGACCGGAGCGACTGTCGAACTTCTGCGCGGTGGCACTCCAGTCGCGAGCGGAGTGGCCGCCGGCTCAACCATCGCGCTTACCGACAACACGCTGACTACCGATGGCCCGTATTCCTATACGGCGCGCCAGACACTGGCTGGTGACACTAGCTCGCCGTCCGCCGCTCTCAGTGTAAAGGTCGATACTGCGCCCGACGCGCCGGACCTGATCGCCGCGAGCGACTCGGGTGGCTCCTCGACAGACAACGTTACCAACGTCAACAACCCGACGTTCAATATTACGAATGTCTTCAACGGGGCGACCGTTGAACTGCTGCGTAACAACGTTTCGGTGGCCAGCGGTGTGGCTGCGGGCACCAGCATTATGCTGACTCAGCCGGCGGTCGGCGACGGCTCGTATTCTTACACTGCGCGGCAGACGCTCGGTGGCTTCACCAGTGCTCAGTCGGCCGCGCTTTCGCCCGTCAAGATAGATACCGTGGCGCCCACGCCGGGGACACCTGACTTACAAGATGCCAGTGACACTGGTGCGCCGCCATTCAACACCGACAACATCACCAGCGCCGCGTCTCGAACCTTCGATATCAGCGGCAAGGAAGCCGGCGCGACGCTCGAACTCTTACGTAACGGGGCGCCCGTTGGCGCAACCTCCATTGGCAGCGGGACCGTGTCGCTGACGGACGGGGCTGCGCTGGTCGACGGCACCTACGCTTATCGAGCCCGGCAGACGGATGTGGCCGGAAACGTCGCCCTCTCTGCTGTCCTCAACGTTACGATCGATACGGTCGCGCCCGTCGCACCGGCGCCGCCTGACTTACAAGTCGGCAGCGACTCGGGCTCGGATCACACCGACAACATCACCAACGCCGCTGCTGGCGGTGCGCGAATTTTCGACATCGCCGGCACCGAAAACGGCGCCCTGGTTGAGCTCTTGCGCGACGGGACTTTCGTCGCGTCCACGACCGGTAACGGCGGCACTGTGACCTTAACCGATCCGACTGCTCAGGTCGACGGGGTGTACGTTTATACCGCCAGGCAGACGGATGGTGCAGGAAACTCAGCGACTTCAGTAGGGCTCAGCGTGAGGATCGATACCACCGTCACGGCGGCTGTACCCGACCTGCAAGCCGGCAGCGATTCCGGTGCGAGTCAGACCGACAACCTCACCAACGCAGCCGCATCTCGCAGTTTCGACATCACCGGCACTGAAAGCGGGGCGACGGTTCAACTCTATCGTGGCGTGACCCTGGTCACATCCGGAACGGGCAACGGCGGCACCCTGACCTTGATCGATGGGACTGCGCTGGGCGATGGCCCGTACGATTACACGACCAAAGTGACGGATCTTGCCGGCAACGTCGCCACCTCCGGAATTCTGACAGTGACGATCGATACCGTGGCCCCCGCGCCACCACCGTCGGCGCCCGACTTGCAGAACGCCAGCGACACGGGCGCGAGCAACACCGATAACATCACCACCAGGGCGGCGGGCGGCTCTCGATCTTTCGATCTCGCGTTCACTGCCGAAGCCAACTCAACCATCGCCCTCCTGCGCGATACCGTTCCGACCACCGGCGCGATCGCGATCGCCTCTGGCTCCGGAGCAAGTTCGCCCTTGACGCTAACTGACCCGGATGCGCGGCCAGACGGCACCTACAGGTACAGCGCTCGGCACACTGACCAGGCGGGAAACTCCAGCTTGTCCGCCACGCTTGACGTAAGGATTGACACGACTGCGCCGACCGTCGCGTCCATAGCGCGCCTAAATCCGCTCTCGTCGACTACCAATGCGGCGAGCGTCGATTTCGCGGTGACCTTCAGCGAACCGGTGACCGGCGTTGATCCTACGGACTTTGTCCTGACTACGACTCTCAGTGGAGCGAGTGTTCTCAGTGTTACACCAAACGGTGACGGCATTCACTACACCGTGAATGTTGGCACCGGATCAGGTAATGGCAACCTGCGTCTTGATGTCACTGACAACAACTCGATTAAGGATGTCGTGCTGCTAGCGCTTGGCGGCGCGGGCATGGGCGACGGCAATTTCACCGCCGGCGAGGTTTATGTCGTCAACAAGACGAATGCTTCCGTCAGCTCGATCGTTCGTGCCAACCCCAATCCGACGAATGCGGCCAACGTCGATTTCACGGTCACGTTCAGCACTTCAGTAACCGGTGTTGACGCTTCGGACTTCTTCGTGACGTCAGCTGGAATTACCGGCCCGGCCCCGGCAGTGACTCTAGTGGGTGGATCAGGTACGACCTACACGGTGACAGTTTCAACCGGCACCGGAACGACCGGGTCACCCAATACGATCAGGCTTGATCTCAGGGACGACGATTCGATCAAGGACCCGACGAATGTGCCGCTGGGAGGAGTTGGCGTCTTCGGCTCTCCGTCGGGTGATGGCAGCTTCATTGGTGCATTCTACACAATAGATAAGACGGCCCCGACCGTAACCACGAGCAAGGATGTCGCTCAGGCCGATCCGGCAACGGGCCCGAAGGCTACCACGACCATTAACTTCACCGTGGTCTTCAGCGAATCGGTGACGAGCTTCACCTCGTCCGCTGTGCAAATCACCGGGACTGCGACCTCGGGTGCCACGACCGCCAGCGTCAACGGCTCAGGCACGACTTACACCGTTGGGGTCTCTAATTTTACGGGTACGGGTACGGTAATACTGACCGTTCCGGCCGGAGCGGCGCCTGATCCCGCAGGGAACGCTAACACCGTTTCTAACAGTACGACCGTTAATTTCATCGGGGATGACTTCAGCACTTTCGAAGTCAACTCGCTGCTCGATTCGGATGACGGACAGTGCGCTGCGGTTGGTGTTGGCAACGGCTGCACGCTGCGCGAAGCGATCAATGCCGCGAATGCCGACGCGGGCGCTGAGACAATTACCTTTGCTCCGGCACTGACCTCAGGCGGACCGGCGACTATCTCGCTGTCGACTGCCTTGGCTAATATCAGCACCGACATGACGATTCAGGGCCCGGGCGCAAATCTGCTAACCGTGATGCGCAGCGCGGCCGGGGGCACACCGCGCTTCCGCGTATTCAATACCAACTCTACCGCGGTGACCATTTCAGGATTGACCATCAGCAATGGCTTTACGGCGAACGGCGCCAGCGGCGCGCTACCTGGTGATTCCGGCGGCGGTGTGCTTAACGCTGGCACGCTCAACCTGACAAACGTCACCATCAGCGGCAATACCACAGGCATTGGATCTAACTTCGGTAATGGTGGATTTGGCGCCGGCGTCTTCAATACCGGCACGTTGGTCCTGACGAGCAGCACAATTAGCGGCAATACGACCGGCACCGGCGGCCCCGGTCCGAACAGCTTGGGCGGCGATGGCGGTGGCATCGGTAACAAGGGAACGTTGACCGTAATCAACAGTACGATCAGCGGCAACAATACCGGCGCGGGCGCGGGCGCCCCGGCCGGACCAGGAGGCGACGGCGGTGGCATCGCTAACTCTATTTCCGGCACGGCGACCGTCAGCAATAGCACCATCAGCAATAACCTCGTTGCCAACGGTGGAAAGGGCGGCGGCATCGCTCATACCGGCAGCGGAACTTTCACGATCAAAAACACTATCGTCGGCGGCAACACGGCGCCGACCGGACCGGATATCAACGGCACAGTGCAATCCGACGGCTTCAATCTGATTCAGAGTACGTCTGGCGCGACCATCAATCAGAACGGCGGCGCCGGTCCGAACATCACGGGAGTGAATCCGCAACTCGTCGCGCTGGCCGACAACGGCGGCCCGACCTTTACGCATGCGTTGCAATGCACCAGTCCCGCGATCGATAAGGGCAAGAACTTCACCTTGACCACCGACCAGCGTGGCGGCGTGCGTCCGTTCGACCTGGCTGACTCTATCTATCCAAATGCGGTTGGCGGCGACGGTTCAGACATTGGCGCGTTCGAAACACAGTCGGGCGGCGGCTGTGTGCCTACTGCAGTAGGACCGAGTCCGCAACCTTCGACATCTGAAGACCCTCCGTCGCCGCTAACCATTACGTTGAAGGGGACCTATTCGCAGAACACGACGCTGTCGTTCATCATCACGCAGCAACCCGGAAACGGCGGGACTTTAACGCCGACGGCGCCCGTCTGCACTTTCAACCTCTCCACGACATGCACTTCAACCGTGAACTACACGCCATCGCTTAACTTCAACGGGGTGGATCTATTCAAGTTCAAGGTGAGCGCCAGCGGGCTGGATTCAGATGAAGTTGACGTTAACGTCACGGTGACGCCGGTTAACGATCCGCCGGTGGCCAACAATGACATTCTCTCAGACATCGCGGAAGACTCCGGCACGTTGACGATTCCGTTTGCCACCCTCCTTGGGAACGACACGTCGGGTCCGGCAAACGAGGCCGGCCAAAATATTACGATCAATTCGGTCAGCAATGCGGTCAACGGTACTGTCAGCATCCAGGGCACGAACGTGCTGTTTACACCGAACCTTAATTTCTATGGCGCGGTCAGCTTCAAATACACAATCGTGGACGATGGCACGACTAACGGGGCGCCCGATCCGAAGAGTAGCGCGCCAGCTACGGTCAGCTTCAACGTCACGCCGGTTAACGATCCGCCGGTGGCCAACAACGACACACTCTCAGACATTGCGGAAGACTCGGGCCAGCGGACGATTCCGTTTGCCACCCTCCTTGGGAATGACACGCCAGGTCCGGCAAACGAGGCCGGCCAAAATATTACGATCAATTCGGTCAGCAATGCTGTCAACGGTACAGTCAGCATCCAGGGCACGAACGTATTGTTTACGCCGAACCCGAATTTCTATGGCGCGGCCAGCTTCAAATACACAATCTTGGACGATGGCACGACTAACGGGGCGCCCGATCCGAGGAGTAGCGCGCCAGCTACGGTCAACTTCAACGTCACGCCGGTGCCCGATACGCCGTCGGTCACGCCCGCGACGACCAATGAAGATACGCAAACGACTTCCGGTCTGGTTATCACTAGAAACGCGGTCGATGGCGCCGAAATAACCAACTTCAAGATCACTGGTATCACAAATGGCACGCTGTTCCTGAACAACGGATCGACGCAGATTAATAACGGCGACTTTATTACCTCAGCGCAGGGGGCGCTCGGGTTGAAGTTCACTCCGACGGCGGACCTGTTCAGCCCGACGACTACCTTCAGCTTCCAGATCCAGGCATCGCTGAATGGCACCGATACTGGTGTGGGCGGCGGTCTCACAACCGCGACGATCACGGTCAATGCGGTGGCCGATACTCCGTCAGTCACAGCCGCCGCTACCAGCGTCAACACTCAGACCACGTCTGGTCTGGTGCTCACCCGTAACGCGGTCGACAGTACGGAAGTAACTAACTTCAAGATCACGAACATCCTTAACGGCACGTTGTTCAAGAACAATGGCACGACGCAGATTAACAACAACGACTTCATCACGTTTGCTGAAGGCAATGCGGGGTTGAAGTTCACCCCGGCGAACAACCTGTCGAGTCCGGCGACCACGTTCAGCTTTAATGCGCAGGCTTCGATGAGTAATGCTAATGCCGGATTGGGCGGAAGCACGGCGCTGGCCACCATCACCGTCGGCTGTGGAGCTACGGTCGTATCGAGCAGTGGCGATGGCGCCGCCGGTTCTCTGCGTTCGATTATCAACAGCGCTTGCCCGGGCAGCACTATTACTTTCGATATGACGCCCGGTCACGTGGTCAGTCCGATTAATATGACCATCGGGGAGTTGCTGATCGATAAGAACCTGACGATTCAGGGACCGGGCGCGAACCTGCTCACGGTGCAGCGCACCCTTTCCGCCGGCGCGCCATTTTTCCGCGTCTTCAATAGTCAGGTTGGCCAGACGAGCACGATCTCAGGTCTGACAATCAATAACGGCAACACGTCGGGCGATGGCGCTGGTGTCTTTAACGGCGGCACGCTAACGCTTTCTAATGTGACGGTCAGTGGCAGTACCTCAACCGGCAGCGGCGGCGGTGTGGCCAACACCGGCACGCTGACGGTTATCGGCAGCACGATTAGCGGGAACACTAGTCCGGCGGGCAGCGGAATTTTCACGAACGCTGGCACCTTGACCGTCACCAACAGCACCTTCTCTGGCAATAGCAGTGACGGCGTCTCCAACTCCGGGAGCACGGTCAGTATTACCAACAGCACGTTCTCGGGTAACACGGTCCGCGGCATCACCAACACTAGCGGGACACTCAACATCGGCAACACGATCGTCGCGAATACTCCGGGCGGTGGCACCGATGTGGGTGGAGCTTTCACTTCTCAGGGTCATAACCTGATCGGGAACAAGGGCGCGAGCAACGGGTTCACGAACGGAGTGAACGGCGACATCGTCGGCAGTTCGGGTTCAGTGATCGATCCGCGTCTGGGTCCTTTGGCCAACAACGGCGGCCCGACACTGACCCACGCGCTGCTGGCCGGATCCCTGGCCCTTGATGGCGGCGACAATGCGCTCGTAGCCAATCCGCCTTTCAGCGGCGCAGCGCCCTTTAACGACCAGCGTGGCGCCGGCTTCCTGCGCATTCGCGATGCAGCCGATGCGAACACCACTCAAACGGTGGACATTGGAGCCTTCGAAGCTGATCCGTCAATCGAAGACATTACTGACAAGAGCACACCCGAAAACGCGCAGCTCTCGTTCACTTTCAATGTGGGTGACGCGGCTACGGCCTTCGATTCCATCACGGCCACGTCGAGCAACACGACACTGGTGCCAAACGCGAATATCGTGATCAGCGGCAGCGGCTCGAGCCGGACGCTGGCACTGACGCCGGCCGCCAATCAAACGGGAGCGTCGACAATCACTGTCACGGTGACCAAGACCCTGGGCGGCGCGCCGCGCAGCATGAGCGATACTTTCGTGCTGACGGTCAGTGATGGCGGGGACTTACAGTTCAGCTCGAGCACCTACAGCGTCATCGAGGGCGGCGGGTCGGCCGGCATCACGATCACGCGCACCGGCGGCAGTGCCGGCACGGCGACGATCCAGATCGCCACCAGTAACGGCACGGGTGTCGCGGGCACGGATTACACCGCAGTCTCGCAGACGGTGACCTTCAACGATGGCGAGACGAGCAAGGTCGTCAACGTGCCGATTACTGACAACCTGAACAACCAACCAAACCGGACCGTAAATCTGACGCTCAGTAATGTAGGCGGGTCAGGTCAGTTGGGCGCTCCGCTCACTGCAGTGCTGACGATCTTGGATGACGATCCAATTGGCGGGTATATCAAGTTCAGCGCGCCAACCTACAGTGTGGGTGAGGGCGCAGGTCAGGCAACTATCACGGTCCAGCGCGTCGGCACTCTGTCTCAGGCAGTGACCGTTGACTACTCGACCAGTGACGATAGTGATCCGGCGGCTATGGTCTCGTGTGCGCCGACGCCGGGCAACACCATCGCTTCATCGCGTTGCGACTTCAACACGGCAGTCGGGAGACTCAGCTTTGCGGCCGGCGACGGTTCGCCGAAGACGTTCGCGGTCATGATCAATCAGGACACTTATCTCGAGGGTCCGGAAAATCTGCCGCTGACTCTTTCTAATCTAACTGGCGGGGCAAGCTTCGCTTCGCCTTCGACGGCGACGCTGACTATTACCGACGACGACCTGGTGGCGCCTTCGTCGAATACAATTGACGACCCGGCCAGCTTTGTGAAACAGCACTATCACGACTTCCTGAATCGCGAACCTGATCCAGCCGGCCTGGCCTTCTGGACCAACGAGATCACTTCGTGCGGTGGGAATGCGGCGTGCATCGAGATCAAGCGCATCAATGTCTCGGCAGCGTTCTTCCTGTCGATTGAATTCCAGGTGACCGGCGGCACGGCTTATCTGACCAACAAGGTGTCCTACGGCGGCTTGCCCAAATACCTGCGGTTCGAGACTGACGCGCAGGCGATTGGCCGGAACTATGTGTTTGGTCAGCCTGGCGCGGAAGGCATCTTGGAAGCGAACAAGGTAGCTTTCTATAACGAGTACGTCGGCCGGACAGAGTTCACCAACACCTACAATGGAGCGACCGACCAGGAGTACGTGAACACGCTGATTTCAAACACTGGCGTATTCTTCACTCAAGTCGAACGCGACGCGCTGTTGAATGGGCTGACTAACCACACCGAGACAAGGGCCACGGTGCTGCGCAAGATCTCTGAGAAACCGACCTTCAGACAGGCGGAATTCAACAGCATGTTCGTGTTGATGGAGTACTTTGGTTATCTGCGGCGCAATCCGGACACCCCGGGATTCAACTTCTGGCTCAACAAGTTGAATCAATTCAACGGGAATTTCATTACCGCCGACATGGTCAAGGCCTTCCTCGTCTCAGCCGAATACCGGCAGCGGTTTGGCCCGTGAGAACTGGATAGGTAGCCGCAAAAAGGCTCAAACAGGCGCAAGGGCGACACGAAGAAATTCGTTTGGTGCTGCTTGCGCCTTTTCGTGGCTGATACCTTCGTGACGCCAGCTGGTAACTTGCGGTGCTAACCATGTCCGCCGTTCTTGACACAGTGTGTTCTCCCATTCTTATGATCCCGTGCTAATCTAGTGACTGTCGATAGGTAATCAACAAAAGAATGTTTGGAGCGAGTATCGGACGGGCGGGCCAGCGGATCATCGATGCGATGGTGCGCTGGTTGGCGCATGGGCATATTAGCCCGAACATCCTTACCCTGATCGGCGTTTCCATCAATGTCGGCTCAGGGTTGTTGTTCGGCTTTGGCAGGTTCTTTTGGGCTGGGATAGTGCTCATCGTCGCGAACCTGTTCGACATGCTCGACGGCCAGGTGGCCCGTCTTTCGGGCCGGGTGACCAGCTATGGCGGGTTTTTGGACTCGTCACTCGATCGTTTGTCGGATATGGTCGTGTTTGTTGGCCTGATGGTTTTCTATGCGCGCGACACTCCGTTTCATTCGACGCTCAACGTTTTTCTTGCGGGCGCTGGAATGATGGGTTCGGTAATGGTGAGTTATGCCAGTGCGCGCGCTGAGAGCATGATTCCAAAATGCGACGTTGGTTTTCTGCGCCGGCCTGAGCGCGTGGTGTTGTTTATTATCGGGGCGCTGTCGACGGTCCCCGGCTCGCACAATTTCTTCGCGAACCGGATGCCGGCGGTCTTGTGGGTGCTGGCGGTTGGTTCTTATTGGACGTTCGCCCACCGCATGTATCACACGTGGCGCGAAGTGAACAAGAGCGAGGCCCGGGAAGCCATGGCCGAAGCCGCGGCCATCCAGGCTGGTCAACCGCCGGAGTTGAGGCACGAGCCATCTCTGGCGCATAAAGCCAGTTGAAAGGTCACGCGTCCTTCCTGGCGCCGGCCAGGTGATTCATTAAAGCAACGATTTATTGACGAGTAACTCTTGACTAACTTGCGGTCTCAGTTCTAATTTAGTTCCGCGTTTCTTGATCTCCAGAGGTAAACATATCTTGATTAACTGCCCCTCCTGTGGCTCGAACTTTGAAGGCGATCTTCGTCTGGGCTGTCCGTCTTGCGGCGCGCGCTCAGTCGGCCCGCCGTTGGCCAGGGCTGAACACGAGCTGCCCTCTTATGGACGTGCGGTAGTCGTGGCTGCCGGCGGCCTCGCGATGACCGGCGTGTTTCTGGCTTCATGGATCGCTGCGCAGGTTGAGTTCGGCGCCTTCCCGCGTCAGTTCTGGTCGGTGGCGGCTGCGGGTGAGGTCGCGGCGTGGCGATTGAAATGGGTGGCTCTTCCGTTTGCGATCATCGTTTTGTGGAGCGGAGCCCGCATCATTCGAAGTATCAAAGCGGAGCCGAGCAGGTTTATCGGCCTGCGCGCGGCGCGTCTGGGATTTACGGCCTCAGCGCTGGTCACGCTGTTGATGGCGTCTCTGCTGGGCATCACAGTTCCGGCAAGATTGCGCCAGCGCCAGGCTGCGATCAATGCGGCCTCTTACTCTCGGGCTTACACCTTTAGCCGGGCAGAGCTCATGTATCGCGAACTGCACGGATTCATTCCTGCTCCGGACGATCTGATAAATGAACTCAAGACACTGCCCGACCCGGATGGCTCGATTGCCGACGCGCTCCAGAATCTTGATGTGAGTGGCTATCAACCAACTGCGACTGTGGCGTCGTCCGCAACGAGCAAGGGGAGGCCCCTGGCGATGCGTGGAAATGCTCTCCGTACCGCCGCGACCAACTCTGCGCCGTCGACCGACCACGGCGGAGTGTCCTTCACTAATTTCGAATTGCGCTTGCCCGGTGAAGACAAAATTCTCAACAACGATGACGACCTGATCGTTCGCGATGGCCTGGTCCTGACCGTTCCCGAATACCAGGCGTTTATCTCGTCTCACACCCGGGTTCCTTAAGCGCATGTCTTTCCTGGCTCGGTTCCGTCGCAAGAAAGAAGATCCGGAAGTTGCCCGCCGCGCTTTGCTGTTGCGCGCCGGTCGCCTGGGCGAGGCCACGGTGCTCGATACGGAAGTCGACGGCGACGGCAACACGATGCTCTCCTACAGCTACACCATCGGCGGAGCCGACTATCAAACCTTCCAGCGGCTGGACGCCGAGCAACTCCTGCGCAAAAACGATTTCGTGCCTGGCTCCCGGGTCGTGCTTAGATACGATCACAGAAGACCTACAAATTCATTCGTCGTTTAATTCGTCAGTTGTCAGTGGTCAGTAGTTTGTTGTTAACTGGTGGCGCCGGTTCGGTTTGAACTGACGACTGACTACTAACAACTTGATGTTCCACAAAGTCCTGATTGCCAACCGGGGAGAGATCGCTGTGCGGATCATTCGTGTCTGCCGCGATCTGGGAATCTCGCCCGTGGCCGTGTTCTCTGAAGCCGATGCGAATGCTCTGCATGTGCGGATGTCGGACGAGGCTTACTGCATCGGCCCCGCGCCTTCGAAACAAAGTTATCTGAACATCTCCGCCATAGTCGACACTGCGAAGCGGGCTGGCGCCGAAGCGATTCATCCGGGCTACGGGTTCCTTGCTGAGAACGCTGCGTTCGCGCGCGCTGTGGCGGACGCGGGTCTGACCTTTATTGGCCCGAGTCCCCAGGCGATGGAAGTCATGGGTTCGAAGACCAGCGCCCGCCGCGCGGCGGTCGAGGCGAACGTGCCGGTGGTGCCGGGCACGACTGAGTCCTTGGAAAGTTATGAAGCCGCGCGTGCGACCGCTGCCCGGTTCGGCTATCCGGTAATGCTGAAAGCAGCCGCCGGAGGCGGTGGCAAGGGCATGCGGCAGGTCGCGCAAGAGAGCGAACTGCTTTCCGCGTTTGAAGCTGCGCAGTCGGAAGCCGCCGCGGCTTTCGGCAATCCGGAGATTTACCTGGAAAAGCTGGTCGAGCGTCCGCGTCATATTGAAATCCAGATCTTCGCTGACTCGCACGGCAACTGTGTGCATCTGGGCGAGCGCGAATGCTCGATTCAGCGTCGTCATCAAAAAGTGATCGAAGAGTGCCCGTCGCCGCTTGATGATTCGTCCCTGCGCGAGCGCATGGGCGCTTCCGCGATCAGAATTGCGCAGGCGGTGGGCTATGTCGGAGCGGGCACGGTCGAGTTTCTTTTCTCAGACGCGACGCGAGAATTCTACTTTCTCGAGATGAATACACGCCTGCAGGTCGAACACCCGGTCACAGAGTTGGTCACGGGACTTGACCTGGTGCGCGAACAACTCACCGTTGCCGCCGGCGCCCCGCTCTCATTTGGTCAGGGCGATGTCGGCTGGCGCGGGCACGCGATCGAATGTCGCGTCTATGCCGAAGACCCCGACAACAATTTCTTCCCTTCGCCGGGCCGGATTTGTTTTTTACGTGTTCCGGCCGGGCCGGGCATTCGCGATGACAGTGGTGTTTCGGAAGGCGATGAAGTCTCGATCTATTACGACCCGATGATTTCCAAACTCGCGGCTTGGGGACGGACTCGGACCGAAGCGATCGATCGCCTGCGGCGCGCGCTGGATGAGTATGCGGTCGGCGGAATCAAGACGACGCTGTCGTTCTTTCGCGAGATCGTGCGCGACGAAGAGTTCATCGCCGGCCGATTGGATACCGGATTCATTACGCGCTTTAACCAGCGCCGGTCGCCGGAGCGCCCGCATCCTGCGGGCGGAGCGCAGGCTTCCAGCCTGCCCCAGGACATTGCGATCATTGCGGCAGCGCTCACTTACGCCCGCGCCCAGCACCAAACGTTGCCGAACCATCGACCGGCCGCACAGAGTAAATGGAAGAGCTCGGGGCGAGCGGCTGCGGTTGCTCGCGAACCTTGGAAAAGAGGTTCTGAGCGCCGCTAGGCGCGTGATGTTTATAGAACCGTGCCACCAGGATTCTTTTTAGAGCTCCTTTAGGAGCGAAACGACGTTACGCTCCTAAAGGAGCTGTAGCAAAGGGGAAGCCCGGTCTATAAACATCTCGCTCCTACGGGGCGATGATTCTTTGATCGCCCGAACGTCATCAACGACTAATGAAACTGCACGCCGCAATCGCCGATTATCAAACCGACATCCAGATTAGGGAGGATGGTGGACGGGTCTTTGCTGAGATCGATGGCCGGCGTTATGAACTCGAGGTGCACGAATCTGATCAGAACGGTTATGTGCTCATCTCAAACGGCCAGGTCTTTAATTGCCGCGTCGAGGGCCGGCCCGACTCGGGGAAGGAAATCGACGTAATCGTCGGCACGACTAGTTATCCGATAGTGCTGACGGATCCCAAACGACTCAGTGGCGCCGCGCCGGCGAGTGCGCATGGCGACGATGCGGCGCGGATCGTTGCGCCCATGGCCGGCAAAGTCGTGCGCGTCATGGTCGAGGTCGGCGCCAGAGTAGAAGTCGGCGATGGCATCATCGTGGTCGAAGCCATGAAGATGCAGAACGAAATGAAGTCGCCCAAAGCCGGTACGGTGATCGCTTTGAATATTCAAACCGGCGCCACGGTCAACGGCGGTGATGTGCTGGCGGTGATCGAGTAAGGATGACTAAGACTTCATTGCACATCGGCAGAACTATTTTCCATTTCTCATTCGTCATTGGAAGGCACGCAGCCCGGCGGTTATGCAGCGTCATTCTCTCAATCTGGAATCAGCGATCTAGCCTACAAGGAATCAGCTCGGCAGCAAGTGTGAAATGAAAAATGAGAAATGGAAAATGATGACTTCTCGATCAGTTGACCAGCAATCCCTACGCATCTTGCTCTGGGACCTCGACGGGACGCTGGTGCGCGGCCAGCGTTACGGAGTGTTTAAGGACTACACCGTGCCAATGCTCAAGAAGGTCTTTGGCACGGCGGGTTCGCTCGGCGCCATGATGGTTTCGGGTATGACGGATCTACAGATCGTCGCAGAGGCCCTGCGTAGCGAGGGCATCACGCGCGAGCAAATCTTCGCGCGCAAAGACGAACTGCTGAGTTGCTATATCGAAGAAATGAAACGCGCGACCGGCAATGGCGCGCACCTGATCCATGCAATGCCCGGCAGCCGCGAGGTCTTGCAGAGAGTCGCTGAACATCCGCGTTATCTTTCGGCGTTACTGACGGGCAACATCCAACCGGCCGCTTATTTGAAGTTGGAATTGACTGGATTGGCGGAATTCTTTCAACTGCCGGGCGCGTTTGGCGACGAGTCATTCGATCGACGCGACCTGCCGGCGATTGCCGCGCAGAGAATTAACGAACATCTCGGCGCGAATCTTCAGCCGGAACAGTTCATCGTGGTCGGCGACACGCCCAACGACATCGCCTGTGCCCGGCATTTCGGCGCGCGGGTCGTGGCGGTGGCCACCGGACGCATGCATTCCCAGGAAGATTTGCTGGCCTTGGAACCTGATGCGTTGCTTCCGGATCTTCTGGATGCCGAGCTGGCACTGAAAACGTTTGACAGTCTTTGAAACGCCGATTGTCGAGATGAGGCTAACCACCGATCAAGTAAATTATCTCAATGTCGGGCTAATGATTGTCTCGTGCGTCCTCGCTTACATTATTCCATTCGAATTATTTCTTTTTGCTTATGCTGTACTTGGACCGCTGCACTACCTTACGGAAATCTCCTGGCTGCGCGATCGAAAATATTTTGTTGAAGCCAAACGAGCCCGCGATAAGAAAGCCAGACACGCCTGGTTGATGCTGGTGACGGTTACCCTAGCGGTAATGTTGTTTGGCTTCACCGCAGAGAAAGTCTTGAAGCAGAATGTCACCCCGGTCTGGGAGATAGCGCTTTTCTATTTGGTGTTCGTGACTGCGTCACAACTCTGGCTTACTCGGAAGAGATCAACTGGAATTGCGGTAATAGCTCTTACGGTAATTATCTTAATATTTTTCAGCAACTCCCGGTATTACGCATTGATTGCGTTCTTCCTGATCACCATCATCCACGTCTTCATCTTTACTGCTGCGTTCATCCTGTTTGGTGCGCTTAAGAGCCGCAGCCGCTCAGGAGCACTGTCACTCATTGTGTTTGTCCTTTGCGCGCTGAGCTTCTTTGTTTATGCGCCGGCGGCTCTGGGCCATACGGTGGGCGACTATGTGCGCGGCAGCTATAGCTCGTTTCAAACCCTTAATGCCGAGCTGATCAAAATTTTCCACCTGGGCACCGGCGCTTCCGTGACGGAGATCTATGAATCAAGCGCGGGCCTGACAGTCATGCGATTCGTAGCCTTTGCTTATACCTATCATTACCTTAACTGGTTTTCAAAAACCTCGATCATCAAATGGCACGAGATATCCAAGAGTCGGGCCGCGATCATTGGCGGTCTCTGGCTCATTGCATTAGGCCTATACGGTTATAGCTATCAGTCAGGAATGCTGGCGCTCTACTTTCTTAGCGTCTTGCATGTGATGCTTGAGTTTCCGCTCAATCACTACACGTTTGCGGGCATTGGCAAGGAAGTGTACGCACTGGCGCGTTCTCCAACCGGGTAATGGGAGTAGAGCGCAAGGGCAAGAAAATTGTTTTGTGCTTCTTGTGCCTTTTCGTGGCTGCTTCTTCTTAAAATCCGATGAAAGCCCTGCAAGATATCCTGTGTCGCCAGACGCAGAATCACAGGCCTTCCATGTGGGCAGGTGGTTGGTGAGGAAGTCAGCAGCAGCCGATCGATTAGCCAGCGCATCTTCTCAGGCGCCAACGGCAGGTTCACTTTGATGGCCGCGTGACAGGCCAGCGACGCGCCGCATTGCTTTGAAGAGCGATCTGAACACTCGACGCCGGGAATTGATTAATCCCTCGTAATGGTCACTGTCGGAAGTGCCCGCTCATCGTGATAGGGTCTCCCACGGCCTATCCTGAAAGTAAGGAACAAGCTAACTATCTCAATTTGCGCCGAACCGTTGCCGATACTCCGTTGAAGAGATGAACGCCTTCACCATCTCCGCATTCACGAAGTTCCCGTTGAACTGGTTAAGCTTGGTCAGCCAAAAGTCATAGCCGGTGTAGTCAGCGTCGGGGAGGCTGTTTGGATCTCGTCGCAGGTCAGCAAAGCATTCCATTAGCACGAACGCTCGATTGAATTCAGCGCTGCCGAACTCGTCGGTCGCGGCTTGTCGCTCTGTCGCCGATGGCGTGACGCTGGCGTTCGCAAATAGCGAACTAACAAACTGAGCCGGGCGAGTCGTCCACATCCGCTGGTCGGCGCTTGGTTTGTGTTACCGACCGAATCGACTTCGGTACTCGCCAGAGACGATAAAGGACTTAATCATATCTGAGCGGATGAAGTCGCCGTTGAATTGATTCAACTTGCCGAGCCAGAAATCGTAGCCGCCGAAGTCCGCATCCGGTGCGGCGTCAGGGCTGCGGCGCAGGTAGCCCAGATACTCCATCAAGACGAAGGCGCGGCGGAACTCCCCTTGCCGGAGCGTCGCGTTCTCCGCCACGCGCCGCACGATGCGCGCTCTTGCCGCCGTCACAGGTGCGCTGCTGTATTCAGCGATGGCCGCCGCGCGCTCGTCTGAAGAAGGCGTGACGCCCGCCGTTTGATAGAGCGCGTCAACAAACTCCGCCGGTGTCAAAGTGAGCGGATAGCGAACCATGAACTCGGCGCGCTGCACCCAGTTCTCGGCGAACTCGCGCTGGTTCTGCGCGAGCAGCGTATCCGCGCCCGGCGTGTTGGCGATCACGCCTCGACCCACGAACTGCGTCTGTCTCATGAACTCGAGGTAACGCGGGAAGCCGCGCGGTCGCTCTGTGCTCGCCGGGAATGAAGCGAGATAGAAGCGATAGACGAGATAGCCCGTATCTTGAAATTCCGGAGAGAGGAAGAATGCGGCTGAGACATTCTGCCGCCGCTCGTCCACGCAACGATCAATCTCTGTTTGGGGCGAACGCTGGCTGCACTCAGTGATCTGGTTAGTCCAGAAGCTGAAACCGTCCGAGTCTGGCGCGCGGCCCAGGAAGTCGAGGTAGTGCTGGCGGACGAAGAACTGCGCGTCATTAACGATGTTGGCCGGCGCGGTCTGCGCGTCGTTGTCGTTGATGGTGACGATTGCCACGCCGGTGCCATTGACCGCTGCGCCCTGCGCATTGTTGAGGACGACGTTGAAGGTTTCGGATGCGCCATCGTCCACGCCGCCGTACGAGTCGTTGATAATAGGAACGTCGAAGGATTTTTCGGTCTCGCCCAGGTTGAAATAGAGCGAGCCGAAGACTTGCTCGTAGTCGCGTCCTGCGGTGGCCGTGCCCGTCGTCATCTGGAAGTCCGCGCTGGCCGCGCTCGTCGTGTTGTATTCAACCCTGGCGGTTTGCGAAGTGTTGCCCGTGCGCCGCACAACTATGCGCACGAAAGGTAGGCCTTCGGTGACGGTGTAGGTGGCCTGGCTGAATTGCAGAAGGCCGGGATCGAGCGCGATAGAGAAGGATGTCGCCACGCCCAGACTTGAGATACGCGGGAAGGTGTTTTGCGTCAGATTAATGTCGGCAGTGAGCGTGGTGTTACCGCCGGAGTCCGTGCCCACCTGGATATTGCCATTGCCGCCGCTGGCGTCGCGGACGACGTAGAGGCCGGCGCGACGCAGCGAGGCGTCCGTGGCAAGAGTCCGCGGCGGATCTGCTACCGTCAGCGTACCGTTGGCGCGCAGGGTCAAGTTGGGCTGCGAAGGCGGGGCAATCCCCGATCCTCCATTGCTGACGATTCCTGCGCCCGCATCAGAGACGACGTTACCCGCACCCGCCGCGACGAGCGTTGATCCGTCGTTGCCGATGAGCGTCGAGCCGTCATTGCCGATGAGCCCCGCGCCGTCATTGCCGACGAGTGTCGAGCCGTCGTTGCCGATGAGCGCCCCGCCCTGTTCGCTGATGAAGTTGCCCCGGCTAAGGGCAATGATGGTCGCGGAGTTTTGTAACTTCCCACCGTTACTAGCGATCAGAGATGACGGGTTCGGCAGGAGTTGCAGGTTAAGGCTTTGCAGGCTCCCGGCGAGTGCGGCGGGCGATGCTACGACCGCGACGCTCGAATCAGCGAGCGTCTCTTCAGGCGCGACGGGCGCGTCGCCGACCGCGCCGTTGTCAATCCATCTCTGATACGCTTCCTGAAAAGCATAAAGGTCACGAGCGTATTGATAGACGGTGAAGCGCAGCGGCTGGCTGCTAGTGTTGGTTGCAAGCAGGGAGTAACGCATCGGTGGGCGCAACGCGACCGGAGCGTTGGATTGCACGGTCGCCGTTTGTCCGGGCTGCACGTCAACAAAGTTGAAATCCGCGACGTGCAGAAGCCCCGTGTTGGCTGCGATGGTAGTGCCCGTGCGGACGTTTATGCGGAACTCGCCCACGCGCGTGAAGTAAATCGGCGGGATGGAGACTTCGAGGCGCGTCGCATCGTTGCGGAACGTTGTCTGCACGCTTGAGTTTGGCTGGCAGCCGTTATTGTCGTCGCGCAGGCATGTATCGCCGTTGACGAGAACTTGCGACTGCGCCGTAAAGCCCTCGCCGCGCAGGATGATTTCAAGCGAACCGCTGCGACCGAGTTGGACGCCGACGATGTCGTTGGAGCTCGTATCGGTCATGCGCGTGATGCGCTGCGTGATGGTTTGAGTCGGTTGCGTTTGCGTGTAATTCCAGCGCAGGCGGAAATTGCCGGTCGCGCCGCCGTAGCCGTCCACCGCGATGTAGAACACACTGCCTTGACTGACGAGGAATTCAACGCGGCTGCGGGTTTCGGGCGGCGAGTAATCATCATTGCTGACGATCCCGACAAGAGACCCGGCGACCTCTTGATAAATGGCGAGTACGGTATCGAAAGTGTTGTTTGAAGTGCGGAAGACGATTCTGCCGTTCACCGGAGCTGTCCACTTGTACCAAACCGACCTGCCGCCTTGTTTGCCATCGTGCAAAGGCTCGTTCGGCATATTGAGATCGGTGCGGAAGTTGCCGTCCTGTCGTGTCGCGCCGACGTTGGATGCCGTGCTGATTGCCGACTCCGTGTTCGGCGCAATCGTCAACACTTGAGCGTTCTGGATATTGTCGTTCGCGGGCGGAGTGGGCGTAGTCGGCGTAGGCGTCGGAGTCGGACTTAGTTTGCACTTACCTGCGCTGCCAGCGTTAACGATCGCCTGAATCTCCGCTTGCGAGAGAGCGCGGTTGAAGATTTCCACCTCGTCAATCAGGCCGGCGAAGAAGTTTTCGATGGTCTGGTTCTGGGACTCGGCACCGATGATTAGCGGGTTCGAGTCGTAGCCCGGAGTCGTCGTCGTCGTGCCCGTGGCGACCTGTTGCCGGTTGATATAGAGCGATTGTGTGTCGGTCGCGTCGTCGAAGGTGTAGGCAATGTGATACCACGTGCCCAGAACAGGCGTGAACGGCGCGCTGACGACGGGCCCGGTGTCGGCCACGGTGCCAACGAGGCCATGCAAGCCGCCGTTGTTTAAGAAGAGGTTGTAAGAGTTGGAAAAAGCCGTGCCCGCGGCCTTTGAAACAAGAATATCAGCTCCTGTCGTCGAGCTGAGATTAAACCAGCCGTCAATGGTCAAATTTGTCGGGCTATTCGATGGACCGCTCGGCGCGCTCACATAGTCGTCCACGCCGTCGAGGCTAAACGCCTGCCCAACCTTGCCCGCTGCGAACGTCGCACCGTTTCGCGGCGTGCCGTTGTTCGTGCCCTGAATATCGTTGGGGTTGCCGTCGCCCGGATACCACGCGGTCATGCCGGTTGGCGGCTGCGCACACTGCGGTTTGCACTTGCCTGCGCTACCGGCGTTGAAGATGGCCTGAATCTCTGCCTGCGAGAGCGTGCGGTTGAAGATTTCCACTTCATCCACCAGCCCGTTGAACGGTGCCCAGAACGTGTCGACCAGTCGTCCAATGCGCAGCGGGTTCGGGCCGAAGTTGAAGGTCGGCGCCGTGTTCGTGCTCACGACTGCGCCGTCAATGTAGAGGGTCATGGGCCCTGCGGACTGGAAGGAGACCGCGACGTGATGGAACTGACCATCGTTGATGGGGTTGACACTTGAGACAGTGGAAAAGTTAGAGCCGTCATTTTCCTTTATGCCGACGTTAAGCTGACCACCAGTACCCATGTTAGATACATGCGCCCACGTATCCGGCGGCTTGGTCGCCAGCCCGCACACCAAATCGAGCTTCTCTGGAACTGAGGTTTTTTGGGGGTCTTCAGATTGAAGAGGTGGCTAAGGTTTTGGACGTTTCCGAAACAACCGTCAGTCGTGAATGGCTGAAAGCCAAGCTCTGGCTCCGCAGCCAGCTCGAGCCTCAGTCAGAACCGCCTGCGGTAGCGGACTGATTGGCGCAAGTAAGATGAATCGCGAACGCTACCAGGAAGTAATGCGGATCATTGACATCGTCCTTGATCGGCCGCAAGGGGAACGCGATCAGGCGTTAGCCGGGGCCTGCTCAAGCTCTTTCGCGCCGTTTGTTCGGCGGTCAGCTATGCGCACCAGAGTCTGGTCATTCATCGCGACCTCAAGCCCTCGAATATCCTGGTGACGAAGGATGGTACGCCGAAGCTGCTGGACTTCGGCATCGCTAAGATCCTGCGCTCTGATACCGCAAGTCAAATTACGGAGGCGACCGCCACAGTTTTTCGCGTGATGACGCCGGAATATGCCAGTCCCGAACAGGTCAAAGGCGCGCCGGTCACAGTAGCCAGCGATGTTTACAGTCTGGGCGTGCTGCTTTATGAATTGCTTACCGGGCGTCGCCCGTATCGCTTCAAGAGCCGGCAGCCAGACCAAATAGCGCAGGTCATCTGCGAACAGGAACCTGAGCGTCCGAGCACGGCCCTCAGTCGCATCGGAGAGGTCACACACGCAGAGAAGGACGGAGAGACCATGCCCCGGACGCGCGAGTATCTGTGTCAGGTGCGCGCGACTGCGCCCGAAAAGCTGCGCCGTCGCTTGCGCGGCGACCTGGACAACATAGTGCTTATGGCGCTCAGGAAAGAGCCGAACGAGCGCTACCATTCAGTGGCAGAGTTTTCCGAAGATATCCGCCGCCACCTGGAAGGTTTGCCGGTGCGCGCGCGCAAGGCGACGCTCGCTTATCAGGGCACTGCGTTACTCAAACGCAATGTGGTGCGTAACTGGCGTGCGAGTCTGGCGCTGCTGCTTGTGTTGCTCGTGGCCGGGGCGGCGGCGCTTTCGATTTACTGGACTAAGAGCGGGAGCGCGCTTCCCACCATTAACGCAACCATCAAATCAATTGCCGTTCTTCCTTTCAAATACACCGGCACTGGGCCAGAAGATAATCCGTTGCTGGGTGTGGGATTGGCCGACACTTTAATCACCAGACTGGGGCGTACTAGGAAGCTTGAAGTCCGTCCCATGAGCGCCGTGCAAACCCTTCTCAGTGGCGATGTCAACGCGCGCCTCATCGGAGAAAGTTTAGGCGTGGACGTGGTGTTGAGCGGAAGCATCCAGAGAGAAGGCGAGACGATTTCAATTACCGCCGAGTTGGTCAGAGTGAAAGACGGAAGTGTGCTCTGGAAAAAGCTCTTTAGTGGGAAGCTGCAAGATATCGTGACGGTGCAGAATACGATCTCCGAAGAAGTGGCTCAGGCTCTCACTCTGCAACTGACCGAGGCCGAGCGGCGCACCTTGACGGGCCATCACACGAACAACGCCAGAGCCTATGAGTTGTATGTCAGAGGGCGCTACTTCTGGAACAAGCGCACGCCGGAAGGGTACACACAGGCGATAGAGCACTTCAACCAGGCGGTCGCCTTAGAGCCGGATTATGCTGAGGCACACGCCGGACTGGCAGATGCCTATGCCCTGCTCGCGTGCGTGGTCGAACAATTCGACAAACGGCCTGAGCGAATGCGAATTGCTAAAGAGCAGGCTCGCAAGGCACTAGGGATTGACGAGACGCTGGCCGAGCCGCACGCCACGCTCGGATTCATCGGCTGGCATTACGAATGGGATTGGGAGGCATCTGACCGTGAGTTCAAACGCGCCCTCGAACTGAACCCCTCTTACGCCACCGGCCATCATTGGTATTCCTTTCTTCTGACAAGATTGGGACGGATGGATGAAGCCGTAGCCGAAATAAAGCAGGCGCGCGCGCTGGATCCCCTCTCCGCCATAATTAACCAGGACTACACAGAGATTGTCTATTATGCTCGTCGCTATGACGAGGCCATCGAAGCTGCACATAAAACTTTGGAACTATCTCCTGACAACGGATACATGCGTGAAGTGATATTGAATGCTAACTACCATAAAGGGGCCTACCAGGAATTCGTCAATCAACGGGAGGAAACAGTCCGGCTGACAGGGCGCAAGACTGAGGGGCTGAAAGCTCTGGCCGTGGCTTATTTTCTCGTCAATCGCAAGCAAGACGGGCAGAAGATTCTGTACGAGATTAAGCAGCGAGGGGAGAGGGTAGAGTTTAGCCCCGGGGAGACCTACCTGTTCTTCGGAAAGATGGAAAAGTTATATGAATATCTGGAAAATGAGTACAAGAATCGAGGCGCCGCGATAACGACGATACATAATCATCCTGACTGGGATGATTTGCGGTCAGACCCGCGCATTCAGGAGTACATACGCCGCACCGGGCTGACCCAATTTCAAACCGTTCGAGATTAGCCTGTCGCTTTTGGAGAAAGGGCTCTATGAGCAAAAATAAGCTACCCGATTTTGGATCCATCGACGAATTGGTCCGGTTCTTCGACACGCATGATATGTCAGAGTATCAGGAAGAGTTGCCGGAGACGCATTTCGAGGTAGATATTAAGAAGCAGTGTTTCCTGATTTCCGTCAACGAGGAGTTGATGAAGAAACTCTCTGAGGTGGCCGGAGCCCAACATACGACCACTTAGGCACTGGTCAACGGCTGGCTCAAAAAAAAAGTTGCGCACGCAGGGTGAGTGTGTCAGAAGCCCGACCGTCAGGGAGGGCTAGATCCATGGCAGCCAGCCCTCCCTGACGGTCGGGCTTCTGATGCTAAATCCGGTGAAAGCCTTTCAAGATATCCTGCGTCGCCAGACGCAGGATCACTGGTCGTCCGTGTGGACAGGTGGTTGGTGAAGAAGTCAGCAGCAGACGATCGATTAGCCAGCGCATTTTCTCAGGCGCCAGCGGCATGTTCACTTTGATGGCCGCATGACATGCCAGCGACGCGGCGATCTCATCCCGCAAAGTCGCGCGCGCCGCGCCGCGCTTCTCCGAATCAACTGTATCCAGAACTTCAGACAGAACGTTGCGCGCTTCGCTGGCCGGCAAATCAGCAGGCGTGGCTTTGATTGCCACCGTGCGGCCGGAAAGTCTCATCAGATTAAAACCGTACGCCTCAAGCTCCTCGACGACCGTGTCGAATGCCGCGGCCTGCGCGGGCGTGAGATCGAAAGTTTCAGGAATCAGCATCTGTTGCGATTCGGGCCGGCGCTCTGTTTCCAACGCGCGATACTTATCAAACAACACCCGCTCATGGGCGACGTGCTGATCGATAAGCAGCAATCCTTCGTTGTCGGTAGCAATGATGAAGCTTTCGTCGAGTTGACCCAACGGCCGGATGTTCGCGCTGAGCGATTCAACCGGAACTTCGCGGACGAACTTGAGCGCGGAATCCAACGGCGGCAGCCCGGACATCGTGCCGGCCGCAATGCTATCTGGAAACGATTCCGCGATCGCGGCCGCTTCGATAGTTGATTGGGCGGTCGCGGTCTGGGCGATCGGGTCCGCCGGGAACGAAGGTGGCGCTTCGTCTGGGAACGATTCGCGCCGCGGCGCTGCGGCGAAGGCAAAGCCCATTCGCTCCTGCTGTGGCTGAGGGCGCAGCCCAAAATCCGGGTTTGGCGGAGTCTCGTTTGACGGACGATTATCGGCGACAACTTGATCCGCTCGTTCACCAACATCGCTGCTTGGGTCTGCGCCGATCGCCTCGTGCCTCGCATCGCGAATCTCGGTTGTGGGAGCATACCCGGCGCTGGCCAGTCCGGCGCGCACCGCTTCACGCACTGCGTCAGCGACGGCGGCGGCGCGGCGAAACCGGACTTCGGTCTTTGCCGGGTGAACATTGACATCGACTTCTTCCAAGGGCACTTCGATGAACAAGAGCGCCGCCGGATAAACTCCGTGCGGCAGGATCGAACGATACCCCTCCGAGAGCGCTCGGCCAATCAAACGATCGCGGACGAAACGGCCGTTGACGAACAGAAACTGCGCATCGCGCGAAGTGCGGCGCTCGCGTGGCGCCGAGACAAAACCCTGTACGTGGGCAATCTGCGCCGGAAAGGTTTGCTTTGAATCGCCCGCCCGGTTGTCGACGGCTAACAGACCATCAAGGAATTGCCCGCCGAAAACCTGGTAGGCGCGCTCGCGCAGATCCTGCGCCGGCGCCACGCGCAAAGTCTCGCGGCCATTGTTGGTTAAAGTGAAAGCGATCTCGGGGTGAGCGAGGGCATAATGCGTCGCTAGATTGGTGAGGTGATAACTTTCGGTGGCTTCCGAGCGCAGAAACTTTCTCCGCGCCGGCGTATTGAAAAACAGATCACGGACGCCGATCGTCGTGCCGCGCGGATGGGCTGCATCCTTGACGTCGCGCAGTCGCCCGCCTTCGATGACGACCCGCGTCCCGGCGCTCGCATCCGCGGTGGTGGAAATTAACTCGACCTTAGCGACCGAAGCGATTGAAGCCAACGCTTCACCGCGAAAGCCCAGCGTGCTGATCGCGTTCAAGTCCTCAGCCCGGCTGATCTTGGACGTCGCGTGGCGTTCAAAGGACAGAATCGCATCATCACGGGTCATGCCTTCGCCGTCATCGGTAATTTTCAGGAGCCGCCGCCCACCCGCCTCGACGTCGATCAAGATGCGGGTGGCGCCGGCGTCAATGGCGTTCTCAACCAGCTCCTTCGCCACTGAAGCCGGACGTTCGACGACTTCACCGGCGGCGATTAAGTTTGAGATGTGATCTGGGAGGACGCGGATTTTGGACATAGATCAACTACTTTTCTTTGGCGCGCCTCGGAATCCAATCTGTTTGCGGGTAGCCGGCTGCAACGGTGTCATTAGGTTGCGGAGCGCATCAAAGACCACTTTGAATTGGGTGTCGTACTTCTTTTCCAGATCGCCGATTTTTCTTGCTAGGTCCTGGTGCCCTGCTAACATTTCGCGCAGCCCAACGAAGGTGCGCATTATTGCAATGTTTACTTGCACGGCTCGCTTGCTTCGAAGAACGCTTGAGAGCATGGCCACGCCCTCTTCCGTAAACGCGTAGGGTTTGGCGCGTCTGAGACCGCCCCAACTTGAAGTCACAATTTGTGACTTCAAGTTCCGAAACTCCGTGTCGCTTAGCTGGAACATGAAGTCTTCCGGGAAGCGGTCGATATTGCGCTTCACGGCTTGCATCAAAACCTTAGGCTCAACTCCGTAGAGTTCAGCAAGATCGAAACTCAGCATTACCCTCTGGCCGCGCAGCACGAAAATGCGCTTCTCGATAGCTCGGGTTATAGCGGGTAGATGCTTGCTCTCTTTGCCTCGGGAGGGCATAACGGATCAAAGATAAACAACCTCATGGTCAGTCGATTCCAGTTCGATCGCGTTATAGATCCAGTCGAGCACATAGCGGCCATGCCGCGCCAGCAGCGAGGTGATGTTGATGTGGCGTTCCTGCAATGCTTTTCCCGGATACAGAAGATCAAAAGCATGTTCTATCTGGCGATGCACCGCTTCGTCGCGGCCGACCTGGGCGCGATTAAAGCGCGTGCGCAGGCCATCGATCTGATAATTAATTTTGCGCCGGCCCTTATCGAGAGCCTCGGCCAGCGTAGGATCGACTCGGCGAAGCTGCTCTTGTAAGTCATCGAGTTCGTTATTGAACGAGCGCGTGGTGTGATCAAAAGCCTCGGAAGTTTCTTTCCCCAGGTATTCCTTAACCACGCGCGCCCGCACGTGATCCAGGCCGCCAAACAAATCGACGAGGCGAATGCCATAGCGTTCCAGCGAGCGCCAGGTGTGTCTTTCGACCAGCGTCAGGCTCGCGCGATGAAGGATCGGGGTGGCCGGGCGATCGAGGATGCGATAGACCTCCGCGGTTTGGGCAAAGTAAGCGATCTCCGCTGCGCCGCCATAGTAGGCGACAGTCGGCAACAGAAAATCCTGGACGACCGCGCGCAAAGTTACGTTGGGACTGAATCGATCGGGCTCGCGCAGGGCCGATGCAGCGAGTTCTTCCGCGCTGAATTCCTGGATGCCATCTGGCCCTGCGTCGCCGTCGGGCTTGTGACTCGCGCTCTTTGCCTGATACTTGCCGTTCTTAACTCGTGTCAGGGCATGTCGCGCGCCCTTTTCGTCGTGCCAAAACAGCGGGAAAGAATTTTCGGATGGTGCGACCTGAGCATGATAGCCCGCCTCTTCCAGGGCGCGGCTGCGATTGACGATCGCGACCGCAATGTCATGGGCGCGCCGGGCCGCCTCGGCATACAACGGCGCGGCCAGCTCCTTCAATTGCGAGTCAAGCGGGTCGAGCAGGATTAATCCATGCTCTCCGATCAGCGCGGTCATCATTTCAGCGAACGCATCGCCAAACTTCCTTCCGGGGTGATAAGCGGCGCGCAGGAGCTTTTCGAGATCGTCGCTGAACTCGGTTTTTGGGAACGCGGCCAACAAACTCTGAATGGTCGCGTCGATCGATTCATCCAGGACCACCCGACCGACCGGCGAGCCGGTCGTGTGGACGCCGGCAGGGACCGAGACGCTGCTGAGGGCGCAATCGCGATTGATTATTTCGGCCGTCGCGACTTCCGGAAAGTCGTGATCTTCGGTGGCTATCCAAAAGACCGGAACCGATTTGATCCCGCGCTGGACCATGCACTCAGCAAGTTTTACCGCCGAGAGCGCCTTATGAATCGTGTAGAGCGGGCCGGTGAAAAGCCCCGCTTGTTGTCCGGAGACGACGGCGATGCAATCGGCTTCGCGCAGCTGGCGAATATTGGCGAGGGTCTTCTCACCCGCGCCCCACTTGCGATTCATTCGCTCGAGCGCATCGCCAACTTTGGCGCGATCAGTCTTGTGATTGGCGAGCACGCGATCGCGTCGTTCGGAAACTTCGTAATGGGAACGTGCCGCTTCCGGATAGAACCGGCGCAGCGCAACCGGATCTCGTAAATAGTCGAGAAAGAGCCGGGTCTGCTGCGGAATCTGATCAAACGGAATCGTCTCAACGCGGAGTCCGGCTTGTTCCGGAGTACTGTGACAGGCAATTTCGGCGGTGCTCAATTTGGGGTCGCTCCTGCGGGATCATTCTACCCGTCGCATCGTTCATGTGCCAGCGATGACCATCGCTCACCCAGTCACTGCGCCATTAGCGGCAGAGGTTTTCCATCAGTCAATTAAGGGACCTGTCGTTAGAGACAACTTAGCTGGAAGCAGTCAAACCTAATGGGCCGTTCGCTTCGTCGAGTAGTCGCATAATCTCTGCAGTCACATCTTCGCCCGGCCGTCGCAACGGCGCGCGCACTGGTCCGCCAACCAGACCCGCGAGTTCCATCGCAATCTTGAGTCCGCCGATGCCGTAGGTTTTAGTTACCGCGCGGGCCAACGGAGTCAGCCTGTCCTGTAAGACCTTGGCCCGATCGATATCGCCTGCTTGCACCGCCTGGTAGATTTCGAGGCATAAGCCGGGCACGGCACATCCGACCGCAAGGATTCCCCCGCGCGCGCCCGCTTTCATTGCTTCACAAAATACCGTGCCGTTTCCGATCATTACGGCGAAGTCGTTGCGTACCTGACGAACAGTTTCCGCAAACTTTGGAATATCATTCGAGCTGTCCTTCATTCCAATGATGTTCCCGTGTTCACTCAAACGCGCGGCGGTTTCTGGCTCAATCTTGATCCCGGTCAGGTCGGGCATGCTATAGAGAATGACTGGAACCGGCGCCGCATCCGCGACCGTCAGGTAATGCCTGACCAGCGCGTCCTGAGTGATCGCCGGCTTATAGAAACTTGGGGTGATGAGTAGTACGGCTTCGGCGCCGGCTTTCGCTGCTCCGTCGATTTCGTTGATAGTGCCGCGCGTGCTCTGTTGGCCTGCGCCCGCGATAAAGGTGAGCGATTCCGGAACTGCTCCTCGCGCAGTTTCAATGACCTGGAGATATTCAGCTTCGTCGAGGTTCGCCCGTTCGCCGGTTGATCCGAGCACGACGTAACCAATAATGCCGGAGTCATTCCAGCTTTCGAAGTTCGTGGCGAGACCTTCAGTGTCCACGTTCTGGTTTGCCCGGAACGGCGTCGTTACGGGCAGCAGAATTCCGTTGAGTTTGATTGACATATTTGGAGTGGCGATTATAACGAGCGGCTTAAGCGCGGGCAAACACGCTTAGCTCACTGTCAGAAGCCCGAGGGGTCAGAGAGGGGCTCCTGAGCAAACATGCCCTCCCTGACGGTCGGGCTTCTGACACGGCTCAATTGCCCACCTAAAGTTGGTACTTTCAACACGCCAAAAATTGCAGGTTGCGGCGCTTAGTCGCCTCACTTATAATTTGACCCGGTTTCGATCCAACACAAAGAACACCAGATGCCATACCTAAAGCCTGAGCAACCCGAGAAGGTTACAGCGCCCTCGTTGAAAGCCAGTAAGGCACGCGGCGAACGCATGGTTTGCCTGACCGCGTACGACTATCCAACCGCCCGCATCGTCGACGAAGCCGGCATCGATATCATCCTGGTCGGCGACAGCGTGGGTAATGTCGTGCTTGGTTACGGCAACACGGTGCCCGTCACGCTCGACGATATTTTGATTCATGTGAAGGCCGTGCGTCGTGGTGTACAGCGAGCGCTGCTTGTCGCGGACATGCCGTACGGATCGTTTCACACCGGCGCGGACGACACGGTGCGCGCGGCGCTGCGTCTGGTTAAGGAGTCCGGCGCGGAAGCAGTAAAGCTGGAAGGCGGATTGAAGCGAGTCAAACTGGTCCGGCGTCTGGTGAACGAAGAAATCTCGGTGATGGGTCACATTGGTCTGACGCCACAATCAATCAATCAACTGGGGGCCTATCGGGTTCAGGGTAAGACGGCTGACGCGGCGCGCCAGTTACTGGCTGATGCCTATGCTTTGGAAGAGGCGGGGGCGTTTGCGATTGTGCTCGAGTTGGTGCCGCGCGAAATAGCTGAGCTGATCACTAACAGCATCAGCATCCCCACGATTGGCATTGGCGCCGGCGTGCATTGCGACATCCAGGTGCTCGTGTTTCACGATCTCCTGGGAATGGCCTTTGGTAAGTTACCGCGCTTTGTGCGCGAGTACGCGAACCTGCGCGAGACGATTACGGATGCGGTCACTCGCTGGGCTGAAGACGTGCGTAATGGGAGTTATCCGTCGGAACAGGAGTCGTATGGATTGCCCGCTGAAGCTGCCGAGGAATTGAAGATCGAAATCAAGAAGGAAGGAAAGCTTAGTCAGTCTTAAGACGTGATAGTCAGTTGTGAGTTGTTAGTTGTCAGTGGTCTTCGGTAATCCCATGCTACTGACTACTAACAACTAACCACTGACTTCTTTTTATGGAAATCATTAATCGTCGCAAGCGCATGATGTCCGTCGCGCGCAAACTGCGCCGCGAACAGAACCGGACCATCGGGTTTGTCCCGACCATGGGTTCGCTGCACGAAGGCCACCTCAGCTTGATCCACGAAGCCCGCGCGATGTGCGACGTGGTCGTGGTTTCGGTCTTTGTTAATCCGGCCCAGTTCAGTCCGGCGGAAGACTTCAATGCTTATCCGCGCGATCTTACGCGCGATGCCGCGCTCCTGGCCGAATACAATGTCGATTATGTTTTTGCGCCGATGACGGAAGAGATTTACCCGCCCGGCTTTTCTACTTACGTCACCGTCGAAGGCGGATCAGACGAACTCGAAGGCGCATCCCGGCCCGGCCATTTCCGCGGCGTCACGACGGTGGTAGCCATCTTGTTCAATGCGGTCAAGCCCGACTTTGCCTTTTTTGGACAGAAGGACGCGCAGCAGGCAGTCCTGATCAAGCGCATGGTGCGCGACCTGGCTTTTAATACTGAGATAGTCGTACTGCCGATCGTGCGCGAACCGTCAGGCCTGGCGATGTCTTCTCGTAATAATTATCTCAACGACGAACAGCGCCGGGCAGCGGCTGTTCTCAATCGCGCGTTGTCGCAGGCGGGCGAGGCGTACGAGGAAGGTGAACAGAACACCACGCGTTTGGTCGAACTAGTAAGAGCCGCAATTGAAAAGGAACCACTGGCCCGGATCGATTACGTTAGCGTGAACGATGCTGAGACGCTCGAGGCGTTGGACAAAATTGACGACGGGCCGGCGCTGGTTTCGCTGGCGGTGTTTATTGGTCAGACGCGGCTGATTGATAACGTGGTGCTGGGCAAGACCAAGAAGCACTCCGCCGCGGAAGCTTAGGTTTTACTTTGCGTCTTTGCGCCTTGGCGTGAAATAAGTCTGACGCAAAGGCGCAAAGGCGCAAAGGCGCCAAGAAGAGATGAAACAGAAGACTCACATTTCATTCACGCTGAATGGCGAAGCGGCCGAAGTGGCTTTCGCGCCGCACAAGACTTTGCTCGAGGTCCTGCGCGAGGACCTTGGATTGACCGGCACGAAACATGGTTGTGAGCTAGGTGAATGCGGCACATGCACGATCCTCGTCGATGGGCGGGCAATTCTTTCCTGCTTAATGCTCGGTCTTGAAGCAGAGGGTCGCGAGGTGGAGACGATCGAAGGCATGGCTGACGGTGCCCAGCTGCATCCGCTTCAGGTGACGTTTGCTGATACCGGGGCTGCGCAGTGCGGCTACTGTTCACCGGGTTTTCTGCTCGCGGCGAAGGAACTGATCGACAAAACCCCAAAGCCCACGCGCGACGAGATTAAGGAAGCCTTATCGGGGAATCTGTGCCGCTGCACCGGCTATATTAAGATTTATGAGGCGGTTGAGTTGGCGGCCGCGCGCGCGCGTGGAGAAGCGATGGAATTGCCGCGCGAAAGTGTCTATGGCCTCTGATAAGGTTTAGCCACAAAAAGGCTCAAGGAAATGGAAGACTAGCAAGCCTCTTCTCGTTTCGGCTGAACTGGAATTCCTTTTGTGCTTTTTGCGCCTTTTCGTGGCCATGTCTGACTGATGACGAAGAACGGCAACAACGGAAAGCGACTCAACGTAGTCGGTAAACCATTTCGCAAGGTCGATGCGCGCGCGAAGTGCACCGGCCAGACGAAGTTCGCTGACGACATCTTTCTGCCGCGCATGCTCTATTGCAAGATCCTGCGGAGCCACGAGCCGCATGCCCTGATCAAGAACATCGATCTATCGAAGGCGCTGGCGCTGCCCGGCGTGATTGCGATCATTACCGGCCGTGACTTGCCGATTTCGTACGGCATTCTTCCCGTCAGTCAGGACGAGCATGCGCTTTGCATCGACAAGGTGCGTTTCGTCGGCGATCCGGTCGCGGCAGTTGCGGCCATCGACGAAGACGTCGCGTTCGACGCGATGAACCTGATCGAAGTCGAGTACGAACGGCTGAACACCATCTCGTCAATCGAAGAGGCGATCATGATTGACGAGCCGCGAATTCACGAGTACGGCGACGATGCCAATGTTCATAAGAAAGTCTCGTTGGAATTTGGCGAAGTCGAGGAAGGTTTTGCCGAAGCTGATCTGGTGCGCGAAGACATTTTCTTTTACGAAGGCAACACGCATCTGCCGATGGAGCAGCACGCGGCGGTTGCGTATTTGGACACCGACGATAAATTGACGCTCTGGAGTTCCACCCAGACACCGCACTACGTGCATCGCGCCTTAACCAAAGTGCTCGAAATGCCGGCGAGTCACATCAGAGTGATTGCCACACCGAATGGCGGCGGCTTTGGCGGCAAGAGCGATCCGTTCAATCACGAAGTTATTGTCTGCAAGCTTTCGATGATGACGGGCCGCCCGGTGAAGTGCACGCTGACCCGCGAAGAAGTTTTCTATTGTCACCGTGGCCGTCACCCCGTGTTGATGCACATCAAAACCGGCGTGAAGAAAGACGGCGCGATCACGGCGATGCATTTCAAATCGTTTCTTGATGGCGGAGCGTACGGTAGCTACGGGGTCGCCAGCACGTTCTACACCGGCGCTTTGCAAACGGTCACATACGAAGTTCCTCGCTATAAATTTCAGGGCTTGCGAGCTTTTACCAACAAACCACCGTGCGGGCCTAAGCGTGGGCATGGCACGCCGCAACCGCGTTACGCGCTCGAGGTCCACCTCGACAAGATAGCGGAGGAGTTACGGCTTGATCCTGCGGAGATGCGGAGAGCCCATCTAGTCGAGCCAAATTCAATCACTGCAAACTATCTGCGCATTGGCAGCATGGGCCTTGGCGCATGTATCGACAAAGTCGTGACCGGCTCTGATTGGACGAATAACTTTTCCTGGGATCAAAACGCTCGCAAACTGCCTTATGGAAAGGGAATTGGCATCGCTTGCAGTTCATACATCTGCGGCGCGGGTTTGCCGATCTACTGGAACAACATGCCGCAGTCGGGAGTGCAGCTTCGCCTTGATCGACAGGGCGGCGTTTGCGTAATGTGCGGTTCGACGGACATCGGCCAGGGATCGGATTCGATTCTGGCTTACATCGTCGCCGAGGTTTTGGGAATCGATCCGTTCGACATTCGCGTCGTTACTGCGGACACCGATCTGACTCCGGTTGATTTGGGCAGCTATTCCAGTCGCGTGACCTTGATGACTGGCAACGCCGCGATTCAAGCAGCCGAACGAGCGCGAGAACTTTTGACGATGGCCGTAGCGGAAAAACTCAAACTGCCGATCGAGAACATTTCGTTCGCTGAGCGCCGCGCGTTCGATGTCGAAAATCCTGAGGTGGGCGTTTCATTTGCAGAGGCCGTAGTTTTGGCGGAATCAAAGTTCGGCACGATTGGAACAGTCGGTTCATACTCTCCGCCGCGTTCACCGGGCAGGTACAAAGGCGCGGGCGTTGGCCCTTCACCGGCCTACAGCTATTCCGCGGCGATCGCTGAGGTCGATGTTGATGCGTCGACTGGGATCGTGACCGTCGAACGGATCTGGATTGCGCATGACATTGGTAAGTCGATAAACCCGATGCTGGTGATGGGACAGGTCGAAGGCAGCGTCTACATGGGTCTGGGTGAAATCCTGATGGAAGAGATGGCCTATCGTGCGAATCGCAACGTGGTGCACAAGATTCCGTCGATGCTCGAATACAAGAGCCCGACAACGATGGAGATGTGCGACGTCAAGACTTACTTGATCGAAGATCCTGATCCAAACGGCCCGTTCGGCGCCAAAGAAGTTGGACAAGGGCCTTTGCTTCCGGTTCCGCCCGCCGTGGCCAACGCAGTCTACAATGCGGTCGGCGTGCGCATAGACGAAGTTCCGATCATGCCTGAGAAAGTTCTGAAAGCTCTGCGCGATAAAGCGAAGGGCGGCAGTGGCCGCTTTGGCCCTGACTCAATTCCGTCAGTTGAATGGCCCGAACCTTTGCGCGTACTGACTCCGGCCGAGGGCGGCGATGGCCGCGAGATGCCACGCGTGGCGGTGCATTCCTAAGTCTATGAAACGATACCTGCCTTTCATCATCATCGTTGTGGTGCTGATCGCTGTTATAGGGATCTTCGCGTTTTCGCTCCGGAGAGGTAGCGGGGATTCAGGAGCGTTGATTTCTGATTCAGGCCAACCGAGTAACTCAAGCCAAACGGCACCGACTGCCGGCAATAACATCGCTCCGGATCCGTCGTCTTCGATCTCGGCCGGAGTAACGAAACCAAACGTGAAGTTAAGTTCACCCGTCGTGCTTGAAGAGTACGGCGACTATCAGTGTCCGCCGTGCGGTCTGCTCTATCCTGATCTCAAGCAACTCGAACACGAATACGGCAACCAGCTCCAGATCGTCTTTCATCATTTTCCGTTGATGAAGATTCATAAGAACGCTCTGGCCGCCGCGCATGCGGCCGAGGCCGCGCGCAATCAAAACAAGTTCTGGGAGATGCACGATCGGCTTTATCGTAACCAGAAAGAATGGGCCGACCAGGACGATCCGCGCCCGATATTTCTTTCTTATTCGCGGCAGCTCAATCTCAACGAAGGTCAATTCAAGCAAGACGTGGAGAGCAATCTGGTGGATCAAAGGATTAGCGCCGATATCCAGCGCGGTGCTGCTGCGGGCGTGACCGGGACGCCGACTGTCTTTCTCGAAGGCAACATGGTCAAGTATGAAGCCACCAACGCCGATGGTTTGCGGCGCGGCATAAACGTCATGATGGAGAGAAAAGTCGCCCGCTAAACTCCATCCGGTCAGCTCAATTGCGATTCTCGCACCGGCCTATTAACCTGTTGGCTTCCGCTACTTAAACTTCCTAAGCTCAAGTTCTTGTTGACATGTCGCTCGCCTGTCTTTATAGTGCAGACCCGTAGGTCGCCTTTTGATGCTAGCTTCGGCCGTCACCCCCCGCATCAAATCGACAGATTGCCGATGTTCAAGCTAAGACGCCTCGAAATCACGGGCTTTAAGTCCTTTGCGGATCATACTGACCTCATCTTCACGGGTGAAGGCATAACCGGCGTTGTAGGTCCCAATGGCTGCGGCAAGAGCAATGTTGCCGACGCTATTGCCTGGGTCCTGGGTGAGCAGCGCGTCAAGCATCTGCGCGGCGCCGAAATGAAAGACGTCATCTTTCAGGGCTCGCGCAATCGCAAACCCAGCGGCATGGCTGAGGTCGTCCTGCACCTGGAGCGCGACGAGATCGTCGAGCACGAGCCGGACATCGCAGATATTGATTCGACGCTGGAGCAAATCGACGAACACAGTGCTTTGTTTGAAGAAGCCGACATCGTTACCGCGGAGCCCGAAACGATAGAACCCGCCATCCCTGGTGAATCGTCAGTAGAAGCGAGTGCCGTCGAAACTGATCCAGAGGCGGCGGCCACCGACGACAGCGAACCAGCAGCCGAAACCAAATCCAGAACACCCACAACTCATCGTCATTGGCGCCGCCGCAACCTCGCGCTTGAGTTTGCGCCGGGCGAAGCCATCTCAGTTACCCGCCGTCTCTATCGTTCCGGCGAAAGCGAATACCTACTCAACGATCGGACCTGCCGTCTGCGCGACATTCAGGATCTCTTCTCGGGAACCGGATTGGCGGGCGGGCATTATGCGATTATCGAACAGGGACGCATCGGACAAATCCTGTCGGCCAAGCCGATGGACCGACGCACGATCATCGAAGAAGCAGCCGGCATCACCAAGTTTCGCGTGCGCCAACGCGCTGCCGAAGCTCGTCTGGAATCCGCGCGCTCGAACCTCAGCCGCGTGTCGGACATCATCGCTGAAATCGAGCGGCAGGTGAACAGTCTCCGCCGGCAGGCAGCTAAGGCCCGCCGTTATCGCATTCAAAAGGAAGAACTACGAGAACTCCTGCGACACGTCTACGTGGCCGAAGAGCGCAGCCTGGTGGCTCTGCTCGCACAGACGCAGGCGCATTTGGAAAGCGCTACCGAAGAAGATCGCCGGTTGGCGACAGAATTGGCAGAACGGGAAGAAACGAGCCGCTCAGCTACGCAAAACGCCCGCGCCCTGGAAGACGAATTGACGCAACTGCGCGCCGCGATTGCCGACGCCGCATTACAACGCGATCGCCGCATCCGCGAGCGCGTTTATCAGGAAGAACAGATCGAAACGCTGACGCGTCGCCGCACTGAGATTGAAAGGGAAGTAGAAGCGCTGAACGCGCGGCTCGTAATTGTCGAGTCCGAGCTGGAGCGCCTGCGTCAGACGGAAGCTCAGCTCAGCGCGGAGAATGAGCAGGCAGTGCTGGCGCTGCGTGCTGCCGAAGAATCCCACGCGCGCAAGCTGGGTGAAGTTGCCGGGTCAGAGAACGAGATCGAGAGCGCCCGCGTCGAGCTGCTCACTCACACGGCAGCCGTGGAACGGCTCAACGAGTTGGCGCGGCAGTTGGAGAATGGGCTTGAGAAACTAACTCAACAAGCGGAAGGCCTGGCGCGCGAAGGCGAACGCGCCGCCGCCGCTCACGCTGAGCGCAGCGTTGAGGCCGAAAGACTCAACCAGCAGATTCTAACCACGCGCGAAAAACTTGGCCGGCTCACCGCCGAACGGGAAGCAGCGGTCAAAGCCGTAATCGAAGGCCACGAGCGCGTTTCGGACAGCGATGCCGAACAGACACGAGTGCGTGACGACTATTCGCGCGCTCTCCACCGGCTTGAAAGTTTCAAAGAACTCGACTCTCGTCGTACGCACTACTCATTGGCCGTACAGGAAGCCTTTTCGGCGAACGATAGTGAAGACTTTCATCTGATCGGAACGTTGGCCGATAGCATTCAGGTTGACGCGCAATGGGAGCGCGCAGTCGAGGGTGTCTTCGGATCTGTGCTGCAGTCGATCCTGGTGCCGACACCCGACGACGCGATTCGCGCAGCCGCCTGGCTGAAGACTAATCAGGCCGGACGCGCAACATTTTTGGTGACCGGCCTTCATGGCGCTAGCGACGAAGTAGAAGTCGATACGGCGATGTTCAGAGAGACGATGACCGGCACTGCTGCTCGCCGTCAGTATCTGCCGGTCGGGATTGATGGCCCGCGGATAGCCGACACGCTGCGAGCGCCGCGCGAATTGCTGTCGGTGATCGAGCGGACGATGCCGGAAAGAATGAACGCGCGCATTGTGGATACGCTCGACGATGCCACGGCGTTGTCTCTGGCTACCGGCGATATGTTTGTGACCACCGATGGAGACTGGGTCGCCGGCGGGCAGTTCGTCAATGCGGGCAACGGCCGGGCGCTGGAAGAGGGCGCGGGGCTTTTGACCTTCAAACGCGAATTGCGCGAGCTGGAATCGCGCGTGGCAGATTTGGGGGCAGAGCTCGCGGTTGCCGAAGTCGCAGTTAAAGACGCGCGCTCGCGTTTGACCGAACTGGAAGAGTCAGTCGTCCTCCTGAACGCATCTATCGCCCGCGAAGATCGCGAGGCGATGGCGCGGGAACTCAATTACGGAACTTTGCAGCAGGACATCGAACGGGCAGAGCGTCACCTGCGCGTCGTCGCCGATGACACAACCCGTTTAGAGCAGGAACGGCGCGACTTGGAAGACAGCCGGGCAAAGACCTTGAGCGAAGCCGAGACGGCGGAAACCATGCGGCGCGCAACGCGGGAGAGGATTGAGCAGACCACGAATTTGTTGGCGGAAATTCGCCGTCAGGCTGAGTCCGAAAGCGAGATTCTTAACCGGCAGCGGGCCGAAGCCGCGGCCGCCGCCGAACGACGGCGCTCAACCACGTCGGATCTGCGCCGGCTGGAAACCGAGCGTGAGGACGTGAGCTCGCGCATCGCGCGTCACCATGAAGAATTGAACGACGCGGCGACTCGACTGGGCGAACTCCACAATTCAATTACTGAAATTGATCGGCTGGCGGCTACAGTCGATGAAGAGAAGGCGCGCGAAGAAGAACAGATTGCCGGCTCGACGACGCGTCTGACTGAAGCCCGGTCACAGGCCGATGTGCTGGCCAACGAATTGGCTGAACTGAACCGCAGCGCCGCCGCTTCGCGCGATGCTCGCGCCGCGATCGAGGTGCAGCGGGCCGAGGCTTTGGCGCGGGTCAACTTTGTGCGCGAATCGTGCGCCAACGAACTGAGCCAAAGTCTGGAAGATCTCGCTCGTGAGGTACAGCTCGCCGAAGAGTTCGATCTCGAGACTGAGCGCACTCGCGTCGAAGAATTGCGTGAACGGCTGGAGAATTTCGGCGCGGTAAACATGATGGCTCTCGAAGAACTCTCAGAAGCCGATGAGCGTCTCGCGTTCCTGACCACGCAACGTGCGGATATTACTCAGGGAATTGCAGCCACGGAAGAGGCGTTGCGCGAGATCAAGCGTCGGTCACGCGAACGCTTCCGCGATGCTTTTGAAAAGATAAATAAGAATTTTAGTGAGTTTTTCAACGAGTTGTTTGGCGGCGGTCGCGGCGAAATGAGTCTGATCGATAACGACGACGAACTCGAATCAGGGATCGACATCGTGGCCCAGCCGCCCGGCAAGCGTCTGCAGAATGTGCTGCTGCTTTCGGGCGGTGAAAAAGCAATGGCCGCCCTCGCGCTGGTGTTGGGAATATTCCAGTACCGGCCCGCGCCTTTCTGCCTGCTCGACGAAGTCGACGCGCCGCTTGATGAAGCAAACGTCGGCCGCTTCACGAACAAGGTTGTGTCCATGGCTGCGAACACGCAATTCATCGTCATCACGCACAACAAACGCACAATGGAAACCGCGCGCGCCCTTTACGGCGTGACCATGGAAGAAGTTGGCGTATCCAAGCTAGTCTCCGTCCGGTTCGAATAGCGAAATCAACCACACCACAGAATCCAAAGTGCGGAACTGCGTTCTCGCATGCCCCGGCGTGAAAGTTTTCCTTCTTCTGGTTACAATGTCCATCAAGGTACAGAACCGCTCGCGGTAGCGAGCGGGTAACTCTGCGAGAAAGACCCGCTTGCTACCGCAAGCGGTTCTGTACCAATTGCTATGCAGACATCGATGTTCAGATTCGCTGTTTCCCTCCTGCTGGTTTTAAGCCTGGCTCTTATCACTTTTTCTCAGGAGCCAAAGCGCAACGACCGGCCGCAAGAGGCAACGCCGACCCCAACACCTCAGCGCCGCGAAGACAACAAGAAGCCGCCCGATCCCACCCGCTACACTTATGAATTCGCTAAAGCCGAATTTCTGATTAGCCACATTGTGATCGAGCATGATGCGCTCGGCCGCGGCAAGATTACCTTCGAGCATCGCGGCGAGAGTACGCCTATCATCGAGCCGATTGAATTATCGATTAGCGCGCTCGGCCGCGTCCTTGGTCTATGGACCGAATTGCGGTTCCTGAATTCGAACGAGAACTACCAAGCGGCAAAGAATTTCGCCCACCTTGGCACCTATCACTTGAAGATGGACGATGGCCAGCGCAGGCGCACAGCGGAGTTCAACTGGAGCAGTAATAAAGAGGCCTGGGCGCTGGCGAACGAGTACCGGCGGGTTTCTGATCAGGCAATTCTGATTTTCAATCTCAAGCTGGCGCGCGAGATGCAGCCGCTCAACTCGCCGCAACTCTTAAACGAGATGGAGACACTGCTGACTCGCGACGGGTTGTCGGATCCATTTCAGCTCGTGCCGCTTTTGAATGAACTGCGCAGCGACGAACGTATTCCCCTCATCGCCCGCAATCATGCCGTTCGGATTCTGAAGAAGATCGAGAAGTGAACCATTGGTTGCGCCGCAAACGGGCACTAGCCCGACCGTTAGGGAGGGCTCAAGCCGTGGAAGCGGAACACATAATCAACGAGAATTGTTACGTGAGTCCTCCCTGACGGTCGGGCTAGTGCCCCGCGACCGCTGCCACCATCTTAAAAAACTCGACCAGACGACTCTCGGCCCAGAAACGTTCTTCGCCTGAATTGGCTGATACAAAAGCGACGTGCCCGCCTCGTTCCGTGTCCAATAGCAGCACATAAGGATTGGCAGCGATCGAAGGATCGCGCAGTGGTTCGAAGGGGATGAAGGGATCGTCCTTGGCATGAATGATCAGTGTCGGAATACGAATGCGGCCGATCAAGGGGCGGGAACTGGCTTTGGCGTAATAATCGTTGGCGTCGGCAAAACCAAAGTGCGGCGCCACGTAGCTGTTGTCGAATTGCTCGACACTGCGCACTCCGCTCAGCCGGCTTGAATCGTAACGACCGGGAAACAACTTCTCCTTAACCTTGACCCGGTTTTTCAAACGCCGCAGAAAGTCCCGCTGATAAATCCAGTTGCGCGGCCGGGCTATGAGACTGGTGCTGGCGCGCAAATCAATCGACGGTGAAACTGCGCAGATCGCTTTCACCTCCGCCGGCGGATCGTCTCCGTACTCTCCGGCGAGTTTCAAAACCATATTGCCGCCCAGTGAAAAACCCGCGACAAAAAGTTGCGTCAGACGATCGCGCGAGATTAGTTCGTCAATTACGAAGCGCAGATCGGCGGTGAGCCCGCCGTGATAAAGCGTCGGGGAAAGATGCTCCGTCCCGCCACAGTTGCGATAGTTGACCCGCAGGACGTTAAAGCCGGCGCGAAACATTCTGTCGGCCGTCGTCAGCATGTATGCGGACGAGGTTGATCCTTCCATGCCGTGCCAGATCACAAACGTCGGCTGTTCGGTTCGATGCGGTTGCCAACGACAGTGCGCGAGGACCTGGCTCCCGGGCTCGACTTCGAAAAGCCGCTCTTCATCGCCGGTGTGATCTCGCAGGCGAAAGCGTCTGGGCCAGAGATATGCTCCGATGGTTTGGGCGTCGCCTTGCTTGAGCAGGCGATGGGGAATGAAGGGTTTGGTTTTAAATTCGGCGGCTATGCGCGCGAGGAGGGAGGAGATGGAAGACTCATCAAGTGGCATTGGCTTTGATTTGAGCGAATCACGCCGACTCTTCACGCCGAAGGCGTGAGATATAATAGCCGGGGCAACGCCCCGGTTCCCTGCCAAGAAAGAATTCCGACCCTGAAGGGGTCGCCCCCTGGTTGAAATTGTGCGACCCCTTCAGGGTCGGCGTTCATTTCGGGATGCATTTCCGGGGGCGTCGCTTCGCTTTGCCCCCGGCTACTATCGTTGACGCTTTCAGCGTCAACACCGGCTCACTTGAAACTGATGATGACATCGACAGTTTGTTTTTGCGCATTAGGCTTTATTTCCAGCTCGAACCTGGCGCGGGAACCAGTGCGTTGCGCCAGACCAGTCATGTATTCTCGCAGGGCTGTCTGCCTGAAACTGTCAATATAAGACTCGTCAAAGACTGCGTTACTACCGAGCGTCCACTTGGCCTTCAGTCGCTCGACCTCTTCATCCGGCAGTCCGTTGACGATCAAATTGCCCATAAAGTAGCGCGCTCCTTCGGTGACGTTGAATCGATAGGTGACGCGTTTCGGGGCGTCGTCAAACTCGGTCGATTCCTTGAAAGAGGCGGCCAGATATCCGCGTCGGCCATAAGCCTTTCGCACATCCTTCAGACCCTTGTCGATCTTCGTGCCATCGGCGACTTCGCCGGCTTGCATCCCGAGCGCGGCCGTCAAATCTTCTTTGGTCAACGCCTGATTTCCGGACCAGTCGGCCGCGTCCCACGAATATACCACGCCTTCGTCAACCGGAATCGTCACTGCCACTCCGCCGGCGCAGCGGCTGGGAGATTCTTCAACCGCAGCAGTCGGCTCCTGAAATTGTGCGCGCAAAAGTCCGAGATGACGGTAAAGCGGAAAGAGCGTGTAGTTGGCGAACCCGCGCGCGTCTTTTCGTGAGTAATCAGATTTAAGCAAAGCCTGCGAGGCTTTGATTAGATCGTCTTCAGAGATTGCCGTTGCGCCGGGGAAGTGCACAGAGCACACTGGGATCTTTACCCCTTCGACCGTAAAGAGAATTTCCTGTTTGCCCTTTGCCAGGTCGAGGTACGGCATGTGCTCGACGCGGCCGGAAATGTTTTTCTGGCTCAACAGTCGTTGCAAGGCCGCGGCGATCTTGTCGGTCGTCGTTCCGGCTTCCGGCGCGGTGCCGTCAAAGAAGGGCACATCCTGTCTGATCGTCCGGGCGATCTCCGCCTCGCTAAACCAGACAAAGTTTTCAAAGACGACAGGCAAATTTCTCGACGCCTCTTCGACCTCGAAGATTACGGTGGCTTCGTTATCAATGGAGCGCACCTTGTATCCCAGCTTTTTGAATAAGCCCGACTGCATCAGCTTTTCGGCGGCGGCGTCAATGACCTCAAGTGCGAACGTATCGCCCACCTTGAGTCCGCTGGCTTCAATGACCTGCTGCGGTGTCAGTTTTTTCAGGCCAACGAATTCTATCCGGCGTAAGGTTGCTTGTTTCTGTGCCTGACAGGGCGAGGTCGACAGGAATAGTAAAGTCAGAATAGCGGTGGCCAGCCCTATGCTTTTCGCCCAGCGACGAACGAGAGAGTAGTAACTGCTTGTATTTCTCATCAGGTTGACTCAGGCCCTGCGCGTAAAGCATCTTCAGCAGGATCTGATTCTATCTTGTCTGGTTTGAGCATGGAAGGAACGCAATCCGAAACGCACCGCCGCAAGCCGGCGCCAAGTACCAAACGCGAACTGATAATTCAGGTGTGGGACCGTCTGGGGCGCACCGCGGTTGGTGAGGCCGAACTGCGCGAAATCCAACGGTCAGTGCGCAAACAGTTCGGCCAGGGCGCTGACGAAAGCCCCGCCGCAATTGCGCGAGTGCTCGCCGATGAAGGCGCCGAGTTACGCCATCCCGAAGTGATTGAGTTTGATGCCCGCTGGCGCGAAGCGAAGATTGAGAGTGATGGCGGAGATTTTAAAGGTCTTGAGGACCTCCTGACTGGAAAGCCTCTGAGACTCAAGAAGGCCGAAGCGTTGATTAAGAAACTGGAACGGCTGCGGCAGCGTGCGGAAGATTCAGGCGATCAGATGGCTGCAAGGGAATTGCGAAGTATGGCAGCGAGCGGCAGGCAGATCGCTGAGTTACTGACGAAAGATCAAAACCTAAATCAGCAGGAACGCAGGGAGCAGGCTGAGATTGCTGAGTGGCTCAAGGTTTGGATTCAAACTCCGAGTCTGTTTAAAGATTGGCTGGATCTACGTCGGCGCTCGGCGGAGTTTCGGAAACAGTTTCAAGCTGGCCGGGGTTAGGCCCGAAGGGCCGGTATTCAGTAGCCACGCCCCTCCGGGCGTGGATCAAGAACTGGGCAAGATGATGAGCGCCCAAGGTGCGGCACGAACGAGATGACCGATGGAAGACAAATCGTGTGAAGTGCCGGCCTTGCGGGCCTCAAACTCATCACGATTGTCTCGACCACGCCCTCACGGGCGTGGCTATTGAATATCGGCCCTTCGGGGCCTTAGTTCCTGAAGTTTGTCGAACACAAAGCGTCGCCGATGTTCTGCCGGCGGATTCGAGATTCAAGCATGGATGCTCGGTCGTGCGCCAAACGGATCGGCCTGCTGATATGCGTGCGCCAGACGAAGCAGAGTCGTTTCGCTCCAGTAAGGCCCCATCAGTTGCAAACCAATCGGCAGCCCGTCGGCGGAGAGTCCGCACGGTACGCTTAGCCCCGGAACTCCCGCCAGGTTCCCGGTCACGGTAAAAATGTCGTTGAGGTACATCGCCAGCGGATCGTCAACCTTCTCACCGAAAAGAAATGCCGGTGTCGGAGTAGTCGGCGTCAGCACGGCATCACATTTCTCGAAGGCTCTGGCAAAATCCCGTCGCAGCAACATGCGCACCTTTTGCGCTTTCAAATAATAAGCGTCGTAATAACCTGCCGACAGCACGTAGGTGCCGAGCATGATGCGGCGCTTCACCTCCGGGCCAAAGCCTTCGTCGCGGGTCTTACGATACATCTCTTTGAGCGTTGGCGCGTCTTCGGCGCGAAAGCCGTAACGAACACCATCAAAACGGGCCAGGTTAGAGGAGGCTTCGGCCGTGGCGATGATGTAGTAAACCGCAATCGCATACTGCGCATGCGGCAGATCGATGTCGACTATGTCTGCGCCCAGACCACGATAGACTTCTATGGAATTCTCAATCGCTGCGCGCACATCCGGGCTCAGCCCTTCACCCAGCAGAGTCCGAGAGACGCCCAAACGCATCCCCCTAATGTCATGGTTGAGTTCGGCTGAGTAGTCAGGCACCGGCACCTCAGCGGTTGTTGCATCGTGCGGGTCGCGTCCGGCGATGACTTGCAGCACGGCCGCGGCATCGCTGGCGGTGCGGGTGAGCACCCCGATCTGATCCAGCGACGAGCCAAACGCGACCAAGCCATAGCGCGACACGCGACCGTACGTAGGTTTCAATCCGATCACGCCGCAGAAGGCCGCCGGTTGGCGAACTGAGCCGCCCGTGTCAGAGCCGAGGGCCGCCGGCACAATCCCCGCCGCGACCGCTGCCGCGGAACCGCCTGACGAGCCGCCGGGCACTCTGGAGATGTCCCAGGGGTTCTTCACTGGCCCAAACGCGGAGTTCTCGTTTGAAGAGCCCATCGCAAACTCGTCGCAGTTTGTCTTGCCTACGATTACCGCACCCGCGGCGATCAAGCGATCGATCGCCGTTGCGTCGTAAGGCGGCTGATAAGGTCCGAGGATACGCGAGCCGCAGGAGACCTGCATGCCGCGGACACAGATATTGTCTTTGACGGCGATCGGAATACCGGCTAGGGGCAAACGTGCCTGGTCGGACGGGTTGACCGCATCGACTTTGGCGGCACGATTCAGCGCGCCGGCGCGATCGATTTCCAGAAACGCGTTGAGCGTTCCGTTTAGTTTTTCGGCCGCGTCCAGGGCAGATTCAGTCGCAGCGCGCGCAGTGTTGTCGCCGCGCAGAATGCCGTCTCGCAAGTTTAGTATTGAGTCCATTGGGAAAAGGTATTCGAGCGAGAAAGCTCGCGTCTAAGCCAAAACCTTCGGCACGCGGAAATGACCAGCCGCCGCATCAGGCGCCTGATCCAGCGCCAGCTTTTGTCCCAGAGACGATTGAACCTCATCCTGGCGCCACAGGACCGTCTGTTCGCCCTCTGGAGTCAGGCCGCCCAAGGCAGGTTCGACCGAACTGGTGTCAATCGCGTTCAGTTGTTCGACGTAGGTGACGATCTCAGAAATCTGCGGAGCAAACAGCCGGCGCTCGTCGTCGGTGATTTCCAGATGCGCGAGCTGCGCGATTTTTTCAATGTCGGTTTCAGTGATAGGCATGATCGATCTCTTCAGTTGTGATTTCAAGACTCAGTCTGATTTGGCGCGCGCTTCGCGGCGGGCAATACAATTCTCGGCGGCGCGGATAAAACGATTTCTTAAATCTTGATCGGATATCTCGCCAGCTGCTGCAATCAACTCATCCGGAACCGGTCCCGGCGCTTTTTCGCGCGGTCCCTTCGCTTGTGAATTTGCGCGCACTCGCTCGACTGTTGCGGGATCGATGCGGAACTCGATATCCGCAACTATCTCGCGGCCTAACAACCTGTTGATGCGAGAGATCATCTCCGCGCTCATCGACTGCATTTGCCTCTGCCAGATCGGATCGGCGACTGACACCACCAGTGTCTGGCGAAACAGCCGGAACGGAATGGCATGCCGGCGCAGGCCATCGCCAGCCGCTCGAGTCCACGCAAGTTTTGCGGCGATCTCAGCCATTTCCGGATTAGCGCCGGTGGCGTTTAGAAGTTTGGGCAATAAGCGCGCAACGTCTATCATCTGGTTTTAGTGGCACAGACTTTAGTCTGTGGTTGAGTGTCGGGCTATCTCGGATCAGACTGAAGTCTGTGCTACAACGCGAAACGAGTTTGAAGTTTAATGGAAGATAAGCGAAACAGCCAAACGAGTGGGCCGGAGCTCAATGATTTATCGGAACATCCGGGCGAGCGAGCGCGCCTCGTCGTCTTGCCGCAGATCATTCTGGCCTCGGCAAGTCCTCGCCGGGCTGAGATTCTGCGGACGGTCGGCTGGCCTTTTGAAGCTTTGCCGGCGGATATTGACGAGACACGAAAGCCCTATGAAGACGCGGCTACTTATGTTCAGCGCCTGGCCCGGACAAAGTCTGAAGCCGTTGCCGAAAGACGTCCTGGATCCCTGATTGTCGGCGCCGACACGACCGTGGTCACCGGCGAACAGATTTTGGAGAAGCCGCGCGATCACGATGACGCTCGCCGCATGTTGCGACAGTTAAGCGGACAATGGCATCGGGTGCTGACCGGCGTCGCGCTCATCAACGGCGCAACGTCGCAAGCCAAAGTCGCCTGCGAAACCACAGAAGTGAAATTCGCATCGATGAGCCGCGAGGAAATCGACTGGTATGTTTCGACCGGCGAGCCAATGGATAAAGCCGGCGCCTACGCAATCCAGGGCCAGGTCTCCCGCTTTATCGAAGGGATTAGGGGTGACTATTTTAACGTTATGGGTTTGCCGGTGCGTCTGCTTTATGAGATGTGGAAAAGTGGTGCAGCAGCCTGAACGTGAGGGCGACGGCAATCTGAGATCTCAAATCTCAGATCTCAAATGTTAAATATTAGATCTCAGATCGGGTGTTTGAAGAGTCAGAGGAGCTTGTTCAATCGCTCAGCCAACTGCTTGGCAAGATCAACGGCAGGATCCATGCCGCCGATGGTCGCCGCGACGTTCCCCCGCTTGTCTATTATCACCACTGACGGTAATTGATCGACGCCCAGCCTCTTTGACACGGCGCCATCCGGATCGCGGAGGACCGTGACCTTGTACTTGCGGCCCAACTCACGCAGTTGCTCGTCGGCTACGTAGTTCTTGGACTTGGGTGCGTCCGGTTCGCTGCTGACCCAGTAAACTGCAACGCCGCGACCGGCGTACTGATCGGCGAGTTTCTTCACCGCTTCCATCTGGTTTCGGGTCAGCGGCAGCCATGAAGCGCCGAACGCCAACACCACAACTTCGCCCCGCAGGCTGGTCGACGTTACCGGTTCGCCATCGATCGCACGGAGCGAAAACTCCGGAGACTGGTTGTGAAGCGGCACTGCTACAGCGGCTGTCATTGCCGCCGCTAAAATGAATGCCGCCGCTGCGTTGGTCTTGCGAATTTTGCTAAACATCGTGACTCCCTTTTCCCTGGCCGTCTCGGCTAAATCGAAGGACGGCCAAATCAACGAGCGTTTAGATGATCGCGGAGGGTGTCTCGTTGGAATAAATCTTAGTGCCCCCAAAACAGGCCAAAAACCGGGCTAATTCTGCGCCGGCGCCTCGCCGAACACGTCGAAATGCAGCTGCCGGTAATCTTCCCACGTGTCCATGTCACGCGCAACGTAGGGAGAGGCAACGGGCACCCGCTTCACTTGATCGCGATGCGCTGCGAACAGGGCGCGTAGACCGCTCTCTGGATCAAGCGCCAACAATTCGTCCCGGTAGGCAAGATCAATTAAGACGGGATGGCCGCCCCGCCCTTCGTGCTCGGGCTGGACGAGCCGGGCCCCGCGCCGCCATTCGTCAATGAGAACATTAATTGTCTCGGCGGAAACAGCCGGATGATCGACGAGGGCTATTACTAAAGCAAGGGCTTCGGGTTTCACCTGTTCGACTCCCCGGGCAATCGACGAACCCATCTCACTATCCGGATCAGAATTGACCGCTAACCCGACGTCGAGGGTTCTTAAGTGCTCTCGAATATCTTCAGCACGATGACCGACTACAACGATGATTTCTTCAATCTGAGCTGCACGAAGATTGCTAATGCAGCTTTCGATCACGGTTCGACCACCGAAGGGAAGCAGCGGCTTGAAGGCGCCCATGCGGCGAGAGCGTCCGGCGGCGAGCACAATTGCACTGATGTTATGCAAGTCGACCTGTTTGATCTGTCTTTGGCTGTTCAGTTCTCGCAAAGGCGCAAAGACAATACTAAAGGTGATAAGAAAATCTAGTCGGCCAGCTATCTAACTGCTCTCGGGCAGCGCGGGAGGTTCCCACAATTCAATGCGATTGCCTTCGGGGTCCATGATCCAGCCGAACTTGCCGAATTCTGATGCTTCCATCTTCGAATCGATTCCTTCAGCGCGGAGTTGCGTCAACAACCAATCAAGGTCCTCGACTCGGAAATTGATCATGAATGAGGAATGACTGGGGTCGAAGTGTTTTGTGTCGGCAGGAAAAACCGACCAGACAGTTTGGCCCCCGTCTTTTTGGGGATCATCCTGCCAGTTGAACGTAAAGCCCCAGCTTTCGGCCTCGATTCCCAGATGCTTTCGATACCAAGCGCGAAGTTGATCGGGATCTTTCGCTTTGAAAAAAATCCCACCGATGCCGGTAACTCTTTTCATAACTTTTGTTCTTCTCCTCTCGGGATACTGCGTTGGTTGGGGGCAGGGGACGAGCCTGCCCCTACAATAAATCGTGCAGAGCCCGCAGAGTGTATTCCCGCGTCATCTGCTTGCGCCAGTTCATCACAAAGTCGGTGTTGTCGAGGGGCCGGGCTTTGTTGTAGCAGGCTTCGGCCGCGGCCTGGATATGTTCTTCGTCAAACGGTTGGCCGATTAACGCCTGTTCCGCCTCTTTCACCTGCACGGGCGAAGGCGCGACCGCGCCGAGGACCAAACGCGCGTCGCTAATGGTGCCGGTGCTGTCTACGCTCACCCAGGCCGCTACGCCGAGCACGGGAAAATCAAAAGCGCCGCGACGGCGAAGTTTCTGATAGGACGCGCGCCAGCCATTAGTCGGCGGCAGATGTATGTCAACCAGAAGTTCGTCCGGTCGCTTCTTTAGATAATCAATGCCGTCGTCGTTGTAGAATCCCGCCGCGTCGATCATTCGCTCACCCAGAGTTGAAACCAGACGGAACTTAGCGCCGATAGCTACCATCACCGGCACCAGATCGGAAGACTGTACGGCCCAGCACTTCGAGCTTCCCGGCGCTACCCAGCAAACGTCACCGTCTTTCTTCAAGCAGAAATTGATCGCCTTACGCCACTCATAATTCTGGTCGTAATAGTTGCAACGCGTATCCAGCAGGAGGTTCCCGCCAATCGTTCCCATATTGCGCAGCAGCGGAGTCGAAATCGTCCGCGCCGCGCTCGAAATCACCGGATAGTCGCGTTTAATAACTGGATTCTCACAAATATCGGTAAGCAAAACCGACGCGCCGATCGTGAGACCGCCTTTGCCATCGCCGTCGATCTTATTCAGTTCGGATAACCGCATGACCGAGATCACGGTGCGCGGCGTCTGCTGCCGGCGCTTCATATTCGGATAAAGATCGGTACCGCCCGCAACAAACTGCGCCTCCGGCCCAGAGTCGCCGATGATCTTCACCGCCTCCGCTATGGTGCGCGGAGTGCGGTAGTCGAATTTGGGTAAGCGCATCATATGGTTGATTAGCTTGGAGGACGTTTCGAGTCGACCGACTGAAACATTTGCTTTACATGTTCGTCAGCGATTCCGAGAGAGTCAAGTCTCTTATGTAAATCGCGCAGATAGTCGAAGCATTTCCCGTCCTTGCCTTTCGCACTTCGCACCATTCGTGCGCGCTCGTTGACGCTGCGGTCACCGATGTAGGTGGCACTAGCGAGGTCGTTCATCGGCGTGAAGGCTTCGATCGTTTCATCATCGCTGAGCTCAATTTTTCTCTTTCCTAACCTGAAACTCGGACCTTCTCGAGCGCGAAGGTATGCTAGCACGGTTCGTTTCCATTTATTTTCAAAGTAGAATGCGGTGCCAACGCATTCGGTTCCCGGCTGCTTGACTAGTCCGAGCGTGGGGCAGGGTTGTTTACTTGTCCCCCAGTTGCGCACTGATTTCTTATTGAAGTCTCGGTGATAATTCCGCAACCGAGCTCGCTCGTGTTTCGCTCCGTGAAAACAGCTCTCCCATCCATCCCACATTAATGAACCATATCCAAAGACCCACATTTCAATATCCTCGGCTGTCTCGTTCCCTCTCTCTTCCCGCCTCCGTGTAGACAAGAGCACCTTCCCACATCTCCATGAAAAGCTCTGTAGGAAACTTGTCTCCGGTGTTTACACCACGTTCACGCAGAAACAAGACCCCCTTTCGATCTATCTGCCACGTAGCGTGATCACGATAGAAATGTCGAATGTAATGACACCCGTCGCTACGCTCGACCAGTCTTGGCATGAATGCTCTCTCCTCTCACTTCAGCGGTTAACTGAACCAGTGACAAATGTGCCGTCTGATTGGTCGCTCACTGAATCTTACCCGGCACGTCGTGACTGGGATCCTTGTCGTCGAGTACGAACGGGAGTCTTCCGCCCACGTGAGGCTTGCTGTTTTGCTGCCTTCGCGATCACTCGCAATGCTTCGTTTACCGACTCATCGTCCGGAAATGCTTTCCTTACGTCGCGATCTAGTAGGGCGATGTTAGTGCCGGCGCGAAATCGTTCTGCGTAGATGCCCCGACCAACAAACTTGAGCTTCCTGAGATCGTATTCCGGTCTCATCTCATCCGAATCTTTATCTGGCTTCTTTTTCATAGAGGTCTTTTTCAGTCTTCGTTACTCTTCGCGCGTTGATTATTCTAATCCGCCCATCGCGATCCGCATAGGAGATGTGGAGCAAACGTCCTCGATCAGACGTGCCAATCGTCAGATATCGCCGTTCGCGTATTGAGTGGTCTGGATCCTCGTAGACAGTCGCAAGCACATCACTAAATACTGAGACCGCTTCGTCGAAGGAAACGCCATGCTTGCGAAGATTGTTCGCCGCCTTCCTTGAATCCCATTCAAATTCGAGTGCTCCGTTCGGCATCTGAGTTACGCGTCTAACTCGCTACTTCGCCACGTCCTTCCGCACATACAGCAGCAAATCAACCCCAGGCCGCAGATCATAACTCCCATCATCCTTGGCGGAACTGACGAGCACGTAGCGATCGCCGTAGGTTTGCTTAAGCTGTTCTTCCTGGGCCATCGAACCGATGATCAGCGGCTCGTTCGTGGCTGTGATTTGCTGAAAGTAGCCGACCTTCTTGTAGTCGCGCAGGTACCACGGCAGCGGCCAGTAGTCGGGCGAGACCAGCGCGATCCCAGTGTCGGTGCCCGTGCCGATTCGCTTTGAGATGCGATCGATTTCGTCGAGCATCTGCAGCATCTCGCGGCGCGTGTGCGCATAGACGTAAGGGTACCGGTCGTCATCGTAGTGCACGAAGTTGAGCTCGTACATTTGATAGCAGCCCACAGCCAAAACAGCCGCGGCCGCGAGATAGAAGTGCGGCGCAGTCTTACGCTGGTCCGATCGAGAATACAGAATATATCCCGCGTAACCCGCCAGGAGCAGGATCGAAATGATGTAGGGCCAGTTGTTCGCGAGACTAAAGTCCCAGGTGACCCCGGAGAGCTTGCCTACATCGCCGTCCTTCAGCTTCGCAATATGTCCGAATATCAGGAGCGCAATCGCGCCGCCAACGATTGCCAGCGGGGCCCAGGGCTCTCCTACTCTGCGGTAAAGTTGTTCCAGGGCATAGCCGCTGATGATCGCCAGCGGCACAATAAAGTTCAAAGAAATCCACGGAGTCTTGTACTTCACCAGCGAATACGCTACGAGCAGCCCGAAGGCCCATTGAGCCACAAAGACCGCGATGCGATTGTCCGCGCGCCAGACTGCCAACGCGGCCCCGACTCCTCCCAACAACAACAGTGGTGATTCGATCTGCCTGAGCCATTCGAAGTACTGCAGAAATGGATGGGCGTGTTCGTGCGTGCGATGACGCCAAAGGCTCAACGTCTGCATCGCGTCGCTGACGCCCTTTGGATAGTTGGTAAAGAACGATGAATAGAACAGGACGTTGACGATGATGAAAACGGCGAAGGCTGTCAGCGCCACGGTAGCGAGCGGCACAGGTTCACCAAAGCGCTCGATCGTTTCCCGCAAACGTTCGCCCAGAGACCATTCGCTCTGCCTTCCGGCCAACTTTTCGCGCAGCCAGAAATAGATGTTGGTCGTGACGAGCGCGATCAAAAGCACCGGGCCGTTTATGATCCATGTTTCCTTTGTCGCCACCATCAACGCCGCGGATATCGCCGCCAGAACCAGATAGCCGGCGCGCCCGCTGTCGTAATACTTCAAAGCGGCGACGATAATTCCCAGCGTGAAAAAAACGAACAGGGATTCATGTATGAAATAGCGGGAGAGATAAACCGCGCCGGGTGATATGGCGATTAAGCCGGCCGCCGCCAGCGCTCCAATCGTGCCGAGCCGTTTGCGCAGGAGCAGCACGAGCCAGATCGTGCCCACGCCGAACGCGGCCGTAACCAAACGAATATTGAAAGTCGTCAGGCCATAGTTGTCGCCAAAGGCTTTTCCGCCAAAGAACCGGGTGATCCACGGAATAACCGCGGAAAAAAAGTAGAGGGTCGGGCCGTGATAGTTTTCCGGGTTGTAGGTGTACTTGCCCTCGCGCACCAGCGTCACCAGAAAATTTCCGTTGACGCCCTCGTCGTGGTGCAGGGGCACAAGCGACAAGTTGTACAGCCGCAGAAACGCGCCCACGATCAGAATTCCCAGAGACCACAAGCGCCAGGCGCGCTCAGACATGCCTGCACTGGCGACAGAGAGGATCTCGTCGCTGGTCTTCTTTGCCGGTGCGTTCTTCGCGCGCGACTTCTTACGGCTTGATTTTGTAGAGGTGGTACTCACCTATTTTCACGACTTCCAGGTAACGACTAAAGTACTCCGTGTTTACGGGCATCACGGAATGTTCCTGCGGATCGATTACAACATAATCGACGCCGTATTTGCTGAGCAAGTTCGCAGCGTCGGGCGAGCCGGAATAGATCTTCTTGATATCTGTTTCGCGCGGACCAAAATCGATGCCGTGCGTCCAGATGTGCCCGGGATAGCCCATCAGCGATCGCCGGCCCGTCAAAAAAACAGGTGTGTTGTGAATCGGCGCGTGCAGAATCATGGCGCGCGGTGGGGTCTGTTGCTTGATCATCTCGGCAAACATGACTCCGTCGCGATCGAATTCCTGATACTCGCCCTGACTGGTTACCAGCGCAAAAACGTCCAGGGCGCCGGCGAAGGTTAGTACGACAAACAAGCCACCGGCCAGCACTCGGTTCCAGGTTTTGCCCTCCCACAGCCGCGCCAGCAATAAAGCGACTATGGGCGCGGCGGCGATCCACCAGTAGAAGAGCACTTTTATGTTGTCCCAAATCCACGGCGCCAACTTCACCAGGTTTGGAATGATAAAGCAGAGCGTGAAAGGCAGGAAGAAAAACAGGAGCTTGCGCGAAACCAGATAGTCCTCGCGCTTCCAAAGCAATGCCGCAATTAGCAGCGGGATGAATAGTCCGGTGTTTTTGAACCAGAACCAGAAAAAGTTTTCATCGCCGTGGCCCCAGCCAAACTCCCAACCGATGAAAGCGCGGGTGCTGACTGCGCTGCCATGCGTTGACCATAGCAATTGCGGCACGGCGATGATCGAAGCCACCACAAAGAAAGCCAGCCACTCTCGCCACCGCGCCCAGTTGATTAAAGCCAGACAAGCGCCAACTCCCATCACGACTATGAAACTGTGGGCGTGCACCAGCGGCAAGAGACCGGCGACCACGCCCGCCGCGAGCATCCGCCGTGACGAAGGCAAAAGTAAAAAGGAAAAAGTAAAAAGGGAAGAATTGCCGGCGGTTGATCCGAGCTTTCCAGTCGCGCTAGTTGCAGCTCCCAACCTCTTCTCCCGCCGCTCATCCTTTTTTCCTTTTACCTTTTTACTTTTTCCTTCAGCGTCGCCTTGCGACGCGGTCCACCATTGTGTGAACACAATTGCAGCCAACGGAATGCCGAGCAGGAATCCGCGCTGCGGCACCAGCAAACTGGTAACGGCGTTGCCCCAACGCCAGCCATCCGCGACTTCGGGAAGAATTGTGTATGAATGGGGAATGTGTCGCAGCATATGAAAGACACCGCCGTCCGTCTTGTTTACGTCGCTGAATAACATCACCCAGCCCAACCCGCCGTTCAGAATGATTAGCACCGGCGTCAGAATCGCCGCCGTGCGATTGCGCAAGAGTTTCTGGCCAAAGCGATGCAGCACTCCCACGAGCGCAACGCCCACGATGTAGTTTTCGACGAAAAGGGAATCGCGCAAGCTGGCGCCGGCGCGCACGAACATCGCCGAGACAAAGTCGGTCATGAAAGGATAAGTAAACCGGGCGCCGGCAAACGTCGGGTCTTCAGGCGGAAAGTTCTGGCCAAAAGCGAAACGCGTGATCACGCTGAGGTGAAATGGCAGGTCGCCATAGTTGTTCAGGACTCCCGTGTAGATGCCGTCAGGCTTTTCAAATATCGCCCGAGAGAACACGAGCCACATGACGATCGCCACCACGGCATAGAAAAGAAAATAGATAAACGCCCAGCGATCAGGCGTGGTCGTCGCCCGGCTGATCGCTCGTGTTGCTGTTGTTAGGTCCTGGTCAATTTGAGCGCGGACTTGGGGGTTCCGTAAGAGGAGACCGGGCGTTGCCATGAGGAGCGCCGTCACGACTAAGGTTGTACTACTCAGTCCGATGACCAACGCGAGGGCGAAGCCAATCAGGCCTAATAGCGCAAACCCGATACAAGCGCCGGTGCATAGACGCGAAGCGAGCGGCGCGTCCTCATCCCAGGTGTAGGTGAGAAGCGCGCCGCTCGCGATGGCGATAAAAGATAAGGCGAGACTAATGATCATCAGAGCATGAGTGGCACAGACTTCAGTCTGTGATTACCATCCATCAATCACAGACTGAAGTCTGTGCCACGTTCGCTGACTAGACGTTCATGATCTCATGTTCTTTGGACTTTGATAATTCGTCGATCTTCGAGATGTACGAGTCGGTTAGTTTTTGCACCTCATCCAATCCGTCACGTTCGGCGTCCTCGGAAATCGTCTTGTCCTTCAGCATCTTCTTCAGCTTGTCGTTCTCGTCACGGCGGATGTTGCGAATGGCGGTGCGATGTTCTTCGGCGATCTCATGGACCTGTTTGGCTAGCTGCTTGCGCCGTTCTTCGGTGAGTGGCGGAATGGGAATTCTGATCAGCTTGCCGTCGTTCGATGGATTCAGACCGAGGTCGGACGCCCGAATCGCCTTCTCAACATTTGCCAGTTGTGTTTGATCCCATGGCTGTACGGTGAGCATCTGCGGTTCCGGTGCGTGCACGGAACCCATCTGGTTCAGCGGTGTCGGAGTGCCGTAGTAGTCAACGACGATGCTATCGAGCAGGCTCACTGCCGCGCGGCCGGTGCGGACGGTGGCCAGCTTGCGACGCACGTCCTCGATAGCTGTTTCCATTCGCGGCTTGGTTTCTTTGATGACGTCTTTTTCGCTCATGACGAACTCCGTAGAAGAGTGGCACGGGCGTCCGGCCCGTGAATCACGCGCAGGCTGCGCGTGCCACAAATTAGCATACCAGGGAGACGCGCGTGCCGATTCCGGAATTGCTGTTGACCACCCGTGCGATGTTGCCGGCCGTGCGCATGTTGAAAACCACGATCGGCAGATTGTTGTCCATGCACAGAGAAATGGCCGACGCGTCCATCACTTTCAACTGTTTTTCTAAAACTTCCTGATAGGTAATGCAGTCGAATCGCGTGGCTGTGGCGTCCTTCATCGGATCCGCTGAGTACACGCCGTCCACCTTGGTCGCTTTCAGAATTACTTCGGCCTTAATCTCGAGCGCGCGCAACGCCGCGGCCGAATCAGTGGAAAAGAAAGGATTGCCGGTGCCCGCAGCGAAGATCACGATCCGGCCTTTTTCCAAATGACGGATCGCACGGCGGCGAATGAATGGTTCAGCCAGTTGGGGAATATGGATCGCGGACAGCACGCGCGTCTGAATGCCGGTTTTTTCCAGAGCGTCCTGCAAAACGACGGCGTTCATTACCGTCGCCAGCATGCCGATATAGTCAGCCGAGGAACGGTCCATCTTGCCGGCGCTCTTGGAAAGCCCGCGGAAGATGTTCCCGCCGCCGACGACCACGGCGACCTGTATGCCGAGGTCGTGGACCTGCTTGACCTCTTCGGCCACCGTGCGCGCGATGTCGACGTCGATGCCGAAGGTCTGTTCACCCATCAACGCCTCGCCCGAGATCTTCAACAGCACGCGACGATAGGCGGGTTGGTTTTGAATCTCAGCGCTCATTTATGAATTAGCGGCACCGACTTCAGTCTTTGATTTGTATGTTGAGATCACAGACTAAAGTCTGCGTCCCAAGCCTTAACTTCCGGCAAGCTTGGCGACCTCGTCGGAGAAGTCGTCGTCACGCTTGGCCAGCCCTTCGCCCATCTTGTAGCGAGAGAACCTTCGAATCGTAATCGTCTCGCCGGTTTGGGCAATCCTTTCGGTGACCATCTCACCGACGGTCTTGGCCGGATCTTTGATGAAGGGCTGATCCAGCAAAACAAACTCTTCATAGAATTTGTTCAGCCGGCCCTCGACGATCTTGTCGATGACCTGGTCCGGCTTGTTCATGTTCTTGGGATCGTTCCTTGCCTGAGCCCGCGCAATCTCCCGCTCTTTGTCCAGCGTTTCCGCGGTTACTTCTCCGCGGGAAATATGCCGCGGCTCGGCGGCCGCGATGTGCATGGCGATGTCTTTGACCAACTGCTGAAACTCTGTGCTGCGGGCGGCGAAATCAGTTTCACAGTTCACTTCGACCAGCACGCCAACCTTGCCGCCCATGTGAATGTAAGATCCAACCACGCCCTCGGCGGCCACGCGGCCTGCTTTCTTCTTGGCGGACGCCAGTCCGCGTTCGCGCAGGATTTCAATCGCTCGCTCTTCGTTTCCGCCGGCTTCGGTGAGGGCCTTCTTACAGTCCATCATGCCGGCGCCCGTCTTTTCGCGCAGCGCTTTGATCGCGGCTGCGTTTATTTCTGCCATGATTCCTTACTCTCCCTAACTAGTGGCACAGACTTCAGTCTGTGGTTTTGATTTGCCAGACACAGACTGAAGTCTGTGCCACTTCATGAAAAGGCGCAGCCCGGCGGGATTCCGCTTTTGAGGCTGCGCTCGCCGATGAATTTGAGATTGCCTTTAAATCTAAACTGCGGCGACGACCTCCGCGCTTTCGGGTTCTGCTTGCGTCGCCGGTTCGGCGGATTGCTCGCTCGTTGCTTCAGCGCTGACGGCGGGCGGCGCGGGCTCGGACACTGCTGCGGGTTCGCTGCCCTCAGCCGCAACCGGCGCAGCTTCAGCGATCTCGCTGGTCGCCGCTCCACTTTCGGCTTCAATCTTCTCCTCGGGCGCTTCAGTTGAAGCAGCACCCTCGGTCAGCATCTGCTGGCCCTCGAGCACCGCGTCGGCGATGCGCGCCGCAAACAGCCGGACAGCGCGTAAAGCGTCATCGTTGCCGGGAATCACGTAATCAATTCCTTCCGGCGAGCAATTCGTATCGACGACCGCAATCACCGGGATGCCGAGTTTGTTGGCTTCGGCGACCGCAATCTCTTCCTTGCGCACGTCAATGACGAAAACCAAGTCGGGCAGACGAGTCATGGATTTAATGCCGGAAAGCACCTTTTCCAGACTCAGCCGTTCGCGATCGAGTTTGATGCGCTCTTTCTTGGTCAGCTTCTCATAGCGGCCATCGGTCTGCATCGCTTCGAGATCCTTCAACCGCTTGATCGATTTTTGCACTGTCTGAAAATTCGTCAGCAGGCCGCCCAGCCAACGCTGGTTCACGTAATACTGTCCCGAACGTTCCGCTTCTTCGCGCACCGCTTCCTGTGCCTGACGCTTGGTGCCGACGAAGAGGACGGTCTTGCCGCGATCTTCAGCGACCATGTTAGCCACGGCCTGCAGCGCCTCGCGAAACATCTTCTGGGTTTTTTGCAGATCAATAATGTAAATGCCGTTGCGCTCTCCGAAAATGTATTCTTTCATTTTCGGATTCCAACGACGCACCTGGTGGCCAAAGTGAACTCCGGCCTCCAACAACTCTTTCATCGTAACCGTAACCAAAAAGCTTTCTCCTTTATGTCAATTGGTTTGTGTACTCGCCGCGACTAGTGCTTTCGCTTGAAAGCAACCAATTAGAATCGCGACAATGGATTCAAAGCATTTCCGATTGCCGATTGAAATCCAACGAGTGTCGTCCCAGACGATTTCGCAATTGCCAATCAATCAAAAATCGGCAATTGGCAATCGAAAATGTTCCTATCTCTTCGAGAACTGGAAGCGCTTACGCGCGCCCTTCTGTCCGTATTTCTTGCGCTCTTTAATGCGCGGGTCGCGCGTAACCAGTCCGGCTTCTTTCAATGCGGGCCGCAGGTCAGCGTTGTATAACATCAGCGCGCGCGTGATGCCGTGGCGAATCGCACCGGCCTGGCCGGATGGGCCGCCGCCGGCCACGTTGACCAGCACGTCAAACTTGCCGCCGGTTTCCGTCAGGTTAAGCGGCTGGCGGATGATCATGCGATGTGTTTCGTTGGGAAAGTACGCCTCGAAAGCTTTCCGGTTGACAATGAAATTGCCCTCGCCGGGTCGCAAATAGACTCGAGCAGTCGAAGTCTTGCGCCGCCCAGTTCCGTAATATTGAATTTCTGCCACGTCTTACATCCTTCTTGTTTTCGGTTTCTACATTTGATTTTTGCGTGAAGGGAGTTCGAGGGTTTGCGGTAGCTGGGCCGAATGGGGATGCTCGGCGTCAGCATAGACTTTTAACTTCTTAGCCATGGCCTTTCCCAGTTTTGACTTGGGCAGCATTCCTTTCACAGCAAACTCAATCACTCGCTCGGGGTGCTTGGTAAACATCTCAGTCACGGTCGTCTGTCGCAAGCCACCCGGATACAACGTATGCCGGCTATAGACCTTGCCTGTCGCTTTTGAGCCGGTGAACATTGCCTTACGGGCATTAACGACGATCACGTGATCGCCCATGTCGAGAAACGGCGTCCATTTTGGATTCCGTTTGCCAGTTAGAATAGCGGCTACTTCAGATGCCAGGTGTCCGACGGTTTTGCCGTCAGCGTCGACGACGTACCACTTCCGCCCCTGGGCCAGTGCCTGGCCGCTGGGAAAGTATGTTGACATAGATAAGTCCTTCTATCTTAAGCGCCTAAAACGCGAACGGCTAGAATAGGAAACGGGCAAAGCGTTGTCAAGTTACGCGCTGGTCCATTTCTCGTGCAAATGCACTCTGATTAGCGCTCCCTGATTCCAGACAGGTTTGTTGTCTTGATGTTGAGAGACCTCGATCACTCCGGCTTCCGATAACTTGTCGATGATGGAAAACTGGGCTCGGCCGCTTGCTTCACTTTGAATTTTGATGCTGATAGTATGGGCCAGCCGCAAGTCAGCCGGCGTAGCTCAGTTGGTAGAGCAACTGATTTGTAATCAGTAGGTCGGGGGTTCAAGTCCCTTCGCCGGCTCCAAAAAAAGCCATATCTGTGTCAGATCCAGTGACAGGAATAGTGTGACATGAACGAGCGCAGCGTGCTTTCTGCTCCGCACTTGCAAAAGCGCACTAACCTCAGTTAAAGTGACGAGTTTGCAGCTAGGGTCGGTGCGCGCGCTTAGGGAAGGTCGGTTCGATAGTCTCTCACCGGTTCTATTCGCACGTTTAATTGGCGGCACAAATAGGCAGGGGTGGTCGAGTGGTTAATGGCACCGGGCTGTAAACCCGGCGGGCTCACGCCCTACGTAGGTTCGAACCCTACCCCCTGCACCATGTTTGAGATTTCAGATCTCAGATTTGAAATTTGAAATTCCAGAAGGTGAGCGGGTGTAGCTCAGTTGGTAGAGCATCAGCCTTCCAAGCTGAGGGTCGCGAGTTCGAATCTCGTCGCCCGCTCCAAAGACTGCATTGGAACGCGATTGATTGTTTGACTCGCGCCCGCGTAGCTCAGGGGTAGAGCGCCTCCTTGGTAAGGAGGAGGTCATGAGTTCAAATCTCATCGCGGGCTCCATAAGGTAAGTAGCACAGACTTCAGTCTGTGATTGTGAGTTGCAGGGCGTCGTTAGAAAGAACCACAGACTAAAGTCTGTGCCACTTAGAGGGACAGGAAAAGATGAGCAAAGAGAAATTTGACCGCAGCAAGCCGCACGTGAACATCGGGACGATTGGACACGTGGATCATGGGAAGACGACTTTGACGGCGGCGATAACGAAGGTTTTGGGGAAGACGAA
>JBBQWP010000009.1:0-160212 GCA_038210455.1 Pyrinomonadales bacterium | reverse complement strand
ATCGAGCCCCGCAAACACGTCGTAATCGCGGGGAATAAATCTGGTCCGCTGAATCGTCATCGTCGTTGCTCCTGGATGCAGCTCTTAAATCAACTACATCTTATCGAACCAACCTGACATTCAGCATACGTGTCTCCAAAGTTAGAAATCCAAACGCACGCCGAGACGAATCTGGCGCGGGCGCAGGGTGCGCGTCGCCACCAGGAACGAATCAAGGAAAGCTTGTTTCGTGGCGGCTGAAGATGTGGGACCAAAGGCGCTGAAGTCGATGAACTCGCTGCCAAAGCTGAATACCGTCTTGTTGAGAACATTGTCGAACTCGACCACCGGACGCAACCTGATCTTCTCAGTGATTTTGAACTCACGCGTCACGTTCAGATCGAAAATGAAAGTTCCGGGCCCGGTGCCGGCATTGCGCGGCAGGTTTCCCGACTGGCCGATCGTGGGCTGTGTGAATTGATTCAAAATCGACGCGTCAAATGGCTGGCCCGGGTTGCGCCATTTCAGCACTTTGGTGTCGCCGTTAAAGATTGGCCGATCGTTGCCGACATCATCCAGATTTCGATCGGCGCCTCCCAGTCCGAGATTAAAGGCCGCGCCTGACGCTATTCGTAAAACCGGCGAGATGCGCAGCCCAAGAAACTTGGGCGTATCGATCGTCCCTGACAGAGTGAAACGGTGGCGTCGATCCTGCAGGCTCCGCGATCGCTCGCTGCGAAAATCCCCGGGAACCAAAGCGTCAGAAGTGTTGACGACGCCATCGTCCCTGAGAAATGAAAGCGTGTACGCGGCGCGAAACGAAAGGCCCGCTCCGTTTTTCGCGCGCTTAAACCGATTACGCACCTCGAGCGTCAGGCCATGATAGAAACTGTTGCCGACGGGGATCAGTTCTTCGACTTCACCTTTCGAAGGATCCGGGCGCAATCCATTCAAAGCCGCCAGCGCCGTGTTCACCGAAGTGGTTGAAGTGAACGCGTTGAGATTTACGAGCGAGACGGGCACGCCGAACTCCGTAATGCGAATGACTGAGTTCGGGTTCGCCGGGTCAGATGGCGACAGCACAAAGCGAACCAGATCACCCGCAGTCGAAGTATTCAGGATCGGCCTGACCCCGCCCGGCGCGCTGAGAAAATTAGCAAAGTCGCGTGACGCCAGATAGGAAGTCAGGTTCTTAAAGCCTTTCGGCAGCGCCGGCGCGTTCGTGTTGAACTCGCGCCACAAATGAATGCCGCGATTCCAGGTGTAGTTCGCTTCGACTACAAAGCTGCCCAACTCGCGCTCGAATCCAACGTTGGATTGATAACTTTCCGGAATACGCAGCTTCGGATCCAGCCGGCGCGAGAACCCGGAGTTGAGCACGCCGAACTGCTTGACCAACGGCGATGAGGCGGTGAGCGTCTGCGGAAAGTGAAGATTCGCGGCAATGAATGCGCGGCGCGGCGTGTTGCTCATCAACTTTCCAGTGACCGAATCGACCAGTGCGTCCGTGTCAAAGAAACGTTGTTGCGCACCCAAAGTGAAATCGTCGATCGTGCGCAGCAACGCTCGGTTATAAAAGATTCCGGCGCCGCCCCGAATTACGGTCTTGCCGGACTTGAAGGGATCGTATGAGAAAGCAACCCTTGGCCCGAAGTTATTCTTGTCATGGATGATGGTTTCGTTTTCATAGCGGAGGCCGTAGCTCAACATCAAGTTGGGTTTCAGCCGCCATTCATCCTGCGCAAAAATCCCGAGATAGGTGTTGTGCTGCGTCGACGTCGTCAGAAAGTTTTGCCGGAAGCGGCTGGGCAGGTTAGCCAGAAAATCTCCCGCGCTATCGAAACTCCAGGTGCCGCTGGCGTCACTTAGATCTATGAAGGTGGATTTGATCCTTTGGATGTCGCCGCCAAACTTCATCGAATGGGTCCCGCTGAGAAAGGCAAAAACTTCCTGAGCTTCAAAGCGAGTTTCGAGCCGGTCGCTCGCGCCAATCGTCGACGTGCCGGCTATCAACGTGCCCGTATTTATTTGCGCTGAGTCTTTGATGCTAATCAGCACGACCGGCTTGCGGGTGCCGCCGATGGCTTGAATCGCCGGCGTCAAGCGCGAGTATTGGAAGCGCGTCTGCGCTACAGCCTTAGCAGAGATCACATAATTGTCCGAGTACGACAGGGCATCGGTGTTGCGCGACTTTCCAATCAGGCTTTCGGCCAGACGATCGCCGCCGCCAAATTGTCTCAGGTTGTTCAGGCGGCCAAGTTGATAAAGAAAAGAACCGTTATGCATCTCGGTGAACCTGTGGTCGACGCGAGTGGTGAAGATGTGATTGCGCTGCGGAGTGCTCACCGAGGCGATGAACGGAGCCACTCCATTCGTGGCCGACAGGGCCGGGGCCGAAGGGTTTTCAGGCCTCTTCTGTTGCAGATTAGTCGGGGCCGAAAGTGGAAACAGAGGGTTCTGATCCACCGGCACCAGGGCGTCAATCAATGTCGAATCCAGGAAGGTAACGTATTCGTAAGCGCTGAAAAAAAAGGTGCGGTTGCGGCCGTTGTAAACTTTAGGAATAACTAACGGGCCGCTGAAGGTGAAGCCGGGGTCGTGTTCCTGCAGCGGCAGCCGCGACAGACCGAGCGAATTGTTTTTCCAGGTGTTCGCGTTCAACGATTCATCGCGGAAAAAGTAGAAAGCCCGGACGTGGAACTTGTTCGAACCGCCGCGCGTGCGGATATTTACCCGGCCACCCGAAGCGCGCCCGTATTCAGCCGCGAATTGATTGCGGATGACCTGAACTTCTTCGACCGCTTCGATCGACGGCGTGAATCGCTCGCGAGCTCCGCGGTCGTCGTTGTTGTCGAGTCCATCGATCGTAATGTTGTTGGAATAAGCAGTGCCGCCGGAAAGCGAAAAGTTACCGGCTTCCTCGGGAGTCGAGCGCGAGCTGGTGCGATCTTCGGCCAGGTCGCGCATCGATAGCGGCTCTTCAGCCACACCGCCCAGGGTAAAAATCAAATCGAGCGGCGAGCGCGTGTTGACCGGCAACGATTCAACCTCGCGAGTGGTCACCGTTCCACCGACAACGGTGCGCGTCGTATCAACTTGCGGCGCATCGGCGGCGCTGACGATTACGGCCGCCGCACTGATGCCGGCGGGCTTCAGAATGAAATCCAGTTTGACGTTTTGTCCCGCGATCGTCGTGAGGTCCGTCTTTTCTTCGACGGCAAAGTTAGTGAACGTGGCCTTGACGCTGTAGACACCGGGCGGCAGTTGAATCAACTTGTATTGCCCGTTGTCATCGGTGACGAGCGTGCGCTCGGCTTTGGTGGCGACGAGCGTGGCGGTGACGGACGCGCCGGGAATCACCGCGGCGTTCTGATCAGTGACGCGGCCACTGATGGTCACGTTGTCGAGATCCTGTGCAGCCGATAGGCGCAGCGTAAGACACACGAACGCAGCCAGCAGGACGAATAGAGAAGTACACTTTGCCGCAGGCCGCATTGGGAGCTAGGTCCGATCATGCGAAGAAGCTTGGTCGATCTTTCTCTCTTGATCGTACTCGGTCTGTCAACCAGGCTTTCGAAGTCCGAACATCGACTTGTCAGGGAATGGTTTAGCGGGATTTGCCACCAGCGGCGCGGCGACGAGGCCGATCTCTCAAAACAGGAATTGGACGAACCTTTAAGCGGCACACCTAATATCGTGGTCGGCTTAGGTCATACAGACTTTGCATCTAATGAAGATTGCTCTCGTCAACGCAATTCCTTAGGGGGGATAGCAGGTCGCAAGAATAATTGTTAATACACTTAAGAAACCTGTTGACAGTCTTTTCTCTTGGGATTATAGGCCTGCCGTCTTTGAGCGGCTTCAGTGCATTCTACGCTAAGGACGTTCAGTCTGCGCGCCACCGTTTGAAGACCCGCGTTAACGGTTGCCAAGTTAACCATTGTCAGGGCTTGACGATTCTAAGAGTAAAGAGGAGGAGCAGGATGATTCGCAAATCGATTCTATCAGTTTTCGGAGGCGCTCTAGTCGGGTTAGTTGTGACGTTTGGCATTGGGGCAAGAGCGGAATGTGGGGGCAGTTGCCAGGACTCGCATCAGTCGGGAGAGTGCTATGCAACTTTCGAGGGTTGTCGAAGTACCTATTCGTGTCCCTACTGACCTGATTGCGAAAGAACTACCGTGTGTGTTTATTCCTTGGACTGTCCACCGCCGCCAATAAACTGAGATCCGGTGATGAAAGCGAAGATGTTAGTTCTGGCGGTTTTTTTCGCAACTGGCCTTACGCTGACTCTAGTTGTGGCGAGGCGAAGGGCCGAAACTCCACTACGGAGCCCACCGACTGAAGACGACGTAAGGAATATTCCGGGGCTCTCGGAAGGCGAAGTCGCAGCTTGGCCATTGGTCGAAAACCTGCGCGGCGAACCTGTGCGATTAGAAAGAAATGCGAAGAGATATGTCTTCGTCGTAGTCTTTTCATCCCAATGCCAAGGTTGCGAAAGAGATGCCGATTTCTGGAAACTAGCCGCGAGAGAAGCTGAGAAAAAAAACGTGGCCATGTACCTTCTTAGCATCGATAGCGATATTAATGACGTTAGGAAGTTTGTGGACAGCTTCGGACTCACAAATATCCCTGTGGTTTATGATCGTCACGGTGAGGCCAATAGTAACCTCAAAATCAACATCGTCCCGCAGTATGTGCTGTTGACTGGTGAGGGTCGCGTTCTCGACAGATGGGTGGGCCTTAGTCACTTCAACTTCAAACATGAAAAGGTAAAGGATGCCGCCGTTATGTTTAGGCTAGTAAGCTAACGGACAAACAAGCCGATGAGCAGTATTTCGCGATGCAACCTCCTGCAGATGAAATCGTGCAAGTTCGCTATATTGCTGGTTGGGTTGTTTTCAATGCCCTTAAGCGTCGCCGGTCAGAATCCTCAAACCCCGATAACAACGGGCGCAAATCCCCAAACAGGCGTCTTATTAAATCCTACGGACAAGCGTACCTCTCCTGAGATGTTAGCCGCTATCGATATGCTTCGGTCGCTATCTGACGAGTTGCGAAAGGATTTTGACAAGCCCGAGGCAATCACGTTAGAGGCCCGAATAGGAGACATCCTCTGGAATATCGACGAAGTCTTCGCGCGAGGGGTGTTCCGCCGTGCGTTCGACGCGGCCAGTGAGCCGGTCGAGGACATTTCGACTATGGATGCCAAGCTTCGTGAGCATCAGCTTCTTATCGCGCGTCGACGGGCTGCCGCATTAGCAGAAGTTCTGCGCTTGTTAGGAAAACACGACGCCAAGACCGCCGAAGACTTACTTGCCAAGTATGAGGCGGACAAGCTGGATAAGGGCAACAAGAAAGACAATTCCAGCGCTAAATCCGAATTGCTCGCGCAAATCGCGCTTGAGTTGGCCGAAAGTAAACCAGACCAGGCTCAGAGGCTGGGAATAATGTCATTAGCAGGGAGAGACGTTCCAGAGGCGATCGAACGACTCCTATTTGCTTTAAGTAAGCAAGGAAAGAACTATAGCGATCCGCTCTTTGTTACCCTGCTCGAAAATTTGCGCCGCAACGGTTATCCTTACGACAATGCGCTAAATTCTCTCTGCAACTATGTTTTTCTTCACGACGGAAGGATGTTCTCCAACGACTATCGCGAAGATGCATTTATGTTAGTCGGATTCTTCGTTGATGCCGCGCGGTTTCAAGTGAGTGAATGGCGACAAAGTAAGGTGGCCGGCACTAATTCGATTTCAAATTCTGCGGCGAGTTTTCATCGGTTTTTTCTTGCGCGGGCGCTTCCCATAGTGAAAATCAACGCACCGGACAAAGTGCTGTCCGTGCAGGCTGCATTAGAAGAGCTGTCGAGTGGGCTGAGCCAACAGCAGCGTCAGGAGGCGGACGATTTGGTGAATCTGATTCAGCAACAGCGGAGGCTTGGCGAATCGTTGGGAAGCAGTCTTGAAGATCGGCTCAAGCGTGTCGAGAACGAGAAGGATGTTGTCGTGCGTGACAATCTAAGACGAAGCATTGCGATCGCAATCATGCGAGATGATGCGGAACAGGCTCTTTCAATTGCTGCGAAAATAGATGACCCTGCAATTTGCAAGCAAACTGAAGACGACATTGTCCTTGTGATTGCGTCCGGCAAACTCAAGCTACGTAATTATGTCGAGGCGCGAAGCGTAGCGGCAAAGCTGAACGATCTCGGATTGCGAGCCCGGACGCTTGCCGCAATCGCAACGGCAAATAAGTCTGCCGGGACCCCGTGCGACATTGAACTTCTTTCAGAAGCTTATTCCGTTGCGACGAGAGATGAGGTCAGGCCGGAGAAAGTCAGGGTTATTCTTAGCCTTGCTCGACAGTTCTCTCAGTGTAGTACAGAACGCGGTTTCGAGTTGTTGTCGGCAGCAATCAAGATTGCTAATCAGTTGCCGGCGAGTGACCCAGAGAAATCCAGTCTCACTCACAAAAGGCAGTGGGTTGAATCTTACACGGTGGTAGGAGGTCAGGAATTAACTACTGAAGTCCCAATTACTCGCGAGTCTGTCACTTTTGACGATGCGGCCGTATTCGCCAAGCGAGATTTCATCCAGGCGCAGAACCTTGGTTATCAGATTGATGACCGGATTTTCCGAGCAAGATATTTCATTGCGATCGCGCGCAGTGTCTTACCTCCGACACCCGTCAAGTCCGCTCGTAATTAATCATCAAGCTCATTTCCGGGAAGGCGCCCGCCGTTTTACAGGTACGGGGCGATTGATGCGGCTGATGGGAACCAGGGCGCCAGCTTCGGGCGGCGGCTCAGTGAAGTGAGAAAATTCTTCCGCGTGGGTTTGCAGGTAATCGAAGAAACGTTCGAACTCGCGTTGCATCGAGTCCATTTTTTCGCGCATGTTCAGAATGATTTCGACGCCGGCAAGATTTACGCCGAGGTCGCGCGTCAACGACAAGATTATTTCGAGCCGCTCAAGATCAGTGTCGGTATAGAGACGGGTGTTGCCTTCGGACCGCGAAGGCTTCAGCAGTCCTTCACGCTCGTATAGACGCAGCGTCTGCGGGTGCAGCTCAAACTGCTCCGCCACGGCGCTGATCGTGAATGTCTTGGCTCGCTTCTTCATCAGTTTCTAGTTTTGAGTTTTAAGTTCTCAGCAGGTGCAGGACTAGCAAAAGCTAATGAAACTCAAAACTGAAAACTCATTCCAGTCCCATCGCCACCCGCGGATTCTCAGTATTCATCTGCCCGTACTTTCGCAGTAATTCTTTCGTCTCTTCCGAAATTACTTTCGGCAAAACTACCTGGACTTCTACAAATTGATCGCCGTGCGTGTTCGGATCGCGCAGAGACGGCGCGCCACGTTGGCGCAGCCGGAACTTCTGTCCTGACTGCGTGCCCGGAGCGATGCGCAACTGCGCTTTGCCGGTGACGGTGGGGACTTCGATCTTCGCGCCCAGAGCAGCCTCAGGCACCGTAATCGGAACGGTGACGTAGATGTTGTCGCCCTTGCGAGTGAAATACTGATGACGGCCGACGTTCGTGATGATGAACAGATCTCCTGGAGGCGCGCCCAAACGCCCGCCTTCTCCTTTGCCGGGAATTCGCACGCGCGATCCTGTGTCGACGCCGGCGGGAATCCGCACCTTAACTTTCTCAGTCTTGGACAGAGTGCCTTTGCCTTTGCACAGCGAACAGGGCGGACGTCGACGGCCGGTGCCGCCACAGTCAGTGCACTCCTGGGTGAAACGCAGACGGCCGCCGGCCTTCTGAATCTGACCAGAGCCTTTGCAGGTCGGACAAGTAATCACGGATCCGCCCGTGTCGCCGGCGCCGTGGCAGCGCGAACACTGATCGGATCTGTTTACCGTGATGCTGGTGGTGAGCCCGGTGATCGCTTCTTCAAACGAAAGCGAGAGCGGCATTTCAATGTCCGCGCCTTTTTGTGGTTGGGGCCGCGGTGGTTCGCGTTCAGCTTTGCCGCCGCTGAATAGATCCGCAAAGATGTCCCGGAAGCTGCTGCTGCCGCCGCCACTGCCCGCGGAACTCGAAGCCGCGCCCCAGTCAAAGCCCGAGAAATCGAAGGGCGCGCCGCGCGTGTAAGTCGATCCCTGAGTGGCGCCCGCAGCCGCCGCATTCGCCAGGTTGTCAGAGTACTCGCCGAAGTGATCGTAGACCTTGCGCTTTTTGGGATCGGACAGAATATCGAACGCTTCGCTCATCTGCTTGAAGCGATCTTCTGCCCCTTTGTCGCCGGGATTTACGTCAGGGTGGTACTTACGCGCCAGCCGCCGGTAGGCTTTCTTGATCTCTTCCGGCTTGGCGTCTCGCTTAACCCCGAGGATTTTGTAGAAGTCCTCTTTAGCCATGGTGAAAGTGAGCAGTTCGCAGTGAGCAGTGAGCAGTAGAAGAAAGCCGAACTGCGCACTGCTGACCGCTCACTGCTCACTGGTTGGCCGCTTACTTCTTCTCTTCGTCAACGTCGACGTATTCGGCGTCGATCACGTTCTCTTCGCCGCCTGCCTGGCCCGAGGAAGAGGCGCCGGCAGCCGAAGCCTGATCCGTCGGCTCGCCGCTTTCAGGAGTCGAGGCTGTTTGCTGATACAGCGCTTCGGCCATCTTGTGAGAGATGGCTTGCAAAGCATTGAATGCCTCGTTCATACGCTCAACGCCGCCTTCTTCGAGGGCCTTCTTGGCGTCGGCAATTGCTGTATCGACCTCACCCGCGACGGCGCCGACCTTCTCGCGGTTCTCGTTCACCGTTTTCTCCATTTGGTAGACGAGACTGTCGAGTTTGTTTCGCGCTTCGATCTCTTCGCGTTTGCGCGCGTCGTCGGCCGAATGCGAGTCGGCGTCGCGCATCATCTTATCGATTTCATCCTTGCCGAGACCGGATGACGAAGTGATCGTGATCTTCTGTTCACGACCCGTGCCCATGTCTTTTGCAGAGACGTTCACGATGCCGTTAGCGTCGATGTCAAAAGCGACTTCGACCTGCGGCATGCCGCGCGGCGCCGGCGGGATGCCCACGAGGTGGAACTTGCCGAGCGTGCGATTGTCGCCGGCCATGGGCCGCTCGCCCTGAAGCACGTGGACCTCCACCGACGTCTGATTATCCGAAGCGGTGGAAAAAATTTCAGACTTGCGCGTCGGAATCGTAGTGTTGCGGTCAATCAGCTTCGTGAACACGCCACCCAGAGTTTCAATGCCCAGGCTCAACGGAGTCACGTCCAGCAGGAGAATGTCCGTCTTCTCACCGGACAGTACGCCGGCCTGAACCGCCGCGCCGATGGCCACGACTTCGTCCGGATTGACGCTCTTGTTCGGCTCTTTGCCAAAAAAAGTTTTTACGATTTCCTGGACTTTGGGAATGCGCGTGGACCCACCAACCAGCACGACTTCGTCGATCTTCGACGCATCCAGCGCGGCGTCCTTCAGCGCCTGTTCGAGTGGCCCAGCCAGACGTTTGAAGATCGGATCGCACAACTGCTCGAAACGGGCGCGCGTGAGTTTCATCACCAAATGCTTTGGTCCTGACGCGTCGGCAGTGATGAAAGGCAGATTGACTTCGGTTTCCATGGTGGATGAAAGCTCGATCTTTGCCTTCTCGCCATTTTCCTTCAGCCGTTGCAGGGCCATCTTGTCCTTGGACAAATCGATGCCCTGATCCTTTTTGAACTCTTCGATGATCCACTCGACCAGGGCTTCGTCGATATCGTCGCCGCCGAGGTGCGTGTCGCCGTTGGTCGATTTCACTTCGACGACGCCTTCGCCGACTTCAAGAATCGAAATGTCGAATGTGCCGCCGCCAAAGTCGAACACCGCAATCGTCTCGTCCTTCTTCTTATCGAGACCGTATGCCAGTGCCGCGGCCGTGGGTTCGTTCACGATCCGCATTACTTCCAGACCGGCGATTTTGCCAGCGTCCTTGGTCGCCTGGCGCTGCGAGTCGTTGAAGTAAGCCGGCACGGTGATCACGGCCTTCTCGACTTTTTGACCGAGATAGTCCTCGGCCGACTGTTTCATCTTTTGCAGGATCATGGCTGAGATTTCCGGAGGACTCCATTCCTTGCCGCCGGCCGCAATGCGCACGTCGCCACCGGCGCCGCTGCCCTGAACCTTGTAGGGAACTTGCTTCATTTCCTCGGCGACTTCACTAAAGCGCCGGCCCATGAATCGTTTGATCGAATAGATCGTGTTCTCGGGGTTGGTGACCGCCTGCCGTTTGGCGACCTGACCGACCAGGCGGCTGCCGTCTTTGGCAAACGCGACCACTGACGGAGTGGTGCGGCCGCCCTCGGAATTCGTAATCACGATCGGCTCTCCGCCCTCCATTACCGCCACGACCGAATTAGTCGTGCCCAAGTCAATCCCAATGATTTTGCTCATTTTTCTTCAATACTCCACTGTTTATTTCCGTCACTCGCGATTCGAAAGACGGGTTGAATGCCTGCTTAGAATAATACCTGAGTGCATCATTGTCAACTTTGTGGTAAAGGGTCGGAACCGCCTGCGGTAGCGGGTCCGGCCTGCTCGTGATGATGAGTTAACCTGAGGCTCCTTTATGACCACTGCTGGTCACAAGAGCTTGCCCCCCGCTACCGCAGGCGGTTCTGACTTATTTGCGGTCGTCGTTTAGCAGACGCGAGACGAAGAAGACATAGTGGATCCCGGACAAGAGGGTGAAGGCGAAAACCAGGGTATAGACGGTCGGCAGGTAGTAGCCGGTGCCGACACGAGTCTGGGCGGCGAGAATGACAATCGCCACTGCTCCAATCTGAATCACGGTGCTGAGCTTCCCCAGGAACGAAGGCCGAAACGCACGAAAGCCGCTGACCATGTTGATTGCCGCCGCGCCCACCAGGATAAAAACATCGCGGCTAATTACGGTGATAGTGACCCAGAACGGAATGGGCAGATGATGCGGCAAAGGCGTGGGGTAGACACCGCGCATTGAAAGCACGACAAAGGACGTGACCAGCATCATCTTGTCGGCGATTGGATCCAGAATGCGTCCCAAGGGAGATTGCTGGTGGAAGCGCCGCGCCAGCAGTCCATCGAGCCCGTCAGTAATTCCCGCCACAACAAACACTGCCAGGGCGAGCAGAAACTTCTGATAAAAGAGCAGGGAAACGAATACCGGAATCAGCGCCATCCTCGCGATGGTTAGCAGATTTGGCAGAGTGATAATTCGCGAGGACATTCAGGGATTTTCTATTTCAGATTTGCGATTGCCGATTGGTATTTTGGCAGCCGGGACATGTTTCGGGAAGTCGGCAATCCCGATTGGCTTTCGGCCGAAAGGCTATGACATGGATCGAAGCTCAAGCACTGAAACTTCCGGCGGGCACCCATAACGAATCGGCAAGACGACCGTGCCCAGTCCGCGAGTCACATAGATTTGCGTATTGCCTCGCCGCCCCAGACCACGCAACAATCGGCGCCGCGGTCGGCCGGAGAGGTTCTTCTCTGGCCTCAGAGTTACCTGGCCCCCATGCGTGTGACCGCTCAGCACGAGATCGACGCTGGCGCGAGCCGCGCGGCGCAGGATGATCGGATTATGGGCCAGCAGTAACTTCATCTCCTCATCGACAGAGCCTGCCAGAGCCAGCGGCAAGTCCTCCAGGCCGACCATCGTATCGTTAACGCCGGCCAGCCAGAACGACTCTCCGTTCAGATCGATGCGCATGCCCTCATTCAGCAGGACTCGAATCCCTTCGGCCCGGAACAGGTCGGCGATCAGCGCGGCGTCGGTCCAATGATCGTGGTTTCCCAGGACAGCGAAGACGCCGTAACGCGCGCGGAGGCGACCCACCAACTCAGCACAAGGAGCGGCATAGCTGCGATCGTGAGAAATATAGTCGCCGGTTAGAAAGATAAAGTCCGGCCGGAGATCGTTGGCTGCATCGATAGCTCGCTTCAAATGAGCGGGGTTAACCAGAGGGCCGTAATGGAAGTCTGAAAGCTGGACCACGCGCAGTCCATCGAGGGCTTTTGGCAAGCGGCGCAGATAAATCTGTTGCCGCTCAATGGCCAGCATGAATGGCTCAGAGAGCGCCATCCGCGCCATTTCACCAAGTGCGGACTTTATGACCGACAGCGGCCTTGTTTCAGGTCGCGGACGCCGGGATGCCGGACGGTCATGTCTCCAGCGAATTGGAGTCGACATATTCTTTTCGGGGGATGTTACTAAAGTGCGCGCATTATATTGATCGCTAAGGGCGAGCGCAATTCGTTTGCTGTTTTACATGGCACCCGCTCGCTACGGCGAGCGGTTCTGTACCGATATCTACGCGACCGTAATTTCGTCCGACAGATAAACGTCCTGGATCGCGTTCAGCAATTCCACGCCTTCATTCATCGGTCGCTGAAAGGCCTTGCGTCCCGAGATCAGGCCCATGCCGCCGCCGCGTTTGTTGATGACGGCGGTGCGCACGGCTTCGGCCATGTCGCTGGCGCCCTTGGATTCGCCGCCCGAATTGATCAGGCCGATGCGTCCCATGTAGCAATTGGCGACCTGGTAGCGCACCAGGTCGATCGGGTTTTCCGTGCTGAGCTTTTCGTAAACCAGCTTGCTGGTCTTGCCGTAGGATTTGCCCAGTTCCTTCTCCACCGCAGGGTAACCGCCGTTGCGTTCGGGTAACTTCTGCTTGATGATATCGGCCTGAATCGTGACGCCGAGGTGATTTGCCTGACCGGTTAAGTCGGCTGCCGCGTGCATATCACCTTCCGGAGTTTTGAATTTTGGATTGCGCAAATAACACCACAGGATGCAGGCCATCCCGAGTTCATGCGCCTGAGCAAAAGCTTCGGCGACTTCGGTAATCTGCCGAGTAGATTCGTCCGAACCAAAATAGATCGTAGCGCCGACGGCGATTGCGCCCAGGTTATGCGCTTCTTTCACCGTGCCAAACATGACCTGGTCGAACCTGTTCGGCAGCGTCAACAACTCGTTATGGTTGATCTTCACGATAAAGGGAATCTTGTGCGCGTATTTCCGCGCGACACTGCCCAGCACGCCAAACGTCGACGCGACGCCGTTACAGCCGCCTTCGATCGCCAGCTTCACGATGTTACCCGGATCGAAATACTGTGGGTTGGGCGCGAAAGAGGCGCCGGCGGAATGCTCGATGCCCTGATCAACTGGCAAGATCGAAACGTAACCGGTGCCCGCCAACCGTCCGTGCTCAACCAGCGTCTGCATGGAACGCAGCACCGCCGGCGAACGATCTGAAGACGAAACGACCCGATCGATAAAGTCTGGTCCGGGCAGATGCAACTGGTCTTTCGGTATCGTCCGGGCTTTATGATCCAGAAGTTCCCGGGTTTCTGCTCCCAGGAGTTCTTCGAGGCGGTCGATAATCGCCGGGGAACGTTTCATCTCAGTTGCCATGGTTTCCTCCAGAAAACTTGCGCGTCCAAATCTTTGCGATAGAACTTAGAAATAAAGGTTTTTTAGCGAGGTTTGGATTATAACATAGGGGCGGGGGCCGTTCGGAATTGGGGGAAAAAACGGGAACCAGGGTTCAAGCAGTGCCGGCGGCCAGCACGTCAGCTTGCAGCTTGTTTTTCAAAGATGCGCGCCAGGCGCTTTCCATCTCAGCCACGTCCAATTGAATGACTTCCTTGCCGTCGCTTTCGATACGCAGGCGATCTGCGCCGACATTTCCCAGCAGCGTCATCGGGCAACCGGCCGCGGCGGCGATCACTTCGATATCGCCCAGCACTGATTGGTCGAAACTTATGATGATGCGCGAGGGTGACTCGCTGAACAGGTGCGTGTTGACGTCGTAATCGCCGGTGAGGTCGATGTCGGCTCCGAACAGTTCACGATTCAGTGAGGAGAAACAACATTCCGCCAAAGCGATCGCCAGTCCGCCATCCGCACAATCATGAGCTGAGCGCAACAAGCTGGCGTCAGCCGCTCGCAGGCAAGCCGTCTGCACTGCGAGTTCGGCCGCGAGATCAAGCACGGGCACGCGGCCTTCTTCGGAAAGCTGATCGGTAGTTCTTCCCGCGATCACGGCAGCGTATTCGCTGATCGAAAGGTCGTCATGGGTCGCGCCGAGCATCGCGATAAAGTCACCGGCGTTCTTGAAGCCTGGTTGAATCACGCGCTTCACATCTTCCATCAAACCGACCATGCCGATCACCGGCGTCGGCAAAACACCGCGTCCTTCAGTTTCGTTATAGAACGAGACGTTGCCGGAAACCACCGGCGTATTCAAAGCGCGACAGGCTTCGGCGATGCCGTCGATGACTTCAGAAAATGCCCACATAACTTCCGGGCGTTCCGGAGACGCAAAGTTCAAACAGTTGGTGATCGCGATTGGTTGGGCCCCGACGCAGACGACGTTGCGCGCAGCCTCGGCGACCATGAGCTTCGCGCCCTCGCGCGGGTTGGCGATGCAATAGCGGCCATTCCCATCGAGCGAAATCGCGAGCGCGCGGCGCGTCTCTTTGATCCGCACCACGGCTGCATCCGCGCCCGGCAGCACCGCCGTGTTCGTGCGCACCATGTGATCGTATTGGCGATAGACCCATTCTTTGGAAGCGAGGTTGGGTGACGTAAGCAGTCTTAGGAGCGCGTCATTTTGCTGGAGCGCCGGCATCCTGCCCGCACTGAGCGCGCCAGCGCGAACTGCCTCTGACAATTCGGTCGAAGGTTGAGCGCGAGCTTCACTCGCGCTGGCGGACAGGATGTCCGCGCTCCGTTTCATTGGCCGTTCATAAATTGGCGCTTCATCTGTCAAAGCTTTTACCGGCACGTCGCAAACAATCTCGCCGTTGTGCGTTACCCGCATGCGTCCATCGTCGCGCACCTGGCCGATCACGACTGCATCCAGGTCCCACTTGCGAAAGATGTCGCCGACTTCCCGCTCGCGCCCTTTGTGCGCGACGATCAGCATTCGCTCCTGAGATTCTGACAGAAGCATTTCATAAGCAGTCATGCCCGTTTCACGCTGTGGAACCAATGACAGATCAATCTCTATTCCGGTGTCCGCACGCGCAGCCATCTCGCATGTCGAACAGGTCAAGCCCGCCGCGCCCATGTCCTGAATGCCGGCCACTGCGCCGCTGCGCATCGCTTCCAGACATGCCTCCAACAGAAGCTTCTCAAGGAACGGATCGCCGACCTGCACCGTCGGACGCTTCTCTAAAGCTTCTTCGTCGAACTCAGCCGAAGCCATGGTCGCGCCATGAATGCCGTCACGGCCGGTCTTAGCCCCGACATAAAGAACGGGATTGCCGACGCCCGTTGCTTTGCCAAAGAAGATTTGATCTTTGCGCACCAGGCCCAGCGCGAACGCGTTGATGAGCGGATTCAGGGCGTAAGCATCGTCGAATGAGACCTCGCCACCGACGGTTGGCACGCCGAACGCGTTGCCGTAATGCGCAATCCCGGCGACGACACCGGCAAGCAGCGAGCGGTTTCGCGCGCCGTTCTTAGGATCGTCCAAAGATCCAAAACGCAGGCTGTTGAGCGCGGCGATCGGGCGCGCGCCCATCGTAAAGATGTCGCGGAGGATACCGCCGACGCCGGTCGCCGCTCCCTGAAACGGTTCAATGAAGCTGGGGTGATTGTGCGATTCGATTTTGAAGCAAGCGCACCAGCCGTCGGCAAGGTCTACGACACCCGCATTTTCACCCGGCGGGACAATCACGCGATCACCCGTAACCGGCAATCGTTTTAAGTGAACGCGGGAAGATTTGTAGGAACAGTGCTCGGACCACATCACGGCAAAGACACCCAGCTCGACTATGTTGGGTTCGCGTCCGAGCAACTCTTTGACGTGCGCGAATTCTTCGGGGGTAAGGTTGTGGGCCGCGATTACCTCGGGAGTGATTGGTTCCATGACGAAGGTATTGTCCTGACGGCGGTGTTCTTAGTGTTACTTCGTGTGCCTTCGTGGATCGCGTATCGGCTGGCATAGAACAATCCACGAAGGCACACGAAGAAGCACGAAAATAATGACCACGCGGGTCACTAAGCAACTCGGCGCGACACCGATGCGATGCCGCGCCGAGTTAAATATCCATGCTCAGGCTCTTGGTGTTGCTTCCCGTCACCTATGGCTTATTTCCTAGTGCTTTATCAATTGCGCTGCGCAAATCGGCGGGTTTGATCGCGCCGAAATATTTGAAAACGACCTTGCCATCTTTGTCGTAAAGATAGGTGGCCGGCATGGCCCCGTCCCAGGTCGCGTCCACGGCATGGATCGCCGGTTCGGGATCTTTCACGTTCAGCAGTACGACGGGCATCTGCGCTTTCATCGATTTGAGAAACTCAGGCACCGCAGTCTTAATGTCAGTCACGTCATCAAGCGAGATGGAAATGAAGTTCAGACCCTTGTCGCGATAGTCGTTATCGATCTTCACCAGATCGGGAAACTCTTCGCGGCATCCATCGCACCAGGTGGCCCAGAAGTTAATCAACAGCGGCCGCGTGTCTTTCGGGTCACGCTGCAGGATCTTCTTCAGACCTTCCAGATCGATCTCGCGCACGTCAACAGCGCCAACAGCATTGACCCGATCGATGACAGATGGGCCTGGCCGATTGCGCGGCGACGCAACGCCTGCCGTCGGTGTTTGGGCAGACGCTGCGAAGCCGGCAAAGGCGCAGACCGAAGCGACCAGAATTAATGATGTGACTAATCGAAAACGCATTTCTTTGTAGCGCAAGTTGTTAACTTACGTTCTTCCCGTTTAGTTCAAGCTGAGCAACGCAAGTTAACAACTTGCGCTACAAAACTACGACGCCCGTTTGATGCTGCACCCGAAAGCCGCGCCGCCAGTCTTGCTGATCGGCTTGCCCGATACCATTTCATTGAGCGCGTCGCGCAGATCGTTTGAAGTGATGTTCGCGGTGTTCTGCGAATTGTCGATGCGGCCGTGATAGACGAGCTTGCCGCTGGCATCGATCACATAAGCTTCCGGAGTCCGGGTCGCGCCGAGCCGATCGGCGATCTTGTTGCCGTCGTCCTTCAGCACCGTAAACGTGAAATGCTTATCGGCGGCGTGGGCCTTCACGGCAGCAATCGCCTCAGTCGCGTTCGAGTTAATACCGATCACGTTCACGGCCTTGGCCTTGTAGTCATCGGCCAGTTTCTGCATGCGCTCGTTATATCCGTTCGAGACGGGGCACTGCACCGAGATGAAAATCAGCACTGCGCCGTTTTTACCAGACAGCGCTTTGAGCGAACGCTCGGCGCCGTCAATGTCAGGCAGTTTGAAGTCATCGATCATGGTGCCGATAGTCGGCGGCGCCGGCAGATCACTGGTACTGCCGCTGCCAGCAACGGCCGCGAAAGCAACGATGATAATCGAAGCGAGGAACAAGGGTAGCGTGTAATGCTTCTTCATTTTCAATTAGCTCCTTTCAAACCCAAGTGTGATTTGACTGCCAAGACTAGCAGCGAGGACTTAGACGTGGCAAGGGGCGGAAGGGTTGAGGAAATTCGCAATTAAGTCCGGTTGGATGGATATCCTCGGAATTCAGCAGCACCCAGGCAGAGCATAAACTAACAACGCGCCTCCTTTCCGAATTAGAAGCCGCATTACCGACAGCCGAGCACTACCTTGAGTTGGTTGGCCGCGCCAATCAATTGATTCACTTGCGACTGCGTAAGCGCTTTGCCAGTCTGAGCCTGGACTTCATAGATGAATGCGCTCATCTGGTTGCAGGCGGTCGCTCGATCTTTCGCCAGCGCCGCCTGATATGCCTTGAGAGCATTTTGAAGTTTAGCATCCAGGCCGTTTTCAATGCCGCCCTTGAGATTTAAGCTCTTGACGATCATTGCTGCTCAGGCTTACTTGATCTCGAGCTTCACGGTGTAGAAGAACGAGTGGTCATTTCCAACATAGAAGCTCAGCGCGTAGGAGCCAGTCTGCAACCCCTTCGTGCTCAGGTTGAAGATGTAGGAGCTGTCGCCGCTGCTGCCGCCCACATCTGCGGAGGGGGTGCGCAGCAATGCGTATCCCTACTCCTACTTTCTGGAATCTCTATTCTGTGTGAGCCAGCGACGAAGGCATCTTGAGATGGTTTTTGTACTTAGGGCTGGCGTGGCCACCTCGCTATCGGGATGAGGCTTCTGTTCAGGGATTCGTCACATGAATCGTAAACGACATATAGAAATCGCCCATGTCCTGATCTGCCTGGGTGGGTTTGGTCGCTACCTTCAACAGCTTGGTGACGTTCTTTCTTTCTCCGCTAAGCTGCGTCACACTGGGTTCGAACTTCCATTGGTTGCACTTGGAGTTTGCGTCGGTGGCGACGCAGGTCACCTGCACCAGATTCACTTCGGGAAAGTTATTGGCATGCATGCTCAGTCGATAGCGGATCCCGCCTGCGTCATCGAAGGCGATCGCGAGAGGGCAGTAGGTGGTTGCGCCACCCGCAATGTTCCTCATGTCGATTCCGTACTGGCTGCACTTGGCGATGAATCTCGCTCGTACCGATTGATATGCGAAAGGCGCTGTCGGAGCGCCGCCGTTGGGACCGCTGCCGGGCACCGGGTCGCGCAGATCGATCAGCACCTTTCGTTGGGGCGAGGAATTGTAATTAAGCATGTCCAAAACCCAGTCTCCCAAACTAGCCTGAAGAATCGACTGAAGTGAGCTGGAGTTCTTGTAAGCCCCGAGTTGGTCACTTTGAACTCTTAACGTCGGCAACGAGTCAGGGCCCAGGCCGTCGATGGTGGTCGTCACCGGAGTATCGCTAGCGTTTTTTCCGGCCGCTCCAGCTCTGAAGGATAAGCCGATGGCCGCCAGCATAAGCAGCAGCGCGATGGTGGAAACATGCGTGAAAACTCTTTTCATTGCGGGAATCTCCTGTTTTGTGGCAAGGTTTTCGATCACTCAGTCGCAGGCCCGATAGCTCACTCTTGTTCGCTGGCCTGTGAGCCTGTAAATTTGGTCTCACCTGCTATAGCGAGAATTTTGACGGAATTGCATCATCACCAGGATTTCTTGGCAGGGTCGGGTATTTTTGGTAAGCGGGTTTCTCAAATGCATTGTCGTCGTGCTCCCGTTACGAACTGATAAAGCTCTGGAATTCCATCGTGACTAACCCAGCAAATGAAGTAACTCAGCTCTTGATCAATTGGAGCAAAGGCGAGAAGGCTGCAATGGATCAGTTGATTCCTCTGGTGCACGCCGAACTGCACCGCATGGCCAGGCATTACATGGCCCGAGAGAATCCCGGACACACGCTGCAAACTTCTGCGCTTATCAACGAGGCATACATTCGTCTGGTCGATCAGCAGAACATTCCCTGGCAGAATCGCAATCACTTCTATGCCGTCGCCGCTCAGGTTATGCGGCATATCCTGATCGATCACGCTCGCAGTCATTGTTATGCGAAGCGAGGCGGCGGAGCACGCAAGGTCCCGCTGGATGAAGCGGCGGCTTTGAACGACCAGCGGGCCGAGGAATTGGTGGCGCTGGATGACGCGTTGAAAGATCTTGCAGCTCTCGATCCGCGCAAAAGCCAGATAATTGAATTGCGTTTCTTCGGAGGATTGAGCATCGAGGAAACAGCCGAAGCAATGAAGGTTTCGCCCATTACTGTCACGCGCGAGTGGAGGTCAGCCAAAGCGTGGCTCCGTCGTGAGATGAGCAGGGAGTCCGGTGAGATTCTTTGATCGCATGATGCTTTCTCGACGAAATTCTCGCTGTAGGTAATGAGGACGGAGAAGATTCCGCAAGCCTGAGCTATGACTCCAGACCGTTGGCAGCAAGTTGACGAGCTGTTTCAAGCAGCGATTGAGTTGAATCCTGCCAAGCGTGCCGCTTTCTTAGACACATCATGCGCCGGCGATGAAGAGCTGCGACGGGAGGTTGATTCTCTAATCACCTTCGACGAGCAAGGATTGAGCTTGATTGATGCTCCCGCGTTTGAGGCTGCTGCTGGCCTCTTGGTAAACGATGGCCCCGAGCTGCAAGAGGGAGAGCGTATCGGTCATTACCAGATCATCAACTTGCTGGGGGCCGGTGGTATGGGCGAAGTTTACCTCGCTCAGGATACAGAGCTGCGCCGCAAGATAGCGATCAAGCTATTGCCGGCTGAGTTCACCAAAGACAAAGAGAGACTGCGCCGTTTCCAGCAAGAAGCTCGCTCGGCTTCAGCTCTCAACCACCCAAATATTATTACTATTCATCAGATCAGCCAGGTTGAGGGCCGTCACTTCATGGCCACAGAGTTCATTGACGGGGAAACGCTACGTCAACGCCTCAGGCGTTCCGGACTTGAGTTGGGCGAAACCGTGGACATCGCTATTCAAGTTGCGAGCGCTCTCTCGGCGGCGCATCAGGCGGGAATCGTGCATCGTGACATCAAGCCTGAGAACATCATGCTGCGGCCAGATGGATACGTGAAGGTGCTTGATTTCGGGTTGGCGAAACTCACCGAGCAGGAAGAGCAAGGCCGCACGCCAATTGACACCGACAAGATAGGCACGTCCTCCGGCCTCGTGATGGGTACAGTGAAATACATGTCGCCTGAGCAAGCGCGCGGATTGGACGTAGATGCGCGCAGCGACATCTTCAGCTTTGGGGTCGTGCTTTACGAAATGGTCGTGGGGCTCGCGCCGTTTGAGGGAGAAACTACTGGTGATCTGATCGCCTCGATCTTGAAAGAAGAACCTGTTCCGCTAACCCAGTACGCGCCAACCGTGCGTGACGAATTGCAGCGAATCTTGAGCCGAACTTTACGCAAGGAAAAGAAAGAAAGATACCAATCGATCCAAGATCTACTGAAGGATCTCAAGGACGTTAAGGAGGACTTCGAGCTTGAATCTAAGCAACGCCATTCCGCGCAGCATGGCGTAAGCCTTGGAGCGGTCAGTACGAGCGCTGCTCGCTCCGCAGTTCAGACACTAGAAGCCTTCAGCTCAATGTGGCGGTTTTCAATCGGTGTTAGTGCGTGGGCTTGGCGACGGAAAGTACTTTTAATGATGAGCATGGCGTCGCTTGTCGGCTTCACGATGTTTCTTACTGGAGCTTCTTCGGATTCTTCAACAAAGTCGAAACCGCCAATCGAATCGATCGCCCTGGTGCCGTTCGAAAACGCCACTGGTGATAGCGAAGTGGACTATCTATCTGACGGCCTCACAGAGGAAGTAATCGCGAGACTCTCCAAATTGCCCGGCCTCAGAGTCATCGCGCGCAACACAATGTTCAAGTTCAAAGGTAAACAGAACCACCCCGAAACGATTGGCCATGAATTGGGAGTGGCAGCGGTTCTAACGGGACGGGTTCAGCGGCAGGGAGACTTGATAGAAATCCAGGTTGACCTGTTTGACGTTCAAACCGGCAAACACCTTTGGGGAGAAGAAATCTCGGGAAAAACTTCTGAGCTTACTCAGATTCAGGCAAGTTTGGCTGCGCGCGTTATTGAGAGTCTGCGGGTCAAGTTCAATAGTAATGAGATCAAGCGACAGGAAAAAGACTATTCGAAAAACCCTGAGGCATATCAGCTTTATCTGAGAGGCCGTTACTTTTGGAATAAACGGACCGTGGAAGGGACGAAAAAAGGCATCGATTCCTTTCAACAAGCACTGAAGATAGATCCGAATTTCGCTCCGGCATATTCGGGGTTGGCCGACTGCTACGAGATACTTGGCGGCTACAGTGTTCTTTCGCCCGACGAGGCATTCACGGCAGCAAGGTTAGCAGCGACGAAGGCGATCGAGATAGATGAATCGCTCGCCGAAGCGCATTCCTCTCTAGGAGATATCAAACAAACCTATGAATGGGACTTTGCGGGTGCTGAGTTAGAGTACAAGCGGGCAATTGAACTAAACCCGAACTATGCAAACGTATACCACAAGTATTCCGGTCTCTTACGGGCATCTGGAAAGCACGCAGACGCAATAGCGGTGAAGAAGAAAGCACTGGAGCTTGATCCCCTCTCCCTCATAATTAATGCAGGCATGGCGAATGTTTATCTCTTCGCTGGCTTAAACGATCAGGCAATTGACCAGGCACGAAAGACACTTGAACTGGAGCCGAACTTTCCTAAAGCGCACGAGGTGCTTGGTAGCGCTTTTATGGAAAAGGGAATGTATCGGGAAGCCATCACAGAGTATCAAAAAGCAAGAGATCTTGATCCAGGCATACCGGATTACTTAGCTGATATCGGATGTGCTTATGCCAGGTCTGGAAGGAGACATGAGGCCGAAAAGGTGCTAGACGAACTTAAAGAAATATCAAAGCGGCAGCACGTCTCGCCATACGTCTTCGCGTTAATTTACACGGCGCTGGCAGATAAGGATCAGGCGTTCGCATGGCTTGAAAGAGGCTATCAGGAACGTGCCCCTGGCATGAGTGATCTCAAGTCAAATCCCGGAATGAATAGTCTTCATTCGGACCAACGGTACGTAGACCTGCTGCGTCGTATTGGCCTCCCGCCATAAGTTACCGCGAAACACTGACTCGCCATAGATATCTATAGCCAGGTTGCTTCTCAACTCAAGCAAACGATTCGCATAACCAATGCTCAATCTAGCGTTTGTCGATTTCTCAAAAAGGCAATCGCGATAAGAACAGTCAACGTGATGGTCACCGCCGCCGAAAGCAGACAATACTGACAGAAGTGATGAATGACAAAGGCTTGCAAATAAAGCAACCACAGAGTCATCAGAAACATTACAGCGACCAGTGTCGCCAGCAACGGCCGGGCTAGTCGATAACCAAAAGCCGCCAGGATCGCCAGGCTGAATACGGTGAAATAAGCGGCCGCACCCAGCACTGCCAGGGGCACCGGGCCAAGGTGAGCGTAAGCACTGCCGAGGACTTCAGCGCACCCCGAAATGATCGTGCAACGAAGGTTTTGACCGGTCAGATCCTGAACGGTGAGATAGAGCGCATCGGCCAGGCCCATTAGCGACAACAGCGCGGCTGCGAGATAGGGCCAGGCGATTTTGGCTTGGGATTCGCTGGGCGAAACTGGCGCGCTCATTTACTTGCCGGCCCCGCGCTGTGCCTGCTTGATCATCTCGCGCAGGCCTTCCGACTTCCAACTGTCACCCTTGGCCTCTTTGCCGTTGACGAGGAAAGTCGGCGTGGAAACGATACCGTAAGCATGCGCCCGTTTGCCGTCCTGGAAGACCCGGGCCGCTACTGTTTCGCCGTTTAGATCTTTCATGAACTGGTCTGGGTTCAAACCAATCTTCTTGGCGTAATCCACAAAAATCGGCACGAGGTCGCTGCCCACGCTCCAGGTCGCCTGGTTCTCGTAGAGCAGGTCATGCATTTCCCAGAAACGGTTTTGCAGGCCCGCGGCTTCCGCAGCCTGGGCGGCAATCAGAGCGTGTTCATGTGGCGGCACTAGTGGCCGTTCGCGGAATATAACGCGCAGGTTATCTCCGAACTCGTTTTCAATCTTCTTGAGTTCCGGGTAATACGCGCCGCACGAAGGGCATTGAAAGTCGGCAAACTCTTCCAGAGTGACCGGGGCGCTGGCGTTGCCTCGTACGTGCGGCGGCTCGGCTCCGGGCGCGTTAGATCCGGGATTGGCAGAGTTTGCATTCGCGTTTTCGTTCGCGGTTTGGCGCGACGATCGCAGCCATATCCAGGTCGTGCCCACGGTCGCGATCAAAACGACAACGATAATTACTAAAGGTACGAGACGTTTCATATAGTTTTCAGCAACGCGTTTCAACCCCGGCCGTCGGGCTCGTCCGACCGATGCGCCAGAGCAAATATTGATCGACGCGCGCTATTCGATCGTGAATCGCGCGGTCTTGTCCTGTGCGCCGTTTATATCAACTTCGACTTCGTAGGTACCCTTGGGCCAGTCGCCTTGCCGCGTCAAATGGGCATGCACGATGTTCTCGAAAGAATTCGTGCTGTAATCGATCGTCTTGAACTCGCCGGTCGCTTGGCCCGTCACGTCAACCACTTTCCAGATAAATTTGACTTCGGTGCCTTTCTTGGCCTTGTTCAGGTTTATGACGCAGTGAATCGTGGAATCGCCCGGGTCAAAGGTGTCGGTGCCGGTTGCTTCCGGATCGCCACCCTTGTCCTTGGCCATACGGATCTTCTCAATATAGACCTCGGCGTTCGCCGGCCGCATCTTAGTCGTATTCGAATTCTTGTTGCTGTTCGAATTCGAGTTGTTTGAGTTGTTGCTGTTGTTGCTGTTCTTACTGACATTGCACGCGAGCACCGCAAACAACAGCAACCCGGCAGCAAGCCATCCTGAATGACGATTCATTGATTGTATGTTCCCTTCTCGATGTGGCAATAATTGCAAATCCGCAAGTTAACAACTTGCGCTACATTCTCAGGCTGCCGCAGCCAGCGTTCCGGCCAAAGATCGAAAGAGATCCCGGCCATCGCTCGAGCCCAGCAAGTCTTCGCACGCGCGTTCAGGGTGCGGCATCAATCCCATCACGTTGCGCTCGCGATTGCAGATGCTGGCAATATTGTCGCGCGACCCGTTCGGGTTCGCCGCCTCAGTCGGTCGCCCGTCACGGTCACAATAACGAAAGACGATCCGGTTCTCGCGGCGCAATTCATCCAGGGTCGCATCGTCACAGACAAAATTTCCCTCGGCATGGGCGATCGGCATCGCCAGCACGCTACCGGTTTTCAACTCATGCGTGAATGGCGTGTCGGCGTTTTCAACTCTCACGTTTACATGGTCACAGATGAAATGTAAATCTCGATTTCGAATCAAGGCGCCGGGTAGTAACCCCGCTTCACAGAGGATTTGAAAACCATTGCAAATGCCCAGCACGAGATTGCCTTTCGCGGCGAACTCTTTGACTGAGTTCATGACCGGCGAAAAACGCGCCAGCGCTCCGGCGCGCAAATAATCACCATAAGAAAAACCGCCGGGAATGATGACGGCATCGTAACTGCTCAGATCGGTATCGCGGTGCCAGATAAAATCCACCGGCTGGCCCACGTGTTTCGAAATCACGTGATAAGCATCGTGATCGCAGTTCGACCCGGGAAAAACTATGACGCCGAATTTCACTCTTCAATCTCCATTCGAAACAACTTTGGAGTGCGCCGGCAAAGCGAAGCGGCGACGGCGCTTTGGATTATGTGCGCCACACTAGATCCCAACTCTCCCCCTGACAATCCAAAGCGGTGTCGCGCTGCGCTTGCCACCGCACTCCAAATCACTCTTCTATCTCCACGCGAAAGTCTTCGATGATCGGATTCGAGAGCACATCATGCGCCATGCGCACCGCTTCCTCGCGCGCCTGCTCCGCCGTCTGTCGGCCATTGATGGCAATCTCGAAGTATTTGCCCTGGCGAATATCGCTGACGCAGCTATAGCCCAGTAACTCAATCGAGTGTTTGATTGCTTTGCCCTGCGGATCTAGGACGCTCGGCTTCAGTGTGACGTAGACTTTGGCTTTCATTTCACTTGTGTCGGCGGTCGAATGGCCTTGACCTTCAGCTACGGAATGCGGAACGTGGAATAATACGGCAAAAACATTGCGTTAGCGTAGTCAATATCATAGTATTTCCGCCGGTCAATCATTTATCGGCTTTCAAAAAGGGAAGTTTAGCCATGTCATCTCCATATCCAGAAGGCGGACCGCCGTCGGGCGCGCCGGGCGGCAAGACCAGTTTCATGGGCCTCGATTCGAACCTCGCGGCCATGCTTTGTTACATCGCCAACTTTCTTTGTTGCATTGGTCTGGTGCTGGCAATTGTGTTGTTGGTCACCGAAAAAGAGAATCGGTTTGTTAAGTTCCACGCCGTGCAGTCGCTTTTCCTGGTTGGCTTACAACTGGTCGTGGGAATCATCGTTAGCATCCTCGGACTGATAGTTTCAATGGCTCTCGATCTGGTTCACATGGGCTGGGCCGGCGGCTTACTGGTGCTGGGCTTACGCCTCATCCTGCTCTTGATCTTTGTCATTCTGTGGCTCATCGCCGGGATCAAAGCTTACGGCGGCCAGTGGTACAAGCTGCCCATCATCGGCGAGTTCGCGTGGAAGACCGCTAACAAGTAATTTTCGTAGACAGCAAACTTGAATAGGAGAATCTAGAAATGGATACAGGTAAGTCTGCCCTTGGTCTGGATGGCAATCTTGCGGCCGCGATCGGTTACCCAATCGGCATCCTGGCGATCATTTGCCTGATTATGGAAAAGGAAAATCGCTTCGTTAAGTTTCACGCGCTGCAGTCAATCCTCCTGCACGTTGCCATCATGGTGGTGGGGATTGCTTTGGGAATAATCTTCATGATTATTGGAATCGTCCTGGGAGTGGCTTCGGCGGCAGCGAATAGTTCGGCGGGGGGTGGGCTGGCCGCGATCTTCGGCTTGCTGTCGTTCCTGGTCTGGATAATCATCCTCGTCGCCTATATCGGAGGACTGATCATGGCCGCCGTCAAAGCGTACAACGGCGTGATGTTCAAGCTGCCGATACTCGGCAATCTGGCGGAAAAGTGGACCAGCAAGTAGGTATTAGTTTTCTGACTATGGACGGCGGTAGGGATTAAAGGGTCCGTCGTCCATTTTCTTTTCACTCAAACACTCGCGCAAAAACTTTTCCAACGTTCCGCAAATAAGTACCCAGCGAAAAGACCCGATCGATTTGCTCTTTGGATAGGTGAGCAGAGATGTCTTCGTCTGCTGAAGCGAGTGCCTGGAGCTCGCCGCCCTCGTCCCAAGCCTTCAACGCATTGCGCTGTACCCATTCGTAAGCTTGCTCACGCGAGACGCCGGCCTGGGTCAACGCCAGCAAAAGCTGTCCACTGAAGATAGATCCGCGCGTGGCAGCGAGATTCTCAAGCATCCGTTCGGGATAAACGACCAACCCTTCAACGAGCGACGCCATTTTTTGCAGCATGTAATCCGTAGCGATGCTCGAATCGGGCATCACGACTCGTTCGGCCGACGAGTGCGAGATATCGCGTTCGTGCCATAGCGCCACGTTCTCGAGTCCCACGATGCTGTTCGCGCGCACGACCCGGGCCATGCCGCAAATGCGTTCGGAAAGGATCGGGTTGCGCTTGTGGGGCATGGCGCTCGATCCCTTCTGACCTTTCTTGAATTTCTCCTGGGCCTCGCGCACTTCGGTCCGCTGCCAGTGACGAATCTGCAGAGCAAACTTGTCCAGGGACGACGCGATGATTGCGAGCGCGCAAAGGTATTCCGCGTAGTTGTCGCGCTGGATGATCTGCGTCGAAACCGGCGCAGCTTTCAGTCCCAGCGCAGCGCAAACCTTCTCTTCGACCTGCGGATCGAGGAGGGCAAACGCGCCGACTGCTCCGCTGATTTTGCCGACGGCGACAGACTCGCGCGCTTGTTTCAGCCGCTCGCGATTGCGACGCATCTCGTCAAACCAAAGCGCAAAGGTCAACCCGAATGAAGTGGGTTCAGCATGGATTCCGTGAGTGCGGCCCACTTGCGGCGTGTCTTTGAATTCCAGCGCGCGAGTCTTGAGCACGTCCAGCAGCACGTCGATTTTCTTTAGCAGGATGTTGCAGGCATCGCGTAGCAAAAGAGCATTGGCCGTATCGACAACGTCCGAAGAAGTAAGACCATAATGAACGAAGCGGGCTGCGTCACCGATTGATTCGGCCAAGTTGGTGGTGAACGCGATGACGTCGTGATCGGTAGTCTTTTCGATCTCGTTGATGCGCGCGACAGAGAATTTTGCGCGGCTCTTGATCTGTTCCAGCGCGTCAATAGGAATGGTGCCCATCTCGGCATGGACTTCGCAGACAGCGATCTCCACGTCCAGCCATTTCTGGAACTTCGTCTCTTCCGACCAGAGCGCACCCATTTCGGGCAATGTGTATCGATCAATCATCGTTCAGGTTTGTCCACAGATTACGCAGATGACACAGATTATGCTGAACAGAAAGGTTCTCGGTTGGTTGCGGGAACGTCGCCCGCTCACTGAATACAATTTCCTAGTCGGTGTCATCTGCGTAATCTGCGGATTCTCATTTCAGCGCATTTGAAGTCACGTAATACCTCGCCAGGTACCAACGGCCGCCGTGTTCCAGCAGCGTGAACGTTTCCATGCCGCTGCCCTGCTCGAAAGAAGTCTGATAAAGCGCCACCACCGAATGGCCGGCGATCGGGGCAGTTCCGGTCTGCTCTTCCCTCACACTTTGCAGATCGCGCGAACGGACCTTACCAAGCTTATCGTGTAGCTTTTGAAAAGTCGCTTTCGATTCATCCAGCGAGGTGTCGTTGCGCCACTCGTCCGCGGCTTCATGGTAAAGCTTTTCGTAGCGTCCCGCGTCGATGTCCTCAATCGAAGTGTCCAGCACCGCCTGTGCTCCGGACGGCATGCCACTGCGACGCACGCCCTGGCTGCAGGCAGCGCTAAGGAAGACCAGAATGCCTACGCAAAGGCAAGATAAGAGAAGGTTCCGCATTAATGGTTTCATGCTGGTCCAGTCTCTGAGCACGATCCCCGGGGTACGGAACCGCTTGCGGTAGCAAGCGGGTGACTAGCAAAAGAAGTTCTTACCATGGATCCAAAGTGTTCACCGAAGGTGCACCCACTCGCTACCGCGAGCGGTTCCGTACGCGGGACATCCGCCAATCCCGACTCATCAAACCTCGATCCAGGCGGTCGGCTCTTTCGGAAACGAAAGCGTGATCTCAGTGTCGCCGGCGAACAACGGCGAGCGCTCCTGCAACGCACTCTCGGCAGTAATCTTCGCCAGATAAGGATTGTTCGCGCGCTGCGAAAGGTGCGCCAAAACGATATGCTGCGCCTGACCGTCAAAGCCGTCGAGCAGCCACTCGGCGATGTCTTCATTCGACAGATGACCGAGCCGCGACAGAATGCGCTGCTTCAATTCCCAGGGGTAATGCTCGACCGTCTTGAGCATGTCGCGGCTGTGATTCGATTCGATGACAATCGCTGCGCAACCGCGCAATCGTTCAGTGATCAAAGTAGTGATGTGCCCGAAATCCATCAGAGTCGCAATCTTGACGCCGCCATGCGTGGCCGTGAAACCGAAGTTGTCCACCGCATCGTGCGGCACCGTGAAAGGATGAAAGTCGATCTCGCCGATGCGAAAGTCTCGGCCCGAATCGATCTCGACCATGCGATCGCGCAATGCGTCTGAACGGCGGCGCGGTTCCTCGTCCGCGACGTTGCGCCGTTCACAGACATAAGCGTCGCGCGTTTTGGCGGACATATAGACCGGACAATCAAGGTCCTTCATCAGCACGCGCAAGCCATTCGCATGATCGCCGTGCTCATGCGTGATCAGAATGCCGTCGAGCGAATTCGCCTCTTCCCCCCGCATGGACATCCGGCGCGCCGTTTCACGCGCGCTGAGACCCGCGTCGACCAGCACGCGGGTGCCGTTGGCGACGAGCAGAACTGAGTTACCGGTCGAGCCACTGCCAAGTACGGAGATCTTCATGAGTAAACTTGTCGAACAAACTTTTCGATCGCAAAAGTGAGGTCAGTACCACCTGCGTGAGCGGGTGGAACCATTGGTCAACCCCGAGACTAAGTGTTTGACCTACCCGCTCACGCAGGTGGTACTGACCTCATTCTCTCCCGACACTTCAGATTTCCAAACGCGCGCGATCAACCGCGAAGCCATTCAAGTTACCCAGCGCACCCAGCGCCAGGGCCGGCGTGGTAAAGCAACTCTGCGCCACCCGCTGCGCGTCTTCCGGAGTCACCGCTTCGATGGATTTGATGATTTCGTCGGGCGAAATGCGGCGGCCGTGAATGATCTCCTGACGCGCCAGCGCTCCGACGCGGGAGCTCGAAGATTCCAGGCTCAACAACACCGAGGCAATCGCCTGTTCCTTGGCCAGTTGCAACTCGTCTTCGCCCACCGGCTCATGCACGGCACGGCGCAATTCATGCAGCGACAAATCAAGCACCTGATCGAGATGCGCCGGCGAAGTGCCTGCATAGATCGTGAACATCCCGATGTCGGTGTATGTGTTTCCGCCCGCACCGATCGAGTAGGCCAGCCCGCGGTCTTCACGAATTGACTGCCATAGCCGGCTGGAGGTGCCGCCGCCAATGACGGTTCCCAGCATGCTGGCCGCATAACGATCTTCACTTCTCGCCGAAGGCCAGGGCGACGCGATGATTAAGTGCGCCTGCTCCAGTTCGTTCTTGCGCTCAATTAGGATCGGAGCGGCGATCTCTGGTGAAACCGAAGCGGCCGCTGTATCCGATTCATTGCCGCTCTCGCCAAAAGTTTGAGTGGCCAAGTCAACCAGTTCAGGATGAGTGACGTTTCCCGCCGCGGCAATCACCAGGTTGTGCGGTGAGTAAGCCACCGAATGAAAGCCCGCGGTGATGGCCCGATCAAATGACGAGACTGTCTGTTCAGTTCCTTCGATCGGCCGGCCCAGGGAATGCCCGGGAAAGTAAGCCGCGTGAAAAAGTTCGTTAAGCAGTTCGTCGGGCGTGTCCCCGATCATCTTCATCTCTTCGATGATCACGCCCTGCTCGCGCGTCAGGTCGTCGGGATCAAATCGGGGATTGGCCAGCATGTCGGCGATTAGATCAAATGCCTGCGGCAGCGCGGCATCGACGACCTTCAGCGCAAAACCGGTGATTTCATGCGACGTATAAGCATCAAGATGTCCGCCCAGACGGTCGGATTCCGTGGCGATCTGGTGGGCTGAGCGGCGCGCGGTGCCTTTGAACAAAGCATGCTCGATGAAATGGCAGATCCCGTTTTGGGCCGGTGTTTCGTGACGCGAACCTCGCCGGACCCAGATTCCCAGACTGACGGAACGAAGCCCCGGCATGTGTTCAGTCAGAATTGTGAGTCCATTTCTGAGGCGGGTGGTTTGAACTTGCTCGATCGTCATGTGCGTTCTTAAAAGAGATTAACTGGTTCGATGTCCATCGTAACACGTGGAAAAGACCCGTCAAAATAGGCGCCAGACGGGGCTCGGAGCCTTGACACAAGTCCGGCCGATGGCTAAGAATTACAACATTCAACGGGTGATTGTCTCCCTCGCCCGGGCGGAGAGAAGATCGGGATTGAAATTCCCCAGTTCCGCTCAGGCATCTGAACGAAGCAATTTGAGAATCGAACGAGAGTGACATTGGCTATCCGGTTTTCGTTCTAAACGCAGGCCACGCAAATCCACGCGAGGTCAGCCCGGAGGTCCGGCCGTAATGAAAAAAGTTTTCCGATTTAGTGCGCCGCTCATGGTTGTGGCTGTCGTCTTATCGATGACCGCCTCGACCCAGGGCAAAGGCGTCCGCGGGTTGGCTACGATCACCGGCACGGTGCGCGATAACAAGGGGCTGCCTTTGGCTGGCGCCGTGATTCAGTTGATTCGCGAAGGCGCGAACCAACTCGTCAAGCAGACGCGCACGGGAGCGGATGGAAACTTTTCGGCCAAGATTCCCGCCGGACGTTATTCGCTCAAAGCGATAGCTGATGGCTTTAGCGAAGTTCTCTTCTCGGCAGTTCAAGTCAACGCCTCGGCAGAAATAGCCTACCGCTTTAATCTTGAGCCGGCTGGTTCGGGCCGCACTGTGGTCGACCAACACAAAGATCGCGACAACGTTAAATGGACCTTGCGCGCGATCCAGGGCCGCCGCTCGATCTTCCAGGCTGACGAAGGCGACAACCCGACGATTGCTGCGGCTGAAAACTCGGAACCCGCGGTCAATGGAGATGCCGAAGTCACCGACATCGAGCGACAGAATCAACCCGGCAGAACTCGCACACAGGGAGTTGTGGAGACTTACTTTGCCACCTCGACCAGCCCCTTCACATCGTCTTACGAAGGTATGAATTTCGCCCTGGCGCTGCCCGCGTCTGAGCGGATTGATCTCGTCTTTGCCGGCCAAACGGGTGTTGGCCCGGGGGCCCCGCAAAGATTCGAGACCACCGCCCGCGTGCGCGTAAACAGCCAGCATCGCGTGGATGTGACTGCCGGGGCGGCGAGCCTGCCGATGTGGGCGGCCGGCGGCGGAGTAGAAACTAAACGCACGCTGGGGCAAATGTCAGTGCGCGCAGTTGACGAATGGATCGTTCACGATGGTGTCGTCGTGGTTTTGGGATTGGACTACTCCCGGTTCCTGGGTGCAGGAAACGGCGCCTCGATCAGTCCGCGGCTCGGGATTCAGTTTGACGCCAACGCGCGGACGCGAGTGAAAGCGAGTTTCGCTCCCGGCGGAAACGAAACCAGCCAGCAAAGCTCCGCGAGTTTTGAAGACGCCGACGTGATCTTCAGACAATCGCCCACACAACCAATCGCGTTCGTCGGTGGCCGCGCTGTCACCGGACAAAGTCGTCGCCTCGAATTCGGAATTGAGCGGGTCCTCGACAATCGTTCCCGGGTAGAAGCAACAGCTTTTTTGGATATGACCAGCGGCCGGGGCGTCGGCCTGATGGCCACCTCACTGTCGGCTTTCTCCGGAGAGAACGCTGCCACGATGCTCAGCATCGCTAACCAGGAGGGATCAGCAAGAGGTCTTCGTCTGGTTTATTCGCGGCGGTTGAATCGCGTTTGGAGCGCCTCCGCCGGTTACTCGTTTGGGCGGGGGCAGAAACTCTCGCCCGACGGACTCACCAATCCGTCTGAGCTTTTCAACAACAGCAACTTCCAGAGTGGCGCCCTTCAGGTTGCCGGAGACTGGTCAACCGGCACTCACGTACAAACAGTATTTCGCTTTTCGCCTCAAGCGACCGTGTTCGCAATCGATCCCTTCGCCGGCCGCCTCGCGGTTTACGATCCGTCTCTCAGTATTCAAGTGACGCAGGATCTGCCGACGTTCGGATTGCCAGTTAGGGCCCAGGCCGTCATCGACGCGCGCAATCTGCTGGACTTCCAATCGAGGACTGCCAACGGTGAAACGGTGCTGGAAGCTTGCCCGACCGGCCGCTCAGTTCGCGGAGGAATTTCGGTGAGGTTCTGAGCCGGAAGGCGGCACGATCCTTCAGTCAATCGTCTCCGCCATTCTTCAGTTCTCGGTTCCCAGTGTTCTCCAAAATCTCGGACGAGTACGAAAACTTGGACAGACCGGCGCGCCCATCGTCGAGTCTTAAATTCCTGAGCAGCGAAAAAGTAAAGGCAAGGGCTCAATACATTGCCTTGCGCTCGCAATCAAACTGCTGCGTGTCGCCGGTTTCCCTTGGGAACATCGGTTGCTTTAATCCGAGCGTTGCTGTGTGTTCAGGTAATGGACCATAACTGACACGGCCATCGATGGCCCATGTAGGCGGTTTTACTAAGACAAATCAAAACTGGGATGAAGGGTTCAGTACTTACGGGCAAGACATGGTTGCTGCTAGTCGTGGCGGCGATGTTGATTGCTGCCGGGGCGCTGAATTTTTCACAGCGCCTCAGTCACCAGCCGCCTCCCTGGGATGGGGTGAACTGGGTTGATACCGCTCAGGGAGTGGTTGCCAAAACAGTCGAGCCCGGCTCTGCCGCCGCTAGAGCTCAAGTGATTCCCGGCGATCATCTGATGGCGATCAGCATGGTCGAACAGAAGTGCGAACAGGTCATCAGCGGCCCGAAGTGCGAGCAGGTAGGCGAGGCCCGGGACGTTCAGATATATCTGGACGAGGCCCGCGTGGGCGGCCACATTCATTACCGAATCGAGCGTCCCTCTTATCCGGTAGAAACTCGTTCGTATTACGCCGACCTCGATCATCTGGGGACAATCCCGAATTGGACGGCGACTGCGCTCTATATCAACGTAATCGGCCTTGTCTATCTGTTAGTTGGTTTATTCGTAATCTTTAAGCAGGGCGGAAGATCGCCGTTCGTTTTGCACTTCGCCTCACTCTGTCTGGCGGCGTTCGTATTTCTTTTTTACACGCCGATAGGCACCTACAAAGATCTGGATTTGGTGATTGCCTTCCTGGACAACATCGGCATGATAATGTTTGCGCCGCTGTTCCTGCACTTCAGCACGATCTACCCGGTCCGTTATCACTTGTTCGAGGAGCGGCGTTGGCGCAGCGTGCTTTTGTACATACCGGCCGGGCTGCTGTTGTGTGCTACGACGGTCTTCTTCTTTCGCGACGAGATGGTTAAGATCTTTCCATCTCGGCTGCTCAACTTTTCACCGAGCTTTGCTGCCGGGCTTTACAAGGCGGTCTTCGTTCAATTAGCCATCGCCCTGGTGGCCAGTGCGGTTCTGCTGATCCGGCGCTTCGTGGTCAGCAAGAACACTGTGGCTCGCCAGCAATTGAAATGGGTGGTGTGGGGATCTGCTTTGGCGATTGCGCCGTTCACGATGTTGTATGCGATCGGATTTATTCTTAATGAAAGTCCGAATCCCTTGAGTGACGCAGCCGTCATACCTCTGATTTTGATACCCCTGGCGTTGGGTTATTCCGTTGTCCGCTATCGCTTGATGGACGTCGAACTCGTCGTCCGTCGCGCGGCCGTCTACGCCTTCACTACCCTGGCGATTGCGATGGCCATCGGCGCTGTCGTTTATTTTGCCGGGCTATATGCTTTGAGCGGCGGCGTTGCTTCCAGCGGCGAAATTACTTTGCGGCTGATTCTTTCCGTGACTGCGATGGCCTGTATCGTAATGATCGCTGCCCCGGTTAAGAACTTCATGCAGGAGCGGGTGGATCGAATCTTCTACGGCCAGCGTTACGACATGCGGCACAGCCTTTTGGATTTCGGTCGCACGATCTCGGCGACCACCGCGCTCGATCCTTTGCTGGATTCGCTGATTACGCGTCTGCGGCAAGTGATGAATGTCGAACGTCTGGCGATCTTTCTTGAAGACGCGCAGGCGCCGTCAGGTTACCGCGTCGCCCGTACCGCGGGCCTGGAAGCGCCGATCACCGTTCCCGCAGATTTTCGCGAAATGATCCGCACGAGATCGGCCGAGACCGGCGTGGTGCGCGCTGACGATCTGGAATCAACCCCCGACGGCGAAGGGTATGTCCGCCGCGTCCTGCATTATTACGTGCCCTGCGTGGTGCGCGGGCGGATGGTGGCCGTGATTGGTCTGGGCCGCTCTGCCGACGGCGCGCTGCTCTCGTCCGAAGACGTTGAGATATTGCGGACCGTTTCCGGCTACATTTCCGTGGCAATTGAAAACAGCCTGCTCTATCAGGAGCAGCAAACCAGGGCCGCTGAGCTTGAAATCCTCAAAGAATTCAACGAATCGATCGTTGAATCGATCAACGTCGGTTTGATGGCCGTCGATCTCAACGGCTCCATCACCCGGCTGAACTCCGCGCTCGAAGAAATCTTCTCGCTGACCCGGGACGAGGCGGTGGGAAAAAATGTCGAGGATCTTTTCGCGGAAGATTTCGCCGACACCCTCAATCAAGTGTTAGGTCCGGAGGGTTGGCATTTGCGTCAGACCCGCCAGATTTACAAGATGCACACCGCCACGCGCGCCGGCCGCGCGCTGGTGCTGAACATTGCGCTGGCTCCGCTCTGCGCTGATTCAGACGAACAAACCGGCGCGCTGGTCGTGTTTGAAGACGTCACCCAACGCCTGCATCTCGAAGAGCAACTGCAACAGCGTGAAAAGCTTTCATCGATTGGCTTGCTGGCCGCGGGCGTGGCCCACGAAGTGAACACGCCGCTCACAGGCGTTTCGTCATACACACAGATGCTGCTTAACATGTTGCCGGAAAACGATCCCAAGCATGCTTTGCTGCTCAAGGTCCAGCGGCAGGCAGAGCGCGCCACCGACATCGTCAACAATCTTTTGAACTTTTCGCGCACCGGCAGCGCCGCTGAATTTTTCGGAATCGACATTCACCGCGTGCTTGACGACACGCTGCAATTGCTCGAGCCGCAATTGCGCCGCAGCCATATCGAGATCGTCCGCGACTATGCCGAGAACCTGCCGCAGGTTCATGGCAACTCAGTTAAGCTGCAGCAGGTTTTTACCAACCTGATTCTCAACGCACGAGATTCAATCGCCAACGGAAACGGCCGCATCACGCTGGCCACGCACCCGGGAGAAGACGAAGGTTCGTTGCTGATCGAAGTCGCCGATAGCGGTGTGGGCATCGCGCCAGAGGACGTTGCGAAAATCTACGATCCGTTCTTCACCACTAAAGGAGTCGGCCGTGGTACTGGGCTCGGCCTGGCGGTGACCTACGGTATCGTTCAGGAGCATTCAGGGCATATAAACGTCTCAAGCACGCCCGGACAGGGCACGACCTTCCGCATCACGCTGCCCACGAGCGATCCGCGCGCGCGACTACAGGCCGCGGCCCTATAGTCGAAATCTCATCATTAGCTTTTTAATGTTCGTTTCGGTAATAATCTCGCTTTGCTGCGGAACCATTTGCGATAGCAAATGGGTAGGTTGCGATTAAGCACAGACTGAAGTCTGTGCCACTCAAATGGCAAGAAAAGGTTCAGTGCTGGTCGTCGATGACGAGGAGATCATGCGCGATGTCCTCGAGACCCTGCTCTCGGCTGAGGGCTATCGCGTCGATCTCGCCAAGACCGGCGAAGAAGGATTGGACACGTACACCAAGCGTTCGTACGACGCGGTGCTGCTCGACGTATCGATGCCCGGCATTGGCGGCTTGCGCGCGCTGGAAGAGTTCTTGAAGCTCGACGCGGAGGCAGTAGTCGTGATGATTACGGCCTACGCGACTTTCGATACCGCGATCGCGGCGTGGGAGCGAGGCGCCTTCGGCTGCATTCGCAAGCCGTTTCAGAACGAACACATCAGCGCGACTGTCGCTGCCGGCGTTAAGCGACGGCGCAAGGAAGAAGAGCGGCGATCCCTGCGACAGGCGATGAGCCGCGAGGTCGATCGCGGCGCCATGGTTGGGCGCTCAGACATCATGCAGGAAGTTTTTCGCCTCGTCGAACAGGTCGCGCCGGCGCGCTCGACGATTCTAATCACGGGCGAGAGCGGCACCGGTAAAGAACTGATCGCGAAAGCAATTCACGAGTCCAGCCTGCGCGTCAATCGTGCGTTCGTGACCGTTAACACCTCAAACATTCCTTCCGAGTTGCTCGAATCGGAACTCTTCGGCCACACCCGCGGAGCCTTCACCGGTGCGGTTGCCGCCAAGAAAGGTTACTTCGAAGTTGCCGATGGTGGTTCGATCTTTCTCGATGAAATTGGCGACATTCCGCCCGAGACGCAAGTGCGGTTGCTGCGGGTCATTCAGGAGCGAGAGTTCACGCCTCTCGGCGATACCAGCCCCCGGCGCGTGGACGTGCGCATCATCGCGGCCACCAACATCGATCTCAAAGAAGCCGTGCGGCAGGGGATGTTCCGCGAAGATCTCTACTATCGTCTCGCCGTAGTGCCGATCGAATTGCCGCCCTTGCGCGATCGGCGTCAGGACGTCTTGCCGCTGGCTCAGCACTTCATTCGCAAGTACAACGAAGAAAATGGACGCCAGGTCTCGGAGCATATGGCACCCGAAGTCCTCTCGCTGCTCGAGAATTATTCCTGGCCGGGCAACGTGCGCGAGTTGGAAAACGCCATCGAACGCGCGGTCGTGATCGCCCCGGCCGATGAGATCTCGCGCGAATGCCTGCGACCGGAAATCGCCGACCCACAGGCAGCCCGCGCCGTCGTGCGCGAAGGCGCCGGCGCTTCGGCAGCCATAGACGTGGGCCGCGGCGTTAACTTTTACGACGAAGTGCGGCGCTTTGAAATCGACCTGATCCGCCGCGCCCTGGATCAAACCGGTGGCCACCAATCCCGCGCCGCGAGATTACTCGGCATGAACCCCACTACGCTGAATTCAAAAATCAAGACTTACAACATCAACCTGCGGCCTTAGGAACGTCAACTCGCTGTCTCTACCTGCACGACGGTCAGACTGCCTCACCAGACTGAAACGTTTTGCTCCAGCAAATCACATAAGTTGGTGACCGCCTTAAGCCCCGGGGCCAGCATTCCCCTTGCCAGGTTGAGCGGAATCGCAGAGGAAGCAGTCATTTGTGCTGACATGACTAAGGCAACTATTCCTTTGGACTTTTGAGAAGTCTGTAATAGAGTGCGCCTGCCGCACGTTCTGTTGGGAGTTAACTCACGCAGTCTCCCTCGCTCGTTGTGACCACACAGGAGGATTCAACCATGATCGCCCCCCTACCCGAGTGGACTGTGATGATCTACTTTGCCGCGCCTGACGGCAACTTGACGGTTGCGGCCTTCAATAATCTTGAGACGATAAATAGAGTTGGTTCTACCGACCAGGTACACATCCTCGCACAATTCGACAACTCCCTCACCGGGACGAACCGGTTTGTTATCCCGGTTGGCGGCGGGTTAGGAGATCCCATCCCGTTGGACGAGCCAAATACCGGCAGCGTCACTGATTTTGTCGACTTCATCAAGTGGGGTATTAACGGCGGACATCGGGCTAAGCGCTACCTCATCGTGTTGTGGGGGCACGGCAACGGGGTAGAGGATTTCCCGGGAGACGAGAGCAGTTCACCCTCTGCAATTCCGGTTCGGTTGAGAGCCAATGCGTCGCGCGGGTTTCAAAAGCAGCCGGTCGCTCCCGTCGAGGTCGCAGTTGGGTCTTCTGCCGATTCGGTTACTGGCGTTGCGGCAAAGACAAAGCCAGCGAATTCCATGCACTCGCTTCTTCCCGACGACAGCCCGCGGGATGCCCTAACCAGTCGTGAGCTCGGCGAAGCTTTGGCCCAGGCGACGAAAGAATTGGGCGTCGACAAAATCCACATTGTCGGGATGGACGCTTGCCTGATGAGCATGGTCGAAATCGCTCGACAGATTCGCGATTCTGCCGCGCTGATGGTCGCCTCTGAACAAACCATTCCTGACGCCAGTTGGCCTTACGGCAACATCATTCGCAAGCTGAACCAGAATCCAACTTTCGAGCCAACAGAGTTGGCGCAGCTTATCGTTGACGAATATATTGCGTTTTACCAGGTTCCGCCGACCCCGGAGGCTCCACCGGCCCCAGAGGGTTCGCCCGTCCCGGAGACTCCATCGACACCGGCGGTTTCGATGACGCCGGAGCAGGTCGCGCTGTCAGTTTGCGATCTTGGCAAGGCTGAAACACTAACCGAAGCTATCGGTCAACTGGTTAAGGTCCTGAGACAGTGTCTGGCAACTGATGGACTGCGACTTGCGGTCGTGAAAGCACGGTTTAGCACCTTGTCGTTTTACATCAGCGACTTCATCGATCTCTATCATTTTTGTATTGTCCTGCAAGATGTCCTTGCCTCCGATCCTTTCAACACGACGTGCCAGGCTAACGCGGCCCTCTGCGGTGAAGTCAAGACTGCTTGCAAGCGAGTAATGGAGGTTATTCGTCCCGAAGCCGGATCGGGATTCGTCATAAAGTCCGCCATTAGTTTTCCGGAGAAGAGCGCCATCATGAATGCCAACGGCGTCTCGATCTACTTCCCGTTGATCTTGCCGCTTTACGGGGAACTGGAGTTCAGCAAGAGTACGAACTGGGCTGAGTTTTTGAAGGACTTTATCAGGACTTTTTTTCTACAGGCAGATGTGACCGGCTGGGCTACAAATCACACGAGCCGCTCAACTCCGCCAATAGATGGCAATGGGTCAAATTCTAAAGGAGGAATTACAACGATGGCGCAGACAAGAACTCCGTGCTTGGTGGTCCCCCAGGGCACAACAATCAATGACAAAGCGAAGGGATTCGTGCGGAAAGTAACCGGGCTGGCGTTTCTGGACATGACCCCGAATCCACGCGTGCATGTACCCGGCGGCACTCAACTCGACATACCTGGCGAGGGCGTAAAAGCGTCTTCAGGTACCGAGATGAAAACTACTCCCGCAGGCACCCGACTTGGTACGCCCGTTGCGCCGGTCGTCGAGATGGTAGTGCCGGCCTGTACGTTGCGAGAGACGACGACCGGCACTCCGAAAACCGAATTGAGCGCCGGCACCTCGATAAAGACCCAGGGGACAAGTTCGCCAATAATCGCACTGGCGAAAATTACAGTGGCGCCTCCGAAACCACCGCAAGCCTAAGCGCTTGTCGTTTGGGAAACGGCGATTTGCGGGTGCTTCTATTATTGGCGCGCGGTTTCAAGTTTGGTCGAATGGGTGCCTGGCGATGTCGACGGGAAGGGTCTGCGCCGGCTCGCGTTTGATGTTTACTGCGTGCTGGGACTTTGATGTCTTGAAGTTGGGTCGATTCCTGGAAAACGATCAGGAGTGCAACCGTTTCCGAGATGTATAGCAATAGACTGGGTGGGATTAGCCGCTTCGCAGCCGGTTCCCGTCTAAGATCATCTTTTGCCCTTTGCGGAGCAGTGTGTCTTTTCCATTTGTCTGTAGCGTACGGCGCAGATTCTTCTACAATCCAGCCGCGGTACGAATCGTCAAAAGAATTCCTGAACTATCCCGCCTCCGGTGCCCCACCCGCCAAATACAACCAGCGCGGATCTGCATTCCACCAGCGGACAGCTCCACAGGACCAGGCGCTTGATTTGCCGACTCCTAAGAATAGAATCGCCTCTGGAAATCGGAGTTCGGCTGACGCGCAAGCACAAAGTGAGATTGCTAAAAAGGCATTGGCGGAAGCTGGCCAACTTCGACTCGATGGTAAGGAGGCTTCGCTGCGACGAGCCGTCGAAGAGTACGAACTGGCAATCCGATCACTGCGGGCGACAGGCGAGAAGGAAGGTGAGATCGCCGCACTGATAGAGAAGGCAGAGGTCTTAGGTCTGCTCGGCAATCACCAGGAGGCGATTCGCGATTATGCCAGGGCCCTGGGACTCCTCAGAGCAACGGCTGATTATCGCCGGCAGTGCCAGGCGTTCAATGGGATCGGCGTCGCCTACGGCAGGGGAGGAGACAGTCAGAGGGCGTTGGATTACTACCGCCAGGCGCTGGAGCTAAGCCAGAAAATTTCCGATCGTTCTGCCGAAGCGCGCTCGCTGAGTAATCTGGGTGAAGCCTATTACGATCGCAGCGAGATGAAAGCGGCGCTCGATTACCTAACTCAGGCGCTGGAACTGTGGCAGACGCTGGGAGACTCCGCGGGTCAAGCTGAGACTCTGAAATATCTTGGGTACCTCCACACGGATCTAAGTGAACTCTCCGCGGCGCTGGATTGCTATCAACGGGCCCTGCCCCTTAGGCAAGCCAATCATGATTTGCGCGGCGAAGCAGAAACCACAACCGCAATTGGTTTGGTTTACGTTTTGATGGGCGAAAGAGAAAAAGCGATTGAACGTTACGCTGAGGCAGAAAAGATCTTCCGGGCCACCGGCGACCGACGCGGGCTGATTACTGCGCTCAACGGCAGAGGGGCAATCTACGCGGCGGTAGGTTCAGATCGGGCTTTGGATTGTCACAACGAGGCGTTGCAACTGAGCGCCGAAACCGGTGATCTGCAGGGACAAATTGTCGCCCTTCGTTATCTGGCCAACGTCTATCGTTCGCTGGGGAACGCCAGCCAATCGCTGGCTGATAATCAAGCCGCACAGCAATCTTATACGCAGGCGGTCGAACGCCAGCAGCAGGCACTGATGCTGAGTCGCTCTCTGCATGATCGGCGAATTGAAGCCTACATCCAACAGGACCTGGCCGATCTCTATGATTCGTTGGGAGAAAAGACTGAGGCTCTGAGTCTCTACCAGAAAGCTTTGGTGTTGAGCCGAGCGACAGGCGATCGCCGGGGCCAGGCCGCGAGCCTTGATGGTCTGGGACGAATCTCCACTGAATTAAATCAGCAGCAACGCGCGTTTAGCTACTTCGATCAGGCGTTGTCGCTCAGCCGCTCAGCCAAGGATCGCGGCCGAGAGTCTTTGACTCTTTTTCATTTGGCTAAGCTGGAGCGCGACCGGAATGAACTTCGGGATGCCCAGCGCAATATAGAGGCCGCCATTCAAATTATCGAGAGCCTGCGCACCAAAGTTGCCAGCCAGGACTATCGCGATGCTTACTTTGCCTTCACGCGCCAATACTATGAAGTCTATGTGGACGTTCTGGTGCGACTGGATAAAGAAGCGCCGAATCAAGGGTTTTCGAGCGCCGCATTTAGGGTCAGCGAACAGGCGCGGGCGCGTTCACTACTGGAACTAATCAAAGAGGCGAACCTGGATGTTCGAGAAGGAGTCGACGCCGGTTTGCTCGAACAGGAACGCAAGCTGGAACAGGCACTCGATGCCAAAGCCGGTCGTCATGCGCACTTAGTCGCCGCCAAAGACAACGCGGGCGCCGCGGCAGTAGTGCAGGAGATTAATGGCCTCACGACGGCCTATGATGAAATCAAAGCTCAAATCAAGTCGAAGAGCCCACGCTATGCAGCCCTGACCCAGCCTCAGCCGCTGAGCGTACAAGAGGTTCAGCAGCAGGTGTTGGATGACGATTCGTTGTTACTCGAATACATGCTGGGCGACCAGAAGAGTTACCTGTGGGCGGTAACCCGCGCCGACGTTTCACTTTTCGAACTACCGAGCCGTGAGCGAATTGAAGACGCATCACGAAGCCTCTACAAACTGTTGACCGCCAACCAGCCCGTTGCCAGCGAAACGTTCGAGCAGCACCAGGCGCGCCTCAGCGAAGCGACCTCGCAAATCCCGGCGGCCACGGCCGCGCTTAGCGAACTTGTTCTCGGTCCGGTAATGAACCGGCTGGGAACGAAACGCTTACTAATCGTTTCTGACGGTGCTTTGCAGTACATTTCGTTTCAGGCTTTGACGACTCCGAGCCTGACGGAAAATGGTTCGGCGGAGACCGCGATTCGCGATTCGGCTGAGCGGATTCCCTTGCTTGTCGATCACGAGATTATCAACGAGCCTTCGGCGTCTTCACTGGCGCTGGTGTTGAGCGATGCTGCGAACCGCAAAGCCGCTTCGAAGAGCGTGGCGGTTTTTGCGAATCCGGTGTTCGAAGTTGACGATCCCCGGGTTAAGCCAGCCAGTTCAGATCCGTCGTTGGAAGCCTCCAGGCACTCTGCGGAACAATCGCAAAACGCTCAGGTGAAGGAGGCGTTTCGCGATATCGGGCTGGGCGATGCACTGCGAATTCCACCCCTGCCGGCATCCCGTGAAGAGGCCGAAGCGATCATGTCGCTGATTCCCTGGCGAAGTGGACTAAAGGCCGTCGGCTTTGACGCCAGTCGCGCTACGATAACCGGAACGGATCTGGGCCAGTATCGAATTGTGCATTTCGCCACGCACGGTTTTGTTGACTATCGGCATCCTGAATTGTCCGGGCTCGTGCTCTCGCTGGTTGATGACAGAGGCAACCCGCAGGATGGCTTCTTGCGCATGCACGACATATACAACTTGAAGCTGCCGGTTGACCTGGTGGTTTTAAGCGCCTGCAATACGGGGTTGGGAAAAGACGTAAAGGGGGAAGGATTGATTGGGCTCACTCGCGGTTTCATGTATGCCGGCGCGGGAGGAGTTGTGGCCTCGCTTTGGAAAGTTGATGATGACGCCACCGCTGAGTTGATGAAACATTTCTACGAAGGAATGTTTGCCCACGGGTTGTCGCCTGCCAAAGCCCTGAGGGATGCGCAGCTTACGATGTGGCGACAGCCGCGCTGGCACGCACCGTATTTCTGGGCTGCCTTTGTTCTTCAGGGGCAATACAATCAGAAGGAGATGGCCCGCCCCGGCCCAACTGCGTTGCAAATCGGAGTGATTGCCGCAGTCATCTTTGCGCTGTCCGTAACCGCCGGCCTTTTCTTACGGCGGAGACGAAAAAGAAATCTTTAGGTACAATACGGGCCATTGCCAAGTCCATGTTTGCGCTTCGGGATCGCACCGCTGACTCACGACTGCCATGAACAAAGAATGGGTGCTGACGCAAGAATCGTTTGATGCGCTGCTCGCCTGGCTCGATCCGGACCGCGAGCTGGCCGGGCAGAAGTATGAAAGCATCCGGATGAGGCTGATTAAGATATTCGCGTGCCGTGGTTGCTACGAACCTGAAGATCTCGCCGACGAAACAATCAATCGCGTAACTAACAAGCTAAACGATCTCGAGGGTTTTGTCGGCGAGCGCGCCCGCTACTTCTACGGTGTGGCTAACAAGGTGCACATGGAGTACTTGAGGAGAAAACCACCGCCACCGCAACCCCCTCCGATGAACGATCCCTTCGAAATTGAGAAGGAATACGATTGCCTGGATCGTTGCATGCAAACGCTAACAGCCGACAACCGTAACCTGGTCTTGCAATATTATCAGGAAGAAAAAAAAGCAAAGATAGAGCATCGCAAACAATTGGCGGATCAATTTGGGATTGCGCTTAATGCCTTGAGAATCCGTGCTCACCGGATTCGGGCTGCACTACAGGATTGCGTCCAAAAGTGTGTCCACGAGGCGACGGTATGAAATGGACTGCCGTAAACTGACATTCTATTCAGAAGGTTTTTCGTGGGGATGTGACCGCAGTTGAAATCAGACATCAAAGAACTGGAAGCCATTAGGCAATATCTTCTCGGCCAGTTGCCGCCGGAAGAGTCGTCTCAAATTGAAGAACGGCTGTTCACTGACGCCGCGTTTTACGAGGAGTTGCTGATCGCCGAGGACGAGTTGGTCGACGACTATCTCGCTGGTGGACTCTCTGACTCTGACAGGGAGAGCTGCGAAACACACTTCTTGTTGACTCCTGAACGTAAGCAGAAGATCCGTTTTGCCCTCGCGTTTAAGGAATATGTGAGCGCTCCCAGTATGGCTCAGCCAACCAAAGGCATTGCGCTCGACAGGATCTCCCAGGATGCAGTTGAAGTTCCCGATCGTTCACCAAAGAAACGCCCGTTCCTCTCGTTTCTTCCTTTTGGAAACCCAATCGTCTCATATTCTGTTGCGGCCGCGGCACTGTTGATTGTCGTCGGCATTGCCCTAATAGTTGTTAAGAACTGGACGAGTCCAACACCGCATGAGCCCGGCCAGAGCCTGGCCGTCGCGTTGACACCAGGGGTCGCTCGCGACGATAGCGGAACGATCAAAGAGTTCGCCATTCCTTCCGGCACTGATGCGGTACAGCTGGAGCTCAGAATCGGCCGCGACGTTCAATACCAAAGCTATCGCGCAAGCTTGCAAACCGTCGATGGGGTGGAAAAACTCAGGGTCAGTGACCTGAAGACTACTGCCACAGGGAACAGCGTAATAGTCCCATTGAAGGTAGCGGCCGGATTCCTCACACGGGGGGATTATTACGTCAAGCTGAGCGGCCTTAATTCTCGCGGCGAATACGACGATGTGGGGCGATATTCTTTTCGGGTTACTAAGTAAACGCTCCGCTTGGAATGCTCTCTTAGCCTCTTCTTGCGGGAGCTCACCAGTCTTCCTTTCCATCAGACTGAACCCCTCAAGCAAAAAGGTTCACCGGCCAGCCTAAAAATAATGAAATGTTTTGTTGCGCGCGGACATAAGTAACAGAAGAGCGATTTATTGGAGTTGAGCGGTTTCTTCTCGAGGTTCCTGTGAAGCTTGATTTTAGACGGCTTCCGAATTGAGTTCTTCTATCGATCAAAGGGGATTTAACTCCGTGCGCTGAGCTTAGCAAAGGAAGTGGTGCCTCCGAATCGGTTATTCCCAGTTGTTCCTCGCCCCATCCTCACACCTTCCTCTCAGCCGGCCTCACGACCATATAAGCTTCTGTTAGTCACTTCGCTATCGCTGCCTTCAACTCCAAACTTCGCATCAATCGATGCAGATTGTTGGGATGCATTCCCAGGGCCTTTGCAGCTTCGGTGTAGTTGCCCTGGGTTCTTTCCAGCGCCTTAAGGATTATTTCCCGCTTTGCTTTCCTGACACCTTCATAGAAGTTTTCACCGGAGATTTTCGTGCTGGCTCCGGTGGATTCCAAAACCCGCTCGGGCAAGTCGTCAGTTTCAATGACGTCGCCCGAGCCCAGGACGATGGCGCGTTCGATTGCGTTCTCCAACTCCCGCACGTTGCCGGGCCATTCATAATTCTGCAAGAACGCGCGCGCCGCCTGCGAGATGCCGTTCACGGTCCGCTTGCAAGCCTTGGAATACTTGGACACGAAGTAGCTCGCTAATAATGGAATGTCATCGCGCCGGTCGCGAAGCGCCGGCATGGTGACTTTCAAAACATTCAAGCGATGGTAAAGATCCGCGCGAAACAGTCCGTTGGCGATTGCTTCATCCAGGTTACGGTTTGTGGCTGCGATGATCCTGACATCGAGTTCGATGGGACGCGTGCCGCCAAGGCGCTCGATCTTATGGTCCTGCAGAAACCTGAGCAGCCGTGATTGCATCGGCACAGGCATTTCGCCAATCTCATCAAGGACCACGGTGCCGCCTTCAGCGACCTCCAGCTTGCCTTTCTTCTGACCGATCGCCCCGGTGAAGGCGCCTTTTTCATGCCCGAACAATTCGCTTTCGAGCAGCGTTTCTGCCAGGGCGGCGCAATTAATCACCACGAACGGCTTGACCGCTCGTGGGCTGTTGGCGTGGATCGCGTGGGCCGCCAGCTCTTTGCCGGTGCCGCTTTCACCGCAAATCAGAACCGCAGAATTCATTGGCGCGACGCGCTCAATGAAACGATATATTCCACCCATGGCCGGGCTCTCGCCTACCAGGTTGTGTTCAATCGCGAGAGTTGAACGTAAACGGCTGTTCTCTCCTTCGAGCCATTCCATCTGGCGGGCATTCTCTAAAGATACGGCGGCAATGCCGGCAATGCCCGCGAGCAGTTCCAGGTGCCCTTCATCGAAGCGAACCGAAGGATCGCTGGTGTCGAGATAAATCACTCCGATAGTTTTTTCAAAGACGACCAGCGGCGCGCACATGAGCGATGTTATCTGAGCCGCAATCAGGCTCTCAGCAGTGCCCAATGTTTCGCTGGTACGGATATCGTTGGTGAGAATCGCCATCCCCTCGCTGATCACTTTGTCGACGACAGTGCGGCTGATATGCACCGGCTTGCTCTCGTCGTCGCGATCGAGGCCGTACAGCGAAGAGAACTCGCTTTCCCCGCAGCTGAGCAGGATCGCGCCGCGATCGACCGGCACCGCTTGAAAGATCGACTCGAGGATCTCCTTCTGCAGTTCTCTGGTGTGGCGCAACAGATTGATTCGTGACGCGACCTTACACAACGCTCCCAAGTCTCGGGCGACTCGTTCGTGTTCAGGGCTTTGCAGCAACGCCTGTTCAGTATGGTGCAGGAGAGATTCGGGGCGGACTTGTCTGGTCGATTGCGAGACTAAATTCGAGTCATCAAGATGAACCAGATTCCCTGAAATCGGGTCTTCACTTTCGTCGAGCAGAAAAAGTAAAGCAATCCTTCCGATCTTGATCTGATCGGCATGCTCCAGCGTCTGCTCCTTGACCGGAACGCCGTTAACAAAGGTGCCGTTAAAACTCTCCAGATCACAAATCACGAACTCGTCGCCATTGCGTTTGATCAGACAATGACGCCGCGACACCGAGTTATGATTCAAAGAGACGCTGCTGGCGGACTCCCGGCCAATCGACACTTGATCCCCATTTAAGGGAAAGGTGCTGCCCTTTAGTGATCCATTGATGGCGATGAGTCTGGGATTCATAACACCCGAGGTCGTCCGCGCGCCAGAGACCTTTGATTGTATAGAATCTCTGCCGAAACGTGAGTTTAGCATATCGGAACTGATAGCCGCCTATCAGTTCTGATATGACCGAGTTGCGTTTTTCTTTCGTTCGATGGCGCTAACTTGAGCGCGGTTTGCGGCCAAGTCGCGGCTCATCAATCTGTTAGCCGAGCCTAGTGCCAAGACTGTGCAACCACGGCACGATAATCGCTACAGAGAATACCTCGACGTTGAGTCGTGAAACGCGGACGTGAGACGAAAAGAGGCTCCGCGGTAATCGAGATTGAGAATTGAAGAGTTTACCCCACGGCGACGGTGACAGCAGGCAGGGGTCAAGAAATCAGTAGAACAGCACTGCGAGCTGAAACCACGACAACCCGAAGTGCCCACCGCTTCGGGTTTTTTTTAGAGCGCCATCGTTTGCATCTATCTTCCTTCACACGCCCCGCTTCGCTTTCACTTCATAGTATTCACGGAATCCTGTTTCTTGCCAGATCAGATTGGAAACGAGTACTCTCAACCTTCGTTCGCTGCCGGCATTTTGCCTCAGTCCCCAGTGAAAGGAAGAGAAATTGCGACGACGTAAGATCGATGGTTGTCCAATAGCTGGCGCGCTACAGTTGATTGGCGACAAGTGGACCATGCTCGTCGTGCGCGACCTCTGCGCCGGGCCCAAGCGCACTACCGAATTGCTTGAAGACCTGCATCCGATCAGCAGCCGCACGTTGATGGGACGGCTGCGAGAGATGGAACAGGACGAGCTGATCTTGAGAAATAATTACGGTGGTCTACCCCGGCGGGTCGAGTACGAGATCACTGAACGCGGCCGCCGCCTGGTGCCTTTGCTGGACGCGTTGATGAAAACGGGCCAGGCGCTGGACTGCAACCAATGCGCAGATCGTAAAGAGAGTACCGGCTACTACTGTGACTTCTGTCCACTTAGAAGTGGGGTCACAACTTTTGTTGAAGAGCCTCGGCCCCTTCCCGAACCTACGCCCGAGCCCGTTCGCCGTCCGAAAGATGATTCGATTGTGTTGTTGTAGTTGAGGACCTGATCCCAGCAGTTACCTACTCACCTTCCGCTAACACCACTTCCGGTTCGTTAGGAATCACCTCGCCTGACGGCGTAATGATCAATTTGTGATCGGGCGTGATGTGTTCGCCTTCGATGGTCACTCCCGCGCCGCTCGGCAATTCAATCGGCAAGTGATCCAGGAAGCGCTCGGCGTCGATGGCTGCCATGCAGCCGGTGCCCGCGGCGGTGATGGCCTGGCGATACACTGAGTCCTGAACGTCGCCGCAGGCAAAAACGCCGGGGATGTTGGTGCCGGTCGAGTGGCCGTTCGTGATTATGTAACCGACTGGATCCATATCGAGCTGACCCTTGAACAGATAGGTGTTCGGCTTGTGGCCGATCGCGACAAAGACGCCTTCACAGCTCAGTTCGGATAGCTCGCCGGTCTCAACGTTCCGCAGGTCTACGCCGGTCACTCCCTGCTCCTGCGTGCCGATAATCGCGGCCACATCCGTATGCCAGATGAACTCGATCTTGTCGTTGCGAAACGCCTTGTCCTGCATTATTTTTGACGCGCGCAGTTTATCGCGGCGGTGAACGACGAAAACTCTCTTCGCATAACGCGTCAGGAACGTCGCCTCTTCCATCGCCGTATCGCCTCCGCCCACGACGACCAGATGTTTGTTGCGAAACGCCGGCAGCGGGCCGTCACAGGTGGCGCACGCGGAAACTCCATTGCCCCCGAATCCTTCCGGCGTTTTCGCTTCGCCCGGAATTCCGAGCCATTTTGCCGACGCACCTGAAGCGATGATCAAAGTATCGGCCTTGATAATCTTATTGTCGGTGTGCAGCGTAAAGGGCCGTTGTTGGAGATCGACTTCGTTAATCCACTCTTCCAGAAACTCAGTCCCGAATCGCTCGGCTTGTTTACGAAACTCAACCATCAAGTCCGGTCCCTGAATGCCCTCGGAAAACCCTGGATAGTTTTCGACGTCGGTGGTGATCATTAATTGACCACCGGGAACGGTCTGCTGCTCGGCATCCGCCGGCGCGTCAACCAGTAAGGGAGCGAGATTCGCTCGTCCAGTGTAAATACCGGCGGTTAGCCCGGCGGGTCCTGAGCCGATGATCACGACCTGACGGCGAAGTTCTTCTTTGGCCAAGCTGGGTTGGTCTCCTTCCGACGAGTTCAGCAAAGCTGCGATATCACTGAAAATGAATTGGCGTTTTCGGTTGCGCGTATAGTATAACTAGGACTGTACGAGTTAGTCGAACCAGGCAGGCCCCAGCCATACCCGTGGCCTGAAAGAGGATCCACATTTCTTAGGTTCGGCCACGTTTGTCGAGAGTAATTTGAGCACCAACTCGGACCAAGGCAATAACCCGTTTGCAGCTCGCCCAATTCATACCATAGGTGTGCTCGGCGCGGGCACAATGGGTCACGGTATCGCCCAGGTGGCAGCGGCGGCCGGGTACGCCGTGATTATGCGCGATGTTAGCGAAGAGGCGCTGGCGCGCGGCCTGCAAGCGATCGAACGCAACCTTGCCAAGGCTATTCAACTCCAAAAGATTTCTGAGCAGGATCGAGACGAAGCACTACAGCGAATTTCTCTAGCAACCCGTCTGCAAGAACTCAGCGGCGCCGATCTGGTGATCGAAGCGGCACCGGAGAACCTCGAGCTAAAGCAGAATCTTTTGCGCGAGACTGAAGCTCTGGTTGCTCCTGATTGCATTTTCGCGACCAACACATCACCCCTTTCGATCGGCGAAGTTGACGCGGCATCATCCCGGCGGATGAACGTTGTCGGCATGCACTTTTTCAATCCAGTGCACATCATGCGTCTGGTTGAGATCGTCGTCGGAAAAGAGACCAGCGCCGAAACCACGGCGACGGTGCGCGAAGTCGCGACTCGAATGAAAAAAGAGCCAATCATCGTCCGCGACGTGCCCGGATTTGCGTCGAGCCGGCTGGGCGTCACGCTGGGCCTCGAGGCCATGCGGATGGTTGAGCAGGGCGTGGCGTCTGCGCGCGACATCGACACCGCCATGGAACTCGGCTATAAGCACCCGATGGGGCCCTTGCGTTTAACCGACCTGGTGGGCCTTGATGTGCGCCTTCATATCGCTGAATATTTGCACGGAAAACTTGGTTCGGAAACGTTTCGCCCGCCCGACATCCTGCGCCGAATGGTCAGCGAGGGAAAGCTGAGCAAGAAGAGCGGCGAAGGTTTTTACAAATGGAATGAGCAGGAAACGGGTCAAAGGGCATATACTACCTAGGCTGGTTGAGTTTAGAGTTCAACCTTTAGGTTGCTGATCGCGGGACGCAAGCTAAAGCTTGAACTAAGCGATCCCTGCTTTTGATCGAAGAGGACAGCGAAGTCAATCGTGGCGACTGTTATGAGCACGCCGTATCAAAACGAAGAGAGACGCTTTGCCCTGCGCATGGCGCTGCGGCTTCCCATAGTTGTGTCGGGACGCTCTGAAGACGGCGCGGCCTGGAGCGAACCCACTGAGACTGATGATATCTCGACGACCGGCGCGCTGTTTCACCTGAATCAGAAAGTGAGCGTCGGCGAGAATCTTTATATCCGGGCCCACCGGCCCGACGGTTCCGCCACCGAAGCCACCGCCACCGTGGTGCGTCTGTCGCCGGCCATCTACGGCACCGCGCGCGTCGGGGTCCAAATTGCCGAGCCCGCCGAAAACTGGACCCGCCTGTTTGTTTCATGGGTCGCGGATGAACAAGCTGCTAGTCCTGAGACTAAAATGAGCCAAGAGTAAGGTCAACTAGGTGCAAAGAAGAAAGGCGGTAAGAAGTGAGCATACCTAGAGGCCCATATACTCTCCACTACTGGCTTCGCCTCCCTTTTACTCCCGATGAGACCGGCCGCCAAGAGCATTTCAACAACATAGGTGACGCTCTATCAAGAGCGTCTCGTGTTTCGCAAGAGGGTGGTAAACCCACGCATCTGATTTACGATGAAGCAGTGCTGTTCTTCGGCGATGACTTTACGGAGCTCGTGAAACAGATACCAAGTAACGTCGGCCATGAAGGGACTTCGTCTAGCGGAGTCCTTACGACACTTTCGGAAGCCTTGGTTAAGCAACTAGCCAAAACGGTGAAGGTGTCGGAGGAAAATTTTGGAGCTGTGGCCGTGTACAGGGATCTGCTCGAAGAGCTGTACAGCGCGGCTGACGAAGCAATCAAAAAGAAAGATCTGCAGCTCTTGCACTCGATAACCGGCAAGCTGACCTTCTCGTTCGTCCCGGGCGAGCATGATGTAAGGCAATGGGGTAAGGACTTTCTTCATGCCTATAGACGAGATTTCGGTTGGCTTCGTGACACAAAGAAAGCCTTGGAAAAGATCAGGGACGCCGCGAAAGATTTGGAGGTCGAGGGCCAGCGAAACGAGGAGCTTAGAGAGCAAATCATGAAAGCTGCAGATGATGGTCTGATCATGCACATCTGACTGTTCCGTTTATCCTAAGAGTCGCGAGGTTTTATGAGTTTTGCCGAGGCAAGAATTGAAGAATATCGCATAAGCAGGGCGTCAAGAGACCAACCGCTCACTGAAGTATATTTCGAAGACGTGAGAGTTGGTAACATGGATATTCGAGTCGTCGCGGAGAACCGTCAGATGGCCACCGAGTCAGAGAGTTCTGAGGACCAAATTGAACGACAACTGGCTCAAGAGGGTCTCATCCGAGTGCCTCCGTCGACGAGCCGGACAAGAAGCGACTTCGAGCCAATTGATGTAGCAGGCAAACCCATTTCAGAGATGATAATCGAGGAGCGTAGGTAGTGCCCGCCTACTTCTTCGACAGTAGCGCGATTGTTAAGCGGTACGTGAATGAACGGGGCAGCGCGTGGGTAATCGCCACTGCCGATCAAGCCAGCGGAGCGCGTGTTTATATAGCGTCCATCTCAGCTGTTGAGGTCGTCGCCGCCCTAACCCGAAAGCGGAAGGGAAACAGAATCGTTGCGCCAGTTGCCAAAGAAGCAATTTCACAATTCCACGATGACTTCGCTAACGAGTACCGGATAATTGGCATCAACGATGCCGTAGTTGTTCGAGCTATAGCACTGGCTGAAGCGCACGCTCTGCGCGGCTATGATGCGGTGCACCTTGCGGCGGTGCTTGAAGTGAATGTTCGCAGAACGAGCCTCGGAGCCACGACACCTCTAACGCTCGTTACCGGCGATGGCGAACTGCTCGCTGCGGCAGCCGCAGAGGGATTGCTTACAGATAACCCGAACACCCATTGACTAACGGACCATCCAACCACAAATCTGAATAGCTGAGGTCAAAATGGCATCTTACGAAACGATTCTGCTTGAACGGCGCGGACCAGTCGCCATCGTCACCATCAATCGTCCTGAAAAACGGAACGCACTGAACATTCAGACGAGGGCCGAAGGCGCAGCCCTACTGGATGACCTGCGCGCCGATGATTCTGTGCGGGTCGTCATCCTTACCGGCGCCGGCGATAAAGCTTTCATTGCTGGAGCTGACATCGCCGAGTTTGCCGAACGCACGGCGATCTCTCAACGCGAAGTGATGCTGGAACGTTCGCTGTTCAATGCCATCGATACTTTTCCCAAGCCGATTATCGCCATGGTCAATGGTTATTGCCTCGGTGGTGGATGTGAAGTGGCGTTGGCTTGCGACATCCGTGTGGCCAGCGAGAAGGCGTCGTTCGGGCAACCGGAAATCAATCTGGGCATCATACCGGGCGGCGGCGGCACACAGCGTTTGACTCGGCTGGTAGGCGAGGGCAAATCGATGGAATTGATTTTGACTGGCGAGATTATCGACGCGCAGACCGCGTTCAATATAGGCCTGGTCAATCACGTCGTGCCGGCAGATCAGCTCGAAGCAAAGACCATGGAAATCGCCAACCGCATGGCTGAAAAAAGTCCGATCGCTTTGCGGCTGGCGAAGGAAGCGATCAGACTCGCCCCGCGTTCAAATATGGACGAAGGCCTGCGCCGGGAAGTGGATTTATTTGCTCTCTGCTTCTCGAGCGAGGACAAAGACGAGGGCGTGAAAGCATTTCTGGAAAAACGCAAACCTGAATTTAAGGGTAAGTAGCCGGGAGCGCGGGCATCCTGCCCGCATTTTTCAATGACCAGCGAACTTGGAAAAGGAAGATGGGCGGTTATTAGCGACCGCGGCGTGGAAGCGACCAGCCTCAATCACGAAGACGCACGACGGCTGGTGCATCGTCTGGCGGGAGAAGGACGACACGGCCTTTGTATCATGACCGACGAAGCGGTAAGCCGGATGGCACCGCCAATCTCTTCCCAAGCACCCAACAGTGGCACAGACTTCAGTCTGTGATTTCAACATTCGAATCACAGGCTGAAGCCTGTGCCACTTCCCAGCAGAATCCAGGATTTTCTTTGCGTCTTGGCGCCTTTGCGTGAAACTCCTGCTCGCAAAGATCGCTAATCGATCATCAACACAACTTTCCCGAAAGTCTCGTTCGACTCAATTCTCTCGTGCGCCGCGCGCACTTCCGCCGTCTTAAAAACCTTGTCGATTACGGGCCGCACCGCTCCGCTGTGGAATAAGGGCACGACCTGTTCTGCGAATAACCGGGTGGCGGTTGCTTTTTCTTCCAGCGAACGAATCCGCAAAGCCGTGCCCATGATGCGCAGACGCTTGTGCATCGCAATCGAAAAATCGATCTCGGCTTTTGAGCCGCTGGTCGTGCCGACGAAAATCAAACGGCCTTTGGTCGCCAGCGCCGCGAGATTCGCTTTCAAGTACGCCGCCCCGACCAGATCGAGCACCACGTCCACCCCCACGTCCCCGGTCCAACTATTCACGGCGGTCACGAACTCCATCGGATCAGCGCCTGCAACAACCGACTCTGTTAGGCCGAACTCTTTTGCCCGCTGAAGCTTGTCCGCCGTACGAGAAGTACCGTAAGCGAAAGCCCCGGCGGCGCGCACGAGTTGAATCGCCGCCGTACCTACACCCGATCCCGCCGCATGAATCAAGACTCGTTCACCCATCTTCACTCCGCATTGAGTGAACAGAGCATCGTGCGCCGTCATAAAAACTTCCGGCACGGCCGCAGCTTCGGCCCAATCAAGATTTGACGGAACCGGGGCCAGGTGATTTTCGGGAACCGTCACGTATTGCGCTTGTCCACCACCGCCGATGATGCCAAAGACGCGATCGCCAACTTTCCACATCCGCACTTCATCGCCGACTTCCGAAACCTCGCCGGCGAATTCGATTCCGGGAATGTCCTGCGGATAACCCGGCGGCGCGGGATAACGGCCGAGGCGTTGCAGGATGTCGGCGCGATTCAAACCCGCGGCGCGTACTCGTACGCGCACGCGATCCAGAGTCGCGGGAGGCGCGTCCGGGACTTCGCGGATCTCAAGCCCTTCGACTCCGCCAAATGAAACGATGGTGATCGCTTTCATGAGGTGGAAACTATTTCACGAGTGACCGCGCGCGCGTCAGCACGCTCTCAACATTGAATCCCAAATTCTTCAAGGCCACATCACCGGGGGCGGAAGCTCCGAAGCGATCGAGGCAAATCACATCGCCCTTCGGACCGACGTAACGATCCCAGCCCAGTCGCACTCCGGCTTCGATCGCCAGACGCGCGTTGACTGCCGGCGGCAGGACTTCGTCGCGATAGGCCTGTGTCTGCTCTTCGAATAATTCAGTGCAGGGCATTGAGACTACGCGAGTGGGGATGCCGTCTCTCTGCAATTGGTCGCGGGCGTCGAGGGCGAGGGAGACTTCGGAACCAGTGGCGATGAGGATCAGTTCAGGTAACGCTTGTGCTACGGCGCCCTCCCTGACGGTCGCGCTACTGCCCCGCTCGGCTGCGGCCTCGGCTTCGGCCAGGATGTAGCCACCGCGGCGCAGGCCTTCGGCGGAAGAATAAACCTGGCGATCGATCAGCGGGACTTTCTGTCTGGTTAGGGCCAGCGCGGTGGGAGCGTGGCGTCGCAGGATCGCGAGTCGCCAGGCCTCGCGCACTTCATGCACGTCCGCCGGTCGAATCACAAACAGATGCGGGATCGCGCGCAACGCGGCGAGATGTTCGATGGGTTGATGTGTGGGGCCGTCTTCGCCGAGCCCGACTGAGTCATGCGTGAAAACGTAAATGACCTGAACTTCCGAAAGACAAGCAAGCCGAATAGACGGCCGCATGTAATCCGAAAACGTCATGAACGTCCCGCCGTAGGGAATCAGCCCGCCGTTGAGCGCCATGCCCGTCATGGTTGCGCCCATTGCATGTTCGCGGACGCCAAAGTGCAGGATGCGCTTGTCGTAACTACCTGCTTCGAAACTGCCGCCGTCTTTGATGTCGGTGTTATTGGAGACTCCCAGATCGGCCGAGCCGCCGATTAGCATGGGCAGGTGCGGCGCCAGAGCGTTGATCACCTGGCCGCTGGCCACGCGAGTCGCGATCGCTTCAGCATTTTCAAAAGCAGGCAGATGGGTCTCCCAATCTTCCGGCAAATCTCCGCTCATTGTCTGTTGCCAGAGCTTGCCAAGCTCTGGATCCTTCTCGGCATATTTCCCGACTAACTCTTTCCATTCGCTTTCCTGTTCCACGCCGCGATCGATCGCCCGGCGGAAGTGCGCCAGCGCTTCGTCGGGCACATAGAACTGTTTGTCTTCCGGCCAGCCCAGATGTCGCTTGGTTTCGCGCACTGCTTCTTCGCCCGGCGGATCGCTGTGGGCCTTGCGCGTGCCGGCCGTCGGCAGGCCGAATCCGATTGTCGTCTTAACGGAAATCAGTGAAGGACGATCGCCGACCGACTGCGCATCGCGAATGGCCGCTTCGATAGCTGCGAGATCGTTTCCGTCGGCAACCGTCGAAGTGTGCCAACCGTAAGCTTCAAATCGCTTCGGCACATCTTCACTGAAAGCGAGATCGGTAAAGCCTTCGATGGTGACGTGATTGTCGTCGTAAAGATAGATCAGTTTGCCGAGCTTCAAGTGACCGGCGAGGGAAGCGGCTTCCGACGCCACGCCTTCCATCAAATCGCCGTCGGAAACGATCGCATAGACGTAATGATCGATGAGCGAAAAATCCTTCTGATTAAATTTGGCGGCGAGGTGCGCGGCGCCCATCGCCATGCCGACACCGTTGGCAAATCCCTGGCCGAGCGGGCCCGTCGTGATCTCAACTCCCGGCGTCATGCCGTATTCCGGATGACCCGGTGTCTTCGAGCCCCACTGGCGAAAGTTTTTGATCTCATCCAGCGCCAGATCGTAACCAGTCAGATGGAGCAAAGCGTAAAGCAACATGCAGCCGTGGCCCGCCGAAAGCAGAAAACGATCGCGGTTTTCCCACTTCGGGTTGCGCGGGTTATAGCGCATGAACTTTGTCCACAGCACGTAAGCCATCGGCGCCGCGCCCAGAGGCAAACCGGGATGTCCCGACTTGGCCTTCTGCACCGCGTCGATCGTCAGCGCGCGGATGGTGTTGATGCAAAGTTGGTCGAGTTCCGGGGTGGCGTCTGTTTCCTGTTGCATTCTGGCGCTCATGATTTCCTGGTTTCAAGTTTAAGGTTTCAAGTTTCAAGTTTGCTTCGTGGTTCTTCGTGTGCCTTTTTGGATCGTTTTTCGCCTACAAGGACTCGATCCATGAAGTCACACGAAGAATCACGAAAGAGAAGCCTTGTAATACTAGATCAGCTTCCCATAAAGCTTCTGCTGCCGTTCGATTGCCTCAGCATAGCGCGAGTGCCGCTTCATGTCGGGTTCATAAGCGACGGGGCCGCCGGCAAAAACAGAATCGAATGTCTCGATACTGTCTATCTTGCCCGCAGCTTCAAGCGCGAGCAAGGCGGCGCCGCGGCTCGACGCTTCGTTCACTGCCGAAAGTTCAATCGGGCGTCCCAACACGTCGGCAATCATCTGAGCCCAGGTGGGCGATGAAAGCAAAGCATTGCCCGCCGCGACAATCTTAGTGTTGGGCGCGACGTTATCCAACGCGTTGGCCAATAGAGCAAAGCGATAACACACAGCTTCCATGCCGGCGCGCAGAATGTCTATTGGCTGAGTGCGCGCGGTAAGCCCGGCAATCGATCCTTGCGCCGAACTGGACCAGCCCGTCGCGCGCTCGCCGGACCAGAAAGGCAAAACCGTCAAGCCGTGCGCGTCTGGCTCCATGGACTGCAGCATCGTTTCCAGTGCGACCTCATCGTAATCCAGCGAGAGGCTATCTTTCATCCAACGGAAAAGTCCACCGCCATCAGACAGCGCTCCACCGATCACGATGCGATCCCGGTCGGCCCGATAGCAGAACAACTCTGACGGCAGAGATGCTGGCGGAGATCCGGCGAACAGCACGCGCATCGCTCCCGACGTGCCAATCATCAAGGCCGCCCGATCGGAATCGACGCAACCTGCGCCGATGTTATTCGCGGCGCCGTCGCCGATGGCCGGAAACCAGGCGGCGCCGTCAAGCAGCGGCCAACGCGCGGCGTGGTCGATGAAAAGCCCTTGACATGTCTTGCCAGGTTCAGCAATCGAGGGAAGCTTATCGATCGAAATGGCCAACCCTTTCAGAAGCTCTTGATCCCAGTCACACGTCTGCTGATTGAAGAGTCCGGTGGCGGAAGCCATTGAGACGCTCGTGCTGTCTTCGCCAAAGAGCCGCAGAAAAAGATAGTCCGAGATTGATAACCATTTGGTAGTTTGCTCGAACTCCTTTGGTCGCTCCTGTTTTAGCCACGGCAGCTTCGCGGGCCAGTAGCTGGGATGAAATCGAGCCCCGGTCCTGGTATGCGTATCCGGCTCGCTGAATTGTGCCTTAAGCCTGTTGACTGCCTCCGCAGCTCGCGTGTCGGCCCAGCCCAGCAGCGGCGTCACCGCGCAAGCCTTATCATCAGTGCCTACCAGACTGTGCCAGAAGCATGATGCCGCGACGTAGTCGATGCGCGAGACGAGACTTTCGGCCCGAGCCACCGCCAGATCCAACGCGCGCATAACGAACTCGATCAAAGCGTCGGCATCGGCATCAGATCCGCTGACCAGGCTGGTGAATTCCTGTGTCAGCGAAACCTGCGACCCGGAAATTTCATCGCCGCGTTGGTCGAACAAGCCGGCGCGCACGCCTGACGTGCCGATATCAAATGCGAGCACCACGGACCGTGCGGGCTCGGCGCGCAGGGATGCGGCGAGCAACGAGAGATCGACTTCCGGCCGGTCTTCGAGAACTGCTTCGTCGAGCACGGTGCTCATTCGATTAGCGCCAGGGAAAGACAAAAAAGTAATTAATGTTTACGCGTGGGACTCGAAGCGCCAGCATCGCACAAGAGACTTGGTTAGTCCAGCATTTCTTCGTTGGTACAGAACCGGGCGCGGTAGCGACCGGGTCAAACATTCATTTGTAAAATTTCTGTTGCGAGTTTTCGCCCTCATGCTAATCTAAAACCTGCGTGAGAGAGCTTGGGACCCGGTCGCTACCGCTCCCGGTTCTGTACCTAATTCAATGCAAGCACAAACTCTCAATTGTCCAAACTGTGGCGCGGCGATCTCGTCCGACTCGCCGCGGTGTCAGTATTGCGAGTCAAAACTCGCCACGGTCGCGTGTCCGTCCTGCTTCGCGATGATGTTCATTGGCAGCAAGCACTGTCCGCACTGCGGCGCGGCGGCAGCACAAGTGACGGCCGCGGAACTCTCCGTGTTGAAGTGCCCGCGGTGCCGGGTTGACATGGCTTCCATCACGCTGGGCTCGGTAGCAATGCGCGAATGCGAACAGTGCGCGGGACTGTGGGTCGAGGTGGCGGCGTTCGAAAAGATTTGCGCCGATCGCGAAGAGCAATCTGCTGTCCTCGGGATCGCGGCGCCGGCGCATCAAGCGCCGTCCGCGGACATGGCCAGGGTTAGCTATGCCCCTTGTCCACAGTGCCATCAGTTGATGAACCGGATCAATTTTGCGCATTGCTCTGGAGTGATAGTCGACGTTTGCAGAGGCCACGGTACCTGGTTCGATCGCGATGAGCTTAGCGGCATTGTGCAGTTCATTCGTAGCGGCGGCATGGAAGTCGCGCGTAAGAAAGAAAAAATTGAAATCGAGTTCGAAAGACAGCAACTGCGCACCGAACAGATCGCCGCCGCCAGCCGGCCGGATGTGCTCCGCAGGTTGGATTCCGACGCAGACCGCCTTAGCGGTCTTTCAGCCGCCGGCGGATTATTGAAGCTCCTGATTGGCTGAGCTCTCGGAAATCTCATACAACGCGTTAGATCTGGGGTGGCTAACGAATAGAGTGAGGAGCAACCATGCGATCCACAAAAAAATTACTGTGCCTCTTGATGATTCTTGGCGTCTGCGGCCAGACGCAGCAGAGCTCTTCGCAAGTGTCTAAGCAGAGCAAACCAATGCCTACGGAGAAGCGCATCGTTATCGCTGCGAGCACGGTGCTCGATGGCCGTGGCCGCGTGCTGCGCAACACTCGCATCGTGATCGAGGGCTCAAAGATTGTAGCAATTGATCCCAAAGCCGGGCCGGTGGATTACGACCTGCGCGGGCTGACGGTGCTGCCGGGCTGGATTGACGCGCATGTGCACATTACCTGGAGCTTCGGCAAAGACGGAAAAAACGCAGGCTCAGGAGAGACAACCCAGGACGCCGCTTATCGCGCTGCGGCCAATGCCTGGGCTACGCTGATGGCCGGTTTCACCACGGTGCAGAGCGTCGGCTCGCCGAACGATGTTCCCTTGCGCGATGCGGTTGCGAAGGGATTGCTTCCCGGCCCGCGGATCCTGACGGCAGTCGAGCCGCTCACCGGGCGCGGTGAACGCACGGGAACTCCGGATGAGATTCGTGAGTTCGTGCGCAAACAGAAAGCGGCGGGCGCGGACCTCATCAAGATCTTCGCGTCCCAGAGCATTCGCCAGGGCGGCGCCATGACGCTCTCGCCGGAACAATTGAGCGCAGCCTGCGATGAAGCAAAGAAACAAGGTCTGCGAACTTTGGTGCACGCATATAAGGATGCGGTGCGCGTCGCTACCCGGGCGGGATGCACTGAGATTGAGCACGGCACGATGGCGACCGATGACGATCTCAAGTTGATGGCTGAGAAGGGGACCTATCTTGATCCACAGGCCGGTCTGGTGATCGAGAACTATTTGCTGAACAAGGATAAGTACCTTGGCACACCCGGCTACACGGAAGAAGGTTTTGCGGCGATGGAAAAGGTCCTGTCGTTGAATCATCAGCTAGTGCAACGCGCCTCGAAAATCCCGGGCCTGAAAATTGTTTTCGGCACGGACGCCGTGGCGGGCGCGCACGGGCGCAACGCGGAAGAGTTCATCGATCGGGTGCGCGATGGTGGGGTTGATCCGATGGCGGCAATGGTTTCTGCCAATTCGCTTGGAGCGGAAGCGATGGGCCTGGCCAACCAGATCGGATCAATCACGCCCGGTTTGCAGGCTGACATCATCGCGCTTGACGGTGATCCTCTGAAAGACATCACCGCGGTTCAGCGGGTCGTTTTTGTGATGAAGGGTGGCGTGGTTTACAAGAACGCTTCGCGCCGTTAAAACGGTAGCGACAGGGAGCACGGAGAGGCAATAGTGTCCGACGAACTTTAGTTTGTCGTGCTATTTCCCAAAAAGCTTCGGGCCAGCTAGCGACAAACTAAAGTTCGTCGGACATACGGAGCAAAAACTTCTGATTGGCTGAAGCAACGGGTGGAGTCAACTGCCCCGGGCGATGTCGATATTAGTCAGCCATCCTTGTACCGGCTCATCCAGGTTACCTCCAGCAGTAACGAACACGTCGTTACAACCAGGCCGCGTAACCATCGCGCTCATCGCTTCAGCCAGGGTGGCTCGTCTCTTCACGACGACGAACGTGTTCTCAAAAACATCTTTCATCTCCGGATCAGCGAGTAAGTTGGCCACGGTCAGATCACCGGCAGTAGCAGCTCCTCCGGCCATCACGTGCTTGACGATGAACTTATCGACCATGCTCCGATGGACCATGTACATTGGATGTCCTTCGCTGCTAAGGAGAGGCAGGCGGTTGAGTTGGCGCGAGTTTAGTTCTGTGATCAACTCGGTCAACTTGAGCGCATCGGGATCCATCTGACCGAGCTTCTTGTAGAAAAAATCGCCGATCGGGATCATCTTCGATGTGACCGGCACCGCTCGCGGATCAGAGAGGTTGTAGAAGTAAATATCGAATTGCACGGTTTGCGCATAGGGCATCGGCTTGATGCGGCTGAGCACCGGTGTGTAGTCTGATTCGCCACCGGGCTCCCTGATCGGAGTCCACCGAATGACCGGGAAACCTCTCGCTGCTCCCATCATGATCTGTTCACAACAGGAATCGAACCAGGTTTCTTCCATGCCGGGGTTCTTGTCCTTCCAGGTCTTAAGCAGTGAATCAAGTCTCATCCGATTGGGAAAAGCAGCCAGCCCGAATAGCTGTGCCGCGCGCGCGTCACTATCGACGACGAGGCCGAAGTCCTTTACCAACTGATGAGAAAGAGCTACTCGTTCCGCCTCGCTTGCCTGTTCCATGCGATCGACCTCCGGCCGGGGCATTTCGATCCTCAGGTAAGGCCACGTCGGCCACTCCTGTGAGAGGCCATCATCAGGCGGAGGCAGCACTGCCGCAATATTGTCATACAGCGTCTTTGAGGCGCTCTCCACGTAAGTATCCTTTAAGCTAGGCGCGATGGCGCCGTTCAGGGTCGGGAAAAAATCGGGTTCGCGAAGGAAGAGCTGCATAAACCGCTTGATGTCGTCGAGGTTGCGGACGTTGACGCGAAGGACATCGGTGAAAGGGGCCGGAAAGTCAGACCCGCATTGGAAGACGATGATGCTGGTTTCCGGGCTCTGGGAGTCGTTGGCGACGCCGCATTCCCACATGCAGTAGGACCAGTCCTGATCAGATGACGTGTAGATGAGTATGAGCACGTCGGTGTCCCACAACGCCTGCCTGAGCTGAGCATTCACGCTCTTTCCGATCCGGGGTCCCTTGAAGTCAGGGCTCGAAGATAGATGCACCTTGATTCGGCCGTTGCTTTTCTCTTCACAGAACGCGGCCAGCGCCTGGGCAATCTTGTTGTCAGAATGCTTATGACTAATAAAGAGTGTGGGGTCAGCCATTAGTTTGACTCCTGTCGATTTGATGTCTCAGGGATGGGAAGCTATATCATCCCTATTGAGGTGCGAGTATTCGTCTTGACGTGCAAGAATCTACAGCATTTCGACTTCAGATTCAAAAGATTTAGTTCAGGGATTTGAGGTCAAGACGCTCGACCCGCACGTGTCAAAATCAAATGTTTCTAATCCGCCGCCCTGCTCAACGTGAAATCGCAGAGTTCCTGGACCAGTCACGCGACCTGCCGCTTTCGTACGAGCCGGTGGGAATTGCGCGGCAATCTCCGCCGGGCTTCAACACTGATCGAGCGAGCGCAGTGATTGGGCGGGGACGGGAAACATTCGAGCGCGCGAAGATCGCGCTCGGCGAATGGCGGCATTACGAGATGGGTTGGGTTGAGTTGTTTCCGCGCGGCGCTGCGATTGAACCGGGGACTGTCGTTGCGGTGCTGGTTCACCATCTGGGATTTTGGTCGTTGAATGCATGCCGCGTGGTCTATGGGATCGGTCATCGTCACAGCGGATCAAGCTTTGGCTTTGCCTACGGAACGTTGACCAATCATGCAGAGTTAGGCGAAGAGATTTTTGAGGTGATGATTGAGCCGCAGACTGAGGAAGTCATTTACAGAATCCAGGCCGTCTCGAAACCGCACGCGGCGTTGGCGCGGATCGGTTATCCGATTGCCCGGTATTTTCAGGAGCGGTTTCGGCGGGATTCCACTAGCGCGTTGCGTCGGGCGATCGACCGATTCGATCAGCCAAGGCGATAACGACTGAGCCCGCGAGCGCGGGCGGCATGTTAATAGCCCACAGCGCCAGCTGTGGGTTAGCGAAGCGTACGACAAGATAAGCCCGTAAAGCGGGAGGCATAATCGTTAATGGAGGCAAACTCAATCTGATTATGTCGCCCCTACGGGGCTTCGTCATTATTTTCTCGCTTCCGACCCACAGCTTGCGCTGTGGGCTACAGATATGTCGTCGGCTTCGCCGACTTGTTGGCGCTGATCTCTTGAGTTAACCGAATCTATCTCGAGGATTCGGGATCATTGTCGTCATCGTCGTCATCGCTCTTCTTGTTAGGATCTTTCCGGCGATAGATATCATAGTTCGCCAGACTCTCAACCTGGTCAAAATCTTTCTCGACAGCTCCCGTCAAACGGTCCCGCTCCTCTTCAACGTGTTCGTCTTCATCTTGTAAATCCTGTTTGATGATTACCCAGCGGATTTTGCGCTCGCGGGCAATCTGGAGAATTTCTTCCGGCGAGTATGGATTGACGGTGTGATCAAAGAGCAGCACCGGAAATTGTGACCGGCGGCCGGTGGCGTAATAGAAAGGATCTTCGCCGGGCAGGATCAGGATGCCTTCGTCGAGCGGGATCTCGCGTTCGGCGTAACTTACCAACTCTTCGAAGTTCGGAATCCAATCGCCGCGCACTGAAAGCCCTTTCAAAGGTGGCAGAGTCGATCGCCTGAGTTCTCCCTCGTCGAGGTTGGCGTAATCCAGACGCTCGTGTGATCGAATATAGAATGCGCCGGAGATTAGCAACGACAGCGTGACTGAGGCAGTCAGAGGGATCGTCATCCACAACGTCTGCGGTGTGAGAAAGGAAGCGAGTTCCGCTGTGGTCATCGCCAGCAGAATCATGAACAGCGGCCAGATCGCATAGGTCGATCCCCAAAGCTGCTGCGACATGAAAGCTCCATGGATGGCGGCGATGACGATCAAAGGCAGCGCGAGAGACGCCCCGCGTCTTCGCTTGATCGTGACGACTGCAACGATCAAAGAAAAGATCAGCAACACTGGCCACACCGCCAACAAGCGATCCGCTCTTTCTGAAGCATCCGAGTCGCGCAGCAGGTAGAGGGCCGGCCAGATGAAAGGCGCCGCTATCAGCAACGATGCCAGCAGGGTGAACACACGCTTGCGTTGGCGAGTTAGCCACAACAAAACAACCCCGACAGCAACGAACCCAAGCCACAGCAGGATCGTTTTGCCGGCATAGATGCCCAGCATCTCTGCGCGCGCAGGCGTGCGACGCTGGGCGGCAAACTGAATAGTCCAATGCCAGTAGTTCCTGAACCCTGCGGTGCGCCGAATCAACAGAAGTGCTACTACCAACGTCACGGCGGCGCCGGCCAGCGTCAACACAAAGGCGCGCACCGGACGATGCCGCAAACGTTCGACCAGAGTCACTCCCAACAGTAACGCAGCGCCCGCACCGAGGTACGCCAGTCCCGTGTTTTGCTTGACGAACAAAGGGATCACGAGCGCGATGCCCGTGAGAAACGGGAGCGTCGACGATGTTGGCTTAAGATCGATTTGTTGCAGCAGACAGACACCGCACAGGATTACAAAGGTGCAATCGGGATCGTAAAACGGATGCGGAAAGATGCAATAGACGCCCAGCGGAATCAGCGGCAGGCTCAGCAGAAACGCAATCAGTCGAGCATGAGTCACTGCACCGCGAAAAACGTTGTGGATGATGCGCCACGTTAAGACGGTCGACAATCCCGAAATGATCGCGCAATAGGCGACGTGGTGCCAATACACGCGTCCGGCCAGTTTGATAATCGCCGCCTGGACCAGGAACGTCAGCGGCGCGTGCGCAAAAGGAAAATCGCGATATGGAACGTCGCCGAGTGAAATGCGGTATGAGTTTTCCAGGGTATAGCTGAGATCCCAAAGAACTGCGAGACGGGAGTTTTGCCAGACCACCACCAGCGCCGTGGCCAGGAACAGAAACAAGGCCGCGAGGGAGTTAACCCACAGCCCGCGCGGTGAGACAGCGACCGGAGCGGACGTTTCATCTGAATTCATTAGTTTGGAATTCTGGAAAACGATCAGGTTGCGTTCATCGGGCACTAGCCCCGTTTGCGTAACGGAGCTCAATAGCTGATATGCGCCCACGGATGAACATGGCCATTGCCCGCGGCGGCTTCCGGAACACCATGACCGTTGCGCGTGACGCGACGATAAGTCTCAACCATCAGCGGCACCACGACGCTCGGTGAGAACAGCTTCGCATATCGCTCTTTGGCAGCCGCGCCCATAGTCTGGCGCAGGTCAGCATCCCGGGCGAGTCGCAGAATCGCTTCAGTCAGCGCGCCGGTATCGCCTGGCGGCACAAGGATGCCTGAGTCACCACCCAGCATGTCGGGGATGCCGCCCACTTCCGACGCGATGATCGGTTTGCCGCAAGCCATCGCCTCAACCACGCTGTTCGGAGTGCCTTCGGTGAACGAGGGCATGACGAACACGTCCAGACTCTCCATGAACGCGCGACATTCTTCGGGGTGAGTATAGACGCCGTGATAACGATAACGACTGGCCACGTCGAGCGCCTTGGCCCGCGCCGCAATCTTCTGCCGCTGCGAGCCGTCGCCGGCGATATTCAAAGAAATGTCTCCGCACTGCTGATGGGCGGCGGCGAACGCCTCCATAAGAACCATTGGGCCTTTCAGTTCTTCCATGCGCGCGGCGAATCCGAAGGTGATGCGGTTGGGTGCAGGCTGGCGCGGTTTGCGACCGTTGACGAATTCGTCCGACATGATCGGAAGGATCGACAGTCCCTTTGAGGCCGGCAGCTTTTCGCGACAGTGCTCGATGAGCTTTGGCGAAAGCGCAGCGATCTCTGAGCATAGCGGAAGCACCGAAGTGAACTGCTCATAATAAGACTCAAAGTCGGGTGGATGATATGGAATCCCAAGTTCCTGATAGAGCACCGGGATGCCCGCGTCGTGTCCCGCCTGGATCATCACCATCGCGCTCGGGTCCGGCGTCATCACGTGAATCAGATCGGCGTTTTGTTTTTCCATGAACTCGCGGCACTGCCGGTAATGCCGGTTGGCCAGGCCGGTAACCACGCGCAGGGTTCGCTTACGAATGAACTGACGGGAACCCGGGAAGGTATTAAACATCTTGTAGGCCAGCTTGCGGCCGGCGCCCATCGAGGTGTGCGCCAGGTTCGAGGCAATCCAGGAAACGGGCACTGCAGCCTCAAGCAGCCGCTGGTAATACTGATCTTCCTCAGCATGAAGGTACATCAGCAGGACCGAGACGTCGTGTCCGGCTTTTTGTAATTGTGATGCGTAGGTGACCAGCGTCTCGTCTGAGCCGCTAATGGGGCCAAATATCTGGCCCTTGCAAAGCAGAATCCGCATGAGTTTTTATCTTAGCGTCATCCCTTTGTTGAGTTGCTCACCGTCAAATACTAAACGACGCCAAAGACTCGTGTAGTTCTGGGCGCCCGGAGAACGCGATGCCTGGCAATATACATCAGCGTCAAAGGGTGAAGTCGCGGAATAATCGAAAGACTGCGAAGTGGCCGGCGCAATTCGCCGAGCCGCAGCGCGCGCGCCGACTCCCAAATCAGATGCTCGGCCATGTTCTCAGAAAACTCTCGCCAGGCAACTCGCCTGGCTGCTCGGGTTGCCTTGGACGCGCGCGGCAGACTCATCCACGCATCACGAAACTGCCGCACAGCTTTGCTGACTATCAGCGCTGCTTCAGAGGTCCCCTGTCCCGAGGCCGGGGTCGACCGCCGCCAGATTATCACTGGCATTTCCGAAGCAATAATTGAATAGTTCTCAGCAATTCGCACCCATAAATCCCAATCATCCACTCCAGCAATGCTTTCCTTGAGCAGACCCACGCGCGCGAGACATGATCGGCGAAAGACAGCACTTCCGCAAGGAATGAAGTTCTGACTCAACAGGTTCCAAAAGAGATCACCTTGCGGGCAGCCGGCCGGATAGGATTGCGACGTAGGCTGGCCATCCTGATCTCCGTAAATTGCCTGGCCGTAAATCAAGCCGGCTGCGGGTGATTGCTCGAGAGCTTCGATCTGGGCGTCGAGAGAACCCTCCAGGCGCGTGTCGTCATCGTCGAGAAAACTTAGATACTCTCCGCGGCTCGCAACCAATCCGAGGTTGCGCGCCCCGGCCACGCGCTGGTTGTGCTCAGCTCGAACATAAGTAATCCCGGAAAGACCTCGGCATACTTCGGCTGTCTCATCCGTAGAAGCATCGTCAACCACCACCACCTCGACGTTACTACCAGCGGCCTGGGCGCTTTTCACAGCGCGCGGCAACAGCCGGGGCCGGCTGCGCGTGGTGATGATGATGCTGGCCTTAGGGCTTGAATTTGACATCAAGAGCCGACGTCGAAAAGAGACGTGGAGGGCTGACGAATGATCCTTCGTCAACCGATTCTTCGATCACCCATGCGAATCATTCAGGCTTCGACCAGAGAACGTTTTGGGGAACGTCTCTATCGCATCGAAGCGTCGGGTGCAAATGTTTTTCCTCGAAGCGTGGAGAATACTCTCACAAGAAACCATCGTTTTGCCAACTCTGCGGGTCGCGAAGCATTCATCAGCACACCTTGCCTGGACCTCGCAAAGCAGCTAAATTACCTGAATTCGGCAACCATAACCGTCGCGCTGGTAAAGTCCGCTAGATGAATAGTCTCTCTCAGCAAAGTCAGGATGAAGCGGCGGCCCCGCCATCCGGCTCTGTCACGGATGACTCGATCACAGGCGGCATCGATTCCGATTCTGACCCCGCGGAAGAGGTACGAAGGCTCAGGAAAGAACTCGACAGCCATCTCCAAACCATCGAAGCGCTCACCGCCGAGCTGACATCGAGAGAGACCCAAATAGGTGCGATTCTCAACTCCAGAGCGTGGCGCTGGGTCTGTCGCTACAGCCGGCTAAAGCGCGGATATCTGGTTCCAGCTTCCGAGTTTCTGCTTAGATTCTACGGCAACGGCAATGCACAAAAAAAGAAGCAGAAGCGCCGACGGAGGTCCTCGCTGCTTGCTCCCAAAGTCAGGAACCTGGAGCCTACAGATGAATCAATTGTTTTGTTGCCAACACGAAAACTCAGACAGTTCTCTCTGCCTGACAGACAGCCGGCGGCGACAGCTCCAGCCCGCGCCGATGTGATTTGCTTTTCCATCGTCGATTGGAATTTCAGATATCAGCGGCCGCAGCAAATCATCTCGCAGTTTGCCGCGCACGGTCATCGAGTCTTTTATCTGCGGCTCGACGCGGTGCTGCCGAGCGACGTCGAGCCGCTCTTCTCGATCAGCAAGCTCAAGGAGAACGTGTATCAGGTCACGCTCGCGGCCCACCGGCAAATCTGGATTAACCAGGAGGACATTAAGAGGCCCAACGCCGATCAGTTGCTGGCTTCGCTTGATGAGTTGCGGGAGGCCTTCCGCATCGATGAAGCGATTGCCTACGTCATGACGCCGTCATGGACCACGATGGCGCTCGCCGCCAAAGCGCGTTGGGGCTGGCGAGTCATTTACGATTGCATGGATGAGTGGAGCGGATTCCCCGGTATGGGCCGGGCCATCCCAAAAGCCGAGCAGCGTTTGGTGCGCGAGTGTGACCTGCTCGTGGTCACTGCTCAGCGGCTCTACGATAAGTGGCGGGGGCTCAATCGCCCGCTGGTGCTGGCCCGTAACGGTGTCGATTACAAGTTCTATCTTGAGCACTGCCAACCAAATGGTTTGCTGGGGGGGTTGACACATCCAATCGTTGGTTACTATGGCGCGATTGCTGATTGGTTCGACCTTGAATTAATGATTCAGGTAGCTCGCCTTCGTCCCAACTATTCGTTCGTATTTTTGGGCGGAGTATTCGACACCGACATTTCCGAGCTCGGCCGGCTGCCTAATGTCAGGTTGTTGGGCCAGCAGCCCTATGAAACGATGCCGCAGTATCTCTATCACTTCGATGCCTGCCTGATTCCGTTTAAGACAAACAGCACGACCGCGGCGACTGATCCGGTCAAGGTTTATGAGTATCTGAGCGACGGCAAGCCGGTGGTTTCAGTTGCGCTTCCCGAACTTGAGCCGTTCAGAGATCTTTTGTATGTCGCCGATAGTCGCGAAGACTTTGTGACGCAGCTTGATCGGGCACTGGTTGAAAACGATCCGACGATGATTGAGCGGCGCCGCAAGTTTGCCGCCCAGAATACCTGGCAAAATCGTTACGAGATCATCGGCAGCGCTTTGCGGGATACGGCGCCGCGCGCCAGCGTTATCGTGGTCACCTACAACAACCTGGCATTAACCAGGCTTTGTCTCGAGAGCATTGTGCGAAACAGTGACTATCCAAACTATGAAGTCATTGTGGTAGACAACAACTCGACCGACGACACCCCCGAGTACCTGCGGCGCCTGGCGGCGCAGCATTCGCACATTCAGATTGTTTTGAACCCCGAGAATCGCGGCTTTGCCGCGGCCAACAATCAGGGGATTGAGCGCAGCACCGGTGAACGTCTGGTGCTCTTGAATAACGACACGGTCGTTCCGCCCGGCTGGCTCAGCCGCTTGCTGCGTCATCTCGAAGATCCGTCGATCGGTATGGTGGGCCCGGTAACGAACTTCACCGGCAACGAAGCCAGGGTAGCAGTCGATTATCAAACCCTCGGCGAAATGGAGGTTTTCGCTGAAGAACTGATGTGGGCTAACTCCGGTTGCGTCGCTGATATTCATATGCTGGCAATGTTCTGTGTGGCGTTCCGGCGGGATACTCACGAGAAGATAGGATCGCTGGACGAGCAGTTTGGGATCGGGATGTTCGAAGACGATGACTATTCCCTGCGGGTGAAGAAGCGCAACTTGCGCGTGGTCTGTGCGGCCGACGTGTTCGTGCACCATTTTGGCCAGGCCGCGTTCAAAGAACTGATCGCGGATGGCACCTACGATCCGCTGTTCACTGAGAATCGCCGGCGCTTTGAATCCAAGTGGAGCGTCAGGTGGGCGCCCCACAAAAACGCGCCGCTAAAGTTTGAGCCGAGCCTCGCAGAGGTCAGGCCCGCTGACGGTTAGAGATCGCCCGCACGTGGCCGGGTACCAAGTTCACGGCAAGATCGGAGAGCGTTTATGGCTCTTTCAGACGAGCAATTAAAATGCAGGCTGGCGGATCAGAATTGGACGGCACACAACCTTAGATTGTCTGCGCAGGTCGAGACCATGCCGGGCAAGCCCGATTTCATTGAGACCGATACGCGCTTAAATGCCATCCTGCGAACCCTGCCGCTCTTTTATCGGGCAGGCTTGAAAGATTTACGAGTTGCCGATCTGGGTTGTCTCGAAGGCGGTATTGCGTTGGCGATGGCGCAACGCGGCATGAATGTGATTGGGATCGAAGCGCGGCAAACCAACCTCAACAAAGCTTTGCTGATCAAAGAACACTTCGATCTTCCGAACCTGGAATTTCGACGGGATGACGTCAAGAATTTCACGCCGGCGAAGTACGGAAGTTTCGACATCGTGCTGGCGCTGGGAATTCTCTATCATCTCGATGAGCCGACAAAGTGGATGCGCCAGGTGGCGGCGGCCACCGAAGGGTTGCTGATTATTGATTCACATTTTGCCCCGTCGCATGATGCGGGCCTGCCCTTGTTGGATAAGAGATTGGCAAAACCCGGCCCCCTGAAACAAATCAAGGACGGAGGAGCGACTTACGAAGGTCGTTGGTATCCGGATTGTTCAGCGTCGTCAGATCGTGAAACCCAGGTGTGGTCGTCTTACTCCAATAACGAGTCACTCTGGTTAACCAAGGATTCATTGTGTTGTGGCTTGATGCGGGCAGGTTTCGACCTGGTGCTTGAGCAGCATGACGCCTGGGGCGTCGACGCCTACAAGTTTTACTCGACTAACTTTGTGCGCGGAATGTTCGTGGCCGCCAAATCCAAAGCCTTTCACTAATCAATCAGCGGTCTGGTTCGATGTTATACTGCCCGCGAAGCACTCGCCATCATCAGCGAAATGTTTTCCCTAATCATCCCCGTTTTTCGAAACGAGACCTCGATCCCGAGGCTGGTTGAGACGCTGGCAGACCTGAACCGGCGCATGGACGGAGACTTTGAAGCCGTCCTGGTCGTCGATGGCAGTCCGGATCAGAGCGCCGAGTTGTTGTCGTCGATCTTGCCCAACGTGGGGTTCTTGTCACAACTCATTATTCTCAGCCGAAATTTTGGGTCTTCCAGGCAATCACAGCCGGACTGGCCCAGGCGCGGGGGCAGTCGTTTATTGCCGCCAACGCCGCCAGCACGGCAAGAGTGCGTGGTCCCTGGCGCGAAAGCTCAGGTATCTCCTGGACAGTACTTTCGGCTTTTCCGATCTTCCGATCCGCTGGTTGAGTCTGCTTGGCCTGGTGGGCTTGACGCTTCCCTGGTGCTTGCGGTTATCGTCGTGTTCTATAAACTAAGCGGCAGAATTGCGGTGCCGGGTTATGCCGCCAAAGTGCTCCTGGTAATGTTTTTCGGCGGCCTTAATTCTTTTGGGTTGGGGCTGATCGGAGAATACATGTGGCGCGCGTTTGAAAATACCAAGGGGCGGCCAACTTACGTCGTCGCCCGGCAGCATCAGTTCAAGGGAGAAAAAAAGCTGGATGGATAAACCGCTCACGGATAGTTCCCAGGATGTGGCTGACGGCGAACCAACTCTGGGCGTTGACGGATACTTCAAACATCCGGCGGCGATTGTCGAGTCAAAACAAATCGGCGCTCGCACCAGAATCTGGGCGTTTGCGCACGTGCTGCCGGGGGCTGTCATCGGCGCCGACAGCAATATATGTGATCACGTCTTCATCGAAAACGACGTGCGCATTGGCGATCGAGTGACGATCAAGTGCGGCGTTCAGCTTTGGAACGGGATAACTCTGGAGAATGATGTGTTCGTAGGACCGAACGCCACTTTTACGAATGACCCCGCTCCGCGCAGCAAGAAACACCTGCCAAAACCCGTCGCCACAATTATCAAGTCGGGTGCGTCGATTGGCGCCGGCGCCACGATTCTTCCAGGCATTACGGTCGGGCGCAACGCAATGGTCGGCGCCGGCACGGTGGTCACTCATGATGTTCCGCCCCACGCGATGGTTATCGGAAACCCGGCATACATTGACGGCTATGTAGATTCCAATCGCCAGGCGTCACGTTTGCTGGCAACCGCTGACGCCGGAAACGGTCAAATACAACAGCCTAAAGTAAAAGGGGTGACCTTCTATCAGCTTCCGGTCATTACTGATCTGCGGGGAAGTCTGGTCGCCGGAGAGCTGGAAGGAACTCTGCCCTTTCGGCCAGAGAGGTTTTTCGTGGTCTTTGATGTCCCCAGCCGAAAAGTACGGGGCGCTCATGCTCATCGGGATCTTCATCAGTTCCTGATCTGTCTTAATGGAGACTGCTCGCTGCTGGTTGATGACGGTCAGACCCGCGAAGAGATCGTTTTGAACAGTCCCGGTCTTGGCGTTCACTTGTCACCAATGGTGTGGGCCGTCCAATACAAATTCTCACCCTCCGCGATGCTGCTGGTACTCGCTTCTGAGAAGTACAGCCCGGATAGTTATATCCGTGATTATGAGGAGTACTTGCGGGCCGCGAATCCCCAGTAGTGGTTTCTCTCAGGCTGATCACGACGCTATCAATTTCTACAGGCGGCGGCAGCAAGCAGGGTCATCAATCTGTCAAGGTTGTTGGGAGTGGCCGATACAGAACCGGGAGCGATGCGAGCGGGTCAAATACTCAAGCCGGTTGTTCGGTGTGAGGATCTAACGAAGTCGAGTTTAGGACCCGGTCGCAACCGCCCCCGGTTCTGTAACTCAGTCCTTAATTGCAATCCCGATAATGCTGACGCCCTTCCAGGGCCAGAGACCTTCGATTCTCTTCAGCACCGGCATCAATGTGTCCATGATCTTGAGCTGAATACGCGAGAATTTCTTCCGCCGCAGCACTTTGCCATTCAACCACCAACCCGGCACTGAGAAGCGATTGAAATCAAATATCCGTTCGACCCGAAAGCCGGCCTGCATTAGCGACTGCTCAAAATCTGCCGGCGCGTAGCGCTTCTTATGCTCGAGCGCCTGGTCCAGCGTGCCATACAAACCAGGATGCTGGGGCACCAGCACGATCGCTTTGCCGCCAGGTTGCAACGTTGACCAGAGGTTGCGCAGCGCCTGCTGCTCGTCCTCGAGATGTTCTAAGACATTCAACATCACGACGGTATCGAATTGATTTTCGAGATCACGAAAGTCATCGGGATTCGCGGCGTCGATCTTCATTATTCTGAGATACGGCTTGCCAAATGAATAGGACCGCAGATAGTGAAGATAGTTGGGATTGATGTCTGAAGCGAGATACAAATCGCGCGGAATGAATTGGCTGGTCAAGTTACCGATCCCGGCGCCGATCTCCAGCACGCGGTCGCCAATGAATGGTCGCAGCGTCTCACCCATCCAAAGATTGAAGCGGCGGGTCCGCTCCAACTCGACCAGAATGTGAGAACCGTACTCGTCTTCTTTGTACAGATCGTCGATCAACCAAAAGCGAAGCATGGCTAACAACGCCAGAAACCCGTCCCATCGCTGAATCTTTTTTCCTTCCTGGTGGGTCCGCGGCAAATAACGAATCGGCGCTTCGAAGATTCGCGCGCGGCGCTTGGCCAGCTTGAAAACGATTTCAATTTCGAAGCGAAAGTCGTTGCTGCGCAGCGGAATCGATTTCAACAACGTGGCGTTGACTGCTTTGTAACAGGTCTCGACATCGGTGAGATCCAGATCCGTGAACCAGTTGCTGAGCGCGGTGACCATCTTGTTAGTCATCGTATGCCGGTACATGAGCGCCCGCCGGTAAGGAGCGGAAAGATACCGGGAACCAAACACAGCATCCGCGCCTTCTTCAGCAAACGGAACCAGTAACGAAGGAATGTCTTCCGGGTTATATTCCAGGTCGGCGTCGTGGATGATGACGATGTCGCCGGTCGCATGTTCGATCGCCGTCCGAATCGTGGCGCCTTTGCCCTGGTTGGTTTCGTGAAACAGAAGGGTGATGCGTGGATCTTCGTCACGCATTTGCAGCAGGACTTCCCGGGACCCGTCCGTGCTGCAATCGTCTACGACGATCAACTCGAGGCTCTTAATTAAACTGTGTTCGAGATCGAGGACGCGCCGCAGGCTCATCTCGACCACGTGACGCTCGTTATACACCGGTACCAGGACACTGAGACGGAACGACGCCGCCAGCGTCTTTTCATAAACCGGTAATCTATACAGGAGCGAGTCCGCGGCTTTCATCCCGACCGCCTTTCACGCGAATTTGACTTAGCGCACCGAGATAAACGGCGCGGTACAGAACCCGGAGCCGTAGCGACGGGGTCCAGCCATCCAACTTTTTGGGTCGAGAAATGCAGTAGGACGGCTTCGATTCCACTTCGCGCCGATCTTACCAGCACCGTTCGCGCGTTGAGTGTTTGACCCGCTCGCTACCGCAAGCGGTTCCGTACCTTGAGCCCTCTTTGACGGTTGGGCTAGGCTCCCGATCAGTCGACGCATAGCATTGGCTCGGCGAGAACCGGCATGCAGCATTAAGCAGAATTAAAGACAATCACGAAATAAGGAGACGGATCATAGCAGAAAAGGAAAGTCTCGTCTCCAATGGCCTATGGGGAGTAGCGTTTTGATTTTGGTTTTGTGTTCTCTTCGGAATGGACAAGAACGCTCCACGAAGGCACACTAAGTCGCACTAACAATTCTGGTTTCGCTTCGTAGGTTTTCGTGGGGCGTCTTACCGGCAAGCCGCAATCATTGTGAACTGTTAGTTTTGCACAGGCTAACGAAGAACGGGGCACTAGCCCCGGTTATCCGCAGCATGTTGAGAGTCCTTTCAGTCTTCGGCACCAGACCCGAGGCCATAAAAATGGCGCCGCTGATCCAGTCAATGGTGACGGAAAAGGCAGCGAGCTGATTCTGCGGGCCCTAGTGGATTTCGACACTTAGTTTGCGATGAAACGTCTCAGCGCCCTGGCTTGTTTCGCTCTACTATCAGTCCTGCTGGTAGTTTGGACTTACGTCTTGAGGTCAGTGTGGGCCAAACCATCGTGGTATCGCACGTTCTTGATGAGAGTCAGTCTATTCAGCTCAACCATCATATGCATTTTCTTGCTGCTCGAGATCATCTTCTACTCAAGCTTTGCGATGTCAGATTCGTTTAGTTTCACTCTCGCTGCGCAGCGGTGGCATGAGAAGTATTGGCAGCCGATAAACTCATTGAGCTACCGAGACCGAGAGCATACCAGGACAGACTTCGAAGGCAGGAAAGTTTTGTTTGTGGTCGGCGACTCGTTCGTCGCCGGACATGGAATCCCCCAAATCGAGAACCGGTTTTCGAATATCTTGCAAAGGAATTTAGGTGAGCAGTACCTGGTCGTGAACATAGCTCAGAATGGCTGGGACTCTGCCGACGAATACCAGGCCATATTGGCCTATCCATATAAGCCGAGGAAGATAATTCTGTCTTATTTCATTAACGATATTCTGGGCGCGGCGCGGAGGGTAGGGTTCGGTTCACCAATCCGCGTAGAACCTCCATCCAACAGCCTCGCGAAATACATTATCGATCGTTCCTACAGCCTTAACTTTGCTTACTGGCGGCTCTACCGGTTTCGGAACAAGGATCTGGGAGAAAAATATTGGAGGTTTCTGCAAGACGCCTATGCGAGACAGGATGTTTGGGAAGCGCACGAAACCGAGTTGTTGCAGATTGTGACCTACGCGCAAAAAGAGAACATCGACCTTACTGTTGTAGTGTTTCCGAATTTAAGTAATGTAAAAAGCTGCGCAGCTATAACTACGAAGGTGACTGAACTTCTTCAGGAGCACGGAGTTCGCGTAGTCAATCTTGAGCCACTTCTGGAAGGCAGAGACCCGAAGAGCCTGGTCGTGAATTCGATGGATGCGCATCCAAATGAGGCCCTGAATAGAGAGGTCGGAGAGCTTCTAACAAACATAATCCAAGCCGACTCAAAATAGTTTGAGTGAGATCCCGGTTCCTCCGTCCGAGCGCACCAAGTATGATTTATATTGGCGGGAAAGCCAGCGATCGAATCCTGAACGCCCCGGCACGTTTTCGCCACGACTAAGAATGCGCATGATGGAATTGACAAAGCGACCCCTGGCGATTAACGTCGGCGGACCGCAACCAGCGTCTGCCGACGTTACATTTTTCCCCCAAGGGGCCGCCCGTTGCCTTAAAACATCATGACGATCAGTCTTGACGAGAGCAGTGAGTCGACAGTCAACCTGATTCGACAACCTATCGATTCCATCGTCTTTGCTCCGCCCCTGGTCTATGGCGGAGTAAAGTCGCTTTATTCTGCGTGTGAGTGGCTGAGTGAATTGGGACGCAGCACCATCATGCCGTTCGAAGAACAAAGGCTCGCGGACTGGTTCGATCACAAGTGCCGGCTTTACGATCATTCCTACTTTCCGGATCTTCTCGTTTATCCAGAGGTGCACCAGCCGGACATCCCGGGATTATTTCACCTTTGTTTTGCTCTGGGACAACGCGCTCCGATTAAGTCGCATGCGAACCTGGTCGTTTGTCGATCGAGTGAGGTGCTGAATTGTGTTAAGACGCAGACTTCCATTCCGACTACGCTGATTTTACCCAGTATCAACCGGTCGATTTTTGAATACGACGGCCGGCCCAAACGCGACCTTATCTGTTATATGACCAGGGCCCACAAGCATCCCGAAACCGCAACCCTGCTGCGTACGAAATATGGCGGCAAGGTCCTGGAAATCGTGGATTGTTCCGAGGCCGAGGTGGCTGAGATTTTGAAGAGCGCTAAGGTTTTTGTCTGGCGCGGCGATGACAAAGAAGGATCACCACGGCCGCCAAAGGAAGCGCTGGTCGCCGGGTGTGTAGTCGTGGGACTGGAATCCGACCTGAGCGAAAAGTATCACACCAATTTTGGGATCCGATGCTCGACGGTCGAGGAATTAGTCCGCACGGCGGGCCAGGCCCTGAAATTGCCCGTGCCAACTGAAGAACAGCGTTCGGTAGTTCGTGACAGCAAAGATGAGCAGAAGGACTGGGTCGCGCTGTTCGAACGTCTCAGACTGAACGGCCACGAGCGCGCAGCTTCGCTTTCTCTAGCGAACGGATGAGGTGGTTCCAATCAACCTTCAGATGCAATCCTGATCTGAAGTTAATCAAATTTTCGGAGCAGGTTAACTATTGATGAGGGCGGGTGGTTTGTCTTCAAGATAAATATCAAGAACTCTTTGCGGCTCTTCTTCTGCGCACAATCGACCCTCGCGCAACAGAAAGACCCGCTTGCACAAGCTCTGGATGCTGTTCAGATTGTGGCTGACCAGAAAAATAGTTCTCCCCTCGCGACTGACAGACCGCATTTTTTCAAAACACTTCTCCTGGAATGAAAGATCGCCGACGGCGATGATCTCGTCGAGGAGAAGTACTTCGGGTTCGAAATGAGCGGCGATGGAAAACGCCAGACGCAGGTACATGCCCGACGAGTAGTGCTTCACCGGCGTTTCCAGAAATCGTTCGACCTCAGAAAAGGCCACGATCTCGTCGAACTTCCGTTTGATCTCCTGGACCTTCATTCCCAGAATAGTTCCATTGAGAAAAATGTTTTCCCGGCCCGTAAGGTCGGGATGAAAACCGGTCCCAATCTCGAGCAGCGTTCCCAACCGCCCATAAATATCGATCTCGCCTTTTGAAGGCTTGGTAATGCGGGCCAGGATTCTCAACAGAGTGGATTTGCCCGCGCCGTTGCGCCCGATGATTCCGATTACTTCTCCGGGCTGCGCGTCGAAACTGATGTCTTTCAGCGCCCACAGCGTTTCTCCGTTCGCCTCTCCGTTTCGCTGCGTGAAGGGCGATTTCACAAAGTTAGTGACGGCTTCGCGCAGCGATGGGCGCATGCCGAGGGGCCGGCCTACACGGTAACGCTTGCTTACATTACGAACGCTGACGATGGGTTTCATTTCCTTTTAGACGATGTCGGCGAACTCGTCCTCCATGCGTCCGAAAGCAAACGTTGATCCGACCAGGAGAGCCATCGTGATCAGAACTGAAACGATTAGACCGCTGCGATTGAACGGCAGTCCCAGGAGGGCGGATCGAAATCCTTCCACAATCCCAGCTACCGGATTTAGCTCGTACAGCCAACGCCAGCGCGCGGACACGAGCGCTTCAGAATAAACAACGGGTGAAGCGAACATCCAAAGTTGCAGCAAGACCGGGAGCGCGGTGCCGGTATCGCGGTACCTGACGTTGAGTGCCGACAGCCAGGCACTCAAAGCCAGCGCGAGCAGAGTTATATGCACCACCAGCAATGGCGCGAGTAGCAGAGGCCAACCGAGCGGGATGCCGTAGTATCTCATCAAAACGATCAGCACGACCGAAGCGACCAGAAAATCCGCCAGCCGCACTCCTACCGCAGCTGCCGGAATAATGATCCGGGGAAAATAAACTTTCGTGATCATGTATGAACTTGCGACCAGACTTTCGCTGCCGTTCGTGACGGCGCTGGAAAAGAAAATCCAGGGCAGCAAACCTGCGTAAAGAAACAGCGGATATGGAATGCTGCCGCTGGGGACACCGACCAGCCTTCCCAGCACTACGGTAAAAACGATCGTCATCAGTAGAGGCTGTAAGATGACCCAGGAAATGCCCAGAACGGTTTGCTTGTAGCGAGCTTTCAACTCGCGCCAGATGAGGAAGTAGAGTAGTTCGCGGTGGGTCCAGAGCTCTCGCAAGTCGACCGCGGCCCACGGGCGGTGCGCCCTGATCTTGATCAATGGAAGGTCGACCCGAACATTCGCCGGCGAGGCTTTTGCGCCGTCCGCGGCTGGCGAGACAGTCGAACCTGCTTTTTCCAGTCGTATCATGTCGGGAAAGTTATCGACGCAACCAAAGAAGCATCAATGCTCTTTCTTATATCTTGCTCACCCGCGCTATGCAACGTACAGGGAACTCGCTGTCGCGCAAAATGTTATTTTGCGCAGCATGCGCAAGATAGCATCTCGCGCCACAACAGCATTGCTTTCTGGGGTAATTAGGATTTGAAGCAGCAGAAACCAAAGATTGGTGGAGCCGAGGGGGATCGAACCCCTGACCTCATGAATGCCATTCATGCGCTCTCCCAGCTGAGCTACGGCCCCATTATTGATTTCGGCCAAAAGTTAGCCGATGTCAGTGCGAGTCATGATAGAGGAGAACCCGCTTTGATTCAATTCAGCGTTACAGAACCGAGAGCGGTAGCGACCGGATGCTAACACTCAACCTGGGGAGAATACTCAGACAGAGGCTGGTGACTCGCGGGTTGAATTCCAGCATCCGGTCGATACCCCTCTCGGTTCTGTAACTCAGTCGCCCGCTGCACGTCTCACCACCTCCAGTTCACGCTATAAAGCCCCGCCAATTCGTCGAGCAGGGCGCGCAACTGCCGCCATTCCCGCTGCGCCTCCCCGTCGCGCTTGAGGCGATTGCGGCGCATGAACTGATCGATCTGCGCGGCGCGATTCAGAACCGTCTGCACGTCGCCGGCGGTGGACTTGTGACTATCAAAGTGCTCGTGCAACTGCTTAGTCTCTTTGTAGAAGTCTTTGACAAAGGCATTGATGTCGTCTTCTCGCCGCGTGCCGTCAAGCCGGCTCTTATCCAGAGCTGAATCCAGACTCTTGCGGAACGCATCCGATTGGGCTTCGATGCGATGAATCAGTTCCTCGACTTGTTTGTCGTCCACGCGATACGGCAGACCGACGAACGAGGGCGTCCGAGATTCACTGCCCCACTGCCATGAAATATTGTAGGCGTCCGCCAGCAGTCCCAGGTCGGCACGCAGCGTGGCCCAATCACCCTGCGCTCGTGCATCAAGCGGGTGCAGCGTCATGAAGGTGTTAATCCGCGCCGCGCGCTGCAACACTGAGTCGACATCCGCGACCGCCGACTTGTGGTGATCAAAGCGGTCGTCCAGACGCTTCGTCTCTTCCTCGAATGCTTTCACAAAGTCGTTGATGTTGTCCTCGCGCTGGGTGCGATCACGCCGGCTCTTGTTAAGCGCCTTCTTCAGGCTGGAGCGAAAAGTATTTGTCTTGCTCTTGATTCGATCCAGCAGCCGCGTGACTTCGCGATCACTGATGCGATACGGCTGGCCCTCGACCTGAGCTCCGGCACTCGGCACAAAGGCAAACAACGCGGCGAGACTACAAGCAAGTAAAATTAGTTTGGTTCGCATGGCGGACATTTTAGCATCAGCGCCTAGCGCGGGTCAGCACGGGGCAGTAGCCCGACCGGGAGGGAGGTCGTTCTTTGAGAGGGCGCCCTCCCTCACGGTCGGGCTACCGCCCAATTCGCTGACACAACTCCCGCGCAGCATCGCGCCACGCGGGAAACTGAAAAGCGAATCCGGATTGCAGCAGCCTGGCCGGAACGACGCGGCGGCTCTTGAGAATCAGTTCAGTTTCGCTCCGCAGGACAAACGCCCCGAGTTCCAGCATCCACTCTGACGCCGGCAGCCCAAACGGCATGCCCCACGCCGAACGCAGCACCCGCATGAACTCGGAATTGGTGAGCGGGTTGGGTGACGCGAGATTGACCGGTCCTTCCAGCTCTTCGTGCTCGATCAACCAGAGCACCGCGTTGGCAAAGTCCCGATCGTGAATCCAGGAAATGTACTGACAGCCGTCTCCGGATTTTCCGCCCAGTCCGACCTTAACCAACTGAAGCAGAATAGAAAACGGGCTGCCGGGATCTGGATTCATCACGATCCCCGAGCGCATCAAAACCTTGCGAGTGTTCGGCGTCGGCGATTCGTTTAGCGCGCGTTCCCACGAAGTGGCGACATCGATGCTGAATCGCCAGGTGTCCGGCGCGTTTGGTTCTGAGCCGTCGATGATCCCGGTGGCTTCGTCGTTCGCAGCGTCGAACCGATGCGCGTAGATTGTGGCGGTGCTCGCCTGTAACCAGACGCGCGGCGGCTTCCATGCCTGGGCGATCGCGTCGCCGACTACTTTGGTTGATTTCACCCGCGAATCTTTAATCACCCGGCGATTGTGATCGTTATAGCGGCAGTTCACGCTCTGGCCCGCCAGATTGACGATCGCGTCGGCCCCTTCAAATTCCGCCGTCCAATCACCCAGAGTCTCGCCATCCCAGGCAACGGTGCGCCATTGTTCGGTCGAAGGTCTGCGGCTAAGCACTACTACTTCATGTCCGTCTTTATGAAACGCGCGAGCCAGCAACGTGCCGACCTGCCCTGAACCACCGGGAATGACGATCTTCATAAGCTAACGACTCAGGGGCCGCCTTCACACTTCGATGAACTTATGCTTGTGCCGTGGATCCGGCAGCATGCAGGTTTCGTATTTGCCAAAGACGCGATAACGATGGCGAGCGACCAGGTCATAAACCCAGTTTCGAATCGGTCGCGGGATGATCCTTGCCAACCTCGCAAGATTCCAAACGCCCCCGATTTCTGTTGCGAAGAACAGGGCTGCGTCTGACTTAGCCAGCAAGGCTTCGGTATCCTTTCCCTGGTCGAGGACGACGTAGACTGTGTCAAGGTCTTGATGATCAATGTCGTGGCGCTTGAGCAGGGTCGCGGCAAAGTCGCTCTGCAGCGAAGCAAAGCGAAGACGATCGTAACGATCTCTCTTCAGCAGAAACTGGACCGCGCGATTGCAAAGACCGCAGACGCCATCGTAAAGGACGATTGGGTTGGACATGGTTTCACGCACGACAGCACCTTAAGTCTCGCAGCGTGAAGCGACCCGGCGCGGGCAAACCGCTGCGGATTTGCTCGTCAGTGAACCTGCGTGCTGGTAAAAGATCGACCGGCAGAGGGTCACATGGTAGCGACGGTTCAACGACGCCTTCTGAGAGGATGCGCACCTGCGCGCGCGCAGCCAGAGGGACTTTCATTGTTAGCTCCCAAAACAGCGCCAACCCGAAATGAAACCAGACCGGGGCAGGAATCATCAAGATGTGGTTTCCAGTAACCTGCGCCACGCGCCGCACAGCCTCGCTTAAGAGGAGTTCTTCGGGGCCGGTGATTGCGATCGTGCTTCGGCTGAGACGGCTTTCAACCAGCGCAGCGTGCAGCACCTCAACCAGGTCATCGATGGCCAGTGGCCGGATGCCCTTCTCTTTGAACCCGACCATCGCAAAAAACGGAAAGGTATAAAGCGCATGGCTCAAATGGTCCAACATGTGGTCACCGAGACCATAGACCATGCCGGATCTGATTATGGTGTAATCAAGCCCGGAGTTGCGGACAATTTCTTCCGCCGCCCACTTTGATTCGTGGTAAGCCAAGCCGCAATCCGGGCGCGCGCGGAGAAAGCTCATCAGCAAGACCTTCTTGACTCCCGCCCGTCGCGCCGCTTCCATGACACTCCTCGTCGCCTCAACGTGAACCTTGTGATAGGTCTGCTCGCCTATCTCGCGGTTAATCCCGGCGCAGTGGGCGACGGCGTCACAGCCTCTGAATGCGTCCGCAAGGATCGTTTGATCCGATAAGTCACTGGTGACGAAATCAGCGTTGGTACTCAGGTTCTCTGATTGGTGGACCGGTCGGCGCGTTAGTAAAACGACCTGGTGCCCCTCGGCCAACAGGCGCCGCGCCAGGTGCCCACCGATGAATCCCGCTCCGCCAGTAATTGCAAATTTCATTCTGGACCTTCTTTCTCTCTCATCCCAGCTCTCGCAGTTCCGCCACCAACTTCAAAGCCCGCTTGCGCACCGGCCGCATCAGCGGATTGCTCGCCAGTGAAATCAGCTTGTCCAGCAGATCGACCGTCTGATCAATCAGGCGATAGGTGCGCGCGCGTTTGGGCGACGAATCGTGAATCCAGAACAGGATGATACCCATGTGATAAAGCCAGAGCAGGTAAGGCAATTCAGCCCGCAGGTCGCTCGGAATGCGCGCTTTGGTGTCGGCAACCAGCTCTTCGAAGAGCTTGATGCTGTCGTGTCGCGTCGGCGCGGAATCGTCCGCAAAAGGATTCAGCGGACTGTGCGGATCGGCGGCGGTCTTGAACAGCACGCCGGCAAATTCGTGATATGGCTCGAGCGTCGAAATCTTCAGCCGCAACAGCGCGAGCAAACGCGCTTTCAAACTGGTCTCCTTTCGCAGCGCGGGGAGCACGGCCACCAGATGCTCTTCATGCGTGCGGTGATAGAACGCCTGGATCAGATGCTCCTTCGAACCGAAGTAGTGATAAGCATTGCCCAGCGACACGTCGGCCTTCTTCGCGATCGCGCGCATGGTTGTCTGTTCATAGCCGTGCTCACGCAACAGACCGAGAGCGCTGTTAAGAATGAGCGCCTTCGTCTGCTCTCCCTTCACCGTTTTGGTTGATTTGGTTTTCTCAGCAGAGTTCATTTATTCACCTCGCCATTCCGACCATCCCCGTGGCACGGCTGAGCTGATAACGATGCTGCGAAATCATCGACACAATCCGCCGCGTGGTCGGCAGCAACTCAGGCGTCGCCAGACGATAAGCCCATTCGCGATAACGCGAGAGCGTCCACAAAACCATCAGCCATGCCTTGGAACCGAAATAGACGGCGCCTAGGTCGCTGATCGCGGTCAGATCTGCTCCAGTCAGATCGTGGTTGAGCTGCGGGTAACGCCGCCGCGCCGCGTCCGTCTTGATAGGAATCATCCGCAGTTCAACCAGCTTGGGCTGGTCGGCGAGCCAGCCGTGAACTCGCCGGCACAATCCGCATTCGGGGTCATATAACAGCGTGAGTGTGTTCATGACTTCAGGTCTCCTGCACGGGCGTAAAGGCGTCGGGGTAAACCGGCGGCGGTCCGCTGCGCAGAGTAGCGCGCCGGCGCATCCGGCTGAAGATCAGCAGATTGAAGAAGTGCATCGCTCCGAGAACGAGCAAGACGGTGCCGATTTTGACGGACAGCGCCTCGATGCCTTCTTTGGGTGAAGCAATCGCGTACCCCAGCTTGAGCGTCAGACTGACAAAGCCGAGATTGATGAGATAGAAACCGACCACCAGCAGGTGATTGACCGAGTCTGCCAGCGGTTCGTTGCCGTGGAAAACGTCGACCAGGAAGATGCGCCCGCTCTTGTGCAGCGTGTGCGCGACCCAGATAGTCAAAGCGATGCTGATAGCGAGATAGATCAGGTAAGTGGTGATTTCGAGCGTCATAACCGGCCTCCTCAAGAAACTGAACACGTTCAACTCTCGCAGAATAGCCCCGTCTTTGTTGATTGTCAAGAACTTTTTTGAACGTGTTCAGGAAAACGGGGCATCGTGCCAAACGGGCAGTAGCCCGACCGTGAGGGAGGGCTCTGCCCGGGACTCAATGCTGGGGGCGTAGCCCGAAGAAAATAGATTTCAGCTTTCGGAAGGTCATAGACCTTCCGCACATCAAGCGGCAAAGCCGCAAGAAGCATCCTTCCCCACAGGTAAGTCTGTGATACATTCCCACACCGAAAATGGGCCGACGCGTCTTTCTTAAATCCAGCCGTGTCAGGCCAGGATCTCCGGACGCTGAAAAGACAATTAAAGGCTGATGCACGCTGAGACTCTTTTCGATCAATTGTTCACTCCTGAGCGCGCAGCGCAGGTAGCGGTGCTGTACGAGCGCCGAGCGATCACTTACGACGAGCTGCGCCACGAGACCGTGCGTGCCGCTGAAGTTTTGCATGCCCTGAAAATCGCAGCGGGAGATCGTGTCGCAATCCTGCTCAACGACTCACCCCAGTTCATCTCGTCATTTGTCGCGATCGTTTCGCTGGGCGCGATCGCTGTTCCCATCAATCTGGCGCTGCGCCGCGAAGACCAACTGTTCATCTTGAAAGACTGCGGCGCCCGCGCTGCGGTCATCGAGGCAAGAGCAGCAGAGAATCTCTTCCATGCTGCCGTCAACGAGACTGAGGTGAAAGACCTGTTGGTGGTTCCCCGGGACGCGGAATCGGTCCCTTCAATTGCGGGAGTGAAGGCCCAAGCTTTTGGCAGCGCGAACCGCAGCCCGCTCAATGCCGTGTTTCCGTTACTCTCAGATGAAACCAGAGACGCGTTTATTCTCTACACTTCAGGCAGCACCGGCGAACCAAAGGGAGCGGTCCACCGGCAGACGGACATCTTCTACACCAACGAGACCTTTGGTAGCGAGGTGCTGGACCTGCGCGCTGGCGACCGGCTGTTTTCATCGTCGCGCTTGCCGTTTGCTTACGGGCTCGGCAACAGTTTCACTTTCCCTCTGCTCAACGGGCTCACGACAATTCTTTGTCGCGAGAAACCTGCGCCGGATGTGGTTAGCCAGATCTTCAAAGAATACCGCCCGACGATCTTTTTCGGGGTGCCGGTCGTTTACAGCATGCTGTTGGAGCATCATCGGAACGGGAACGAATTGGACACTTCGAGTTTGCGCTCATGCGTGTCCGCGGGCGAAGCCCTGCCGGCGCAATTGGGAGAAGACTGGCAGCAAACCTTTGGCGTTGAAGTCCTGGATGGGATTGGCTCAACTGAGATGTTGCACATGTTCATGTCGAACCATGCGGGCGATGTTCGTTATGGCAGCAGCGGCAAGCTGTTGAGTGGTTATGAAGCGCGGTTGATTGATCATGAAGATGTGGCGACGGCAGCGGGCGATGCCGGGAACCTCTGGATTCGCGGCGGCAGCGCGGCCACGCACTACTGGCGGCGGCCTGAGATGAGTGCGGAAACATTCGTGGATGGTTGGGTGCGCACGGGTGATCTTTATCGCTGCGACGCCGATGACTTCTGGTGGCACATGGGCCGCAGCGATGATTGTTTCAAGCCGACCGGGCAGTGGGTTTCGCCGATCGAAGTTGAAAACGTTTTGTTGCGCAGTGAAGCCGTGCGCAGCGCGGCGGTGGTAGAAGGATTCGATGACCATGGACTGTCTTGCGTGTGTGCCTTTGTCGTATGCACGAAGGATTCAGGCAAGGTCGAGGAGTCACTCCGCGCGCTCTGTGAAAGCGCGCTGCCGCGTTTCAAGCAACCGCGTCGTTATCTCTTTGTTTCGGAATTGCCTTACACTGCGACCGGAAAAGTGCAGCGGTTTAAGTTGCGCGAGCGATTGCGCGCTTCGAAGTCCATTCTGTAAGTTGCGGAAGCTTTGATCGACTGAAGTGCCGCGTAGCGGCAGCCTGAGTTTAGCCCGGCGTTTCAACGCCGGGAGGAGTCAGCAAAATAAGATCCTTCGTCGCGTAGCGACGATTGAATCCGCGTTTTTCAGACGTCGCTACGCGACGAGAGTCGTCTTCCTGGACTTTTCCCGCCGTTGAAACGCCGGGCTAAACTCCGGTTGACGCTACGCGTCGAAAGAGTTTGACATCGCTTCCAAGAACTTGAACTCTAAACATCATGACTGAAAAAAGTATCCAGGAGACTTACGCTCCAAACAATGCGTGCTTTGGTTGCGGCCCCGCGAATGAAAAGGGCTTGCACATTCGCAGCTTTCCGCAGGGCGACGAAGTCGTAGCGACGTTCCAGCCTGAGACTTATCAGGAGGCGTTTCCGGGAATGTTGAGTGGCGGCATCATCGGCACGTTGCTCGATTGTCACTGCAACTGGACGGGCTCCTATCACCTAATGAAACAGGCCGGAGCCGATCATCCGCCGTGCACGGTCACCGCTGACTATGCGATCAAGTTGTTGCGGCCGACGCCCACAGATGAACCGGTCGAACTGCGGGCGCGCGTGGTCGAATCAACCGCTGATCGCGCGATCGTCGAAGGCGAGTTAATTGCGCACGGTAAGGTCTGCGCCACGTGCCGCGGCACATTCGTCGCAGTTAAGCCGGGTCATCCGGCTTACCATCGTTGGTGAGTGGCACAGACTTCAGTCTGTGTTTGCTTGGCGGCGACGAATCACAGACTGAAGTCTGTCCCACATAATGACTGATATCACGACAATCTTTTTTGACATCGGCGGCGTGTTGCTCACTGACGGCTGGGGTCATGACTCTCGGCGCGCGGCCGCAGAGCGGTTCGGGCTCGATTGGGATGAGTACACCGACCGCCACGAAAAGGTCGCCCACGCCATCGAGACTAACCGCATGCCTTTGGAGCATTATCTCGACCGGGCAATTTTCTATCGCCCACGATCGTTCACGCGTGAAGAGTTTCGCGACTTCATCTTTGCCCAGTCGCAACCAAAGCCGGATTCAATCGAAATCGTCAGGCAATTAGCCGAATCACGACGGTACTTCATGGCGACACTCAACAACGAGATTCTGGAGTTGAACGTCTATCGCATCAAACAGTTCGGATTGTCGAGCTATTTCTCGGTTTTCTTCAGCTCCTGTTTTCTTGGTTTAAGAAAACCGGATGAAGCGATCTATCGCCTGGCACTGCAAGTGACCCAGCGTCAGCCTGAGGAATGTGTTTTCATCGACGACCGCGAGGTTAATCTCGAGTGCCCGCGCGAACTGGGTTTGCGCACCATCCATTTTCAGGATGCAATCCAACTGCGACGCGAGCTGGGAGAAAACGGCATCGACTTGTAGAGGATGTGGCATCGACTTCAGTTTGTGTCTAGTGGGCTGGAATCCCAGACTGAAGTCTGGGCCACTCTAGTCTTACTTAACGGCAATCTTCGTTTTCTTCCTATCCCGATCCACTGCGACATAAATCACTTCGGCTTCGGTCACCCGCACGCGCTCGCTGGGACCGCCGTAGCGTTCTGCTTCAACTTCTACGCGTACGGTAATTGAAGTCGTGCCAATCCTCACGGTCTCGGAATAGAAACTAACCAGGTCGCCGACAAAGACGGGGGCGTGGAAAATTACTTCGTGCATGGCTACGGTGACAAAACGATCCATGCCTGTGTGGCGGTGCGCCTCAATGGCGCCGGCCATGTCGATGTAGCTGAGAATGACGCCGCCGAAAATCGTCCCTTGCGCATTGGTGTCGCGCGGCAACATGGCGACGCGGATTGCCGGATCAGAGTTCATATAGGGAATCGTAAAGGGAAAGTCGCAATTGGTAAATGCGAAATGTGAAATGGCGGGTTCGGATGAATCACGGGCGGGACGCCCGGGCCACTCGGAACAAAGGCCTTTCAGCGGTGTCTAAAGGGGCGGTTGAATTTCCCACAGAGAGGTTATTAATCATGTTCCAACTCGTAGAGTTGATACTCGCTTCTCCCCTCGGCGCGTTTGTCTTCGCGCGTTTTCAGGACGCGCTTTACGCCATCCTGGTGCTTTCAGATTGTGACGACTGCGGGTTCAACGACCTGGGAAAGCTGCTTTTCGGCGGAGTGATTCTGGCGATACTCGTCGGGGTGGGCATTTCTGTTTTCCTGCGCCGCGTGAAAGAGAGAGCGCCGGCCTCGTCAGGATTCGTCTCAATCCGTTCGTCTGTGGATGATAAGTGATGATACAGAACCGGGAGCGGTAGCGACCGGATGCCGACATTCACCATGCGAACCAGAAGCTCGATGTCTTACTGTTGAGCCTATCATCCGGTCACTACCGCTCCCGGTTCTGTCTCGCTCACGACACGAACGGGTACCACGGCGTGTTGCGAAAGATCCAGAAACCGACCAGGACCACCAGCCAGGCCCAAAGATAAATCGGCGGAATGAAAACGCGTCGGTGAGGTTTGCCCGTGACGACGCTGCGGGTGAATCCCAGCAAGCCGTACACGATAAACGGCAGCGTCATGACCATCAAAGGATTCAACTTGAACGCGGCGACGGGATGCAGGTGGATCAACTGATAACACGCGCGCGTTGACCCACAACCGGGACATTGGTAGCCGGTCAGAAGGCGGAACGGGCACTTGGGAAAGAATTGATTTGCCGGACTGGCCGGATTGAAAAAGAAAAGGAAGATCGTGATAGCAGCCAATCCCAGCCAAACAAACGACGCGACGGCCAGTTGGCGCGTGCGATCATGGGTCACGTGAATAAAGTGAAAGCCAGTCATGATCTAGAATCCGCGGCCGACTCCGCAAAAAAGACTTGAGCCGCCGCGGAATAGTTTACTCGTAGCCTTAATCGTACCGAAACCTAAAACCAACCCTTCTTCCCGATCAGGTAAGTTCTGGCAAACTCTTCATCGGACTTCGTCAGATAAATGATGCCTTCAACAATGCCGATGATCCCGCCAATGCCAAAGCATAAGCCGAGCACAAGTTGAATGATTCCCTCGTTAGTATACCCAAGGATGAATTTGTGAACGCCGAAGCCGCCGAGGAGGATTGCACAGATGCCCGCCACGACTTTTTTCTCAGCTCCCAACCGTTGCAAATCCTGCATCGGTGGCTGGCCATAGATTGGTGTCGGTGGCTGAATCGGCTGATAACTCGGTTGGTAAGGCTGCTGATAGTCCGCCGGCTCCTGGTACGCCGTAGGCTGCCCACCGACCGCCGGCAGCGGCGCCTGACACTGCAGACAGACTGGTGAATAGTCGTCGTTCTGCGCGCCGCACTTGGTACAGAAAACCGCCACGTTAGATTTGATCCTTCTCAGTTTCAATCGAGAAGTGCCGCGACCGCTCGAGACGAGCCGAAGCAAGCCTCAAACCGGCGCAACTTGAGAGGGGCGCGCGGGCCTTAACTAAGCGACCCGCCGCGGCACCAACGTTGATGACCTTAACGCGAAGTGCTGAGCGCTGCAATCCCCACTATGAGATAGAAGAGGATGAAGAGTACCCAAAAAACGGCTGCTATTATGATCCCAATCATGGCGAACTTCTTGGCCTTCGCCGACGCCTCCTGCGCACCCGCGATATCGCCCGCCGCCAGTTTGCTGTTCACCTGCGTGGCGAAAATGATGGCCGGGATTGCCAAAGGCCAGCAACAAAATACGGAGATGATGGCAATCACCAAGTTGTTCGGTACAGTTGCCGTTCCGCCGCCCGACGCGGGGGGCGGAGTCCAGTTTTGCGACATGATTTAGTCTCCTACTTTTCTTAATTTCGCACTGCGAGCTTTTTCAAAACTATGAGGCCTGACCGAAGCAATCTCTGCACGCTCGTGTGGAGAACCCGGTAGCGAGCGCGATGGTATCCTGCTTAAACGATGAACTGGAATTCTCAGCTTTTTTTCCGGGTTTAGAACCGCAAGTAGCGAAGCATAACTAACAAAAGACATGAGGTATTGTCAATCTAATTCAGAAAATAAACATCCACGATGGTCACGGTTGATGCAAAACATGGGAGCCTCGCGCCCGGCATCCAATTGACTCTACAAACCCAAATCGAGGATAGTCTGAGCCGGTTGCGACAGGCTTTGCGTTAATCAGTCGGGGGCTATGCGGGCTTTGAACAGGCCCGATCCTGAGCAGTGAAACAGATTCTTCAAAACCTCAAAACGGGCGCCGTATCGGTGACCGATGTGCCGGCGCCGGTCGTCCGCCCGGGATTTGTGATGGTGCGGACCGCGGCTTCGCTGATCAGCGCTGGCACCGAACGCATGACGGTGGAATCGGGACAAAAGAGCCTGATGGGACGGGCTTTCGATCAACCGGCGCTGGTCAAACAGATAATCCAAAAAGCGCGAACTGAAGGCGTCCTGAATACGATTGACGCCGTCCGTTCCAAACTGGAATCACTCGTGGCTTTGGGTTACAGCGCTGCCGGCACGGTGATCGAAGCCGGCGCAGGCGTTACCGAATTTCACCAGGGCGACCGAGTGGCGTGCGCGGGCCTAGGCTATGCATCGCACGCGGAAGTTCTCGCGGTGCCGAAGAACCTGTGCGTGCGCTTGCCGGCGCCGGTCGGTTTTGACGCGGCCGCATTTAGCACGCTGGGAGCGATTGCGCTGCAGGGTGTGCGTTTGACAGAGCCGACGTTGGGCGAAGCCGTGGTAGTGATCGGGCTCGGCTTGATCGGACAACTCGCGGTGCAGTTGCTGAAAGCGAATGGCTGCCGTGTGTTCGGCATCGATGTTGACGAGAAGAAGATCGAATTAGCTCAACAGTTCGGCGCCGAAGCGGGTTGCGCCCCGGACGATGATGCCAAGCGCAACGTGATCAACTGGTCGCGCGGACGCGGCGCTGATGCGGTGCTGATTACCGCGGCTACTTCATCAAACCAGCCGGTGGAACTCGCGGGCGAGATCTCGCGGCCCAGGGGGCGAGTGGTTGTAGTGGGCGCAGTTGGGCTGAATATTCCGCGCAAGCCTTATTATGATCGCGAACTCAGTTTCAGGATCTCGATGTCTTACGGTCCCGGCCGCTATGATCCGGAATACGAAGAGCGCGGGCACGACTACCCGGCGGGCTACGTGCGCTGGACTGAAGGCCGCAACATCGAGGCCTTTCTCGACTTGCTCGCCGACGGTCGCGTTAACGTCGAGGCTTTAATGACTCACCGGTTCAAGCTGGCGGAAAGCGAACGCGCTTACGAATTGATTACGGGCGATGAACCCTATCTCGGCGTTGTCTTGCAGTACGACACCGACCGTGAGGTTGAGCAGCGCATTCCCCTCAAGGCAAAGACGTCTGCGCCCGCCAGCACTGTTCGTGTCGGTCTGATCGGCGCCGGAGGTTATGCGAAGGCGATGCTGCTGCCGAACTTCAAAGCGGCAGGTGCTGAGTTTCAGTCGATCGCCACCGCTTCAGGCGTGACCGCGCGCGCCGTAGGCGAGCAGCACGGATTCCGCTCATGCGTCTCAACCACCGATGATGTGATCGATGACGAGCAGACAAACTTGATCGTCATCGCTACGCGTCACGACACGCACGCATGGTTGGCGCAAAGAAGTCTGGAGCGCGGCCGTCACGTATTTGTAGAGAAGCCGCTCGCCTTGAATGATGAAGAATTGGCAGGTGTGATTGCCGCGGCTGAACAGTCCGAAGGGCAGTTAATGGTCGGCTTTAACCGGCGCTTCTCACCGCTGGCGATCAAGGCGAAGGAGCTTTTCTCCGATCGCGCCACGCCGCTGTCGATCAATTATCGAGTTAATGCCGGAAGAATTCCGCCCGGCCACTGGGCCCACGATCCGAATGAAGGCGGCGGCCGAATCATTGGTGAGGTTTGTCACTTCATCGACTTCATGCATTTCATAACCGGCTCGCTCACCTCACGGGTTTATGCTGAGGCGATCCGCAGCAGCAACCAGGACATCATCAACGATGATTCGGTCTTTATCAATCTGCGTTTTGCCGACGGGTCAAATGGATCGATCGCGTATCTGGCGGAAGGCGACCGCGCGCTGCCCAAGGAGCGGATTGAAATCTTCGGCGGCGGCAAGTCATTCGTGATCGATGACTTTCGCAGTTCATCCACTTTTGAAAACGGTCGCGAAACCAAAACCAAACTTCGCGAGCAGGACAAGGGACAGAAAGACGAAGTGCGCGCCGTCTGTGCCGTGGTTCGCGACGGCGGGCCGGCGCCGATTGCTTTGGACGATTTGGCGACGACCACGCGCGCCACATTTCGCGTGCTGGAATCGCTGCGAACCGGTCTGCCGGTTGAAGTGTGAACCCGCGTGATGAGGTCAGTACCGGGAGCGATAGCGACCGGGTAGCCTTCTCGATTTGGAGTCGTGTTTGAGCGTTGAGACCCGGTCGCTATCGCTCCCGGTACTGACCTCATGCCGGCGCAATTGAGCCTAAATCAAGCCAAAAACGCTACTTTCATCAATGCTCAAAGTCATCATCGTAGCCGGTGCCCGGCCAAACTTCATGAAGGTCGCCCCCATCGTAGCGGCGATGAAGCGGCGTCATGAAGACTTCCAACCACTCCTCGTCCACACCGGGCAACATTACGACGAAGCGATGTCTTCGGCATTTTTTCGCGATCTGGAAATGCCGGAGCCCGATGTGTATCTCGGCGTCGGGTCGGGGAGTCATGCATCGCAAACGGCATCGGTAATGCTCGCGTTCGAACCAGTCGTGATTAAGGAACAACCTGATTGGGTGATAGTCGTTGGCGACGTAAACTCGACGCTCGCCTGCGCGCTGGTGTGCGCAAAGCTCGGCGTCAAAGTAGCGCACGTCGAAGCCGGCCTGCGCAGTCGCGATCGAACGATGCCCGAGGAGATCAATCGCCTGCTGACGGATCAGATTGCCGACTTACTCTTCACTCCTTCAGCCGATGGCGATGAAAACCTGCGGGCTGAAGGCATTCCAGCCGAGCGCATCAAATTGGTCGGCAACATCATGATCGATTCGCTGCAGAGCCAACTCGAACGCGCCAAACAATCGACCGCGCGCGCGGACCTCGGTCTCGGCGACAAAGAATATGCGGTGCTGACTCTGCATCGTCCGTCGAATGTCGATGACACGGCCGCCTTTGCGAAAGTCATCGAGGCGCTCGAAGAAATTGCGCGACGCCTGCCGATTGTCTTCCCGGCCCATCCGCGCACGCGCAAGATGATTGCCGAACTTGGCTTGACTGACCGCGTCGAGAAAATCAAGGACTTGCTGGTTATCGATCCGGTTGGTTATCTGGATTTTCTGCAACTGCTCAGCGGCGCCCGTTTGGTCCTGACCGATTCCGGCGGCATACAGGAAGAAACAACCGTGCTCGGCATTCCCTGCATTACTTTACGAGAGAATACCGAACGGCCGATTACCGTTGAGATGGGCACGAACATAATTGCCGGCACCAATCCGGCAAAAATAATCGAGGCGGCGATGAGCGCGATCAATAATCCCCGCGACAAATCCGCACCGCGCGTGCCGCCTCTTTGGGACGGTCACACTGCGGATCGAATCCTGGATGCATTGATTGAGAGGAAGGCCGACGCCGTTTAGAGTACCAACTCTAGTTGGGTTTTTCTGGCGGCGAAAAGCCCGACTGAAGTCGGTACTCTAACCGCTGTGTGATCACCGCAGCGGCGCAAGTTAACAACTTGCGCTACATAACAGTTTGCCCTTTCACCACTTCCCCTTTACCCTTTTCCTCTGTTCCGGCAATGAAGATCATCTCCACGACAAAGCGCATGCTCCGCGGCGAGGTCAGTGTGCGCACGGCCGCGCTGGAAGCGGTGCGGCGAATTCGGACTGCACTCGGGCGACGCCGCGAGCGCGCCGAACTCGCAGCGCTCGATCGTCAACCCGCCCGGTTAACCGAGGAGTTTTCACGCTTAACTCCGCCGGGATTGCTGGCGCATTCTCGCTCGCGACAGTCGCCTGAGTTTTTCCCCGGCTTCGCGGCGGGGGCCCAGCAGACGGCGGCACTGCAACAGGAACTGTTTCCCGACGAAACAACAGAACTCGTGGATCAGGCGAAGCGGATTGCCAACGAACATTGCTGGGCGTTGCTGGGCTTCGGCCAAAAGTGTTTCGGCGTCGGCGAGATTGATTGGAACCTCGATCCTCTATCCGGCTATGACTGGCCGTTGGCTCATCATGCGGACATCAAGCTGATCAGAGACGACGGCTCGGACGCGCGCGTGGTTTGGGAGCTGAACCGCATGGCGCAACTCATTACGCTGGGCCGCGCCTATGCGGTTACTGATAATCAGAGATTCAGCGCCGAGTTCTTTCTGCAACTCGCCACCTGGCGCGATCAGAATCCCGTCGGGCGGGGCGTAAATTGGAATTGCGCGATGGAAGTCGCCCTGCGCGCGATGAATCTGCTGGCCGCCTTCGAATTGTTTTTGCGGGCGCCGCAATTGAATGAGACTGAACTGGCAGCACTGCTCAGCATGTTCGATCAGCATGGCGCTCACATTCAACGCAACCTGGAATATTCACACATCGCAACCAGCAATCATTATTTGGCCGACGTGACCGGTTTGTTATGGTTAGGGATCCTGCTGCCGGAATTGTCGGCTGCGCGCGAATGGCGCGACTTTGGTTTGCAGGAACTGCTTCGCGAGATGGACAAGCAGCTTCACCCCGACGGCGCGGACTATGAAGCTTCGACTGGCTATCATCGTTTGAAGTTGGAGTTGTGGCTTTACTCATTCGTACTCTGTCACATCAACGGCATCGACATCGACCAAAGATACTGGGACAAATTGCGCGGGATGATCGAATATGTGCGCGCTTACCTGCGACCCGACAACCAAGCGCCGTTGATCGGCGATTCAGACAGCGGGCAGATGTTTCCGCTGGTGCGACACCGGGGCGACGACCACACTTACTTGCTGGCGTTGGCCGCGGCAGTTTTCCATGAGCCGCGTTTCAAGATCGCGGGTTTAAGACCGCCTGAGGAACTCCTCTGGACTTTAGGAGCGCAGGGCCTCAGCGACTATGAAGCGCTGCCCGCCGGCGAGGCTCCCGGGTCACAGGCGTTTGCTGATGCCGGGACTTACATTCTGCGGCACAACGATCTCTATTTGCTTTTCAACGCCTGCGGCAGCGGAGTCCACGGCCGTGGCTCACACGGTCACAACGATGCGCTTAGCCTGGAAGTCTCTGCCTGCGGATCGGCTTTCATCGTCGATCCCGGAACGTACATCTACACCGGCGACTTGAAAGAACGCCAAAGGTTCCGCTCGACCGCTTATCATTCCACTGTCGAAGTTGACGAGGTCGACCAAAACACTACACACGAGGCCGTGCCGTTTGTGATCGGGGACGAAGCGCACCCGAGGGTTATTAGTTGGCAGAGCGACCGCGACCTGGATGTTGTGGTCTCGGAGCATGTGGGATATCAGCGATTGCCGCAGCCGCTCACTCATCGGCGCAGCGTTCAGTTCGACAAGCGGAAGCGTTTCTGGCTGGTGAAAGACGAGTTGCGCGGCGAGGGAACACACGATCTTGCCTTTCGTTTTCACTTCGCGCCCGGACTCGACACCAGCGTACGTCCTGACGGAACTATCGAGGTGTGCGATAAGATGAACGGCGCGCGATTGTTGATTGTTGCGAGCGGGCTGGATGTCGAGCCAGTGTTGGAATCGCGCTTTTCGTCACGGGATTACGGCGCCAAAGCGCCATCTGTGTCGGTTTGCTGGACTGTGAGGACTCCGCTGCCTTTCGCCGGCAGTTTCGCACTAATTCCAGTGACAACCGGCGAAAACGAAAGCGAGCGGCTGAGTTTGGCTTCTGATTTGAACGGCTAAAGATGCGCGATCTAAGTGTGAATTCGGTGATGGCAAGCGGGGCTAAGATGAAAAAGCCACCACTCTCGGGAAAGAAAAGATTATGGTTCCGTTTGATTTACTATCCCTTGACGGCGCTATTGGTTTTTTCTTTGGCCGAAGCCGCCGCTCGACTCATGGGCCATAGACCGTGGACAAGAACAAAGCCCGACATCGTAGTCGAGCCCGGAGGAAGGTTTTTCAGGGCACATCCAACGCTGGGATACACGCCCTTGCCGGGAACGTTTAAGGTGACGCTCTCTGGCTCTTACTCTTACAACATTACGAACTTAGATAATACTCTGAGGGTAACGCATCCCTTAAGTACTTATCCGGGGCATGCAAAAAAGAGCATTTGGATTTTTGGTGACTCCATCACTTATGGCCAGTCAGTAAATGATGCCGAAACCTACTGCTGGTTGTTACAAGAGAAATTTCCGGATTATGAAGTAGTCAATTTTGGTGTCATGGGATACGGGACAGTGCAGTCCCTGATTCAACTTCGAGACGCTCTTAAAAATCGCGATAAGCCGGAGCTTGTCGTTCTGACTTATGCCTCCTGGCAGGATATTAGAAACACTTCTATCAGGGGCTGGCGAAAACTGCTTCAGCCGTCAGCTTCGCTGGGGCTTGTCACTCAACCGTACGCCGGCTTGAACAGTGAGGGCCGACTCGAAATCCTGAGGGATCCTGTCCTCTTTCGCGAGGTTCCTTTAATGCGCTACTCGGCATTTATTCACGCCCTCGAAGAAAGCTACGACAAATATGAGGAGCGTCATTCTCTTAGTCACGAGATTACTAAGGCAGTCATCAAGGAAATTTCGGACTTATGTGAAGCCCGAGGAATTGAGCTGGTAGTAGCAGGCCTGACTTCCGATTCGACCACCTCGGACATGTTGGAATACTGTAAACGAGAAGGATCAAAGACCGTTAACATCTGGGTGGATTTTCTAAATATCAGGGAAAACAATAATCTTCCCTACGATTCGCATCCGAGCGCAATTGCTCATCGACAATATGCACAGAAGCTTGAGCTCTTTTTGCGTGGAAATGTTTTGAACTGACCACGCAGCCACTAACATCTTTGGCGCCCAGTCAGTAGTCCGTGATTAGCAATCGGCAATCGGCAATCGAAAGTCGGCAATAACCTATGTGCGGCATCTGTGGAGTATTGGGAATACGGCGCGTCGCGCGGAAATGTCGAGCCCGCTCTGGTCGAGCGGATGCGCGACGTGATGACCCATCGCGGGCAGATTAAGAGCAAGCACCCGAGAGGAATATGAAAGTCGAATACATCTGTCACGCTTGTCTCTTGATTGACACCGGCGATGTAACCATCGCCACGGACCCGTGGTTTGCCGGTCCCGCTTACAGCGAGCAGTGGTACGTCTTTCCCAAGCCAGTCAATACGGAAGCGGTCGAAAAGGCTGACGTGATTTTGATCTCCCACCCGCACGAAGATCATTTTCACGTGCGCACGCTTCGCCACCTGCCCAACAAGTCGGCGCGCCTCCTTTATCCTTATAGTTGGTTCGGCGGCGCAAAAGAATTCATTGGAAGCTTGGGCTTCAAGCAGGTGCGCGAGGCGGTCAACTTTCGCAGGTATCGTCTAACGAAGAAAACTTCCGTCACTTACGTCGCTAACGGCCACGACAATATCATGGTGATCGAAAGCAACGGGCGAGTTTTGGTCAACGTTAACGACGCTCTGCATTCCGAATCCGACGAGACATTAGATTTTTATCTGGCTCTCCTGCGGAAAGAATGGCCACGGATTGACGCGCTGTTCTGCGGCTTCGGGGGCGCGAGTTATTTCCCGAACATGTTGCACCTCGAAGGCAAAGACGACCACGCGATCGGCATTGTCCGCGAACAACTTTTCGCGCACCATTTCTGCCGCATCGTCGCAGCCCTGAAGCCGCGGGTCGCCGTTCCTTTTGCGGCGGACTTCGCGCTGCTCGGATCCGCCGGGCGATGGATCAACGACATACGTTTCCTCCGCTCGAGCATGAGAAGCTATTACCAGAGCCATTTCGCTGAGGATGGACACGACCAGGAAATTTACGAGATGTACCCCGGCGATGTGCTCGACGGTGAACGGCTGCAAGCCTCGTCTCCTTACCGGGAGCGGATGCTGAACGGCGGGCTAAACCATCTGATTGACGAGCAGTACGCTGAAGAGATCGCCGTTAAAAAAAGTCCGAAACTTCTGGCCGAAGACGAGGCGGAGCGTCTCGGAGAACAAGTGCGCAACCAAATAAATTCTCGCGTCCGGTCGTCCGACGCTGCGAAGCTCAGCGCGCTGAAGTTCTGCCTGAAAATTTCAGACGTCAGTGACAACAACTGCTACAACATCTCTTTCAAAGACGGCGCCGCGCAACTGAGACGCGACGCCGACGCCGATGCCGATTGCGCTGTTGTGATTGAGGTGCCGACACGCATCCTCCGTTATTCGATGAAGCATGAATGGGGCGGCGACGCCATCAGCATCGGATACGGGGCCGATTTCCGCTTGCGCGACAGACAGGTTGCGGCTGCCAATCTGGATTACGTCTGTTTCGGGTTTCTGGCGCGCTACCCGACGCGGAAAGGCTACATCAAGCAGAACCCGCAGCGAGTTTTCAATTACCTCATCCGGCAGCCGCCGGTTCGCACCTGGAGGAGTCTGAGGAAATCCGGCTCTCATATCGGGAACGTCAATTATGATCGGAGCATCTGGCTGTTACGTGATGCCAAAGAGTTAAGGCAGATATTCGGCCTGCCAAGGCTGGTCGAAGATACAAGAGTGGCGGCTGGAAAGTCTGCAATCTGAAATCTGATCTGAAATCTAAAAAGCATGTGTGGCATCTGCGGAGTCTGGGAATACGGTGCGTCGCGCGGAAATGTCGAGCTCGCTCTCATCGAGCGGATGCGCGACGTGATGACGCACCGCGGGCCGGACGATGCGGGCGAATTGATCTTTGACGAAGGCCGCGGCGGTTTTGGCTTTCGCCGGCTTTCAATCATCGATTTGTCGCCGGCCGGTCATCAGCCGATGCGTGGTTGCACCGATCGCGTCTGGTTGGTTTTCAACGGAGAGATTTACAATCACGCTGAGTTGCGCGCCGCCCTGGAACAACGCGGTCACGTCTACGCTTCCCGCACTGATTCCGAAACCATCCTGCATCTTTATGAAGAACGGGGCCTGGATTTCGTTCACGACATCGAGGGTGATTATGCGATCGCGCTTTGGGACGCGGATCGCGAACAGCTCGTGCTGGCGCGAGATCGCGCGGGCGTCAAGCCGCTCTACTTCTATCAGCAAAATGGTCGCTTCATCTTCGCTTCTGAAATAAAAGCAATCCTTGAACATCCAGCGGTGACGCCGGCGGTGAACGAAGAGGCGCTGTATCACTATCTCACCTTCGTCACGACTCCGGCGCCGCAAACTCTGTTTCGTGACGTGCAGAAGCTTCCCGCTGGACACATGCTGGTCGTCAATCGCGACGGGACTGCGTGCATGACCCAATATTGGGATGCGCTGCCGCCGGCGTCGCCCGTAGTACGAAGTGAAGCTGAACATCAGCAGAATATTCTGGAGTTGCTGCGGGCTTCGATCAAAAAACGCATGATGGCCGACGTTCCCTTTGGAGTCTTTCTCTCGGGCGGCGTTGATTCGTCGGCGAACGTGGCCCTGATGTCTGAACTGATGACCCAGCCGGTCAGGACTTTCACGGTTGGGTTTCATGATACTGAAGAACTCAACGAGCTCAAGTCTGCGCGAGCGATCTCAAAACGGTTCGGCACGAATCATCACGAGGTAATGATCGGCCGCGAAGAGATGATGAAGTTTCTGCCCGCGTTGGTCTTTCACCAGGACGAGCCCATCGCCGATCCGGTGTGCGTGCCCCTTTACTATGTTTCGAAACTGGCGCGCGACACGGGCACGATCGTGGTCCAGGTCGGCGAGGGTTCAGACGAAATCTTTGGCGGCTATGATTGGTTCAGAACTTATTTGCAGATCGAAGAAAGATTCTGGCGGCATGCCGAGCGCTTCCCCGTCTCTGCGCGTCACGCGGCCTCGGTCTTAGCCAAACCGCTGGTTAAGAGAGTCCTGAAGAAACGAATGGCCGGCGAATTAGTCAGGCGGCTGGGAGCAAACGAATCTTTGTTCTGGGGCGGCGCCGTGGTGTTTGACGAAACGATGAAGCCCGCCGTGCTGTCGCCAGAGATGCGCGCGCGATATAACGGGCTTTCGACCTACAACATCGTGCGCGAGTATCAGGAAACGATTGCCGCCGCCCGTCCGGATTCGGATTATGCCGCGCGCATGACCTATCTGGAATTGAAACTGCGTCTGCCTGAACTGCTGTTGATGCGTGTGGACAAGATCACGATGGCCACCTCCGTTGAAGCACGCGTTCCTTTCCTTGATCATCATCTAATCGAATACGCGATGGGCCTGCCGCGAAATCTGAAAGTGAAAGGCACAACCGGTAAGCACATTTTGAAGCGGGCCCTGGAATCAGTTTTACCCAACGACGTGCTGTACAAGCCCAAGCGAGGCTTTGGCGCCCCGATCCATGAATGGTTCCGTGGGCCGGGCGGCAAGGAACTGGTTGGGCAACTGATGAACTCGTCGATGCGCGAGCAAAACTTCTTCGACTATTCGTTCATTCAGCGGATCGCCGACGAACACCAACGCGGGATCCGCGATTGGAGCGCGAACCTTTGGTGTTTACTCAATTTGAGTTTGTGGTACGAACGTTGGATCGCAGCTAGAAACTAGTGACGTGTCGCTACCGGGCGCTAGCCCGACCGTCAGGGAGGGCTCATCTGGTAGCGGCGTGAAACGCTTGAGCCCTCCCTGACGGTCGGGCTAATGCCCCGTTAAGCAATTCGAACAGTATGAGCGATCAGGCAATTATCGGATCACCAGAGGTAACCAATCCGGCTGCCTTCGGAAGTTTTATGTCCGGAGTGGCGCTGACGATCGTGACGCGGCTGCTGATGCTGATCGGTACGGTCGGCGCCAGTGTGATCGTCGCGCGCTGGCTGGGGCCGGAAGGCCTGGGATCTCTGGCGGTGCTCAATACGACAATTGTGCTCGCTTTGGCGATCGGCAGCCTGGGTCTGACGTCGGCCAATACTTATTTCATCGCGAAGGATCGACAGACGCTGGGGCCGATATGGGCGAACGCGATCGTCTTTGCACTACTGGGTGGGACCATCGTAGCCGTGGCGGTGGTCGCGCTGGCAAAGGTCAAACCAGGATTATTTGGCGGCGTTTCCTCGGAACTGATTTTGATCGCGGCCCTCTCAATTCCGTTTCAGTTTGTCTTGTCACTTGGTCTCAACGTGCTGTTGGCGATGGATCGAATCCGGCAGCTCAATTTCATGGACGCGTCGGCGCCCGCGCTGGCGTTGCTCAATGCCATCGTCGTGCTCTTGATATTGCGTTCGAATCTGAAGACGCTGGTGTCATTTAATACCGGGGCAACAGTCGTGCTGAGCGTGGGGATGCTCTGGGCCATCGCGCGTCTGATGGCTCGTCAGAAGGGGCGCACTCCGTTTCGCCCAAATGCTGAACTCTTCAAAGGTGCGATCGGCTACGGCCTCAGATTTTTCATTCCGTTGGTGGCCGCCATACTCATTTTTCGACTCGACCTCCTGATCGTAAATCACTTTCGTGGGGCGGCTGAGGCCGGTGTGTACGCGGTCGCGTCGCAGGTGGCGAATCTGTTGACGATGTTGCCGGGCGTGATCGCCATGCTGCTGTTCCCACGTGTGGTGTCGTTTCAGGATCCGCGCGGTGAGTTCGCTATCCAGGTTACCCGACACGTGTCGTTCGTGATGTTGATTATGTGCCTGGCGTGCGCTGCCGGTGCGTTCCTACTGCCGCTGATCTACGGTGCGCGTTTCGCCGACGCCACGATCCAGTTACTAATCCTGCTACCGGGTGTTTGTCTTATTGGTATCGAATCGGTTTTAGTGCAGCACTTCACCGGCACCGGTTTGCCGATAGCGATTCCGGTGTTCTGGTTGATCACGCTGGCCACGAACGTGGGTCTCAATCTGGCAGTGGTCCCGGTGTTCGGCGCGCGCGGCGCTGCGATCACATCCACGATAAGTTACACGTTAATTTTTGTGTCCGTAGCGGTTTACTTTTGTCTACAGACCGGCCAGCGCCCGGTCGCGATTTTTCTTTTGCGCGGTCGCGAGTTCAGAGACTTGCTGGTGCAAGCCCATCTCGCGTCTGAAACCAAAGCTCACGAGTGAATCCTGCATGAAAATAGTTTTGCTGGTGCTGAGCGGCGATCCGAATCAGTCTCGTGCATGGTTGCAGGAGAATTATCCTGGCGCCGACATCGAATGCATTCCTCGCGACGAATTGATAAAGCATATGTATTTCCGCTTTGTCGCCCTGCGAGCACTGAAGAAGGACGTGTTCGCAGTCGCCACCGAACGAATCGCCTGGCAGAGCGGGCAGAATGCAATATTACTTTTTGGAGCGCTGGCCGGGGCCCGTCGCGTCGTTCTGTTCGATGCGAGCGGTAACAGCAGAGAAGAAACGCGCGCGTCGATTCTGGGACGCACGCCGTTTCGCTTTGCCGGAGAATCAGCCGCCAGTGCGTGGGCGATTGCGCGCTCGTATTCCGGTCTGAAAAAACTCGAACTGGCGGTGAAGCGGGGCAGTAGCCCGACCGTGAGGGAGGGTTCGGTACGGCGCTCCTCTGCGGAAGCTACGCCGCGCATAGCTTACTTGCGCAGCACGCCTGGTGTGGGCACCCAGGCAGGCGGCGCGGCGACGCACATCAATGGCTTCGTCAACGCAGTCGTTGAGTTGGGTGCAGGGATCAGGGTGATTAGCAACGACAACATCGCCGGCCTCGATCGTACAAAGCTGGCGCTGATCGATCCCGAGCCTTTAGGTTCAACGCGCGCAGCTTTCGACTTGCGCAACAATCTGATTTTTTCCGCGGGAGCGCTGAGAGAGATCGAACACGAGCCGGTTGACTTGATCTACCATCGCTATGCTCGTTTTAGCTGGGCCGGAGTTGCGGCCAGCCTGCGCACTGGCGTGCCTCTGTTCCTGGAATACAACGGGTCGGAAGTCTGGATGGGCAGGCACTGGGACCGAGGGAACATGTTGACGCTGCTGGCCAGATTTGAAAAATTGAACCTGGAAGCTGCTGCCCGGATCTTCGTCGTCGCGGATGTGGAACGCCGCAACCTTCTGCGCGCCGGAGTCTCCGACGAAAAGATCATCGTCAATCCCAATGGCGTTGACACTGAAACGTTTTGCCCCAATATTGGCGGCGACGCAGTTCGTCGCGAGTTAGGCATTGCAGAAGATGAAACGCTCGCCGGTTTTGTCGGAACCTTTGGTCCATGGCACGGGGTGCTGGCCCTGGCCAAGGCGATCTCGCAACTGCCACCCGGTTCCAGAGTGCGTTTCCTGTTGGTCGGCGCCGGCAGGCTGCGCGAGGAAGTTGAGCGGATTGTGCGGGACGCGGGAAAAGGGGAGCAGGTGATCTTTAGCGGCCATGTCGAGCATGAACGCGTTCCGGCTTTGCTGGATGCCTGCGATATGCTTCTGTCGCCGCACGTGCCGCTGGAAGATGGCAGTGAATTTTTCGGCTCGCCGACGAAACTCTTTGAGTACATGGCGATGGGCAAGGGGATCGTGGCCAGCCGCCTCGGACAAATCGGTGAAGTGCTGGTCGATGAAGAAACCGCGCTGCTGACCGAGCCCGGCAACGCGCGACAACTAGCTGACGCGATTCTGCGATTGAGCAGTTCGCCGGAGTTGCGCGAACGCTTGGGGGCAGCCGCGCGCCTGGCTGCGATTGCTAAGCATACGTGGAAGCACAATGCGCAGCGTGTGCTTGATGCATATCAGGCGTGGGCGAGTTGTTCCTAAGCAAAGACTCACGCGCCCTGCAAATTGGGCATTGAGCCATCGCAGATGGCGGAAGAGTGTAGCCCCGGGCGTAAGCCCCGGGGTCACGTTCACCACAAACACGCAGGAGCCCGCTTTGCGGGCGAAAGAAATCGCTTGCTCATTTGGAATGTCCTAGAGACTGTGTCGCCCCTAACGGGGCTCATTGACTTTGTTGGAGTTTTCCCCGGGCTTACGCCCGGGGCTAAATTCTGCCGCCCGCTAACGCGGGCTCGTTGAGTCATTCCGCTTGCGAAGAGACCCTTGAAACTTATTACCGAAAATCCAAGCGCAATCGCCGAAGAAAAACGACGTGCCCGCGAACAATGGTCCGCGGATCCGGCCGGCGCGGTCTATGGCCGCGAGCACGAGTTTGGCACCCGCGAATTTTTTGACGAGGTCGAGCGTCATCGTTACAAGGATTACGCGCCGTGGATGCCTGAGGTGATGGGCTTCAATGAGTTCGCCGGCGCTCGTCTCCTCGAAGTGGGCTGCGGCATGGGCACGGATCTGCTGCAATTTGCGCGCGGCGGAGCGAAAGTTACCGGAGTTGATCTGACGCCGCGTTCGATTGAAATCTCGCGCCGGCATCTCGCGGTTTACGGAGAAGGCGGCGACTTCGCCATCTCGGATTGTGAAACCCTGGCCTTTGCAGACGAAAGTTTCGACGTCGTCTATTCCAACGGCGTGCTGCATCACACTCCCGACACCGCGGCCGCCGTGCGCGAAGTACATCGCGTCCTGCGGCCGGGCGGTCAGGCTCGCGTGATGCTTTATCATCGCGGTTCTTTGGGCTACTGGGGAGAGATCATTGTTCGTCACGGAATTCTGCGAGGCGAGTTGCTGCGCGGAAACTCGCGGGCGGATATCATGAGCAAGTATGTCGAGTTCAACGAAGGCGGCGGAAATCCGCTGGTGAAAGTTTACAGCCGCCGGGAAGCGCGCCAACTGTTTTCAATGTTCCGCGAAGTTAAGGTGCAGGTCGAACAACTAACGCGGCCGGAGTTTTACTTTCTGGGACGGGTGATTCCTGAAGGTGTGTTCCGGCGTTTACAACGAAGCGTTGGATGGAACTTGATCATTTCAGCGCGAAAGTGAAAGCGGCGCCTTATGGAGTGCGCCGGCAGAGCAAAGCGGCGACGGCGCTTTCGTTCATGTATCCCGCGAGCAATCCAAAGCGGTGTCGCGCTACGCTTGCCACCGCACTCCACATTCGCGGCATTCGTCAGCAACTTCTATTGGAGTGAGCAAGGTCATTTGATTAACTCTACATCACTAACACGACGGCGCGTCCTCGCGCTTCTTTTCATGTTAGCGCTCGCTTTTTCGGTTCGCGCGCTGACGGCGACTTTTATGCGCGCCCATATGGACGACCCCGGTTGGTTTCCCAGCGGCATCTACGGAAACTTTGATCGACAGGCGCAGAACTGGCTCGATGGTCGCTCATCTATTTTTTGGATCGACGATGCTTCGCACACGGATGCGGCGATCTATCCGCCGGGTTATCCGCTGTGGCTGGCTTTCATTTACAAGGTGTCGGGCAATCGATCTCCGCGTGCGGTGCAGAATGTTCAGTGGGTGCTCGACGCTTTCTCAGTGTTTCTGATCGTGGGCGTCGGCGTGACTGCTTTCGGTTGGCGCACGGGATTGTGGGCTGGATGGATCGTAGCGCTCTGGCCGTTACTGGCGCTTTCCGGCGCCGCGCCGCTGGCCGATGCCCCCACTTCATGGATCGTCATCGGGGCGGCGTGGCTGCTGCTCTTGGCGGCAAAGCGACAAAGCGTCGGCTGGGCCATTGGCGCGGGCGCGTTGGTGGGCGCTTCGTGCTGGCTGCGGGCCAATGCCATGTTGCTGGTGTTTTTCTGGGCGCTGGCGCTGCTCTTGTTTGTCCGGGCCGGTTGGCGTACGCGCTTGCTCTTGAGCGCCGGCGTCACGCTTGCAGCCTTGCTGGTAATCGCGCCGGTCGTCGTGCGCAACGTGGTTGCCTTCCATGCGTTCGTGCCGACTGGCCTGGGCGCGGGCACCAATCTATTGGAAGGCCTCGGGGAGACTGAGCGCGGGGCGAAGGAGTTTGGCGGGCCGGCGAACGATCGCGATGTGATTGAGCAAGAGCGCGCAGCGCTTAAGGTGCCGACCGATCCGTCTTTCGATCTCTATTATCCGGATGGAATTCAACGCGACCGTCAGCGCACGGGCAAAGCCCTGCAGATAATTAAGCAGCATCCATTCTGGTACGCCGGCACGGTCATCCATCGAATGGCTGCAGTGATGAAATATGCCGGGGCGCCTTCGGGCATTTATGGCAGCGCCGGCATCAATGTCACCAGCAGCAAATGTCTGTCACCGCAACGGCAGGGCGGGATATTGTCGGTGTTCGTGAATGGCCTGGGAATGGTGCAGAGCGTTTTGCGATATATTCTGCTGCCCCTGATGTTCGCGGGAGTGATCATAGGGTTCCGTTTGGATTGGCGCACGACCGGACTAATCATGGCGACCGTGTTCTATTATCTGGTAGTGGGATCGATGATGCACACTCACATTCGCTATGGACTGCCGATGCATGCTTTGCTCACCATCTTTGCCGGTCTTGCCGTGTGGCGAACAAAGGAATTTTTAGTTAGCCGGAAGCTTTCATCATTCACTGTGTCAGAAGCCCGACTGTAAGGGAGGGCTTGCTAGGCCAGCGGCCCTCCCTGACGGTCGGGCTTCTGACACGGCACGTTTCAATGAAGAGAACTCTTTTAGATTATCTGGCCTGCCCGTTGTGCGACGCCGCGATTCGTCTCCGCTCAATTGATGAGGAAGAAGGGATCGAGATCATGTCGGGCGAGCTGGAGTGCTCGGCCTGTGCGCGTACGTTTGCAATTCGGCGTGGTGTTCCGCGCTTCGCGGATCTGGCCCTGGTGGGAGAAGGAAAACAGGCGACCGCTGAGAGCTTTGGTTGGTCCTGGCAGGAGTTTTCTCATGAGGACGAGGGATACGGAGATGAGTTGCTGGGCTGGATTACGCCGGTCCGTCCTCAATTCTTTCCGGGGAAAAGGGTGCTCGAAGGAGGCTGTGGCAAAGGACGGCATACGCACAGGATTGCGCGTTGGGGAGCCCGTGACATCGTGGCGGTTGACTTAAGCGACGCGGTCGATCTGGCTTTTGATTCGACGCGGGGAATCGAAAATGCTCACGTCATCCAGGCCGACATTTATCATTTGCCTTTGCACGCGGTCTTCGATTACGCCTTCTCTTTGGGCGTTCTGCATCACTTGCCGGATCCGCGCGCAGGTTTTGAATCACTGGTGGCGAAGGTCAAACCCGGCGGCCACATCTCTGCCTGGATTTATGGCGCAGAGAACAATGGTTGGATTGTCAGGTTTATAAATCCTGTGCGTAAGTACCTGACGTCGCGGATGAACCCGCGGCTGCTGTTTCATCTTTCAAAGTTTCCGGCGGTAATCATGTATGCGGTCACTAAACTAATCTACGGCCCCTTGAATCGCAGCCGGCGGGGTGCGGCCATCACGCCCCATCTATTTTATAACGACTACCTGAGCTTTGTTTCCGGCTTCAACTGGCGCGAGCAACATTCGATAGTGTTCGATCACCTGGTGGCGCCGACGACGTTTTATATTTCACGAGCCGAGTTTGAATCGTGGTGGGATGACGTGGGCGCGCGGGAAATAATTATCGGCTGGCACAACAAAAATAGTTGGCGTGGCTTTGGAAAGTTGGGAGAGTGATTCTACTCCGCCGGACTGGATTCCTCTTTCAACACCTCATCCAAATATTCGATCAAAGTCCGAACGCTGGAGAACGGGCTTTCTTTTTTCGACAAGAGGTGTTCGTCGGCGATGGTTATGTCAACGCCAAATTCCGCTTTGATCTTTTCCTCGACTTCCATAACCAGGGTGACAAAGTCGAGCGACTCCAGTTTTCCCGACTCGCCGTACAACGGTCCGTCCAGTGATTTCTCAACCGACACGCCGGGCGGTAGTTGTGCGTTGAGTTCATCTATCGCACTGTAGACTACTTTGAGTATTCGCTCGTTCTCCGCCATGTGTTCTCCTCTCGGGATGCGGAAGATTCTATCGCACGTCGTTGGCATAACGAAGTTTAGAGTGGTTGTCTCCCTTCTCCCTTTGGGAGAAGGGCTGGGGATGAGGGCGCGAAGCGTACCGAATAAACACTTTTGGGTGTCTTTCGTGTTAGCCGAGACAGCTTGAGGTGGAAGGGAATCGCGCCAAGCCCTCACCCCAACCCTCTCCCAAAGGGAGAGGGAGTAAGAACCACACTGCTTTGCCACTTCCAGACTGGTAAGATAATCTCTCTTTCAAATCAGACGATCAGAAAACAGAAGCGCATGGGAAACAAAGCAGCCGTAAGAGCCGTGAAGTCCTTTCTGCCGGCCGGAGAATTGACCAACGATCAACTGGCCGAGGAATTTGGCGCCTGGCACGGTAACCAAATTTTCGAGAAGACCGGTGTTTCCGTACGGCACGTGTCGGGGCCGGACGAGTGTGCTTCGGATCTTGGCGTCGAAGCAGCAAAGCGTTTGTTTGCCAACGGCGCTTACTCGCCGGAAGAAATTGATTTCCTGATCTTTTGCACGCAGAGCCCGGATTACTTCACGCCAACGACGGCGTGCGTGATGCAGGATCGTTTGGGACTAAGAACTGATAGCGGCGCCATCGACATCAATCAAGGCTGCTCGGGTTATATCTACGGCCTGGCGCTGGCAAAGAGTTTGGTCGAAGCAGGCACAGCAGAAAATGTCCTGCTAATCACTGCTGATACCTACACGAAATTTATTAATCGCCGTGACCGCTCGCTGCTGACTCTGTTTGGTGATGGGGCGGCGGCGACGCTGATTGGCTCAACTCCTGCTGAACGAGAATTAATTGGGCCGTTCGTTTTGGGAACCGATGGACGGGGAGCGAATCAGATCATTGTTAAGGCCGGGGGCTTGCGCTGTCCGCCCACCGCGGCGACTGCGGTCGAGAGAGAAGACGCCAGCGGCAACTGGCGTTCAGAACAGAACCTTTTCATGGATGGCGCCGATGTGTTCGGATTTGCCATGAAGACTGTTCCCGAAGCGATAGGCCAGTTGTTGGACAGGTGTGGACTCAGTCTCGACCAGGTTGATTTTATCATCCCGCATCAGGCGAATAAATTCATGCTCGAGCGCTTGCGAGCCAAGATGAAAATTCCTGCCGAGAAGTTCTGGATCGACATGGAACAGTGTGGGAACACGGTCTCTTCGACAATTCCGATCGCCCTCGAGAGCGCCCTCGACCAGGGTCGCGTCAAGCAGGGTGACCGGGTGGCGCTGATTGGTTTTGGCGTCGGCTATTCATGGGGCGCGACGATGATCGAGATCGTCTGAAATGGATCTGCACAGAATCGCCAGAACAATTTTGCCAGACAGGGCGTTGACGTCGCTGCGGCGCGCGAAGTGGGCACGGGAGCGCCGCCGGGTAGCGTCCCTGTCCCCGCTGACTGAAGAAGATTTCAGTAAGATTCTGGCCAAAGATCTTAATTTGAGCGAGGGCGATCTGGTTTACGTTCATAGCGGCATGGACGGATTGAACCTCGCGTTTCCCTTCTACCGAATTCTGTTTCTGATTCGGGAAGTAATTGGTCCTTCCGGTACGGTCTTGTTTCCGACCTATCCCAATCACCGAATCTCTTCTTATGAATACTTGCGGCAGGGAAATGTTTTTGATGTGCGCCGGACGCCTTCATATACGGGGATTCTGACGGAGTTCGCGCGGCGACAACGCGGCGCTGTGCGCAGTTTGCACCCGACCAAATCAGTCTGCGCGATCGGACCGGCCGCCGCAGAAATCACTGCTACTCATCATTGGTCTCCATATCCGTACGACACGGGCAGTCCTTACTACAAATTGATTGAAGGCGGCGGAAAGATTGTCGGCCTGGGAGCAACCACGAACTACATTTCGTTTGGTTATTGCGTGGACGATGCATTGAAGGAAAAGTTTCCCGTGCGCGTCTATCACGACGAGATCTTTGACGCGCCGTGTATTAACTATGAAGGCGAGCGGGTGACAGTCAGAACTTATGCACACGACATGAGCCGTGTGGTTCATCCTGATATGCCGCTTTTCTTTCAAAAATACGTTTCAGCGGAAGCCTGCCGCGATCTGATGGTGCGAGGGATGCGGTTCTTTCGCGCAAACGCGCCAAAACTCTTCGATGAAATGATGAAGCTTGCGGAGCGAGACATCATTGCTTATCCGCGCTCGGTATATCGGAGGTAGCGCAAGGAGCGCGGACATCCCTGTCCGCCTGAGCGCGAAGCGCGAACACTTGAGCGTGCTGCGCACGCTGTGCGGACAAGGATGTCCGCGCTCCGTAGTCACTCCGCAGTTCTCACGCGAAACTCTCCGCTACGCAGTTTCGCGGTCACTTCACTCAACGTAACAAACTTGATGTCGTCTGCCCGCGAAAGCTCGCCGACAAATTTTTCAATCGCCGGCAAATCGCGTATGTCCTTCGGGTGATTTGTCAGCACGATCGGGAGCTGCGTTAGGCCCGAGTCGCGCGCCTGTTTGCGGGTGGAGGCGAGCATCTCGCGCATTAGCGGATAATTCAATCGGCCCGTATCGGAAACAAAATGCTTTCGTTTCATTATTGGCTGGATCAACTTCTGGTAAACCAATTCCGACGGTGACCGCGATGGTCCTGAATGCTTAGCCGTTGCTCCCCTGGTGCGCGGCGCCGCCGAGCGCTTCCGCTGGATTTCATTCCAGGCCAGCGCAACGTTCTGCCGGGTAACTGCGGCGCGCGAGCCATAGAAGTGATTGAGCGGAACGCAAACAATCTTTTCGCGGTGGCGCGAAACCCTCCGCGCATCTTCCATCACGGGATAAAAAGGCAAAAACGTTTCTTCGCAGTTGCGATAATCAAGTTGCAGGTGCTGATCGTTAATCGATACGCCGCCGGCGATACTCACATCCAGTTCAAATCCCAAACTGACCAGCGACTTAAACAGATGAGCTGAAGGCGCAGCCGCCAACGCCCCGGCGCGAAAGGCCAGACATCGATACGACGAATCAATCGGCCGCACAAGGTTTTCCAAATATTCCTGGCCGGCGGCCACCATTGCATAAGCGGCGTCGGGATCGTAATTCAGAATCGACCAGTCTCCGTGCGGATGCCACCGTCCGTTTTCGTAACCTGCGCGCAGCCATTGCGGATGCAAGTGCAACTGAATGTCATGGTGCTGAAGGAAAGCGTCGCGCAGGTGGTGGTCCCAGGCATCGCCCAGCGGCTTCAATTCGGGATGCGCACTTTCGTTCCGCCGGAAAGCCAACTGCTGCATGACGTCTGGAAGAATTGTGGTGCGGGCGCCGAACTTCGCATAAATCTGCATGAGCCGGCGCAGCGGCGCGAATTGAATCTGCTCAATATCGCCCGAGCCGTCGCCGCGCAGTTCCCAGTCGTGAGTTAAGGCGAGATGGATTGTCGGCTTCATGATAGTGGCACAGACTTCAGTCTGTGATTTGGCTGAGAGAAACACAGACTGAAGTGTGTCTCACTCAGCAAAGCATAGAACGTTCGTCGTCCCGTATTGTACTATCACCGAGCGTGCTGCACGACAAATCGATCATCTGTTTTGGCGGCGAGGATTGGTGGTACCACCACCCGCATTCCAAAAACCATCTGATGCGGCGCTTTGCGCGCGCGGGCAACAAAGTCATTTTCGTCAACTCGATTTCGATGGGCCTGGCTTCGGTTAAGAGCAAGGACCTGGTGCCACGGATCACGCGCAAGCTGAAGAGCTATGCCAAGCTCGCGCGCACGACTGAAGAAGGGATCACGGTGATTTCGCCCGCGGTGATTCCCTTCTTCGGCAGTCGCGCCACCACCTTTGCGAATCGCCGCCTGCTGACTTCACAGATTGCCGGACTGGCGCATCGCCGCGGCCTATCCAAACCAATTCTCTGGATCGCGATCCCCACCGCGATCGAAGTCGTGGGTCGCCTTGACGAGTCGCTGGTCATTTATCACGTCTCAGACAAGTACGATGCAAACACCATGGATCATGCGACCGATCCGGCTTTCATTCGCTCACTTCATGAACGAGCGATCGAGGTGGCGGATTTGATCTTCTATTCCAGCCGCAAGTTGTTGGCGGAAGCTGCGCGCGGATTGGAGCGATCGCACTTGCTTGAGCAAGCAGTAGACTTCGATCACTGGGCCAGGATCCAAAAGGGCGAGATCAGCGTGGCGGTGGAAGTCGCCCAGATACCTCGTCCGCGGATCGGTTACTTCGGCGCGATTGAACCCTGGCTGATCGATCAGGAGTTGATCAAGCAAGCTTCGCGCGAACGTCCGGACTGGAACTGGATCTTCATCGGCAACAAATCGCGCGGTCTGGATATCGAGCGTCTGCCGAACGTGCATTTCCTGCCGCCGGTCTCTTACAACGATCTGCCAAACTATGCCGCCGGATTCGACGTTTGCGTCCTGCCGTGGAATACAGAGGTGCCGTTTACGAGTTACGGATCGGCCATCAAAGTTCGCGAGTATCTCGCCTCAGGCAAGCCGGTGGTGATTTCTCCTTTGCCCGAATACGAATCGATGAGTGAGGTTCTGCGCATCGGCCGCAGCCGAGATCAGTTTCTGCAGTTAGTTGAAGAGGCTTTGCGTGAAGAGGGTACAGAGTTGTCGCAAGCTCGTCAGGATGCCGTCCGTGATGGAACGTGGGACGCGCGCGCCGAACGGGTTAGTGATTTGATCGAAGCGGCGCTTGTGGAAAAGGGCTCGTGAATGGAGCGCTGACCTCCTATCCGCCAGCCGACACTTGGTTTGTTGGGCATTCAGAAGCCGTCTGAAATGACGGGAAAAGATTTGCGGAAGTAGATTTGGTTTTCTCCCTTCTCCCTTTGGGAGAAGGGCCGGGGATGAGGGCGTGGGATGAAAATCTTTTTTTGACACTAGTTGTGTTAGCCAACACAAATGTGACCCAAGAGGCCGATCCGCGCTCAAACCCTCACCCTCTCCCAAAGGGAGAGGGAACCAGAGTTCTCTTGACCATGCTTCCAACCCACGCGAACGCAACCCCCACCAACGCGAAAAGAAAATAATCCACCGCCAGTACGTAGCGATACTCAGTGTGCACGATGGATTGCACACAAAAGAAATAGACAGGCACCAACAGCAGAATGATCAGTGCCCGGCTGTTCTTCTTAAAGATCAGCAGCGCGAGTCCGATGATTGCCAGCGGCAACATCACTGCGGTCAGAAAAACCTTTTGAATGCTGTGAACGAGTAAGCGAGGATAGCGGGTCCAGAGAAAGCGCGCGGGTCCGAGTTCGTAGAGCTTTATCGGTCCGATTTTCACCAAGGGGTTTGAAGGATTTGAAGCCTCGTTGCTGAAAACGACCTGCACCCGTTGGTTGTCGCGCGCGAGAAATGAAAGTTGAACCAGACTGGCCGGCTGGTCCTCTGCCTTCGTGTTCTCGATGGTCTCGACGACTGTGGATGAATAAGCTCTGCCGCTTGGGCCTGCGACGCTGATCCTCATGCGGCCGCGCTCAACGGTGACCGGAAGGGTAAACACGTAGTCAAAATCTTTCTTTACATCAACAGCATTCGATGAAAATTGGTCTCCATACTTCGAATCATCCCCGATCAGAGTGAGCCGGTCAGTTGGAAGCTCATGTTGAACCCTTACTCGCGTTGACAGACCAACGCCGGAAGAAAACAGCTCAGCCGGCTTACCTATCCAGACTGGTTCCAGATTATCGATAGCGAGCGAATGGCTGATCGGCGGCTCAGTCGAGACCAGCCGCGATCGCTCCAGTCGCAGCATCGACGCCGCGCGCCGCGCCATCACTCCCGAAAACCAGAATGGATGCGAGCGAATCAGCGAGACGCCGCGGGAGAGGCGCGCTCGCTCGCGCTCGACGCCGTCGGGATTGAAGAGCGTGCCGTAATAGTCGGGCCGCCCGGATTGCTCGGCCTCCTGCTTCATGATCCCGACATCGGTGTTGGGGATTCCAAACCGCCCCTGCTGGTCGTAGTCGGCGATGCCTTCCAACAGAGTCTGGCCGGCGCCAAGCGAAAGCGGAATGAAACGATGAAAGACGATCGCGTTTCTAATCGTCAGCGGCAGAACGATCAAGAGCGTGCCGAAGATAACCGCCAGCGCGTAACGCCAGGGCCGTTCTCTCTTGATCAAGAACCACACGGAAGCGGCGACGAAGAACGTCAGAAACATCACGTTGGCCCTGAGCCAGCACGACAATCCGATTAGCGCACCCGCGATGATGAAGGTGATGAGGCGCGGGTTCTTTACGGCGCGCGTCAGACAATAAATCGCGATCAAGATCGGCAGCACCGCCAGAGAGTCAGGTAGAAGCAGCACTGAATTCCAGGCGAACTGTGGCGAAAACGCAGCCAGCATCCCGGCGATGACTGCCGCGCTAAAAGGCAACAACTCTGCGACGATCAGAAAGATCATAACTGCCGCAAGTGCGTCGCAGGTGATTTGCACGAACTGCACAGCAGTGTTCGATTCTCCGAACATTGAAAAGATGCCGGCCATTAAAATCGAATAACCCGGCGGGTGGCCGAGGGTGTTGAGATCGCTGAGCGGCGACGATGAACTCAGGAAGGAACCCAGGCCGCCTTGCCTGAGGAGTTGGGCGACGCGTTGGTAGTCCGCGGTGACCGCGGTCTGTACTTTTCCAACTTCAAGACGTGTATCATGCCAACTGAGAACGCGAACTCCGAAAGCGATCAGAAAAATCAGGCAGCAAATCATCAAGCGAAGGCGCCGGGACGAACGTTTGTCGTTAAGATCTTCCGGACTGGTCATGGCCGGGGCTGATTTCATTAGCACCTCGCTGCAGCGAGATGTACCAGATTCAAGAGGAACTGGCAAAGCCGTTTCAGAGACGAGGTCAGTACCGCCTGCGTGAGCGGGCGGGTCCATCTGGCCTCTTGACTCCACCCGCTCACGCGGGTGGCACAGACTTCATTGCCAGCGAATGATTGAGTAGCTAAACGTATGTGTGGGATCGCCGGCCTCATAACTCAAAACCCTGAAGCGCGCATCGGCGCGATGCTGAAAGCTATCGAGCATCGCGGGCGAGACGACGAAGGTATCTGGACTTCGCCGCCAATAAACGACGAAGGCGAGCGCGTCTGCTTCGGCCACCGGCGCCTGTCCATTATCGACACCAGCAGCGCGGGGCACCAGCCGATGGCTTCTCACGATGGACGTCTGGTCGTAATTCTCAACGGCGAGATTTACAACTATCGCGAACTGCGGCAACAACTGACGAGCAAAGGGCACGCGTTTCGCACGCAGACTGACACTGAAGTGTTACTCGCTGCCTGGGCGGAGTTTGGCGAGGATTGTCTGCCGCGCCTAAACGGCATGTTTGCTTTCGCGCTTTGGGACCAGAGTGAGCGCACGCTCTATCTGGTGCGTGATCGGGTGGGCATCAAGCCTCTCTATTACGCTCATCTCGACGACAGCAGCGGACGGGACGTCAGCGCTCCCAGCACTTTCGTGTTTGCTTCCGAAGTGAAATCAATTCTGGCCAGCGGCTTACTCAAAGCCGAACTTGATCGAGAAGCACTACATCAATTCCTTACCTTCTTATGGGTGCCTGATCCGAACACGCTCTTTCATGGAGTCAAAACCGTGCCCCCCGGCCATATCGTCACGTGGCGCGATGATCAAGTAACGGTGCGCGAGTGGTGGGACATCTCGTTCGACTCGATCGAAGAAGGAAAAAGCGATCAGTGGTGGCAGGATCAAGTGCTGGAGACATTGGATCGCGTCACGAAACTCGAGATGGTCGCTGACGTGCCTTTAGGATCGTTTCTTTCGGGCGGAATTGATTCGTCGTCAATCGTGGCGATGATGAAGCATCACAGCGATGGTCGGCGCATAGGCACCTACACCATCGGCATCGAAGCGGAAGACCTGCGCTACGACATAATTCCCGACGACGTTGAGTGGGCCCGGCGCGTCAACCAGCAACTGGACACTGACTATCACGAGATCATGTTGCGGCCCGACGTGACCGAGCTGCTGCCAAAGCTGGTCTATCACATGGACGAACCGGCGATCGACATGGCAATTCCCAGTTACCTGGTGTCGCAGGCCGCGCGCGAAACTTTAACTGTAATGCTGAGCGGGATGGGCGGCGACGAAGTGTTTGCGGGCTATCCGCGGCAACTGGCGATGAAAATTGCGGGGGCGTTTGATCCTGTGCCGCAGATGCTCAGGCGGCCGGTGATGAAAGCGCTGGCGCACGCTCTGCCGGGCGGGATCCCGGGCAAGTTGACTGCTCCGCTGCGCAACGCCAAGAAATTCGCACGCAGTGCGGCGCTGGATTTCGAAGATCGTTACCTCGGCTATGGAACTTACTTTACTGATGAAGCAAAGGCGCGGCTTTATACAGACGAGATGGGCGCGGACATGCAGGACCAGGATGCCTACAGCGCGCACCGACGTTACTTTGCTCGCGTGAAACATGCAGCGCCGCTCAACCAACTTCTTTACGTCGATCTGAAAACATTTCTGCCGTGCTTGAATCTCATGACCACGGACAAAACCTCGATGGCCGCGAACCTGGAAGTGCGCGTACCGTTTCTTAATCAGGAGATGTTGGAGCTGACCGCGCGCATGCCCCCTGATTTGAAGCTGCGCGGCCTCAAGCGCAAGTACATCCTGAAGCGCGCTGCCGAGAAGCTTTTCCCTCCCGAAATTGTGTGGCGCAAGAAAGCCGGATTCGGCGCCCCGATTCGTTCGTGGCTACGCGGAGCTTTGCGGCCGATGGTGGATGATTTGTTGTCGGAAGAGACGGTTCGCCGGCGCGGACTGTTCCGTCCGGAAGAGGTGCGACGCGTGATCGACGCGAACCTTTCCGGCAAAGAAGACTACAACCTTCAGGTTTTTCAGTTACTGACTTTGGAGTTGTGGCAGCGGGCGTTTATTGATGGATATTAAAGGGAGGTCAACGAACGAATAGCCTCTCGATCAATTCATCGCGAGTAAGCTCAAAATGGGCTGCAACGTCGGAGATGATTCCTGCGAGCGTTCCGACTCGCAAAGGATCGTGATTGGGAATCGTGACGTGGTGCTCACCTCGCTCGTGAGTAGTCAGTCGTATGTGACTCCCAGTTTGGCGCGTTACGGCATAGCCAAATATTTTAAGGCTCCTAGAGAGGCCCTCGCCTGAAATATCGCGTGGGAGTCTCATGCGGCGATCACTTCTTCGCGAACAAAGTGAAGCCGAATCACTTTCGGGCCCTGACCCTCTTCGAAGTGGCACCGCACGGCGTCTCTGACCTGCTGGCGCAGCGCGTCAAGGTCATCGGCCTCAGTAAAAATGGAAGCGCCCAGTGCTCGAGCGGTGTATCCCCCTTCAGGGGCATTTTCAACCATGAAGATCATTTCATCCATAGAGGAACCTCCTACAACCGAATAATTCGCGCCCGGCTATCCCTTCGCAAATCTCCATTAAGCGCGTTGCGCGTGTCCACGATCAATGGCGCCAGCTCAATGATCCGCCGGTAGTCGATCTGGCTGTGGTTCGTAACAATCAGGACGCAATCGGACGATTCGATCTGTTCGTCGTTCAGTTCCACGGACGACATCGGCTGGCCGCTGCTTTCCGTGTGCGCTGAGTCAAAACTCAACTCCGGCACGAACGGATCGTGATAGCGCACGTCGCAGCCACGGCTCCGCAGACGGTCGATGATGGAAAGCGCGGGGCTCTCGCGCACGTCGTCGATGTCGCGCTTGTAGGCCACGCCGAGCAGCAGTACGCGCGAACCATTCATCGCCTTGCGATCGTCATTCAAACCGTCGGCCACTAGTTGCACCACGTGTTCGGGCATGCGCGAATTCACTTCCTCAGCCAGGCTGATAAAGCGCGAATCGAAACCATGCTGCCGGGCTTTCCATGAAAGATAATGCGGATCGAGCGGGATGCAATGCCCGCCAATTCCGGGTCCCGGATAAAAAGGCATGAAGCCGAAAGGTTTGGTGGCGGCCGCCTTAATCACTTCCCAGGTGTCGATGCCGAGCGCATAGCAGAGCCGCGCCATTTCATTCGCCATGCCGATGTTTACCGCGCGAAAAGTATTTTCCAAAAGCTTGGCGGCCTCTGCTACTCGCGCGGAGCTCACTGAATGAACATCGTTCACGATCTGTGAATACAGAGAGGCCGCTGTCTCGGTCGAATCATCGGTGACTCCACCCACGACCTTCGGAATGTTATGAGTTTGGAATTCGGGGTTGCCAGGGTCGACGCGCTCGGGCGAGAAGGCCAGCAGGAAATCCTCGTCCAACTTCAAGCCGGTCGATTTCAGCATCGGCAACAGCACTTCATCGGTCGTGCCGGGATAAGTAGTTGACTCGAGAATCACCAACTGCCCACGGCGCAGTCGCTGCTTAATCTCTTCCGCGGCCGATAGAATAAAAGAAACGTCGGGCTCTTTCGTCTTTCTGAGCGGCGTCGGCACGCAGATGATGATCGCGTCGCATTCCTGCAAATGATCGAAATTGGTTGTGGCTCGCAGACGGCCGGCCTCCACTGCTTCTTTGACCTGGCGCGTAGCGACATCGCCGATGTAAGACTGGCCGGCGTTAATCTGCTCGACTTTCTTTTCGTCAACTTCGAATCCGGTGGCGTTGAAGCCGCCGGCGGCAAATTCAGTCGCCAGCGGCAGCCCGACATAGCCGAGCCCAATCACGCCGACGTGCGCGCGCTTATCCTTAATTAGACGGATGATTTCGGTTTTGATCATGAAACTCTGCACCCAAACGGCGTCTGAATAATCAGAGAGAAACAATATCAGAAGTTTCGGCCAAGACTAAGGGCGCCGCCCCGGAGCGTCAGGGGACCGCTTTGCGGCGACTTTGGAGTGCGGTAACTTGTTACCGCTTTAATAGCCACTAAGTGTCGCGGTCAAATACAAGCCGGAATATTTGATCTGCGAGAGGACCGAAACCGACGTGAACGATGGATTTACCGACGACGATGATGCCGAGATCACCTTCCTGGGTTGTGCCGCGCTGATCGCTCAGGCCATTGATACTCTCGAGGGCCGTTCCGAACTCTTGTCTCTCATATCCTTCAAACACGCCGAGTCAGGACAGTTTGATGCTGCGCTTGACCTGGTCGAAACGATTAACGATTCGTATCTGAAAGACCAGGCGCTGGCAGTGATTGCCGCCAAATGTATCCAAGCCGGCGAGGCTGATTACGCCGACAAAGTTGCTGACATGATCGAAGATGACGCCGCTTACGCTGTGGCGACTGAGCAGATGGCCGTTGCTTATGCTGAGTCGGGTGCGCTCGAAAAGGCGCTGGAGGCCGCGCAAAGTTTGGCTGACAGCGATCCAACGCTAAGTCGGATAGCTCTCGTGTGCGTTGCCAGTGGCCTTCTTGAACAGGCCCTGGAGTTGGCTCAGTCAATCGAGTCCGCGGATTTGAAAGCGCCGGTGCTGGTTGAGTTGGCCGCGAAAGCTCTCGCGGACGGGCGAAAGGATGAAGCTCGGGAGTTGCTGCTGGAAGCTACAGCAGCGACAGAAGAGATCGAGTTTTTTTTCGAGCAGCGGATCTCTACTCTGGTAACCATCGCCATTCTTCATAAGAAGGGTGGAGGGGAAGAGCAGGCCCTTGAAGTCTTATCGCGCGCGCATCATCTGGTTAATGAATCTGAGGACAAGCCGGCGCGGGATGCTGGCCTGGCGCAAATCGCCGGAGCGTTTGCCGAGTTGCAGCACTATGATCGGGCCGATCAGACAATTGAAGAAATCGAGGACCCGCTTTATTTTGCGCGCGCGACCATCAGCGTGGCGCTCGAATATCACAAGGCTGGCGACAGCACGAAAGCGCTAAGCCTCTTAACCCAGGCGATCGAGATTGTCAGAGACGAGGATGTTTATGGCGAACAGACGCTGTTGAGGCGAGAGAATCTGCTGGACGACTTAGCGGATGGTTGCGCGACGGCGGGGCACTATGAAGAGGCTTTGCAAGCTATCGGATTGATGAAACTCGAGGAATCGCAAGACCGCAGCCTCGGAAAGATCGCAATCCTGGCGGTAACCTCCGGAAACCATGATCGGCGGGTTCAAGTTGTAGAGCTGATCAAAGACAGCTATGCCAGAGTGGTCTGCGAAGTTCAAGTTGTCGATGCGTTCATAGCGGCTGAGCAAATGGAGTTAGCTGACCATGCTTTGGTCCAGGTGCCTGCAGCGATCGCGGCGATCGAACGGGCTTACCAGAAGTCGTGGGCCCTGATGGGAACAGCGCCCCGATTTGCGCGCCGCGGACAGAGCACGAAAGCCGCCGAGATTCTTTTCGAAGCCCTCACCACCCTGGCTTTGATTGATGGCAATTATCTTCAAGCACATGCGTTGATTAACTTAGCCGGGAAATACCTGGAGCTGGGACAACAGCCAGGCGAAAGGGAACAGAAGGTCCTCGGAGAAATCACCCGCAAGCTGGATTGATCATCACACAGTCATAACCAAAATGAACGTGGACGCTTGCCGCCGCGTCCAGTCCCTCAGCCCTTGCAGGCAAAGTCGAGGTGATATAGCCTCTCAGCCCCAAGATCCATCGCAGGCTCAGCATTGGCAATTCTCAGTTCAGGAATGAAGGAGAAACTTCGATGCCCCCAATGACTATCGACACCGGCAATACGGCTTTCATGCTGCTCTGCTCCAGCCTCGTCATGCTGATGACGCCGGGGCTGGCCTTCTTCTATGGCGGACTGGTCGGACGCAAGAATGTTCTGGCCATCATGATCCAGAGCTTTGTGTCCATGGGTTGGACCACGGTGCTTTGGTGGGCGTTTGGTTTTTCGGTTTGCTTTAGCGGCGACCTCAAGAGCGGCACGGATTTCTACGGCATCGTGGGTAACTTTCAGTGGGCCTTTCTGCGCGGGATCACTTTGGACACGCCGTCTTTGATCAACCCGTCCATTCCGATGATTGTTTTCTGCGCTTACCAGATGATGTTTGCGATCATCACGCCGGCATTGATCACCGGCGCGTTTACGAACCGCGTCACGTTCAAAGCGTACATGCTGTTTCTCACCGGCTGGCTCACGCTGGTTTACTTTCCGTTTGTGCATATGGTTTGGGGCGGCGGGATCATGGCGAAGTGGGGCGTGCTGGATTTTGCGGGCGGCATCGTCGTCCACAACATCGCCGGCATTGCGGCCCTGGCCTCGGTGCTGTACGTGGGTCGTCGTAAGGTCGCGGACTCAGGGCCACACTCGATTCCACTGGTGGCGCTGGGCACCGGGCTGCTGTGGTTCGGCTGGTATGGGTTCAATGCGGGCAGCGAGTTCCGCGTCGATTCCGTGACGGCGGTGGCTTTTTTGAATACCGACCTGGCCGCCAGCTTTGCGGCGATCTCCTGGCTTTGCATGGACTGGATGACGACCAAGAAACCAAAGTTTCTCGGTTTGCTGACTGGCGCTGTAGCGGGTCTGGCCACGATCACGCCGGCCGCGGGTTTTGTTTCTCCAGCGTCGGCCTGTCTTATCGGGGCCATCGCCGGAGTGATCTGCTTCTATGCCGTGGTGCTGAAGAACAAACTTCGTTGGGACGATGCACTGGATGTGTGGGGCGTACACGGCGTCGGCGGTTTTATCGGCATCATCCTTTGCGGCATCTTCGCTACGACGCTATTCAACCCGGCGGGCGCGGATGGACTGCTGCGGGGTAATTCGCGTTTCTTCCTGGTCCAACTCGGGGCGGTGCTGCTCTCCTCGGCGTGGGCGTTCATCTTTACTTACGGGATGCTCTGGCTGATCGATCGGGTCACTGCCGTGAAAGTCGATGAAGCGGGCGAGACTGTTGGACTTGATGTGGCGCTCCACGGCGAAGCGGCTTACGTTGAAAGCATCTGAGGCAAGAACGGGGCGTTAGCCCGGCCGTGAGGGAGGGCTCTTTATGTCAAAGGCTGAGCCCTCCCTGACGGTCGGGCTAGTGACCGCGATCACCGAGCAATGAAGGAGAGCACGTACGACGTAGCAGTTGTCGGCGCGGGCGTGTTTGGCGCGTGGACGGCTTACCAGCTCCGCCGGACGGGGAGGCGGGTCGCGTTGATCGATGCGCACGGCCCCGGCCACAGCCGTTCGAGTTCCGGTGGTGAGTCGCGGATCATCCGGATGGGCTATGGCGCTGATGAGATTTACACGCGCTCGGCTTTGCGGTCACTGCAACTTTGGCGGGAATTGTTTGCGCGAGTTGATCAGCCGCTCTTTCATCGGACCGGAGTTTTGTGGTTGGCCCACGAAGACGATCCTTATCCGGCGCAGTCTGCTGAGACGCTAAGTAAGATCGGCATTCCTTTTGAGAAGTTGACCATCACGGAAGTCGGCCGGCGATATCCACAGATCGGGTTGGATGAAATCTCCTGGGCCATGCTCGAGCCTGAGAGTGGTGTGCTGCTCGCGCGCCGCGCGGTCCAGGCCGTGGTCATGGGAGCGATCAAGACTGGCGTTGAGTATTTACAGGATGCAGTAAACCCTCCGGCAGGCAATGGTTCATTGAACGAGATTTCTACGGCCAGCGGCCAACGCATTTCAGCCGGTCATTTTGTATTCGCTTGTGGTCCGTGGCTGCCGAAAATCTTCCCTGACTTATTAGCTGATCGAATTCATCCCACGCGACAGGAAGTTTTCTTCTTTGGCACCCCCGCGGGCAGCAGCTTTGCTCCGCCGGCCCTGCCCATCTGGATCGACTTTAAAGACGAAGCCTATGGCTTGCCGGATCTCGAAGGGCGCGGCGTCAAGATCGCCGTCGATAGTCACGGGCCTCCGTTTGATCCTGACAGTGGTAATCGGGTCGTAACCAACGAAGGCCTGGCTGAAGTCCGTCAATGTCTCGCTCGCCGGTTACCGGAATTGAAAGACGCGCCGGTGACCGAGACGCGTGTCTGTCAGTACGAGAACACCTCGAACGGCGACTTTCTCATCGATCTTCATCCCCAGTTTGAAAATGTCTGGCTGGTGGGTGGCGGCTCGGGCCACGGCTTCAAGCACGGGCCAGTCGTGGGCGAATACGTTGTTGCCAGAATCGAGGGCAGTAGCGAAGGGATTGAACCGAGGTTTAGTTTGGAGAGTAAAGCCAGCGAACAGAAGAGAGCTGTCTATTAGCAACGGTTAGTTGAAACGGAGCGCGGACATCCTGTCCGCCTGAGCGCGCAGCGCGAACCGTCTTTCGAAAATGATTGTTTGTTAGGCATGAGCGGCCGCGCCCGCTCGCGGACAGGATGTCCGCGCTCCGATATCAGCTCCCAGCGGCCGCTGCCACATCTGCTGATTCGGCGAGGCGCTTACAAATCACCAGAGTAATGTCATCGGCTGCGGGAGTGCCCTGGCAGAATTTCGTCAGTGCCGATTCGATCCGATCGCGAATGCCGCCGGCGGAAGCGTCGAGGTTGCGCGCCACCACTTCGTAAAGCCGCGTGGGGCCAAATTCTTCGCCGGCCGGGTTCACTGCTTCCGAAACGCCGTCCGAGTAAATCACCAGCACATCGCCGTAGTGAAGTTGCGTGCGCCCTTCGCGAAAATCGGCGTTAGGCATAATCCCCAACGGCAGACCGCCCGCCGCGAGCTGTTCCATCGTGCCGCCCGAATGAACGATCAGCGGGGGGTTGTGGCCCGCGTTGAGGAATGCCAGCGAACCACTTTTCGGATCCAGCTCGGCATAGAAAAGCGTGACGAAGCGATTGGCGGGAATGCTTTCGACCAAATAACGATTGACGGCGCCGATGGTTTTCGCCAGAGAGTTGTGGATGTCGGTGTGCGCGTGGATCGCGGCGTGCAGCGATGACATCAGCAGAGCGGCCGCGGTGCCCTTGCCGGAAACGTCGCCCAGCGCCACGATCAGCCGGCCGTCTTCACGGTGGATGAAATCGTAATAGTCGCCGCCGATTTCGTAACAGGGAAAGCTGATGCCTTGCAGTTCATAACCGGCGACGATTGGCGCTGAGGCCGGCAGAAACCGCTGTTGAATTTCGCTGGCGACTTGCTGCTCGCGTTCCAGGCGTTCGCGTTCCATCTGTTCTTCGGTCAGACGCGCGTTCTCGACACGAATGGCTGCGACCGAAGCCAGCGTCGTCAGCACTTTCAAGTGATCTTCGGTAAAGCGCCCCTCGGCCAGGGGAGAGTCGGCGTACACGATGCCGAACACATTAGCGCCCACGCCCAGCGGCACTGCCAGCACTGAGCGCACTCCCTGGAGCATGACCGTGCCGCCGGCAAATCGCGGATCGGCCTGGGCGTCGGAAGTCAGCACCGACTTGCCATTGGTGACGACTTCGTCGATCACGGAACGACTGATGCGAATTTCGCCGACCTCGCCCACGCGATCACGCAGACGGGCAACGGCCACCTTGAGTTCGGGGTTCTTCTCGTCGCGCATCATGACCATGCAGCGATCCGCCGGGACCGATTCGAACACCAGACTAACCACCTGCTCGAGGGTTTCGTTCAGGGTGACTGAGGCCAGCAACGCCACGCCCACCTTGCTGATCAGAGCCAGCAGATCGCTTTGCCTGGCGGGGCGGTGGGCGGCGGTTTCTTCGGATTGCGTGCGCGCGCCTTCGATGGCTTCGAACAGTCCCGACGTAGTGCGATCGGCCGAAGACAGAGCGAGCGTCGCCTCGGGAATCGACGACGAGTTGTCGGTGATCATCGTCGCCCCGCTGCTGAGCGGAAACGCACTGTCGTTGAAAATGATTTCGGTTTCGCCGATCTGAATGCGGCCGCCGCGCGTCAGCGTAATCGGCGTTTCAACTACCGATCCGTTATAGAGAGTGCCGTTCGCCGATCCCAGATCCTGGAGAAAGTATTCGTCGCCCTCGTTGCGCACTTCGGCATGAACGCGCGACGCAAAAGGATCGGGAATACACAGGTCGTTACGAGCTGAACGCCCAATGGTGACGCGCAGGCGGCTGATCGGAAAATGCTCAGCGGCTCGGTCCGGATATTTGACGATTAACTCAGCCATTTAGTTTTGTAGCGCAAGTTGTTAACTTGCGTTTTGGATACCAGAGAGACGTTGACAGCTACAATCGCAAATGAACAATTTGCGCTACACCTGCGCGCCTTGCGGACGCGGTCTGCGCGCCGGCGCCGCAATAGGCCCGATGGATCTTCGCACGACGATCGTCCCGGCAATCAGATCATGCAGGGCGCGGCCAGTTGGACTAACGGTCACGATCAGAAATCCCAGGCCAAACGGCAGCAGTGACAAAGGATACCCCACGACGTGTCGCACCAGAACCCGCACGATTCCCGGCAAGCGGCCGTCAACCCGCTCGATGCGCAGACCCGTCGTCCACTTCCCAACTGTTCTGCCGGTGAGTCCGGCCATCACTACCAGATCAAGCACGGCCACGATCAAAGTGACAACCAGCCCGACTTTTTCTGCCGTGCCGCCGGCCATTCGCGCGCCACCGCCCATCAGACGCGCGATCATGATACTGAAGACCAGCACTAGAGCGAGCAGGATATAATCGATTAGCAACGCCCCGCAGCGAAGCGCAAACGGCGCGCGAAAGCGTACGCGGACGCGCGGCTCAGCCCTGGAAGTTACAGCGCCTGACGGTAGTTTTGCGGTTTGAACCTTTGCGGTCATAAGCGGCTTTTCATTTTTGATTTTTGATTGAGGATTTGCGATTGCCCCTTGCTCGTTCGGCTGCGACTAAAACGCAAGGTGCAAGACTAAATCAAAAATCAAAAATCGCAAATCCAAAATGCGGCTTCTTATCCAACCAGGAAGTGCAGAGTCGTCTCGCCCATCTTAATTCGGTCGCCACTGTCCAAAGCCCGCGGCTGTCTGGGCTCGAGGCGAATCATATCATTGATTACAGTTCCGTTTACCGAACCCAGGTCCTCAACCATAAACGATTCGCCTTCGCGCCAAATGCGGGCGTGACGCCGCGAGACTTTGGTCTGCGGGTCGAACCGCGATAAATCCACCTCAGGAAAAATGTTCGAGAGCGGATCCGTGCGTCCCACCAGGTTGCTTTCTTTTTGCAGAAGAAACGAAGCGTCCAGCTCAGTCGTGCCGGCCACGATTAACTTGGCCGTAGCGCGCGCCTGGGCCAGGGCCGCGCTGGAACCGGCGCCGGCCGTCGGCTGGCGCGAGCCGCAATGCGCACAGAAAATATCATCAGCCGCGATGCGCCCGCCACAGAATCCGCAAAACACCATGGCCACGCGCATCGTCTCGCCACCCAGTTCGCTGGCCGGCGCGCCGAAACTAACCTGGCCCGAGCGCAGTTTCTCGAGATGGCTGGCGAGCGCTTCGCGCAATTCCGCGCCGGATTGAAAACGATGTTCCGGCTTGTATTCAACCGCGCGAATCAGCAACCGTTCCATCTCGCTGGAAAGCCCGGGATTGATCTGGCGCGGCCGCGGATTCTTGGTAAAGTCAAAGATAAGCAGCGGGTTGTCCTGCGGATCTGATCCGGTTAACAAATGAAACATCGTCGCGCCCAGGCTGTAAATGTCGACGCGCGCGTCTGCCTGGCCGCTGAATAACTCAGGCGGCGCATAGCCCATTGTGCCGACCGCGGTGACGCCCTTTTCTTTCTTGTTGACCCAGCGCGCGATGCCGAAATCGATCAGCATGATGCGGTTGCTATTGCTGTCGATCATCAGATTTGCGGGTTTGAGGTCGCGATAGATGATCGGTTGCGGTCGCGTGTGCAGGTAATGCAATACGTCGGCGACCTGAATGCCCCACTCAGTCACGGTTGGCTCGTCGATGCGTCCGCCGGGCGCATGTCGCAAACGCGACGACAAATCGTTGCCGGGAATAAACTTCATTACCAGGTAGAAGCGTTCCGAAGCGTCGTCGTAGAAATAGTCATAGACCGTGGGAATCGACGGATGTTCGAGTTCGGTGAGCAGGAGAGATTCGCGTTTGAAGTCAGCAATCGCTTTTTCGTGCTGGGCGTCGTCGATGTGCGACTCGATCATTTCCTTGACGGCGCGGGCCGCTTCGCCCAGGTTGCGATCCTTCGCCAGGTAAACGGCGCCCATGCCGCCACCGCCGATGCGGCGCACAATCTCGTAACGACCGTTCAGAACTTTGCCGCCGGCGAGCGCCTTGGGCTTCGGCCGTTTGTCCGGGACGTCATCGGTCCGGGAAGTCTTCGATGAAAACTCGTCGCTCTCGGCGATCTCGCCGGTGCCCCGGCTCGCGGCGGCGGGCGCCGAGCTCGCTTCCTGTTCTGTCCACGTACTGCCGTTGTCGGCCAGATTATTTGAATAATTTGAAACGATACCGCTCGCATCACCCGGGGCCGTCGGATTCACACTTCCGCTACGGGACGCCCCGGAAGAGTCGTCGAGCGGCCGGCGAGCGCCGCATTTGCCGCAAAAGCTTTCGTCGGCTCTTAGACCAGCGCCACATTCGCCACAAACATTCATTTGCTTAATTTGCGGAGGCGTCGAAAAAACGGAACCAGATTACCTCTAGGCTCAGTAGCCACGGGGTCTTTTACCTGGCAACACGAAAACGTAAAAAAGTCTTACCGACGATGATCTCATCGCCGTCTTTCAGAGGCTGACGGTCACCGGGAGCCAGACGGTGTCCGCGATTCACAAAAGTCCCATTCGTCGATCCCAGATCCTCGATCACGTATTGGCCATCGCGCAGCGAGATGCGCGCATGGCGGCGGGACACTTTGGCTTCCGGATCATCAGAATCCAGATCGACATCCGGAAAAACCCCTCCGTCCGCATCCCAACGGCCAATATTGGCCTCCTGACTGCTCAAAGGAAATTGCTTGCCGGCCGAGCTCCCACGTTCTATTACGAGGGTGGCGTGCGCACGGTTGCCGGGCGCGATCAATGGCACGGCAGTTTGTTGCTCTGAGACCAGAGGCGAACTCGGCTTTCCGGCTGATTGGGCGACAGCAGCGGAGGCATCTTTGCTGCCGTTGCCATCGGATCCGTTATTTTTCGTGCCGGGCAATGAAAGTCCACCCGACTTTCCGGCCAGCCACAGGGCGGCGCCGCACTCATCGCAATAGCGCGATCCGTTCAAGTTCTCAGTTCCGCACCGCTCACAGAGGATCATTTCGGTTCTGGCGCGCAGGCTCTCTGACCAAGCCGCGTGGCAGGACATCTTAGCGCGAAACTGTTGAGCGCGCCAACGGCCTTGGATCCTCGCAGTTGCCGAATAAAAAGTATGTCTGAGGCCGCCGGAAGGCAGGACGCCTGGTTGGCCTCACGCGGGTGCGACAGGATCGCGGCCATCGTCTATAATTGATTGTCGCGTCGAGATTTCTTTGAAACCGGGCACCGGATTTCATCGTAAAAACAACTCAACGTGAACTATTCGCGGCGCGTGTATCTAATCCGGCATAGCGAAACCCGGCAATTAAAACAAGTTAATTAAGGATCTGAAACCGAAATGGCCCTCAGTCGAAAGAAGAAAATCATCATCGCCGCCGCGGCGGTCGTCGTGTTATTGCTGATTGTAATCATCAGTGTGGTTGCCACCCGCAAAGACGAACCGGAAGTCACCACGGTAAAGCTGGAGGTGCGTCCCGAACTGCGGTCGACGGTGACCGCGTCCGGAGAGGTGCGTCCCATTCGCTATATCAAGCTAACCAGTGAAATAGCGGGCCGCATTTTGGAGATCTACGTCAACCCCGGCGATCAGGTCACGAAGAGCCAGGCCCTGGTGCGGATCGATCCGACGCAATTGCAGTCCAGCCAGGAAGCGCAATTCGCCTCAACCCAGGCTTCAATTAGCGACGTGCAGAGCGCGCGCAATGGAGTCGCGTCCGCGCAGCAGGGACTCGCGGTCACGGACGCCTCAGTTGCTTCCGCCCGTCAGCAGGTTATTGCGCAACAAACGGCGGTCGATCGCGCAAATGTCGATCTGAATACCGCTCAGCGCGAACTGAAGCGCGCCACCGAACTGATCGAGAAGGGAGTTTCATCTCGTTTCGACTACGACGCGGCGCGCGATCACTACGAAACCGCAAAGATTGCCCTGGATACCGCGAAAGCTAATTTGGAATCGCAGAAGCTTGCGGTCAAGGAAGCTCAGGAACGTGCCAACCAGCAGAAGGTGGCAGTAAAAGAAGCGCAGACTAATGTGAAGACGAGCGAGGCGCGCGCCAACCAGCAACAGGCAATTCTGCGGGGCCAGTCGAGCCAGCGCGAAAAGACAACCCAGTACTCGCCGTTGAACGGAGTCATTGCCGATATTCCCACGCGCGTGGGTGAATATGCGGTGTCAGCTTTGTCTTCGACGCCATTGATGACCATCGCCGACATGTCGACCATCAATGTCGAGGTCAATGTCGACGAAACTGAAATCTCAAACGTAGACGTCGGCCAGCAAGCGAAGGTAAAGATTGACGCGCTGGGTGACAAGGAAGTAAACGCCGTCGTGACTTTGAAAAACCCACTGGCCGTCGCCAAGTCAGATACCACCGGCGGTCTCAACAATCGCGTGAATGTGCAGGAAGCCAAAGAATTCAAGGTCACCCTCGAGCTTAGGGATCTTACCGACGACGTGCGGGCAAAGCTTCGTCCAGGGATGAGCTCTACGGCGACAATCACTACCAAGACGAAGACCAACGTGATCGCGGTGCCGCTGCAGGCGATTGTTGAGAAGGCGCCGCCCACGCCGTCACCCGGTCCTTCGCTGGCCAGCAGCGCGCCGACCCCGGTAGGTGAAAAGCCGAAACAACAAAAGGGCGTGTACACCCTGGACAAAAATAACAAGGTCAAATTCGTCGAAGTCACCACGGGTATTACCGGCGAGTCGGACATCGAAATCACCAGCGGCCTGCCAGCCGGAACCGAAGTCATCACGGGCCCCAGTCGCGTGCTGAAGACTTTGAAGGAAGGCGCGGGGGTGAAGCGGCAATCTAAAGCTTCTGCCAATGCCAACGCCGGCGGAGGAAGCTAATGACCGACGGCACGGTCGCCACATCACAAACTTCTTCCGGCGTAGTCGTGAAGCCTGAGTTACCGGCGAACGGCAAGGCAGACTTGCTGATCGTCATGCGTGACCTTTGGAAGACGTACGACATGGGCGCAGAGAAGGTGCATGCGCTGCATGGCGTTACGTTCGAGGTTAAGCGGGGTGACTATCTCGCCATTACCGGGCCGTCCGGATCCGGGAAGTCGACGCTGATGAACTTGATCGGCTGTCTCGACACCCCTTCGCAGGGTGAGTACTGGCTGAACGGGAAAAATGTGGCTGAGATGGACGACGACGATCTGGCCCGCATTCGCAATCAGGAAGTCGGATTTGTATTTCAGACATTCAATCTGCTGGCCCGCGCCACCGCGCTGCACAACGTAGAGCTGCCATTGATCTACGGCGGGATTCCCGGCGCCAAGCGCAAAGAGATGGCCAAACAAGCGCTCGCCGCAGTCGACCTCACTGACCGCATGATGCACCGGCCCAACGAGCTTTCGGGCGGCCAGCGCCAAAGGGTGGCAATCGCCCGCGCCCTGGTCAACCATCCGTCGATTCTGCTTGCCGACGAGCCGACCGGTGCCCTTGATACGGCCACCAGCTACGACATCATGAACTTGTTTGAGAAACTGCACGAAGGCGGCAACACGATCATCCTTGTCACGCACGAGCACGATATTGCGGCTCGCGCTCACCGCATCATCTCGATCCGCGATGGGCTGATCGAAAAAGACGAGCGCATCAGATAGGAGGCGCTGCGATGTCCCCGCGCAGCGACGCAAAACCAGAGAGCGGCGACCGGCCTGTTTCTTCGCCCACCAGAATCCGTTCATTTCAAGCCTTCAGACCGACTCTCAGAATTGCCGCGCTGCTGGAAGCCTTTTTCGTTGCGGCAGCCAGCTTGCGGCAGAACAAACTGCGCACAGCGCTCACCCTGGTAGGAATCGTCGTCGGCGTCACCGCAGTGATTGCCGTCGTTACGATCATCAAGGGATTGGATCAGACGGTGGCTTCGACTTTTTCTTCGCAGGGCTCGACAGTGTTTACGATCTCGAAGCGGCCGCAGGTCATTACGTCGCGTGAAGACTTCATCAAATTCAACAAGCGCAAAGACGTCTTGCGCGAAGACGCCGAGGCCATTTTCCGATCGTGCACGGCATGCTGGCGCACCGGCATCGCCGCCAACAGCTTCGAGATAGCCAAGCATGGCGATCAGAAGTTTGAAGGCGTGCGCCTGCGCGCGATCATGCCGGCGGCGATGTTCGACATTGATGGCGTGACGGTCGATGTCGGCCGTCTATGGACTGAAAGCGAAAGCGCCGCCGCGCGCGAAGTATGCGTCGTGGGCCCTGATATCGTGACGAACCTGTTTCCCGATCTGCCTATCGATCGCGCTATCGGCCAGGACATCTGGACCGGCGGCCACCGCTACACGATCATTGGGATACTGCAGCCGCTGGGTAAGATTTTCGGCGCTTCGCGCGACAATGTTATCTATATTCCTTACGGGAATTTCGAAAAGAGTTTTGGGGCGCATAATTCGCTGGTGGTGTTCGTGCAGACGGAAACAGCGCCGCAGCTCGAGCAGGCTGAAGATCAGGCCCGGGCCATCATGCGCAGCCGGCGCGGCCGAACTTTTCGTGATGACGACGACGGCTTTGCGCTCGAGACCCAGGATGTGTTTCTGAATCTTTATAGCAGCGCGACCAAGAATATCTATGTAGTGACGATCGGAGTTTCCGCGATCTCTCTGGTGGTGGGCGGGATCGTGGTAATGAACATCATGCTGGTGAGTGTGACTGAGCGGACGAAAGAGATTGGCATTCGCAAAGCCGTCGGTGCGCGGCGCAGAGACATCCTGACTCAGTTTTTGATCGAAGCCGTCACGGTGACCGCGATCGGAGGTGTGCTGGGCGTCTTAAGCGGGTTTGGCGTGGCCTGGCTGATTGCTTTGCTGATCGGCTTTCCGTTGCTTTTCAGCGTCTGGTCGGCCGTGCTCGGCGTCAGCATGTCGTCGATTGTCGGTGTGATTAGCGGCCTCTGGCCGGCGTGGCGGGCCGCGAAACTTGATCCGATTGAAGCGTTGCGATCAGAGTAGTCCTCGAATCAAATGAACTTCATCGACATACGCGAATCCGCTTACATGGCGCTCGACACCGTGCGCTCGAATAAGCTGCGCTCGATGCTGACGATTCTGGGCGTCAGCGTGGGCGTGGTTACCGTCGTCTTCATGGTTTCGATCATTCAGGGGTTGAACAAATCCTTTGCTGAACAAATCGAAGCGCTCGGTTCGAACTCGATCTGGGCCACGAAATTTGAGCCCAGCTTTGGCCATCAACCGAACTCGGAAGAATTGCATCGCAAGGAGCTAACGCTTGCGGATGCCGACGCGATTCGCTACGACGCTCCTTCGGTGCTGAGCGTCTCGCCGCTGTATCGCAAGATTGCCGAAACCGTCCGCTATGAAGACAAGCAGAGCGACACGCCGATCCTGATCGGCGTCACGCCCTATTACGAATTCACCCAGTCGAGTTACGTCGGCCGCGGCCGCTTCATCACCGATCTCGACGTCGAAGAGCGTTCCAACGTTTGCGTGGTCGGACAGGACCTGGTGCGCGCGCTGTTTCCGTTTACCGATCCGTTGGATAAGCAGGTGAAGATCGCCGGCAAACCGTTTCGAGTAATTGGCGTAATGGAGCCGTTGGGAAATTTCCTGGGTCAATCAAGAGACAACTCGATCTTTATCCCGATCAAAACTTTCGAGAAGTATTATCCCGAGTTGCACTTTCCCGAGAGCATCTTCGTCATCATCGTGCGGCCGGTGGATCGCTCCCTGGTGAAATCAGCAATGGACGAGATGACTGACATTCTGCGCCGGCGCCGCAACGTGCCGGCGGGCGCGCCAAACAATTTCGGCATGTCGTCGCAGGACGCTTTGCTGGATGTCTATAACCAACTAACCGGGGCGACGTATCTGGTGCTGACCGCGATCTCGGGCGTGGCTCTGATGATTGGCGGCATCGGCGTGATGAACATCATGCTCGTGAGTGTGACTGAGAGGACCAAAGAGATAGGCTTGCGCAAAGCAGTTGGCGCGACGCGGAGCAATATTCTGTCGCAGTTCCTGATCGAAGCCGTGGTGCTGACGGGAATTGGCGGCCTGCTCGGGCTGATCGTTGGAGAGCTGGCGAGTATTCTGATGAACAAGTACTCGCCGCTGCCGGCTTATGTTCCCGCCTGGGCGATCGCGGTGGGCGTAGGCATCTCAGCCGCCGTGGGAATTGTTTTTGGCTTGTGGCCCGCCTGGAAAGCTGCGCGGCTGGATCCGATTGAATCGTTGCGATGGGAATGAGATAACGAGCGGGGCAATAGCCCGACCGTGAGGGAGGGCTCCGCGTTGTGAGCATCGAAAATGAGCCCTCCCTTACGGTCGGGCTACTGCCCCGTTTGACTAGAAAGTCGCCGAGTTTCGTAACTAAAACACTTTGTCGTCCGTAGTAGAACCTAATGAACCTCGTAGAAGTCCTTAAAGTAGCAGTAGCCGCAATCTGGGCGCATAAGTTGCGCTCGGCGCTGACTCTATTGGGCATGATCGTGGGCGTTACGGCCTTTGTCACGGTGGTGTCCTTGATTCAGGGCTTCAACGTTTACATTGACGAGAAAATTGCCGGCATCGGCGCCAAGTCTTTTTCGGTCCAACGCTTCAACCCGTTCGAAGATTTCAAAGACACCGACACGATCGCCGCCGCTCAACGCCGCAACAAGGAACTGACGCTCGACGATTACCAGTACCTGAAAGAACACGCGACTCTGATCGGAAAGATCGGAGCTAAAGCGCGCGGCACGCCGTCTCTGATTAAGCGCAACGATCAAATCCTCGAAGATGTATTTGTGATTGGGGCCACGGCAAACACGGCCGACATCGACAATCGAACTATCGCCAACGGCCGGTTCTTTACGGACACCGAAGCTGACGGCGCGGCGCGCGTCGCCTATATCGGCGCCGACATCGCCACCAAGTTATTTCCAGCCGGCAATCCTATCGGTGGTGAGATCGACATTCGCGGGCTGCCTTATCGGGTGCTGGGTGTCGAAGAAGTGAAGGGCACGGTCTTCGGAATTCCGCAGGACAGCTTTATCGTGATCCCTTTGAAAACTTATTCCCTTGATTACGGTCCCTTAGTTCGACAGCGGTCGCTTTATTTCACGGCGACGTCGAAAACTGATGACACATTTAATGAGGCGGTGGACGAAGCAAGATACATCATGCGCGCCCGACACCGGCTAGCACCCAACGAGAAAGACAACTTCGGCATTGTCACTCCCGACGCGATCACGGGATTGCGTGATCGACTTTTCGGCACGATATTTCTGGTGGCCATCTTTGTTCCCGGTATTGCGCTGGTGGTGGGCGCGATCGTGATTATGAATATCATGCTGGTTTCGGTGACTGAGCGAACTAAGGAGATTGGGCTGCGCAAATCACTGGGCGCCCGCAAGACCGACATCCTGAAACAATTCCTGTTGGAAGCCATAACGTTAGCCACGATTGGTGGTGCGACCGGAATATTTCTGGCGTGGGTGGTGGGGAAAATTGTTACGGCGACTTTCTTTCCCACGTACCTGTCCATCTTCGCGGTGCTCGGGGCGCTGGCGGCGTCGGGAGGGGTTGGGATCCTTTCCGGAATCGTGCCCGCGTGGAAAGCCGCGCGCCTGGATCCGATTGAGGCGCTCAGGGCTGATGGTTAAGGAGGGATAGGTCATATAGGACGTATAGGTCCGATAAGTCCTATAGGTTCCTGCCGAAGTACCAAGGTCAAAGTCATGAAAATACTCAGAAGCGACATCCTCGAAAATCTCTGGCTGGCACTGGCCACGTTGCGCGACAACAAGCTGCGTTCTTTCCTGACGGTTATTGGCGTGATCATCGGCGTCGTCACGGTGATGCTGATCGCCTCGATCATCAGCGGCATCGACACGGCGTTTACCAAAGAGGTCGAATCATTCGGCACGCGCTCGATGTACATCAGCAAGAATAACCCGGGTATTCACGTCGGGCGGCTGTCCCGCGAAGAGCGCATGCGCAAGCCGCTCACCTATGACGACGCTATCGCGCTCGGCAAGCTGCCAACCATAGAAATAGCGGTGCCATTCCTCGAAATCACCAACAACTTTTTTGGCAAAAAGATTCTGGTCAGCGGTGGCGGCAAGACCTCCGCTTCGGTAGCTTTGCAGGGGACGCTGCCGGATTTCGAAAAGGCGGGCACGCAAACCGTCTATGAAGGCCGCTTTTTTTCGCAATTCGAAAACGATCAGAACCAAAACGTCTGCGTCATCGGTTCGAAAGTAGCGGACGATTTTTTCCCCTTCGGGTCGCCCCTCGACAATAATCTTAAGATCGGTTCCGAGGAGTATCGCGTGGTAGGTATCCTGCAAAAGCGCGAGCAGTTTCTCTTTAGCGGCGGCAGTGATGATGCGAACAACGTCGTCTACATACCCTACAACAACGCGCGCAAACTGAAGCCAAACTCGCAGGATGTTTATCTGTTGGCCGTGGCCAAACCGGGCATGATGCAGGAAGCCATGGATCAGGTGACCGACACGTTACGCGTTCGCCGGCAAGTTCCTTTCGGTAACCCTGATAACTTTGGCATCGAAACAACCGCGTCGCTCATCGGCACTTTTCATTCAATCACCGGCGGCATCGCCATCGCCATGGTGGTTATTTCTTCGGTGGGTTTAATGGTCGGGGGTATCGGCGTGATGAACATCATGCTCGTGAGTGTGACTGAGCGCACTCGCGAAATTGGCGTGCGCAAAGCCATCGGCGCGCGTCGCACAGACATCCTCTGGCAGTTCCTGATCGAAGCGATGACCCTGACCGGCTTTGGTGGATTCGTGGGTCTGGCAATTGGCTGGCTGCTGACTCTGGTGGTGAAGCTGATTATGCCGTCTTACGTGCCGCTGTGGGCGCCGGTGGCCGGCTTTTTCGCCAGCGTGGGCATCGGGATGATCTTTGGATTGTGGCCGGCGTGGAAAGCCGCGCGCCTCGATCCAATTGAATCGTTGCGCTACGAATAGAAAGTGGCACAGACTTTAGTCTGTGATTGGATCCCTGGTAGGACAATCACAGACTAAAGTCTGTGCCACTTTTGCTTGCGCTACAGCCTTACGACAAGAAACTCGGGAAGATCGCAGCGGCGGCCATGCCGAGCAATAGTCCCAGGGCCCACAGCGTAATTGCGACACCCCAGCCCGCTGAAGAACTAACCTTATATCCTCCCTCGTGCAGGCCCTTCGCCGTCAACCACAGCCTGTAAAACGAAAGGATACCGATCGAGCTGGCCATGACAAACAATACCGGATGCTCCGCCGACTTGAACAAGATCCCCAGGTTGTCCGTAACCAGAGTTTCCTGGTTGATCAGCGGATGGATATCGTCGGGTGATTTCACGTAGAGCAGTATGAAACTGATCACCTTGTGGATCAGCGCCACGGGGAATGTCGCGTACGCGGCCACAGAATAGGCTTGCCAGAAATGCATCCGGCCACCGAATGCCAGGACGCCAAGAAGGTAAAGCCCGCCAATAATAGCCACGCCAAAGAACACCCCCACGATGGTCTTGATTGCGTTGCCGACCCGGGCCAGGGGCAAGTTGGCGGCGTCAAGCGCCTGCTGCCTCGCCAAAGCCATGCGATCTTCCGGCGGCTTGATCGGGCTGTCCTTGATCTTTTCGAACGTGAAGTCAACGATGCGCTCTGGCGTCAGCCGTTGATAGAAGGCGCCGACGTAAGCCGCATTCAGGCACCCCATAATTAAGATTGCCGCCAACCATCGCGGGTGGGCCCGTAAATTCCGAAACACAGCGGTGGGCTCAAAGAAGATGCCCGTCAATCTCCCAACTGTTGACATGGGCGGCGGCGGGTCGGGCACGCTCGGCAGCGAAGTAAAGCTCAACGCAAAAAACAGTATTCCCAGTGCTGCCAAAGCCAATCCGGTTCCGATGCCGCCTGGAATAAAGCCGACGATGCCGCCGACGCAGACAATGATTCCCAGCACGACCAAAGCCACGCCGGCCCAGAGCAGGTTGGCCGGTCGCTTGCGCTCGGGTTCGACTATCGCGGTTGGCGGTGGCGGCGCTTGAAATCCCTGATTCGGATCGTCCATGAAACTATCCTCCTGTTGAATGTCGAAGGACGGGGCGAATGCTTTTCCGTCCGATACGGTGGACCAAGCCTAAGTGCGGCTCATTGTTTTGACAGCCTGATACGCTCCGCACTATTGCAATGTTTCACTCAGCTCTGCATGGTTCGCTTGCGGCTTGCCGCCTGATGTGCGGAAAGGCTGCGCCTTTCCGGCCACTCCCTTGATTGAAACCAAGCGGCTACGCCGCTACGCCCTCCCTCACGGTCGGGCTACTGCCCCGGTTCTACGCTGGGCGCGTTCTCGTAACCCTCAACCCTGATGCAGGCGACTGTATGACCCGGTGAAATCTCGCGCAACTCTGGATCGATTCGCGCGCATTCGTCAATAGCAATCGGGCAACGCGTGCGAAAGCGACAACCCGACGGCGGATTCCGCGAGGTGGGCACATCACCTTTCAAGATTACGCGGTCGCGGTGGGCCGTCGGATCGGGAACCGGAATGGCTGAAAGCAACGCCTGGGTGTAGGGATGCAGCGGCCGCAGGTACAGATCCGCGGCGCTGGCAATCTCGACGATGCGGCCCAGGTACATCACGGCCACCCGCGTCGAGATGTGTTCGACCACGGCGAGACCGTGCGAGATAAAGAGATAAGTAAGGCCAAATTCTTTCTGCAAGTCCTGAAGCAGATTCACGACCTGGGCCTGAACTGAAACATCGAGCGCTGAAACTGGTTCGTCAGCCACGATCAATTTCGGATGCAGCGCCAGCGCGCGCGCTACGCCGATGCGTTGCAACTGGCCACCAGAGAATTCGTGGCTGTAGCGTTTGATGAAGTCGGCGTCGAGGCCGACTTTACCCAGCAGCCAAGCGACGCGCTCGCGCTGCTGTGCGCGGTTTCCTATCTTATGAATTACGAGCGGTTCAGCGATGATGTCGCCGATTTTCATGCGCGGATTCAGCGATGCGTTCGGATCCTGAAAGATGATCTGCATCTCGCGGCGCAACTGGCGCAGTTCGCTCCGGCCCATCGTAGTAACCTCGCGGCCTTCGAACTGAATAGAGCCGTGCGTCGGCTCGATGAGCCGCAGCAGGCAGCGTCCGACTGTGGACTTGCCACAGCCTGATTCACCGACCAGGCCAAGCGTTTCGCCGCTGAGGATATTGAAAGACACGCCATCAACCGCGCGGTAGACGTCGCCGGTGTCTTCGACCGGGAAATGCTTTACCAGTCCGCTGAGGCGGACCAGTTCGTGGTTTTCGTTCATACGATATAGGACCAATAGGTCATATAGGTCCCATCGGTCTTTTTAAGATGTGGCCCTAACCGCCGGATCAAACAAAACACATCGCACCGTCACGCCAGGCATGACATCGTAAAGCGGAATCTCGCTTTCCCTGCAACGCGGCATTCGATACTGACAGCGCGGCTCGAAATGACAGCCTGGCGGCAGAGCGGTCGGCCTTGGCACGGTGCCTTCGATTGTTTGTAGCCGCTCAGCTTTGGCGACATCCTTCGCCGTCAGCTTCGGCACCGATCGCAGCAACCCTTCGGTGTAAGGGTGTTTTGGCCGCGCGAATAATTCTTCCACGGGGGATTCCTCGACGATCTTACCGGTGTACATCACGGCGACGCGCTCAGCGACTTCCGCGACAACACCGAGGTCATGCGTGATCAGCAGCACCGCTAGCTCGCGCGTACGCCGTAACTGGTTCAGCAGATCAAGAATCTGCGCCTGGATCGTGACATCGAGCGCTGTCGTTGGTTCGTCGGCGATCAGCACTTTTGGATCACACGCCAGGGCCATGGCGATCATCACCCGCTGCCGCATGCCGCCCGAAAGTTGGTGCGGGTAATCGTCAGCCCGCAAAGCCGGATCGGGGATCGAGACTTCACGCATAGCTTCAATCGCCGCGGCGCGCGCGGCTCTACGGGACAGGCCACGATGCAGGCGCAGCGCTTCGGCAATCTGCCCACCCACGGTAAAGACGGGATTGAGCGACGTCATAGGATCCTGAAAGATCATGGCGATGTCGTTGCCGCGCACATCGCGCATCGCCGCATTGGATAATTCCAAAAGGTTCCGGCCCTCAAACAAAATCTCGCCGGCCACAATCTTTCCCGGCGGCGAGATCAGGCGCATGATCGAAAGCGCGGTCATCGACTTGCCACAGCCGCTCTCGCCCACCAACCCGAGCAACTCTCCGCGATCGAGATGAAAGCTGACACCTTCAACCGCGCACACCAAACCCTCACGCGTCTGAAAATACGTATGGAGATTTTTGACTTCGAGTAGATGGGACATGTGCTCGTCTGTCCGACAAACTTCAGTTTGTCGATGTGTCATTGCGCCTCTGTTTAGAGTCGGGCTACTGCCCCACTAAGCGGGCGGTAGCATCGCTTCTAAACTCTCGGACGGAAATTCAATTGCGTTGACAGGTTTCCGAAAATAGCCCTAGACTTGCGCGTCTTCCGGAACCGCAACGTCTACGGCAATTCAGAGGTGCTCGTAATGCTCAACCAAAGCTTAACCGCAAAAAGAATCTTCCTCAATGCTGGTTTGGCGTTCGTCGCCATGATGGTAATCGCAGCGGGCGCCTTTGCCCGGCCACAGGATCCAGGTGAACGCCAGAAGGCGATCGATCTTTACGAGTCGAACAACTTCACCGCCGCCTTGCCGCTGCTGGAAAAGGTAGCGGCGGCCAATCCTAACGATTTCGTTATTCTGTCAAAGTTGGGCTTTGCTCTTTATGCCACCACGGCGGCCGAAAAAGATCCGGTGTCGCGTCAGAAGTTAAGGGATCGTGCCAAGGCGACGCTGCTCCGCTCTCGATCACTGGGCGATAACAGTAACTTGACCACGATGGTCATTGACGCGTTGTCGTCGCCGGATCCGACAGAGGTCCCGTTTTCTAATATCCAAGCGGCCGAGGCGGCGATCAGAGAAGGCGAGGCAGCGTTTGTCAAAGGCGAGCTGGACAAAGCGCTCGCCGCGTACAAGCGTGCGCTCGATTCGGATCCGCACTTGTACGATGCCGCGCTGTACGCGGGTGATGTCGAGTTCAAGAAAGGATCCAACTCGACCGACGCGAAATATCGCAGCGATCATTTTGATAATGCCGGAACCTGGTTTGCCAAAGCCATCGCCATCGACGCCAACCGGGAAACGGCCTACCGGTATTGGGGCGATGCTCTGGATGCGCAGGGCAAGACCGACCTGGCCCGCGACAAATTTGTTGACGCGATCATCGCCGAGCCATACGGCCGCCGCGCGTATGTCGGCCTAACGCAGTGGGGCGATCGACATAAAGTTACGCTGGGCCATCCGCGAATCGATCCGCCGAACTCGACCGCCACCCAGGACGGCAAGACCACTCTCTCGATCGATCCGAAGACTCTGAACAGCAACGATGGCTCGAACGAATGGTTAATGTACGGTCTGACGCGGATCGCCTGGAAACAAAGTGATTTCTTCAAGAACTATCCCGCCGAAAAAGTTTACCGGCACAGTTTGAAAGAAGAGGCAGCCGCGCTGCGAATGGTCGCCGAAGCCGCGGCCAAAGATCTGAAGTCCGGCAAGGTTAAGACGCTCGAAGTTTCGCTCGATAATCTGGTGAGGGTGAATGACGCCGGCCTGCTGGAGCCTTACATTCTGTTTGCGCATCCCGATCCGGGAATCGCCCGCGACTATGCCGGGTACCGGACGGCCAATCGCGACAAGCTTAGGCGGTATTGGCTGGAAGTCGTGATCGGGATTAAGTAGCGCAAGTTGCTAACTTGCGCTACAGCTTCGTCGGCGTTCTTATCTCCCTTCTCCCTCTGGGAGAAGGGCCGGGGATGAGGGCTTAGACGTAAGAGTGCTAAAGGTTTTAGTTGTGTTGGGGCGGACAACTATTCCGTTCAATCGATCCGCTCTAAAACCCTCACCCCAACCCTCTCCCAAAGGGAGAGGGAGCAAGATCTAAGAAAACTGTCGTCAACTTGCGATGCGTCTATCTCCGCGGCGCCGGCTTGCGCGGAATCTTCTCGGCGCGATCTGCCGTCAGATAGACGAAAGCGGCCATGATCGTCGCGGCTTGCTTCATGTCATCGGCCTGAATGCGATCGAACACATCCATGTTTGAGTGATGCGTGCGCGTGTCGTACTCAATCTCGTCCTGAATGAACTGAAATCCAGGCAGGCCGATGCGATCGAACGAAAGGTGATCGGTGCCGCCCGTGTTCGAGATGGACAAAGTGTTCGCTCCCCAAACATTTTCATTCGGCCGATCGCGGAAAGACATCAGCCATTGGCGAAAGATCGGCCGCACCGCTTCGTTGCCTTGCATGTAGACGCCGCGAATCTTGCCGGTGCCGTTATCGAGATTGAAGTAACAGTCGAACTTGTCGTACTCCGGTAAGGTCGTCAGCTTTGGCGGCGCGGCCGGCTGACTGTTGGGAGTTCCCGGGGGCACAACGCCTGGATTACCAGCTTCAAGACTTCCGAAATGCTGCTTAACATAAGCAGCCGAACCAAGCAGCCCTTCTTCTTCACCGGTCCACAACCCGATACGAATAGTGCGTTTCGGTTTCAGCCCGAGCGTCTGAATGATGCGCATCGCTTCCATCGCAACTGCGACACCGGCGCCGTTGTCGGTCGCGCCCGTGCCGGCGTGCCATGAATCCATGTGGCCGCCCAGCATTACGATTTCATCTTTCAAAGTCGGATCGCTGCCCGGAATTTCGGCGATCGTGTTGTAGCCCATCAGATCGGCATCCTGCCATTCGACGGCGATGTTCACTTCCATTCTTACTTTCTCGCCGGCCTGCAGCATCCGCATGATCCGGTTGTAGTGTTCGTTCGCCAACGTGATTTGCGGCAGAATCTTGGGCGCTGTCTTGTCATAGACATTCACGCGCGGCGCCGGGGTGGCCGGCGTTACGTCGGGAATAATCGTGGGCACACTCGCCTGTTGCACAAAGACCGTTCCGCCATCGCCCGCGCGGCTGCCATCAGCGAGCACCGCCGCGCCTTCTTCCTGTGCGAACATCAGCTTGCGGGCGTTGAAATTCAGTGTCGCGCGCTGTTCGGGCGTCATGCGAAAACCACCGCCGCCACCGCCCGCACCACGTCCGCCTCCCGGCGCCGGAGCATCAGCCAACGCCAGCAAACTCTTTTCATCCTGCCGGGTACCGAGCGGGGCGAAACGCGCTTTCAATTCACGCGGCGCCTGAGTAAAGACAATCGCGCCCTTCAACTTGCCCTTGTACTTTTCCAGATCGGCTTCGGTCTTCGCGTCGATGTAAACGACCTCGCCCGTGATCGCGCCATTGGTCGCCGGCGACCACGCCTTGGGATAAGCGATCAGCGGAATGTTCAGCGGGTCAACCACCTGGGCGCTGAAACGCTTCAAGCTCCAACCGCGGCCGAACGGACCCCACGCCTCCAGGTGCGCGTTCTGCATGCCCCACTTCTCGAGCGTTTCGCGCGTCCAGTTGTTGGCGCGCTTCATTCCCGGCGAAGCCGTCAGGCGCGGACCGATCACATCGCTGAGATATGAAAGTGTCTGCACCACCTGCGAACGATTCATCCCCTCGTCCTTGATGCGGACGACAGGATCGTTTGGATCCGGAGCGGGCTGTTGTGGGCCTCCGGGTTGCTGGCCGAAAGCGGCGTACGGGACGAGCAGAGCAAAAAGCAGAAGGGTGGCGACAAATTGGCGTCGGATCATCGTAGACTCCTATTCAAGAATTGATTTGCGGAAAGCTGGTTCGCTCACCTCAGGAAATCCGGGCAGACGAACTTTAACTGAATTGACGTTGCTTATACTCAGAAAGTTACAAAGATTCAAGGGGGTGGAGGAATCTTGGCGCCTTTGCGGCCTTGCTTTGCGCCTTTGCGTGAACTGCATGTAGCGCCAGAGGCATTTCACGCAAAGGCGCAAAGGACGAGAGGTATGGCGCAAAGGTTGAGATCACGATCTTTTCCGACAAACTGTGTTTCAGGTTATGATTGCCGCGAAATACACCAGAGCTAATTCAATGTCATCAGCCAAAACCCAACCAGCGCGCGGCATGCGTGACTTTCTGCCCGCCGACGTGCGCAAACGTGAATACGTCATCGGCGTGATCAAGTCTGTCTACGAACGATATGGTTTCGAGCCGCTGGAAACTCCCGCCGTCGAAAACATCGAGACCCTGATGGGCAAGTATGGCGAAGAGGGCAATCAACTCATCTTCAAAATCCTCAAGCGCGGCGAACATGAAAAAACCGGCCAGGCCGATCTGGCGCTGCGTTACGATCTGACTGTGCCTTTGGCGCGCGTCGTCGCCCAATATCAAAACGAGCTGCCAAAGTTTTTCAAACGCTACCAGATCCAACCCGTCTGGCGCGCCGATCGACCGGCGCGGGGGAGATTTCGCGAGTTTTATCAATGCGATGTCGATGTGCTGGGGTCGAAGTCGATGGTGGTGGAGGCGGAGATTTGCGCGGCTGCCAGTGATGCGCTTGAGCGTTTGGGCTTCCGCGAATTCACGATCAGGCTCAATCATCGTCGACTTATGGACGGGCACATGGCGGCAGCGATGATTCTCGAAGACCAGCGAGCTGGTGCGTTGGTTGCGCTTGATAAATTGGATAAGATCGGAATCGATGGCGTAAAGAAAGAACTCGCCACTCAGGGAATTCCCCAACGCAGTGCTGAAACTATTCTCTACCGAATGATGAACCGAACTTTTCTAGCTCAGTCAGGACGGCTTGAGTTTCATGAGTTCTCGCCTGACAGGCATGAAGCAAACCTGCAAATGCTGAATTTTCAATACACTTCTTTCAAAGACTTTCCGAGTGATTACGAAGGGAAAACTACGGCTGGCGAAGCGATCACAGAATTAGTGAGAATTGTGCAGTTAGCTAAAGAAACCTCGGCGTCCAAGCACCTCGAAATCGACCCATCTCTTGCTCGTGGGCTCTCGTACTACACGGGTACAATCATGGAAATCAATGTGCCTGATCTCGCCGGCAGCCTCGGCGGTGGCGGTCGTTACGACAATCTGGTGGGGATGTTTCTAGGCAAAGATGTTCCCGCATGTGGATTCTCTCTCGGCCTCGAACGCATCATCGTCGTGATGACCGAGCGCAACATGTTTCCAGCCGAGTTGGTTTCATCTCCCGCGGACGTGATGGTGACGATCTGGAACGAAGAATCGTTTGCAGAGTCGCTGGCGCTGGCGACTGAATTGAGGAGCCAGGGTTTGCGCGTCGATCTTTATCCGGAAGCAGACAAGATCGGTAAGCAGTTCAAGTACGCGACGTCGCGCAGCATACCATTTGTGGCGATCGTCGGCGATGACGAGCGCGCTCGGGGTGAAGTTGCGATCAAGGACCTTCGTTCGGGCGAGCAGCGTAGCGTGCAGCGCGCGGAAGTGGCGAGCGCGTTACAGAACCGCGAGCGGTAGCGACCGGATGCGAACACTCAACTTGAATCTGGCATCAGGTCGCTACCGCGCGCTGTTCTGTACCTTTGTGGTGAAACCGGGCAACCAGCCGGCAAAGCCGGCGATATATCCCTGGCCCACAGCGCAAGCTGTGGGTACGATGACGAAGGTATTTGATTGAGCCCGCTTTAGCGGGCGACATAATTGAGCGTCGTTTATGCCGCCCCTGCCGGGGCTCGTATTCCTAATTTTTCGCTAACCCACAGCTGGCGCTGTGGGCTAATGATATTTCGCCTGCTTCGCAAACTAATTAACGTCATGAACGATCAATCAATCGCCGAACATTACCTGACCGACGCGCTGCAAACCTTTCGCGATTACAAGACACTCGCGGAACGCGCGCACGCGCAAATCTCTGATGAAGACTTCTTCAAGACGATCGATCCGGAATCGAATAGCATCGCCGTCAACATGAAGCACATGGCGGGGAATATGCTCTCGCGCTGGACCGACTTTCTGACCACCGACGGCGAAAAGCCCGAGCGCAATCGCGACATGGAATTTGTAATGCTGCCGAAAACTACGAAGGACGACATGATCGCTTACTGGGAGCAGGGTTGGAAATCTGTCTTTGACGCAGTCGAACCTTTGAAGCCGGAAGATTTGATGCGCACAATCAGAATTCGCGGCCAGGATCACACGGTGATTCAGGCCATTAATCGCCAACTGGCGCACTATGCTTATCACGTCGGCCAGATCGTTTACCTGGCGAAGCATTTCAAGTCGACCGAATGGCAGAGCTTGAGCGTGCCGCGCAACCGTTCCGGCGAATTCAACGCCTATCTGGGGGAGAAGCTTGGCCAGTCATCCGCCACGCCCGGGGAAAGTCGTTTGGATGAGGTGATGGACTTTGCTGTAAAGAACCGTGAACGATAAGAGTGCGGGCAGGATGCCCACTAACCGCCGACAGGATGTCGGCGCTCCCTCCAGGAGTGAACAATGTTTCTCGGATTACGAACCGCAATCTATCACGTTGACGACATCGATCAGGGCAAGCATTGGTACAGTGAAGTGCTGGGCGTGCAGCCTTACTTTGACCAGCCGTTCTATGTCGGCTTCAATGTTTCAGGCTACGAACTCGGGCTTCAACCGGGAGCAGCCAACAGCGCCGAGAAGGCCGACGGCGCGGTTGCTTACTGGGGAGTCGAAAACGCCGAAGCTGCGCTCAAGCGCATTGTGGAACTCGGCGCCACCATTCACGAAGCCTTACAGGACGTAGGCGAAGGGATCAAAGTAGCCACGGTCAAAGATCCCTTCGGCAATATCTTCGGCCTGATCGAGAATCCAAATTTTAAGGTGCAATGATGGTCACCCAACTTCATCATGTTAACGTCACTGTGCCTGCCGCCCTGGAAGCGGCGACGAAAGATTTTTACGGCGACGTGTTGGGGCTGGAACGAGTGCCGAAGCCCGCCGCCGCTCGCCAGAATGGCGCCTGGTACCAAATTGGCGCGAACCAATTGCACTTGTCGGTTGATGATGAAGAACCCGGTCAGTTGAGTTCGCGGCACATTTGTTTTCGCGTCGACGATCTGAGCGCCGCTCAAAAGAAGTTCCGCGACGCGGGCGTTGAGATCGTTCCTGACCCGCGCCCGGTGCCGGGGACGCAACGCTTCTATGTGCGCGACCCGGGCGGGAACCAACTCGAGATTGTGCAACAGGTCTCTGGGTATAACTCAGTGAATGTCGAACTGTGAAATCCGCGCGATGAGGTCAGTACCGGCGCAATTGAACCTATGAGTTTCAAGTTAATCAATCCTGAATCGCTCGGCGCACCGCATGGTTATTCCAACGGCGTTTTGGCAGAAGGCGGTCGCCTGCTTTTCATTTCCGGGCAGATCGGCTGGAACGAACGACAGCAGATCGTCAGCGCTGATCTCGTCGAGCAATTTGATCGGGCGCTGGCCAACCTCATCACGGTCGTAACGGAAGCCGGCGGCAAGCCTGAACACATTGCGCGTCTGGTGCTCTATGTCACAGATAAGAACGCCTACCGCGAGCAGATGAAAGACATCGGTGAGCGTTATCGCGCGCGCATGGGCAGACATTTCCCGGCGATGGTGCTGGTTGAAGTCGCGGGTTTATTGGATGACAGCGCGAAGATTGAGATTGAAGGCGTCGCGGTGCTTTGAGTTTAGAGTTCAATCTTTAGATTGTTGCTTTCGAAAACACCTAAGCTGAAGCTTGAGCTCTAAACTTATGAACACTCCTAAAAGTTTTCTCTACGAACAGCGCGATGGCATAGCGACGATCACGCTGAATCGTCCCGAGCGTCTGAACGCGGTAACCTTTGAAGTCTATCGTGAACTGACCGATCTGTTTGCGGCGCTGCGCGATGAGCCAGAAGTGCGCGTGGTAGTGATCACCGGCGCGGGGCGGGCGTTCTGTTCGGGTGGCGACGTGATTGAGATCATCGGCAAGTTGCAGGGTCGCGATGCCGCGGGCTTGTTGGAATTCACCCGCCTGACCTGCGAATTGATTCAAAACATGCGGTCGCTGCCAAAGCCCGTGATCGCCAGTTTGAATGGGACCACGGCCGGCGCGGGATCGTGCATCGCGCTGGCTGCGGACATCCGCATCGCCGCCGAGGAAGCAAAGATTGCTTTTATTTTTGTGAAGGTCGGACTGGCGGGGACGGACATGGGCGCGACTTATCTTTTGCCACGCGTGGTCGGACTCGCGAAAGCCACCGAGCTATTGATGACCGGGGATTTCATTTCGGCAAAAGAGGCCGAAACGATCGGCCTCTACAATCGAGTCGTGCCGCGCGACCAACTGGAAACCGCGACGCGCGGGTTCGCGGAAAAGCTAGCGCGCGGTCCGGCGCTTGGTCTGGCCAAGACCAAAGAGATGTTGAACCGCGAAATGCACATGGGCTTTGAGTCTGGGTTGGAAGCCGAGGCTGTGACGCAGGCGTTGTGCATGCAGCATCCGGATTTTCAGGAAGCGCACGACGCATTTCTGTCGAAGCGTCCGGCAAGATTCAAGTAATACGGAGCGCGGGCATCCTGCCCGCACTGAGCGCGCAGCGCGAACAATTGTTTTTGTCTTGGCATTAGAAAGGATGAGCGCCTGCGGCGCTGTGCGGGCAAGGATGCCCGCGCTCCAGCAACTAGACTGACATGGATCGATTCATTGAAACCACGCCATTCTTCACGGCCGATCACCGAAAGCTTTCGGCTGAAGTCTCCGACTTAGCCGAGCGCGAAGTCGAGGTGCGCGCGAGTGATGACGAGCAGGACGCCGACGAAGCAGTCCGCAGCTACGTCATGCTCTTGTGCGAAGCGGATCTGTTGCGCTACGCCGTCGCCACGCCGGGTCAGCCATTTGATCTGCGCAGTTTCTGCATCATTCGCGAGACGCTTTCGTATTCTTCTTCGCTGGCCGATCTCGCTTTCGTGATGCAGGGGTTGGGCACCTATGCGATTAGCCTCGCGGCCACCGAACACGTGCGCGACTTTTGGCTGGCGCGAGCAGCCAACGGCAAGGCCATCGGCGCTTTTGCTTTGACTGAACCTGATGCCGGCTCCGACGTGGCCGCGCTCAAGACCGCCGCGCGCCGCGAAGGCGACGCGTACATCATCGATGGCCGCAAGCGCTTTATCTCAAACGCCGGCGTGGCTGACTTCTACACGGTCTTTGCCCGCACCGGGACGCGCGATGATGGCCGCGCAGAGATTTCTGCGTTTGTGATTTCGGCGCGCATGCCGGGGTTCAACGTCGCGGAACGAACCGAGATGATGGCGCCGCACCCGATTGGCGAGCTGGAATTCCGAGGTTGCAAGGTGCCCGCGGAAGACATGATCGGCGCGCCGGGTGATGGCCTGCGGCTGTCGCTGCAAACGCTGGATATGTTTCGCGCCAGCGTGGGCGCGGCGGCGTGCGGCATGGCGCGGCGGGCGCTCGACGAAAGTATTCTGCATGCGAAGACGCGCGAGCAATTTGGCAAAGCGCTCTCCGGCCATCAGTTGATTCAGGCAAAGCTGGCCGACATGGCCACCGAGTTGGACGCCGCTCGGCTGCTGGTTTATCGTGCGGCGTATTTGAAGGATGCGGGCGCGGAACGTTCGACTCGCGAAGCGAGTCAGGCCAAGTTGTTTGCCACCGAAGCAGCTGGACGCATCATCGATCAAGCGGTGCAGATTCACGGCGGCACCGGTCTGGTGCGCGGTGCCCTGGTCGAGCGGCTGTATCGCGACGTGCGCGCGCTGCGCATCTATGAAGGCACTTCCGAGATTCAGAAACTGGTGATCGCGAATCAGCTTTTGAAAGAGTGAAGTCGAAGTCGGCATGACCATCGAGCGGCTTCGGATTCCGAGCGTCATTTTAAGAGCACGCAGGTTCAATGAGTTGGCGAAGCCAACGAAATATTTATAGCCCACAGCGCAAGCTGTGGGTAACCGTACGACCATGGGATTCTGAGCCCCAGAGGGGCGAAATACCCATCGACGCAACCGTCACTTCCCGGTTATGTCGCCCGCATACGCGAGCTGGGTTCAGCTTGGCGACCTGATTCAAAGCGATCCAACAATGACCTCTGACAACAACTCGCTTGCTCGCCGTCTAGGTCTCTTTGACGCGACGATGATCGTGATGGGCGGCATCATCGGCGCCGGCATCTTCACCAATCCTTACGTGGTCGCGCAGCAGGTGCACACGCCGCTGTTGATTCTGGGAGCGTGGGCGGTGGGCGGTTTGATTGCGCTCGCCGGCGCGTTCATCTACGCGGAGCTTTCGTCGCAAAGTTCAGAGTCCGGCGGCCAGTATGTTTATCTGCGCGATGCGCTCCATCCTTTGGTGGCTTTCGGTTACGGCTGGAGTTTGCTGTTTGTGATTCAGACGGGCGGGATGGCGGCGGTCGCGCTCATTTTCGCGAATCACGTTTTTGAATTAGTCGGCGCGCGGGTGACGGATTTGCGCGCAGCGATCCTGGCCTCGGCCGCGCTGGCCGTGTTGACGATCGTCAATTGCATCGGCGTGCGCGCAGGCAGTGTGACCCAGAATATTTTTATGGTGCTGAAGCTGTGCGCGCTCGCAGCGTTGGTCGCATTTGGACTGATGGTCAGCGGGCCGGCGCAGAGTACAGCCGTGACGGCTTCCACCGGATATTCCCCAACGATTTGGCAGGCATTGATCGCCTTTGGTGCGGCGCTGATTCCGGCGCAATTCGCTTATGGAGGCTGGCAGACGGCGTGCTTTGTCGCCGGCGAAGTGCGGGAGCCGCGCCGGAATCTGCCGCGCGGGCTGTTGTTCGGTGTGCTGGGCGTGATCGTGGTTTATCTTTCGGTGAACTATGTCTGCGTGCATGCGTTGGGCGCAGAGGGCCTGGCGCAAACGAAAACGCCGGCATCGGCCGTGATGCGTCTGGCGCTTGGTGAAAAGGGCGGGCGTTTTCTCGCCGCGGGCATCGCGATTTCCACGATCGGATTCTTGAGTCAGAGCATGCTGACCGCGCCGCGCGTTTATTTCGCCATGGCCAACGACGGGCTGTTCTTCAAACAGTTGGCCTGGCTTAATCGCGCTCGAGTCCCAGCGGTGGCTATAGCGCTGCAAGGCTTGCTGGCAATAGTCATCGTGCTGGTGGCCAGCCGTTTCGAACAGATTCTGAATTACGTCGTGTCGGTTGACGTGGTGTTCTTTGGCCTGACGGCTGTGTGCGTGTTTGTATTCAGAAAGCGGAATCGCGGGAAACCCCGTGGCGACTTCTTTCACATTCCGGGTCATCCATTCACTACGCTTTTCTTTATCGCGGCGTGCTGCGTGATCACCTTTAGTGTCGTCTACAAAGAGCCGCGCAACACCGCGATCAGTCTCGGGATCATGCTAGCCGGACTGCCGGCATATTTTGGGTGGGAGTGGTTGCGAAGGCGTGGTCGAGTTGAGTAAACAGGTGTTAGAGTACCGACTTTAGTCGGGTATTTTCTTTCCCCAATAAGAGATCTACTGAAGCCGGTTCTTTCAACGTCCGCATCTTGAGTTGCGTTGCCAATGTATGATTATCGCAAAATGACGCCAGCACAGCGGCGCGAAGCCGTTGAATATCGTCGCTTGCGAGAACGGCCGTGGCATTCGCCGCCGCACTGGGAATTCCGAGGACTTCTTCAATTCATGATCTCAGCCGCCATTTACGAACACAAACACATCATCGGAGTTACGCCTGAAAGAATGACTGAATTTGAAAACGCTTTACTGGACACGTGCGGTCGCCTTGCGACCAACGTCTATGCCTGGTGCGTACTACCCAATCACTATCATGTACTAGTGCAGACTGATGGACTCACGGAACTCCGCGCCGAACTAGGAAGACTTCATGGCCGCACGTCGTTTAAGTGGAACGGAGAGGATAGCTGGCGGGGACGTCAAGTCTGGCACAATTGCCTTGATCGCGGCATCAAATCACACCGTCACTTCTGGGCGAGCGTGAACTACATTCATAACAATTCGGTCCATCACGGCTATGTGAAGAAGTGGCATCATTGGCCGTGGTCGAGCGCCGCGGATTTCATTGAACGCCTGGGCCGGGAGACTGCCTTGAAGATTTGGCGTGAGTACCCAGTTCTTGATTATGGGAAGACGTGGGACGTTGATTAGCGGCGCACACAGCGCCGACTTTTGTTGGGGTTTTTAGACAAATTAAAGCCCGACTGAAGTCGGTACTCTAACACCTGTACTCGAAATGAACACACAATCCATTTACATGCACTTTGCCAAGACGCGCCCTAAGGTTAAATACGATCTGGCGTTGAGCGGCATCCTTAATCTTCCCTTCCCTGAGTTGGAGGCTAAGATCGAGGATCTGGATCTGAACGGCGACAACGCCTATGGCTATCGGCCGTTGGTCGAGGCGCTGGCCGCGCACTGCCGAGTCGCGCCTGAATCCGTGGTGACTATTTCCGGCGGCACTTCGATGGCGAACCATCTGGCGATGGCCGCGGCGATCGAGCATGGCGATGAAGTTTTGATTGAAGAACCGACGTACGAACCGATCCTCGCTTTAGCGGAATATTTCGGCGCTCAAATAAAACGCTTCCCGCGATCTTTTGAGAACGGCTATCGGATCGATGTCGAAGAACTCGCGAAACGGATTACGCCGCGCACGCGTTTAATCGTCATAACGAACCTGCACAATCCCAGCAGCGTCGGGGTTGATGAAGAGACGCTGCGGCAAATCGGCGAGTTGGCCAGGAGCGTCGGCGCCCGTGTGTTGGTCGATGAAGTCTATCTGGAAGCCATGTTCGAAGCCGCGCCAAAATCATCGGCTCATCTTGGCACTGAATTCATCGCCACCACCAGTCTAACTAAGGGTTACGGGTTGAGCGGGCTGCGCTGCGGCTGGATCTTGGCCGAGCCGGAACTGGCGCACAGGATGCGGCTGCTGCGCGATATCTTTGACGGGATCGGACCACAGCCCTCTGAACGGCTTAGTGTCGCGGCGCTCAACAGACTGCCAAAGGTCATCGCGCGCGCCAAGCGGATTCTGGAAACCAATCGCGCCGTGCTGCATGAATTTCTCGACTCGCGCGAAGAGCTGGAAGTTGTCCACACTGAATCAGGCACGACGTCGTTCCCGCGTTTGCTAAAGGGGCGCGTCGAAGATCTCTACGACTCGCTCCACCAGAAATACGACACGGCCATCGTGCCCGGCCGCTTCTTTGAATCGCCACAGCACTTTCGGGTTGGCATGTGTGCTGAGCCGGAGTTGTTCAGCGAAGGCGTGAAGAGATTGGGTGCGGCGTTGGATGAGTTAGGCTGAATGGAAACTCAATTGGTACAGACCCGCTTGCGGTAGCAAGCGGGTCTCAACTGAGAAAACCCGGTAAGTTCGATTACAAGTGCGTGACCGGAACCCGCTTGCTACCGCAAGCGGTTCCGTACCCGACGTGAAATGAAAATCAACATCATTGGTGGCGGGCCGGCCGGCATGTACTTCGCCATCCTCATGAAGTCAGCATCTGCCACGCACGAAATCACCATCTATGAACGCAACGGACCCGACGACACGTTCGGCTGGGGCGTGGTGTTTTCCGGAAAGACGCTCAGCAATCTGAAAGCAGCCGACGAACCGTCCCACGCCGCGATCACGCAGAACTTTTCGGCCTGGGACAATGTTGATGTAGCCCATCGTGCCGAAAAGATTTCCGTTCATGGCAACAGTTTTTCCGGGATTGCGCGGCTGCGCCTGCTCAAGCTCCTGCAACAGCGTTGTGAAGAACTGGGCGTCGAGATCAAGTTTCGCACCGAAGTCTCGGACTTTAATTCACTCAGGGCGGATTGCGATTTGCTGGTGGCCGCGGACGGCGTCAACAGTTTTGTCAGACAAACCTTTTCAGATCAGTTCCGGCCCGATCTCGACGTGCGGCCGAACAAATACATCTGGTACGGCACGAACCAACGGTTTCATGGCTTGACCCTGACGTTTCGCGAAACTCCGGTTGGTGTCTTCGCGGCGCATTCGTACAAATTCGATCAGACCACCAGCACCTTCATCGTCGAGTGCGACCCGCCAACGTGGAACGCCGCAGGCTTTGCCACGATGTCTGATGAAGAGACACGGGCATATCTTGCCGAAGTCTTCGCCCTAGATTTGAATGGACAGTCTCTGCTTTCGAATAACTCAAAATGGATCAATTTCCTGCTGGTGAAGAACGGCCGCTGGAGTTTCGAGAATGTGGTTTTGCTTGGTGACGCTTTGCACACGGCGCATTTCTCGATCGGCTCGGGCACTAAGCTGGCGATGGAAGATGCTGTTGCGCTAAAAGAGTCCTTCGCTGAAACGTCGGACGTAAGAGCAGCACTACAGCGATTCGAGTCAGTCCGCAGGCCGGTGATTGAGGAATACCAGGCGGCGGCGTATGAAAGCATGGTTTGGTTTGAGAACGCTCGGGACTATATGCATCTAACGCCGATTGAGCTGGCTTACATGTTGATGACGCGGAGCGGGAAAGTTGATCTTGAAAGTTTGCGGCGGCGTGATCCTGAGTTTGTGGCGAAGTTTGAGGAAGGATCCGCAGATTACGCCGATTTCACAGATTAGAAGACTAGAAACTTAAAACACGCTTTCTGGTTTCTGGGTACTGGTTCAGTTTGAAAATCTAGGCCGATTTGAGAGTGTATCATTCACGGTCAGGGAATAACGGAGGACATTTGACGCCGGGAGCACTAGATTGCAATACTAGAAATGGCCCGCCCCGGTCTAACCAACCCCGCTGAATCTGATTGACATCAGATTGAATACAGAAGGATAATGCGCGCCCAACGAGCAGGCTAGTATAAATGGTGGACGAGAAGACAACGCCAGCACCCGATGTTGAGGTGCAGATGAATTTCCGCATTCCCGGGAGAATGCCCGGTGTCTATGCGCACCATATGCTCGTACAGCCGGGGCCGTATGAAGTAACTCTCTCTTTTTTTGAGGTCATTCCGCCAGTAATGTTACCAGGCCAGTCACAAGAAGATAACGTCAAACAATTACAGGAAACGGGGCTAGTCGCAGAATGCGTAGCTCGCGTGATCATACCAAACCCCAGATTTGCAGGCTTCGCAAACGCAATGCAAGAGATAGTCACTCGGATAACTGCTAAACCCGCAGAAGCATCAGAGGCAGTGCCAACCGAGACGAAATAATGCCAACAATCCAAGAAGCAGTTACAAAGGTAAGAGAGTTTGCCAACCTTCCCGACGGCTGGCACTTTGGCGATGGCGTTGCGCCGCCGCTTGATAGAATTGAACGTGCAGTTCACCTTATCAGGCGTGGCAGCTTGCTAGGACTGAAACGAGCAAACGCCTTTCCGGGTGTCAACGGACAAGTAGAAGTCACATTTTATGACGACGATCGAATGCTGGAGATTACAATTGAGACCGATGGCTCTCTAACGGTTGCTGAGAATAAAAGCAACAGGCAGCTTAGTCTCAGTGAAGGTCTCTCTGCATCTCACGCTTATGAGAGATTAAACACATGGGCCTCTTCAGACCTATACACCGACAGCATTACGATCCTGAACGTCCCGGTTCGGGGTTTTCGTCCACAGCACTTAACCTTCGAAGTGGAGAACCAATCTCAGTGGTTGACCGCGACTGCGCCGTTACCGAGAGCGGGTCAGTTTGTGGGCACATTTTTCGGTATTACAACGAGCAGACTGGAAATCCAGCCATATATTGGGCCATTTCAAGTGATGTACTCCCGCCCGGCCTTCGGGTTGAACTGGGACACAGCACAACTGGTGACGAGTGCCATCGTCACCTTTACTGGGGAAGACACGCTGCTAGACGAGTTTTTAGCGGCCTAACAGTTGATCAATTCACCGTGTGTTTGGCTGAAGGCGAGCGTCCACTCCAACGCTCAGACTTAGAATCTACCGATCCAACAACCTGACAATATCTTCGATTGACCAGAGGTGCTCGCTCACGCCAGCCGCCATCGCTGGGGAGCATCGAAGTGTTGAGTGAATCTTCGCAAAGTTGTAGAACATGTAGTGCAAGCTGATTGCGTGAATATGGTTTTCGACTTTTTTGCTGTGCGCGTTCGTCAATCTGGTAAACCGTCTCATGCTCATTCGCATGGTCAAATTTTGGCGTTCGATATAGGACGTTGAAACAAGTTCCTTATCAGGGTTGCCACTGATCCACTTCTTCTCAGTACCGAGACATTCAGCCGGAGAGTAACGGACTTCTGATTGCTCGCCACCATAGATTTTGATCAGCATCGCATAATCGATCTCAGAGCCAAATGCTTCTTCGACCGCGTTCAGATATGGTCTGTGGCCGTCCGTGGTTAGCTGCACTCTGTTAGCCAAGCGTGAGGCTAGGTCTTTGATGAATTCCATCGCGGAGCGTCCATCACGGCGACCAACGAGCCAGCTAGGGACAAGCTTCGAATCAGCGTCAATCGCAACCCAAGTGTAAACGTCGCCGTATCCGAAAACGCCCTCCATCTCAGGCCGAACATTCTTTTGCTTTGCGAAGCAAAAACTCCAGATTTCGTCGCATTCGATTCGTTTGCATTTCAGATTGCGAAACGCCTTGTCCTGATAGATCGCGCAAGCGTTACCAAGGTCGGCAACCAACTTTAGGATCGTGTTCTTGCTCACGTCCACCATGCGAGAGATCGCATTGATTCCCATTCCCTCGACCAGAGCCGAAACGATTTGGACGCGCCTTTGAGTTGAAAGCTTGTTCATAATGAAACTGAGTATATGCTTGCACGGGCAAGGTGTCAAGTTAATAATTGAACTTCTCTTGACTCAATAGACCGCTTTGACTCTGCCGTGTTTATGTTATAATGTGCCCGTGTGTTGCTTCTGGTAATGGCTTGCCATTATCAGTTTTGAAAAGAAAAAGTGCCGGAGACGGGACTTGCACCCGCACGCTGCGTAGGCAGCAACCGCTTGGAAGGCGGTCGCGTCTGCTAATTTCGCCACTCCGGTTCATGTCTGGCGGCGGCAAGTATCGGCGTGGAAACTGAATACTTTGCCGCCGTTGGTTTTATAGCTTCCTCAAGTTCCTATAGAGCGCCTCTCCATCCTCTGAGTTTTCTTCCGTTGGTTCCATATAACCATCCGCAACGAGAGTGCGCATAGTGCTGCGTTGGGCTTCTGGGCTGATTTTGCCCACAAGCGTGGGGTTGTCGGCCTCAATCCGCTGAAATAAATCGGCGCGAGTAAAATCGATAACAAACCCGAAAACCGCTTGTTTTGCGGCTTTTAGTGTACCGCGCACACGCCTTTGCCGCTCCCCGTCTCCGTTATTACTCGTTGAGACAAGAAGCGACCCTGGTTCGGGCGGTAAGCCTTCCCTTAGACGTTGGCGGTTTATGAGAACTTCGAGGGCTTGTAACTCTTCTTGACGTTCAGCTATCTCAGATTCTACTACGCGCTTCTGGCTTACTAAATCCTTTAATTTCACAACAACCACAGTTTAACACGCGCACTTAGGGCGGAGTCAAGTCTAAGTGCGTGAAACTAGCCGCGTAAATAGAATTTATTTCCAGCGGGTTTGAGCAGCCTTCTTTGCGATGGCTTTTCGCCTCTTCGCGGTCAGGGATTCTGCTCTAGCTTTCCCGCCTTTGCTGGCACCTAACTTAGACAAAGCTTGAGCATGAGGATTCTTAGCGGGTGGTTCGATCTTCTCAGCGGCTCCGGTAGACACGTCCAAGATATACTTCGCTAGTTGGTTCGTCTCTTTGGGTGGCCGCTTGGTCATGAACGGATCATAACATGCGACCGATCAGGGTTATAATTCATCTTGACCGTACAACATTGAAAATGAACCAGTACCGGTTTCTGGCGTTGATTGAGTTATCCCCGTCGTGATTCCTTTCTGCGTAATCTGCGTAATCTGCGGATTACTCTCACCACTTCGGTGGCAAGAGTCGCCGGCGGCCATCGGTCGCCATCGGAATTGCCGGCTCGTCCAGCTCCTTCCGATCCCAAAGCTTGCACGTCACCTGTCGATGCGCCTGATCCAGCGCTTCACAATAATTCGTATAGGTGCAGCGGCGAATTTCATCACCACGGCCGAGCTTCACCTTGATAAACCAATCAGGATCGGCCAGAGCCTGGCGCGCCAGACCGGCAATGTCCGCTTGACCGCTTTGAAGAATTGATTCGGCTTGTTCGAAGGTTGTGATGCCGCCGGTGGCCACGATTGGCGTCGTGGACCCCGCCGCGTTCACCGCATGTTTAATTTCTGCGACCAGCGGCACTGAGCGGCCGAACGGTCCACGCTCATCGGACAAGGTCGTCGGCATGCATTCGTAACCGCTCTGGCCGGTGTAGGGATAGACAGCCTGGCCAATCTTTGGCTGCTCGGCATCTTCGAACTTTCCGCCTTTCGAAATCGAAAGATAATCCATGCCCGCTTGCGCGAATTCAACGCCGAAGTAGACCGCGTCCGCGATCCGATTGCCGCCTTTGATGACTTCATCGCCCAGGAAACGAGCTCCAACAACATAATCATCGCCCACCGATTTGCGCGCCGCGCGATAGACTTCCAGCGGCAGGCGTACACGACTTTCGCGCGACCCACCATAACCATCGTCACGATCGTTTAGTGAGCTGAGAAAGCCGGCCATCGTGTAGGCGTGCGCGTAATGCAGCTCGACGCCATCAAATCCGGCTTCGCGAGCCCGGCGGGCGGCATCAGCAAAGATGTTCGGCAAAACCTGGGGCAATTCGCGGACGTGAGGCAGGTGCAGATCGGTGACGCGTTCGCGATACCCGAAGCGCAGTGACTGGATCTCGCGTTCGTTGAGCACACGCTCAAGGATTGCTTCCCCAGCGTCGTTGAGAAACGCGCGGACGATCATTTCATCGGCGTTGATCCAGCCTGATTCGTCAGTGACTTCAGCCATCGCCTGACGATGGCGTTCGGTGATTTCAAGAAAGCGCTGAAAATATTTAGACCTTTCAGGCCGGCGCTTGACCGCGAGAAAGTCGATGATTTGAATGAAGAGTTTGGTGTGGCCCTCGCTGGCTTCACGAACTGTGTCGACGAGTTTCCGCAAGCCCGGAAGAAATCGATCGTGGCTGATGCGTAATAGCGGGCCGCTCGGAATATCGCGAATGCCAGTGGCTTCAACCACGAGCGCACCCGGTTTCCCCTCCGCGAATCGTCGGTACCAATCCAGGTTGTCCTGAGTCACGAAACCATCTTCGGTCGCGCGCCAGGGAACCATCGCGGGCACCCAGGTGCGGCTTTCCAGCCTGAGCGAACCGATTTTGATTGGTTGGAGCAACAAAGATTTCGCGGCTTCTTCCGCCGTTGGCCAGCGGGTGTCAGGAATCGGGTGCTTGATGGGATTTGCGAACTTCCACATTGCGATCACTTTATCACGTCAAGGACGACTGCGGCTTTGCCGCCTGATGTGCGGAAAGGCTTCGCCTTTCCGTTTGGCCGGTTACATGAACTGAGAGGCTGAGCCTCGGAACAGGGAAGGCAGGGCGTAGCCCGAAAGAAGGAGCACTTGGCGGAAGGGCCGAGCCCTTCCGCACATCAGGCGGCGAAGCCACGGGACCACTCGATAAGATGCCCACCTATTAGTGTTTGTCTGTGGTAAATTAGCTGCTGTCACCGAACGGAGATCCTCTCTTGACTGACGACCTTCTCAAATGGCGCAGTGAATTCCCTATCTTAGACAAAACTGTCTATTTGATCTCGCACAGTCTGGGGGCAATGCCGCGCGCGACCTACGAACGCCTGCACGAGTACGCCGACATCTGGGCGACGCGCGGTGTGCGCGCGTGGGCTGAGGGCTGGTGGAACATGCCAGTGACAGTCGGCAATGAAGTCGGGCGCATCATCGGCGCCGACACGGGCACGGTCGTAATGCACCAGAACGTTTCGATTTGCCAGTCGCTGATTCTCTCCTGTCTGCTGCCACAGCCCGAAAATTCCAAACGCCGCAAGATTGTTTACTCCGAGCTTAATTTTCCTTCGGTGATGTACGTGTATGAAGCGCACGCGCGTGAACATGGCCTGCGCATCGAAACGGTAAAGTCGGACGACGGCATCACGGTACCGCTGGAGAGATTGCTCGCAGCGATCGATGAAGAAACCCTGCTGGTTCCGATTTCGCATGTGCTGTTCAAGAGCGCCTTTCTGCAAGACGCACAAGCGATCACTCGGCGCGCGCATGAAGTCGGCGCGATGGTGGTGCTCGACACTTATCAATCGGCGGGCACAGTGCCTTTTAGTGTAAAAGACCTGGAGGTTGATTTCGCTACGGGCGGATCGGTGAAGTGGCTGTGCGGCGGGCCAGGCGCCGGATACCTTTACGTGCGGCCGGATTTGATCGATCGGCTGGAGCCGAAAACGACTGGTTGGATGGCCCACGAACAACCCTTCGCGTTTGAGAGCGAGCTGCGTTACGCTCCGAACATCACGCGGTTCCTCCATGGATCGCCGGCGATTCCGGCTTTGTACGCAGCGCAATCCGGCTATGAAGTCATAAACCAGATCGGGGTGGAGAGGATTCGCGAGAAGAGCGTGCGGCAGACTCAGCATCTGATCGAACTGGCTCAGGAAGCGGGTTTCCGGGTCACCAGTCCAAAGAATCCGGCGCAGCGCGGTGGCACGATCACGGTCTGGGACGATCACGCGGCCGCCTTAACCAAAGAATTAGTGCGCCGCGAATTCATTCTCGATTATCGGCCGGGCGCGGGCGTGCGCATCTCGCCCCACTTTTACACGACCGATGAAGAACTGGAGCTGGTAATTGCCGAGATGAAAAAGATTCGTGACGCCAAGGCTTATGAAGGAAGTGAAAAGGTCGGCGCAGCGTTTTGAAGATCCTTGACGGAGCGCGGGCATCCTGCCCGCATTGAGCGCGAAGCGCGAACCCACTTTTCGCTGAGGATCCGCCAGTTTGAAAAGAAATTAGCGTGCTGCGCCCGCTATGCGGGCAGGATGCCC
>JBBQWP010000008.1:0-161505 GCA_038210455.1 Pyrinomonadales bacterium | reverse complement strand
CGAGCCCCGCAAACACGTCGTAATCGCGGGGAATAAATCTGGTCCGCTGAATCGTCATCGTCGTTGCTCCTGGATGCAGCTCTTAAATCAACTACATCTTATCGAACCAACCTGACATTCAGCATACGTGTCTCCAAATCACTTGAGTTTTTCTCGCAGCCGTTCGTTCACAACTTTTGGATTCGCCTTCCCTTTCGAAAGCTTCATTACCTGGCCGACGAAGAATCCAAACAGCGCTTCCTTGCCGGCTCGATACTGTTCCAGTTGCTGCGGACTGGCGGCGATGACTTCATCAATCACACGATCGATTTCGCCGGTGTCGCTGACCTGCACCAGGCCGCGTTCTGCGACTACCGCTGCCGCAGACCTGCCGGTGGCGAACATCTCGACCAGGACGTCCTTGCCCTGCTTCCCGCTAATCTTGTCTTCGTCGATCAAGCGCACCAGCGCTCCGAGAGCCGCCGCCGGGATCGGCGACTTATCAGCCGTCAGACCTGCGTTCTCCAACTCTCGCGACAACTCTGAACGGATCCAGTTGGCCGCGGCGCGCGCGTTGCCGCTCGCCTCAACCGCGCTTTCGTAATAGTCAGCCAGAGAGCGCTCAGCGGTCAGCTGGGCGGCGTCCCTGAATGACAAGCCATAAGCTTCGGCAAAGCGCTTGGCTCGCGGGCCCGGCAGTTCGGGCAAAGCATCGCGCACTTCGGTAATAAATTCCTCGGTCACGACCAGCGGCGGCAGGTCCGGCTCGGGAAAATAGCGGTACTGCTGCGCCTCTTCCTTCGAACGCATGGGCCGCGTCTCGGCCAACTTTTCATCCCAGAGCCGTGTCTCCTGGACCAGGCGCCCGCCGGATTCCAGAGTCGTGATGTGCCGCTCGACTTCAAATTCGATGGCGCGTTGCATGAAGCGAACTGAATTCAAGTTCTTCAACTCGACCTTCGTGCCAAACGGCTCGCCAATGCGGCGGACCGAGACGTTAGCTTCACAGCGCAGGTTCCCCTTTTCCATGTCGGCTTCGGACGCGCCCACCCATTGCAGCGCGCGACGCACGTGATTGACATAATCGTAAGCCTGCCAGGACGTGCGGAAGTCGGGTTCAGTGACAATTTCAGCCAGCGGCGTGCCGGCGCGATTGAGATCGACGTAAGAATAGCGATCGACATCAGGTAATCCTTCATGCACATTCTTGCCGGCGTCCTCTTCCAAATGCAGGCGCGTGACGTTGATCGTCATTGGGCGCCAGTTATGTGCGTGGCCCGCCTCATCACGATCCGCGGTCATGATTTCCAGGACGCCGTTGGCCGAGAAGGGTTGATCGTATTGCGAAATTTGATAACCCTTTGGCAGGTCGGGATAGAAATAGTTTTTGCGCGAGAAGATCGAACGATGGTTGATGTCGAGGCCGAGGGCGAGCGCCGCCCGCGCACCCAACTCCACTGCGCGCCAGTTAAGCACCGGGAGCGCGCCCGGCAAGCCCAGACACACGGGACAGGTATTCGAGTTTGGTTCGTCGCCAAAGCGCGTCGAGCATCCGCAAAAGATTTTCGACTCAGTGTTCAGTTGAGCATGAATCTCGAGGCCGATGATGGTTTCCCAGTTAGTCATAGTTTCAGGTTTCAAAGTTTTCCAAGTCCAAATACTAATCCAGGTCATGAGGTCAGTACCGAGAGCGCAGCGACCGGGTCTTAGCTCCTCACACATCCTAGACCGTGAGTGACGAGACCCGGTCGCTACGCTTCCGGTACTGACCTCATCACGGACCGGGAGTCGCTATGGCGCCAGCCAAACCTGCGGTGCCTGCGCGATGCGCGCTTCGTTTTCAAGTGCGCGCCAGAGCGCGTCCAGTCCTGCTCGCTGTGTCAGCAGCTCATTCAGTCTAATACTCAGGTCGTACGAGTTGTCGGCGTAGCCAAACGGCAGGATCGGAAATGCTGATCCAAAGCCGACCCGTGGAAAGAAACCGGCCGAAGGCCTGGACGGATTCAACGCTCGCGAGCCTAAATTAGTCAGCCTTGCTCCCGCCGCCTGAGTTCCGGGACGACCCGCGCCCGGCTGGGCCAATCTGCCCGGGAACGGCCGTCCAAAAGAAGTAACACCCGTGACAAAGCCTTGCGTGATGAAGGGAATCTGAGAAACCGGACGACCAATCCGCGCGCGCAAATAGTCAATCTCCGCATCGACCGTCAGGATTTCATTTCGCAGCGCCCCAGCGCGACTACGCCAGTAGGCTTCATCATTCGCCGACGCAGCGGCGCGGCGGCGCACTAACTCCAGCGTCGATTCTTCCTCGAGCGCTTGCCGCCTGCGGGTTTCTTCCAACGAAGGCAGACCTAATTCGATCCGGCGCTTCTCATAGTTCTTCTCACTTTCCAGACGTCGTTGCCGAATCGGCTCGAGTTCACGGTTGGTCAAAGTGTGCGCGGCGTGAGACGCCGGAGGCGAAGCGATCGACCCGGATTCTGCGTGCTTGAAAAAGCTGCCCGGAGTTTCATTGTTGGCGCGCTCCGTCGCGGCAACGTCGATGAGAACTAACTGCACCGTCCGGTTGACTCCGGGTCCGGCTTCAAAAGTCAACGTAGTCGAGGTGACGATGAAAACTGACGGTACGACGATCTTCTGGCCATCACGAAACACGACGGTATAAGCCATCGCTGCGCCAGCCAGGCCCATCAAGAGGACAAACACTAATCCGACTCTGGTCACCGCGCTCAGCACGCGGAACAGACTTCCTTCGATCTCGTTAGTTCGCATAACCCACCCCGGTTCCTTGACGGCAAATTGTCTGAGAGATTCTGGATTATAGCACCGTGAGGACTTGGCTCAATGCGTGGAGAAGCGACCAGGGATCAGTTCGCGTTCCCATCCCGAAAGAAAAAACACCTTCCCGAAAATCCTTGCGCTCGCGAATGCCCTTTGGTGTACAATCCGCGCGTTTCCAAAGACACCTCGCCAACTGGATTGCGGCACCCTTGCGAAAGGGCGCATTCGCCGCCGTTCGTAACCCTTTCTACGGAGGATCAAGAAGATGGCAAAGACTGTCTGTAAACTTCTAGGGTTGGTTTTTTTGATTGTCGGTATTGCCGGGATCTTTTCACACAACCTGCTCGGTGCTCATCTGACTATGCCGCACAACATGGTTCACATCGTGTCCGGAGTGATCGCGTTGTACTTCGGCTTCTCAGGATCGTACAGCGGCGCCCGCGGGTTCTGTCTGGTCTTTGGCCTTGTCTATCTTCTGTTGGGTGTCTGCGGCTGGTTCCTGGGGACGGGCGCCGAACACATGTTTAATATACCGCCCGGAAACTCACCGCTGCTGATGCTCGGCAAGATGGATCACATCTTTCATGTCCTGCTGGGCGTCGTGTTCCTTGCCGGCGGAGCAATGGGCGGAAGCGACCGCTGAAGCAATTGTTTCGCCGGTCACGGAGCGCGGGCAGGATTCCCCGTGCTCCACTTTGAGGCGTGGCCCTTCAATGCTATGTCGCCGGCCTCTTGCGGTCTCTTGCGTTTTCTTCGTACGGACAGTGACGGCATCCGCTGTCGCAACAGTAACCGCGTCGCAAATGATAATGCGCGGTGAAGACCAGCGCTTCTCCTTCCCAATAGAAGTCTTCTCCCTCGACGAGGGATTCTGGCGGGTTCACCAACTCATGTTGTCTCATTCTCAAAAGTCTTCTTAACCCTATCAGCCAGGCGATGGGTACTCTAGGACATGAGGTCGCCTCACTTGACCCGAAAAGTTACTCCGCCTCTCCCGACAATCCCCGGCGCGCGAAATCCGTTCTCGAAATACTTCGCGCGGAAAAGATTGTCCGCACCCGCAAACAGAGTCATCACGACCTGCTCGGACAGCCGCCGTTCATAGCTGCCGAATAGATCAGCCTTGGTGTAGCCGGCGAACGTCAGCTCAGCAGTGCGGAACGGGAAATCGTTCTCGAACACCGGAGCGATATAAGCTCCGGTGCGGTTCAGATCAAAGCTAACCAGAAACGAGTGGTAGCGTTGTGTCAGGCTAATTCCGAACAGATGTTTGGGAATGACGTACTCCGGTTGAAACCCGCGGCCTTTCACAAAACGATCGCTGTTCGTGAAGGTATACGACGCGCGCAGGTTGCCGTTACGCCACGGTGCGGCTTCGAGATAACTCTCAAGGCCGCGCGAAAAACCTCCAGTCCGGTTCTCGTAGCCACTGAACCTTCCGAGCCCGAGTGGGTCCACGCCTAAATTATTGTTGAAAGCAATTACCCGTTTCAGATGCGTGTAAAAGTAGGTCGCGCCAAACCGCGCGCGGTCCTTCGCGACCCGCTGATCAAAGCCCAGGTCAAAACTGATCGATTGTTCGGCGCGCAACGTCGGATCGCCAAAGCGCCGAAACCCTAGCGTCGAAAAAGTTCCCTGCCCAAATCTCTCGAATAGCGAAGCCGCGCGAAATCCATTCCCAACGTGTCCGCGAAGTTTGGTGCCCGAAGAGCGGAAGAAGTAAGCCACTGAACCATCACCAGTCAGCGAACGTTCGGGCTGAATCGCACCGAGTGACCCGGGGCGATCCGCGGCGCGAATACTGAAGTACTGTCCGCGTGCTCCCACAGAAATCTGCAAACGATCTTCCAGCAAAAAGATCTGGTCCTGTCCGAACACCGCGAAAGTGCGCTGACGGTCCGTCGTGTTGTTAACCGGACTAAAGGACGGAACCGATGATTGGAAGATTTGTTCACCCTCATACTCTAAACCGGCCGTCGCCAGGTTATGGCGGCCTAGGCTCAAGTTCGCGCGCGCATCCAGAGTATCCGTCTTTCCACTATTGAAGCTGGCAAAAGCGAAATCGCCAAACGGATAGAACGCGGCGAACTTTGGATCGAAGCGCGGGCCGTTATAGTTGCGCCGTTGGTTGCCGACATGTTGATAAGCGATCGAGTATGACAGCTTGTCGTTTACCTGTTGCGTCAGTCTGATCGAGCCGACCAGAACACGATTGCGCCGGCCCTCATCGGGATTGTTGATGTCAGCGTGGAAGGTTTGGCCCTCGACCGCATCCGGATAGATACCGCTGGTGAATGCGGCTGTCAGAGCAAACGGACTATCGTTGGTGCGACCGTTGGCGATCGTGCCGTAAAAGTTGGCACTGATCAATACGGTCGGCGTAACGTTGAATTGAACCCGGCCAACGGCCACGGTGTTGCCGTATTGGTCGTTGCCATCGACGCCGTGCCGCACGTCCAGACGCGTCAGGCCAAGACTATAACCCGCGCGCTTCCCAATTCCACCAGCGCTGCCAATGCGTTCACGGAATAGCCCGAGTCCGCCGCCGTCGAAAGCAAATTCGAAATGTGACGGGCCGGTCCCGACCTTCGGCACCAGATTGATCACGCCACCGATCGCATTCGTGCCGTAAATCGACGAGCCCGATCCGCGCAGCACTTCGACGCGATCCAGATCGGCAGGAAGCAAATCCGGAATCACCACTGCGGCCGAGCCGTTGATGTCCGACGAGTCGCGCACGCGCAAACCATCGAGCAGGACCGCCGTATCAAACGTCCGCAGTCCGCGCAGCCTGACTGAGGTCAAAGCCCCAATCGATCCCTGCTGCTGAATCCGAATCCCCGGCGTGCCTCGAAGGCTCTCGGGCACAGTCAGTTCCCGGCGGGCTTCGATGGATTGATCGTCGAGCACACTGACGGCCTTTGAGGTCTCATCAATCCGCTGAACGGTTCCGCTTGCGGTCACGATGACGCTCTCGCTTACGGCTTCTATCGAAAGTTTGACGTCATTGTTGAGCGCCTGTCCGCGAGCAACGCTCAACTCGTTTGAGGTGAAGCTCACAAAACCACGCGCCTTGATTTCCAAAACGTAATCGCCGGAGGCGAGATTTTTGAACGCATACGCGCCGTTGTCGTCGGTAATGGTGATTGATTGCGCGCCGCTGCGCGAACGCAGGCGGCCTTCGGCTCCGGCCGCGGCGGCGCCATTTGGGTCGGTGACGCGGCCGGTGATCGATGAGCCGCTCTGTGCAAAGCTGAACTGGGCCAGGGCGAGCATCAGAATCACCACGCTCAGACCGCGAAGCGGTTTTGACCCAAAGCCCGGGGTTGCCGCTTGGCGGCTAACCTGTGTTAGTCGCCTCTCATCTGGCGCAACCCCAACGGGGTTGCGCCTCTTCGCTTCCAGAGATCCCAGGGTAGTCGCTGCGCGACAACCCTGGGCTTTGAGACTCAACCGCTTCGCGGTTGAAAGACTATGAACTAACAAACCAAATCGCTTCATCCAATATTCTGTTCTTTTCATCGTAGCTTCTCCTGCCCGTCGCAGTGCGAGCTTGAAGTGAGCGGCGACCAGATTTCCTGACTCGCGGTTTCGGATTCTTTCGAATCGCCAACCCTCCGCGCCTTCCCACGCTTGCGCGCAGTGGCTAAAGTCTGGGGAGAGTTGTTACCGCTTACAGTTGCGCGGGCAGTGGCGGCTTTACACCGCCTTCCCTGTCTCGTCTCTCAACGGTTGATGGTGTCCGACAAACTTCAGTTTGTCGGCTAGTGGGACAGACATCAGTCTGTGGTTTCAATTGTGATTAGGCTCCCATTAAGGAAAATCACAGACTGAAGTCTGTGCCACCGTTCAGGTCAATGCCTCAAAATCTTTCAAACCCCTTCGCTTTCGCTCGGCCGCAGAGGACCAGATCCAATCGTCCGCGTTCTCCACCAAACCAGCTTTCACCGGATTATTTTCTACGTAAGCAACTATGCGCGAAAATTCAGTTCGATCACGCGACCAGTGGTCAAAGGATTCGTCTTGCCAGAACGGTTGTCCGGTTCGCTGTAGCAAACGATTAGCTTCGCGGGCCGTGTAGCCCTTCAGATATTTCGTAATGGATCCGATGGTCGCTTCACTCTTGGGCGTCAAAAATACGTGGAGGTGATTCGCCATTACCGCATAAGACCAAAGCCTGTAAAGATGCGCGTATTTCTCTAACAGTGCGCGCTGAACTAAATCAGCAATCTCGGTGTGTTTCAGCCAAAGCGGACCCGTCTTAGCCTTATCCAGGATCGCATCTACTCTGGCAAAAAGTCTCTTGTACTCGAGGATTCGATTGTCAGTAGTCCAACCCACAGTGACGGACTTGCGCTTTGACAGTTGGTGTCGAATCACCCGGAATTGGTTAAGGACGGTTTGGGGCAAAGATCCATGCAAGCGCCAAGTCAGGAAGATTGAACGACCTGGGGGATGCCAATGCGGGAGGTTGCGGTGGTAAAAAGTTTTGGCTGGCGTTTCCATCGACTCCATTAGTGGCACAGACTTCAGTCTGTGGTTTCAATTGTCATTAGGCTCCCATTAAGGAAAATCACAGACTGAAGTCTGTGCCACTCACTGACCTCATTGCATGCACTGGCGTGATCCTTGGCGCCCCCGAAATCGGATGAGCATCCACCAGCACTTCCAAATCGAAAACCTGCTGCAACAGATCGCGGGTTAGCACGGCGCTCGGTTCACCGATTGCCACCTGCCGGCCATCCTTCATCAAGAGCACTCGATCAGAGAACTCAGCCGCAAGGTTGACGTCATGCGTCACCACCACCGCCGCGGCGTTCCGCTGATCGCAGCGAGCGCGAACGAGCTTTAACATTGCCGCCTGATGCGCCAAGTCAAGATTCGCGGTCGGCTCATCCAGCAAAAGCACGTCAGCTTCGGTTGCCAAAGCGCGCGCCAGCACCGCTCTCTGTCGTTCACCGCCGGACAACTCATTCATCAGCCGCGACTCGAAGGTTCCCAACTCTGCTTCGTTCACAATTGCTCGCACCGTGGCGACGTCTCGCTCGCTCTCCCAACCCCAGGAGCTAACGCTCGACCACGCGTAACGGCCGCCCAGCACGAACTCCATGACGGTCACCGGAAACCGCACGTCGGCTTCCTGGGCGACCACGCCTACGCGTCGAGCCACCGCGCGGCGCGCGTAGGATCCAATCGGCCGCCCGTCCAGCAGCACCTCGCCGTGCGACGGCGTCAAGGTTCCGTTCAGGACCCGCAGGAACGTTGATTTGCCCGCGCCGTTGGGCCCGATGATGGCCACGATTTCGCCCGGTTGTGCGCGCAGTGAAACGCCGGCGACCGCTTCGCGGGTGCCATAGTTGACGTTGATGTCGCGCGCTTCAAGCATGTCAGTTGCCGGTACAGAACCCCGACGAGTCGGGGTAGCGACGGGGGCCAGCCATCCAACCGTAACCTGGTTAGGCAATCCCGCCTGTTGAGTGTTTGACCCGGTCGCTATCGCTCCCGGTTCTGTAACAGATCCGCATAAACAAATCCGTCTCGCTCTACCACTTCACCAGGAACGACGCTCAAAGGGTGAGCGAACATCGGGCCATCGAAAGCAAAAGTATGAAACTCGCCGTTCTCTCCACATGGATCGACGCCCGGCGGCAAGCTGCGCAACAGCTCGTCATTGAATTCGCGGCCGGCGCAGTCCATGGGCACCTGCTTCGGATCGAGACAACTCACAAACGCGCGCAGACCGCCGCCGATCATTTCGCGGGCCAGCACGCGCGTGTCCATCTCCCAGAGCGGAAACAATGGCGTCACTCCCGTACCCGCCATTTTCTCTTCGCGATAGCGTCTGATGTCCTGAAGAAAGAGATCGCCAAACGCCATACACTCCACTCCTGAGTCTCGCGCTGACGAAATCAAACGCCGCATCGCTGACTCGTACTCGTCGTTGCTGCACGGACTCGGCAGATCGACGATTCGCAACGGCAGTCCCACCGTTTCAGCTTGATATTCCAGCAACTCGCGCCGAACGCCATGAATCGCCACCCGCTGGTGGACCTCGTTCAAGGTTGTGACCAGTCCGACTACCTCGAGGTCGGTTCGCCGGCGCAAGACGTGAAGCGCCCAGGCGCTGTCCTTGCCGCTGCTCCAACTCAACAGAGTTTTCTTAGGCACTGCTAATTCCCTCTACGTAGCGCAAGTTTCTACCTTGCGCCCCAACTTCCCACTCGTGACTCGCTGCGCAAGTTAACAACTTGCGCTAACCCTTCCTCAACAAATAAATAAACAGCGGCGCGCCGATGAGCGCGGTGATCGCGCCGACGGGTAACTCGCGTGGCGCGATGATTGTCCGTGCCACCGTGTCGGCAACGATCACAAACGCGGCCCCGGCCAGCGCGGACGCAACGATCACTATGCGGTTGTCACTGCCAAAAGAAAGTCGCACCAGGTGCGGCACCACCAGACCGACATAGCCGACCGATCCGCTCGAAGCCACCGATGCCCCCACCAGCAAACTTGCGGCAATGAACACAGTTAACCGCACACGTCCGACTTCGACACCGAGATCAAAAGCGTCACGTTCTCCCAGCATCATCAGGTTCAACGAACGAGCATTCATTACCAGTACGCCAACCCCGATCACGGCTGCGACCAAAGCGACAGCCAACAAATTCGTGGTGGTACCAGACAGGTCCCCCAACAGCCAGAAGGTGAACGATCGAATCCGGGTCGCATCCATCAGCGTGGTAATGAAAACAATCGCCGAAGATAGAAACGTCGTGACGATCACACCTGCAAGGATCAGACGCTCAGGCGTCGCGCCGGCGCGTCCGCGCGCAAGTTGGTAAACGACCAGGGTAGCGATCAGCGCACCGGCAGATGCCAGCACCGGACGGCTCCATTCGTGCGCTCCGAAAAAAACCAGCGCCATCATCGTCCCCACCGCCGCGCCATTCGAAACGCCCAGCAGATACGGTTCCGCCAGGGGATTACGCAGCAGCGCCTGGTAGCCGGCGCCCGCTGCCGCCAGACACATACCGACCGCCCCGGCCAGAAGGATGCGCGGCAAGCGTAAATCAAACAGGATCGCCTGCTGTTCCGAAGAGAGTCCGCAATTCGATCCGCCGGCCAAAGCGCAGAGTGAATCTGAAAGAGGAAGGCGCTGACTTCCGAGTAAAGCCGCAACTACAAAGATGACGGCGAGCAAAAGCAGAAGGACGCCGCAGATCAACAGCGTTCGACCTAAGGTCGCTCGTCCTGACTCATTTGATCGTTCGCGCTTAATCGGCAATCGATTCTCCCGTTACCTTGCGGCTTTGCCGCTGATCACATGGCTCATCAGTTCCATTCTCGACGAGAAAACGCTCTGTTAGTCACTTGAACGCCTCCGGATGCAGCGCGCGCGCCATCTCTTCCAGGCCGTCGACCAGTCGCGGGCCGGGCCGATCGAGATGATCGTCGTTAATTCGAAAGACTCGACCATTCAAAACCGCCGGACTGTTCTTAAGTGGCGCAGCCGGCGTCGAGTTCGCTGCTCCCATCGAGCCGCCACTGGGCAGAATGATCGCTTCCGGTCGTGCGGCCAGTGCAGCTTCGTCGCTGTAGCGAGGAAAGGCGCCGGACACATCGGCAGTGACCGAGGTGCCGCCGGCTCGCTGAATCAGATCAGTCAAAAATGATTCGCGCCCAATCGTGTAGAGAGGCTCGCCCGATAGCTGATAAAAGACCGACACAGGTTTGCTTTCATGGAGCTTTGCTTCGACGATGGCGGTGCGCCGGCGCAGATCGGCTACCAGCGTGGCCGCTTGTTCGCGCGTGCCGAACAAATCTCCCAGCGTCGCAATCGATCGGAAAACCTCTTCCAGACTGTGCGGGTCGGTAACATAGACTGCAATTCTCTGTTGGTCGAGCTGTTTGGTAAAGGCTTCTAATTGGGAAGCAGTCGAAACCAGGACTATCTGCGGCTTCAAGGCGATGATCCGCTCAATACTCGGAGTCATCGTATCGCCGATCTCGGCGACGTTCTTCGCCTCGGGTGGATAATCACAATACTTGGTACGGCCTACCAGGCGGTCGCCGGCGCCCACGGCATAGACGATCTCGGTAAGATTGGGCGCGGTCGAAACGATCCGATCAATATGCGTGGCGACCTGCACGCGCCGGCCCGCTTCATCGGTAACTTCGCGGGTTTCAAGTTTTGCGGGCGAACTCTGATTGCGACGCGGTGAGCACGACGTCGTCAGGAGAACAGACAAAGCCGTCAGAGTGAATATCGCAGCATAGACAAGGTGACTTGGTTTGAAGTCCGCAGAGCGGACGATTGAAAATAGCCCAGCACTTTGAGTGCTGGGATTGGCGCGAGTCATTTCCTGCCTGGCCCGTGAAGCGGGCGACTGAGTTCCGTGACTTGCGCAATTGATTCTATCGTCCGCTTCGCGGACTAAGGTTCTTAATGATGACTCATACCCAGCGATAAATCGCTGGGCTATTCTCATTCGTCCGCTGCGCGGACTCTGCTTCGCAGTACGCTTATTACCGAATCTGGCTATAGGCTGAAAAGACAAAATCCCGTCACTCTTTCTGCCACGCGGATGCGACAGGCTGGCGACGGGATCTTTTCTTGAGAAGAGAATTTCCACGGCGGCCTGAACACCCTTGCGCGAGGCGTTCGAAAGCTGCAAACGGCGTTCGGGCAGGTCTCCTGGCTTTTGCATCGTCGCTTTATTGGCGACGATCTTCACAGTGGCGCGACCGCGCGGGATTCTCACCCGCTTCCCTATTCTTCCCGCTCGATGCGGGACACCCAAACGCATTTGAAAGAACTGAGAGCGTGACGCTCCTGCTAATGCGTCGCAAGTTAGCACGCGCAACGGTCGAAGTCAAAAATGTGGCACGCGCATCCTGCGCGTGATTCACGGGCGAGACGCCAGTGAGGCCTCACCCTCCGAGGTTGACGTGACTGTTTCCATAGTGATACTCAAAGAACCAAAGGAGAACCTACCGATGCATCCACGACTTGAAGAAGTACTTAACTATCTTGATTCCGAACGAAGTGCGTTGCGCGACGCAGTAGAGCTTGTTCCCGCGCAGTTACGTGATCAACCGCCCGGTCCGGATCGGTGGTCGGTGGCGCAGGTGCTGCAACACCTCGTCATTATTGAGAAACGCATTAGCATGGGTATGACTAAATGGGTCGGCGATGCGAAAGGGGGAGGGCTGGGACCGGAAGTCGAGACCTCGTCGGTTCTGCACAGCCTTGACCTCGCGCTGATCGCGGATCGCAGTCGTCGCCGGAATGCGCCGGACGAAGTCGCGCCAAAGGGAGATCTCGATGCCGCATCGGCGTGGACCGCGCTGGAAAAGACGCGAGCCGCACTCCGCGCAGGCGTAATGCCCGGCGACGGACTCGCTTTGAGCGAGGTCACCCAACCTCATCCCGTGCTGGGGCCGATTAATCTTTATCAATGGCTGCTGTTTGTTGGCGCTCACGAAGCTAGGCACACGGGCCAGGTGCGCGAGATCGCGGCGGAGTTGAGCGCCGAAGGGAACACCGCAGCAAGCGTGAACTAGATTTTAGGGAGTGGCACGGGCGTCCCGCCCGTGAGTCACGCGCAAGATGCGCGTGCCACAATCAATTGCGTTGCCATGAGCCATCCGGTCAAGTAAGATTCCCTCGAACTTAAAAAACTCGAGACTACTGCGAGACCGATGATCAAAACCGTCGAATGGACGAATGAAGGCGTGCGCATGCTGGATCAGCGGCTGCTGCCTACCGAAGAAAAATATCTAATCCTGCGTTCCTATGAAGAAGTCGCGGACGCGATCAAGAAGATGGTCGTGCGCGGCGCGCCGGCGATCGGGGTGTCTGCGGCGATGGGTCTCGCGCTCGGAGCGAACCAGTCGGTGGGAACCTCGGTAGCGGACCTGGAATTCGATTTCAAGTTCATGTGCAAAGTCATGGAGGCGACCCGGCCGACGGCGGTGAACCTGTTTTGGGCGGTCGAACGCATGCGCGCTTCTCTCCTGAAAGCCAAAGCTGAAACCAAGGACGTGATAGAGATCAAACAGCGGCTGGTCAGCGAGGCCCTGGCGATCTTCAATGAAGACATCGCCTCAAATCGCGCGCTGGGAAAATTTGGCGGTGAGTTAATCGCCGATGGCGCGACGGTGCTGACGCACTGTAATGCCGGCGCTTTAGCTACGGCCGGAGACTACGGCACAGCGCTCGGTGTAATTCGGGGCGCCATCGACGCCGGCAAACGTGTCGCCGTAATCGCTGATGAGACGAGGCCATTTTTGCAGGGCGCGCGGCTGACCGCATGGGAACTGGCCCAGGACAATATTCCCGTTACCGTGATCACTGACAACATGGCCGGCCATGTGATGAAGCAAGGCAAAATCGATTGTGTAGTCGTGGGCGCCGATCGCATCGCCGCCAACGGCGATACGGCGAATAAGATCGGCACTTACATGGTCGCGGTCCTGGCAAAGCAACACAACATCCCGTTCTATGTGGCGGCGCCGATTTCGACTGTCGATCTCAACACCCCGACCGGCGAACAGATTCCCATCGAACAGCGCGGCGCGAAGGAAGTCACCCACATCGGCGCTCAACAACTGACGCCCGACGGTGTCGAAGTTCACAACTTTGCTTTCGATGTCACCCCCAATGAATTCATCGCGGCGATCATCACCGATCGCGGCATCGCCCGGGCCCCCTATTCTGAAAGTCTCCGCAGTCTGGCCACGACGCGTTCCGCTCATGCGCCTTAAGAAGACAACAGCAGCGCGATGACATCCGATATCAATCTCCAAACCTTCTCTCTGCCGGATGATTTGTCTCTCGCCGTCAAGGCGACCCTCGATGACTGGCAAGCCGCCGGCAAGGTGCGCAAGCTTTGGGCGCGTGACCCTTCGGTATGGACCAGCAGTGGCGAAGAGAAATGGCTGGGCTGGCTGGACATAGTCGCCGAACAGCAGAGAAACGTCACGCGCTTCACAAACTTTGCGGCAGAAATGAAGGATGCGAAGTTTTCTCATGTCCTGTTGATGGGAATGGGTGGATCCAGTCTCTGCCCCGAGGTGATACGCGAGTCGTTTGGCAAGCTTCCGGGCTCTCCAGAACTGCACGTACTCGATTCAACCGATCCCGCCCGGATCAAGACGATCGAAAACAAGATCGATCTCGCCAACACGCTCTTCATTATCTCAAGTAAGTCGGGCACGACGCTCGAGCCGAACATCTTCAAACAATATTTTTTCGAGCGCCTACGGCAGGTCGTTGGGAATGACGAAGTAGGCAAGCGGTTCGTGGCTATTACCGATCCAGGGTCAAAGCTCAGACAAGCCGCTGAAGGCGATGGCTTCCGCAAGATTTTCCTGGGCGTGCCCGGCATCGGTGGTCGCTACTCTGCGCTTTCTGATTTCGGTATGGCGCCCGCCGCTGCGATTGGCGTCGATCTTCCAACGTTTCTTGAGCAAACGAGCAGGATGGTTGCGGCCTGCGGACCGGAGGTCGCAGCGCTGGATAATCCGGGAGTAATTCTCGGCGCGGTCCTCGGTCTCGCACACAACCAACATCGCGACAAGGTTACAGTCATTGCGTCGCCGGTTATTTATGATCTCGGCGCTTGGTTGGAGCAATTGCTAGCCGAGTCAACCGGCAAAAATGGCAATGGCTTGATTCCCGTTGATCGGGAGTCACTTGCCGCACCCGAGGCCTATGGCGACGATCGTCTGTTTGTCTATTTGAGATTCGAACCTGATCCGCACCCGGAGCAGGACGCCGGCATCGCGGCCATCGAACGTGCGGGTCAGCCGGTGGTGCAGATTTCCATCAGCGATGTTTACAATCTGGGGCAGGAATTCTTTCGCTGGGAGATCGCGACCGCCGTTGCCGGCTCGATCATCGGCATCAATCCCTTCGATCAACCAGACGTCGAAGCCAGCAAGATCGCCACCAAAAAACTCACTGAGGAATACGAGCGCAACGGTTCGCTGCCGGCTGAGACTCCGATGTTTGAAGCCGAAGGGCTAAAACTGTTCGCCGATGAGAAGAATGCCGGCGCATTGAATGACGCAGTCACCGTTCGTTCATTGAGCGGATACTTGAAGGCGCATCTGGATCGCCTGAAAGCGGGCGATTACTTCGCGCTGCTGGCTTACGTTGAGATGAGCCCGGCACACGAAGAAGTTTTGCAGTCCGCGCGTCATGCCGTGCGCGACAGCAAGCGCGTCGCGACCTGTCTCGGCTTTGGGCCGCGCTTTTTGCATTCGACCGGACAGGCTTACAAAGGCGGACCAGACACGGGCGTGTTTCTTCAAATCACTTGTGATGATGCTTTGGATCTGCCGGTGCCTGGACAAAAATATACTTTCGGAATTGTGAAGGCGGCACAAGCGCGTGGTGACTTTGAAGTCTTAGTCGAACGCGGACGTCGTGCATTGCGCGTGCACCTGGGCGCGGATGTGGAGGCGGGATTGGCTAAACTGGATCAGGCCGTGAAGACCGTATTAGGTTGAAGTTTTTCTGTGCGGTCTTCTGTTCTTGTCTCCTAAGCAAGATTCACCTGCGATCTCAAAGAGCGCTTGAGAATCACGCAAAAGGTTTCACCCCGGTAGGGGTGAGATGTCTATAGAACGCAGAGCAATGTCCCTCTCGGCTCCGTTCGAAGGAGCGGGTGTTCCTTGAGTGCTAAAATTCTGCTGGTTATCCGCTCCTTCGAACGGAGCCAGCAACTAAACTCACGGTCGGTCTATAAACATTTCACTCCCTACGGAGTGAAGAGGGAATCAAAGATGCAACTGGGAATGATCGGTCTGGGGCGGATGGGCGCGAACATGGTGCGCCGGCTCATGCACGGCGCGCATGAATGCGTCGTCTGGGACATGAATCCCAACAACGTCAAGCAACTCGCGAGCGAAGGCGCCACCGGCGCTGAATCGCTGGACGATTTCATCGGTAAGCTGACGAAGCCGCGGGCGATTTGGATCATGGTGCCCGCCGGCGAGGCGACCGAAAAGACGGTCACTGATCTCGCCGCTCGCATGGACTCAGGCGACATCATCATCGACGGCGGGAACTCTTACTTCAAAGACGACGCGCGCCGCGCCATTGCCCTGCGCGACAAAGGCATCAACTATGTCGATGTCGGAACCAGCGGCGGCGTGTGGGGATTGGAACGCGGTTACTGCATGATGATCGGCGGACCGGAAGAGACTTTTCGTCATCTCGATCCGATCTTCAAAACGCTGGCGCCCGGCCGCGGCAACATTCCGCGCACGCCCGGGCGCGAAGACACTGCCGGCACCGTCGAAAACGGCTATCTCTACTGCGGCCCATCGGGCGCCGGCCATTTTGTGAAGATGGTCCACAACGGAATTGAGTACGGCTTGATGCAGGCTTACGCCGAAGGCTTCGACATTTTTCATGGCGCAAACTCGAAAGACCTGGCGGCAGAGCATCGTTACGATCTGAACGTGGCGGACATTGCCGAGGTCTGGCGACGCGGCAGTGTGGTTTCTTCGTGGCTGCTCGATCTGACCGCGATGGCGTTGGTCGAAGATCCAGAGTTGGCTAATTACAGCGGTTTTGTTCAGGATTCGGGCGAAGGACGCTGGACCATCATGGCGGCCATCGAGGAAGCCGTACCGGCGGAGGTGCTCAGCGCGGCGCTCTATACGCGTTTTCGTTCCCGCCAGGAACACACCTTCGCGGAAAAGATTCTGTCCGCGATGCGCCAGAAATTTGGCGGGCATCTGGAACCGAAGGCGAGAGATTAACGAACTAATTCCCCTCTCCCTTTTGGGAGGGGGGTTAGGGGTGAGGGTGCGCAGCGTACCGCGGAATACTTCTTGATTTGTCCGTCGTGTTTACCGAAGACAACGTACCATCAAAAGAAGATTCGCGATCAAGCCCTCACCCCAGCCCTCTCCCAAAGGGAGAGGGAGAAAAACGTTTTGGGTAGGGTGCTCGTGAGTGCCATCGTAATGGACGAACAGAAGCAGCCATCAACATCGCAGATTTCACCACCGTGCATCCTGGTGATCTTTGGCGCGGCCGGTGATCTCACCAAGCGCAAACTGATCCCGGCTCTCTACAATCTCAAGAAAAGCAATCTGCTGCCTGATCATTTCGTCGTCATCGGCGTTGCTCGTGCTGTCATGAATGACGAGGAGTTTCGCCGGCGACTCGCCGATGACATGAAAGAGTTGGCATCCGAAGATACCGACGCGGCCACCTGGCAATGGCTGGAAGAGCGGCTTCATTATCTATCCGGTGACTTCGATGACGATCAAACTTTCGTTCGGCTGAAGGATCTGCTAACCAAAGTCGATGCCGAGCGCCAGACCGAGGGCAACTACTTTTTCTACCTGGCCACCGCGCCTGATTACTTTGCTTCCGTGGTGAAACAACTTGGATCAGCGGGGCTGGCGGACGAGACGGACAATCACTGGCGTCGGTTCGTGATCGAAAAACCTTTCGGCCGCGATCTGGAATCGGCCCGCAAGCTTAACCAGGACCTCAAAGAGGTCCTACACGAGAACCAGATCTATCGCATCGATCATTACCTCGGCAAAGAAACCGTCCAGAACATTTTGGTGTTCCGCTTCGGCAACGGGATCTTTGAGCCGATCTGGAACCGGCGCTATGTCGAGAGCGTCCAGATTACCGCCGCCGAAAGAGTCGGCGTGGAACAACGTGGCGGATACTATGAAGAAGCCGGCGCGTTGCGTGACATGGTGCCAAATCACCTGCTGCAGTTAGTGACGCTGACCGCGATGGAGCCACCGGTTTCCTTTCAAGCCAATGCGGTGAGGGACGAGCAAACAAAAATCTTGCACGCTATTCAATGTCCTTCGCCTGAAGAAGCAGGGCGACGCACGGTGCGCGGGCAGTATGACGCCGGTGAGATCGATGGCCGGCCTGTGCCGGCCTATCGCAGCGAACCCAACGTCGCTCCCGATTCAACCGTGGAAACCTTCGTCGCCCTAAAGCTTCTAATCGATAACTGGCGCTGGGCCGATGTTCCTTTCTACCTCCGCACCGGCAAACGCCTGGCTGCGCGCGACACCGAAATCGAGATCAAGTTCAGGCGCGCGCCTTTTGTGCTCTTTCGCGACACGCCGGTGGATCAACTGTCCAGCAATCGACTCGTGCTGCACATTCAACCCGACGAAGGAATCACGCTACGGCTGGGCGCCAAGATCCCGGGCCCTATTCTCAAAATTGGCGCGGTCGACATGAACTTTGATTACGAAGATTATTTTGGGCACACTCCCAGCACCGGATACGAACGGTTGCTGCATGATTGCATGATGGGAGAGGCGACCTTGTTTCAGCGCGCCGATCAGGTGGAAGCCGCATGGACCGTCGTCGCCCCGGTGCAGGCTGCCTGGAAGGCCGAAGCAGCAACTGACCTGCTTAAATACAAAGCGGGAACCTGGGGGCCAAACGAGGCTGACGAGTTACTGGCGCATGATGGGCAGAAGTGGGATGAGACACAGGATATTCATGCGCGGAAATAGATACGCTTCGTCGAGTTCAGGATAGCGGCTGATAGCGTTGCGTGCGGTTTGCTCTGCGCCATCCGGGCTTCTGATTGAATCGCTTCTCATGGCGCTCAACACAATCCCAACAAAGATAGTGCGGACGATTGTCCGCGCCCAGGGACTCGACGACGTGTGTGGTTTCGCGATCGCAACGCTCGCATCGATGAATTCTGAGATGTTCGACTGCCATTGATTTGCCTTGGTTGACTTCCATTATGAGCTTTTGCGTGACGAACGCCAATTCAACTACTTTCACCTTCCAGGATGCCGCGATATGAAAGCTCACCGTTCACGATTCGCGCTGCCGAAGTAAACGGATGCTCCTCTGACTTACCGGCGGCCATGATGTGCATGACTCGAACGCCGTTCGCCTTTAGATAATCCGAAATCAAACTGCGGTGACAGCGCCACCAAACCGCCTCGGCGCACATGATGGCGGTGCGGCGCGTTCGCGCCAGCTCCAGCAACCGCGTTATCCCCGCAAGAAACTCACTCGTCTCCATATAGTCAGCGTAGCCACGAAATGTTTTGTTGCGCCAGGCCATATTGTTTGAATCCGCTAGCGCGCGGCGCCGGCCGCCCAGTTCGGAAAAATGCTGGTACCCGATCCCCGCTGCGGGCAGCGAAACTCTCAATTGCTCTTGGTTAAAGTGCGGATGACGTCTGGAACCAGGAAAGCTGCGGACATCGGCGAGGACTTTGATCTCAAAGGATCCCAGCGCACCGATGAGTTCCTCGATTGGGCGGGTAGAGTGGCCCACGGTCGAGAGTTCGAGTTTGCTTTGGCACATATACGATTTATTTCCCCGCGGCATGATAATTTTTATATCGCCACGGTTCGTTTAAGTTTAGGACTTTATGCAGTGCGTGAGTTTGCGCAAGCATGGCGTTTTTTAACATTGTCAACCTGTTGCAGAACAAGATAAGTCTTGACAGTGGCAAAACGCCAGAGTATAAGGCGCCTGTCCCAAGACTTCTTACTAGCTCTGATTCGGCGTGCCGCGCGGCGCGCTCTCACAAAACCAACGCGACATCGCCGCCCCCTCCTTAAAAAAGCCGGTAGCGACTTCGCCTTAACTCGAAAAGGGGCTCGAGGCCTTCGCAAGTCTTTCAGTTATTCGCTTACTTGACTACTAACCGGAAAAATCTTAGGTCGAACCGGTCCAGGCTTTTTCCATATTCAAATCAGCGCACCAAGGAGGAGCGATGTTCAATTCAGGAATCCTCGATGTGGTTATCGGCGTCGTAGTAATCTATCTACAACTCAGCCTCGTCTGCACGGCGTTCCACGAGTTGGTTGCTTTAGCATTCAAGAAGCGCGCTAAGGAACTGGAAAAAGGGATCCTCGGACTTCTCACCAAACCGGAACTCGTTGATAAGTTCTACGCACACCCGCTGATCCAGGGTTTGTGTCCTGACGGACGCAAGCCTTCGTACATCCCGTCGGCCACGTTCGCACTCACACTCATGGATATCGTCCGACGCCACTCTTTTGATGGCACCTTGAACGCCGCCACGCAAGCTGTCACCGAGAAAACGACGGCCCAGGTTACCGCGCAAGCAGCTCTCGATGCCGCCGCGACGGCCCTTACTTCGGCAGAGACTGTTCGCAAAGCCGCAGAGGATGCACTTACAGCGGCAGGTGCAGCCGACAAACTGGCCGCAGCCAAAGCGTTGCAAGATGCGGCCAACCAGCAGGCCGCGGCAGAAAGCGCGAAGAGTGATGCCCAGATCAAACTGACGGCGGCAATTGAAGCGAAGACCCAAGCTGACACTTATGTAAGCAAGTTAGAACGCAACGTCGCCACCGCGAGGGGAGACGAAAAGGACGCGCAGACCAAGGAGGCCGCCGCAAAGCAGGATCCAACGAAAGTGAATTTGCAAAAGGCCGCTGCGGCCGCGAGGCTAAAAGCGAATGCCTCCGCCAACCTCGTTGACCCAAGTGCAGCGAGCCTTTTGACTGAGGCACGAGACAAGGTCGCCGGCGTTCAGGATGATGTTGTGCCGCCGGAACTGAAGACGGCCCTGCTGGCCTTAATGGACAATGCGGGCACAAATCTGACTAAAGGGCAGGCGAATGTTGAGCAATGGTTCAACAACGCGATGGACCGCGTATCGGGCGTGTATAAGCGAAAATCGCATGTGTTTGTGGTGATTATCGCGGTGATCGTCACCGTGATGGCGAACGTCGATACGCTTCAAGTCGCGGACACCTTATCGCATGACAAGGCGCTTCGGGAGAGCCTGGTGGCGGCCGCGCCGGAATTGGCAAAGGCTGATGCGGCCCAGGTTGAGAAAGAGCGGGCGACGGCTACTCCGACACCAACGACCGGTGGGACCGTAACGCCAGCCAGCCCGAAGCGAAACGGTGCTGCTACTCCCATTCCGTCGCCGAACCCGACGCCAAAGCCGTCAGCAACGCCGACCCCAGCCCCGACACCATCCCTAAGTACCATCAAGGCCAGCCTCGACGAGCTCAAAAAGTTCGGCTTGCCAATCGGCTACATTCGGGTGTGCACACCTGAAGAAGAGAAGGATCAGGATAGTTGCGAGACTACCAACGCCCTACTAAAAGGTGCCGAAGAAACTCGGACGAAGGCTGAGAAAAAATCGAAAGACGCTGATGCTGATTTCAAGACTGCCAAAGAGAACGATAAGGCTAGTACTGCGGACACGAAAGCCGCGCTCTCCGCCGCTCTCTCCAAAGCCGAAACCGAACGCACCAACGCGCTGGCCGAACTGAAACAGGCCGAGGGCGCGCACAGCGATGCCGTGGCAAATGCCGCAAAGGTTAGGAAGATTGATCTCCAAAAGGCTGAGGCTGAGGCAAAGGCCAACCCAACGGATGAGAAAAAGCAGAAGGCCCTCGAAGAAGCACGGAAGAATGCCACGCTCAGCGCCGAGTGTCAGAAATGTCGTAAGGCTTCCGAGTTGACGGCGAATGAGATGAAGCAACGTCTCCCAACGACGCAAGGTCATGACATCTTCAGTGGAAAGTTCCGTCCAGTGCTTAGTGACGATTATCCGGCCGCCTTTTCGGCACTCTTCTCGGATATTTGGAACTTGCTCTACGCGCATTGGCTGGGATGGTTGTTGACGGCTTTTGCGATCTCGCTCGGGGCGCCATTCTGGTTCGACATGCTGAACAAGCTGATCGTCGTCCGTTCGACCGTCAAGCCGCATGAGAAGAGCCGGGAGCAGGATTCCAAAGACAATCCGGATGATAAGGATGAGAAGAAGAAAACCTGAGCGCGCTTCGCGAGGGAGAAAGACTACGCGACAAGCAGTAACATTCGCCCTTCTGGTTCGACCATGCTGAATAAGTTCATCGTGGTGCGCTCAACGGTGAAGCGAAAGAGAAGAGCCGGGACGAACCGTCGAAGAGCTGAAGACGAGCCAGCACCGCCGTGAGACCGCGCATCGCTGGTCGTCCAAAATAGAGAAATGCGACTGCCACGGAAATGTCTTGGCGGCGGCAGTCATAAACAATCAAAGAGACTTGAGGAACTCTCGCTCAACAAGGAGACAAACTATGGCGAACGACCAACCTGCCGTCAGCAGTAGGTGCAAGAAAACAAGAAGAGTGCTGCGCAATGTACATATGCAGGATGGCCAACACCTTCATTACTTCGTGACTGTCGATGGGGCAACGCCAGTGTTCAGCCTTTCGTGCAGACATAAGACCCACTTCAGCGCGGATGATCTAGGCCCCCCCGTGAAGAACTACGAAAAGATCTGGCAGAAGAGTGACGCCGACGAAGAGGCCGGTCAGGACGGCGAATCCTATGCGTTCACGACGGCCTTTGCCGCTGCCCTCAAGTACACACTCCGGGTCGAGTTGCACGACGCCGCCCACACTCGCGTTGGTGACGGAGTGATTGTGGACGCTGACTACGAAAGCGATAACCCCCTGGTCTCATGCAATGAAGCTTTCGTCATTCGCACAAAACCGTAAGGACAGAGAACAATGAGAAACAGACTTCTACAACCCGCCACCCTGCTATTTCTCATCCTGTGCCTCCCAGTCCTCGCCCTCGCGCAGGCGGCCGTGCCGGATAAGCAATGCTCGCCAACAGGCCCACAAAACCTAACCGATTATGTGGAGGGTCGTATCTGCGAGAACTTAAGGTCCAGGGTTGATCAAACTGACCCGACCAAGCAGGCGGCACCGCCGGCAGCGGCCGCAAACTCGACGTCACTAGTGGAACGAAGTTCGGCGCCGGACCTGCTTGGATTTGGGCTGGACTTCCTAAACCTTTCGGACAAGGCTGCCGGTGACAAAAAGTCGGCTACTCCGAAAACGCTCACCTTCTCAGCTTATGCTCTAAGAACTAAGCTGGCGGGTAAAGACCCACTTGACCCTAAGGTTTACAACGACAATGCGAAGTGGCGCAGCGTCTCTTTCACGGTCGGCTACGACGTTCCGGAGAATTCCAATGACAGGGATCCAGTCATCGGGATCAAGTGGCTCGCATATAACGGGCGGGACGTTAGTAGTAAGGATAATCGGACCGAAATAGGGAAAATTCAGGAAGCACTCAAACCCGCTAGCCGAAATTTTGCGGCGATAGACGACGACGTTAGGATCTATCTTTTCACCGCTTTGCAGAAGCGATCTAAGCTGCCTGCGGGCGTGGTGCAACAGAGCGACTTCGACAACAAGATTCTCAGCCCGACTGACACCCAACTCATCCTGGACTCTCTAACTGATGACGAAAAAAAGAACATCGACAGGATTATTCTGAAGTACATAAATGCCTTCCGCACCTTGGACGTAACTACAAGGAATGCGGTTCAGGCAATCCGCACTAGGCCCCAACTAGCTTTGTCATTCACCACTACGCAACGTAAAGGAAAACGACCGGACGAGTACGCGGGAACTTTGACCTTTGACAAAGGTATGGGGACAAACAGTCTCAGCATCAACGGTTCTTTCATCATGAAGCGGAATGGCATAAAGGGCAAAGACTCCAACGGGGGTCAGTTTGCCGCGGCCATCCATCTGCCACTCAACGGTTTCAATCCCCTCGCGTACAGGGACCCCATGCTTTTCAGCCTCGAGGCGAATGGCACCGCTATGACAGGCACGGCCCCAATTTTCAAGGCTCAGGCGAAATTGACCATACCGATAATAGCGGGCATGGAGATACCCATTTCGGTCTCAGTCGCCAATCGTACCGAGTTTGTTAAAGAGAAAGAAGTGAAGGGTAAGTTTGGGTTTACTTTTGATGTGAGCAAAGCGCTGAAGGCCTTTCGGGATAACTTCGTCAAGATACAATAATCCGAAGGCATGACCCGGCGGATCAGACAACGCCGGAAATCATTGATGCGCAACCAGGGTCTAAAACAACGCGACTTCGCTTAGATCGATTGCGATGCCGCATTTTTGACAGGAGGTTCCCCTTGAAGCTGACTGCCCCAATCAATCGCCTCAAAACGCACACTGCTATACACGGATTGTCCCGGTGCTGGAACCGAGACATTCCACGTTCAATATGGGCTTGCTTGATCTGCCTCAGTCTGAGCTCAGGATTTGTCGCGCCCGTCGTCGCCGCCAAAGGCAAGAAGCCGGCAGTTAAGACGAAAGCCGTCAAGCCCACGGTCACTTACATCGAACATGAAAGGCTCGCCTTACCGGCGGGGACAAAGAAGAAAACAATTCCGTTGTCCGTTGAAATCATCGGCAAAGGATTCGGGAAAACGCTGGCTACCGAGTCAGTAAGGGTGACGCTGATCAATACAGATTCCCAGTTCGAGACCCGGGCCACTGTCAAAGTTGCAACTGACGACAAGATTATTGCTCACGCCGACGCGCCCGCCAACGAAGACGGATCGACTGAATGCAGAGTCGAACTGGAGATAAACGGGAAACCGGTAGACACGACGGGTATCAAACCCATCAAAGAGCCCGCCGGGCAGACCTCTACGACGAAATCCACGACGGGAAACAAAGCGGAATCGTTTGAAGTAGAGTTCAAAGCAGTCAAGACCCAATCCCCCAGCCTCCATTCCGTGGCAATCACCACGAAAGACGATGTACCGCATTTTGACAAAGATCCCAATCTCAATAAGGTAGCGATCTTGCCGGCCGGGGCGACGAAAATCTCCATCGAGCCCGGCTCTAATCCTCAAGCACTGTTTGTTGAATTTCTGGCACCCGAAGGTTTTGAGGTCAAGGACGTTCTGGTTACAGTTTACGACTCCGCCGGCAACGTAGTTGGTTACACCAAACCGAAAACGGCTAACGGCGAAGTAACGATCGCCAGCGTGGACGTTCTCTCGCTTCAGCGTCGCGACGGGTTTGGCCGGTTGAAGATCGAAGGCTCCGGCTTTGGCGACTACGAAGCTCGGGCCGGCGAGGGCGAGTTAGGACTCCTTTGCGAAACTCGGAACCGAACCAGTTTGGTCGATGAGAGGCTCGATACAAAAAAGAAGGAAGCTGAAGTCAAAGAGCTGTGCGCCGAGTACCGAAAGGCTCAGAAGACCACTTGGCGAGATGAAGTGATGAAGAAAGTGAACGTGGCGCTCGTGCCTCGGAATCCTGATCTACGCGTCGAGCGCACTCAGATTCTGTACATCGACGACAAGGTAATCGATGTTTATTTTGAATTCAGCCACTTCGATGGTTACAGTGAGCCGTTCCGCCTCGAAAGCGTGACGGTCACCGTGAAGAAAACGGATGACGCGAGCTTGAAACTGGCTGCGAGCAAGAAATTCCAATCCAAGCCTGACAAGAACGGCGCCGGCACAAACGGAGCCGTGACAGAAGAAACAGCCGCAACACCGAACACTTCTAGGACCATCACGTATGTTGCCACGCACAATATCGGACCGCCGAAAGACGCAAATCTCGAGTACCGGTACACCGTGCTGGATAAGCCGAAGGCCAGCCAGCTCTTTGGTTCGGGCGTAGGTGAAAACTTCTACGTCCTTCAGCTCTCGCTATTAAACAAGGGCGACAAGAAGGTGCTGATACCGCTTTCCTCGATCCAGGCTGAAATAGAATGGGCTTATCAAGCCGACTGTGGGGACGACCAGGACAGTACGAAGTCAGCTGGCAACAGCCGTAAGAAGCCAAAGGATTCGAAAATGACGCCCACCGATCCCACTCCATCAGAATCCGATGACTTACCGCGTCCCTGCAAAGCGAAAGTATTCTATGACGAAGGTCCGGCCACAGTTTCGCCGCTGGCTCTCTCGGCAATCTCCGGCTACTTCGATATATATCAGAAGAGCAAAGGAAAATCCGCCAGGTTTTTCAACATTCTTGACGGCCTCGTCACTCTCGGAGGCACCATGGTGCCCGTGTTTGGCAGGAACATTGAACGACCCGTTGCGATCATGAGTAGCGGCCTGATTCCCGGTTTGCACAGGGCAATTGGCGATCTCTCTGGCGAGCAATTGCAAAACCTGACTTCATTGAGCTGGGACAGCGTCGAGGAAGTTCCGGCGAATGGCGGCAAAGAGAAATTCATATATATTCAGCGCGCCGATGAAAGTTATTCGGGCAGCCAAACCGAAAAGTCGGGTAACAAGGGCGAAACGATCAAGCGAAGGATCAAAAGCATCGGCGGCCTGGAAGTCTCAGGCTTCATAGTAAAGGACAGCTCAGCGGCAACAGCCGTGAAGCAGCCGTAGGTTTCGTTTACTTTGACATGAGTTCAAACTCTAACTCGATTGTGGGGAAACAATAATGCCAACACTAAAACAAGGTTCATCAGGCCCGGACGTAACCAACCTACAACAGAAACTGAAAGAGCTCGGTTTCGATCCGAAGGGAGTCGACGGACATTTCGGGCCCGGCACCAGGGACGCAGTGATGGATTTTCAGCAGAGCAAGGGTTTGCAGGCTGACGGCATTGCGGGTCCGAACACTCTGGACGCTCTGCAATCTGAGGGAGCTGACGCGGGCGGTAGTGGGCCGGCCGGCGACGAGCCGCTGTCATCGGCCATCGCCGGGGTCAGCGGCTCCACCTCGCCAACCACCGAGGACAGTGTGTTGAACTCCCCCCCGGCCGGGGACAGCGGCTTGAGCTCACCGCCCATCGGGGATAGTGGCGCGAGTGGGCCGACGACGGCGCCTGGTAAACTAAACGAGAACGATTTTCAGGAAGCGGCTGCGCTGCTCAAGTGCGATGTGCCGGCCATCAAGGCAGTCGCCGCGGTTGAGAGTGCCGGTGATGGTTTTCTAAGTGACGGGCGCGTGAAGATTCTCTTCGAAGGCCACAAGTTCTACAAATACACCAACGGGGCTTACGCCCAAACTCACCCCACGATCTGCTACAAGACCTGGACCAAAGCTTTCTATTCCAAGGGAAAGACAGCCGACGTCAGGGGCGCGGGCGAACTTGCACGGCTGGAAGAAGCCATGGCCCTGGATCGCACGGCGGCTTTGAAGTCCGCAAGTTATGGCAAGTTTCAGATCATGGGCTTCAACTTTGAGATCTGTGGCTTCAAGAACGTTGATGATTTCTTCGCGGCAATGCAGTTGAGCGAAGGCGAACATCTCAAGGCCTTCTGCAATTTCATCACCAGCAATTCCCTGGACGGCGCCCTGCGCAATCATCAATGGGCAAAACTGGCCCAGGGATACAATGGCGATAGTTACAAGGAAAACCAGTACGACACAAAACTGGCTAACGCCTACGCGAAGTATTCGAAACCGTAACCCGTTGGGGCCAACTCGAAGCTTGATTTATCGAGCGCGTGCCAGAAACTTAACTCCGGTTAGAAAAGCAGACGGATGCACAGAGGAGATATCATGCCAACTCTAAAACGAGAATCAACTGGTCCCGAAGTAACAAAACTTCAGCAGAGATTGAAAGACCTCGGTTTTGATCCGAACGGCATAGACGAGACGTTCGGGAAAGGCACCGAGGACGCGGTGAAAGCGTTTCAGCAGGCAAACCATCTCGAGGTCGATGGCAAGGTGGGAAAAGACACGCGCAAAGCTCTGCAGCTTGACGATGCCGCGGCCCCTGGCGCCGGCAGCGCGGGGGATGAGGCCGCCGGCGGTGGCGCAACAGGCAGCTCGCCCATGCCGAGTGTCACGGTAGCGATCGTCCGCAGAATGTTTCCTGACACGAGGGTCAGCAATATCGAAACGCACCTCCCCATCGTGCTTCAAGGCCTCGTGGACGCAGGCCTGGGTGATAAGGACATGGTGCTTATGGCTCTGGGAACCATTCGCGCAGAGACCGCCGGCTTTGTGCCGATCGGCGAAGGCATTTCGCATTTCAACACAGATCCCGGCAGTCATCCCTTTAACAAATATGACAATCGCGACGACTTGGGCAATCGGGGGCGGCCCGACGGAGCGAGCTTCAAAGGTCGCGGTTTTGTTCAGTTAACCGGCCGGGCGAACTACAAGGAGCACGGCGCGGCGATTGGTCTCGGCACTCAACTCATCGATGATCCGGAATTGGCGAATCGGCCGGACATTGCCGCGAAACTCCTGGCCAGCTTCATCAAGAGTAAAGAGCATGCGATTAGGAACGCTTTAGCCGCAGGAGATTTAGCGGCGGCCCGCAAGTTAGTAAATGGCGGGAGTCATGGCCTGAAAGATTTCGAGGACGCTTTCAATATCGGAAAAAGACTTCTCTAAGTAAACGAACCGACGATTTAGTCAGGGGGGCTCGGGCAGGCCTTGCTTCGTCGTGGAGCTGACGGCCAAGACTTGGGCGGATCTTGATGCTTATCGCACTCGACGCGTGCTTTGCGTTAGCGCGATTCAGGCGAGGCCTTTAGCGGCTAACCCTGCCCGCAGTCATTCGGATCGGAAGTGCGACGCTGTCACCTCCGCCGCGAATGCCGCGACAGCGTCTGCGGAAAGACGCGCACTCCCTCAGGCATATTCTCCATCGAAATTTTATCGGCGCCGGTGAGAATATCGCGGGCGCTCATACCATAAACCTGCAGATTGTCTTCGTTGTCGGGCTTGATCACGACGCCTTTCAATTCGAGGCCGGCAAACGCGCCTTTGCTCCGTGAATAGGAAAGAATCTGCGCGTTCATTCTGGCGTCTGTCGAAGCGCTCGCCGATCGGCCTACTGGTCCGGCAGCCGCACTGCCCTCGCCGCCAATTTCAAACTTATCTTTAAGCAGGCTGTCCACTGCGTTGTCGTTCATGAAGAGAAGAATGAAGTCAGTCGAGGACGCGCCAATCTGCAAGCCAATGCTGCCGCCGGCGAGATCAAAAAATGCGGGGGCGCTCCACCCGCCGGACACGCGTCGGCTGATCACGCCGCTACCCCCGCGTCCGCCCACAATGAATCCGGCCTTCAAGACCCCTGGGAACACCGCAACGGCTTCAGCGCGATCGAGCAGATCGCCTGGGATCGATCTCTCGCGCGTGCCCATGATTTGATCGAAGACCCGGGCGGCTTTAGCTGACTGCGCGGCCGCGGCGCGCGCCTTCTTAGTGCTGCGTTCGCGCCCTTGCTGGGCCGACGCTGTGATGAAAACAGCCCACAGAAGGCAAACGTTAAGCCCTAACAAAATAGTTCCTTTGACAATTTTCTTCATTGATTTCCTCACTTGCGATTGCTTCCTAAAATAATAAAAAGGCACCGGCAAGATGCCGGTGGACCGCAGGCAGGATGCCTGCGCTCCAACTATCGTCGCATCGAATACCGGGAAAACGTTCGCGGCACGATGCGTACACTCGCGGGCATTTTGGCGATGGTCCAGCGATGCGCCGGCGAAAGCACCTCGCCCGCCTTGAACCCATAAACAGCCAGGTTGCTCTCGTTGTCCGGACTAATAACAGTGCCTTTCAGTTCCAGTCCGGCAAACAGCCCCTTGCTTCGTGAATAGGAAATGATCCCAGCCTTCAACAACGCGTCCGTAGTTACACTCGTTGAGCGCCCCACCGGGCCGGCGGCCGCGCTTCCCTCGCCGCCCATTTCGAACTTATCTTTCAACAATCCGCCCAGCGCCTCTTCATTCATGAACAAGAGCACAAAGTCAGTCTTGGAAGCGCCGATCTGTAAACCGAAGCTGCCGCCCGCGAGATTGAAGAACGCCGGCGCGCTCCAACCACCCTTGATGCGGCGGCTGATTATGCCATCGCCGACTCTGCCGCCGATGATAAATCCCGCCTTGATCACTCCGGGAAACACGGCAATTGCCTCGGCTTTGTCCAACAGTCTCTGCGGTACCGCCCGGTCAGGCACGTTCATGATCTCAGTAAAGACCTCGGCCGCTTTCTGCGCCTGCCTGGTTGCCTGGGTGACTTTCTTTACGCTCTTCGATTGGCTTTCAGCGACCGTGACGGCGCTCAGGATGAAACACAGCGACACCAAAATGAAGGCGCCAGTGCGATTGAATTCGACTAATCTCTTCATAACAGTCCCCTCTTTCGCTTACTTCTCAACTCGCTCTTGATCTCGGGGGGGGTAAATGTTTCTTGCTGCTGACTGCCAGCATACTTATAATCGCTCGCTCTGACAAACAGGCAGATCTGGTTGAGAGTTCAACCTTCGGGTTGCTTTTTGAGAAGGCACAAGCTAAAGCTTGAACTCTAAACATCTAATCATGCCCATCGGCACTCCATTTCATCAACGAACCTTTCCGCTGTGCGAGAGTCTGAACTATCGCGAGTGGTCGGGCTACTACACTGTCAGTGCTTACGAGACACAACATGAGCACGAGTACAACGCGATTCGCAACGCGGCCGCACTGATCGATATCTCGCCACTCTTCAAGTACCGAGTCACCGGCCGAGATGCGACGCGGCTGGTGGATCGCATCATCACGCGCGATATGCGCAAGGTGTCGGTCGGCCAGGTTGTCTACACGCCCTGGTGCGACGAGCAAGGCAAGGTCATCGACGACGGCACCGTGTCGCGCCTGGAAGAAAACGTGTATCGCTGGACCGCCGCCGATCCAAGTCTGCGTTGGTTTAGCCAAAACGGCGCGGGACTCGATGTCCAGATCGAAGACATTTCAGAGAGTATCGCGGCGCTGGCGCTGCAGGGGCCAACATCCGGGCGTCTTTTGAAAACCGTGGTCGACGGCGCCGACATTGGTAAGCTGAAATACTTTCGCGTCACTACGGGTACGATTGCGGGAGTGCCGGTCGAGATTTCGCGTACGGGTTATACCGGAGATCTCGGCTATGAAATCTGGGTGGCGAACGATCAGGCATTGAAGATCTGGGACGTTCTGATTGAGCTCGGGCGACCCTTTGATATCAAGCCGGCGGGCATGCTGGCGCTGGATGTAGCGCGCATCGAGGCCGGGCTGCTGCTAATCGAGGTCGACTTCAATAGCAGCAAGAAAGCCCTGGTCGAAGAGCAAACGTATTCACCATTTGAAATGGGTCTCGACCGTTTGGTTAACCTCGACAAAGATCGCTTCATCGGCCGGCAGGCGTTAATCAAGGAAGCGGGGCAAGGATCGGCGAGGCAAATCGTGGGAATCGAGATCGATTGGACCGAAGTTGAGCAGCGTTTTGAAGCAGTCGGTTTGCCGCCGACAGTTTCACCGATGGCGTCGCGAGTAGCCGTGCCGGTTTACAGCAATGGCACCCAAATCGGGAAAGCCACCTCGACCACCTGGTCGCCGTTGCTAAAGAAGATGATTGCGTTGGCCACGTTGCAGCGCGATTTTGTCAGGCCAGGAACAAAAGTCGAAATTGAAATCACTGTCGAAGCTGTCAGACATCGAGTCAGCGCGAAGGTCACGAAGACGCCGTTCTACAATCCGAAACATAAGACCGCAACGCCGGTTTGAGAAAAGCGCTCTGCCGCCTGATGTGGGGAAAGGCTACCAGGATTCGTCCCGTTAGGGACCCAATGTCTATAGCCCTCGCATCTTATCAAATCGAACTAGCTCCGTTAGGGGCGAAACCAACATTTCGCTGTAAGCTTCATTGATTTATTTCAGGCGCGGTTTAAAAACGCCTCGCTCCTGACGGAGCAAAGAGCGGCGCGGGTCACGCAGCTACGAATGAAAGAGCCTCTCAAAGATATCATCGACAGCTACGACCCAAACGCGCCGCTCGCGGAAGCTTCAACCATTCCCTCTTCGTGGTACACCGACCATCGCGTCTTCGAACTTGAGCAGCAAACTGTCTTTGGTACATGGCAAGTTGCAGCGCGTCTCGATCAAGTCCGAGTCGCCGGCCAATACGTAACGACGGACGTTGCCGGCGAACCCATAGTGATTGTTCGCGGAAGCGATGGTGAGTTGCGGGGCTTCTTCAACGTCTGTCGTCATCACGCGGCGGCGGTGATGCCTGAAGCCGAAGGCCACGCCACCCAGATGCGGTGTCCCTATCATGGCTGGACGTATTCGTTGTCGGGTGAGTTGAAAGGCACGCCGGATTTCAGCGGAGTCTGCAACTTTGATCGCGCCGAGAACGGTTTGGCCCCAGTTGAAATCGAGACCTGGGAGAAGTGGGTATTTGTTCGACTCAAGCAAGAGCAAACGCCTTCTCTAGACGGTTCAAGCTCTTCCCTCGCAGAATTTGTCGGGAACGACCTTAGCCCTCAGATCGCCGACCTGGGATTTGAGAATCTGCATTGGATTGAGCGCCGCTCGTACAGTTTGAACTGCAATTGGAAGGTCTTTGTCGATAATTATCTCGATGGCGGATATCACGTGCCGCATTTGCACAAGGGCCTCGACAGCGTGCTCGATTACGGCAGCTACACGATTGAAAACGGCAGACACTTCTGCCTCCAATCGAGTCCAATCGTGAGCCCGGAGAATGATGATGAAATGGGCGCTGTCCGCACGGGCCGGCGGGCTTTGTACTACTGGCTCTATCCCAACTTCATGATGAATTATTATGAAGGCGTGCTCGACACTAATCTCGTGCGACCCATCGCGGTCGATCGAACTGAAGTCGTGTTCGACTTTTATTTCGCGGACGTCTCTGAGGCGGCGCGCGAGCGTAATTTGGCGAGCATCAATGTCGGCGATCGCATTCAGCAAGAAGACCTGGGTATCTGCGAGTCAGTGCAACGTGGGTTGGGATCGCGGGCGTATCAAGCGGGGCGTCTGTCGGTTCGTCGAGAAGCAGGCGAACATCTTTTTCACCGGTTGCTGTGTTCGGATTTGAAGGCAGTTTAGAGTACCAACTTTAGTTGGGTTCTTTTCAACGATAAAAGCCCGATAGAAGTCGGTACTCTAAACGCTCGCCTTACCCCTTCAGATATCCCCGCAGTGATCGACCGTCGCCGTATTCGATATTGTTTATCCGCCAACCGGTCCTGCCGTTTACAAGGGCGAAGATAAACGACTTCGGCTGGCCTAGATTTTCAAAAGTCACCGTGACCTTAGCTTTGCCGCTTTCATAAATGGGTTTGCCGATGGCGAATTTCTTAATCTCCATGTCCTGCGCGTCATAGAGCGGGTCACCGTCGAGCGCGCCGACTTCCCCTTTGGAACTGACGGCGTCTTTCCAAATCATATCGGCGAGGTCCTTCTCAAAATATTTGTAGAGCAAAGCCCGACTCCGGGTTTGGAAAAACGGACTATGCTTCCGGTTATCCACCCGGTAGAGATCCGCGACCAGGGCGTCCGGAGAAAGCCGTTTGACGGCGGTCGCCTGGCCTTGGGCAGTCGAATAGGAGTTCGCTGCCAGAAGCAGCACGACGATGAAAACAATTGGCTTAACGAATTTCATCTCAATTCCCTCTGAAAGATTCTGCAATGCGACTGTGGCATGCGCATCGCGCTTGTGATTCACGGGCGGGTCGAGCACCCCAGCGTGGCTGTCCCGCCGGGGACCCGCACGCCCGTGCCACTCTTAAACCGCGTCCTAAAGCAAAACGAGGCCACAACTTTCGCTGTAGCCTCGTCCCGTTACATCAGCAACACTTCAACAACTCAGAACGATCCTAGTTGCCGCTGGCGCCGCCGCTATACATTCCAAAGCTGCCCCAGATTTCATCGATTGTCTTTTCGTTGGCCGCGAACTTTTCGGCATCAACCCCGATCAGCATGAGGTAATTATCGGTCACGTCGGTCGCAACCAGGGCCTTCCCCTTCGTGGTCTTGCCCTTTTCATCCACGGAAGAGATATTGGCCAGACTATAGTCGTCGTTGATTGCCTTGACGTCAGTAACCTTAACGTCTTTCTCGCCCATGCCAGTGAGAAGACCCTCGACTTTTTTCATCAAGTCGTCCTTGGTCAGCGTCTTGTCCTTGAAAGCCACTACCAGCACGTTGATATCGTACGGAGCGGGAACGTTAGCCGCATAAATATCGACGCCGTTAACGTTGTCGGTCTTGTGCTGAGTTCCCTGGGGGACCTGAAACTCGTAACCCTTAACTTCGTCAGACATCGTGATCCAATCCGCGGGGACGGCATTGGCTTGCGGCAGCTTCTTCGTCGTCTTTGCCGCTGGCGATGTTTTCGGCGCCGGCGTCGAACTGGCAGTGTTGGCGGCCGGTTTCTGTCCGCACGCGCCGGTCAGCAGTACTACGGCACTTAAAAGCAGTAAAATCCTTTTCATCGATCCTCCTGAATTGATTGTGTTTTTGGAATCAGTCCCGACGATGGGTAAAGCCAATGCAGGGCCTTCGCGGGTAAAATCTAGTCGATCTAATCGCTGAGCAGCCTCTGCAATTGAATTGAATAGCGGCGGTAACTGTAGTGCATGGGCGACGCTAAGTCAAAGCGACGTAACTGATTCGGTTGCCGGGACTGCTCTCATTAGCACCGTCGCTTTAGCGCGGTGATTTTATGGCTCGGCACGACACGAAACCGTTTGAACGGTTTCCATTCTATACGCAACCGCCAATCACCGGGCTGAAGCCACGGTGCTAATGAGACAGGATTCTGTTTCGCAAAAGCGCGCGCGGCAGTTATGATAGCGCGCTACGGATTAACAAGATGAATGCTCTGCCCATCATTGTCGGCGCGTTGTGCATCCTGGCGATCGCCTATCGCTACTATTCGGCTTTCATCGCCGCGAAAGTCCTGGCCCTCGATGACTCGCGGCCGGTGCCGTCCCAGACGATGTACGACGGCCACAATTATTATCCAACCAACAAGTGGGTTTTGTTCGGGCATCACTTCGCAGCCATCTCTGGCGCAGGACCCTTGATTGGTCCGGTGCTGGCGGCGCAGTTCGGTTTCTTGCCGGGATTACTTTGGCTGGTGATCGGCGTCTGTCTTGGTGGCGCGGTACATGACTTCATGATCCTTGCCGCGAGCGTCAGGCGAAAAGGAAAATCGCTGGCCGAGATCGCTCGCACCGAAATTAGCCCGCTGTCGGGACTGGTTGCCGGTATCGCAATCCTATTCATCGTGGTGATTGCGTTGGCCGGGCTCGGCCTGGTTGTCGTGAATGCTCTGGCCGAATCGCCGTGGGGAACATTCACGGTTGGCTTCACTATCCCTTTGGCTCTTTTCATGGGCCTCTACATGTATGTTTTTCGCAAGGGAAAGATCGTCGAAGCCAGCGTGATTGGCGTGATTGGAATGCTGGGCGCGGTTTATCTCGGTGGCCAAGTCGCTGATTCATCCTGGGCGGCGGCCTTCACGTTGTCGCCGCATAAGGTACTGCTGCTGATGGCCGGATACGGCTTCATTGCTTCCGTCCTGCCGGTGTGGTTGCTGCTATGCCCGCGCGATTACCTTTCGTCCTATCTCAAGATCGGCACCGTCGCTTTCCTGATCATCGGCGTGATCCTCGTTCACCCCAACCTGCAAATGCCGGCGGTGACGCCATTCGTTTCCGGCGGCGGTCCGGTGATACCCGGCAAGGTTTATCCGTTCGTCTTCATCACGATTGCCTGCGGGGCTATTAGTGGGTTTCATTCGCTAATTTCGTCAGGCACCACGCCCAAGATGATCGCGAAGGAGTCCGATGCACGGATGATCGGCTATGGCAGCATGTTGATGGAAGGGGTCGTCGGCGTAGTCGCCTTGATCGCCGCGACGTCACTGTTTCCCGGCGACTATTTCGCAATCAATACGCAGCAGAAAACCGACGCGCAGAAGGCGAGTTACGTTCGCATGGTCGATCAGGAAACCGCTCAAGGCTTCAACCTGAAAACGCAGGAACTGGATCGTTTGGAAGCTGAGTCAGGGGAAAAAGTGCGCGGTCGCACTGGCGGCGCGGTGACGCTGGCGCTGGGCATCGCTAAAATTTTCGACGGCATACCCGGGCTGCGCGGCCTGATGAAGTACTGGTATCACTTCGCGATCATGTTCGAGGCGCTCTTCATTCTAACGACCATCGATACGGGCACTCGGGTCGCGCGCTTTCTCGTGGGCGAATTTGGGGGACGTGTGTACCGAAGACTGGAAGAGCCGAACTGGCTGCCCGGATCTATTCTGACAAGCGCGCTGGTGGTGGCGGCCTGGGCGGCGTTCATTTGGAATGGATCTGTGTCTACGATCTGGCCCATGTTCGGCATCGCCAATCAACTGCTGGCGTCGGTCGCCTTGTGCGTCGCCACCACAGTCATCATCAACATGGGCAAGGCGAGGTACTGTTGGGTGACAATCGTCCCGCTCTCATTCGTATCAACGACAACGCTGGTTGCCGGATGGCTATCAATTCGCGACATCTTCTGGCCACAGGCCCAGACTGCGGCGACGGCGACCCAGGGTTACATCAACACCTCGCTTACAGTGCTCATCATGACGGCGGCGGTGATTGTCTTGATTGATTCGGTTCGCCGGTGGGTTGGCGGTCGCAAGCCGACTGAGTTGACTGCGGAATCAGCGCTGGCCGAGGCCTAGAATTCGAGACGGCAATAGCCACGTACTTAGTTGCGATCTTCGAAGCGCCGGATCCGCTGGCCAATCTCGTTGACAATCTGCTTTACCTGCAGCATATCGCTCCCGCTCAAATAGAGAGAGAGTTCGTCAAGCAGCCGCTCGGTTGGCGGGTCATAGGAATGTAGCAACGTCGCAACATCGTTCTCATAGAGACCAACGCGGGTAAAGTTCCCTTGCCGGTAAAGCGAAGGAAGCGCGTAGAGCTTCAGCAGGATCAAACCTTCAACTGTGGCACACGGAATATCCTGTTCGACGAAACGCTGCGTGGTTGAGTAGCGTTGCCGCACCTGTTCGAACAGCGGGTTGCTGGTCAGAAGCACGTCAACCTTTAGGTCGCCAAACTTGCCACGGGCGAAATCCTCGTCGCGACTCTCTTCAACCAATTCAGGTAGTTGCTCAAGTGAGGATACTGCCATAATCAGATCGATGTCATCGGTATTCCGGCCTGCAACGTATTGAAGCAAAGCAATGCCGCCGACCAGAACGCATTCCATTTGACGCTCGCGCAGCAGAGAGAAGAAACGGGCGACGGTTTTGACAAGCAGGTCTGAGTTCACTGAAGCGTCCTGATGATTCCCTGGCTTGAATACAATCGCATTGCGAACGACTTCGCCGATATGCACTTTGGGTAAAATGTCTGCTGAACTCATGGGTATTTTCACTTTCGAGTTTAACCTAGATGCGACTCAATAACTATGAAAATGGGTCTCTTATTTGACGATTTCAACGTTGAATTCCCCGCCCGGTTGGACAGTCCCCACATAAATCGGCAATAATAATCGACTTTTCAGGGCGGCGTGATCTCGCCAATCGCTTAAACGAAACGGAAAGGATCTCTTTAATAGTGAAATTAATGTCGAACTTTGCCACGGCGACGCATCGCCGATTTCTAACGCCTCTATTTTTCATACTTGTTAGCGCGCTTGGTGCGCCCTCAGTCCTGGCCCAACCACGCGAAGGCGGCGAGGCCGCGCTGAAGCTTCCAGATTTGTCCTCAGTGTCCTTCATGGGAATCGATGGACATAGGTTATTGCTAGTCGGCCTGGTGTTTTGTTTCTTCGGCCTGATGTTTGGGCTGGCCATTTATATCCAGCTAAAGAACCTGCCCGTGCATCGCTCGATGCGGGAAATTTCAGAGCTGATCTACGAAACCTGCAAGACCTATCTGACCACCCAGGGCAAATTCATAATGATCCTCTGGGTCTTCATCGCGGTGATTGTGGTCGCGTACTTCGGCGTCCTGCGGCCGGTGCCGGGCAAGCCTATCGCGCTGACGGTGCCGATGATCTTGCTCTTTAGTTTGGTCGGCATTGCCGGAAGTTACGGCGTGGCCTGGTTTGGAATTCGAGTCAACACTTTTGCAAATTCACGCACCGCCTTCGCGAGTTTGGAAGGCAAGCCGTTTCCGATCTACGCGATTCCGCTCAAGGCCGGCATGAGCATCGGCATGCTTTTGATCAGCGTCGAACTGCTGATCATGCTCTTCATTCTGCTGTTCGTGCCCGGCGAGTATGCCGGCCCGTGCTTTATAGGCTTTGCCATCGGTGAAAGTTTAGGCGCGGCCGCGTTGCGAATCGCGGGCGGCATCTTTACCAAGATTGCCGACATCGGTTCGGACCTGATGAAGATCGTTTTCAAGATCAAGGAAGACGACGCGCGCAATCCCGGAGTGATTGCCGACTGCACCGGTGACAACGCGGGCGACTCTGTCGGACCCAGCGCCGACGGCTTTGAGACGTACGGAGTCACCGGCGTCGCCTTGATCACTTTCATTTTGCTAGCCGTCCCAAATACTAGAATTCAGGTGCAGTTGCTGGTCTGGATCTTCGTCATGCGCATCATGATGCTAGTTTCCAGCGCCGTGTCGTACTTCGTGAACGCCGCCGTCGCGAAAGCCCGTTACGGCAACTCGGATAAGATGAATTTTGAAGCGCCGCTGACTTCGCTGGTGTGGCTCACTTCGATCGTTTCAATTGCGCTCACATACCTCGTCTCGTACCTGATTATTCCGGTGCTGGACGGTGACGCGACGCTTTGGTGGAAACTGGGCTCGATCATTTCGTGCGGCACGCTGGCCGGCGCCCTCATTCCCGAACTCGTCAAAGTATTCACTTCAACAAGTTCTCGTCACGTGCAGGACGTCGTCAAGTCATCACGGGAAGGCGGCGCCTCGCTTAATATCCTTTCCGGCCTGGTCGCCGGTAACTATTCAGCTTATTGGCTCGGCATCAGCATTGTCGCCCTGATGGGAGTGGCTTTTCTCGTCAGCACGATGGGACTCTCGATACTGATGGCCGCGCCGGCGGTGTTTGCTTTCGGTCTGGTGGCCTTCGGTTTCTTAGGGATGGGTCCAGTGACGATTGCGGTGGATTCCTACGGCCCGGTCACCGACAACGCGCAGTCAGTTTTCGAACTGTCGCTGATCGAACACGTGCCGAACATTGCTGAGGAGTTGAAGAACGAATTCAATATCAACGTCGTCTTCGAACGAGCCAAACATCTGCTGGAAGAGAACGATGGCGCTGGCAATACCTTCAAAGCTACGGCCAAACCCGTTTTGATCGGGACGGCGGTGGTGGGAGCCACGACGATGATCTTCTCAATCATCATGGCGCTAACCAACGGATTGACCGTCAACCAGGAAAAGCTTTCATTGCTGCATGCACCATTCGTGCTGGGACTAATCACGGGCGGCGCGATTATTTACTGGTTCACTGGCGCGTCTATCCAGGCCGTCACCACCGGGGCTTACCGTGCGGTCGAGTTCATCAAAGCGAACATCAAGCTCGAGGGCGTGGAAAAGGCTTCGGTAGAAGACAGCAAGAAGGTAGTGGAAATCTGCACGAAGTACGCGCAGAAAGGCATGTTCAATATTTTCCTCACCATCTTCTTTTCCACCCTGGCCTTTGCTTTTCTCGAGCCGTTCTTCTTTATCGGCTATCTGATCTCAATCGCTGTATTTGGTCTTTATCAAGCCATTTTCATGGCCAACGCCGGCGGCGCCTGGGACAATGCCAAGAAAGTCGTCGAGGTTGATCTGAAACAAAAAGGAACGCCGCTGCACGATGCCACGGTAGTCGGTGACACGGTTGGCGATCCTTTCAAAGACACTTCATCGGTGGCATTAAATCCGGTGATTAAGTTCACGACGCTTTTTGGTCTGCTCGCGGTCGAGCTGGCGGTCAGCCTGACCAAGCAGCAGGGCGCCATTTTCACCGATGTGTTGGCTGGTGTCTTTTTCCTGATCTCAGTCTTTTTCGTTTGGCGTTCGTTTCATGGAATGCGGATCGGTTCGGAAAACTAGGGTAAATTTAATAGGACACATGGGACCTATTCGACCTATACTGGGAAAATGATTCGATCGATTCTGTTTCCGACTGATTTTTCGGCCGTTGCCAACAGCGCTTTTCCGCTGGCGGTGGCGCTGGCGGCTCAGTTCGACGCGATCGTTCATTCGGTTCATATCTCGCACGGCGGCGATCCGCACATCACCGAAACTTCCCGGTACGAATTTCCTGGACTCCCCACCGGTTCATCGTCAGTGCGGGTCCTCGAAGCGATCGTTCCCAAGGGGGACGATGACCCAGCGCAGGTAATCATGCGCCAGGCCGAAGAACGCGTCTGCGATCTGATCGTCATGGCTTCGCACGGACGTTCCGACGTGGCGCAGTTCTTCCTGGGCCGCAGCGTGGCCGAGCAAGTTGCCCGCGATTCCAAAATCCCCACGATCATCGCCAGGCTGTACGGGCCCCGCCGCACCACCCGGCCGATCGATCGCTTCAAACGCATCCTTTACGTTAGCGATTTACGAGAAGAGTCAAAGAACATCCTGCCGGTCGCGGCCGCGATCGCCGGCAAGACAAAGGCGGAGTTGGAAACGCTCTGCATTTTTAATGAAGGCGATGAAGAGCCGGCCGATGGAGGACAAGCTACTCTAAAGCGGTTCTTTACCGAAGCTGGTGCGGCCTGTGGCAAGTTTCACCGGCTGCATGGCGGCGTCGGCGAAGAGGTCGTCGAATATGCCGGTCGTCACAAGGCCGACCTGCTGGCGATCACGACGTCGCTTGGCTCTGGCGGAAGTCCAACTTTAACCGACACGGCTGAGTTCATCCTGCGCAACGCGCCTTGTCCGGTCCTGTGCGTGCGACCATAAGATCCGAAAGTCAGAGAGCAGAGGTCAGAAGTCAGACATGAATACAACATTTGCAAAGAGCGAGACACTTTTGGGCGTGGCGCTGGCCCCACTTGATGTCGTCCGGCAGGTTGGTCTGGTGATCGGTTTTAGTTTACTCACCGCCCTGGCCGCGCAGGTCGTAATCCCGATCGGCCCGATTCCAATCACAGGCCAAACATTCGCAGTGCTGCTGACCGGTGCCCTGCTGGGCTCGCGTTTGGGCGCACTGGCAATGATCACTTATCTGATCGAAGGGGCAAGCGGCTTGCCGTTCTTCGCCGGAGCCCACGGCGGCTTGCTTCACCTGATGGGACCAACCGGTGGCTACCTGGTGGCGTTTCCGGCGGCCGCGTACATCACTGGCGCCTTCGCCGAACACGGTTGGGATCGCCGCTTTCTGACGGCCGCCGCGGCTATGGCGATCGGTTCAGCGATTATCATGCTGAGCGGATGGGCCTGGTTCTCGGTCGTCATGCGCACGTCTCCGATGCTGACCGTCTACGCTACGATAATTAAGTTCATTCCGGGCGACATCATCAAAATCTCACTCGCCGCGGCCGTGCTGCCATCGGGATGGAAACTGGTGGGCAAGCAGACGGACGAAGACTGAGTGACATCAAGCCAAACCAAACGACGTTTCTGTCTAATACTCATCAAGCCGTCGCACTACGACGATGACGGGTATGTCATTCAATGGGTCCGATCCGCTACTCCTTCAAATTCTCTGGCGGTGCTTTATGGGTTGGCGCTGGAGTGTGATGAACAGAAGGTTCTGGGCGATGATGTCGATCTCGAAATTCACGCTTTCGACGAAACGAACACCCGCATTCGGACAGCGCGAATCGCATCGCTGATAAAGAGCGCAGACGCCGGCATGGTGATGCTGGTTGGCGTGCAGTCTAATCAATTTCCTCGCGCTCTCGACATTGCCGGACCATTACGCGAGCGCGGCATCATGGTCGCTATCGGAGGTTTTCATGTGTCCGGTACGATCGCGATGCTGGCCGAACGCGACCCCGATGTGCGGCGCGCGGAAGAGATGGGCGTTTCGCTGTTCGCCGGTGAGGCAGAAGGGCGTCTGGGTCAAGTGCTTTGCGATGCGGCCGCAGGTCAACTAAAACCGCTCTACAATTTCATGAGCGATTTGCCGAATCTGGAGGGCTGCGCCACACCACTGCTGCCGGCCGAGCGAGTCAGGCGGACCGCAGGCGCGAACACCAGTTTTGATGCCGGCCGCGGCTGTCCGTATCAATGCTCGTTCTGCACGATTATCAACGTGCAGGGACGCAAGTCACGTCACCGTTCACCCGACGACGTCGAGCGCATCGTCCGCGCCAACCTGGCCCAGGGCATCCACAGTTTCTTCATTACTGACGACAATTTCGTTCGCAACAAGAATTGGGAGAGCATTCTCGATCGGCTCATCTACCTGCGTGAGATTGAGAAGCTCCAGATCAAATTTATTATCCAGGTTGACACCTTGTGTCATCGCCTCGCGGGTTTCATCGAGAAATCAGCTCGCGCCGGCGTCAAGCGCGTTTTCATTGGACTTGAAAACATCAACCCGGAGAGTCTCATGGGCGCCAAGAAGCAACAGAACAAAATCACGGAGTACCGAAAGATGTTGCTCGCCTGGAAGCAGGCCGGGGTCTTTACCTGCTGTGGCTACATCCTGGGATTTCCCTCCGACACTCCGGAGTCGATCACGCGCGACATTAAGATCATTCAGAAGGAACTGCCGGTTGATTTGCTCGAATTTTTCTGTCTCACGCCGTTACCGGGCTCGGAGGATCATCGCAAGCTCTACCAGGCAGGCGTCGAAATGGACGCTGACATGAATCAGTATGACGTCACTCACGTCACTACTGCACATCCCCGAATGTCGCGCGAGCAATGGGAACAAGCCTACCAATCGGCGTGGGAGACTTACTATTCGACCGAGCACATCCACACGGTGCTCAAGCGGGCGACCGCCACCAGAACCAGCCCCGGCAAGGCCTTGTTTCATTTGGCCTGGTTCAAAGGATGCGTCAGCATCGAAGGAATTCATCCGCTCGAAGGCGGGTTCCTGCGTTTGAAGTTTCGACGCGATCGCCGACCGGGGCTGACGCGTGAATCACCTTTGATCTTCTATCCGCGTTCGGCAGCCGAACTGATCTCGAAACAGATTAAGTGGGCCCACCTCTATCTGCGGCTCTATCGCATGTACAGCCTGCTGAAAAAAGATCCACGACGCGCTGAGTACACCGATCTGGCGCTCACTCCGGTGACTGATGAAGAGGTTGAGACTATGGAAATGTTTCAGTCGGCGGCCGCTCAGGCCTTCGTCAGTAGCATTCAGCGGGTTGAGCGAATGCGCCGCGGCGAGGCTGCTTGAATCCAGGTGGCACAGACTTCAGTCTGTGATCCGCGTGTAACCAAAGATCAATCACAGACTGAAGTCTGTGCCACTATTCAGATCCAACTCCATGAACTTAGCGCCGGGCACCGGATTGTCGTAGTAGGGTTCGATCTCTTTGAATCCAAGTGACCGGTAGAGCGCGATGGCATCGTTCATCTTCGGCGGCAACGTGTCTAGCCGCATCCGTTCGTAACCGATCTGTTTTGCCTCGTCGATGATGGCTTCCGCTAGTCGCCGGCCGAGACCCTGCCCACGAAACTGTGGACGCAAGAATAGCCTTTTAATTTCACAGATGCCTTCGCCAATCTTGCGCAACGCCACGCAACCGGCAGGTCTTCCGTTTTCGACCGCGAGTAACAGTCGACCATCAGGCGGAGCATACTTGCCCGGGAGTTCCGCCAGTTCCTTTTCAAAGTTTTGAAAGCAGAGATCGACGTCGAGCCAGGCTTCGTATTCCCGGAATAGTTCACGAGCTTGTTCTATGTGGTGATCAGATTGAGCCTGTAGAAAAGTTGCCATGAATCTTCCGAACGAGCCCGCGCTAGCGGGCGGCATATAATAGCCCCGGGCGTGCGCCCGGGGTAAGCGCCTCAAGAAAAGAAAGAGCCCCGATAGGGGCGACAGAATCTGTCGCCCTCTTCGAGGGCTGCGATCATTAGAGGGTCGTGATCCCCGGGCTTACGCCCGGGGCTACACTCTGCCGCCATCTTCGATGGCTGGTTGAGTGGTACATTTGAAGATCCGAAGACTTCAGTTGTCACTAAAAAATCAAAAAGTGCAGCCAACAAAAAGCCGGCTCGGCCTTCAGTCCAACTGAAATAGGCCGAGCCGGTTTTGCTTGTCCGCGCCATGCGCGTTCTCTTGATTTTGCTTACGCTGTGAACGACGAGCCGCAGCCACAGCTTCCGGTCGAGTTCGGGTTCTTGAACGTAAAGCCCGAGCCCATCACGTTCTGAACATAATCAATCTCGACGCCATTCAGATATTGCGCGCTGAACATATCCACGAACAGGCGCACACCCTTGTCGTCGAGCACGAAATCGCCCTGCCGTGATTCCTCTTCGATGTTCAGGCTGTACTGAAATCCGGAACAGCCACCGGGGACGACGCGTACACGCAGGCCGGCGGTTTCCGGCAGGCCGTCTTCGCTCGACATAAACTTTTTGATTTCGCCTGCGGCCGGCTCCGTGACGCTGAGGTTCACGTTCGGCGCTGCCGGCGCGGATGGCGCTACGGTTTCTGTAGGCGTTGTAGTTGCTGGATTCGCTGACATATTTAGTTAAACTCCTGTTTCAATTGTTGATTGCGGATTACCGGCTTATGTTCCCGAAGTCATCTTACTGAGATTTCCTTAAAACGACAAGCTCTGGTTTCATGGCCTCAATTGAGACCTGGCGGGCCACTTCTTCGGCGACTCTGCGGAAAGCCTGAGCCTGCGGCGACTCGGGATGGCCCACCACGACCGGCACTCCTCTGTCACCTCCTTCGCGTACCTCAATCCCCATCGGGATCGATCCAAGAAAAGCCACGCCGTATTCCTGCGCCAGTCTTTCCCCGCCGCCTTCACCAAAAATGTTGTAGCGATTCCCCGTATCGGGCGCGATGAAGTAGCTCATATTCTCGACCACTCCGAGCACCGGCACGGCAACTGTCTCGAACATGCGCAGGGCGCGGCGAACATCGATCAGCGCGACTTCCTGGGGTGTCGTTACCAGCACGGCGCCTTGCACCGGCACGAGTTGCGCCAGACTGAGTTGCACGTCGCCCGTCCCCGGCGGCATGTCCACGATCAGATAATCCAGTTCGCCCCACTTCACGTCCGTCAGAAATTGTTTGACCAGGCCGTGCAGGATTGGGCCACGCACGATCAAAGGTTTGTCGCCCGGTTGCAGCACCGCCATTGAAATCAGTTTGACGCCGTAAGCTTCCACCGGAATCAACTTATTGACATCGATTTCGGGACGAGCGTCGCCGGCGCCGAGCATGATCGGCACATTCGGCCCGTACACATCGGCGTCCATCAAACCAACCTTGGCGCCATCGAGGGCCAGCGACACTGCGAGATTCACCGCGACTGTTGACTTGCCGACGCCGCCCTTGCCTGATGAAACCGCCACGATGTTTTTGACGCCAGGCACCGATACTTTGTCGCCCAGGCCGCGGCCCTTTGGCACTTCCGCGTCCATGGTCACGTTAACGGTGCTAACGCCGGGTATGGCGCTGACAAGTTCGCGAGCGGAGGTTTCCATTTCTTCGCGCACCGGACACGCAGGCGTCGTGAGAACGATCCTGAAGGAAACCGCGTCGCCATCGATCTTCAGGTCTTTGATAAAGCCGAGCGTGACGATATCCTTGTGAAGATCGGGATCTTTTATCTGGCGCAGTGCGTCGAGCACCACACCTTCATTCAACTGAGACATGATCGGATTATGCCGAAACGATGCAACCTTTGTCGAACGAGGCAATGATGAGGGCAGCTCGCGTTTGAAGTTCAGCTCGACTCGCCGCTGGGAGCGCAGGCGGGCGTGGCTTCACGAAAAGCGGAGCGTAGTTGTGCACACTGGGCGGACGGACTGTCCTCGCTCCCGGCGCCAAGGTCGTTGACTCTGGGCTGGGTCAAATATATTCTCGCGCGCTACACCGAATGAATCTTCTGGATGAAACTCAAAGTAGCGGCAGCCCTTCTCTTGCGGCCAGTATGATTAAGGTCATGCGTAGATATCGGCTGGCGTTTACGCTCCTGGGCATTGTTTTCCTTTTCGCCCTTTACCTCGATGGCGTCTCGACTAACCCGCCGGGCTTTTATATCGACGAGTGCGCCATTGCCTACAACGCTTACACGATCGCCCACACCGGCGCCGGCGAGTTTGGCAATCGGCTGCCGCTTTTTTTCCCCGTCTACACCAGCGGTTGGATCCAATACGCGAACCCGACCCAGATCTATCTGCTGGCAATTCCCTTCACCGTGTTCAAGCCAAGCATCCTTCTGGCCCGCGTGTTCGCCGCGTCCTGGGTCTTTGCCGCGTGCGTGCTGCTCGGCTTACTGGCCCGCCGAATCTCAGGCCAGCGCAGGATCGGCATTATCGTCGGAGTTATCGCCATCATCACTCCGTGGCTGTTCGAAGTAAGCCGGCTGGTGATGGAGACATACTTTTATCCGATGGCCCTGGTGCTCTTTCTGCTCGCATTGTTCCGCGCCCAGAAAAAGGAAAGTTGGAGCTGGCCCACCGTCGCAATGTTGGCGATGACGCTGATGCTTCTGACCTACACCTACACGATCGGCAGATTCCTGGGGCCAATGATGGCCCTTGGTCTGGTTTTCTTTGTTACTTCGCAGGAGCGCCTGTTGAGCGTGATCAAGACCTGGGTCGTATTCGCGGTGACGCTGATTCCACTACTGATATTCAGGTCGAAACATCCTGAGGCATTAACCCAACGATTCTATCTAATCTCGTATATCAAGCCTGATTCACCGTGGAAGGAGATTGCGCCGACGTTCATCCGGCGATATCTGTCAGACCTCAGTCTTGTCAATCTATTGATCGACGGCGACGGCAACCCTCGCCATCACGTGCAAGGTTCGCTGGGAAGTTTCCTAATCGGCGCATTCATTCTGGCGCTGATCGGACTCGTGGTTGTGATCGTGCGTCATTGGCGCGAACCTTGGTGGCGCTTTGTGATTTTTGGCGCGGCCGTCTCAATCGTCCCTGGCGCCCTGACTCCGGATCAGTTTCATTCGCTGCGCATGGTGGGGTATCCGGTTTTTCTTCTGGTCTTGATTGTTCCCGGACTGACGTTCCTGCTTGAGCGGCCGGTCAACGATGGCTTGCCTGAGAACGCAGACTCAACCGCTTCACCGGTCCTGCCCTGGTCCGCGCGCCAAACGATCCTCGCGGTGCTATTGGCTGTCATCGGTCTCCAGGCGATGTATTTTCAAACCGTGTATCGCCGCGCCGGACTGGAGCGAGGTTGGGTTTTTGACGCCGCCTACAAAGATGTCTATGACGCGGCCGTGGCCCTGCCCGATCGGCCAATTTATTTGAGCGACGGCACAGAGCCGGCGTATGAGCACGCCAACTGGTACTCAGCGGTTGAAGGCCGGAAAATCTCAGAGTTCGTCCACCTGGATGAGGGGACGCGCGCGCCCGTGGGCACGCTGGTCATTGGATCCGAACAGACTTGCATTAACTGCCAGCTAATCAAGAGGAGCGGTGACTACATTTTGTATCGATCGTTCTAGCGAGTGTCTCTAAATGGGGCGCTAGCCCGACCGTGAGGGAGGGCTCACATGTTACCGGCGAGTAGAGATGAGCCCTCCCTGACGGTCGGGCTAGTGCCCTCTTGACGATCAAATATGATCTACCTCGACAATAACGCCACCACGCAAGTCGCGCCGGAAGTCTTCGCGGCGATGGAACCTTTTTTGAAGGATTCTTACGGCAATCCATCTTCGGCCCACGCGTTGGGCCGCCGGTCGCGGAGCGCCGTTGAAAAGGCGCGCGAACAAGTTGCTGAATTATTAGGCGCCGGCGACGCGGGCGAAATCGTCTTCACCTCGTGCGGCTCTGAGTCCGACAACTGGGCTATCGGCGGTTTCCTCGAACAGAACCCAACCCGCCGTCACCTCATCACGACCCGCGTCGAACACGAAGCGGTGCGAAACTTGTGCGAGCATCTGGCTCAGATTGGTTGTGAAGTAACCTGGCTGGAAGTAGATCGAAACGGCGAGCTTGATCTCGACGATCTGCGCAAGTCCTTGCGCCGCGATACGGGCCTGATTTCAGTGATGCTGGCCAATAACGAAACCGGCGTCTTGTTTCCGATTGAAGAGATTGGCCGCATCGTTCGAGAGAATTCGGATGCGGTCTTTCACGTCGATGGCGTGCAGGCCGTGGGCAAGATTCCAATCAATTTGCGCGCGTGGCCCGTCGATTTGTTTTCCGTGTCGGGCCACAAGTTCCACGCGCCCAAGGGTATCGGCGCGCTCTACATCCGCAACGGCGTCGAACTTCCGCCATTCATCATCGGCGGTGGACAGGAACGCGGCCGCCGCTCAGGAACGGAAGCGGTACCGAACATAGTTGCGCTGGGCCGTGCCTGTCAGCTCGCCCGACAGTTCAGCGGGCATCAACAGATCCGTGCGCTGAGAGATCGTTTGGAAGATGAAGTACTCCGGCTATTCCCTTTAGCCCGCTTGAACGGCGTAGGAGACCGCACAAAGCGCCTGCCTAACACCTCTAACATTTCTTTCGAAGGCCTGGACGGACCGGAGATTTTGCGAGTGTTGGATGAGGCGGGTATTTGCGTGTCAACTGGATCAGCCTGCAACGCAGAGTCGAGGGAGACATCCGGCGTTCTGCGCGCAATGAACGTCCCGTATGACCTGGCGCGCGGCGCGATTCGGTTTTCGCTCGGGCGCTACAATACCGCAGCCGAAATCGATCAAACGCTGGACGCTCTGTCCGAAATCGTCGGACGGCTCGTTAACACGGCGCCTTAGAAAGAACGCGCTACGCGCACTCTCAAGTTAAGGCGCCCTCGATTGGTTGTGGTTACACCGAATACTAATGCAACCGGTGCTCGGAATTCTCCAAAGATAAAAGATAGCGGGCCGTTACATCGGAACGCGCGACGATGTGCTAAGATCAGCTTCCATTCTCGCCCGCGGCTCAATTGAGTTAAGATAGGAATCGTTCGCTGTAACTAGATCATCCATGGATCGACTACCAAATGCCTGTGACCAGCGCGTCAGTGTTTTGCCAACTGACGACTACGTCGTGGTCTCGCCCTTCACGCCGCTGTCGCAAGCCATCGAAGCTATGAAAAATGACGAAGGCGGCTGCGTGATTATTTCCGACGATGGCCGCGTGGCAGGTATTTTTACTGAGCGAGATTTGCTGACAAAGGTCCTGGGCGAGAAGGTTGATTTAGAATCACCTATCAGCGACTGGATGCAGCCAGTGGTTGAGACGCTCTCGTCAGACGCGACGATCGGCGCCGCCGTTCGCCTGATGAATGAAAGGGGTTTTCGCAACGTTCCCCTGGTGAAGCAAGGCGAGCTGGTCGGGTCGATTTCCGTTTTTGACATCATCACCTATCTGGCAGAGTGTTATCCGAAGGAGACAATGAACCTGCCGCCGTTGCCCGCGCAGGTGATGGATACTGTGGATGGCGGTTGAATCTCAGATCTGAGATTTTGAGATTTGAGATCTCAGATTTGAGATTTGAAAATGGCAATTCCCGATTGACGGCTCCTGATTTCGAAACGAACTTAAAGGCGATCGGCAGCCGGCAATGGGCAATTGGCAATCACAGACAATAAGGAACTAATTCAAAACCATGAGCGCAGTTATAGAACCCCCGGTCAAAACCATCGACAAACATCTGGAAGAACTGGACACCGTGACCATTCGCTTCGCCGGTGACTCAGGCGACGGCATGCAGTTGACCGGCACTCAGTTTACGAACACATCGGCAATTATGGGCAACGATATCTCGACGCTGCCGGACTTCCCGGCTGAGATTCGCGCCCCAGCCGGCAGCCTGCCGGGAGTCAGCGGCTTTCAACTGAACTTTTCCAATCACGACATTCGTACGCCGGGCGATCAGCCCAACGTCTTGGTGGCGATGAATCCCGCGGCGCTGAAAGTAAACCTTCCCGATCTGGAAGACGGCGGCACGCTGATCATCAACACTGACGAGTTCACCAAAGACAATCTGGAGCACGCCGCTTACAAGTCGAACCCGCTCGAAGACGGTTCGCTGGCCGGCTATCGCGTGCATCAACTGCCGATTTCGACGCTGAACCGGAATGCCCTGAAGGGCACCGTGCAGCTTTCCCGAAAAGAGATCGATCGCAGTAAGAACTTCTTTGCCCTCGGCGTGCTGTACTGGCTCTACGATCGCCCGCTCGATTCAACTCTGAACTGGATTAACGACAAGTTCAAAAAGAACCCCGAGCTGGTGAAGGCCAACGAAGTTGCGCTGAAAACCGGTTACAACTTTGCCGAAACGACCGAAGTTTTCACGACCCACTACACCGTGAAGAAGGCCGTGATCGCGCCCGGCCGCTATCGGAAGATCACCGGCAACGAAGCCACGGCCATCGGATTCGTAACCGCATCGCAGTTGGCGGGACGGCCGCTGTTCTACGGTTCGTATCCCATCACGCCGGCGTCCGACATCCTGCACGACTTGTCGCGTTTCAAAAATTATGGTGTGAAGACTTTCCAGGCTGAAGACGAGATCGCTGCCGTTTGCGCCGCGATCGGCGCCAGCTTTGCCGGCCACATCGGACTAACGGGAACGTCCGGTCCGGGCGTAGCACTAAAACAGGAAGCGATCGGTCTGGCGGTGATGACTGAATTGCCTCTGGTCATCATCAACGTGCAGCGCGGCGGGCCTTCCACCGGTTTACCCACAAAGACTGAGCAAGCCGATCTATTTCAGGCGGTCTGGGGACGCAACGGCGAATGCCCGGCAATTGTCATTGCTCCGTCCACACCCTCAGATTGTTTCGACATGGCGATCGAGGCCGTGCGGTTGGCTTTCAAATACATGGTGCCGGTCTTTTATCTTTCGGACGGCTATCTCGCCAACGGCGCCGAACCATGGCGATTGCCTGAGATTGATCGGCTTCCAAAGATCGACGTCCAGTTCGTCACGGATCCGAACAACTTCATGCCTTATGCGCGCGACGAAGCAACGCTCGCCCGACCCTGGGCGCTGCCGGGGACGCCGGGGCTCGAGCATCGCATCGGCGGCATCGAGAAGCAGAACATCACCGGCAACGTTAACTATGATCCCGAGAACCACCATTTGATGGTGTTGCTGCGCCAGCAGAAAGTCGACCGCGCGGTCGCTGATATTCCGCCGGTGGAAATTTTTGGGGAAAAGACGGGCAAGGTGCTGGTCCTCGGTTGGGGATCGACGTACGGCTCGATTACTTCCGCGGTTGAGAAGATGCAAGGCGAGGGCAAATCCGTTTCCAGCGCCCACTTGCGCCACCTGAATCCTTTCCCCGGAAATCTGGGTGATGTTCTGGCTGGATTTGATACCGTGATTATTCCCGAGATGAATCTCGGCCAACTCTGCACGATGATCCGGGCGAAGTATTTGATCGATGCAGTTGCCTTCTCGAAAGTGAAGGGCCGGCCATTCCAGATTCGCGAGATCGTTGGGAAGGTTGAGGAGTATTTGTAAGTCCGGGCTCGTTGCCCAGCTAGAGCAGACAGGGAAGTCTTAAGATGACAACAGCCGCTTCGAACGCCGAGTCTCAGTCTTTCATCGACGTCTTTGAGGAAGGGCTTCGTTACTTCATGGGCGAGGGAGAACTAAATAAAACGGTCGCGGAACTCGGTTCGGACCTGGATACGCACGGCATCGAGTACATGGTGATCGACGCCGTCGCGTTGACAGCACATGGCTACCCCAGATTTACGGCGGACGTTGACCTGGTTTTGACTAGGGAAGGGCTGGAGGCATTCCATCGCGAGCTTGTAGGTCTTGGTTACCGGCCAGCATTTGAGGGAGCGAAGAAGAAATTGCGCTCGACCCGAAACGGCGTTTCAATCGAAATAATAACTGCGGGTGAGTATCCAGGCGATGGAAAACCCAAGCCGGTCAACTTCCCGCATCCCTCAACAGCTTCTGTCAAGATGAATGGCGTGCAGGTTGTCACGTTGGAGAAACTAGTCGAGTTGAAACTCGCTTCGGGCATGACCGCTCCCGATCGCCTGAAAGATCTCGCCGACGTGCAGGAGCTTATAAAGATTCGCGGTCTTTCAAGCGAGTTCGCTAACACACTCGACCCTTATGTTCAGGAAAAGTTTTTGGAGTTGCATGAGGCTGTCCAACGAGGCGGCAGAAATGATACCGAGGAATAATTATGAGCACACAAGGTAACGGTTCAGGCGGCAACGGACATCATGGTGTCACAGAAACCGCCGTGTCCGCAGAGAGCGAAGGCGGCGCGGCACTCTTTGGCGCGGCTCCTCCGCCGGGACAATTGACGAAGAAGGATTTCGTCTCGAATCAGGAAGTGCGCTGGTGTCCAGGCTGTGGCGACTACGCCATCTTAAACAACGTGCAGAAGGTGATGCCCGAACTCGGCATCCCGCGCGAGAAGATGGTTTTTGTCTCCGGGATCGGCTGCTCGTCCCGCTTTCCTTATTACATGAACACCTACGGCTTCCACAGCATTCACGGCCGGGCGCCGGCGATTGCTACTGGAATCAAATCCGCAAATCCGGATTTGAGCGTGTGGGTGATTACCGGCGACGGCGACGCGCTGTCGATTGGCGGCAATCATTTCATGCACGTGCTGCGGCGCAACCTGGACATCAACTACATTCTCTTCAATAACCGGATCTACGGCTTGACCAAAGGCCAGTACAGCCCGACCAGCGTGTTTGGTCAGCGAACCAAGTCGACGCCGATGGGTGTGATCGACTATCCAATTAATCCTTTGTCGCTGGCGATCGCCAGCGAAGCAACTTTCGTGGCGCGGTCCATCGATATCGACGTCAAGCACCTGGGCGCAATGGTTGAAGCTGCGGCCCGACACACCGGCGTGTCGTTCCTCGAGGTCTATCAAAACTGCAATATCTTTAATGACCACGCTTTTGATTACTTTGCCGAGCGCAGCGTGCGACAGGACAAAGTTCTCTATCTGGAGCATGGCAAGCCGATGATCTTCGGCAAAGATCGGGACAAGGGGATTCGCATGAATGGCGCGCATCCCGAAGTCGTCACCATTGGCGAGAATGGAATCACCGAAGCCGACCTCCTGGTGCACGACATCAATCTCGAAGATCCTTCCGTCGCATTCATGCTGGCCCGCATGGAGCAGCCGGATTTTCCGCAGCCTGTCGGCGTCTTTCGTGCGGTCAGTCGGCCCAGTTACGATCAAATGCTGGGCGACCAAATCGAGGCGTCCATCGCCAAGTCGGGACCCGGCACGCTGGAAAAACTGATTTACAGCGGCGATATGTGGACGGTGGAATAAAGGGGCATTTCCGATTTTTGATTGCCGATTGCCGATTGAAAACCGGCGCTGGCAATCTAGTCGGAAATCGACAATCGGAAATCAAAAATGATTTGTCCATCCTGTGGTCATGACAACATCGAAGGCGCGGACCGCTGTGAAGAGTGCGTGACCTCGCTCCGCAACTTCGACGTGCCCCAGGCCGGCCGCGAAGGTCTTTCCAAATCGGTGATGGAAGACGATATCAGTCAGCTCGATCAGGAGTTTCTCAGCGTTTCGCCCGACACTGCGGCCCTTGAGGTGATCAGTAGAATGAGAGACGCCGGCCTCGGTTGCGCGCTGGTGCTGGACGACGGAAGGCTGGTCGGCATCTTCACCGAACGCGATCTGCTCAACAAATTGACCGGCCCGGACGCCAGACCCAACCAGACCGCCGTTAGCGAATTGATGAGCGCGGATCCCGAAATCCTGAGCGAGAAGGATTCCGTGGCTACGGCCGTGAACAAGATGTCGATCGGACGCTACCGCCACATCCCGGTCCGAAAAGCAGACGGCTCGTACAGTGTCACTTCCATCAAGCACGTCCTCAAATACATCGCCAAAGCAGAGTGGTAGTGATCGGCCTCATTTAGGCGCACCTGGGGATCTTTCGGGATGAAGAAGCACATCCTTATTTACGGTCTCTGCGGCGGAGTGCTGATCGTCCTCTTAAGACTCGTCGAGTATCGTTTCCTCGTCATCTCGCATTCGATCGAAATCTACGGCGGGCTAATCGCGTTGCTCTTTGCGGTGCTGGGCATCTGGCTGGGACTCAAACTCACTAAAAATACAGAAACAATCGTGGTGAAAGAAGTTATGCTTCCGACCCCGGCGACGTTCACTTTGAACGAGACGAGACTGCGCGAGCTCGGCATCACTCGCCGCGAGCTCGAAATCCTCGAACTGATCGCCGGCGGCCTAAGCAATCGCGAAATTGCCGAAAAACTCTTTGTCAGCGAGAACACCGTCAAGACCCACTCCAGCCGTTTGTTCGACAAGCTGAGCGCCAGGCGCAGGACGCAGGCCGTGCAACTCGGAAAAGAATTCGGATTGATTCCATAAGCGCCTGCGGATGGAGCGCGGACATCCTGTCCGCCTGGACATGTAGCGCGACCGTCGCCATGAGGTCAGTACCGGGAGCGATAGCGACCGGGTTTCTGTTCAAATGATCTCGCTCGTGTCAGAGTTGAGACCCGGTCGCTATCGCTCCCGGTACTGACCTCATGTTGCCGCTCGAGCGGTCACGATCTCTGCGCTCTTTTGCCTCAAATGGTCACCCGAAAGAATGATTCCGCTATGAAACCCTAAGATCCACCCGAAAGTATGACGACAATCCGGACCGATGCAGCTAACTTCACGCCCGAGACTTAAGAAAACTACTTTGAGGAGACACATAAAATGAAAAAGGCAGTTCTGACTTTCGGGCTGATTTCCGGCGCGATCATGGCGCTAATGATGTTTGCGACGCTACCGTTCGTCGATCGCATCGGCTTTGACAAGGGCGCGATTGTCGGTTACACGTCAATGATTCTTTCGTTCCTGCTCGTGTTCTTCGGCATTCGTTCTTATCGCGAAAACGTGGGCGGCGGGACCATCACTTTTGGCCGGGCCTTCGCCGTCGGTATTCTGATCACGCTCATTTCTTGCATCTGCTACGTCGTGGCGTGGGAGGTCATCTACTTCAAATTCATGCCCGACTTTGGGGCCAAGTACGGGGCCTACATGGTGGAAAAAGCGAAAGCCTCAGGCGCCAGCCCGGCAGCAATTCAGGCCCAGGTTGAGCAGATGAAAAAGTTCAAAGAGATGTACGACAATCCATTCATCAACGCGGCCATCTCCTTCATTGAGCCTTTACCAGTCGGATTGATCGTGACGCTGATCTCGGCGTTGATATTGAGGAAGAAAGCAAGGCATCAGTCCGGTGAGAGCCCTGCAACAGCCCAAGCTTGATCGGAGGGTGCGGGGTGGCACGCAAACGGGGCAGTAGCCCGACCGTGAGGGAGGGCTCCTGTCATCGCTCTTTCAGCATGAGACGACGCGCGGTTTTCAGGTTAGCCCCTGCGATTTGAGTCCCAAAGAACGCACTTGTTCGATACAGTCCTGGCTACACTTCGCCATCACCTCATGGAGAAATTCATCAGCATGTTCCGGGTAATAGTGAAGCATGAATAACCAAAGGAACTCGAGGGAACGGATGTATATCTTCGCGATCTGAATAGTCGTACCTTCAAGCTGCTGCAGAGAAGCCTTCACCCAATGCATCTCTAAGATCGGTTTGTCGTCCTCCTCCGCCCACCGGAGAAACAAAACATGATCTGGATTATCCCTGTTAACCTCACCCTGCAGGACGGGCTTTCCATGCTTCAACTTGTTCTTGTAATTGTTGATCTCGCCCGAGTATTTCCCCAAACCCTTGATCGAATTCGCAATGTCCTGGTAACGGTTCTCTAGCTCTTCCCGGCTTATGTTCAAGTACTGCCCCAGTCTTTCGTAAGTGACGGATGTAAAACCAAAGTTATCCAGCATTTGACGCGCGGATTCATACTGCTTGAAAATCCGAGGCATTGCGGTGCTTCCGACTCCGGCATGATCCTCAACACCTATCGTTAGATGTAGGTGCCTGCCACCAATTCGATTTCTGAACGCGTGCAAGAGGATTGCGAAGTCTTCATAGCTGCTATAAAGCAACTGAAGGCCCGTCAAGCAAATACTCTTTCGTTTGATAGGATCATCAGTGGAACGAGCTTTCTCGAGTAATGCTACCGCCGCTAGGAAGTTCATTTGCAGGGCAAACTCGCCATAGTCTTTAGCGAATTGCCATTCGATCAGTTCATCGTCCCTAGCTCTAGTAGTCATGGGCCACTCTTGGTTGCTGCGAATCGAGTAATTCAGCACAAATCGCCGATGGTCTGATATACCTGCCGCCAACGGCCGGCGACCTTCTTGAATATCAGATAAGAGTAACCGTCAAACGCCCCCGCAATGGCGAAGACCTCGCCGGTGCCGTTACCATCCAAATCGAGTTGGTCGATAAAGTCTATACTCGAAAGGAAAGTTTCAGGCGGCGGCTGATAAGCCTGGAACTTCGCAAAATCGGCGACCATACCGGCGCCTCGCGGCTTGGCTATCAGGAACAGATCCCGCTCGAACTTGTTTTTTGCTGCTGAGGTGAAGCTGCCGATGAACTCGTACGTGCCGTCGCCATCCAGATCGGTGGCCGTTAGATTGGTGACTTTGAGCGCGGCGATCAGGGCTGGCGGCGTAGCGTGTTGCCGATAAATATTCTTCACCAGCGTCATCAATGCCGCGCGCTCTGTGTCTGTTGGTGGGCGCCGGGCGCTGGCGCTTCTTCCCAGAGATGAGTTCGTAGCCAACGCTCGCACCTGGCCACCCAGACGCACCGAGGTAGATAAGCCGACCTCCGCATGCACGCTATTGCATCCTTCGTTCCACTTTTTCACGGTGACTGTTCCGGCTTCGCCCCCGCCGAAGATCATGCGATAAGTCCGGCCGGTCGCGAAGTATTCTGCCGCAATCCTCTTCTGCCGGTCTTTCTGTTCGTCGGTAAACGGCACCCGCAGTAGCTTGCCGTCGACGATGACCACCGCGTCCATCGATCCTTCACCCGTCTCTGCCGAAACGGCAAACACCATCGTCGTCTTGCGCGGCTGGGCAATGGTCAGTCCAGCCGACAACACGATGATAATCGAGGCAGATAGCAAGGCTAGTGAAGATCTTTTCCAGTTATTCGCAAGCAAGCGATATTCGGTTTTCACTCAATCTCTCCTTATTGGATATCGTCACATCGAAATCGTCCATATCATACACCGCAACGCGCCTCTTCGCTGAAGCGTTGTTGCGCAAGTTGGCAACTTGCTCGGGCATCTCTATACTCAATTTGCTCTTAGCAGTAAGTTCTAAACGTGACCTTAGTCGCTTTGCCGCCACAAACACATCAGGGAACGCTAAACGCCAAAGGCTTTCGGTTCGCGATCGTTGCCAGCCGTTGGAACGATTCGCTCGTGTCACGGCTGGTTGCGGGTGCACTCGACGCGTTGTCTGAACTGTCCGGGGACGAGAACGCGGTCGAAGTCTTTCGCGTGCCGGGTTCGTTTGAGATTCCCCTGTGCGCGCTGAAGGCGGCTAAGTCGCGAAAGTTCGATGCCGTGATTTGCCTGGGTGTGATTATTCGCGGACAGACGCCACACTTTGAGTACATTGCGACTGAGGTAGCTCGCGGAATCGGCGAGGCGGGAATGAAAACCGGCGTGCCCTTGCTGTTTGGCGTCATCACAGCGGAGAATGTCGATCAGGCAATCGATCGCGCCGGCGTAAAGCTCGGCAATAAGGGGTTCGAGGCCGCGACCGCAGCGGTTGAGTTAGTTAATCTTTACAAGGAAGCTTTCGGAGAGAAACCCCGAACGGCAGCGTTCGGGTAAGAGCCGGCAGGGTGCCGGCGAACCGCAGGCAAGGATGCCTGCGCTCCATTAGAGATTATGGGTTCGCGTCGTAAGGCGCGCGAATGCGCCTTGCAAATGCTCTTTGCGGCTGATCTTGCCGGAACGCGCGGGGATGAACTCGCGCGCACCTTTTGGTCTGAGTTGGCTGATGGCGAGATTGAGCCCGGGGCCCAGGAGTTCGCTACGCGGCTCGCCCTCGGCACGTTGGCCAATCTGGAAGAGGTTGACGATCGGATTCGCTCGCGCGCCGAACACTGGCGCATCACCCGGATGGCGCTGGTAGATCGCAACGTCCTGCGACTGGCAGTTTATGAGTTTTTGAAGGAACCTACCCCGCGCACCGTTACCATCAACGAAGCGCTGGAAATCGCCCGCCGCTTCTCGACCTACGAAGCTACACAGTTCATTAACGGTATCCTCGATGCCATCAAGCGCGATCTTGATCAAGAGAAGCCGGAACCTGAAACCGCTACTGAAGAAGAGATCGAAAATGCTGACTCGCCTGAAACAGCACAATCAGAGTGAGTAGCCACCCGGAAGATGAGGTCAGTACCGCCTGCGTTAGCGGGCGGGTCGATCGGCCAACCTGCTGGTCGAATGGCTGACCCACCTGCTCACGCAGGTGGTACTGACCTCAATGCGCAAAATGCGCTTGCCGCAATCAAGCACCTCGGCCAGCACCTCACGACGAAAACAACAAATCTGCGCTAAACTGCTTTCGACATGGACGAAGAGCAAAGCCAGTTCATTGGTGACGCCCGCGAGATAGTCGAGAAGCTCTATAGCGACCTTGATCAACTTCGGAGCGCGCGTTCGCAGGGTCGTCAGCGCCGCGAACTGGCCGCGCGGATTTTTCGGCGAGTGCACACGCTGAAAGGCTCGGCCGGTTCGCTTGGGCTGAAATCCGTGAGTCTGATCGCCCACGACTTTGAAGGCGTGCTCGATGGCGTGCGGCTCGGTCGGGTGGAAATCACTGACGCGGTGCTCGATGCATTTGAAGATGGCGCCGACGCCATTGCGCGCGCGTTGGAATCATCCCCAACCGAAGAAACCAGCCCCGGAGCCGCCGCGGTCATCAAACGGTTGGCGGCGATGGCCGCGCAAAGCAAGAAGCAAGGCGCTATTGCCGGCAGCCTGCGGGCCGCCTTGCCGCCGGAGATTGCGCGCTCGCTGAGTGAATACGATCTTCAGCATACGCGTGAAGCAGTTCGCGAAGGAGCCAAGCTCTTCGTCGTGTCGGCCGGGTTCGCAATCGAAACTTTCGATCTAAACTTTCGCGAACTTACCAGGCTGCTCGGACAAACCGGTGAAATAATTTCCACCGGGCCCGGCTCGCCCTCAACCGCGGACGAGATCAACTTCAGGTTGCTGTATGCCGCTGAACTGGTGCCCACCGACATCCGGCGACAAGCGGAGGCCCTCGGCCGCATCGAAGTCGACGAGATCAAGATCGAGCCAGCCGCAGCCGGCCTGAAAATTCCTGTCGAAGCTTTTCCCGCGCTCGCGCCAACACCGGACATCGGTGAGACGGTTCGCGTCGACTTAAGACAGCTTGATGAATTGATCTCAGGGGCCAGCGAACTGTTCCGCTATACCACCAACGCTCTGGTCTCGGTGAGCGCGTCGGGTGACAGACTTCCATTTGAAATTGCGACCAGGCACTTGCGGCGGAGATTTGTCGAACTGGAAGAACGCTTGCTGAAGCTGCGCCTGGTGCCGGCAGGGGAAGTCCTCGGCCGGGCAGCGGCGCGTGGCGGACGAATCGCAGCCCGGCGCCTGGGAAAACAAGTTGACTTCGAAATTGTCGGCGGCGACGTGGGCATCGACAAGGCGCTGGCCGACACGATCGCCGATCCGCTTTTGCATCTGGTGCGTAACGCCGTCACTCACGGCATCGAAAGTCCAGCCGAACGCGCGGCTGCCGGTAAGAGTGAGGTGGGCCGAGTGAAACTGGCAGCTTTCAATGAAGGAAGCCGGATTCACATCACGGTCACCGACGACGGCCGCGGTATCGATTGGGACCGGATTGTGGCCGCGGCCGCGGCGCATGGAATCGCACAGGTTTCAGACTTGTCGCCCGACCAATGCTTGCGCCTGATCTTCCGCCCGGGCTTTTCGACCGCGAGTGATGTTTCGGAGCTCTCGGGCCGCGGCATCGGACTCGATGTAGTCGATCGTGCGATGGCGCAGGCGGGCGGCGAAGTGCGAGTAGCAACTGAGCCCGGAGCCGGAACCACTTTTGCGATGATCATGCCGGCGACGCTGGCGCTGGTGCAGTGTCTGCTCGTGCAATCCGGAAATCAGCTTTACGCTATTGAATCGGCGGGGATTCGTGACGGTGAGGTGACGAACGTAAATCAAACGGAAATGGCGACCGACCACATCGAATGGCAGGGCGAGTCTTTGCCGCTCGTGCATCTGGGTGTTTTGCTGGACCAGGCTGCCGTCCCATCCACAGCCGGGAAGGTCCTTGTTTGGAAAGCTCAAAACAACGGGGTCGCCCGGAGCGCTGACGGCCAGAGTCGCTACGCGCTGGTAGTCGACAGCGTCAAGGGCCATCAGGAAACTTTGGTGCGCAGTCTCGGCCGGCACGCCGCGCGCTGGACCGGCGTTTGTGGCGCGGCTGAGTTATTCGACGGAAACGTCGTGCTGATGCTGGATATTGAAGAGTTGATTGAGACGCGTGATGCATAAAGCGATTGAGGGCTGACGGCTAAGTGACGAATAGGTCGGATAGGACGTATAGGTCCTATTAGTCCTCCCGAAGCATACACCGAGCCTAGAAACAGTAATGATGATGGAGACAAGACCACCCGGCCGCATGATCGCGCTTCTCCTCTTCTTCTGCGTGGCTATCGCCTCGCCGGCGCAGGTCACATCAACTCACACCTATCCCAAAGAGATCCGCGGCTACAAAGTCGAACGCACCGTTGTCGAAGTTAAGAAACCGGAAACTAAGAACCAAAGCGCCGATCCAACTGACCGCGCCGCATCGTCTGGCGCAGATGTTGACGAGCTGATCACACTGGGCAAACCGCAACTCGCGCGCGTTACGCCGCTGGGAATCACTTTTGAAGTCCCCGTCATCGTCGCGCCGGTCAAACAGAGCGGCCACGTAGACTTTCTCGTCTTCGAAGACATGGTGGTGAACGGCGCCTCTGTGAATATTGACGAGTATCATCGCGAGTTTGATCTACCCAACAAGCAACCGCTGACTTTGCGAGATCCGCTGCGTTTTTACATTTATCTGCCCAGCGCCATCCTGGCCGCGCTTGGTGATTGGAGCGACTCGAAAGAGACCTGGCCCGTTACCGGCCGCGTCTACATCTTTGGCAGATTCAAGAAGAGCCTGATCCATTTCAAGCGCGTCGTGCCGGTGGAATTGAACGTGCCGATGAGGAATCCGCTGAAGGATAGGTAATCACTGTTGGTTTGCTTTGCGATCCTCGCAGCCAAGCCGCGTTAACGCGGCTTTCGCGCAGGGTTATTGGGGCAACCAGGTTTTAGTATTGCGCGAGACGATGGTCCGCGTTACGCTCAGGCGATATGATCGTGTCGTTCCGTCACAAGGGACTTAAGGAATTTTTTGAGACAGGAAGTAAGCGTGGCATATCGTCCGACCTGGCAGCGAGGATTGGCCGCCGTCTGGATGTTCTTCAAGCTGCCAGGGAGTTAGGCGACATTGACGCCCACGGCTTTACTCTTCATAGGCTCAAGGGTGAGAGACATGGTGAGTGGGTGATATCGGTGAGCGGCAATTGGCGAATTACTTTCAGATTTGCCAAAGGCGAGGTTCTCGATGTTAATTTAGAGGACTACCATTAGGAGTGAATGATGCACACGAAGACCAAGAGAAGACCAACTCATCCCGGAGAGTTATTACGCGAGGAAACTCTCCCCGCCGCTGAATTGACGGCGTCGGAGCTAGCTAACAGACTCGGTGTATCTCCTCGCGCAATCAACGACCTTCTGCGCGAACGGCGCTCGGTTGATCCGGATTTGGCGCACCGACTCGCCCGCGTCTTCAAGACGACTCCTGAGTTCTGGCTCCGGTTGCAGGAAGCCGTTGATATCTGGGACGCATGGCAAGCTAACAGACAGGAATATGATCGGCTGAAGCCGCTTCGTGAAAAGGCGGCGTAACAGCGATGAGCGTGGTTAGGTTAGCTACCAACAATTCTGAAGGATAATGATGGATCTCACGGGCCAAGAACTCCATGTCGTCGCTTTTCTTTCGTCGGCCAAGGACACTCTTAAACGCGCGAAGGCCATCGTTCGATTGGCGGAAAGTAATCCTAAGGATGCTAAAACCCTCTCGGCCTGTGCGACAGTTATGCTGTCGACTGCGTTAGAGCAAGCTGTAAGGACAATCCTCTCAGAAGGAGCCGAAAGGGCCGCCGTTGAGAAAAATGTTCATGTTTCAGAAACAACGGCAGCTGAATACGAGGACGCAACCATGTGGTGGCGAGTACAGCAGCTACCAAGCGTTCTGACTGAAGGTGGGTTTCGCTTTGCTCACAGCCACAAGCTTGCAAAAGCTCTTGGCGAACTCATCAGAACCCGTAACACGCTAGTACACGTATCTGAGCCCGCTGTGCATCTGGTAGGCCCGAACGATAAGATCAAAATCGAAGACGGGGGTATTAGGGTAACCTTCTGGCAACCACTAAACCCATGGAGCAGGGTGAAGCTCGATCGGGTGAAACTTTTTGAGCAGGCCGTCGAAACGTACTTCGCGGAGGTGCTCTTCCCTGAGTCGGGCCAGATTAAAGCAGGAACTATTGTGTTACCCCGGCGTTAGCTTAACCCACCTACATTACTTTTCCACCACTGCTCAATCCCTAAGCCCAATCAACCTTCGGGTGCATCGTGTGCCATTTCGTCGCCTGCTCGAAAGCCAGAGCGACGCGCAGTGGTGACGCTTCATCGTAGAGGCCGCCGGTGAACATGATTGCCTGTGGCAGGTGCTGCGGCCGGTTGTTGGCATCGGGTATTTCAAGAAAGCCACAGGGAACGCAGACGGCCGGGTGACCGGTCAGGTTCGTGATGGTCAAGCTGGCGCTGTTGGGCGCGGGCGAAACAAAGACATCCCATTGTGACATCAGCTTGTCCATCTCTCGCATCAACAGCACGCGCGCGCGTTGCGCCCGCAGGTATTCAACCGCCGGAATGAAACGCGAAGTGCGAAACGCGTTGGGCCAGTCACCGTTGTCCTGGCCAGAGAGCTGATTGACTCGTCCGTCGCGCGTGATGTCGTCAAACGCGGTAGCTGCTTCAGCAGTGAGCAGAAAGCGAATGTTGCCCGTCGGAAACTTTGGCAATTCGATGGCCGTCATCTTCACGCCGGCTTTTTCCAGCGCATCGAGGGCCGCTTTGTACATCGCTTTGCGCTGCTCTTGTAGCTGACGTTGCTGATCGTTTTGCGGCTGAAAGCCTGCGCCCTCGAATTCGGTTTTCAAGTAAGCAATCCTTAGACTGCCGAGCGGCGTCGCAGGTGACCAGTTGAAAGCAGCGGTACCAACCGTCATATCGTGATCGTCCGGGCCATACAACGCATCCAGCGCCGCCGCACAGTCTTCCACACCGCGACAGATGGGGCCAACTTTGTCCATCGTCCAGCTCAGGCCCATCGCACCATAGCGACTGATGCGGCCATACGTCGGCCGCAAGCCAGTCACGCCGCAGCGCGATGCCGGTGAAACGATCGAGCCCAGCGTCTCGGTGCCAATCGAAAATCCCACCAGACCGGCAGATGTCGCAGATGCCGGGCCAGCCGATGAGCCGCTCGAGCCGGTTCGGTCTTCGTCAGGCAGCCACGGATTCCGCGTAACGCCGCCGAACCACTTCGGCCCCTGCGCGAGCGCACCCATCGAAAGCTTCGCGACCAGAACGGCGCCGGCTGCTCGCAGGCGTTCGACCACGGTTGAGTCATAATCGATCATTTGGTCCCGGTAAGGCTCAGCGCCCCAGGTCGTCTTGATTCCCTTCGTCGCAAATAAATCTTTCGCGCCCCAGGGAATGCCGTGCAACGGGCCGCGATACTTGCCGCGTTTCAGATCATTGTCGGCGTCCTGCGCCTGCTTCATTGCCAGGTCTTCGGTGAGCGTGACAATGCAGAGCAACTTCGGGCCGTAACGTTTCAGACGACCCAGATACATCTTCGTAAGTTCAACCGACGAGACTTTCCTTGTGCGAATCAATTCCGCAAGCTGCGGCACCGTCGCGAAGGCGAGATCATCAACCGACTTGAATTGCGCGGGTTCATTTTTACCAAACTTGAATTTGGTCTTCGCGCTGGCCCGCTTGATGTGGAATCCCGGAAGCGCCGGATGAAAGACGATAGCCGGCTCGGTATCGAGCGGCACATCCAGCTTGCGCAGCACTTCGAAGCTATCGAGGTTGGTGTTTACGCCACGCACGGCCTGTTCTTCCTGCTTATCAGTGAAATCGAGCCCGATCACCTTCTCGGCGTTGTGCATCATTTCTTTAGTGATGCGGAGCGGCGGCGGTGATGGCCGAGGCGATGGGGTTGGCGTCGGCATTTGGGCCAGCGCTTTCAAAGGCAAGCCCGACACAGCCAACCCGGCAGCGCCGGCAGCGGGGAGCAGCTTGACGAAGGAACGTCGACCGATGCCCTTGGATTTGTTTTGAGTCTTACGTCCGGGTTTCTTCATAGTGATCCTCAGTTGGTTTTAATAAGCGCTAACGGGTTCGCCAGTTCAATCCGCACAGTGAGGTCAGGACCACCTGCGTGAGCGGGTGGTTTCATTACTCAACCTCGCATTGAGTCCCTAGCCCACCCGCTCACGCAGGTGGTACTGAACTCTTGCTAACCGTCGCGTTTGGGTTCCGCGCCGTTTTTCATTGGACAACTGATGCGCTTCATTGTGACGCGCCGTATTTCATCTTCACAACCTTGGCCTTCCCTGTTCGGTAGATAGTCACGATGTAAAGATTATCGAATTCAGTTTCCGGAATAGTCGGAAAGGTCGGGCCCCCCAGCGCGGCTATGATTTCCGGCACGCTGTTGTTGTGTCCGGCAATAAAGACAGTCCCGCCAGAATTCTGCGCGCGAATTCGCGCCACCAAATCGGCAGTGTTCTTCGAATTGACTTGATTGACCGGCAACCCCAGTTTATCGGCGAGCGGCTTCACGGTTTGCTGCGTACGCTTGTACTGGGTCGCATAGATCGCATTGATGCCCGCGTCGCCGAACATGCGAACCAACTCCTGCGCGCGTGCCTGGCCGGCCGGGCTCAGGTCAGGATCGGCGTTGTTGGGATCGATGACTTTCTCGGCGTGCCGAATCAAAATAACCGTGGTGACAGGCCGCCGAAAGGTGGCGTAGTAACCAAAGACAACGACCGCGCCCAGCACGGCGAACAACATTGCAAAGACTAGAACGGTCTTGAGGCCCGACTTAGGCTCTGGGGTTTCATCACCCATGAATGAACTCGATCCTCCGTTACCGAAGCTGAATGGCCGCATACAATATCATTCGGCGGACTTTAATTCGAGATAAAAAGTGGCGCAGACTTCAGTCTGTGATCCAAGGTAGCCAAAGCTCGATCACAGACTGAAGTCTGTGCCACTGAAGGCGGATGCAAACAGAATCGGAAGGTGCTAACCTATTGTCACATCACAAAGGACTAACTCAGCACGTAGTGAAAACGTAATCGCCGCCCGGTGGGCGAGGTGAAATCTTTGGCTCAAGAGCAAAATAAAACCGATTTATCTGAAATTATCGCGGAAAACTTTGGTGCGAACGCCACCTATGTCGAGGGATTACTGGCGCGCTGGCGCGGCGATCCGTCGCAGGTTGATGAGTCGTGGCGAACGTACTTTGAAGAGTTACTTAACGGAAATGAGCCTCCGCAAGATGGCGCCGGCTCGACCACAAAAGCGGCTGCTGCCCCTAAGACGGACGGTCACCGTGATGGCGGTGGCGCTGCGACGGCAAAAGCGGCGCCCGCCAAAGCGCCGGCGACTACAACCGCATCTGAGACCCGAGCAGAAGCAACTCCCATTCGCGGCGCAGCCCTCAAGATCGTCGAGAACATGGAAGCCAGCCTTTCGGTTCCGACCGCGACTTCACAGCGTCGCATCCCGGTTAAGCTGCTCGACGAAAATCGCCGCATCATTAACCGTCACCTGGAAGAAAGCGATCGCGGCAAAGCTTCCTATACGCACCTGATCGCCTACGCAATCCTGCGCGCGATTGACGAGTTTTCCCAACTAAACGACGGCTTTGAAGTGATCGACAACCAGCCGTCGCGCGTTCGCCGCGAGTCGGTGAACCTGGGCATTGCTATCGATCTGGAAAAGAAAGATGGCACGCGCACACTACTGGTTCCCAATATCAAACAGGCAAACAAACTTCACTTCTCTGAATTCTTGAAAGCTTACGATGACGTCGTGACCCGTGCGCGCGAAGGCAAATTGCAGATCCCGGATTTCCAGGGCACAACGCTTTCTCTGACTAATCCCGGCACGCTCGGTACCGTCGCCTCCACGCCGCGCTTGATGCCCGGGCAATCGCTGATCGTCGCCACCGGCGCGATCGAATATCCGGCAGAGTATCAATCGATGGCGCCCACAATCCTGCCGCAACTGGGAATCAGCAAAGCCATAACGATCAGCAGCACCTACGATCATCGAATCATTCAGGGCGCCGAGTCCGGCGCTTTTCTCGCCCGTGTGCACGAATTGCTCCTGGGCAAAGACAAATTCTATGACGAGATTTTTTCGGATCTCGGCATCCCGCACGCGCCGCTGCGTTGGAATGTCGATCGGAATCCACTTTTTCTCGGCGCCGATCAGATGCATGAGCAATCGACTCGCCAGGCGCGCGTCATGGAACTGATCAATGCTTATCGCGTCCGCGGCCACTTGATCGCTGACATCGATCCGCTGCACGCGATGCCGCTGCTTTATCACCCTGAACTGGATATTGAAACCTATAACCTGACCATCTGGGACCTCGATCGCCTTTTCATCACCGCCGGTCTCGGAGGCACTGAGACAGCCACGCTGCGCGAGATACTCGACATCCTCCAGCGCGCCTACTGCGGCAAAGTCGGCACCGAGTACCGGCACATTCAGAGTAAGGAAGAAAAGCTCTGGCTGCGTGAGCAGATTCGGGTTGAGTTCGTTCATCCTGAACCGATTAACGCCGACATCAAGAAGCGCATTCTCTGGAAACTGATCTCTGCAGAGCAGTTCGAACGCTTCCTGAATACCAAGTTCCTGGGCCAGAAACGCTTTTCGATTGAAGGCTGCGAGACGATCATTGCTCTGCTCGATCAGTTGATCGAGCGCGCCGGCGACCTCGGTGTCGAAGACATCAAGATGGGAATGGCGCACCGCGGCCGCTTGAATGTTCTGGCCAACGTCATCGGCCTTTTTTGCGAACGCATCTTCACCGCCTTCGAGGGCTCAGTGCATCCATCGTTTCCGGCGGATGAAGGCGACGTGAAATATCACCAGGGCGCTGAGGGGGAACGCGAAACCGCGAGCGGCAAGAGAGTGAAGCTCACTCTTTCGCCGAATCCAAGTCACCTTGAAGCCGTCGACCCGGTCGTAGAAGGCATGACCCGAGCCACGCAGGACGCGTTGATGGAAAACGACCTCGCCCGCGAACAAGCGATGCGTCATGCGCTGCCCGTGTTGCTGCATGGCGACGCCGCGTTTGCCGGCCAGGGCATCGTGATGGAGACGCTGCAACTCGCACAGTTGCGCGGCTATCGCACGGGCGGCACCATTCACATAATCATCAACAATCAGATTGGGTTTACCACGTCGCCGGAAGCCGGCCGCTCATCGATCTACTCGACCGACGTCGCGCGCATGACTCAGTCGCCCATCTTCCACATCAACGGCGATGATCCAGAGGCCGCTTATCGCACGATGCGCATCGCGCTCGATTACCGGCAGCAGTATAAGAAGGACGTCGTTCTCGACGTGGTCGGATTTCGCCGTCTGGGGCACAACGAAACCGACGAGCCGAGCTACACGCAGCCATTGATGTACAGTCGAGTCAAGGCGCACACCGGAGTGCGGACTTTGTATGCTGAGCGGCTGGTGAAGGAAGGCGTGATTGACGAAGCAGGAGTGAATCAACTGATCGAAGAGCGCGTGCGTCGCTACGAAGATGCGCTGGCACGAGCTAAAGCGATTGCCGCAACTCAGAAGAGTGGCGCGGGCGTCCCGCCCGTGACTCACGCCCAGGATGCGCGTGCCACAGAACTTGATGGTTCAGAAGTAATCGACACAAGCGTCGAGGTCGAGGTCATTAAGCGCATCACGCATCAGATCTCAGTCGTACCTGAAGGCTTCAATCTCAATCCGAAGATGGTGAGCCAACTGGCGCGCCGAGCGAAGATGGGCGAGGGTTCGTTGCCGATGGACTGGGCATTCGCTGAGGCGATCGCCTTCGGCTCCCTCGCATTGGAAGGTACACGCGTCCGCTTGAGTGGACAAGATTCCGGACGTGGCACTTTCAGTCAGCGTCACGCCGTTCTCTACGACACACAGACCGGCAAGGCCTGGGAACCGCTGGCAGAATTGCGCTCGGAAGACTCTCCGCGAGGCCGCTTCGAAGTCTTCGACAGTTCGCTTTCCGAAGCCGGGGTGCTCGGTTTTGAATATGGTTACTCAGTCGTGGCCGCCGACGCGCTGGTGTTGTGGGAAGCGCAGTTTGGCGATTTCAATAATGTCGCCCAGTCGATCATCGACCAGTACGTAGCAGCCAGCGAAGACAAGTGGCAACAGACGTCGCGTTTGACGATGCTGCTGCCGCACGGCTATGAAGGCCAGGGGCCCGAACATTCGAGCGCGCGGCTCGAACGCTTTCTGCAACTCTGCGCTGAGAATAATCTCCAGGTTTGTTATCCAACTTCACCGACCCAGTATTTTCATTTGCTGCGGCGGCAGGTGCGGCCTGGCTTTGAGCGGCCGCTGATTGTTATGACTCCGAAGAGCCTGCTCCGCTTGCCTGCCGCCGGATCTTCGCTGGATGACTTAACCAGTGGTGGTTTTCGACCGCTGATTAACGACGCAGAGCTAAGCGATCCTGACCGAGTCGAGCGCGTCGTGCTGTGCAGCGGTAAAGTCTTTTACGATCTGAATCAAGCGCGGGGCAGTAGCCCGACCGTCAGCTCATCTACCCCGAATGATAATCGCGTCGCCATCGTTCGCGTCGAACAGTTCTATCCATTCCCGCACGACGCCCTGGTTAAAGTGCTGGCCGGCTATCCGAATGCGAAGGAACTGGTGTGGTGTCAGGAAGAACCAAAGAACATGGGCGGCTGGACGTTTATGGAATCGCGACTCGAGAGTCTATTGTCGCGATGCGAGCGCCCGCGTTACGTGGGACGCGAAGCATCAGCCAGTCCAGCCACGGGCAGTTATGCAGTTCACACTCAGGAGCAGACACGCCTGGTGCAGGAAGCGTTAACGATCGATTAGCCGCTGGGAGCGCGGACGTCCCGTCCGCTTTGAGCGCGCAGCGCGAACGACGGTCACGCGTCTCGGCGTTTCTAAGAACCAGCGCGATGATCGCCGAGTAGACCGTTCCGACGAACGCAAACCCGAAATTCCGACGAATGCCTTCACCCAGGCTGGTCTCGCCTTCCTGGCGCATCAGCTTCGCGCCGATTGTCGTCAGAAGAATCGCGAAGTAAGCGCTGGTCAAAATCGGGTACGTCACCGCAATCTTGATTCCAGTGATCAGTCCGTCGCCAAACGTCAGCGTCCCGCTATTAATCGCTCGCTTCTCCCGAATCCCCAGCACCAATCCCGTAATCGCGGTGAGGTTAAAAATTACGCCATCGGCAATTTGAGCAGGCGTGGATTCCAGATGCAGCACGAAATGCTTCAAGGCCACCCAGGAGGCGATGACGAGCGTTACCAAGATTCCGTATTTGAGGGCGATCTTCGCGATTCCCTTTTAGCGCGATGTGTCTTCCAAAAAGTCATCCAGTGGTTGCCCATAGATCCGTTCGAAGAGCCTGCGTCTGAGCTCCTCGTCGGATAGGTCTTTCGGCAAAGAAGCGAGCACGATCTTTCGCGCCGCATCAAACATTGCCGAGCCCATCATTAGACGTTCCGCGCCAGAGCGCGCCATCATCATTTCGTGGACTTTGTGTTCAATCTCTGGAGGGGTGTCATTCATCAAGGCATTCTCTCAATAGCGGTTCCAATTCCAGCTTTGTAGTCCATGTCTGCAAATACTCTGCATCATAGCCCGACTTCAACAAGTTTTTCACATCACGAAGTTGAAACTCAGAATGCGAATCCTTCGCCCAAATCAGTTTTGAGATGATCAGGTCTTCCTTACTGACGATCCAAATCCGAGTGCTATCGATGTCAATCTGTTGCCGACGTTCGAACTCAAGGCGCCGGTATTCCGTGTTCTTTCTGATGATGCAATCGACCTTAAAGATACTCTCGCTATGAATGATATTGAAGAGAGATTGGTTCGAGATGGCTCGCGCCACCGCAGTCCGCGGCACATAGTAGTCATTCTCAAACAAGGCCACGAACAAATCCGTATCTTTCGGATCGAGAACGACCACGACATCAATGTCGCGAGTCATGCGCGGCTCGGCGTAGTAATTCAAAGCAAATGATCCGGTGAGCATGTAATCAAACCCGGCTTCACTCAGCCGCGTCGTGACGTCACGAAGAATGTCCAACTGATTTTGCATGATTGGTGAGCCTGCTTATACACGGTTTGTGATTTAGTCGCCAGTGCTCAACCTAAGACAATTTGAGTTTGACCGCAAACATCGGATAGATGGCTTCACCTATTCCATCTATTATCGCCTCATCAAATCTGACGGAGGTAAAGTAAGATGTTGCAGGTACAAACTAACGTGACGACGATAATGAACAATCCCGAGCTTTGGACTGCGGTGCTTTCCCGCGACGCTTCGCGTGACGGCAGCTTTGTGTTTGCGGTCCGCTCGACTGGGATTTATTGCCGGCCATCGTGTCCGGCGCGAAGGCCGCGACGCGAACAGGTCAGCTTTTTTCAGGTGCCCGAAGCCGCTGAGCACGCCGGCTTTCGAGCCTGTCGCCGTTGCCATCCGCGCCGTACCCAGGGAGCCGATCCGCAAGTTGATCTGGTGCGCCGCATTTGTCACGCGATCGACGAACACGATGAAGAGCCGCTGACCCTGAAAACACTCAGCACGGAAACTGGAGTCAGCTCGCACCATCTGCAACGCACATTTAAAACTGTGATGGGCATCACGCCGCGCCAGTACGCGGAATCGCGCCGCCTGCACCAGTTCAAATCAAGAGTTAAGGACGGGGCCTCGGTGACGGAAGCAATGTATGACGCTGGTTACGGATCCAGCCGTGGCCTTTATGAGAAGTCTTCGGCGCGTCTCGGCATGACGCCGGCCACCTACGGCCGCGGCGGACAGGGGATGCGCATCATCTATACGATTGCGGGCTGTCCCTTGGGCCGGGTGCTCGTCGCCGCTACTGAGCGCGGCGTTTGCTCAGTCGCGCTCGGCGATTCCGATTCAGAACTCAGCGCGGCGCTGTTCGCGGAATATCCGAACGCATCGATCGATTCTCGCGACACTGTAATTAGCCCGTCATTGAATCTTTGGCTCAGTAAAGTACTTGAACATCTGAACGGCAAGCGTCCTCGGATCGACTTGCCGCTCGACATCCAGGCGACTGCGTTTCAATGGCAGGTCTGGGAAGAGTTGCAGCGGATTCCTCTGGGCGCAACCCGATCTTACCAGGAAATCGCCAAAGCGATCGGCAAGCCAAAGGCTGTTCGCGCGGTCGCAGGCGCCTGTGCCGGCAATCACGTCGCGCTGGTGATTCCCTGCCACCGCGTCATTCGCGAAGATAAGAGCCTCGGCGGGTATCGCTGGGGATTAGAACGGAAGGGAAAGCTCCTTGAGCGCGAGAGTAAAGATTGACATCATGATGCTTTCTGGATAACATCATGATGTGCGAACCACACTTACACTTGATGATGATATAGCCGCGAAGCTAGAGGCCGACGTGAGAAAGTCAGGGCGCTCATTCAAAGAGACTGTTAACCACTTTCTCCGTCTGGGACTAAATACTCACAAAACCACGAAAGCTCCGAAACGCTTCAAGGTCAAAGCGCGCCCCCTGGGAGAGCGACCGGGGCTGGACTACGACGATGTATGGGGTTTAATTGAGCAGCTCGAAGGGTCATCAAACAAGTGATTTTGATTGATGCCAACGTCCTGCTCTATGCCTACAACCCTTCGTCCGGGCATCACCCTTCATCAAAAGCATGGCTCGAAGAAGTCCTTTCACAGCCAACTCAAGTCCGATTCGCATGGGTGACGATCATGGCTTTCCTGCGAATCTCTACCGATCCTCGAGCTTTTCCCCAGGCGTTATCGATTTCTGAAGCTCTGGAAACGGTCTCCGAATGGTTAACGCTGCCTAACGTACGCGTCCTCGATCCGGGGGAAAGGCACTTTGGCATTCTGAGTTCGTTGTTGGCGAAGGCGCGCGCTCGCGGCCCTTTGGTGATGGATGGGCACCTCGCCGCGTTAGCGATCGAGCATGGAGCTACACTCTGCACAACTGACCGGGACTTCTCGCGCTTTCCGAACGTTCGATTGATAAACCCTCTGGATGAGAATTAACCTACTTAATCCAAACGGTCTTGATGTTCATAAACTCGCGAATCCCGAACTCGCCCAGCTCCCTGCCATGACCCGAATTCTTCACGCCGCCGAATGGCAGACGCGGATCAGACGCCACCATGTTATTGATGAAAACGCTTCCGGCTTCGAGTTCTTCGATAAAGCGACCTCGTTCAGCGTCGTCATTGCTCCATGCTGCTGAACCAAGCCCAAACGGCGTGGCGTTGGCGAGTTCAATGGCCTCATCGATGTTGGCGATCCGAAACAGTGAAGCGACGGGCCCAAAGATTTCATCGTGATAAGCCGGCGACCCTTTCGGAATGTCGACGAGAACCGTTGGCTCGTAGAAATTGCCCAGCGCCAAGTTACCTTCTGCCTTAAACTTCTGGCCGCCGGTGAGAATTTTTGCGCCGGCGGCGACACTGATTTGCACTTGCTCTTCCAGGTCTTTCAGAATTTGCTCGGTCGCCAAAGGTCCGATGTCGGTCGATTCCAACATAGGATCGCCGACACGCAACTGCTTCATTACTTCAACGAAGCGCTTTTCGAACTCATCATAAATCTGGGCGTGAACAATGAAACGTTTGGCGGCGATGCAGGACTGGCCATTGTTAATCGTGCGCGCCTTCACGGCGGTCGCCACCGCCGTTTCCAGGTCAGCCGAAGGCATGACAATGAAAGGATCGCTGCCGCCGAGCTCGAGCACGGTCTTCTTGATCTGCTTGCCGGCAATGCTCGCCACGCTGCGGCCCGCGGGCTCGCTGCCGGTGAGCGTCACCGCCGCAACGCGTGAGTCTTCGAGCACAACTTCAACCTGATCGGACCCAATCAACAGCGTCTGGAACGAACCTTCCGGAAAACCCGCTCGTTGAAAAATATCTTCGATGGCCAGCGCGCATTGCGGCACGTTCGAGGAATGCTTGAGCAGTCCAACGTTGCCGGCCATCAAACTCGGGGCCGCGAAACGGAAGACCTGCCAGAAAGGAAAGTTCCAGGGCATAACCGCGAGCACTACACCCAAAGGTTGGAACTTGACGTAGCTGGTCGTGGCATTGGTTTCAACTACTTCGTTGGCCAGATGTCGCTCGGCATTGTCGGCGTAATAGCGGCAGACCAGCGCGCACTTCTCTGCTTCCTGCACGGCGGCGTTGATGGGCTTGCCCATCTCGAGAGTCATCAGCCGCGCAAAGTTTTTCTTTTCAGTTTCCAGAATCTCCGCGGCGCGGATCATCATTTGGGCGCGGTCGGCGAAGCTGGTGCGGCGATAGCTGCGCCAGGTCTCGCTAGCTCGTTGAAGTTTTTCGTCTAGCTGCGCCGGGTCGAGCGGTTCAAAAGTCTGAACCGTCTCACCCGTCGCGGGATTGGTTGATGCTATTGGCATACTTGAATTATAGCGATCATGGTCAAGGTTGCGGTATTAAGTCTGCTTCTTCTTCACCGGGGGTCACACTCCTGGGTCGCTTAAGCAACACAATCATTCCGATGCCCGCGATGATGCAGGCTCCGCCGGCCAGCAGACGCCAGTTAAGCTTCTCGTCCAGCGCGATCATGCCGAGGATCACCGCGATCACCGGTGTCACCAGAGCGATCAGCATCGTGTTGGTCACATCCATATTGCGCACCAACCAATAGTAAAGCGCGAACGCCACCACGGAACCGACCACGGTCAAATAGAGTAGCGAGACTAAAGCCATCATCGTCCAATGAAAATGTAAGGGATTGCCCTCAGTGGAAAATCCGATGGCCAAGAGCGGGACAAAGCCGAAGATCATCTGGCAGGCGGCGAACACCTGCGGGTCGATCTTGGCGCCGTAGGCTTTCACCAGCACATTACTGTACGAACCGCAGAGGGCGCTCAGCACCAGGGCCACGCTGCCAAGCAGAGCCATCGAACCGGCGACGCTTAACTGATCTGAAAAGATCACTGCCACGCCACAGACACCCAACAGGACACCCATCACTCGTCCGATCGTCAGACGCTCCTGCGGCAAGTAGAAGTGCGCTATGACCAACCCAAACGCCGGAAAGGTGGATTGGAGTACGGCCGCCAGACCTGACGAGATGTATTGCTCGCCCCAAAACACCAGACCGTAGTTCAGGCTGAACTGCAGAATGCCGACGACCGCGATCAACGTCCACTCTCGACGGGTGCGCGGCCAGGCCGCTCGTCGAACGAGCACCATCATCATCAGGATTACAGAAGCGAGCAGAAACCTGATACCCGCAAAAGTAATCGGCGGTAGATCGGCGAGACCGATCTTAATGAACAGCCAGGTAGAGCCCCAGATCAAGCAGAGGATCAACCAGACTATGCGCGCTCTCATTTGATCATTTGTACGTGAGGGAGAGCGGGGACGTCAAAGCGACAGAATACGGGGCAGTAGCCCGACCGTCAGGGAGGGCTCCCCAACATCGCACTTGAGCCCCCCCTAACGGCGGCTACTGCCCCGCTTCGCGGACTATTTCTTCTCTTCGTGCTGTGGCGTCAGCTTGATTATTGAAAATGCCGCGCCCTGCGGATCCATCAATACCGAGAACCGGCCGACGTTTTCAATGTCCATCGGCGGAACCAGCGCTCTCGCGCCGAGCGATGTTGCCTTTGCAAAACTCGCGTCGCAATCATCAACCGCAAAATAGATGCCCCAGTGCGGCGGAACGGGTCCCATGTCCGGACGAATCTGCATCATCCCACCCACGTGTTCAGCGCCGTTCATCCATTCGGTGTACTCCATAGGGGCACCATGGGTGTTGCCGACCCAGCCAAAAAGTTTCGAGTAGAAATCAATCGCCCGCGTCGTGTCGTTCGTCAGCAGTTCACTCCAGGACACAGTGTTCGGCTGGCCCTTGATGCCAAAGCCAGTGTGCTTGCCCGGTTGCCAGATGCAGAACGGAGCGCCAGTGGGATCGATAATCAGGGCCATGCGGCCCGCATCCATCACATCGAAAGGTTCTTTGACTACGGTGCCACCTAGTGATTTTGCCTTAGCGGCGATCTCGTCGGCGCTGGCCACACTGATGTACGAAGCCCAATGGGTGGGCACGTCTTTCATCATCTCGCCTTTTTGATAAAGAGCTCCGGTATCTTTGCCGTCGAGTTTCAGCATGGTGTAAACCATGTCCGGTCCGACGGGCATATCGTGCGCCTCCCAACCAAACAGTTCGCCATAAAACTTCTTCGCGCCCGGCCCGTCGGTAGTCGCCAGTTCAGCCCAGCAGAAAGTACCCGGCGCGAAATCGAGTTGTGTCTGCGCTCCTGTTTCGCTCATTTCGGTTTTCTCCTTGTTGAGTTGATGATTGCTGTCTAAGGGGCTGAAACTTTACCAGTGGGCGGTGGGAAAAGCTAGTTGAGCTGAAAATTGATCTGACGCACGCAGTGATGCGGGCCGGTCAGCCGACAGGGATGTCGGCGCTCCTGTACCTCCCAAAGCGAAATCGCGCTGCTCTCAACCGAAGTTGCTAGCAGCGCAATCTCTAACTTATAAACCACCGAAGTGGTTTGTAAGATGGCAGCCTGGCTTGGCCAAGCACAAGCTGCCAGTTTGTATTCCGACAAGCAATCGGCGGTCGATGCTTCCCGGTCGGCACGCGATCCGTTTCCACTTACCTCCTGTCCCTTGCGGGACATTTCGGTTTGTTTTCACCAATCTCACATTCCTTGCGGAGCGTGGTGCCGTTAGGTAGTTTTTTTGGTGGCTGTCCTCCACCACCGGTTACCCGGCTATGTCGTTTCAACTTTCGTTGAGCGACATCGCTTCCCTTCGGCGGGTCCTTCCCAAAGGGTGCTACCCGTTTTTATCCGGGCGCTCGGAAAAAATCTTTCGACCTCTTCCTGGCAAGCCTTTCGGCTTCAGCGACGGGCGTCATAGCAACTACAAACCGCTCTGTCGTTACTCTCGATCAGAATGTCACCACTCTGCTCGCCGTCCCTCCGCTGGTCTCAAAGGCCGTGACCTCCGCGACGGGGAGACTTATACCTAAAAGAAATTTTCGCGTCAAAGTTTTAGGTGTTTTATTTTTCCTGAACCGATCCGTTTTTCTTTTCTCTGAGAAAAGCCTGAGCATTTCCCATTTAGAAAACAAAAGGCGCGCGACAAAAGTTTTTCTGAAACTGTTTTATTTGACGAAGGCATCCATTGCGCTGTGAATCGCAGACTGAATTGCATCAGCCTCTGCTTCATTCTTGTAAGGTTGGCGCGGCCAGAAGAAGCCTTTCAGGCCGTCTTTACGCCTCCGCGGCACGATGTGGGTGTGCAGGTGTGGCACGCTCTGGCTGACACGGTTATTCATTGCGACGAAGGTGCCGTCAGCCGCCAAGGCCGACTCGACCGCGCCATTAAGGAGTTGAGCGTTCATGAAAAACGGTCCAACAAGATTTTCAGGCAAGTCGGCCAGCGTTTCGTAGTGCTCCTTCGGAATTAACAGGCAATGACCAGGAAAAACGGGACGATGATCGAGAAAAGCGAGGGATACTTCGTCTTCAAAGACGCGACGAGCGGCCACTCTCCCTTTGACTATCTGACAGAAAAGGCAGTTCAGGTTTTCCAATGAATGCTCTCCGAGGACCGATACCTGTTTGATGCAAGCGCTGAGGTCAGTACCACCGTGGCGGGTGGATAAAATACTCATCTGGCCAGCGCGCCTCGTTGATCCGCCCGCTCACGCGGGTGGGACTGACCTCATTTCCCCGACTTGGTGGTATCGAAAGCAGCTCACGTCGTGATCGTTGACCATGCCCACGGCCTGCATGAACGAATAGCAAATCGTAGAACCGACGAACTTAAAACCGCGCCGCTTGAGATCATTGCTAAGCGCGTCCGATTCGCGGGTCTGAGTCTGCACCGCCGCGCCACGTTTGCGCTTGATGGGTCGCCCGTTAACGAATAGCCAGGCGTATTCGGCGAAACTGCCAAACTCTTTCTGCATCTCAAGAAATGCTTTGGCGTTCCCGATGGCCGAATTGATCTTCAGTCGATTGCGGATGATGCCCGCGTCGCCGAGCAACTTCTTAATCTTTCGCTGATCGTACCGGGCGACGACGCCGGGTTCGAAATTATCGAAAGCAGCGCGGTAGTTATCACGCTTCCTTAAAATCGTCTCCCAACTCAAACCTGCCTGGGCGCCTTCAAGAATCAGGAACTCGAATAACGTGCGGTCGTCGCGGACAGAGACGCCCCACTCCCGGTCGTGATAGGCAATCGACAACTCAGTGCCCGCCCAATGACAGCGGCGAAGTGCTGCTGGTGAAATTGATTGACTCACGACTCCTGGGACCCCTGGGGATCGGCGGCAGAGTTCGCCAGCCCGGCGATTGCTTCGATCAGAGCGTTAGGCTCGACCGGTTTTGCCAAATGGATTTGAAAGCCGGCAGCCAAAGCCAGTTTACGATCCTTCTCAGCCGCGAAAGCTGTCAACGCAACGGCCGGAACGTGGCGGACTTCCGAATCCAACGACCTGACTTTGCGGATTAACTCATACCCACTTTCGATCGGCAAACCTATGTCGCTGAGCAGCACGTCCGTTTTGTTGAGCTGCAAGCTGTCCAGCGCCTCCTGGGCCGACTCAACCGCCACGACTCTTGCGCCGGAGATCTCGAGCGTAAGCGAAAGAAGTTCGCGCGCGTCAGGTTCGTCTTCCACCACCAGCACTCGCACTCCCTCCAGGGGCCGTCGCATCGCCTCGGTTTTTGCCAGGTCGAGCTGATCAGAGTCGCGCGCCAAACTTTGTTCTGATTGCATCGCCGCCAAAGGTACTCTGACCGTAAACGTCGAGCCCAAACCCTTGCCGGGGCTCTCAGCTGACACGGTGCCTCCGTGAAGTTCCGTCAGGTGCCGCACAATGGCCAGTCCCAGACCAAGGCCGCCGTGCGACCTGGTGACGGAAGATTCGGCCTGACGAAATCTTTCAAAAACGCTCGGCAGAAACTCAGGATCTATTCCCATGCCAGTATCGCGAACCTCGAGTTCGGCTGACGACCCAGACCGGCGCAACGAAACGTAAACGATGCCAAGGCGCGAGGTAAACTTTACGGCGTTTGAAAGCAGGTTGGAAATTATCTGTTGCAGCCGTGGAGCGTCGCCGGCCACCAATCCCACCGACGCATCGGTCGACACCTGGATCTGAATTCCTTTGGCATTCGCAGCCGGACGAACAACATCCACGGCCGCAACAATCACGGGCATCAGATCAACCGGCGTTACATCAAGGCTCAGTTTGCCTCCGGCGATTCGCGACACGTCGACCAGGTCTTCGATTAGTTGCGCTTGCGCCCGGGCATTCCTTTCAACCGTCTCAAGTGCGCGCGCGGTCGTCTGCTCGTCCAGGTGATCTGTCCGCAGCATCGACAGCCAGCCCAGGATCGAGGTTAGCGGCGTGCGGAGTTCGTGTGAAAGCGTGGCTAGGAATTCATCCTTGACGCGATTAGCTTCTTCTGCTTCCGTTCGCGCGGTGCGTTCACTCTCAATGAGCTGTTCGCGCTCTTCCTCGGCCCGTTTGCGGGCGGTCACATCCCAACCCAACCCGGCCATACGGTATGGATTTCCGTCTGCATCATAGAACGCGCGGCCGCGCCCCAGCATCCATCCCGGTTTGCCGTCCCTGGTGACGTATCGAAAATCAATTTCGCAATCAGTTCGGTTTGTGATCGCTTCGAAGACGGCTTTCCCCAACGCCTCTCGATCATCAGGATGAACAAATTCGAAGAACGCTTCTTCTGTTTCGGGAAATTCACCGGGCGCAAGGCCAAAAATCTGTTCCAATTCGGGCGACCATTGAACTCGATTGGTCGCGTCCAAATCCCGTGTCCAGGTACCCATGCCGCTGGCCTGCAGCGCCATGACTAACCGTTCCCGGCTCTCGAAAAGTTCCTGTTCCGATCCCTTCCGCTCAATGAATTGTCCGATTTGGCTGCCGATACCAGTGAAGGTAGCAAGCTGTGCCCTGTCCGGCTCGCGAATCTCGCGACTAAAAAATTCCATCACACCGAGAAATTTCCCGCCAGACAGAATTGGAAAGGCGAAGGCCGCGTGCAGTCCTTCGGCTGCCGCCGCCGGGCCACGGGGAAAGTTATCGTCCTCGGTAACGTCGGGAATCCAGGCGGGCTGCAAGCTTTGCCAGACACGTCCCGGCAAGCCGACGCCAGATGGGAACTTGGTCCCGAGGGATATCGCTTCAAATCTACTAAACGCCAACCCACCAGACGATCGCGAACGCTGGGACGGCCAGACTTTCAAGCAACGTAACAGGCTTACGTCTGAGTCGGCCGCCCACATCGCGCCGACTTCCCAGCCGAAAGCTATGCAGATTCTTTGCAGCATGCCGGGCAAAGCATCTGCGAGCGCGGGTGACTCGGCGAGGATCCGCGTCACCGCGAGACTGCCGCCCAGATGTTTGTCCGCCTGCTTGCGCTCAGTGACGAGGCCTGCGAGCGACAAGATCGTGATGGCGTAGTTAGCGATGTAGGCTTGCAGGAAGAGCAAACCTTCGTTCTCTCCATAAACCGCGAAGGCGCCAACGCCGTGAATCGTCCCCCAAATCGCGATCGCTGAAAGGAGAGCTATGCCGGTCGACGCGCCTCGCGGACCAAAGCGAAATGCCAGCCACAGTAATGGGGGTATTATGAGATGGCCCCAGGGGCGCCCCGTGACCGAGATTGGCAACAATTTCGTGTAGATCGTGGCTGACAGAATCGCAATCAAGAAGAATGAGAAGACGCCCTCAGTCAAGCGCCACCCACGCCAACGATCGAGCGGCTTGTAGATCCAACTTAGAATGAGCGGCGTTAGCACCAGCGCGCCGACGGCGTCGCCCGCCCACCAGGTCAACCAAAGCCGGCCAAAACTACTCCACAACGCCGACCCGCTCAGGCACAGAGTGAGATTGCCAATCGTGGCGCCCACGGCGGTGCTGAGAATCGCGGCAAACACGACAAACTTCAATACGTCGACGGCACGTTGGAAGGCATTGCGCGATCCTACGAAGCGGCGAACCAGGTACACCGCAATGGTTGCTTCCAGAGTGTTGCCGATAGAAATCCCCGCCGCGGTGACAAAGGCAACATCGGTCAATAAATAGTTGGCGAGCAGCGCGCCCAGCAGCACGCCAGGCACCGTCCGATACCCCAGCCACAACGCCAGGGCGATGGCGACTCCGGTCGGAGGCCAGACGGGTGAGACGCTCGCGTTAACGCTTGCCAGAGAAAGGCCAACCTTTGCCGCGAGAAAGTAGAGACCCGCGACCATCAGCATCACGCCCAGATCAATCAGCCTTTGATACTTGCGAGTTTCTGCCATTAGAGAAGTTCCCTGAAAACAAGTATGTACCCGTTCGGATCCGTTACTTCACTAACTTCGATCTACCTCGCCGCCCTCCGGACCATAGAAGAAAACCCAGACCGCAAAGTCCTCGCTGAAATTCTCAAAGCGATGTTCGACGCCGGCGGCGGCGAATAGAACGTCGCGCGGACTGAAAGGCTGGCGCCCGCCGCTGCAGACAAACTCGCCGCTGCCGCTGGCCACGACGTAGACTTCGTCTCGCGAGTGCGGAGTCTGCGGGTCGTCGCGGTGCGGCGTGTACAGCTTCACTACCAGCGAACCATGTTCGAACACGCTTACGGACAGTTCGCCCTGCGGACCAGGCAAACGCGTCAGTGCCTCGGCCAGGGTGATCTTCTGACATGCGTCGTTAGTTATCATGGTGACTTGTGCCAATAATACATTACAATGCCCGTCACCAATTACGATTTTGGTTCTTTCGGGTTACGTGGCACGCACCGGAAGCGCAGCGAGCGGGTCTCGTTCACGCGACATCGCTTCGTCTGGTATTGGGCCCCGTCGCTATCGCTCGCGGTAATGACTTCATTATGATCTAGAGCGGTCAACTGAGACCCTTTGGGAAATTCGATTACTTAATCAAAAATGAAAGGCAATATTCCCATCCCTGAGCTCCCATTCTCGGAAGAAGTGTGGCTGATGGTCGCGGTGACGTCCGTGCGCGAACGCCGCACCCAACAGGGCAAGCCGTTTCGCGACGCCAGCGCGCGTAACTCGACCGGCAGCCTGACGCTGAAGATCTGGGCCGAAGTTCTTGAAGGACGCGAAAACTTGCAGCCCGGCTTGTGGGGCATTACCGGAAAGCTGGAACCGTTTCAGGACCGCACGCAGTTTGTTGTCTCTGATTACAAGCCGATACAAATCGATCAATACCGCGAGTACCTGGGTTGCGATCCGTCCCTGCCGCGAGCTTTCACGCTGGATATTGAAACCCTCGCGCTGCCCGGCTTTCGCGACCGCGTCGGGCCAAAGCTGGAGAAAGATCTAAAGCTCGGCTATATGCGGATCGAACAGCAGCAGAGATACCTCGAAGACATCGCCGCCGAAGAAGAACGCGTCTATCAACTCGGTTCGCTGAGCGCGACGTCCGGCCGCGTCCTGTCAATCGCCGTGCACGTCGGGCCGATTCCCGGTTTTGAAATTGAGGGCTTGACGTCGGATCAGAGCGAACACGCCTTTGGAATCGAGGCGGACGGTAACGAACAAGAAGAGGCGCAGGCGCTCGGCGACTTTCTCGCCTTGATCTCGGATTTCGATTTGGAGTGCGACGAAATCGTCGGCCATAACATCATTGGCTTTGACTTACCATTCATCTATCAGCGCTGTCTGGTGAACAATATTCCGGCGCGGCCGCCGATCAATCTGGGCGAATACAATGTGCGTGGAGTGTTCGATACGATGAAGGGCTGGTGGCTCGGCAGTCGCAATCGGGTCGGCCTGGATGACATTGCCTGGGCGCTGGGGATTGAATCGAGCAAGACCGGAGAAGTCGAAGGCAGCAAAGTTTTCGATCTGTATCAGGCCGGCCGGCTCGCCGACATTCGCGAATACAACCTGAACGACGTGCGCGTCACGCGCAAAGTGTACGAGCGTCTGATCGCGTGCTTTGGGCGGTGATTGAATCCGCAGATTACACAGATTTCACAGATCAGGAAGACATGTAGGCGCGTTAAACCAGCTAAATGATTTTGGTTCTGTGTAATCGTCGTAATTGCGGATAGCTCGCGGTTTCCGTCTCTGCGACACCGTTTCATTTCCGAAACAGACTCTGATAAAATGCTGAAGTAATGGATGGTTTGATTCCGGTGTTGATGATCTTAGTGGGCATCGTCGTTGGCGCCCTCGCCGTCTGGCTGCTCCTGCGTGCCCAGTCGCAGCGGAGCTATGAAAAGGGGCAGAGCGACAGCACCATGCAGGTGGCCGCGCTTCAGGAACGGCTTGCGGCGAGAGATCAGGAAGTGCAAAAGCTGCAACAGTCCGTCGATAAGGAAGTTTCCGAGCGCGAGCGGCTGAGAGATAACAACGCCGACCTGAAGGCCCAGCTCGAAGGCGAACGTCGCGCCGCGCAGGAAAGATCAGAATCGTTCAAGCAAGCCGCCGACGAACTCTCCGAAAAGTTTAAGGCGCTTTCCCGCGACGCTTTGAAAGACAACAACCAATCGTTTCTCGAGCTGGCGCGCGCCACGCTGGAGAAGTTCCAGACCGGCGCCAAGGGCGATCTCGAACTCAGGCAACAGGCGATCGACGAGATGGTCAAGCCGCTGAAAGAATCGCTCGAGAAAGTTGACGGCAAGATCGGCGAGATGGAAAAAGCGCGCGCCGGAGCTTATGCCGAATTGCGCGAACAAGTCCGATCGCTGACCACTTCGCAACTTCAATTACAGGCTGAAACCGGGAACCTGGTGAAGGCTTTGCGCACGCCGCACATTCGCGGGCGCTGGGGAGAAATCCAGCTGCGGCGCGTGGTCGAACTGGCCGGCATGCTTCAGTATTGTGACTTCACTGAACAGGAAACCGTTGCCGGTGAAGATGGACGTATCCGTCCGGATGTGATCGTTCGCTTACCGGGCGGCCGCACAATTGTTGTCGACGCCAAGGTGCCGTTCGACGCGTTCTACGAATCGATTTCGACCACCGACGAAGTCGTGCGGGTCGAGAGACTGAAAGACCATGCCAGGCTCGTTCGCGCGCATATCGGTCAGTTGAGCAAGAAATCTTATTGGGAGACGGTGCAGCCAACTCCTGAATTCGTGCTGCTGTTTCTACCGGGTGAAAACTTTTACAGCGCTGCGTTGGAGCACGATCCAAAGCTGATCGAAGACGGCGTAAATCAGGGCGTGATCATCGCGACTCCGACGACCTTGATCGCTTTGCTGAAGGCTGTGTCGTACGGCTGGCGACAAGAGCAGATGGCCGCGAATGCGCAGGAAGTCAGCAAGCTCGGCAAGGATTTATACGACCGTCTTCGTAAATTCACTGAGTATTTTGGTGATATCGGCAAGAACCTCGACCGCGCGCTGGAGTCCTATAATAAAGGTGTCGGTTCGCTGGAAGCGCGCGTGCTGGTCACCGCGAGGAAGTTCAAAGAGCGCGGCGCGATCGGGGGCGAAGAGATCGAAATCCTCGAGCCGATTGATAAATCGACGCGGCCCTTGAGTATGGATGAAGGTGGACTGTTTCCGGAGTTGATAACTGCTGAAACGGTGCCCGACGAGGACGACGATTCGTTCCCCCTCCTGAATTCCAAGAGCGCAAGCGGCCTGGGATAATTCAACGAGCCCGCGTTACACGGCGGCAGGTTGAAGCCCGGGCGTAAGCCCGGGGTCACGCGCCCAAAAGGAAGGAGAGCCCGCTAGGGGCGGCAGAATTTGGTTGCCATCCTTTGAGTCCACGAAGCCTCTGTCGCCCGCTTCGCGGGCTCAATAAGTATTTAGGTACAGTTACCCCGGGCTTACGCCCCGGGGCTACAATCTGGCGCCATCTTCGATGGCTCATTGAATTGAAGTCCTCAGTCGAATAGTTGGTGAGGCAGTGGCAAAAGAAATCTGGTTAGGCCCGGTACTGGGAAACAATCGCGAGCGGCTGCTGGCGCGTTGTGCTGAGTATGTGTCACAAGGCCAGGCGGGACGGCTGCTCTACATCGCAGCCTCGCATCCGCTGCTGGATCTAGTTACCGCGAAACTACTCGATGGCCAGCAAGCCCGCGGTATTTGGGGCGAGTTTCCCGTCTATCTTTTTCGTGGACTGGTCAGGCGGATCCTGTCAGGTGCGATCGTGTCAGAAGCCCGACCCCGGGGCCCCCGGCCGGGCAGCCCGGCTGGGGTGGGACGGTTAGGGAGGGCTAGTAACCCGACCGAGCCCTTGCTGACGCGCGGGCTTCTGATACCTGATCTCGACGAATACTCCGGCCAGCCGCTGAAACCGCGCGTCGCGATCGATCGCGAAGAGCTGCCGCTGCGGCGCAGTTTGATCTCGCAAATCATCAAACAACTTGGCGCCCACGGAAAGCTCACGGCCATCAAGCCGCTGGTTAATCGCGATGGTTGCGTCAACACGATTGCTTCCCTAATCGGCGAACTTCAGCGTGCCGGCAAGACGCCCGCAGAATTTCAAACTGCCGTCGCACAGCGCGCAACCGAATCGGATCCCGAGAACGCGGCAGAATCAGCACCAGGTGATCAGCAGCCCAATTCACCGCGTTCGCAGCTTGATTTCGATCGCGAGGTCGCGTTGATCTATGCGGCGTATGCCGAGGCTCTGGATCGTTTTGACTTGACCGATGAAGACGCCGATCAACTCCGAGCGCTGCAAGTTTTGGGCGGTGAAGTTGCCGGCCGCGCGATTTCCCTGCCCTGGCTGAATCAGGTTGATTTGCTGGTGCTTGACGGCTTTTTTGATTTCACGCCGGTGCAGGGCGAAATCCTGCGGCATCTGATTCCGGCGGTCCCGAACGTGATCGTCAATCTCAACGGCGACCCTCGCAATGAAGAAATCTTTCGTCCCTTTCGATCGACGATTGAACATCTTGAGTCAATCGCTGACTTTGAGAGAAAGACCAGCGAGGAAGTGGCAAAAGTAACCGACGAACTGGCTCCATTGCGTGGAGGGTTATTCAATATAAGCGTTGGTCGGGGCAGTCGCCCGACCGTGAGGGAGGGCTCGTCGAGCGACTTTGAATCGCAGGCAGGGATGCCTGCGCTCCGCCCGCAGGATGCGGGCGCTCCGGCGGGCGCTGCAATCACTTTTTTCGAGTGTGGTGATCGCGAGGTCGAAGTTCGATCCATCACCAAAGAAATCAAGCGGCTGATTCTGACCGAGGGCTACAAACTTTCAGAGATCGCGCTGGTCGTGCGCGAGCGCGCCGCGTACGCCGACACGATTCTGCGCGTCTGCGCTGATGAATCGATCCCGGCCAACCTGGAACGGCGTGTTGAAGCTGTCGATACGCCCGCCATTCGCGCCTGCGGAAAACTGTTTCAGCTATTCAGAGACACGACCCGCGACCACATCAGGAATCCGAAGACGAGCGAACTCGCTCATCTGGTTAAGACAGGATACTTTCGTGTCTCGACCGGCGCCCTGCCAGAGTTGACCAAAGCCTTTGATGAGCAGTACGCATCGCTCCTTGAAAAAAACGAGACGCGAAAAGAACCTTCTGATCAAGATGAACAGCGGCGCGTCGAACGCTTACGCACCGACCTGGGCATCGGAAGCTGGCTGCCCGATCTCCTGGAAAACGTGATCGCTTATGTCGGCAGCGAGTTGCGGGTGACGGCATGGATCGAACGCGCCCAGCGCTTGATCGATAAGTTCCCTTCCCCCGAAGCAGCGAGATCTCTGATCGACGGCGCTGAAGTTGAGGACGCCGCCGCGGCGGCTGAAGACGAGTCACCGCCCGACGAAGCCCCGGTCCGCCGCCAGAAGCCCGCGCCAATCCACCCGGCTGCCATAGCGTGGGCGGTGATCCTGATCGAGCACTTGCGACAGCTGATTGCGGTTCTGCCGGAAGAGGCCGCACCGGAAGAGTTGCGCCGGTCGCTCATGTCCCTTCTCGATCAATTGGAATTCTCAAAGCAGGTCAAACGCGCTTTCCAACAGAGCGGATCCGCGGCTGATGTTCCGCAAGCGACTCTTGACGTTCGTGGATTGGAAAGCTTGCGACGCGCGATGGCAGCTGCGGTAAGAAGTTTCAACTATGCCGGGCAGATAGTGTCAGAAACCCGACCGTCAGGGAGGGCCAGTATGGAAACGGAACCCTCCCTGACGGTCGGGCTAGCGCCACCCATCACGCTCTCAAGTTTCATAGATGAAGTTGAGCGCTCCTTGCGCGCGCAGGTGTTGGCGATCGGAGCTGCGAATCGCGACGGTTTACAGGTACTGGAAGCCACCGATGTGCGCGGTCTGCGTTTCCGCGCAGTCTTCATCGCGGGTTTGATCGAAGGCGGCTTTCCGCTCAAAACGTCGCGCGACTGGCTGTACCCGCACGAAGAACGGGTCCGGTTACAGCAGCAGGGGATTTACCTGGAAGATATCTCAACCGACACACTGCTGAAAGAAGAGCACTATTTCTATCAAGCCGCCTGTAGGGCGACCGAACGCTTGTACCTCACGCGACCGCTTCAAACCAGCTCAGTCAGCGAAACCGTCGCGTCTTACTACATCGAAGAATTGAAGCGGGCTATCGACCGGGAGGATTTCACTACTGTACAGATTCGCGGCGACCTTGATACGCGCGAGTTGATGCAGGCTTCAACTGGTTCTGAACTCTCCACCCTGTTGATAAGGCAAAGCCAACTACAGACGAATGCTATCGGGCACCCTCTGGCTTCGGCCCAGATCAAGGATTTGCTCGCGCGAGCCGAGGCCCACGGTTATGTTTCAAATTCAGCGGTGCGGCGCGTGGCGATCGAAAGCGAGAGAAACGGTCCATGGTTTGGCCCTCGCGACGGCGAGATCACGAATCCTGATTTGCGGGCCATGCTCGCCAGACACTTCGGACCTGAGTACGTCTACAGCGCCAGCGGTTTGAGTACGTTTGGCAATTGCTCTTTCCGTTTTTTTGCCGCGCGCGTGCTGCGGTTGGAACCGCGTAGTGAGGCAGCGCTCGATCTACAAGCCATCGACGCCGGCAAACTTCTCCACGACATCCTGCGCCGGTTCTTCGAAGGACATCGAAAGGAATACCTGCCCGATTTAGATCGCGAGCAATTGCGCATTCAATTGAGCAAAACGGCGGACGATGTTTTCAAAGAGCATGAAGCGCTGGTGCCGCCGTTGAATCAACGCATCTGGAAGATCGATTGCGAGATTCGCAAGCTGCTGCTCGATCAAGTGCTGCTTTATGAACTGCGCCTGCAAGAAAGAACGAACGCGCGCGGGGTTCGTCCCGCTTATTTCGAACTCGCCTTCGGCCGTGCTTCCGAGGGCAGCGATCCGAGTTCTACCCCGGAATTTTTGAAGCTGGACCGCGCCGGCGGGACTGAGACAGCACTCTTGCAAGGTCAGATCGATCGCGTCGACATTAACGAGCGCGAAGGCGTGGCCGTGGCTTATGACTACAAGCTTTCGCAGGGAGCGAAGCGCGAAGACATTGAGACCGGGCGGCAGTTACAGATTCCGATTTATCTGGCGGCCCTCGAACAGTTATTTCTGCCGCAGTATGAACTGGCGGGTGGTGGGTATTACAAGTTAAAGACCCGCGGGCAGCGACTGAATCAGGGCGTGTATCGCCGCATGTTCACAGACTGCACGGACACGACGAAAGCAACGCAGGTTGATGACGTCGAATTTGAGCGGCTGCGTGACGAAGTCCGGCAGAGGGTCTGGGAGTTCATCGACGGCATGCGTGGCGGTCACTTCAAGGTAAAGCCATCGCTGGGTAAGACTACATGTAAGTTCTGTGATTATGCCGCAGTGTGCCGGTTCGATGCCTATCGGATTAGCCGGAAGCGGTTAACCAAGTAGCCTCACGCGATTAGGCGGCGCGCGACGGTATAAGGTCAGTACCACCTGCGTGAGCAGGTGGGTCAATCACTCAACCCGCGAATTGACGGACGGGCCCACCCGCTCACGCGGGTGGTACTGACTTCACTGCGCTACTAAGTAGTCTCTGCGTGAATCAGTCTGGAGATAAGAATGGCAACCGATAAACTGAGTTCCGAAAACGACCAATCACTTCGCGATCATTTACTTTCCCTGCTGCGCGGCGGCAACGCACACATTAGCTTTGATGACTTTGTCGCGGGGTTCCCGGTAGAGAGGTGCGGTCAAAGGATTGAAAGTTTGCCTTACACTGCCTGGCAGGTGTGCGAGCACATGCGCATCGCCCAGTGGGACATCCTGGAATTTTGCCGCGACAAAATTCACGTCTCGCCGAAATGGCCGGTAGGATATTGGCCAAAGCCGGACGAACTCGGCAACGCCGAGTGTTGGAAGGAAACGGTCGAGAAGTTCAGTAGCGATTTGAAACAGATGGAAGATCTGGTTTCGGATTCGTCAATAGATCTGTTCGCCAAGATTCCGCACGGCACCGGCCAGACGATCCTGCGCGAGGTGCTTCTGGTCGCCGACCACAACGCCAATCATCTCGGCGCGCTGGTGGTCATTGGCCGAATGATCCGCTAAGGTGGCACAGACTTCAGTCTGTGATTTCAACTGCGACCACATTCCGCTTAAGTAAACACAGACTGAAGGAATCTCTGATCAAGTGGTCATCAATTCCATGTTCGCTCTGTTCCTCGCCTCGGAGAGGCGAAATGTTTATAGAACAGGTGCTTCCTAATGCCACCGCTCCGTAGGAGCGGAACATTTCTTTATTGCGCTCCTATGGAGCGCGGGAAACAAACCACCAAGCCATAGCTATAAACATCTGGCTCCTACGGAGCCGAAAGACTAATCACAGACTGAAGTCTGTGCCACCTTTTGCTCTCACCGGCCGCCGATCTGCTTCAGCAACTCTTTCACCGCCGTTTCAAGCTGACTGTCCCGGTCGAGATAACTTTCGCCGACTGGTTTCGCCACCGGCACGTCTACCGGTCGCGGATGGAATTCCATTACGGCGCCGTCGGTCGCCGTGATCCGATCATACGGCAGGCGCAGGGTCGAGCCATCGATCAACTGAACACCTGAGGTGTAAATGATCCAACCCGCCGTAGGCTCGCCGACAACCTTACCGAGCTTCAGAAAGCGATAACCCTCAGTGAAGTCCTCGCCGTCAGAGAGCGTATGCCGGTTAGTGACCAGAATTGTCGGCAATTCCAAAGCGCGTTGGCCCAGCACCGTGCGCGAAGGCGCCGTCGACATTCCGCGCGGCGTCATGGTGAAGTAACTGCGGCGCGCAAACACGTCGATCGCATAGACGTTTACAAAACCACCGTTGTTGTTTCGCATATCGACGACGACGCCATCGTGCTTCTGATTGTCAGCGTCCAGATCGACGCTTAGCTGGCTGAGCGCGCCGGCCGACATGTCCGGCATGTGCACATAACCAAGCCGCCCGTTACTGATGCGCGCAACATAGGCCCGATTGGTTTCGATCCAACGCCGATACAGCAGGCCTTTTTCGGTGCCGCTGTTCACGGGTCGCAGGACGACTTCCCGCGGTTGCGCGTTGTGTGTGGCAGCGACACTGAGGACTACGCGCCGGCCAATCTTATAGGCCAGCAACTGATCTAGGTTTGTGCGCCCATCGATCTTCGTGCCATCCACCGCGACTAAATATTCTCCCGGCTTGAGGTTGCCCACGGCGGCGGGCGTCAAAGGAATTACTTCGGTGATCCGCAAAGCTCCTTTGGTTTCGTATTCTTCCCGATCAAACCGTAGTCCCAGACGACCGGTCGACGGCGGCTGGGCACTCGCCGCCGGCCCGCTGATGCCGAGATGGGACGCGTTGAGCTCGCCCAACAGCTCTGAAATTATCCGCCGCAACTCTTCGGGTGTCCGTGCTCCGGCAGCCAAGGGAGCATACGTGCGCCGCACTTCATTCCAGTTCGCCCCGTGAAAGTCGGCATCGAAGAAGTTGTCACGCAGATACGTCCACGCCTGCCGGAACACCTCGATTTTTTCGCGCGCAAAATCCACATCCATTTCAGCGGCGACCGCCAGCGGCCGCCCCTGCCGGTTCTCCAGCGGGATGATGTTGATGCGGCCTTGTTCAAGGTAGTAAACCTCTTTGCTGTCAGGCGAGAATTGCGCCGCGCTTTTAAAGCCGGGCGTTGAAGTTAGCTGCCTGGCAACAAAGGGACCGGGCGCCAACTCGTCGAGCGAAAAAGTATAAAGGTTGACCTGGTTCGCCACCGCCGCGGTCATCAGAACCCATTTTCCATCCGGACTGATCGTTTGACTTCTGACATCAATTCCGACCGGCAGCAAACTGAGCCGTTGCCGGATCTGATCGAAAGTAATTACGACCGGCTTTAGCGCCGGCTTCCCTTTCGCTTCGTTCGCTGGCGTCGCAGACGGGGCAGGAGCAGGTGTTGCCTGTGGCTCAGCCGGCGGTTGTTTGGGTGTCCTTGGTGTTTCTTCCTTAAACAGATCGCGAAATTGATCTTCGCGCAATTTGGGTGTGCGCGGAATCAGATCCACGCGCGCCACTTGACCATTCTCAGTCCGCTGGCCGCTGTCGAAGATCAGAAAAGTTCCGTCCGGACTCCACGAAATGGTATTGCTGCCCCCGTTCGCCAGAAAGCTGACGGCCCGACTCTCTCCGCCCGTGACGGGTATAACGTAGACGTTCTTGAAGAGCTTATCGCCGACCGGCATATAAGCAATCCATTTGCTGTCAGGTGCCCACGCAAAAGGACGGTCCGAACTGAGCGGCGGTCGTTCCAACTGTCCGCCGGCGAGCTTGCGGTCTTTCTTTGAATCGAGATCCATGACGCGAATCTCTTCGCCCGCTCGCTCGAAAGCCAACATCTTTCCGTCAGGTGAAAACTGCGGCGTGTCGTCGCTCCCGGCTTCCCGGGTGAGCTGTGTCTCAGTGTTGTTTCCAAAGTCGTAAAGAAACAGATGCGTCGGGCCATCACGATCAGAAACATAGGCGAGACGCCGACTGTCGGCCGACCACGTCACCTGTGATTCTTCGGCTGGGCTGAAAGTAACGCGCGCCGCATCGCCGCCATCGGTGGTCGAAGCTGCGAACACTTCACCGCGCACAACGAAGGCGACTTTTTTTCCGTCAGGAGCCAGCGCCATCTCGGCAATCCCGTCAGTTAGCCGCAGATGTTCGACCGCGGGCCCGGCGGGCGCACCACGCCGCATGATACTGACGGCGGCCGCGCGCCCATTGCCGGTGTCGACTTTCCAAATCTGAAAGTCGCGCTCGAAGAGGATCGTGCGGCCATCGTAGGCGATGCTCGGCCACAGCACTCGCCCATCTTTGAATTGAGTTATCTGGCGAGGTTTGCCACTCAGGTCGCGTGCCCAAACGTTCTGTGCTCCGCTGCGATCCGAAACGTAGTAGATGGTGCGGCCGTCTTTGCTCCACATCGGCCAGACTTCCTTGGCCCCGCCTTCGCTGATCTGTTCGTAACTGGGCTTGGCGCCAAAACGCATCAACCAGATCTCACTCTCGTCGATGTGGCTGTGGCCCTTACGCCACCACTGCGAAAAGCCGAAGCCATAACCGGTGAAAGCAACCGCGCCGCCATCCGGCGAGGGCGCGCTGAAGTATTCGTTCATGTAAGCATCGGCGGACACCTGCATCGGCGTGCCGCCATCGACGCTGACGCGGAAAATATCGTTCATCCCCGAGATGTCCCGGCTGCTGGAAGTGAAATAAAGCCAACGCCCGTCGGCCGACCACCCGTCGAGCTGGTCATTACTATCGTCGAAGGTGATCCGCTTGAGATCGCCGCTGTCGAGCGTCAGCACATAGATGTCTCCGTTGCCAGTACGCGCGGAAATGAAAGCGAGACGCCGGCCATCCGGCGAGTACAACGGCCGCGATTCATTCGCCGGATGCGAGACGAGCAGACGCGCGTCGCCCCCCGCGGCCGGCACGGTCCAGATGTCGCCGCCGGAAACAAATGCGATTTCCGCGCCATCGGGCGAGAGTGCGGGCTCAGTGAAATATGACTGAGCGTTCGAAGATGTTTGCGCGAATATGCTCGATGACATTCCGGCCGTGGCGATCAGCGCCAGGGCAATAACAACGCTCAGTCTTCTGAGGAAACGTGCTTGATTAGTCATCTATTTGTCGACACCTTTTTTGTGGACTCAGCGATCGCCGGGAATAACAGCGGGCATACTACAACATTTTCACGATCGGGCAAGAGCGCTGTTCGGTCGGCTCGTGACTCATCTTTAGGTCAACCAGGCCGGCTACTACTGGGAGCGAGGGCGCCCGCGCACCCAGTACTAGCTGACCTCTCTGTCCGAACGCACGCGTCCCGACAAGAGTAATTCATCAACAAGTGCTAGAATCAGAAGTTTGCCCCGACCCTTAATTATTTGAAGTTGCACTCAATGGTTGTATCAAGATGACTGAACAAAGAAAAGACATTCGAAATATTGCGATTATTGCCCACGTAGATCACGGTAAAACTACTCTGGTTGACGCGATGCTCCGCCAATCAGGGACTTTCCGCGAGAACGAACAGGTCCGTGAACGTGTGATGGACTCGATGGATCTCGAACGCGAACGCGGCATCACCATCATGGCCAAGAACACCTCGGTGCATTATCGAGGCGTGAAAATCAACATCCTGGACACGCCGGGCCACGCGGATTTTGGCGGCGAAGTCGAGCGCGTGCTGAAAATGGTCGACGGTGTGATGCTCCTGGTTGACGCCGCCGAAGGCTGTCTGCCCCAAACTCGTTTCGTCCTGCGAAAAGCGCTGGAAGCTCGCTTGCCCGCGATCGCGGTGGTTAACAAGATCGACCGGCACGACGCGCGGCCCGAAGAAGTGGTCAACGAAATCTACGAACTCTTTTTGGATCTCGATGCCACCGACGATCAGATCGAGTTTCCGATCCTTTATGCAGTGTCGCGCGAGGGCACGGCGAAGAAGGAACTAGCAGAGGAGTCTGCTGATCTCCAGCCACTGTTCGATCAAATCGTAGAAACAATTCCAGCTCCGCGCCAGACACGCCAGGACACTTTGCAATTGCTCGTCGCGAATCTCGACTACAGCGACTATGTCGGGCGACTGGCGATCGGGCGCATCTATTCCGGCGCGCTTGCCGTTGGCGAACAGGTCGCGATCGCGAAACGTGACGGCACTTTCCAGAAGACCAAGATTTCTCAGCTCTACGTGTTCGAAGGCTTGAAGCGGGAACCCGTCGAGCGGGCCCAGTTTGGTGAGATTGTCGCGCTCGCCGGCATCGATGAGATCGAAATCGGCGAGACGATCACCAGCGTCGAGAACCCGCAACCGCTGCCGATAATCGCCGTCGACGAACCAACCATTGCGATGATCTTCGGCGTCAACAACTCTCCTTTCTCGGGCAAGGACGGGAAATATGTTACGTCGCGCCAGTTGAAAGAACGGCTCGAGAAAGAGACTCTGGGCAACGTTGCGATTCGGGTTGAACCTACCGAGTCGCCCGATCAATTCAAAGTGTCAGGCCGGGGTGAACTACAACTGGCAATCTTGATCGAAATGATGCGTCGCGAAGGTTACGAAATGCAGGTTTCGAAACCCGAGGTCATCACTCACCGGACTGATGGCAAGGTCCTCGAACCCATCGAGTTGGTCGTGGTCGACTGTCCCGAAGAATTCATCGGCGTCGTGACCGAAGCCCTGGGCCGGCGCAAAGGGCAAATGATCAAGATGGTGAATCACGGCACTGGCCGCGTCCGGCTGGAGTTCGAAACTCCGTCTCGTGGTTTGATCGGCTTTCGCAACGAATTCCTGACGGAAACCAAAGGCACGGGGTTAATCAATACTCTGTTTCTGCGCTGGGGCGAATGGCTGGGCCCGATGCGCGGGCGTTCGACTGGTTCGCTGATCGGAGATCGGATGGGCGAAACGACGACGTATGCGCTTTACAATATTCAGGAGCGCGGAACGCTCTTCGTGCGCCCGGGAACCAAGGTCTATGAAGGAATGGTGCTGGGTGAAAACGCGCGCGCAGTCGACCTGGACGTAAATGCGATTAAGGAAAAGAAGCTAACGAACATGCGCGCGGCTTCGGCTGACGAAGCACTGCGGCTGGTACCGGTCAAGGATCTTTCTTTGGAGCAGGCGCTGGAGTTCATCGCCGATGACGAGCTGGTTGAAGTTACGCCCAAGAGCATTCGCCTCCGCAAGCGGGTCCTGCGCGCGAATGAACGTCCGAAGAAAAAAGATTCAGGCCTGACTTCCTAAGGTTAAGGGCGGCCGGACAAAATCAGCCAAGCGCTGGTTCTCGTCTTTGACTACCCGGTAACATTCGCAGACATGGGCTAACAGTTGCGGCCGGTCAAGAATGCGAATGTGGCCGCGCACATAGCTGATCATTTTCTTCCCTTGCAATTGCCGGGCAGCCACCGTGACGCCTTCCCGCCGAACTCCCAGCATGTTGGAGATGAATGCGTGGGTCATTTGCAATTCATCTGATTGGGCGAGGTCGCGGGTCATCAGCAACCAACGGCACAGCCGCTGTTCGACTGTGTGCAGGCGATTGCAAACGGCCGTTTGAGAAATCTGAGTGAGCAGCGCTTGCGTGTAACGCAACAGCAAATGCTGGAACTCGCCTCCCCGTTTGAATTCATCCAGCATCGCCTGCGACTTCAGCCTAAAGGCTTCACCTCCGCCTTGCACCATCGCCCGGTTGGGTGTGGTTTCGCCCCCCATAAACAGTGCGATGCCGACTACTCCCTCCTGGCCCACCAGCCCCATCTCGGCAGTGGAGCCGTCAATCATCGTGTACAGCAGGGAAACGTGAGACGTGGTCGGAAAATAGACGTACGGCATGTGGGCGCCGGACTCATAAACCACTTCGCCGAGAGAAAACGAGATGGGATCGAGATGAGGCCGCAGTCGTTCATATGAGTCAGGCGGAAGAGCTGCAAGCAAATGATTCCCAATGGCTTTATTTCCATTAACCGCTAAGGGCATGAGATGTCCTCCTCTGCACGACCGATCTCCCACGGCCGCTGAGCAAAGAGCGAGTACCGTCGTGAGAATAGAAATGCCGGCGAGATGCGCTGGCTTTTGCGATCGTTGCGGGGCTAGCCTCGCCGGCCGGACAACAGATTGAAAATCAGGACGATCACGGCAATGACGAGCAAGATGTGAATCAAGCCCCCACCGATGTGACCGAGAAATCCCAGTAACCACAAGACCAGCAAGATCACCAATATTGTCCACAACATACTTCGACTCTCCTTCGTCTAATCTGCAAAAGCCAGCTATCGAAAATGACCCGCGACGGCATGCCGTCACACCTGCTTACTCGTTATCGTCTAATAGGATGAGAACCTCAGGAGTTAAGGATATAGCTCGGGAAGGCGTCCGTCTGTGCGTTTATACACATATAGAGCAACGTGGGAATGGAAGCAGGAGAATGCTCCCGGGCCCTCACATCGCGCAAATTTGCTCAGCAAGATCGACAACTGACTCCTCGGGGTTCCTTTCGCAACCAACTGCAAAGAAGAGACATGAAACCCCTCGGGATTCTCGATATGTGTGTTTGAGGACATACAACCATTTTCGAATGGTTTATCCTAGCGGCACTGGCAATTCACTGTGAAAGCATACCAGGCAGTCTCGAATTCACTTTACATGCATTTGATTGCGCTCTGCCGTTGGACGGCGAAGGCCTCGGCCGAAGAGACACAGGAGATTGAAGTGTGGGTTTCAGCGAGATTCAAATCCATGCATCGCAGGGGACGAGTTGCATGTTAACGGCAACAAGGAGTCAGTTATGAAAAGAAATCATTGGCAGAACAGAATTAAGAACGCTGCATTGGCGTTTGCGGTGCTGTTAGGCGCCGGAATCGCTTCGAGCGCGACAGCTCAGTATCAGTATCCAAATGATCGTAATGCCCAGGATCGTAACGACCAAAACTGGGATCGATACGGCAACTACGGCGGCTCAGTCGAGTTGCGTCGTACCGCCCTGACCTCCGGTTATAACGAAGGCAGGCGGGAAAGCAGTAATAATCAACGGAACAACCGGAACAGTAACTACCAAATGTCCAGTGCCTACCGGCGAGCGACGAGTGGCTACAGTTCATACCTGGGTGATCGGGAATTGTACCGCCGATACTTCCGCGAAGCTTTCGCGAACGGATACAACTCCAACGGTAATGGCCAAGGCAATTTCGGCCGGGATGATCGCTTTGAAAACCGTGACCGCAACAACGGTAACAACAGCAACCAGACTCGGCGCGGCCGCAACTGGGACGGCTATGGCAACTTCGGCGGCTCTTTCCAACTTCGCGAAACGGCCCTGAATGCGGGTTATAACGAAGGTATCAAGCAAGGCCGCAATGATCGCAATCGACGCAATCACTCCGACTACCAAAATCAGAATGCTTTCCGGAAAGCCACGAGCGACTACAGCTCAAAGCTCGGTGACCGCGAGACATATCGCCGTTACTATCGTGAGGCTTATGCCAGCGGTTATGACGACGGCAGCACAGGCAACTAGAACTTCGCTGCTAACTAAAGATCTCACCCGATGTCGATGCCGGCCCCTGCTTTTCTCTGAAGCTTTGGCTGGCTTTTGACTAATCATCCCGCAACATCGGAGAGGAACGCGAGTTATTGGGAATCCCTAATTTCTCAAGTTCTCCGTCTTTGAATCAAATGGTGGTCATTGGGCTAACAATAATGTTTCGATGACCCTGTCGTGGGAGACAGTGGCCGCTCTACAAGTTACACTCAACGGCAATTTGGTACAGGGAAACTCTGCCATCGCGATTCAGGAGGCGCTCGATGGCGAGGTAGTCGAATGGATGGAAAAGGTCAGCGACGAACAATACCAGGGCGCATTACAGAATAAGAACTGATCGAGGAGGGACAATGCAGAAGCGAAGACTTGGAAATAGCAACCTGGAAGTATCGGCTCTCGGGCTCGGCTGTATGGGACTGAGTTATGGCTACGGCCCGGCCGTGGACAAACAGGCGGGGATCTCGCTGATCCGGTCCGCCGTCGAACGCGGTGTAACTTTGTTCGACACCGCGGAAGCGTACGGCCCGTTCACCAATGAAGAGCTTGTGGGCGAAGCTCTGTCACCCTTCCGTGATCGGATAATCATCGCTACGAAATTCGGTTTCAAATTTGATTCCGACGGCAAACAGGTCGGCGTGGATAGCCGGCCAGAGCATATCAAGGAGGTCGCCGAGGCCTCGCTCAAGCGACTCGGGGTAGAGACAATCGATCTGTTCTATCAACACCGTGTTGACCCGGACGTGCCCATCGAAGACGTGGCCGGCGCGGTGAAAGAGCTGATTCAGGAAGGTAAGGTAAAACACTTCGGACTTTCTGAAGCAGGAATGCAAACACTCCGTCGCGCGCATGCTGTGCAGCCGGTGACGGCGCTCCAGAATGAATACTCGCTCTGGACGAGAACTTCTGAGACGGAAGTGCTGCCGACCTGCGAAGAACTCGGCCTCGGCTTCGTCCCATTTAGCCCTCTGGGTAGAGGCTTCCTTACGGGAAAGATCGATGAGAATACGAAGTTCGACAAATCCGACTTTCGCAACAATCTTCCTCGATTCACGGCAGATGCGCGGAAAGCAAATCAAGCATTAGGTGATCTGCTGCGTCAGATCGCAGAGCAAAAGAAGTCGACACCAGCCCAGATCGCGCTGGCGTGGCTGCTGGCCCAGAAGCCTTGGATCGTGCCAATTCCAGGCACCACGAAACTGCATCGGTTGGAAGAGAACATCGGCGCAGCAGCGATTGAACTTAAACCCGACGATCTCCGCGAGATAGACAGCGCCGCATCAGAGATTACAGTGCAAGGCGCTCGGTACCCCGAAGAACTCGAACGAAGGACCGGTCTGTGATCTGCGGGGCATGCCAAGCGGGATCGATAACAAACCCCAGCGGGATGAGAATTAACCAAACCAGGAACCGGGTTATTCACAAACCAGGTCACAAAATGCGAAGGGCCACCTTGCTCAGAGTGGCCCTTATCTATTTGCGTTGTGAAATTGACTCCTCACACTGGACAATCTTCGCAACTCTTTGCTAACCGACAAACAGGATTCAGAGCCGTGCGGCCGAACCCAAAGAATTGATGCACGGCATCGATTTTTCACGCCGCGCTAGCTGTCTTGGTCTGAGTCAGTTTTTGCCAGCGTTCCTGTCCGGGGTGCAGTAGTTCCAACAAGGGCGTTGTCATGAACGTGGTTACCAGAGCCATGACCACCATCATCGTAAAAAGGGCGGCTGCAATTGATCTCGGCGCCTTCGTCCTGGAAGGGTCAATCACACCGGAGGAATTTGGCAATTCCGCGACGGCCACGTTTGACCGTTCTCTGCCTGATGTGCAACCGGGACTCAGTCACTGACACGACCCTTTCAACCCGACTTGAATGAAGCATGAAATCCAAGATGAATAGGCTCAGTCAGTCGAATTGTGGCCAAGGGTCCATCAGCGACCTTGAAGCCGTCGAAAATCGCAAAAGCGCTTGACACTCGTTCCGCGTCGAACACCTGACAGATCACAACTCCAGCCCTCTCTTGTTTTGGATCCGCGATGAAGATTGGTTCCCCGCCGAGGTATTGCTGCGCCGGTGCCCGATAGACGTCGCACGCCCGGGCACACATCCAGTTTGCGTGCGCGAGCTGATCGAAGAACTTGCGCCCGGGTTGACCGGTCGACGAGATTCCGAGCATCCAGAAGTCCTGGTAAGGCTGAGTAAACTGACGGGGCGGAATCGACGGAAAGTCGGGCGCCAGCAGATAACCAATCGCCGCAGTCTCGACCACCTCGTTCGCAGCCAGATCAATCACGAATCGCACAGGCTCGCCCTCGCAAACACTCATGAATAGGTCTGGCACTACCTGGTACTGGTCATAGATCGGATGGTCGAGTTCCAGGACGTCGACTGTCAGACGGTTTTCTTCTTCGAAGCAGTTGATGAGATGCAAACAATAGCGTTTGCCAACTGGAATGGTCGCCACCTGCTCGCCGGTCTCACGGGACAAGATCAAGAGACGGCTACCGCGTTCTGGTTCCCAACTAAGAGAATCCAACAAGGTCTGGCTGTCTTGCGCCAGCGATTCCATGTTTAAGATGTAAGGGCTGAGATAAAAGACAACGTAATTCGGGCTCAGACTGAAGTCGTGAATCGAACAAGCGTAATCCAATGGGATCCGTTTGCGATAAATCAATTTCCCATCCTCACCGAAGCGATAGAGATTCAGAGTGGGCTCGACCGCAGAGTAAGCCATGCCAAAGTTGAACATCTCGCCGGTGACTGGATCGAACTTCGGATGAGCGGCGAAAGGACTGATGTCGTTGATCGCGCGGCCGAAGTTGTATTCGCCGCGTGTCTCGAGCGTGACTGGATCTAGTTCCCACGGTAAGCCTTGCTCGCCAAAAGCCAACACCGAGTTTCGATACGGGTAGACACTAACGTTAACTGTCGACTCAAGCGCCATTCGTCGCTTCAGTCGATCACCTTCGAAACTAGTACCAAAGGTGCGAAAAATTGGCCTGCCTGCTTCTTCTTCCGCGACGAATTTCGCGCTTCTCACAAAGCGGCTGGTGAAATGCACCTGCGAGCCCGCGAACCGTAATGCACAGACCATCCCGTCACCGTCGAGCCAGTGACGATACTCTAAGCCGCCGCGTGAGAATCTCGCCGGGCCGTTCAGGTAGTACGAGCCGCGAACATAATCGGGGATCTCTCCTTCGATATTGTCGACGACGTACGATTGCTCGCGCGGCGCAAGCGAGAAGGCACGCTCGATAAGCGGTGCGTAGTCTTCCATCAATACGCTCCCACCTCGAGGAGCACTTCCGTTTCTTCCGGGGCGTCGGACACTCCTTGCGCTTCGATTAGACGGCGAAGCACGTGCGGATCCAGGGTCCACGGATATGCTTCGGTCGAGCCCTCGCACCTGAAGTAACTCTCGCGTATCTCTTCGGCGTCGAAGTGCAAACGATTGAGGTCGAGCCCTTCGACGAACTGCCGGTTTGTCAGCACGCGCACGTCGCCAAGCACGGAGGCGCAGATTTGCGCCGCTATGAAGCGCGCCATCTCCCTGAGATTGGTGAGCTGCTCGTCGAGCACCTGGCGCGACTCTTCGACGGAGACGCCGACGCGGTAGAAAGTCTTCTCGGCGTCGGCGAGCGGCTTAATATCTGTGAAGTCGAAATGAATGACTTCACCCGGCGGCGTCCGCCTGCTCTTCTTCCACTGAAAGAAATCACTTATGAAGGACTGGAGGCTTCGGTTGATGCGGCCGAGTTGCGAGAAGCGGTTGATGAACGCCGCGAGGAAACGCCGATCCGTAAACAGATCGTTGATAAAGGGGAACACGTAGAACGCGAAATAAATTGCCAGCTCCCACGAGTACTTCAGGCTGAAGGCTTCCTGATCACCGAGGGCGTCGTAGCTGATGGCGTAGGTCGGGACGTAAGCCTCATAGACTGCCTCCATCATCTGCTCGTACAGACGGCATTTCTGGGCCAGCTCCCGGTCGTCGTCGGTTTGGACCGCGTCAGTGATCCAAGTATTGTAGAGCGAAATCAGATCGCCACCGGGACTATAGAGTGGATCGGTGAAACGGCCGGCCTCGCCGGCGATGGCCCAACGGGCGGGGCTAATGGTTTGCTGGCAGTCGTGGGCAAAGTCCTTCAGCGCGGTGTGGTGAAGCACGCGGCGGTAAGGCAGGTCGCGCGCAAACAACGGAAACTCCTGGCACACCCAGTCGATCAACTTCTCAATCGTGTCGATGCGCTCACGCGGAATCAGGCGGTTGTCATAGACAAGGCCGAGGCTGGTCTTTCCGTGGAGCGGTATGGTCCAGAACCAAAGACCTTCGGCACAGAAGTGGTTCGTTGCCTGCCACGCTGGTGTGTGTCCGAGTGCGGCACGATCGGGCCGGGTGCGAATCTCCTGTGGTGAGAGGTTGGTCAGCTTTTCGATATCGACCAGTCCATCAACCCAGAAGAAATGCGCCCCATGGCGGATCTTGCCTTCGCGCGCAAGCCCGAGCCGGCGGGCAAGAAACCTTCCGCGCCCCGAAGTATCGACGACCCAGGTTGTCGTCCCGGTCGTCTCGCCCTTCGCCGTCTTGAATGAGAATGAGTGCGAACCCGTTTCCGCGAGCGACACATCGAGGTCGGTGCAGCCCGGATAGAATTCGAAGTTCGGATTCGACAGATTTAGGCGCAGCATCTCGCCTTCGAACTTGTTCCGGTCGAGCTGATAGGTGTTGATGTTTGAGAGCTTGCGGATGTACGACTGACTGTAGTGCTCGTAGCAGTCGTTCGGTTGCCCCAGCGTTTTCCAATAGAAGCGCAGGTTGTACTTCAAGAAGTGCTCTTGCAAGAGATGCTCTTCAAGGTCGAGCACCTTCGCGTAGTAGTAAGCCGATAGCTGCACAGTCGCCTCGCCGACCTTCTGCTTCACTGGCGGAAACTCAGTGCGCCGGTCAACCAGCATGATCCGCTTGTCGGTGGAGAGCAGGAGTTGACGCGCCAGCGCTAAGCCGGCCAGGCCCGCGCCAATTATCAAAACGTCGCAACGATCCGCTTTCGGCACTGATTAGTTCTCCTTGTATGTGGCTTGGCGCCCGTTCCGACAACGCTGCGCAGCTTCGAAAGTCGCCTTATCAATCGAGACAGCACTTCAAGTTGGCAGAACACAATGACTCGCGGCACAATCGTGATTGAGCGCGTCCTCGAAACCACGCTTTATCAGCGCCTCGACTCTGCCTCGATCGAAATTCAGAAGAGCAAGTGTGCCGCCGCCCAGATCTTCGTGGGGATGGTAACGATGAATCGTGACCTTCCGGTAAGGCGAACCTGCTTTTATCTTTTCGTAAAGCTGGCCTGCGACTCTGATAAAGGCCGCGGCGTCGGCGCCGGACAAACCTTCGTTGCGCCCGGCGCGCTCGATCACTTTTAGTCCTTCATTGATCCAGGCAGCAGTTTCAATATCCTCGTCGACCCTGGCCGCGGCGCTGATGGCCATCAGTCTATCCATCACACCAATCGTGTTCTGCAATACCCTGATAGGAATGTTTTTCGGGTCGGGATCCATATAGATAACATGCAGTGTGGTTGCGCCAGCCAGAATTGCGCATTTGAGCGGAGTGTTCATCAAGACACCACCATCGACATACAATTGGTCATCAACCGGATGCGGGTGGAAGAATCCGGGAATGGCCGCCGAGCCGCGAAGAATCTCAAAACCTTCCGCATCCGTCATGTCAGAGTTCTCGAACACCTTGATCCGACCTGTACTCCAATTAGTGGCCACGACGCGCAAGACTTTGTTTGAGCGACGGATGTGTTCCATCGAGATTGCTTGCTTGACCAGCGTGGTCAGGGGAGCTCCCGTAATAAACGAACTAATGTCGATCAGTCCCAGGGAGCGGGCCGAAACGCTGCCACTATCGACCAGCAGGTTAACCACCCTGCGAAACGAGTCGCGCGCGAGGTAGGCGCCGTCATCAAGCAACTCGTCGAAGCGCATAGCCGGCTGGGCAACGCAGTCCGGATCCAGCAGCCTGAATGGATCACCGCGAAATCTGAAAACACCGTTGCCGCACATCCGCGGATTTTCCGAAACCTGCTCAAGCCACAGAGTCTCCAGCAGGTGGCCGGTCGCGCAGATGTCCTCATCCCGTGAAACGATGAATGCTGCGTTGAATGCGCCGACAGAAGTGCCCGTGAAAATGCCCGGATTCAGATAGTCATGATTCGTCGATGAAGACTCACCCGTGAACAGAGCCTTCAGCACGCCAACTTCGTAAGCGCCATAGGCTCCCCCGCCTGAAAGAATGACGGCCTGTGAGGGATCGATGACCCTTGTCATGAACTCGTTCCCTCCCTGACAGCTTCAGGAATATCGGCCGGGTCGAGCCAGTTTTGCACCTTCCGCCACGTAATCAGTGCCCCGGAAATCAAGTAATAGTGCTCCATGAAATGAGTCAGCAGCATGGGGTTCTTTTCCAGGGCCTCGAGCGACGCGCAGAACTGATCCTTCGCCAGCCCGCCGGTGAGGCGATTCAGGAACGCCATATAGGTCGTCACTGGGTCAAAATTTCCGAATCGCGGAGAAACTTGCTCAAGGGCATTCTTCACCGGACTAAGAAACCGCGAAGTCAATCCAAACGTCATCAGATCGGCTAAGCCAAAACCCCACGAGACGGGATTGAGCTCGAGGTTCACGACATTGACCGGGCGGTTGGAGACAAAGACCATCCGGACCTTAATCTCGCCCTTGCGGTTAACTTCAAACTCTATAGTTTGAAAGCCGGCATTGAAATAGCCAGGCCCGTAGGCGAACACACTCTTGTGCGGCGCCGGCTTAAGCAGCGCGTAGCCGATGCCATATCTGCCCAGCACTTCGGGCGACGGATTATCCTGGTTAACGATAAAGTCGCGGTTGATACCGATATAGGTTTCTTCTTTCTGCGGAAACACCAGCGAGAACAGTCCGTCGGCAAAGGGCATGTACGTGAGATTGAAACCGAAGAGGCTTACCTGCAGCACGATCCATTCATAAATATCGTCCATCCGTCGCAGATCGACGATGCGCTGCTGAAGGTGCACGGGAAACTTGCCGGTGTAACCTGACTCACGCAGCTTGTAATACATCTGCGAATAACCGAAGCCGGATTGGGAATCTGAGCGCTGCGGGCAGAAGCTAAATGGTTGCAGAGCGGGTTGGACATTCGCTTTCGTGTACTGATCCCGAGGAATGACCACTTCAGGCTCATGGGTAGCGCTGACGCGCATGAAGTAGTGGAGGATGAATTCTCTCAGTTCGTCTCGCACCAATTCCGGAGCTGTCTGTTTGGCCTTGTCAAAAACCATCTCTTGCACAAGGCCCATGACGGGAAAGTCCGTTCCATTGAGCGAGGCAGTGTCGAAAAACCCGGTCACTCGTTCGGCGCGGTTATAGGTCCGCACCAACTCGAACGTCTCGGCATACGTGCCGCCGGCTTCTTTCTGCTCCCACCACTGTTTGAGTATCAAGCCATCTGCGAGCGCACGCTCGGCATCGCTAATAGCAGCGAAGTCCGGCTCATTCCAGATCGGCAGGCAATCGCGGTATTCCGGGTTATTAATGGCTTCCCAAACGTTCACAGTTCTTCCTTGATTTATCAGGCCCAATGCTTGTGCATCGTCGCGCGAAATCTGCCATTCGAATCGGCAAGGCGGAAGATGTATAGATTCGAGAGTGTGCGAGGAAAGACGCTGATGGCTGAGTTCATCGTCATCATGCCATCCGCGCCGCTGAACTCTTCAGTGCCACCGAGAACCGGACCAAAACCGCCGAACCGGAATATGGGCATCGGGGCGCCGGCGATTTCCGTTTTCATCGCGCGACCCTCAATCATGTTCGAGGTAATCGTGCCGATGGTCTTCCGCTGCCGGTCGAAGAATGTAAAAACGCCATTGGTTGTTTGAATAGGAAAGACCGGTCGCGGATCCATTGGATTGAAATGCAAAGTGGCGCTCACCGAGCCAACAATCGGCCCTTCTTTGGTCTGACTGCGAAGGCCTGCCGGAGTTCCGAGATCAAAACCCAGATGGACTAGTCGAATAAGCTCATGAACTTTTGAACCGAGAATCGTTCCATCGGGAGCAATGTTTAATTGAACCGGCTGGCTGGGGTCGGGCTCTCCGAGAAAGACCATGAACGCGGCGCTGGGATCGGGATCAGCAACGGGAGCAAGCGGAGTAAGCTGTGAGTGGGCCGCGAGGCTTCCCTTCGGATCCATGATGCGAACCATCAGATTGAGCGCCAGGTTGTGTGGCGGCTGAATGTAACCGTTGATAACCGCCGTCCCGTGCATTCCTTTGAATCTGCCCATGCCCTCAAGAATGTCGATCACGGCGCCGATACGCAGTTGGCCAAAGTTCCCGCTCACCGGAAAAGTGCGCCCCGTGCCAAAGCCGTGGAAGCCGCTGCCGTCGCGGTCTTTAAACGTCAATTGCCCTTCGAGCATGCAGAATCGCTGCGAGGCGAACGGGTTCAGAATCGTCGCGGGCGGCATCCTGCCAGGCCCGGCTTCAAAGTTCTCCGGCATCGGCGTCCAGCGAATATGAACGTTGGCAACCGGCTCTCCTACCCGCTTGCTCGCTCGCAGTCCACCGTGAGGCGTCGGCTCTTCGACATCAATCTCAAAGCGGTGTAGTTCTTCGTTGACTTTGACAGCAGTCATCAAGTACTGCTGCAGAAACGGAATGCCGGGGATCAGCGGCACCGGTTGATTCGGTGTGTTCGGGTTGGGCGTGTTAAAGATTGGGAAGTAGGCAGCGCTCTTCAGCAGTCTAGTAACTTCCTTAATCTTGTAAGTCTCAGGATTGACGCCGGGCGGAAAAGTTGGCGGCAGCGGAAACGGAAGAGATGGCAAAGCTCCCGGCATTGCCTCGCCGCCACTCGCGCGTGATTCTTTATGACTCGACTGCGCACTCATTTCACACCTCCAATCAACACCGTACCTCTCAGGAATCTGACGCAGACAACCTCAAGCTGCCCAACTCGTAATGGCGCCGCTTAAGCTCCTCGCGACAGTTCGAGAAGACGAACGCAATTTGTCGATGAACCGGCGACGGGGTTTTCAAGCGCATCGGACCATCGTGACATTCGCTTGCTTGCCGTCAGTTCCAAAGTTTCGGCTGAGATAAGATCGGCCTTACTTTATGTCCTTGGCCCTGACCACTCGGAAAGTCTCGACTGTTACCGCATCGAACTGGTTCCCTGGCGTCGGATCGGGAAACTTTGTTCCTTTGGGAATGAACGTGGCGCCAAGCGCGGTTTTGACCCCACGGGCGTCCTTGTATTTCCCTTTCCCATTGGCGATTATTCCGGCGACGGACACCAGGAAGATGGCCGATTCGTCAGTAAAGTAGGCAAGTTGAAGCGAGGCCGGCCCTATTCCGATGATTGCGCTGCCGTCACCGAAGGTCCAGATGGCTTTGGTGAACGCGCCAATGTACGTGGGCGGGAACGGTCCCTCTGGCTCGTCCAGTGGATCTTGGGGCTGAGCGGGCTTCTCCGCCATTTTTGCTGGATCAATTTGCGGCTCCCAGACACCCTCAAATGTTCCGTCTCGTTCGCCATTCATCTTGAACATGGCGCAATGCAGGGCGCTAACAAGCTTTCCTTTCCAGATGGCGAACTCACCCTTTCCCACGGTGTAGCGAATGATGACCTCTTCCCGGCCTTTCTTATCACCATAGGCGTCCATGGGAGCATCGACTGTACCTGTACCAATGCTCGCGGTAAGCTGCTCAAGAACGCTAACTAGAGTCTTATCCATCTTGCTTTCCTCCTTCTTGGTTTCGATCATGTCCCAGACAGAGATCTCTGGGGTGCCGTCCAGCATGCCAGGGGCCTTACTCATGTAAGCCTGCATGTAGGGCTGTTGATAATGCTCGTCTTCGGCCTCTTTGCTGACCCAATTCTGGTAGGCCATGAATTTCGATTTGTCGTCGTGGCCCTGATGCAAGTAAAAATTAATGCAGCCGGGTTCGGCGCGAGTGGGCTGCAACACAGAGAGAAGCGCCTCCTTAAGTTGGTCTTCCATACCTTCTTTGGCCTTGATGGTGCCAGAGACGGTTATCTTCTTGTTCGTCATAACGACACTCCTTAGCAGTTCAGGTCATTGAGATTTCACGCCACAAACTGATCTCCGGCGCGCCGGCCAGCATCTCGGCGGCCTTCTCCATGAAGGCTTTCATGTAAGGCATCTGCAAGTGGCGATCGAGGTCGTCCTGAGTGGCCCACTCTTCATATGACATGAAAAGCGAGGGGTCAGCCTGACCTTGAACCACTGCGAATTGAATGCATCCCTCTTCTTCAACCGCCAGACCGCGCATCGATCGAAGCTCAGCGCCAAGTGCCGGCCCAGTTCCATCCTTTGCTTTCACTCTAGCTACAGCAACCACCGCCATATGCTACTCTCCTCCTCCTTATCATCAGAACTGTGCCAGCCCGCGATTCAACGAATCTCCGACCTGAACGGCGCAAAGTGCCAACCATCCGTGACCCTGCTTGGAATTGTAGGCTGTGCTCAAGCGATCTTTGCGCTGACGCTGTCAATGCTCGATTTGATTCCCCTGAGGGCGTCAAGTTTCTGCTTGTCGTAATCAGCGTCTTGCCTGCTCAAGCGACGGTCGACCTTGTAGATGAAGGTGATGTATTTCTCATCATCGTCAGGAAACTTCCAGTGCGTATCTTCGGCGTTATTGTTAGGGTAATTGTTCTCTTTCCAAATCTCAGGCCGTGGGACCCCTTTTCCTTCTTTGTCCATTAACCGTCCCATGAACTTTGCGATTTTCAGTCCGCCGTAGCTCCCCCCATTTGTTGAGTAGCTGACCAGATCTTGTTTTTGTTCCTCGAGCGTGGCCTCGAGGTCGCGCTTCGTAAACAAGATCGAGTAACTGACGTATTTAAGATCGTCTCCGCTTAGGTCTTGATCATCCCACATTCCGCTTTCCTCCTCGCGAGTTGTTTGGTTATTAAGGTCCGTGCCAGTTCCGCCGGCTCCTGATACGTTGCCGTGGCCTGACGTGTCGTTGGAACTCTGAACGATGTCGCCGGCCAGACCTTCGAAACTCTGGTCTGCCAGGCGTTGCATTTCCCGCATGGTCCTGATGAATATCTCGAAACTGTAGACGAATCCCGTAAACGGGAGTCTCAGCATCTGGCCCATCAAAGTCATTAAACTGTCTTCGCCGCTGCTCGTCTGGGTTTGCTGCTTTGCTGAGTCGAAATTTTTAGTCATTAAACCGATTTCCCTTCGCCAACATTCCGGGAATTCAACAGTCGCGGCCGGCCGACCGTAGCAGCCATGCTCCAAACAAAACGAACGCCAGCGCGCTCAGCCGGCCCGACCACGAAGTAGCCGGGATCCCGAAGCGATGCGAGAGCAGCACGACCGCGCTGAGCACCAGCAGCAGGGCTACCTGGACCGCCGCAGAATTCTTCTTCCGGCGCGAGGTATGCGCATCCGGCATTTGAACCTTGAGTCGGGCGCTGCCCATCGCGCCGAGCGTCAACACATCGTCTAGTCGCTGCGGTAAATCCATCATCATTCCGAAATAGCTATCCATCTGGTCAGTCAGATCGGGTATGCTTAATGTCTTTCGCAGTCTCTCAGCGTTTGCCAGCAGTCTCACATTTTGAAAACTGTCGCGTAGTGCATCTCTGTCGGGGGCCAGTCTCTGGGAGATGGTCGAGATCATAAAGAGGCCCCGGTAAAAGGACGGCAAATGTACCCGCGGCACGTGGCCGCTCCGGCTCGTCAGCCGCCAATGAAGAAAAAGGTACTCGGCGAGATTATTGTTATCGCAACCGTAGTCCCATTCGCTGTCCCGGAAAGGCACCAGCTGTCGGAACCGCTGTCGGAGCTCGTGCTCGCTAACCGGGTGTCGTCCATCCTCCATCTCTTTAAGGAGCAATGAACAGGCCCGGTCTGGCATCTCCATGACGACGGCTGCCAAATATTCCCAAAGATTTGCTTTTGCATCCGCCGGGAGGTTAGCGAAGGCTCCATCGGTGAATGCTATCTGTCCGTTGGGCAGAAGAGTTATGTTTGACGGAGACGGTTCGGCCGGAAAGAGAGTCCCCAGAAGTGTCTGCCGCAGCCACGCCAAACAAAGCCGGTGCGCCAAATCATAGCGTTCTTCCTCTTCACCGATCCCTGTCACACTAACCCTCGCAGTCGGGTCGCGAGTCAGAATCTGATTGATGCTCCTCCCGGGCAATCGCTCAAGGGTCAGCACTTTCGCGGTGGTCAGTTCCTCGTGCACAAAAGGTACCCGCAAAATCCCGAAGGCTTCCATATCTTTCGCGAGCTTGCTGAGCGCTCGGCCCTGCGCCGCAAGGTCCGCGCGCTGTTGGAGCAGGAGGCCGAAATCATCGATCGCGCCCTCGATCTGAGAACTGCTCAGCTCGTCGCCAAGGAACGCAGATTTCAAAAGGTGGAGCAGTTGTAAGTCGTAATAAACAAGCTCTTCCGCTCCGGGATGAACTAGCCGCACCGTTACCGGTTGCCCGTCACGTAACCAGGCGCGGTGTTGCTGACTGAATAAACCTGAAGCGAAAGGCTTCTCTTCGAAATCGCGATAGACCTCCCCGGGCGCACAGCCGAGTTCGTGCCTGATCAGGTTCGCAACCGCAGTTGAGGACGACTCTTCGCCGCGGTCAGATAGCGCAGCAAGTGCGAGACAGTCCTTAGCCTTGAGCAAATCCACCCGCGTGGACATATAAAGGCCAAAGGATGAAAAGATTGGTCCCAAACCTTCGAAGGCCGTGCACAGCCTGCGAATACGATCCTTTTCGAAGGCTCCATCCTTGTGCATTAAGCGATGAGGGCCAGGTCGCAGGTCGAACATCGCCAGACGCTCTTCGACCTCGCGCTGCCTCAGCTTCAGGGTTGCGTTCGGGCGTCTTTTTTGAGCTGACATTATCAAGGTTTGAATCCCTGGATTTGATTGCTAACGGCTTGCCTGCAGTCCTCGCTCAATCAGTCTTAAATCTGCTTCGAGCGACTGCTTGGTCGCCGGGCCGCGATAAATCTTGACGATGCGTTGTGAACGGTCGAGCACCAGTGTGTACGGAATTCCGAGTCCGTTGAATCTCTGAAAAACATCCTGGTCGCCAAGCAGGACCGCATAATTAATTCCGTGGTTCTCAACAAATGGCTTCACGGCCTTCAGTCCATCCTCGTCCAAAGCGATTCCGACAACCTTTGCTTTCGAGCTGGCGGCGAACTCTTTCAGTTCCGGAATTTCACCCATGCATGGTTGGCACCAGGTCGCCCAGAAATTCAGGACCACCACGTTGCCCTGGAAAGAATTGCTCTTCACCGTCGTTCCATCCAACGAGGTGAGCGCAAAGTCAGGCGCCCGGCTCCCCACCACGACATTCTCAGGATTCGAGCTCTCACTGCATCCGGCCATCGCGGCAAGAGACAAAAAGCAAAACATAAACTTGAGCGCAAGCGGTCTCATCTGTACTTCTCCTCTTCGGTTAATAGCGGTGCGGGGGCCTCCGAGTATTTGTCGGACCCCAAGCTCAGCTGCTCGGCGGTGGCGGCACAGGCCCCCATCCTGTGGGCTCAGCTTGAGGCCGAGAACCACCGCAACCCCGACCCGGCATGCCTCCGCTCATGGATTGACTGATCACGCCGAAGGCCTGAGCCGCGGCCTGCAGCCCCTGAGTGAATTCGTTGACCACTTGCGCTCCCATATTTGAAGCTGTTTGAGTCGCCGAACTGCCTGCCACGCCCGCCGCCGGATTACCCCGGTCGAAGACTCGCAGCGGAACCATGTCGAACATCATGTCTACGCTCCTTCGCTGCAGGTCGTCGCCCAATTTAAATGTTCCCCGGGCGGCTTCACCCATTTCTTCGGCAGTCACTCGAACAATCTTTTCCATGGATTCAGCAGCGCCACGTGTTTCTCGCCAGCCTTGAGGCGTAAATATGCTGACCATTTGCTGCAAACCAAATACTGACGAGGACCATGCATAGCTGAATGCTGACTTGGTAAACTCACGCATCGTTTGTTCTCCTTGCTAAATTCGGCAGACCACTGAGCAAGGGCTTGTTCCCGCTTCAGGATCGGCCATGAACTCTCGCTACCTTGCTTCCGACAATTTGCGAACCGTTCGCCAAAGCATCATCGCGGCGCCGGCAATGAGCGCAACTTCGGCGGTAAAGAGATTGATGCCCAATTGCACGCGCTCTCCACTCGTGGCCATCAGGAGTGAAACCGCGAACACTACGACGCCCGTTTGAATCATCCGGCGTCGCAAGGCTTCGTCCTCATGCGATTCCGGGTAGTTTATGTCGCCGTTAATTGTCATTTCGCCTGTGGTAATCCGGCGGAGAAAGCTACCTGCTCTGATTGCGCCATCACGCATCATGTGATCTCCCGAACTGGCCCACGCGACCAGCGTGCTGTAGGCAAACAAAGACTTGCGCACCTGCCATTTCAGATAGTTGTTGCAGACGAGCTCAAGGTGTTGACCCACATCGAATCCAGGAGCAAACCGCGTAATCAATCCGTCGATGGCGATCGAGGAACGGATGTACTTGATCACGTCCCGCTCCGGCCAGATGCTCGTTGCCCGTGAGAGCCTGAGCATGTCGAGCATGACCAGAGTAAAGTTCCTGCGCAGTCGTCGTCGTTTACCGCTCAGTTCATACCAACCGTCGGCCAGCCGCTTCAGCCCTTCTCGAAACTTTGGCACATCTGACTGCCGGTCAATCGCCGAAACTTTGAAAAAGGCCTCGCACATGCCGTCAAGATCGCCGCGCGTGTAAGCCAGCGTCAGCGCGACAAGATTCTGACGCGAGTAACGGCTGATCACGCCGGTGATCCCAAAATCAACATAGCCGACGACGTTGCCCGGCAAAATCATCAGGTTCGCTGGATGAAGATCGGCATGAAAGATTCCGTGTTGAAAGGCATCGCCAAGAAAGTTATCGATAATATGCCGCGCCACCTGAGGCGCATCAAAGTTCGAGGACTTCAAACGGTGAACGAATAGCTCATCGTCCGTTTCCCTGGCCCGCAGATAAGCCAGCACTGTCTCGCCTTCGATGTATTCGGCCACCAGGATCCGGCGAGTGGTGTAGTGCCAAAACACCTCGGGGACGCGCTCGTTAAGGTTGTTGCGGGCATTCCGATGGAGTTGCTGCATGTAGCGCGCTTCGCAACGGTAATCCAGTTCTTCCTTCGTCCAGCCGACAAACTCGCTCATCGGTTCAATCATCCAGTAAGCAAATTTCAACCGCATACGCTTGATGAGCGCGATGGCGGCAATCATCAAGCGGATGTCGCCCGCAAAGTCGGTCTCCACGCTGGGCCGCTGCACCTTCACCGCGACTTTACGGCCGCCGAGCGAGCCGACGTGCACCTGGCCTATTGAGGCAGTAGCCAGAGGTTGGGTTTCGAGATAATCAAAAATCTCAGACGGCCTCTTTCCTGTTTCCTCGATGAAAGTCCGCTCGACGTGTTCATAGTCGAAAGGTGCGCACCGATCGAGCAGATCGAACAAGGCGTTGCAATACTCGACCGAGAGAATGTCAGGCTGCAACGCCAGCATCTGGCCGAACTTGATGAACGTGCCCCCCAGATCCTCGAAACATATGCGAAGTCTCACCGGACCAGATAGGGGTGGGCAGGTCACCCAGTGCCGGCGACTCATCAGAGCCCAAAGGGTCTGCGCGACAACATGCCGCGTGATCACCGTCACGATGTAGGCGAGCCTGCGCATGTTGGCCAGGAACATCATTAGCTGACTCTCTCCTTGTAAACGACTTTTGATTCGTAACTCAGCCGTTCGCTGGCTGCGGTTTCGTAAATGGGTTGGTCCTGGAAAATTGAACCGTAGAAGATTGACTTGCGTCGGTGCAGCATCTCTGCCACTGCTTCTTCCATGCTATTTCTCACCTCGAGGCTGATGGCCCGCACCGTCGCCGGATCGCCTGCTGCTTCGGGCGGATACCTTTCTTCGATATGAATCGCCGGCAAGAATTGTGTGTGCCACTTCGCCGGAAGCGGTATGGGCGGTAGAAACGGAAACGTCGGAGTAATCGGGAAAGTCGGCCACTCGGTATTCCGCTTCCACCATGCCCAGTTTATTTTCCCGATGATCGGAAAAATCTCGGCGCTGCCGACGGTAACGAAAGGAACGATCGGCGCGCGATGACGCAAGGCCATCTTGACGTATTCGTCACGGCCAAACTTGCCTAGTTTGTAGGCATCGCGATACCTCACGAACGCGCCGCGAATGCCCTCGGGAAACACGCCCAGCATACCGTCGCGTTCGAGCACGTATGCACCATTCTCCTGGCAGGCAACGATCCCGCCCAGCTTTGTCATGTAATTAAAAAGGAACGGGAACTTAATCAGGCCGGGATGAATTAGGAACCGGGGATAACGATCGAGTTTTTGCACCAGCACGTGCAAAGCCATCACACCGTCCCAGGGCATGAACCCGCGGTGAATCCCCACCAGAACGGCCCGTCCCTGTCGGGGCACAAGGTCCAGTCCCTTGACCTCTACCCGCCAGTAGAAGTCGTGCAGGAACTTGAAGAGAGTTCGGCCAAAGGACGCGATGTAATTCTTATCCATTCCGAAGTCGTCGAAGTCATGTTGCAGCGCCTGCTGATTCAGGCTGGGTTGTATTTCGCCACCAGCGTCTCGCCGGAACTCCGCCAATGCCTCCGCACTCGAATGCTGTGGCTTAAACAATAGCTCTCGGCTGATCTTCTTACCGGAGATGGTCCAGGAGTAACGGATGTATTCGAGTTGATCTATCGCGCGAACCAGGCCGGTCGCCTGCAAGGTGCGCCGAATCGCGCGCTGTGCTACACGTGAAAACGGCACGCGCTTTACGCCGGCCTGACGCAAAGCCGCGCGCAGAGTGATCGTGCGCCTCGGCGCCACGTTGTAAACCCCGGCTTTGCTGCTTTCCAGTACGCAGCGCACAGCCGCGGCCAGGTCTCCGGGACTAAGCAACTGCATCGTTGGATCATGCCCGGGCAGCGTGATTGCCATGCGTGCCTGGAATAACCTGCTGAAGTATTCGCTGCTGCCCGGAACCAGCACGGCGGCCGGTCGGAGGATGGTTAACTCGGCGCTGATCTTTGAGGTCTCGCCAAAAAATGAGATGGCTAAGGCTTCCAGTTTATACCAGGCTCGCGCGAATCGATTGCCGCCGCTAAGAATCGGCTGAGTCTCAGCGAGAAGTCCCTGATTGTGTGGGCTGGCCCCATAAACCATCGCGCTCGAAAGTAAGACAAACTTCTCAATGCCGGCGCCGGCGCATTGACGGCAAACCGACTCTGCGTCTTCCAGATCAATTTCGCCTGCGCGAAGCGGGGGAGAATAAACAACGGTATCAATGCCTTGTTCCTTGATCAGGCCGGAGTAACCGCCGCTCAGGTGTCCGCCGAAGCCGTCTTCCGACTGGGGCGCGCGCATGCAGGCATTAACTGAATGAGTGTCGCTCAGATAGCTCACCAGTAGGTCACCCAGGCCGTCGCGTTCGTCGATAACTAAGACTCTTGCCATCTCGAAGCTCCTTAACCTTCTCGTCTTCCCCTGACCGTTATGCCCTTACTCACCTGTGGCATTCCAACAAGCGCGCGGTTAGTTCGCAGGTTCGCTATTTCACCGGCAGGCTCCGCGATTGAATCCCCTGCCCTTCCTTGATGCGGAGTAACTGACGCGCCATGATCGATTTGTCAGCGACTTTCTCAAATCTTTCGACCTGGCCGCCGGGCCAGCGCACTGTCAAAGCATCTATCTGCGTTTGATCATCGAGACCAAAATACAGACGGGCACTGTTCTGTGAAGCAAAGCCGGAACCTGCCGAGACCAAACGCAACTGTTTCTTCCCACCTGTATCGATCGTCACCGTAGCGCCTACCGCATCTCTATTGCTCCTGGTGCCTTCGAGTTCTACGGCGAGCCAGCTGCGTCTCTCGCCAACATTGTTATGTAGCAGGGTCGGGCGGGCCCGCCTGGGATCGCCGTTATCGCCCGGGTTGTTATTAATGACAATGTCGAGCGCGCCATCGTTGTCAAAGTCGGCTATCGCCATGCCGCGTCCGTCCTTCACGTCATCCGCCCCGGTGGCCATCGCGGTGTCGGTGAATCGCAGCCCCTTGGCCTCTTTGGTTTTGGCCGTTGCGGTGTCCTTGACCGACAGTTCCATAGCATCGCCTTCGTTGCGCAGCAGCACGTTGTGTTCATAACCGTTCCACGAGATGTCGCCACGAAACTCGTCCCGATAGAATTTGCCCGTTTTGTATTCTTTGATGTGCGCGACCGCGCTCAAAATGTAGGGCAGTCAAAGATCGTCTTTCTTCTTGCCGCTAATCCACCCGTTCACGGCATAGATGTCCTGCCTCCCGTCGTTGTCGTAGTCAAACATCGTCGAAGACCAGTACCAGCCGAACGGATTGGCGCGCGACGCCTCGCTGACATCAGTGAACTTTCCGTGGCCGTCGTTCAAATACAGCGCATTGCCCTTGACCGTCCGATCACCGTAGGTACTCCAATCGGTGCCGCCCACGGTGTCGTAGATTTCCTTGTAGACGGGAAAGTCTTCCCGGATCGTCCCCTGCCGCACGCTGGTCAGCAGATACTGGTAAAGCGTTGCAGCCTGGCCGTACCAGCGTTGGCCTGAATGCACGTCGGAGACATAAATATCGAGGTTGCCGTCGTTGTTGAGGTCACCCCAGGTCGCGCTCATGCCGTAGCCGGGATCGTAAGCACCGCTCTCCTTCGACACGTCCGTGAAGGTGCCGTTGCCGTTGTTGTGCAGCAGCGCGTCGCGTCCAAAGTCGTTGGCGATATATATGTCCTGCCAACCATCATTATCGTAATCGCCCCAGGCAACTCCCAGGGTGATACCGGTTTCGTTGATCCCTGCCTGGCTGGTCACATCGGTAAAGTGAAAGTTCCCGTCATTACGAAGGAGGCTATTGCCCTCTGCGTTGCGCGTGTAGAAGAGTGTCGTGGGAAGATTCTTTCGCGCGTCAAGCTCTCGACCGACGTAGAGATCGATCTTGCCGTCGTTGTCATAGTCGCCGGCAGCCGCGACCACAATGAAATCACTTGCGCCCTTGTTCGGAAGATTGAGACCCTCGGTTACTTCGATAAACTTGCGTCCTCCCGGGGCCTGCGCGCCGGCGACGTTCCGGAAGAGCCGGCTCTTACGTGTGTAGCAGCCAAGGAAGATATCTTTGTAGCCGTCGTTGTCGAAGTCGGCGAAGATTCCCACGTTGGCGCCGGGCATGTTGTCCGGGAGGCCGGTCGCAAGGGTCACGTCCTCGAAAGCACCGCCGCCCTTGTTGCGATAAAGCCGCGGGCGCTCGCCGTCGCCGAAGAACACGTCGTACCAGCCGTCGTTGTCGTAATCCACCGCGGAGACTCCAGCCGGACCGTACTTTATGATGCCGAACTTTTTCGCGTCCCACTCCGGCGTAGCAAAAAGCGGGTTGATGCGCGACACGAAATCAAGTCCCGCACTGTCAGTGATGTCGGTGAATCCCTTTCGATCACCGGTCACGGTCTCCCCGTGAACTAATTCTTGTTTCTTGATCTCCCACTTACCATTATTCTGAACGAGGTTAAGACGTATCGAAGCATGAGATTCAAAGGCTTCCTCTTTGGCATCGACCAGGCTCGTTCGGCGACCGCGCAGCCAGAGTATTCCCAGGACTGTGACATCATTCGGGTTTGAATATTCCTCAACCGTATCAAGCTTGAACTTGCTCTCTTGCATCGACGTGATCGGATCGAGGTAGTGGGCCATCTGAGCGCCCACCTCACCTTTATGAAATACCCGCTCCTTCGGCACTGTCCACTCTCTGACCCGCACACCGTCACGGTCGGGCGTGAGAGGATTTGCCGTTTCTTTCCATTCGCCATCATGCTCGTTAAGGTAATTTTCGGCGTAGCATTCCAGAATCTTGCTCTGATCCTTTTTCGCCACAAACTCATCAACACCGGTGTGGTATTCATTGAGTAGCTTGATCGCAGCCTGTCCGGTTTGCGCCAGGAGTTGCGCGTTCGCCTCAACGTGATTGATGGCAATTTTGCTCCAGATCAGGCCGACGAGGACGAGCGCCAGCGGAACCCCAAAAAACATCAATCGTTTTTTTCTCTTCGTCACGATCTGTAGTTCCTATTTCAGGACAAGCAACTGGCGGCCAGCGCCCTTTCGACTGCAACTATCGACTCCCCTTTACATCTTCCGCGCATTGGTCTTGCCCCTCGACGCCATGGCACCGGACGTTTCCTGCGCTGGTACTCCTGCGACTGCTTTCCCTTGACCTTCTTCGATCTGAATCTGGCTGTTGACCCAATCCCTGGTTTGCGCGCTGTCAAATTTCTCCACGCGCCCGCTTGGCCACTTAATCTCGGCGGACTCGATCCGGTTCGCGCCGCCAAGTCCAAAATGAACCGGGAGCATTACTTCCGAGGCAAAACCGGAACCCGCTTCAACCTGCCGCATTATTGTTTTGCCGGCGATCGTGACCCTGACTTGTGCTCCGATAGCGTCACGGTTGCTCGGCATTCTTCCTTCCAATTTCATCGTCACGCTGTTGCCGGTCTTTCGTACCTGGTTCAGGTAAACAGTCGGCAACATGTTGTTGTTGTTAATGACCAGATCAAGCTTGCCATCGCCATTGAAATCAGCGACCGCGACGCCGCGGCCATCCCTGATGCCATCCGCACCGGTCGGCCGCGCCACATCCATAAATTGTCCGTTGCCCATGTTGGCAAAGAGGCACTTGCGTTCGTAGCCATTCCATGAATTCTCACCAACAAAGTTGTAGCTGAAGAAGGCCCCCTGCTTGTATTGGTTCACGTGTGCGACCGCACCGCTCGTGAAGGGCAGTCAAAGATCCGTGTTGGGTGCATTGCTGATCCACCCGTTCGCCGCATAGATATCCAGCTTCGTATCGTTGTCGTAGTCGAAGAACGCCACGCTCCAGCCCCAGCCCGCGCGGTTGGTGTGGCTGTTTTCTACCTGCTCAAAGGTTCCGCTGCCATTGTTCTGAAAGAGGCGATTGCCCTCACCGATCATCGTGCCGAGTTTCCGCCAACGAGGGCCCAGCAGCTGGTAGACCTTCCAATATTCGCCAAGATCCGTAATCGCGTATTTTGTCCGCATCACATTGCGCTCGTACTGCGAGACAGTCATGTCCTCTCCGAACCAGCGTTGGTTCGAGTTGATGTTAGAGGTGTAGAGATCCAAATGGCCGTCGTCGTTGAAGTCGCCCCACGCCAGACCCATGCCGCCACTGAAGTCGAGCACGCCCGCCTGTTTGGCTACTTCTGTGAACGTCCCGTCATGGTTGTTGTGATATAGATTCTTGCGCCCGAAATCGTTGGCATCCGCGATGTCCGGATAGCCATCATTGTCGTAATCGGCAGCAGCCACAGCCAGCGTCCAACCCGTATCACCTGTGCCGCTCTTCTCTGTCACATCCGTAAAGCCTTTACCTCCATCGTTGTGATAGAGGCGATTAGCGCCACCGTTCTGCGCATAAAACGGCAGCCGCGGAACGTCATGAAAGGCATCGCCGTAAAGGCCGACATAGAGATCCAGATATCCGTCGCGGTCGTAATCAAGGAAACAAGCGGAGACCGCAGGAGCAGTGTTCGTCGGATCTTTGGGATCGAATCCCATCTTCCCGGACCAATCTGAGAAGGTAATATTGCCTCCGGCGTCTGGTCCGTTGTTGTGATAGAACTTGAGCGGTGCGAGATAGCGGCTGACAAAAAGGTCCTGGTAACCATCGTTATCGACATCGGCGAAAATGCCCGCGGCCGCCTGATCAATTCCGTCCAACCCTGATTCCTTTGTCACATCCGTAAAGTGAACGCGGCCCGAAGCACCCGTGCCATCGTTGCGATAGAGACGCGAACGCACGCCATCAGCGAAGAAGATGTCGGGCTTTCGATCGTTGTTGTAATCGACTGTGCTAACGCCGCCGCCGCCATGTTCGATCACACCGAACTTAAGTTTCGAGCCCTGCTCCTTGACGTTGAGCTTTGGGTCGCGCTCATGCTTGTAGTCAATGCCGATGGCCGCGAGTTCCTCACTTGTCTCAAAACTTTGAAAGTCTCGGGCATCGCCGCCGACGCGAACTCCTTCGACCAACTTGTCGTCCACGATCTTCCAGTCATAAGCGCCGGCGCCGCCCTCGTTTTCCAGAGTCCAGCGATAAAAGTTACGATCCTGGAAAACCAAACCGTGATTGTCCTTGCCATCGAGGATGAACTTAACCGCCAAGGGGACCTTTTTTTCAAGCACCACCTCATCAATCTCGATCATGTCGATTTTCAACTTGATATCATCGATTGAAGCTAAGCCGTCCAGGTAAGTCTTGAGTTCATCCTGCAAGTCGGCCCGGGTGAAATCCTTTTTTGGCTCCTTAGCTTCCAGGACAAAACAGCTAATGTCACCTGCATCTGGATCGGATCTCTTCTCCCAGCGGCCACGCTGGGCAGAGGCGTAGTGCGTGGAATAGAACTGCATCAGTTCCGCAGGGTCTTTCTTCTTAAAAGCTTCTTCCAGTCCATGCTTGTAGGAAGCCAGAAATTGATTCACTGATTTCCCGGTACTGAAGAAACGCTCGTGCTCCTTGTCTTTGCGGGCCATGACGAACAGACTTAACGCTACGACCGCCGCCAATAACACGCAGACAACGATCAAAACTCGTAAAAGCTTCCTCAGAATTCTGCGTTTAGCCATTCTCCGCTTCTCTTCCTCGTATTGCGCTTCCCCTCAAGCGACGAACGCAAGATCTCCCTGCCGCGCGGTTTGTTCGGCTGCGGTGGTTGTGGCGCCAAAGTGCGTTTCGCTATGCCCCAAAACTTTCCGGGCGACCTGCATTGCCGAGACAATCACGGGCGTAATGCCGCCGCCGGGCTGTGTCCAATGACCAGTAAAATATAGATTTTTCACCAAGCCGTTGAGCGCGGGTCGATGTTCGCCAAGCTGGTCGGGCGACATCTCCCAACCCAGCATCGCGCCTTGATGATTCACCGTGAACCTGTGGGAAGTAAGCGCCGAGGCGCTCAACTTCACCACAACCTTTTTCGAAAACCCCGGTATCACGCGGTCGAGGTTTTTCATGATGTAGTTTTCCACCGCGGACTTGTGGGCCGGCCAGTCTTCAATCGCGTCATAGTTGATGTCGGTCAACTTTTGCACGATGACGATGTGACAACCGGGCGGCGCCATCGCCGGCTCGTAAAGCGTCGGCACGAAAATCTTGAAAGCACGCGTTGCTACCTGATCCGAATCCCAGGAATCCCAGTGATAACCCGTAACCGCACGCAATGTTTCCGTGGGCATGTCTCTCAATCCAATGTGCGTCAGAAAACAAGGGTGAGTGGCCCGCAGACTTCTAATTGAGGCGATGTCTTCAGGATCAACTTGCTGTGGTTCGAGCAGATGCTCGAGGGTAGACAACAAGTCACCGTTCGAGATGACGACGCCGGCGTTTACGGTTCTCAGAGTGCGTGCGCTCTCAGGTCCGAACTCAACCTGGACTCCATTCGCGGTCTTCTTTTTTGCGAGTATTCGGCGGACATTTGACCTCATCAGGATGTGGCCACCCATTTCTTCGAAGCGCAGTGCCAACTCGTCAGCAAACGCCTGCGAGCCACCGCGCGGATAATAATTGCCGAGAAAATAAGAGAGCCTAAGCATTGAATCGAAGACGAACGAAGTGCGAGCAGGCGGCGACCCCCAATGCCCACAATCAGCAGCGAGCAAGAGCTTCAGCTTCCGGTCGCGAAAGTAGCGATCCAATGCCTGCCGCACGGTCAGATGGCGGTAACGATCTAGCCGCTCGGTCTCGCGCCAGCGGAAGTACGAAAGCAACCCGAGCAGGTAGACCTCGCGCACCTCAACAAAGAACCGGTCCAGCGCCGGTGCTTCTTCGGGAAACTCGGCTTTCAGTTTCTTCAGGTAGACATCAAAGTCGGCGGGAACCGCAAAGTTCGAGCCATCGGGAAAATGAAAATGGTCAACGGGATCCATCTTGACCCAGCCGTTCGTGACGCCCAGATCGACCAGCAGCCTGCCGGTAATCGTTGCCGGGTTTCCGAGCAGCGGGTAAAAGTGTGTGGCGGCATCGAAGGTATAACCGTTGCGGCGAAACGTGCTGCAATATCCGCCCACCATGTAGTGCTGCTCGATGAGCAACACGCGCAGGCCTTCACGCGCCAGCAGGTTCGCGCAGATCAAACCACCGATGCCCGCGCCGATAATGACGGCATCGTAAGAATCATCCGGCGGCTTGCCTCTTAAACCTCTGAATAGTCGTTTCATCTCAAAAGCTGTCGTTGTCACTCAGGTTTGGGAACCAAAGTCTCAATAACGATCTCCGTTCGGTCTGTTCCGGCCATATGTCTCGTGGGCCTGAACGAACTCCTCACTTGCTATCGCACTGCCCATTGAAAGTTCTCCAGCCAAGAGAGTGGCGGCGACGATCTCCGCGAATTTTGCCGCGCCTCCGCTCCCGGCACAGCCGAGCATCTCCAGACACTCGCGGCTTGTTCCCAAGCCGGTGCCGCCGCCGACGGTCGCCACCGTCAGCGACGGCAGCGTCACGCTGGCATAAAGATCGCCGTCCGTTGTCACCTCAAAGTTGGTTATGCCCACAGCTGAGTTGGTGATGTTGGCGACGTCTTGTCCGCAAGCGATGAAGATGGCGGCCAGGCCATTGGCATAGTGTCCGTTGTACCCGATGGCATTGGCCTGGAGGTGGCCCAGCATCGTGTGTTGCCACATGTCGAGTAATCGCGCCGGAGTTGTGTGGAAGTACGACTTCACCGTTTCTTTGGACAGGAGGGCACCGGCGGTAGCCTTCTTGCCTTTGCCGCCGCAGAGCAGCGAACCACTGGCTCGCTTTTCCGAACTGAAGCCGCTAAAGACGTAAAAGCGGCGCGCTCTGGAGCTCTCCATGATCCACTTGCAGGCTTGCTCGGTTGCTTTCACGATCATGTTCATGCCTTGCGCGTCGGCGGTGCTGTAGCAAAAATTGACAATGACTTCGCGACCAATAGCGTGGCATTCAAGGCGCAGGAGCCTTCCGTGATGCGTGGTGGATTCAGCCTCTTTTCGAATCGCCTCAAAGTCGTCATGCACACTGTCGACGAATTCATAAGCCTCACTTACGTCATCGAAACAGAAGACCGGAGCAACCCGATTTTCGTCGGCGTAAAGGCGAGTCGTGGCTCCACCCGAGCGCGTCAATGCCGCCATGCCTCGCTCATACGAACGGACCAGCGCGCCTTCTGTAGTTGCCAGTGGGACATAGAAGATGCCATCGGCGTGCAATCCATTGACTCGCAACGGGCCAGCAACTCCGAGCGGCATCTGAACGGCGCCGATAGGATTCTCACAATTGCCGCGCATCTCTTCGCTCGGAATTGAATGCGCGCCAACGTGCAATAAACGACACCCGGTTTTCTGCTCGAGCCAATCGCGCCGGCGCTCGACCGACTGACCCGTGTAACCCTGGTCTTTCATCCTGGGTACCAGGTCCAACGCTTTCGCGTTAATGGGATTTTGAGTCAAGCTTAAGTCGAGCACGAATTAACTCTTCCTTTGTTTGAAATACGATGTTCCGGGAACTTCGCGCTTACAATGTCCTTCAGAAATCGCCGCGGCTCACAATTACGGAACAGCAATGCCCGTCTAAACCAATCGAATTGACCAGACCATCAATCACATCTAACTCCTGGCTTTGGGACCGAGCTGTCGCCAGAGGACAGCCATCATCGAGCTTCTCCAACCGCCGGATCCCGGGAAGGACGCCATCGCGCATCGTTTCCAACAAGTCAATCACTTGCAGAGGCCCTGAGGCGCCGAGGGTTTCGCCAAGCATCGACTTAATGGCGGTCACCGGCAGCTTGCCTGTCTGTCCGTTGAGACCGGCGAAGACACCGGCTGCTTCATTCCGGTCTCCGGCCTCGCTGCCGTTGGCCGAGGCACTAAGGCAATCAATCTCGTGCGGCAACGCAAACCCGTCGTACAAGGCATGTAAAACTGCAGAAGCAATGGCGTCCACCGATTCCTGGTCACTGCGGCCACGTGAACAGTCGTAACTACTTCCATGTCCTCTGATTTCTCCGAGCACTCGCGCGCCGCGTTCGCGAGCCAGATCCGAGTCTTCCAACATGAGCAGCGCGGCTCCTTCACCGAGGGCCGAACCGTTTCTCCGCGCATCGAACGGGATCGGAAAATCACCGCTGCCCCGATCCGATCTGCACGAGAGTCCTGCCCGGTCGAAACCGTAGAAACTTTCGAAGCACATTTCATCTGCGCCCCCCGCCAGAAGGGCCCGTGAACGACCGGAGCGAATAAGATCGACGGCATATGAGATTGCCGCTAAACCGGAGGTCACGCCGGTTGATATGGTGGTATTTAATCCCCGTAGGTTGTGCACGATCGCCGTTTGTCCTGCGGCAGCGTTGATTACGGTGTTTGAGAAGTCCATCGGACTGGCGTAGGTCGGTCCTGCTTCGAGCGCGCGGCGGTCAAATTCAGAAATCGTGTGCACGCTGCAAAACATCGTACCGAGCACTAGACCGACTTCTTCATCCTGCCTCATCTCCTCAGACCAATTGCTCTCTTTCAACGCCAATTGCGCCGCCGAAGCCACCAGCCGCGAGGTTCGATCCAGCGGACGCAAATTTCTTTGACCCAGATACTTCGTCGCATCAAAATCGGCAATTTCGCCACCGAGGGGACAGCCAAGCCCGGTGGTATTAAAAAGCTGGACCGGTTTGATCCCGCTCCTTCCTTCACACAGAGCCGCGTGCAGGGCGGCGCTGGAATCGCCGAGCGATGAAAGAACACCCACACCGGTGATGACGACTCTGTTTCTCACTTAATTCAATAACTCCCACTTCCTGAGAATCACTGACGCGTTGTTGCCGCCAAATGCATAGGCGTTGTTCATCGCGACGTTGACCCGGACCTCGCGCGCAGAGTTGGGGACATAATCGAGATCACATTCAGGATCAGGCACATTCAGATTGATGGTTGGCGGAACTTGATTGTTGAAGACGGCGAGCGCGCAGACCGCCGCCTCGATAGCGGATGCCGCGCCCATCGTGTGACCGAGCATTGACTTGACGGAGCTAATCGGGATGCGATACGCAGTGTCTTTGAAGAGCCGTTTTACGGCGATGGTTTCGAGGCGGTCGTTGGTCGGCGTTCCGGTTCCGTGAGCGCTAATGTAACTAACTTCTTCCGCGTTTGTGCCGCTGTCAGCGAGCGCTTGTTGCATAGCCCGCGCTGCGCCGTCGCCGGCCGGATGGGCTGCGGTCATATGGTGCGCGTCGCAGGAAAGTCCATAGCCGGCCACCTCGGCGTAGATTCTCGCCCCACGTCTACGCGCGCGTTCCAAGGGCTCGAGCACCAGGATTCCTGCGCCCTCACCCGGAATCATTCCTTTGCGCAAACGATCAAAGGGTTGGCAAATTTCTGGAGCGACGGCGCCGAGTCGAGCGAACCCGGTGAACGTAATCCGCGAGAAGGCGTCTGAGCCACCGGCTAGCATCAAGTCAGCACGTTCCGCGCGCAACACCTCAAGCGCGTGGGCGATCGCATAATTTCCCGCGGCACAGGCCGTGGGTATCATCGAGTTGACGCCCGAAAAATTCAGCTCACTGGCGACATGTGCGGCAATGACGTGACACGGGTACATAGCAAGAAACTCCGGACCAACCTTATCCAGACTCTTGCTTACGTAGGCATCGTCGAAACGCTCGACCTCGCGCGGCTCACCTGAGGTCGTTCCCATAGACACACCTGCCCGCTTTCGGTCGAGGGAACCAATTTCCACGCCCGCGTCCGCCAGTGCCAGCCGAGCGGCCGCGATCGCAAACTGCGAGGCGCGCCCCAGGTGAGCTGCGTCGAGATTTAAGAGATAATCTTCGACTTTGAAGTTCCTTACTTCGGACCCGCAATGAACGTTGTAGCCGCTCGTATCGAACGACTGGACTGGACCGATGCCACAGCGGCCATCGAGCAGGTTGGTCCAGAAGGTTTCACGCCCCGTGCCGATGGGAGTGACTACACCGATCCCGGTAATTACGATTCGACGCGTCATGATTAAGCTATCGCTGCCACGCTCAGATACTGCTGGACCATTCTCACTGTGTCATCGACGGTCTTGATTTCTCCCAGGTCGTCGTCTGAGAGTTTGACCTGAAACTGGTACTCTGCATCCACTGCAATCTCCAGAATAGTGAGGGAATCCAAACCGAGGTCGTCTTTGTACGACGCGTGGTCCGAAATGTCGCTCGGATCTATGCTGGTGATTCGAGCGATCGATTTCTTAACTGTGGTTGTTATTTCTTCGACTTTCATTCATACCCCCTTCAATTCCCCGGCCAGCCATCGTCAGGCAGTGAACGATCTTGTTTCCTGGCCCGGGCAATTGGGTTGAAGTTCAGCGGCCGAAAAATTCAGTCGCTGCCATCAACGATCACGGTTCATAGATCAAGACAGGTATGTAATTCTCATACTGGCGTGGTGATGTACATCGGGAGAGAAAGCAAGAACTGTCAGGGAACACTCTGAGTTATCAGGGAATTCCCTGAGCGCGCGCGGTAGAAGATGAGTCCCTGATGGTTTGCTTATCCGAGGTTGGGTTCTTGGGTTTCGTGTGGATTTTGCACGGGAACGCGACTGCCTTCCGGGATCGAGTATGCGCAGTTTGTTTGCGGCACGCGCATGATTCAAGGGCTAAACGCCTGCGTCACTCATACACTAACCCACCACTTAGGATCACGACTTTTTGCCAATTATATAGAATGGTCCAGCCTCATTAATGCTGGCGACGCCTGCCACAGGAAATTGAGCACCAAAAGCAGGATATGACGATAGCCGCATGCTGACACCCTCTCCATCCAACTCATAGGTATCTGGAGAACCGCCACTCCCCGGACTCATTGTTCCGGTAAGCGCAATAGCGGGCCCAAGATAATCAAAGCTGCCTTTAACGCTATTGTCAGCCGCAACAGTGAAAGATAATGCGGCCCACGTGCTCGCATTCAGCGTCGCCTCGTAAACCAGGATTTGAAGACTGTAAGCCTGAGTACTCATAGATTCTCCTACCTGCGCAATGGCCCCGTGTTTCGGAATTCCGAATGTTGAAGGAGGCCTTCTTCAGTGGACCGAGAACACCGCGACATCATGGTGCACCGGGTCAAATTGATAAAACCTCAACCGCCGAGAAGGCTCGTAATTGAAGGTGATTTCCACCTTGTGCATGCTGAGTTTGTTGTAAGGTGTCGCAGCCGGAATCACAAGCATCATGACAGGTGGGCTTTTCCACCCGGGCGGAGTTGAGTTCATACTCGGTATGTTCATCCACCAATGCGCCCGCCCGAAAGTGAACAGGCACCCCGACCCCAGCAAGGTCCCTGATGATGATTTAAATTGGTTCTCCCATCCGCGCAGGCCGCCGAAGTCCACATTTTGATAGCCATGCTCGAAGAAGTCGCCGTTCAAAAGCGTTATCTTCAAGGTAGTGCCACGCGTCTGCCATTTTGGGAAGTCTACAAAACCGCCGCCGATGATCTCGAAATAAATGGTGTTGTTGACATACAGCATGGTTATGTCGGCGTTGGGATCGGGTTTTATTCCGCTGGGCAACTGGTTTCGATTCCTCCAGTCGCGGTACGCGTTGAGCCCATCTTTCAATTGTTTCTTCACCGTGCCGTAGTCTTTGACTCGGGCGGCATCTCGAGCAACGCGCAATGCCCGCCACATCCTTTTTTCCGGCGCCAGGTCGCCAATCTTGGAAATTGCTGCCACCTTGGTGGCTTCGGTTGCCGACGGGTTCGGACCGAAAACATCCTCTTCCCATTCCACCAGGGTTCTCATTTCGCCCTTCGAGTTCATCATTCGCTTACAGGCATTTTCCGTGACCTGGACGCGCGGTGGATGGTTTCTCCAGCCCCAGGTGTAAGTCAGGTTGTAATACTTGCCCGGCGCCATTTTGATTTTGAATATGGAACGCGTGCCATCTTCCATATTGAAAAAGGTCTGGTCCATGCCAACGTTGGGCATCGGAGGTTTCCCGGCTGGACTGAGCGCGGGATCATCGAAGTACATGACAAAAGGCGAGAAATCATCGTGGGCTTTATTCAAGACATCTATTGTGTAGGTTATGGTCCAGGGAACATCATGGACCGCAGTAGTATCTAAAAACGCTGTATCTGATTCGATATGGATGTCGTACCAGACTTGATGAATATTTACATTGCCACCAATGACTTTGCCTGTCGCATCGAGAATCGGGATCACCTTTTTGCATTTCTCGGCCGCTCTATAGTGGAGTAACGGCAGCCCGCTGTAGACACGATCCGCCACCGGATTGCCTTCCAAAATATCCAGTCCTCGTTGAATCGTCTGTTCGATCTTTTTCTCGCTTGCAGCCGTGTTTCTGACGGGGAAAATGTTGCCTGACTCCAACACCCCTAGTAGGTCGTCCGTCGGAGACGTGGGATCGATCTTGCTAACCACTGGATCGCCGTCATGCAGGTTGTAAGGAATGTCTGGTGTTGATGGCAGAGTGTTGGGGATCTCCTTGCCAAAACCGTCGAACATATTGGTGTAGACCGTGGGCAGAAAATTTGTCCCGGGAGGATGCTTGAAAGGATCACTCTCGGCGAAGAGGCTCTTACTTGTAGAGACGTAAGTCGTGCTACCGATCGTGGTCACCGTAGCGGGCTCCGGCCGCAGCTGCGGGTGCGGATGGCCGAACGGTCCCAGCGTCGCTGTGGGCATTGGTGTACTGGTTGGCGGCGGCGGAGGAGGGGGCATAGGACAGGCACACTTCTCTGTTCCCGGAAGTTGCTGCCCAAATGAGAAAACAGTCCAAATCAAAACGAGCGACATTGACTTCATGAGACGGCGTGCCTTCATTGTAAGACCTCCTAAAGATGCCGATGTACATCCACAGCGTAGTTTCCGATAACGGACGGCGCCACGAAGGATTACGTCCTGTCAGGCAGCGCTCGGAACTGGGCTGCTAAAGGCATGGGCCCTTTTCGCCTGGGTGTTCCGGTCGCCGGCGGGTCCTCCGATTGGATCCAGGATAATCGCATGGCGATCACTTTCGGATCCGACCTGGCGGGAACTGATCCCCAAACGCCAACTGCTTCGTTGCCATACCGTATTAAACCCAGGGAACAGTCTTCAACGGGACCAGCGCCGTGATCATGGCTGCTTCCACTCATGAACAATCTATTACGAAGCGACTCTGTGACAGCCGGCTCTGCGGTGAGAAACATCCAGCCCGGCCGGGCGCCGTTCTCTTTGGCGAATGCTTGCAACGCTCGAGGCGTATCGTGTTCGGGATCGACAGTGATCGAGTACATGAACAGATCGATTCCCAGTCTGTCCCCAAGCAATCCCTGAAGCTTGGAGAGATTCCGGGTGACTGGAAAGAGCGCCTCGTTCTTGATCGACATGCAGTTGATTATCACCGTCTTACCCCAAAGCAGATCGTCGTAGAACAAGGCCCGTTGGCCTTCATGGGTATAGACGATCGCATTCGGGAAGAAATGAGCATGAGGCCCGTTGCGGGGCTGCGAACACTTGCCAGAGGGTGTGTTCTGCGCGGAGTCACGCAATGTCTGGCCTATCGCACTCGAGGCGACTCGGGGGATTACTGCTGCTGCTGCCGCCCCTCCCATTAATTTCGTGAGCAAGCTTCTTCTGCTCTGCATGACTGCGTATCCTCCTTTATCTAAAACATGTCACGATGGCTGTGCTCTATGGAGACTATCGAGACGCGAATAGAGCAACAAATGCATCCCTAAGGCATTTTCATTTTCGGATTCGTCCCGTCCGTGTTCTTGGTGCGCCCTACCTTTGGCGACGAAGCAGGCGGACGAGGCGATGGTTTGGAACTCCCAACCGTTTTCTTCGGCACAATGTCCCACCTGATCATCATGTCGTGATCTTCATGAACCACGTTATGGCAGTGCATAACATACTTTCCGAGAAAGTCTTTCCAGTTCATGTAAACCTTGAGTTCATCATTCGGCAGCAGAGTAGCGATGTCGCGTCTCTGGCCACCCATGAAGACCTTGATCGGCTCAGTGCTATTCTCAAACTCGTAATGGCGTCGGAAATCGGTGGTTTGAATCGTGTTGGGTTCAATTATTCTGCCGTTTACTTCGTGAATTAGAAACTCCGTGAAATGAGAGTGGATGGGATGGGACCAGTTCTTCCCCTGATTCCGAAGTATCCAGACTTCTCCTGATCCCTGCTCGATTTCGTAATCGGGAACATCTCCCATTCCAAAAAGTTTTCCGTTGATAGTCCACGAACCGCCCATGTAGTCGAACACCCAAACTTTGTGCTTGAGCTTGCTTAGCTCCTCCTCGCTGGGCATCGGCGGAAGTTCACGGAAATGATCTGGAATGCGGCTTTGATCAGGGCCTGTCGCCTCGACCACATCGAAGCGCATGATGCCATCGCCCGGCTCGAGCGTACGGCCTGAGGGACCTTTTCCGTTTACTTGCTCCAGCCGGTTCTGAAGAATAATTTGATCGCCCTTCTGGTACTTGGAAAAGTCCAGAACCACGTCGACGCGTTGCGCGACGCTCAGGTATATGCTTTCCGCCACGACCGGAGTAGGCTGAATGTTACCGTCACCTGCGATTACCACAAATGGCTGCCCGCTGCTCAGGTACAACTGATAAAATCTTGAAGGCCCACCGTTCAGGATGCGGAAACGGTACTTTCTCCGCTCGACCTGAAATCTTGGCTGAATGGTCCGGTTGACAGTGAATTTGTCGCCCAGGATGCCATCCGTGTTAAAGGAATTGAAGAAAGGTGTTCCAGTGCTATCAAAGACGACGTCATGTAGGACCAGCGGGACATCATATTTGCCGCTGGGTAATCTCCATGCCTTGGCTGGATCATAACCGTATTGCTCAGCGACTCGTTTATATTCGTCTGACGAGGTGTCTTCATAACCCGTGTCGTTCTCGTCGAACATCAAAAAGAATCCGCTCAGTCCGGCGTATACATTGGCAGCTGTCGATGACATCATGTGGTCGTGATACCACAGAGTGGTTAGTTTTTCCCGGTCATCCATGCCCGAAGGGAAACAGGGATAGTGATGGTCCCAAAACTCTCCCGGCTTGATAAAATCCATCGGATAGCCATCGCTCTCGGATGCTGAGTGTGAGTTGTGAAGGTGAGTTGTAGTGAAAGGGGTCGCAAAAGAAACGTTCTTCTTGTTCTTCGGCGGCAGCTCGTTGAACATGCGTACAAGGATCGGCTCGCCATAACGCGCGTGATAGGTCGGACCGGGCGTGATGCCGTCAAAACCCCAGGACCAACTCCCGGCGTTGTAGGGAGCATCCGGGTGGTACTGCCACCGGAACTCACTCTCACGAATTTCATAGAATTTCTTTGGCAGAAACTCCTCATATCGCTGATGGGCCCTGGGGTCGGGCGGTGGATCCAGTCTTGGTACAGGTTGCTTGACCGGCATCACGTTGAGCGGTGCCACGAATGGCGTCGAAGGAGGACTGACGGGATCATTCGGCGAACGGTTCTCGGGGAAACAGAAGTTATTTAGCAGTTCCTGGCTTTGTCCCCACGCTCGGTTGGAAGCAATTAGGCCGGAGCCGGCGGCCGCCAAACCCAGTTTTAGCGCATCCCTTCTTTTGATCATCTTCTTTTCTCCGGCCTCCTTGCGGTTTAATCGTTCATGAGTGTCGCTCGGGTTTCTCAGGTACTTAACCTCGATCACCGGCGCGCCCACCTCTGTTAAGACTGAGCTATTGCTTGAAGCGCTTCGATTGCGAAGAGACCGCTCGCCAACTTCCATCTCTCTGTTTCACGAAGCGATCGACGAAGTCCCAACTGCCGCTGAAATCTTTACCCATGTAAGTCGCGTTTGAGAGAATGCAGCGGCCCGTGACCTCCGCTGAATTCCCTCTAATGGTCACTTTTACGTCATCGTTGTTACAATTCCAGCTAGCCACTTTCATTTGACCTGATCTGATTGCGGCGACGAGCATCTTCTTATTGAAAGAGATCCCTTCCGCATTGCCCTTGAAGTTGTCATCGGCAAACTTGTCCAACTTTTGCAAATCGCCATGGACAGCAGCGTCGGCCCACTCTTTTATCAACTGCTTTAAGGCCGCCTGATCGTTGTCTGACGGCTTCTGGGCAATAACCGTGTTCGGCCGCAAAGAGATCATCAATGCCACTATAAGCATCGCAGTGATACAAATTATTCGCTTCATCGAAAGTGCTCCTTCTCTGTTTGTTGTTAGGTAGATCGGTTTCTTCCTTGAGAGTTTTTTTAGCCGTTCAGGCCTCGCGAAGCCAACCCTGGCGCAATGCGTAACGCACCATCTCAACCCGGCTCTTCAGGTCAAGCTTCCCCATTAAGTTACTCTTGTGAGTTTCCACGGTCTTGACGCTGATACTGAGGTAGGCGGCGATCTCTTTGTTGGTGTATCCCCAGGCCACCAGTCGCAAAACTTCACTCTCGCGGTCGCTCAGACCAGCATTTGGTTGAGCGCCTCTGAACCGGCGCCTTCCGACGTATCCGCTGACCACCTTGTGGGCCAACGTCGGGTCAAGGTAAACGCCGCCTGCCGCCACCACTCGAATCGCGCTAATTAATTCTTCCGCTGCTACCTTTTTCAGCAAGTAGCCCGATGCTCCTACCTCGAGCAACTGACGCAAATAGCCAGTGTCGTCATGTGCCGTCAGAACCAGCACTTTGATTTTCGGATAGACGCGCTTGAGCCGCTCGGTCACTTGAATGCCACTTAACTCTGGCATCGACACGTCCATGACGACGACGTCGGGTTGCAACTCGCTGGCCTTCAGCAACGCGGTTCGGCCGTTGTCCGCTTCGCCGACAACATCCATGTCCGCTTGAGAGATCACCAGCGCCCTCAGTCCCTGACGCATGACACTGTGATCGTCAGCTAACAAGATGCGTAGCGCAGTCACGCCGGAAAACCCTCCTCCCGAGAAAACGCGCAAACCGGGATCCGAGTCACCACGGTCGTCCCCGCCCTGGGTTGCGATTCGACTTTCAAATTCCCGCCTATGAGAGCGACCCGCTCCTGCATCCCCAACAACCCGAGGCCACTCCCTTCGCCCGAGACGAACCTTACGGCCTCGATGTCAAAGCCCCGGCCGTCATCTTCCACAATCGTCAGCAATTGATCGTGACGATGCTCGAGGATCACGCTGACACGATTGGCTGCGGCATGTTTCAGGACGTTCGTCAGCGCTTCCTGGACTATCCGGTACACTGCTGTTTCGACCGGCGGCGGCAGCCGTTGATTGTCCAAGCCATGCGTGTGAAAATCCGTCGTGATGCCACTGCTCTCTGACCATCTCTCAACGTAATTCGCGAGCGCGGTTTGCAAGCCCAGGTCGTCGAGGGCTGCGGGACGCAGCTCCCAGGCGAGGTGATGGGTTTTTTCCATGAGTTGCTCCGTCAACTCTCTCAACCCCTGGAAACTGTTTGTGTGCGGCGATGAACCGTTTCCGCACGAGATGCTCAAGTTTTTGAGGCCAAGCATTAACGCGTTTAGATGCTGTCCCATTTGATCGTGCAACTCGCGCGATATGCGGCGACGTTCCTCTTCCTGCGCCATCACAAGCTGCCGCAATAACTGCCCGCGCGCGGCTTCGGACCTTCGACGTTCGATCACCTCTTCGTTTAGGGTTTTGTTTACCTTTGAAAGCTCGACAGTGCGTTCCTCTACTCTTTGTTCCAAGTCGTCATAAGCGGTTCGTAGTGCGGCTTCCACTTCCTGGCGCTTGGTATCGCCGTGATGAAGCATCCGGGCGTTGCGCCAGATCAAAATGGTCAGAGTCAATATGCTTCCCCAGACGCAAAGTAACGTCCCGAAGGCCATATCATAGAGGCCCTGGCGCGCTCCTAACATGATGATTCCTCCACCGGCGGCCGGAATCACGATCGTGGCGGGCAGAAGACGTCGCACCATCATGCCGCCCGCGGTGTCACTCATGACAAAGGCCATCAAACCCGTCTGAGAATGAATGAACAGGATTCCCGTACTGAGAATTACGAAGAGCAGCGCCGTGTGTAAGGCCATGCCCGTGTAAGACGTGATGCGGTAGAGAAAGGCGGTCTGATACACGTAACCCAGCAAAGCCATCAAGCCGATGAGGGCTCCCAGAAGCGCCAGGACTTGGGCCCAGCCATTTGCCCGAGCCATCTTGCTCCTGATTAATAAGAGAGCAAGACCAGTCAGGAGAAAGCTAAAGGCGGTGTGTGGCGAGGGACGACCCGCGTACGATGCGCCGGTAACGTGTAATCTGCCGGGGAATAAAAATCTCTCAAATCCCAGGTCGCCACCGGTGAGATACTCCCCCAACGTGAGCAGGCCGATCAGGATAACGGCGAGCGCGCAAACCACGGTCACGACGGAAGCCCTTTGATATTTCTGCTCGCGACGCACCATCCAAAGGGAAACGCTCGCCAGAATAAAAGTGAGGGCTGTGATCGGAACCATTTGAGGCTGGCCGGGAAGAATGTTTCTCAGACTTACGATATCCAACTGCCAGCCCAGCAGCACCAAACATGCAACAAAGATGCCGACGGCGCTTGCCACCTGGGGAGCGAATTTCAGCCAGGTGACGGAACGAGATTCAGATTGAGGAAGGCTAATCACCATATCGCTAACCTTTTCCGAGCCGGCCTGAGAGGCTTATTGGATTACCGAATGCACAGATAACTAAGGCCCCGGATAACTCCCCGCGTGCACTGCACTAGAAGGAGAAGATTGTCGCAAACTCCGATCTCACGTTGTGCGCTGCTCGGCTTGGAATGCCGCGCAGTAAAGGAATACCTCCAAAGTCAAACATCGAGTTATTCGCCGCGCGGGTGCGGTAGAGTCCCTGCTCGTAAGCAAACGTGATCAGTGAGTTCAGCTTGTACGAAATGTTTCCGAGGAGCAGATCGCTCTTGCCGCGCACCGGCGAGAACCGTCGCGCATCGCGCGACTTTGCTTCGTCGAAACCATAGTACAAGACGGCGGTCCAACCCGCGTTCCGGCCTTTTGGATCCGCATCAAAGATTCGGGACAATGGGAACCCCAAACTAACGAATCCACCGGCAGCTCGAACCGGCCGTTGCGGCGCGACTGTCGGGACGCCGCTTCGCAGGCCAAAGACTACCGTTGAGGCTCCGTCAATCGAAGTTGCCGTAGACGTCCCCGTCAGACCGGCGGTGTCGTTGAAGTTTGAAAGCAGCTGACCAGCAGCGAAGAAACGAAGATCCGAACCACCGTAGTACTTGCTCATAATGGTCACAAAGCGTGTGGGCAATTGAATCTCGGCGCTATACCCGTCGCTGTTGCTGTCAACATTCGTGCCGTTAGGAAAAGCCGCTCTGAAGGCCGCGGGCACACTTGCTGCCGTAACGATCGCTCGACGTCGTGCATGCTCGAAGCTGACAATAAACTCCGCAGGGGCAACGCCCGCTGCCGGGTCCAACTGAAATTCCGTGACAAAGCGTCCTTCAATCGCCGGCCGCTGCGAATCGGCGCCCTGGCGCTCGGCAAAGCCAAGCTGATCGCCGAGGTTCGCAGGCAGGTTGCCGAAGGCCGGCACAACCAGCGCGAACTCCGGGGCGAACTTCCAAGAGCGAGTGCCCCCTGCGTTATATCTCAATCCGAATCGAGCTTGGGCCGCGCGCTGGTACGCAGCTCCGAAACCCGGGCCCCCGAAGTTTGTATTCTCGATTAGAGGAGGCAAGGTTGATGAAGCGAAAGGAGTCCAGTCCTGGCCGAACAAAGCGAAGCCCGAAGTTTTCTCTGTTAATCTATGATCGATGCGCGCCCAAGCGAGCCGGATCGACGGCGCGCTTGATCTGATGCTGGAAGCGTTTCGATTATTAGCCCGCGCAAAGTTGCCCTCAAAATCGAATTCCAATTTGCCCGTGATTACAGTTTTGGGCGCCGGATCAAGCCACTCGAAATTAGCGCCGATCCGCAGCCCACGCGCCCGGATGTGAAACTCTGGGGTAGTGTCTGGTCCAGTGTCACCGGCAAGCAGTGGCAACGGGAAGTCGTTGCCTTGTGGCGATGACGAATCGTGAATGACGCTGGTCTTGAAGAACCCATAGAGTTTGAGTCGCACGCCCGACCCGAGCTTAATGTCGGGAATCAAATCTTCGCGCTTCGGAGGGTCGATCGGCAATAACCGGACGGGAGCGAAAGCGGAAATGACCGCGACCGAAGGTTTTGATTGTGCGGTGGCTCGCTCGATCAAAGCTGGTGCAATTGATTTCTCAGCAGTCGCAGACGCGCTGGACGATTTGTTCTCAGGTGGCGCAATTGTGACCGCTTCAAACTCCGTTGGCGAGATCAAGCCTTTATCGCGAAGCAGGGCGGCCAAACGGTCCCGTTGCTCGAGGACCGTAGCGCCCCTCCTGATCGCCCTAGCATCTTCCGCTGTAAGGATGCCTTTCGTCACAAGCACGCGCACTAGCCGATCTGAAACGTCAGAATTCGCCTCTGCGGTAACTCTCGCTACAGGTCGGCTGTCGGGCGTTTCTTTGTTATCTTTCTTCTTCTTCCCATTCCTCTCAACATCAGAATTTATCGCAGCGCTTGCTGCAGGCTGAGAGTTCGGTTCTCTCGACTGTGGAACCGATTTCTCACCCTGAGCCTGTGCCATCGGAACCGCTATCAAGAAAACCGTGAGCGCTATCTTGTAACGTAAGAATGAATTCATGGCCCAAGATTCCTTCGTTTAGGAAATCGACAGCATTAGATCCGACTCATCTCACCAACTGGGCGCCCATTAATATCAGTACCAAAGCAGGCAATGCCCTTCCATGTCAGCAGCACGACCCTGGGTGGTTAGCTGGTGGTCTTCTATTCCCTGCTCAGCATCCGTCGTCGCAGAATTCAAAGCCGACCCACACTGTCATTTCCGTTTGAGCTAGAGCTTCCGTCCGAGTCTTGCTTCTTCCTGGCACCCCTGAGCGGAAGTGTTTTTTTAATCAAGACGGTTTGTGGTTCCACCGTGGACCAACCAACAATAGGGCAAGAACCGTTACCAGAACGATCAACGTCACAAGTAACTGTTCTTTTCCTCATTGTCTTTCCCCCACTTGGGGAAGCTTCGCTCTTCCCTGTATGAAGCACGTTGTTTGCTGTTCGTGAATCGAGATTTGTCTCTTGCGCGGCGACTTTGCAGTGAGAGCCCTGAGTCAGTGCTAAAGTCTTATTTTTGTATGAACCCCTGTTTCTACAAGAACCCGCAGGAGCAAGCTTCATGCCAAACTCGATTGCTCTAGATTGCTCTAATACGGTGCTCTTGTGGGCATTGACAGGTTGTTTTTGTCCTGGTGACTAAAGCACCGAATCAGATAAACAAACCGTAATCAACAAGATCGATCAGGAGAATTTTGTCCTGGCTGCATGTGCCATCAGTAGTCCGAAACCCGGTTCTTCGCCCTTACATCGGCGGTTGTGATTCGTTTCTGCTCCCGTGGCGTGATCTCATAACCTGCGATGACTAACCCGGCCGTGAGAAGAACAAAGTTCTTCGCCACAAACTCGCCCTCACGGTCAGCACCAAGGGGTTGCCATGGTTAAAGAAGAGCGCTGGCGCGAGAGAGAGCCGTGAACGTCCCTGCCATATGTAGGCACAGCAAGCCTAAAGTGCCTCGCAACGCCCACTTGGATAACAGCCCACCGCCAATCAAGATCTCCCAAATCCCTAACGATAAACTTAAGGCCGGCAAAGGCAGGAAGGTAAATGTCTCTCGCAACATCGGTATGATCGGACTTACCCCTAACACTTTAAGAGCGCCGAACCAGATGAACACGAGGCCCAGGGCGACACGTAGCGCAGGAATACTCCAACGGTGCAGCGAAGCAAGGACAATTTCATCCCACTCTGACCTCACTGGTCGCCACAGTGACGCACGCTTCTTTTCATAAGCGACAGACTCTAACTGTATTGTCGTCTCGTCCTCACCGCGCGAAACCGTTTGAGTAATCAACTCCATTGGGCGCCCCCTCTTGTCGCTACCTGCCACCTACCGAAATTGAAATGGACACGTCAATGCCGGGCCCGTTCTTAATGGGTCTTCCTGACAAGCGCAGATATATCCTTAAGCTTCCGGCGGTTAATTTTGTAGTAAGTTCTTGAGTCTTTTCCGCGCCGCTCAAGCACCAGATCTGCGCCGACAAGCTCTGCCAACGCCTCCTTGACTCTAGCTGCGTGACCCTCGGTGAGCCGATCCAACAACCACCACTCCACGATTCCTTCCAAGGTATCTTGGGCGTCGGGATTTTCAGAAAGGTACTTCAGAATTCTGTAGGCAGTCCGGAACTCTTGATCAGCCGTGCCACGGGTCATCTCCGGTTCCCTCGCAAGCAACGCGCCAGAGTCACTGTCCGGGAGACAGAGGCTCACCCGCAACAATCAGTTGTTGTTATGCAAAAGTGGTCAAAGGGATTGTGATTTCCGAGCCCCTGGAAACGCGGGCAATGATGGTCTGAGCAGGATGTGGCTAGCGCCCTGTCTGCAAGCTTGTACTGGATCGCAAGTTTTCGACAGAGATCTGATGTTTGCGAATTAATTCCCAGAACGCTCGGCGATTCTTGCGCGCGACACGAGCGGCCTCACTGATGTTGCCATGGCAATTAAGCAATAAGGATCTGATGTAAGTCTTCTCAAATTCAGTGACGACCTTGTTTTTGGCTTCCTGGAACGACTCGGTCGCTGTCGAGTGTGCGGGATCCAGGAGTGATATGTCACGAGCCCGGATAACGGATTGGCCAGAGAGTATGACAGCCCGCATGATGATATGCTCCAGTTCGCGGACGTTGCCTGGCCACTCATAGAAGAAGAGCTTTCGAATTGCATTGGGAGAAAATCCTGTAATTTCTTTGTCGAATTGAGTGGCCTGCTTGTCCAGAAAGTGGCGGGCCAGCAGTAATATGTCTTCTCCTCTTTCTCTTAGCGGTGGTAGCGCCAGGGGGATCACATTCAAGCGATAATAGAGGTCCCGCCGCAGCTGTCCGCTCTTTACTGCGTCTTCACAGTTAGCATTGGTCGCGGCAAGAATTCGTACATTCGCCTTCCTCATTTTGGTTGAGCCCAGAGATCGGAACTCTCTCTCTTGTAGAAAGCGCAATAGCTTGACTTGAGCCAACAGCGGCAGGCAGTCGATCTCATCCAAAAAGAGCGTTCCACCTTCTGCTTCCTGAATCAATCCAGCCTGTGACGTCTTGGCACTCGTAAAGGCACCACGTTCGTGGCCAAACAACTCGTTCTCAACTAATTCTGCCGGGATGGCGCCGCAATTCACTGGGATGAAGGGCTTCCGCGCCCGGCGGCTAAGGTAATGAATGGCCCGGGCGCAGAGCTCCTTGCCGGTCCCCGTTTCCCCGGAAATAAGAACGGTCTCTTCGCATTCGGTGATACGCGGAATTTTTTGGATCGCTTGCAAAAACTTTTCGTTCTCCCCAATCAATTCCTTCATAACATGCCTGGCTATCGAACTTTGCGTTAGAGTTGTGGCCTGGGTGGTCAGTTCCAGTAATCGCCAGACTCGAGGCAATATGTCGATAGCCCGGAAAGGCCATGCGATGAAATCGACGGCACCCAGTTTGAGCCATGCAAACATCTCGTTTGGCTCGCCAGTTTCCACTACGACCACGGCAGGGATTGCCGGAAACTCCTTTCGCACAGACTGCAGCAAACCTCTGGCTTCGAGCACCATGGTTGGCTGATGCATTATGAAGATGATTGCGGGCTCACATTGCCGGATAATCTCGAGGTGTCCACCGCCGTCGTTCCCGCACGGGTGAAGGTTGAACTCCTCCACCTGGACGCACGACGCAAGAATATCTTTTAGATCCCTGGCCCTATCGTCAGGTGGATTGAGATTCAGTAGTAAGAGCTTCGGGGAACCCATTAAGACCCCTGGATTCTGACGAGCATTGTCGGCCTTCTGCGAGCCTGCTCGACCTTCAGTGGTTTACAAGAGTCGCCGGCGAATTGAGATTAGCCGATAGCATGGCATGAGCGATCGCGATGCGGAGACACACGCCCCTTCAGCAAATAACTCGCGCTTGCCATGAGCACGTGCACGGCGACTCAAGACGGGCGTGTACATCTGCCTCAAGCATGTTCGCCTGGTCGCGAAGCATGGTCAGTAAGCCTGTTCACTGGCGGTCAGCGCAGTTGACATGACTCTGGCAGAGGTCGGCAATTATAGTGACGCCAACAGTAAAGTCAACTCTTTTCTTTGCTAGTGTCGACTTGAGCTGGGAAAATCAGCGCCTCATTGAGCGTTTCGCCCCGTGAGACAAAAACTCATGCGATTCTCAGAAGAGCAAAAAAACGAAGGCCGCCGGAGCTACTTCCAGCGACCTTCGTCCAATCTGGCTCCCCACACTGGACAATCTTCGCAGCTTTTTCCTAATACGCTCAGTAGAATTCCTCAATGCCATTCAGGATTTTTCATGATTCGTAGTTTTGGAGCTTATCGCACTCAACGTTGGGGACAATTTTGAATCCGCCTGCTATTGATTCGCTGCTAACAAAGCCTCTTGAAAACTGAAGCGTCCGTCATAGAGAGCCTTACCAACAATCAAGCTGTCGATGCCGCAGTTTGCGCGGCTGACGAGTCTAATGTCTTCGAGCGATGAGACGCCGCCTGAGGCAGTAACTTTTAGTCCGGAGCCGCGAGCGATTTCGCAAGTCTCCTCAAGATGGATGCCCTTGAGCATGCCGTCACGCGACACGTCCGTATAGATGATGCGTTCGATACCGACTGAGGCAAGGTGAGTCGCGAAGTTGACCGCCAACAGCGCTTCTTGTTTTTCCCAGCCGCGCGTTACGACGCGCCCCCCTTTTGCATCAATTCCGATTGCTATTCTTTCCGCGCCGAACGTCTGCAACAGCTTTGGCAGCGTTTCCGGCGATTCAACCGCCAGCGTTCCCAGCACAACCCTGGCAACTCCCAAGTCCATGATCAGCTTAACGTGCTCGACATCGCGCACTCCTCCGCCAAACTGCACCGCTATATAGAGTGAGCGAACAATCTTTCTAAGCGTTTCCCGGTTCAGCGAGTTTGGCTCCGAGAAAGCGCCGTCCAGATCTACTACGTGAACCATCTGTGCGCCGGCCGCTTCGTAAGCCTTCGCGATTTCGACGGGGTCGCCGTCATAGACTTTGGTCGAGTCTCTACGTCCCTGTGTCAGACGCACGCAACGACCGGCACGCAGATCAATCGCGGGGATAATCAACATCAGGCGTTGCCCGCTTTCCGGACTATTTCCATTACTTCCTGAAAGAGCGCGCCATTCGTAGAGATGGCATTGCCACCGCTAATCGTGCGACGGCCAGCCCAGTCAGTACAGGTGCCGCCCGCTTCTGTAATGATCGGAAGCAGCGCGGCGCAATCCCAAATATTCATGACCGGATCGAGCATGACATCGGCGCGGCCCGTAGCCACGAGCATGTGTCCGTAGCAATCGCCCCAGGTGCGCGACGCGTTGGCTCTCTGTCGTAGATCTCCCAACGTCGAGCCAAAGTTATGCTCTTTGCTCGCGTCAAAATCAGTAGCCAACAGCAAGGCTGAGCTAAGCTTAGACGTTGAAGAAACTCGAGCAGGCTTATCGTTCCAGAAGCAACCTAAACCTTTGGCCGCATAAATAATTTCGTTCAGCGCCGGCAAGTTCACAACGCCCAGGAGAGGCTCGCCCTCAACCTCCAGACCGATCATCACACCGTAAAAAGGCACGCCGTGAACGAAAGCATAGGTGCCGTCGATCGGATCAATAATCCAGCGACGGCCCGAGGAACCCTGCCGCTCGTCCTCTTCTTCACCCAGGATTCCATCATCAGGAAAGGCTCGTTCGATCGACCGGCGTAGGTGTCTTTCAACTTCACGATCCGCGACGGTCACAAACGAGTTGTCTGCCTTTCGCTCAGGTGACACCGTTCCCTTGAAGTAATGATTGGTAATCGCCCCAGCCTCGCCTGCCACGCGGACAGAAAAATCCAGGAGTTGCTTTAGCTCTGCTCCAGTAACCGTCATTCGCCCTTGTGCTTTCTTCTTGCGGCGAGTTCAGCGGCCACCTGCTCCAGGCTCAAACCACGCTCAACCAGAAGGACAACTAGATGGTAAAGCAAATCAGCAGTTTCCCGTGCGAGGGCGCCAGCATCTTCATTCTTTGCCGCGATGATGGTTTCCGTGGATTCTTCGCCAACCTTTTTCAGAATCTTATCGAGACCATGATCGAACAAGTAAGTAGTGTATGAGCCGGCCGGTCTTTCGCGATTCCGGCATTCGACAAGCGCATAAAGATCGCTGAGCAGCACGCCCAGATCGGCTGAATCGTCTAGTCTGTCGTTTACTGCTGAGCCCTCGCTGACGGTCGGGCTACTGCCTCGTTTAGGCGCATCCACAAGTTCGTTGTGAAAACATGATTGGGCACCCGTGTGACAGGCTGGACCTTCGGGCACAACCAGGATCCGGATCGCATCGTAGTCACAGTCGATCGAGACATCGACTATGCGCTGTTTGTTGCCGGAGGTCGCGCCCTTGTGCCACAAGCTGGACCGCGAGCGAGACCAGAACCAGGTTTCACTGGTTTCGAGCGTGCGGTTCAGACTCTCCGCATTCATGTACGCCAGCGTTAGCACCTGCAGCGTGTTTGCGTCCTGAACTATTGCCGCGACCAGGCCATGCTCGTCAAACTTTATGTCCGGGATTGCGATCTTCATCTCACTACTACTCCTCGTTCGCGCAGATAATTCTTCACGTCCGCGATCTGGTATTCGCCCAGGTGAAAAAGCGATGCCGCCAACACAGCGCTGGCGCCGCCCGCCGTCAGCGCTTCATAGAAATGATTGAGAGTTCCGGCACCGCCGGAAGCGATGACGGGAATACGCACGGCTGAGCTGACGGCCCGCGTCAGTTCCAGGTCATATCCATCGCGCGTGCCGTCGCAGTCCATACTGGTCAGTAGTATTTCTCCGGCGCCGAGCCGTTCGGCATGCACAGCCCACTCGATAGCGTCCAGATCCGCGCGCTTGCGTCCACCATAGGTGAAAACTTCCCAGCCCTGGCTCACGTCGCTCGCGTTGCGCCGCCGCGCGTCAATAGAGACGACCATACATTGTGCGCCGAAGGTTTCAGCACCTTCGCTGATCAATTCCGGTTGCTCAATCGCCGCCGTGTTAAGCGAAACCTTGTCAGCTCCTGAGCGAAGCACGGCGCGAATGTCTGCCAGCGATCGCAAGCCGCCGCCCACCGTAAAGGGAATAAAGACTTCGTCAGCCGCCCGCCTGACAAGGGCGGCAACGATTTCCCGCTGGTCGGATGAGGCCGTGATGTCCAGGAAAGTCAGCTCATCGGCGCCCTCAGTATCGTAACGTTTTGCCTGTTCGATCGGATCGCCGGCATCAACCAGAGAGACAAAACGGATGCCCTTAACCACACGGCCGCGGTCAACGTCGAGACAGGGAATAATTCGCTTCGCCAGCATTATCAATTCGTTCGCGCAAAGTTTGCCAGCAATCGCAGACCTGCGGCCTGGCTTTTTTCCGGATGGAATTGCACGCCCGCAAGGTTGTCACGCGCAACTATCGATGCATAAGTCGCGCCGTAGTCAGTCTCGCCCAGTACGATCCCGTCGTCCGTCGCTTCGCAATAGTAGGAATGCACGAAGTAGAAGAATGCTTCATCCTCTATTCCGTCGAACAACGGATGTTCAAGTCGTTGCCGGATCTGGTTCCAGCCGACGTGGGGTACAACAAGTTCAGTTGAAAAGCGTCGCACGCGTCCCGGCAACAGACCCAAGCCCCGCGTCGTTCCAAACTCTTCCGATTCTTCAAAGAGCATCTGCATGCCAACGCACACTCCGAGCAGCGGAGTCCCCTCGGTCACCCGCTCGCGCACCAGTTGATCGAACCCGCGGTCAGTCAACGCCTTCATACAGGCAGCGAAGGCGCCCACTCCGGGAAGCACCAGACGATCTGCCGCGCGCAGCACGTTGTCGTCAGAGCTTACAACCGCCTCGCAGCCGGTGGCAGCAAACGCTTTTTCGACTGAGCGTAGATTTCCGACTCCATAGTCGATGATGCCAACCTGCGGCATGACTTTTAAAGAACTCCCTTCGTGCTTAGCACGCCAGTGATCCGCTCGTCACGTTCGACTGCCACGCGCAGTGCCCGCGCGGTCGCTTTGAAGGTCCCTTCCAAAATGTGGTGGGTGTTACGGCCGCGCAGGCAGTCGATGTGCAGATTGAATTTCGCGGTCTCTGCGAGCGAGCGCCAGAAGTGCTCGGCCAGCTCTACGGAAAAAGTACCGATCTTTTGCCGCCGCGTCTGGACTTCATAAACCAGATAGAAACGGCCGGAGAGATCGATCACTGAACGGCAGAGCGCCTCGTCCATTGGCACCACCGCCTCGCCATAACGTCTAATTCCAGACTTGTCGCCCAGCGCTTTTGCCAGCGCTTGCCCCAACGTGATCGCGATATCTTCGACCGAGTGATGATCGTCAATTTCCAGATCGCCTTTGCATAGAATCTCAAGATCGAACAGCCCATGCTTCGCAAACAGCTCGAGCATGTGATCCAGAAACGGCAGCCCGGTACTGATGCGCGAAATGCCAGAGCCATCAAGCTTGAGCTGCACTCGCACGTTGGTCTCTTTCGTCTTGCGCTCGACCTTTGCCGAGCGCGGCTTTGATCCTTTGGTTTTCATTGAGACCTAACCTTTGTCAAAGTATTAACCGCAGAGAGCGCAGAGGTTTTCGCAGAGGAAGCCGAGGAAAACCTTTTGCGTTCCTCTGCGAAAGCCTCTGCGTCCTTTCCGTCTAATCTCATTACCCATTCACTTATCTAAAAATCTCAGCGAGAGCGCGCAATAAAAGATCATTCTCTTCCGGCGTCCCCACGCTGACCCGAAAGTATTGGCTCAACATCGGATACCCGCTTACATCGCGGATCAAAATATTTCTATTCAGTAACTCAGCGAAGACTCGCTTCGGATTCATCGTTGATCGCACCACCATAAAGTTCGCGTGTGAACTCACCGGGGTCAGCCCGTTAATCTTGCTCAACGCGCCGTACAAGCGCTCGCGTTCGCCGATAATGCTTCGCACCAGCGGCCGCAACTCCGCTTCATACATCTCTACCGCTACCTCTGCCGCGGTCTGCGAAATCGCATTCAGGTTATAGGGCAGCACCGCCTTGCCAATCTCGCGTGCCAGTTCAGGTGACGCCAGCAAATAGCCCACCCGCAACGCCGCCAACGCCATCGCTTTCGAGAACGTTCGCAGGACTACCAGGTTCTGGTGATCGCGCAGCAAAGGAACGACGGAGTGCTCGGCGAATTCGTGATAAGCCTCGTCAATCACAACGAGACCGTCCGTTGCTTTGAGCAGCGCTCGCAAATCATCATCGTCCAGCACGCAACCAGTCGGATTGTTTGGCGTACAGATGATCGTCACATCCGGCTGCAAATCAGTCACCGCTGCTTGCAACGCTTCAACGTCATAGTTCAACTGCGACGTAAGCGGAACGCTCACGACTTCGCCGCCAAGCACGCTACTGATTTGCCGGTAGAGAGCGAATGTCGGTTCCGTAATCAGCACGCGTTTCCCCACGCCAACCGTGACCATCAATAGTGCCTGGATCAACTCGTTCGATCCGTTACCGGCGATAATTCCGTCAGCCGGCCAGCCCGCAAACGCAGCCAGCCGTTCGTGCAAACTGGCCGGCACGAAATCCGGATAGCGCGACCAGCGGCGATCCTCGAGCCGTCGCCGTGCCTCTTCCTTGATCCGCGCCGGAGCGTCCCAGGGATTCTCGTTCTGATTCATCTTCACCTGAGCGCGATCCGGCGACAGTGTGTAAGCCCGCAGCGCCCGGACTCCAGGTTTAATTTTGTCCAGCGAGTTTTTCAAAATCACTCCACTCTGATCTCAGCCGATCGCGCGTGCGCGTCTAATCCTTCTGCCCTGGCTAACGTAGCAATCTTTTCCGCCGCGCCTTGCAACGCTCCACGTGAGTAGCGCAGTAGGCTGGTCCGCTTCACGAAATCATGAACACTTAATGCCGAAGAGAAGCGCGCCGCGCCCGAAGTGGGCAGCACGTGGTTCGGTCCGGCGAAATAATCGCCCACGACTTCCGGCGTGTATGACCCAAAGAATATCGCGCCCGCATGGCGGATTTTTTCGGCGACGAGCTCGTCGTCACGCGTGACAACTTCCAAATGTTCCGGGGCTAAATCGTTGACGATGGCGCACGCCTCGTCGAGATCGCCAACTACGATAATAGCGCCGTATCGGTTTAGTGACTCTGCAATTGTGGCTCGTCGCGGCAAGGATGCCATTTGGCGCGCGAGCTCGGCGGCAACGGTTTGCGCGAGTTGCTCGCTGATAGTAATCAGAACCGCCGAAGCATCTTCGGCATGCTCAGCCTGGGCCAGCATGTCCGCGGCCAGAAATTCCGCGCGCGCTGTGTCGTCAGCGATGATCACAACCTCGCTGGGTCCGGCTACCGAGTCGATACCCACCGCGCCAAAAACGATCTTCTTCGCCGCCGCAACGTAACGATTTCCCGGACCGGTAATTTTGTCGACGCGCGGCACCGTCTCTGTGCCGTAAGCCAGGGCGGCAATCGCCTGGGCGCCACCAACCGCGTAAACCTCATTAACACCAAGTCGCAAGAGCGCCGCCGCCACCGCTGGATTTTCCTGAAGAGAGCGCGGCGGCGTCGCCACGACGATGCGACTGACACCTGCCACCTGCGCCGGCACCGCATTCATTACCACCGATGATGGATAAGCCGCCGTCCCGCCGGGAACATACAGACCAACGCGCTCAAGGGGCGTAATTCGTTGGCCCAACCGGACTCCTTCCTCTGTTTCAATCTCCCACGACTGCTGTTGCTCGTGCTCATGAAACCTCCGCACGTTTCGGATCGCATCATCGAGAGCTGCAATTACTTTCTCATCCGCGCGAGCTGCCACGCGTTCAAGTGTCTCAACTGACACGCGCAGCTCGCCCTGCTGCTGATTATAACCATCGAAGCGCGCGGCGTAATCTATCAGCGCTGCATCGCCACGCCTTCGCACGTCCGTGATGATGGATTCCACCTGTCTCATCAAAGCGGCATCGAGTGCGACATTGCGCTCCCGCAGACGTTGAAGCTTTTTTTGCAGACCTTGTTTCTCGCTGCTCTGAATTACTTCAATCACCGGTCGCCCTCCTTTCTAAAGCTTCGGCCAGGGACCTGATGAGTTGACCGATTGCTGCGGCTTTTAGTTGATAACTGGCGCGATTCACAACGAGCCGGGCGGTAATTTTCGTAATTACTTCAACAATGCTCAGACCGTTTTCCTTAAGCGTTCTGCCCGTCTCGACGAGATCAACGATGCAATCGGCGAGTCCAAGCACGGGCGCCAGTTCCACCGATCCGGACAGCTCGATCAGATCGACAGCCACCCCGCGCGCGCCAAAATGCTTCGCGGCAATGCGCGGATATTTGGTCGCCACTCGCTGCATCCCGAACTGATTCAATATCGCTTCGCTCCTGGCGGCAACCACGATGTCGCAAGCGCCGACATCGAGGGTGAGCGGCTGTAACAGGTCAGGATCTGCCTCCAGCAGCACATCCCGTCCGACAATCCCGCAGTCCGCAATGCCATGCTCTACATACACAGGCACGTCCGCAGGCTTTACGAAGATCAAACGGTAGCGGCCTGACTCATCTTCAACCGCCAGACGACGGGTGGCCAGCGAGTCGCTCGAGAATGTTAAGCCGGCTTGCTCAAGTAAACCGAGCGCGTCGGTTTGCAGCCTTCCTTTGGCGATGGCGAGTGTCAATTGCGTCACGGCAACACCTCCGTCGCATCGATGACGATGCGTTCACCAAGCGCGCGTCTTTTTCTCGCGGACCGGAATAAAGACGTCAAATCCTTGTCGGGGGTATTGTCGGCAATTCGCTGCACATCTCCACCCGCCGACGCGTCAGACTTTGATTCGGCGCTGCCGAGCAGGACATTCGTTAGTGCGTCCAGTTCAAGCACGAAACCCACCGCGGGCTCGGCTTTGCCGAAACTCGCCGTCAGACCGTCGTAACGACCACCGCCGCCGATGCGCGATCCGGCGGCCTCAATATAGATTTTGAAAGTCAGGCCAGTGTAATAGTCGAGCCTGGAGACATCACCCAAGTCGACCTCGAAATGATCTGATAGCTCAAGCGACTCGATTACACTCCACAGGCCGGCGAGTCGATCCAGTGCCGAGCGCGATCTGGGGTTGGTAATGAATTGACGGGCGTCGTCTAAAATCTCGCGCTTCCCCGAAAGCTGAGTGAGGCGCGCCAGCACCCGGGCATCTTCAGCCGACGAATGGCGTGCGAGAAAGCGTTCGAGATCCGCGGAGTTGCGGGTATCGATAAGCTCACGCATCTGATCGCGCGACTCCGGATCGAGTCTCAACTCTTCGGCGATGCCATTGAAAACTTCGATGTCATTGAGAGTGATCGAGCAACTGCGGTCGAGACCAAAGTGTTGGAGCACTTCGCAGACAATTGCCAACATTTCCATGTCAGCGGCGCTGCTATCGGCGCCAATGAGTTCGCAGCCGATTTGGTTCGACTCTCTGCGCCACTCGGCATGGGATTGTGGCTGCTGCCGGAAGACGGGCGCCACATAGCAGAGACGCAGGGGTCGCTCGCGTCCGGCGAAAATCGTTGCCGCCGCTCGCGCAACCAGTGAAGTAGCGTCTGGTCTGACGGCCAGCAGGCGGCCGTCCGTGTCGCTGAAGCGGAAGGCGCGGTGTGCCTCTGAAGGTCCCATGGCGTGCTCGAAGAGGGAGTAGTAATCGATCGTCGGCGTAGTGATCTCTTCATAGGACCAACCGTCAAAGATCGATATGACAGCCGCCTCAATAGCCCGCCTGAGCCGTGCCTCTGGGCCACAGTAATAACGCATCCCTGCTGGAATTCTGGAAAGTGGTTCAGACATAAGCGAAACATCCTTGATGCAAAAAGCAAAACCCGCTGCCCTGTAGCTACGGGCAGCGGGTTTGCGAAGCTTTGGTTGTGATCTCGGTTTATTCTCTCGTCGCTCCGAACTTCCGGATCACAATCGCCAGCGCGCCGCCCCACTGTCCGTGATGATGGACATGGTGGTGTGTGCTATGTGCGTGATGTGTTCTGACGAGGCTCATAGAGTTTCGCTTTTATACAGGACCATATCTCCAGTGTCAACCCGTGTAAGCTGAGTAGGGCCGAGAATGCGCGCTCACGCGACTTGATAGTCTCAAAGGTTGCTCTGCCCAACGCACGAGAGGCCGCGGGAACTGGTCCGACGGCCTTTTTCGTAGGAAATGGCTCCCCACAGCCCGTGACGATCTTACATCACGGCACGATCACCTCGACAAAGTCTTTCGAGTAGTAAAGGTCGTCGGGGAACACCAATGCTCCCTTATCCACGTCCAGATCCAAATTGAGAACTTCCTTATATGCCAGCCAGGCTAATTGACTGCAGTAAAAGCGGCTTTGATCAGTTTTGTCCAACCCTTGAATAATTGGCCAACGGTATGGCCGCCCTTTTCTTTCCTCGAGCCACCGAACGACGCGTGCCAGTTGATCGCCGGAAGCCCCTTTGACTCTGACAACGCCCATGTGCGCGTAACCAGCCGCAAAACTTTTCCATTCGATAGTGCGTACGCCTGGCTGGTCCGTGGGCAAATGCGCGGTAGATTCCGCGAGAATCCCACGTTCTGCGTCGATCACGATGGCCACGTGATTGTATCTCCCCCAGGTCATGTAATTCACAACATGCGCGCCGAATACGAGGTCGCCGTTTCGCAGCAGCTTTCGGATCAGGTCAGGATCCTGGCCGCTGGCGCGTCTGGCGGCCGCATCCATCGGCTCAGACAATTCAGAAGGCAAATTCTTGATTAACCCGGTCATGTCGACGGCTGAGAAGTCGTCGAAAGATTTCACATTCGACAGTTGGCCCAAAACGGGCGTAAGCAAGATTGCAGCCATCGGCTGATTTGCGGCTTTTTGAAATTCGGCTGCCGGGATGAACATCATGTCCCCGACACGCTTTGCGCCGGCCGGATTGCCGAGCAAGGCGGCCAGATTTGGCGGCAGAATTACTGCTGGATTCTTTGCGCTGCCCATGGGTGAGGTCGCGTCAAAGTCGAAATCCAGCCACGAATCTAGTCTCCTTGTATGACTCTGAGAAGTGGGTTTCGAAAAGTTGTTCGCACTCCGAACTATCCACCCGTTGCAGACGGTAAGTGGCAACAAAACCACCCAGCCGGTGTACTTCAACATCCGTGTATGACGAAAGTTCATGACGACCTGCCTCCCATAGCGACAGGACTCATCTGGTCAGCAATCTTCGATGCTGACGGATGACTTCCTGGAATGCTGATCTGTTCGTGGCAAAGGAAAAAGAAAAATCACTGGTATTGAATGGCAACTCCATTTGAGTTGTGCGAAGCAGCGTCTCGGGAATCAGTCTATCCAAGGTCTGGTTCGCGGGCTTCACTCCTGCTTCGAATACCGTGGTTGGTAAGAACGTCTCCGAACTGCCCTGGTGACAGCCGACGCAGTTACCAAAAGCCATGTTTGTTTCGATGTACGGGTTTGAGCACCATTGTGCGCCCTGCATGACTTTTGCGACAGCCTTCACCGCATCAGCCAGACTCTGCAGGTGTTCACCCTTGCCGTTATATGCCGACCATGGAGCCGGATCATTTTCTCTAAAGTTCGACACCGTGCACATTCCGTATTCGACAAGAGGCGACCATTGCTGGGTTAGAGCCTCTGGCTTATCTGCTCCCCAATTCCAGCTTCCGCCGGCCTCGAAAAGGCTGGTCCACATCCAGGTTCGCAGATTCTTTTTGGCAATGTGCATCCCGCGCAGTTCCCACTCCCTGCCTTTCTCATCCGTGACGCGGAAGCCGGCCGCCTTAATTCCGCCCTTCGCCCTGGAGTCTTCATCCCAGGGGATTTCGATCCACCGTCCTGATGGCAGAGAAGAAAGGGCCGATGCCATCTTCGCGCTGGTATCGATCGCATGTTCATCGACATAGCCATTGCCGGCGGAATCGTAGCGGATCAACGGCGTCCAGTTCACCTTGATCATGATGGCGTCCGGCGGCATCTCATGGTTCATACAGAGAGCCCAGCGGTTCTGTGGATCTGCGGGGGGCAATTGGAAAGGCAATCGATCAATCCCGATCGATTCGACTGGCGAGGAACCGAGAATTGAAGAACCGGGGAAGCTGAGTTTTGGAAAGCCTGCGAGATCGCAGCGGGCTATCGTCTCGGCATTCTCGAGCAGGTGTCGTACGTATGCAGTGTTGTAATAGATCACTCCCGTGGCCGGCCGGCGATTTGGACCGAGGCTGGGAATTCCCGGAAAGGTGAACTGGCGCAAGACTCTTCCAAGCCGCGCGGAACTAAGCGATGTTTGCAAATCTTTGAAGGGGTGTTCCTTCAGCACCGCGGTCACGTAGGCACTGACCTCGGCGGGACTCAACGCGCTTTTGGCGTCCTGCTTGTCGATCAATTCGCGGTAGAGTTGGGCGATATCTTCTTCTTCATACCAGGTCATCCAGGCCGGGATCTTACTGCCCGCGACTGGGATCGGCTCCCACACTTGCTGCACGATCACCCATGCCTGGTCGCGCCGGGCTCGCATGGAGCTACTGATTTCGGCAGCGGTGAAGGCTCGATTTGCGTTCTCCGGCCTACCGTCTGATTTAGGCACTCTCGGTTTTTGTGTGGATCGAAGGATGCTCTCCTGCTGCAGACTGCCGGCGCCTCCGGCACTTACGGCAGGGGAGGTCTGCGACTGGACCACGGCCCAGGTCGTCAGGGAGACTACTATCAACATGAAGCAGACGAGCGCTGCGCCTTCTTTGTAATGCCGCACCTGCCACCTCGGCGACGTCAGAGACATGTACGTTGAAATGCCGGTTCGAGTCTCTACAATGAACCGTCGACTGTAAACGGCTAAGGATATATCACTGCTTCGTGTGGATGGCAATAGAAAGTGGCGAGCCCGAGAACCCAGCCGCGAATCGGCCAGCTTGGTTGGAGACATTATGAAACTCGCCAGCCTCGGCGATCTACCTTGACCGCACCGTCACATAACGATCTTTATCAAGGCCGGAGTTGAGTCCTGCAATCAAAGTAAGGCGCGCAGCCTCGCTTTGATGACTGCATCCCTCTAACCGAATACGCTGCGCACTTTCCTAAAAGCACCGCGCATCACTCCGAGGATCTTTGGCAATAGAAAAATTGAAACGACGACAAATATTAGGAGCAGAACAATCAGCACAGCGGGTAGAAGGTAGGCCAGTAAGATTGAGCCCACGGCGACAACGTCCTCAATCAAACTCACAACGATGTTTGATGCCGGTTCCGGGCTTAGGTTGATTGCTGCCCTTGCGCTTGCCTTCGTTCCGTGCGCGCTGAGCGCCAATCCACCGCCGAGCAGGAGCGCAACCAGTTGCACGCTCCGATTAAAATCGCCAAAGGCAGCGGCAGCCAGCACGGCGCCCGCGGGAATTCTGATAAAGGTATGAACGACGTCCCAGGTGCTGTCGACGTAAGGGATCTTGTCGGCAACAAACTCGATCACAAAAAGGACCAACGCGATTCCGATAACCCACCAATTCATTAATAGATTAAGCTCGCCGGGCAAACGAAGATGCGCGAACCGACCCAACAGACCAAGGGTGGCCAGTGCTGCGTACAGGCGAATGCCTGAAACCCAGCTACTACCCATTGCGATTGCCAACGTCCCGATCAGATTCATAGGTTTATTTTCCCGCCTCACGAATACGACAACTGACGAGGAGATGTTCTCGGCAACGGCCAGGCCAGGGTGGTTACGCTTTCCGCGCCATCATAAACTTTCTCTTTCACGAAAGATAAGAACGCCAGTACCAATTGAATGGACAACGTCACTGAGTTGCCCAACAGGGCTCTCTGCAGCGAGGAGCATATTTCCGATTTTCTACTAAATTGGGAGTCAAGCGTAACCAGGCCGTCGGCCGCGAGTCAACGGTAATTTCGGAGGGGGTCTAAGCCCGACAGAGGCACATCAGAGGGAAAGTTAGAGGGAATGAAAAAGGCGAGCGGATCGGGAACCACTCGACTTTTGGCCTTTTTTTCGGAAATATTGGCTCCGCAGGTAAGATTCGAACTTACAACCCCTCGGTTAACAGCCGAGTGCTCTACCATTGAGCTACTGCGGAATGATTGCACGGCATTCGATGCGACACTGAGCAGGAACGGTTTTTATAACAAAACGCCGCGAGCATGGTCAAGGCCGCATCACTCGTGTTTGGATCGCCAACTTTAGTTGGGATTTCATTTACTCCGTAAAGGCCCGACTAAAGTCGGTACTCTAAGCGCAATTCCGAGCCTCTTTACTTTTTCCTTTTTACTTTCTACCTTTGCCTTGAATGTCTATCCGCCATTGGAAACTCGCGCGCCGTTCGTTGCCTTACGGCGAACGCACCCTGGTCATGGGCGTGCTCAATGCCACGCCCGACAGTTTTAGCGATGGAGGCCAGTTTTTTTCATTCGATCAAGCGGTTGCCCATGCCGAACTAATGATCGCTGAAGGCGCGGACATCATCGACATCGGCGGTGAATCGACGCGACCAGGCTCAGTGACTGTCTCTGAAGCGGAAGAACTGCGACGTGTGATTCCAGTCATCCAGAGTCTGACAAAGTCAGCGACTGTTCCCATCTCGATCGACACGACCAAGTCTGCGGTAGCGCGAGCGGCCCTGGAAGCCGGTGCAGAGATTGTCAACGACATCTCGGCCCTGCGATTCGATTCCGCGATCGCTCACGAAGTCGCAAAAGCAGGAGCAGGCCTCGTGCTGATGCACTCGCGCGGCACTCCAAAGACGATGCAGCAAATACCGCCGGCCGATGACATCATGAGTGAAGTCATCGGCGTTTTGCGCCAGAGCATTGCCGTGGCGGAACAACGCGGTGTGTCGCCAGAGTGCATCGCGATCGATCCTGGAATCGGCTTTGGTAAGACTGCTGAACAGAATGTCGAGGTGATTGCGAAGCTCGGTCAGCTCGCCGAGGTCTTCGCAGATTTCCCGCTGCTGATCGGCACGTCCCGAAAGTCTTTCATTGGAAAATTGTTGGACGGCGCGCCCGCGGATGAACGCCTCAATGGAACGATCGCCACCGTCGTCGCCGCAGTGTTTAAGGGCGCGCACCTGGTGCGGGTTCATGACGTAAAGGCTGCGGTCGAGGCGGTGCGTATTGCCGATGCCATCCGGCAGGTTGGAACATAGGATTCAACTGCGACCCACACCCAACGCGTCCGCCACGCAATTGATGTAATTAAACCAGGAAGCAAGAGCGTTATTTGCAGGAGGGCCCGGTCGTCGGATCCCATTGTCACTCTAGAACCCGCCCTCATCCGCCGAAGGTCCATAGATTGACGGCACCGGCACATCGAGCAGACGCAAATAGACGCCGAGTTGCGCCCGATGGTGAATCAAATGACTCATCACAAAGCCGCGCATTACTGCCGCGCGCGGTAGAGTCATGATCTTGTTACCGCCGCGAAGGAGCGACCACGGTTCCTGCCACGCCGCATCGCCGGCGTCCGTCAAAGCGGCTCGCGCCGCAGCGACGTTCTTGTCGAACGCCCCGAGCACCTCATCACGCGTTTTTGCTTCCTCGAGGCGGAACGGAGGCGCGCCCGGCGGAGCGATATCCAGTTCGTCCTGCTTGAATGTGTAAACGGTCCAACTCGGAATATTGGCGAGGTGCGTCGCCAGACCTCCCAGCGAGCTCGACTTCTCATGAGGCTTCCAATCAAATCTGGCCTCGGGGACCCGCTCGAGAGTTTTGCGCGTGTTCGACATTTCCTGATCGAATTCCGGCAGAATCATTTCACTAAACATTTCCATTGCCTCCGTTCCGGCTGAGACGCTGATACAACGACGAATTGTCAGGACGTGTGATTATAAGTATGCTTGCCAATCTTCATCAAGAAGTCTGGTTATAAAGTTTGCGTTCGCAAGTTAACAACTTGCGCTACCTGATGGCTCAAGAATACGACGTCATTGTAATCGGCGGCGGACACAACGGTCTGGTTAACGCCGCATATCTGGCGCGCGCGGGCAAACGTGTGTTGGTGCTCGAACGGCGCCACGTGCTGGGCGGCGCCGCGGTGACCGAGGAAGTGTTTCCCGGTTTCAAGTTCTCGGTTTGCTCGTACGTCGTTTCCCTTCTCCGCCCGGAGATCATCCGTGAACTGGATCTGCCGCGTCACGGATTGGAAATCCTGCCGCTCGACGGCACGTTCACGCCGATGCCGAACGGAGACCATTTGTGGCGCGTCAACGATCATGCGAAGACGAGGCGCGAAATCGCGCGACATTCAAAGCTCGACGCCGAAGCCTATGATGAATATGGCAAAGCGATGATCGACATGGCGCATTTCGTCAAACCGATCATGAACATGACTCCGCCTGATCCGGCGTCTTTGAATCCGAAGGGTTTGCTTGATCTTCTGACGATGGGCCGGCGCTTTCAAAAGCTTTCGGCGGATGACAAATACAATCAGGTGCAGTTGATGACCATGAGCGCGGTCGATTTTCTCGATCAATGGTTCGAGACCGACGTGCTCAAGGCCACCATGTCGGCATCGGGAATTATCGGCACCTTCCTGGGCGTGCGTTCGCCGGGGACGGCCTACGTTCTGTTGCACCATTACATGGGAGAGATTGACGGCGCGTTCCGATCCTGGGGATTGTCGCGCGGCGGCACCGGGTCGATCTCGAACGCGATTGCCGACGCGGCCCGCGAAGCCGGAGCTGAGATTCGCACCGAAGCTCCGATCGCGAAAATCATTTTGAAAAACGGCCAGGCAAAAGGTGTCGCTCTGGTAAATGGCGATGAAATCTACGCTGACGTTATTTCTTCGAGCGTCGATCCGCGGCTGACGTTCATGAAGATGGTTGGCGAAGAGCACTTGCCAACTGATTTTGTTGACGACATCAAACGCTATAAGTTTCGTGGATCATCGGGCAAGGTCAACATGGCGTTGGATGCTTTGCCCGACTTCAAATGCATGCCGGGGCCGGGGCCGCACTTGCGGGGCGCCGTCTCGATCTCGCCCAGCGTCGAATACATGGAGCGCGCTTATGACGATGCGAAGTACGGCCGTTACTCGCGCCGCCCTTACATCGACATAGTTATTCCGAGCTTGACCGATCCTTCAATCGCGCCGCCGGGCAAACACGTGATGTCGTGTTTTGTGCAGTACGCGCCCTACAACTTGAAAGATGGAAACTGGGATGAACAGCGCGAAGCGTTTGGCGACACGGTCATCGACACCATCGCCGAGCATGCGCCAAATATCAAAGACATCATTCTGCACCGGCAGGTCTTAACGCCGCTCGATCTGGAACGCGAGTTTGGTTTGTCGGAAGGAAATATTTTCCAGGGCGAGCTAACGCTGGAGCAACTTTTCTTTCTGCGGCCGGCGCCAGGCTGGGCGCAGTATCGTTCGCCGATTCGCAATCTTTACATGTGCGGCTCAGCGACGCATCCGGGCGGGGGCATCATGGGCGCCAGTGGGCGTAATGCGGCGATGGAGATTTTGAAAGATAAGTAAGATTTGGGCCACAGATTTTTGGGCCACAGATTTACACGGATTAGCACGGATCAAAAACCCCGAACTGAACTGGCTAACGCTCTGATCCGTTCTTATCTGTGTGAATCTGTGGCTGCCGAGTTTTCTTCGATGCCATCACACGACATCATCATCATCGGCGCCGGTCACAATGGCCTGGTCACGGCGTGCTATCTCGCCAAAGCGGGATTGAAACCGCTCGTGCTTGAACGGCGCGAGATTGTTGGCGGCGCCTGCGTCACCGAAGAATTTCACCCGGGCTTTCGCGCTTCCACGCTCGCCCAAACCACCGGCCCGCTTTCTTCTCAAGTCATTAAAGATCTTCAGTTGGATCGTCACGGTCTTGAGTTCATCAGACCCACAGTGCGCGTGTTCGCGCCAAATTCGAACGGTCAATCGATTTGCATTTACGAAGACGCAAAGCGAACGGCTGATGAGTTGATCCGCGTATCGGCCAAAGACGCTCAGAGCTATCCCGACTTTGCCTCGACGTTTGCGAGAATCGGTCGTGCGCTCTCGCCGCTCCTGCGGATGACGCCGCCAGATATCGATAAGCTTTCAAAGGGTGAACTATGGGGTCTCGGCAAACTGGGTCTGGCGATTCGCGGTTTGGGTAAGAAAGACGAATATCGTCTCCTGCGTTATGGCCCAATGGCGATTGCCGATCTCGCCGCCGAATGGTTTGAGACAGAACAGCTGCGAGCGATCATCGCCGCGCGCGGCATCTTTGGCGCATTCGCCGGGCCTTGGTCGGCGGGCACGAGCGCAGCCCTTCTGCTGCAAGCCGCGATGGGCGAACACACGATCCAGCCTTCGACGTTCGTCAAAGGCGGCATGGGTTCGCTGTCGCAGGCATTAGCCAAGGTCGCCACCGAGTCCGGTGCCGAGATCCGCACAAATGCCGAAGTTGCGAGTGTTAGTGTCAAAGACGGCAAAGCCACGGGAGTCGTACTGAGCAGTGGGGAAGAGATTGCCGCGCGCGCCGTCGTTTCAAACGCAGATCCGCGCACGACGTTTCTGAAGCTCGTCGATCCAGCCGAATTTAATCCCAGCTTTCTGAATAAGATTCGCAACTATCGCGCGCAAGGAACGGTAACAAAAGTCCATCTCGCATTGTCCGCACTGCCTCAATTCCCTGCCCTAACTAACGGTGATGCAGTGGAAAAACTTTCCGGGCGGATTCATATCGGGCCGGACATTGATTACCTCGAGCGCGCGTTTGATGCGGCCAAGTACGGCGACATGTCACCACGGCCATACCTCGACATCACGATCCCGTCATTAACTGATCCATCGCTGGCGCCGGCGGGAGCACAGGTGATGTCGATTCACGCGCAGTTTGCTCCGTATCATTTGAAAGATGGAGATTGGAATTCGCGTTGGGAAGAACTGTACGACACCGTCTTGAACGCGCTCTCAGATTACGCACCTAAGGTGAAAGAGTTGATCGTCGGGCGACAGGTAATTACGCCACTTGATCTAGAAGAAACTTACGGTCTCAGTGGCGGGCACATTCATCACGGCGAAATGTCGGTGGATCAACTCTTCGCGTTTCGACCGATAATCGGTTGGGCGAGATATCGCGCGCCGATTGCCGGATTGTATTTGTGCGGCGCGGGGACTCATCCGGGGGGCGGCGTGACCGGAATGCCGGGTGCGAATTCCAGCCGGGAGATAATTAAGGACCTAAAATAAGTTCGGCAAGATTCTGGTAAGACGCGTCCGTTTACGCAGTGACCTTTCGACTTGGGCCGAAGCGGTGCCAGATATTTATAGTTCCGCGCTCCGAGAAAAGCTTAGCTCCGAAGGCGCGAATCGTGGGTTTCGCTCCTTCGGAGCTTTGTTCCTTCCATAAGACTACCGGGCCATAAACATTGCGCGCCCAACGGTGCTCAAAACCCGCGGGAATCTCACCGCCAAATTGCCAATGCTAACTAGCCGTCTCGCGTTTCAAAAAACCCACGATCAACGCCAGGACTGCTAACAACAATCCAATCGCGATCAAGCCGATCGCTATTATGGTCCTTTGACCTGCCGCGAACCCGGACTTGATCTGGCCAATCAGTTCATTCACCGAGGCATCGTGCGGAACCACCAGGATGCCCACGGCTATCAAAAGCGATCCCAGGCCCAGGAACATCAGCCAGCCCGGCGTCGTCTTTGGCCGGCCCAGTTGGCGCCCGATTTCACTGCGCGAATAGCTGTAAGAAAGATAGACCGCGAGCCCGATCATCAGCCAGGCGACAAAGCGCCACCAGGACGTAGGCGGCAGGTAATACATCAGGAAGAGACACGACGCTGCGCCAAGCATGGGTAAGAACCAGTTGCCCAGCGGAACCTTGAATGGGCGCAGGCGGTTCGGATCTTTGTAACGCAGGATCGTAATGCCGATGCACACCAGCACAAATGCGAACAGCGTCCCGATGTTAGTCAAATCGACCATCTCGTCGATGCTCATGAATGCGGCAAAGGCGCCCACGATTACGCCGGTCAAAATCGTGGTGACGTGTGGCGTCTTAAATTTTGGATGGACTTTGGCAAACACCGGTGGCAGCAGACCATCGCGCGCCATGGAAAAGAAAATGCGCGGCTGACCCAACTGGAAGACCAGGAGCACGGCGGTATGGGCGACCACGGAGCCGAAAGCGACGAAGGCGGCGGCCCAGCGCGCATTGGGGGCAACGTGATTGAGCGCCATCGTCAGTGGTTCGGCCTGTTCAGTCGCCAGGCGCAGCTTCAACTCAGCATACGGCATCATGCCGGTGAACACTGCGGCGACGACTACGTAAAAAATGGTGCAGATGATCAGCGAGGCGATGATTCCGATGGGCAGATCTCGGGCGGGGTTCTTCGTTTCTTCCGCTACCGTCGACACCGCGTCAAAGCCAATATAAGCAAAGAAGACAACGGCAGCTCCCGCCAGAGTTCCTCCCCAGCCAGTGGGCTGAAAAGGATGCCAGTTCGTCGCCATCTTTGCGGGCGATACAAAGTAGAAGGCAGCGCCGATGAAGAACAAGAGCACGAGGATCTTGATCATCACCATGCCGGCGTTGAATCCGGCCGATTCTTTTATGCCCCAGACCAGAACCACCGTGATCAGCATCACGATCCCAAAGGCGAGCAGATTGAAAACTATCGGTTTGCCAAAAAGGTGGGGCGCATTTTCCAGCAGCCCGGGAATTTTTCTGGCCGTGCGAAAGTCCGTGGCTAACCAGTCAGGGATGTTGATGCCGAAGGCATCCTGCATGAACGATCGAAAATAGTTGGCCCAGCTAATCGCGACCGCGACGTTGCCGATTGCGTATTCGAGGATCAAATCCCAACCAATGATCCACGCGACCAACTCACCCAGAGTGGCGTACGAATAGGTATAGGCTGAGCCGGAGATCGGGACCATCGCCGCCATCTCGGCATAGCAAAGCGCCGTGAACGCGCAAACGACCGCGGTGATCACAAACGAGACCGTCAGAGAAGGACCTGCGCCCGGTCGCGCAGCGTCGCCTGCAGCGGCAGTGCCGATGGTCGCGAAAATACCCGCGCCGATGATGGCGCCGATACCGAGCAAGGTGATGTTTATGGGCCCGAGCGAGCGCTTGAGTTTGTGGCCTTCATCAAGCGTGTGCGCCAGGAGATCGTCAAGGCTTTTGGTGCGAAAGAGTCCGCGAAGCAAGTGTGCCCTCCGAACTTTGGATTCGATGCCGGTCTTGCGTTGGTCGCGAAAGAACGTGCGGAGTGTAAAGTGTCAGGTCCCAAGTTTCAAGCTTTTTAATGGAACGCACGCATCCTGCGTGCGGAGCGCAGGCGGCCTTGCCTGCGAAGCGGCGGCATGAGCAAGCATGCGAGCAGGATGCTCGCGGACTGCGCGCAGGGGTGCGTGCGCTCCAGAAGTCCCACTTTTGCTTTTTGATTTTTGCCTTGTTATGCTCCGGCTCGATCGCAAACGATCGCATACGAGTCGCCCCATGACCTCAGAATCGAAATCTCGCATCGTCCACGAAAATCTTGACACGACCTTTGTCAATCTCTGGGCCCTGCTGCGCAATTTGTCCCAGCGCGGTTTCATCGGTCGCGTGCGCGTCGAGCTGAAAGATTACACGGCGGATGTTTTCATGGCCGGCTCGAGCACTCCGCTGGTGCACGAAATAGATCGCGCCGCCGGCACCGATACACTCGAAGAAGCCGCGCTCCATCGCCTGGTCTTGCGCGTGCGCGAGACGCCCGGGACGATCAGTGTTTTTGAGGGACCTGATGAAGCCGTGGCCGTGCAAGGCACTGCGAATCCGGCAACCGAAACCGAAGGATCGAAGTCAGTTCGGGAGAGTCAGGAGCGTAACTTGCTGGTGCATCACGAGCCGGATGACCAGTCGATAACCGTTTCAGATGAGCCGATGCGGCCCACGGAGATTGAAAACGCGAGTTCCGCTCCTGCAACCGAGATAGGCAAGTCTACCGAGCCTATGGACGAGATTGAGTGGGGTGCAATTGTAAAGGCGAGCGGCGAATTGATCGGTGGAGTTGAGCGCGCTTTGACGGGCACCGGCGCTGACTTCGCTTCGCTCTTCGACGCCGCCCGTTTAGAGTTGGCCGACGATTACACTTTTCTTGATCCCATGTCCGGCACGTTCACCTATTCGAATTCAGTCATAACGTTAACCGCCGAGGTGCCGGCCAATTCTTATGTGGTCGGATTGAGTGAAGCGTTGCGCCGCGTGGTTGCCGGAGTGGCGACCGGAGATCGCGCTCGGCGCCTGCGCGAACGGATCGCGCTCGAATTGTTTTCGGTCGTCCGCAAGCGCAAAGAAATTCTCGCCCGCTCAGGTTTCCTGCCGCAGCTCGACCGCATCGCCGGCACAAAAGTCCTTTGAAAATTTCGAATCGCTGATTCCGAATTCCAAATTCTTCTATGTCTTTCCGCAATATTCTTTTCCCGACCGACTTTACGCCGCATGCGCGTTCGGCGTTGAAATACGCCGCCGCTTTCGCGCGGCACGGCGGCGGGCGCGTGGTTTTGCTCAGCGTGCAGACGAGCAAACTTCCGGCCAACCTGATGACCATGTCTGAGCGACTCCTCGAAGGCGAAGCCATGCAGGCGTCGAATCAGATTCGCAGCCAGGTTAAAGAGCTGCTGACCGATCCTCTGTTTGCCGGCCTGGAAGTCGAACCGGTGATTGTCGAAGGCGAACCCGCGCGCGAAATAGCGGACGCGGTGCGCGACTATGGCATCGATCTGGTCACGGTCGTCACGCACGGACGTCGCGGGCTGGCGCACGCGTTATGGGGCTCAACGGCCGAAGAGATCATCGCCGAAGCGCCTTGCCCGGTGCTGACGCTCAGGCCGCCGCAGCACGACTTTGTCGAACATCTTGGTAAGCAGACCGAAATTCGTCTCAAGCGAATTCTGCTGGCGACACACCTCCGTCCATCGTCTGTCGCCGCTTCGAACCTGGCGCGCGAGTTGGCCGCCGCCACCAACGCCGAGCTGCAGGCGATTTATGTCATCGGCGACTACTTCGAACAGATTTCGGTGATGTTTCCGGAAGGCGGGCATTCAGCCCTGTCGCGCATGCGGGCGGAAGTGAAGGACCGCATGCAGACGTTTGCCGGCGAAGGCGATGGCCGCGCCCTGACCCACATAGCGGAAGGCCGGCCCTACGCCGAGATTGTCAGGCTCGCTGAAAAACTCGACGCAGATTTGATCGTCATCGGCACCAGCGTGCACGCCTCTCTGTTTGGTGGGGCTCCTGTGCTTGGTTCAGAGATTGAACGCGTGGTGCGTAACGCGCCCTGCCCGGTTTTGTGCGTCCCATCCGGACGCGTTGTGACTCCGCTGCCGGCCTTTGCGCGCACGCAACCGGTGCCGCAGATGTGAGAAACAGTACGCAGTGTGACGCCGAAAGCGTCGTAGAAAATAGTCCGAGGCAAGCGCGCCGGCCCCGGATCATGATCGCCATATGAACTACGACCCTGGAGAGGTCGCATAGCATCACGTTTATGCGACCCCTTCAGGGTCGGAATTCTTTATTGGCCCAACCCGGGGGTGTTGCCCCCGGCTATTACATTTCACGCTTTCAGCGTGAAGCAGATCATTTCATCAACGTGAATCGTTTACTCTACCAAGAAGCGGCTCACTGTTCACTGCTCACTATGGTTTGACGTTCGTCCCCTCAACCGGATACCCCGCGTTCTTCCATGCCACCAAACCACCTAACAACGCTGCCGCATTCTCAATCCCTTTGGTTTTCAGTTCGAGCACCGCACCGGCGCTTGTGTGTTCGGCCGGTCAAGTACAGTAAGCCACGATCATTTTGTTCTTCGGAAACTCGTCCAACCTGGACAGAACCGTTCCGGTCGGCATCGAGATCGAGCCCTTAATGTGCTCGTCCTTATAAGCCGAATCCGCCCGGGTGTCGATGATGAACACGCCGCCCTTTTCATAGAGGGCATGCAAATCGGTCGCATTAATTCGGCGGGCGCCGTCAGCCGGCGGCGAAGCCTGCGGAGGCGCGGCGGTGCTCGGAGTCTGTGAGAGCAGCGTCTCGTTTGAAT
>JBBQWP010000007.1:0-162388 GCA_038210455.1 Pyrinomonadales bacterium | reverse complement strand
ACAATCCGGTGAAGGCTGGATTGTGCCAACCAGCTGAGGACTGACCGTTCAGCAGTGCGTGGTTTCGAGAGCGAGATGAGTGGTGACTGAGTGCAGTTCGCGCTGCGCGCTCAGGCGGACAGGATGTCCGCGATCCATTTTAGGAGTCCAGCGCCTAGACCAGCAGCGCTGTAACCGAACTCAGCCCGCGGTCGTCTTACATGCTAAACTGCCCATTGGTTCCCAATAAAACAACGAATGTTATCGCATATCAGATTTTTCACGTCGCGGGTTACCGGCCTGGGGTTGCTTTCACTGCTGGCCCTGGGCTCACTCGCCTGTAAGAGCGACTATCCCGCTTCCGGCAAAGCCGCCAGCCCGGACAGCAAGGCCCAGCCGCGTCAGGTCAAGACGGTCAGGGTAGCTGAAATGCCAATTGGCGAAACGGTCACGGTGAACGGAACGCTGGCAGCATTTGATCATACGACTTTGAGTATTAAGGTGCCGGGGCGGCTGCAAACGATTTCAATCGACCTCGGCAGCGTCGTACACAAAGGGCAGGTGATTGCGCAAGTTGAGCAGCAGGATTACAAGTTGCGCGTGCAACAAGCTGAAGCAGGCTTGGCACAGGCACGTGCGCGCCTCGGGTTGTCGCCCGATGGCAAAGACGATCGAGTAACGGCTGAAGAGACCGGCACGGTGCGACAGGCGAAGGCCGTTCTGGAAGATGTGAAATTGAAACGCGACCGGGCTACCAAGCTGGTGCAGCAGGGCGTGATCCCACACGCCGAGTACGACACCGTAGATTCAGAATACAAAGTTGCGTTGAGCCGTTATCAGGACGCCCTAGAAGAAATTCGCAACCGCCAGGGACTGCTGGCACAGAGACGCTCAGAGCTGGCGCTGGCGACACAGCAGCTCGCCGACACGACCGTTTACGCGCCGCTGGACGGCGTAGTGCAAGAGAAGAAAGCGAGCGCCGGAGAGTACCTGGCCGCCGGTGCGCCGCTCGTCGACATCGTGCGCATCGATCCGTTGCGTCTGCGCGTCGATGTGCCTGAGCGCGAATCGCACGGCATTCGCAACGGACAAAGCGTGCGGGTCACTGTCGAAGGCGATCCGGAATCTTACCTCGGCTACGTCAAACGACTCAGCCCGACAATCAGCGAACAAAGCCGGGTCCTCGCTGTCGAAGCCGACGTGCGCAACAACGGCCACCTGCGCCCCGGAGCGTTTGTTAAGGCCGAGATAGTTACCGATCAGACCAGCACCGCCGTCACTGTACCCAACACCGCAATCGTGACCTTTGCCGGGATCGACAAAGTACTGGTGATCGAAAATGGCAAGGCGGTCGAAAAGACAGTCACCACCGGCCGCCGCGGTTCTGACTGGATCGAGATCAAAGCCGGAGTCAACGTTGGTCAGAGCGTGATTGTCGATCCGGGGAATTTGCAGTCCGGTCAAGCCGTCACCGAGTTCTGATTTTAGATTTCCTCCGTGTCCTCTGTGGTAATCACTTCTTCCTAATTCACCACAGAGGACACGGAGGAACACGGAGTAATGCAAAAGCTCGCTGAAATCTGTATCCGTCGCCCGGTCTTCGCCGCGATGATCGTTCTGTCGCTGGTCGTGGTCGGCTCAGCGAGTTATTTCAAGCTGGGAGTTGATCGCTTTCCCTCAGTCGACTTGCCCACCGTCAGCGTGCGCACAAACTTGCCCGGCGCCTCGCCGGAAGAGATCGAGACCCTGGTCTCGCAACGCATCGAAGAAGTCGTCAACACCGTCGATGGCATCGATAACCTGCGATCAGTTTCGGTCCAGGGGAATTCGATCGTCCTGGCAACTTTCAATCTGAATCGTGATATCGACACCGCGGCGCAGGACGTGCGCGATCGCGTCAGCACGGTCGTGCGTAATTTACCGCCTGACGCCAAGCCGCCGGTGGTGGCCAAATTCAATAACGACAGCACCCCGGTCGTGACCATTGCACTTTCGGGTAAGCGTTCCATTCGCGAACTTACCGAATACGCCGACAAGGTCGTGCGGGTCCAGATAGAGCGAGCTGGTGGAGTCGGCGCGGTAAATGTGTCCGGCGGACTCGAGCGTGCGATCAATGTCTGGATTGATGCTGAGCGTCTGGCCGCCTACAAGATTCCGATTAGCCAGGTCCGCGACGCTTTGCAGCGCCAGAATGCCGACGTTCCGGGCGGCAATGTCGAGACGGGCAAGCGCGAACTCGTGCTGCGCACGCTGGGACGTTATACCGATCCGCGTGAGATGGAAGAGTTGGTGGTCGCGAACATCAACGGCGCTCCCATCAAGGTTCGGGATATCGGCCGCGTCGAAGACGGAACGAAAGAGCAGCGTTCAATCGCGCGCTTGGACGGCGTGCCGACAGTCACCCTGGAAGTTCAGCGGCAATCAGGCGCGAATACAGTCGAAGTTATTCACAACGTCAAGGCGCAACTGGCGCGTGTGGCCCCGCAACTCCCAGCGGACGTAAAGATGGAAGTGATTCGCGATCAGGAGCGATACATCGGCGCCGCGCTGCATGAGATAACCCGCCACCTCGTGTTAGGCAGTATCCTGGCCAGCCTCGTCGTGCTGCTGTTCATGCGCTCGTGGCGGTCGACCCTGATTGCGGCGATCGCGATTCCATGCTCGGTGATTTCGACGTTCGCGATGATGCGCGCGATGAACTTTACGCTCAACGGCGTGACCATGTTGGCCCTGGTATTAATGGTCGGGGTCGTGATCGATGACGCGATCGTGGTGCTGGAGAACATCTTTCGCTTCGTCGAAGAAAAGCGGATCACGCCCATGCGCGCCGCCAAAGAAGCTACGGCCGACATCGGTCTGGCGGTAATGGCCACGACGTTTTCGCTGGTGGTGATCTTTCTACCGGTCTCGTTCATGTCGTCGATTTCCGGCCGTTTTCTGTTTCAGTTTGGCATTACGGCCGCGGTCGCGGTTCTCGTGTCCCTGCTGGTCTCGTTCACCCTGACGCCGATGATGAGCGCGCGTTTGCTGCGCGCCAAAGACGCCGCTGCGGGTCATGTGTCAGAGCATGGCCATCATCACGATACGCTCTCGTCGGCTTCGTCGCGGCGTGGCTTTTATTCGTTCATCGATCGCTTTTACACCTGGCTCCTGCGGCTTTCGATGCGGCATCGCCTCGTCGTCGCGGTAATTGCGATCATCGTAGCGCTTTCCAGCATTCCGCTATATCGGGTCGTCAAACAGGAATACATTCCGACCGACGTCGACGAAGCCGAATTCGATGTGAGCATAAACGCACCCGAAGGAACCAACATCGGGGCGATGAACGACGCAGTACTGGCGGTCGAAAAAGATCTGCTCTCAACGCCGGGCGTGCGTTTGATTCTGTCTTCGGCGGGCGGTTCGTTCCTGGGCGCCGTGAACCAGGCAGGTGTGTACGTGCGCATCGCGCCGCATGACGAGCGCGTATTCTCGCTGACGAAACTTTGGGACTCGATCAAGAGCGGCCATCCGCTGGCGGCCTGGCGTGGCAACTACACACAGCGGGACGTGATGTCGGAAGTCCGGCGCCGCCTGCAAAAGTACGCTCCGCTGCGTTTCAGCGTGCGCAACGCGCCGAGCTTTAATATTGGCGGGGGCAACACGGATATCGACTTTGTTTTTCGCGGCCCCGAACTGGTGCAACTCGCCAAGTACGCCGACGCCTTGCGAGAGAAGACCAAAGAAATCGGCGGCATCGTCGACGCCGACACGACTTTGAAGCTGGACAAGCCGGAACTGCGCGTCCACATCAATCGTGATCGCGCGGCCGATCTGGGTGTCGACACTTCGAATATCTCCACGGCTTTGCGCTTGATGGTCGGGGGCGACGATCAAGTCTCGCGCTTCCGCGATCCTTCGGTTAACGAAGACTACGACGTGCAGTTGCGTTTGACAGAACAGGATCGAAAGGACACCGCCACGATCTCTCGTCTCTATGTGCCGTCGTCGCGCGGCGGACTGGTGCGCCTCGACAGTCTGGTGGACATCAAGGAAGACTTTAGTCCTTCGCGCATCGATCGACTTGATCGGCAGAGGCAGGCATCGATGCGAGCAGGCGTGGCGCCGGGTTTTGCTCTGGCTGATCGGTTGGATGCTTTGCGTCAAACTGCTGCCGCGATGAATCTGCCGCCGGCGTATTCGACTACGATCGCCGGCCGTGGCCGAGAGTTGGAAAAAACATTCGTCGAATTTCTCTGGGCCTTTCTACTCTCGATCATTTTCATGTACATGATTCTGGCTTCGCAGTTTGAGAGCACGATTCATCCTTTGACAATTCTCCTCAGCCTGCCGCTCTCAGTGCCGTTTGCGTTGCTTTCATTATGGTTGATGAGCGATACGCTCAATCTCTATTCGGCGCTCGGTGTGCTGGTGCTGTTCGGTGTCGTCAAGAAGAACGCCATTCTGCAGATCGATCACATGAATAGTCTGCGCGCGCTGGGGATGGAGCGCGAAGCGGCCATCATCCAGGGCAATCGCGATCGTTTGCGGCCAATCCTGATGACCACACTCGCCCTGGTCGCCGGTATGGCGCCACTCGCTTTAGGAACTGGCCCGGGAGCGGAAGAGCGGCGCTCAATCGCGATCGTAGTCATCGGTGGCCAATCGTTGTCGTTGTTGCTGACCCTAGTCGCCACGCCGGTCGTATATTCGCTGCTCGATGACCTGAGTTCAACTGCGCGCTGGCGGCGTTTTGCGGTGGTTGCCCGCAGGTTTACCGCTCCCGTCACCAGCGTCGTGCGTAGGTTGGCGCCGACGGGCCGCGGCGCTGAACGGGTTGTTGAGAAGGAATCTGTTAGCGACTCACCATCAGTGCCTGCGCCAGAAAAAGGCGTTGGACCAACCGAGAAGAAGTATCCGTTGCCGGCCGGTGGCGGTGAATAGACATCTTAGTGGAGCGCGAACATCCCTGTCCGCCAGCGGGCAAACGCCCGCTCATATCTTGCCGAAGGTATCTTTTGATGGTGTTCGCGCTTAGGCGGACAGGATGTCCGCGTTCCGTCAAGCATTGAAAGGATCAAAAACATGCGTCCTCAAATCGTTCGATCGACGACGCGCCATCGCGCTGGTTGGGCTTTGCTGTTCCTGCTAATTGCGGTGCTCGCGTGCAGCTCCGGCTCGGCTAAGAAATGCACCGCTACGCTGAGTTATGAAGGTAAGACTTTCGTTGGCGAAGCGGCGTCGACCGATGGCGCCACACACAACGCGTGCAACAAGTACTGCCGCGAAGCCGACCCGGGATACGAAGCGATGTACGGCGTTTGGTTGGACTCGCCGGCGGGGAAAGCCGCAGGAAGGCCTTCAAAAGAAGAGGCGATCTTCAAAGACAAGAAGTTGATGGATTACGTGACCGTGACCTGCGCCAACGAATGTCTCGCGAAAGTTAAGGACGGAAAAGCTAAAGCTGAAACCAAGTGTGACTAGTCTGAAGCCAGGACTTTCGTCACTGCGGTTCTGTAACGCCCATTCCTGTAAGAAGGCCGTAAGCCTTCCCAGGTTGTACGATCGGCCGCTCTCGAGAGCTGCGGTGTCCTTTGACAGCAGCAGATTACCATCAGATTCGAGCACGAACAGGTGAGGGAAACTCTCAACCCGCCCATACCGAGACAGCACCTCTTTATTTTCATTTTCTTCGCTGAAGTTTATCTTCACCGTCACAAAGTTCTGGTCGCGCAGGCGTAATAGTTCAGGGTTGGCGTCGAAGAAGTTGTCCAGAGTGTGACACCAACCGCACCAGAGGCCACCGACCTCCAGCAGAATGCGCTTGTGCGTGAGTTGTGCTTCCTTGACGGCGTCCTGGATATCAATGGCAGCATCGCGCTTCGGATCGTATTTGGCTACTGGAACGTATTTCGATTGACTCGCGCTGGCGGGAAGCAACCAGGAATTGACGGTCGCCAGGATTAGGACCGCCGCTAGAGAATATTTGAATATCATTGGTCTGAGTTTAGGGGGTGTCTGCGGATCAGGGCAAAACTTCAGTTGCTGCAGGGCGTCAACGCGCCCGGGAGAATCTCAACTTTCTTTGGACTAACAGTCGGCATGAGCAGGGGAGGATAGGCGTCGTTGGGCATGATATACAATTCGACCGTGAACTGATCGCGATAGCCGCCGTCAGCTGCGATGAGGTTGTCCGGAACGGCATTCCGCACAGTCAACAGATAATTCCTATAACATGTTGCGATCGTACTGGCTTCCCCCGCCTGGGCCGATCGACCCGCATAGACAATGATAAAGCCTCGATAGCGAGTTGCTCCCTCGTTCAGATTCTGTAGTTCAAGTTGGAAGCTATCGAGTCTCGCTTCAGCATCTTCAAAGTCGATCTTGCCATATGAATCGAACGGGTATTGTTCGAATTTGTTCTGCGCCCCGGCCGGAACTGGAGCGGCGTACTTATACTCGCCGCATCGGAGTTTCTTGTCATCTGCCTGGGTACCGAAAAACGTGGTCGTTTGCACGGAGCCGTCGTTCGTTACGAAGCGAACGCCTTCCTGAGCATCGACATAGTCGACCAGCTGCGGTGCATGGACCCGGTAAATCCGGTCGTAATTCGTTCCGGGAGCCAAAACGTCGGCCAGCTTTATTTCCTTCGCTGATGATACCGAGATACTGACAACTGTATTTGCCGGGACGTTCCAGCCTCCAGGCAGTCCCTCCTGGCAGCCCTGAGAGGAATAATTTATCTGCACGCTCTGGCCGTCAATATCGTAATTCGAATCCTCGCCGCTTGCCGGGCCCAGCAATCTGTCCACGTCGGCGCGGGTGGAATGCAAAGGAGTGATTCCTTTCCAGGCCTTGCCGTTAGCAGGTCGAGGGGTGAACACAACCACACAAACGAGGATCGCTACTGTCGCCGAAAGCTTAACGCGCATAACCAAACTGGACTGACAACTCACTTCATCTGGGTCAACTCTTCCGGCATTTCTTCCGGTAGCTGTAAAACTTTTTCCCAACCCGAACTGTCGACCTGCATCCTTTCCGTTAGCTCGTCGCGCAGCTTAGTCAAGCTGGCACTCAGCGCGCATGGATAACTGCGCAGATCGCCGAAGCGTCTCATCTGATCCGCGACAAAGGCCTTCTGTTTTTCGATTGAGGGAATTGCGGAATGCTGACCGTTCTCCCAGAACGATTGCAGCAATCGCTCAACGGTGACGGCGCCGGGAATGTCCACTTGTTCGCCATCGATCCCGGTCACATCCGCGACGTAGTTCCCCGCGGCGTCAAGGCCGCGAAAGACTTGAAGACAGCCAGGTAGGGTGGTCTTGTCCAGCGAATTGGAAGCTTTTAGCGTCGGGCGGCCATCGATCATGCACGCTTTGAAGATCACCCCGGCGACGTTCTTAACTTCACTTGAGAGTTTAGTGCCGATACCAAAGCCCGCGGCTTCGGGAAAAGTCGCGACGATCCGCTTGACCTTTTCAACGTCGAGGTCACCAGTCAAGTTTGGCCGCAGACCCGTCAGACCGTTAGCTTCGAAAAAGCGCAGGCACCACTTGCCCAACTCGGCGAGATCGCCTGAGTCAACCCGGAAACCCTTGAAGGCTTTGCGCCTGCTTTCATTCGAAGTAGCAGCCATCGCCGCGTGCACCGCGCCCAAATAAACGTCGATGGTGTCGAGCAAAAGAGTGGTGCCGTTTGGATTCGCATCGAGCCAGCGCTCGAAAGCGACCTGCTCAAAATGCTTGGGTTGCCCGGTGCGTGGTTCTATTTCCGGCTCGTACAGATATTCGAGATAAGCCTGTTGCCAGTAATGCGCTTCGGTGCCGACCGCGGGTATGTCCAGGCGGTGCGCGGCTTCCATGTTCGAAGTGTCGTTAAAGCCGCCGATGAAAGCATAGGTGGCAATGTCCACCGCGCGTTCGATGTCGCCGTTGCGCCGCAGCGAAAAATCAGACAGCCAGCGATCGCCCGCGGCCATGCGGAACTGCATCGCGACGCTGGCGGTGGTCATGGGCAGATCGAACGCGTGTTCGAACTTGATCTCCTGTGCCTGGGTCAGGCCGAACTTGCCGGTAATGTCGGCGACGGGTTGCTGCGGAAACATGATCGTCCCGGGTCGCACGGTGCGAATGCTGCCGGCAAACTGGATGTCTTCGATTGCTTTGGCAAATCGTTGCAGTCCGCCGCGGTCCTGCTCGAGAAAACGCAAACGTGGACGATCAATCTGGCTGTCAACGAGCAGGCGGATTAGCCGCTCATGACCCAGCACCGGGGCGAAAGGGAGCTTTCGCTGTGTCACATAAAAGGTGGCGATCGTTTCGCTGAGCGGCTTGCCGTGAACGCGCGTAACGTCCTTATAAGAAGCGTCGCCCATCGCGGCGTGGTAGCGATCGATATTCAGAGTGCCCATTCGAGCGAAATCATAGCACGCCGGTTCACGGTCAAAGAACCCAACCGGTCTTTTGATTGCGCGCCAACAGTAGTATCCTAGGGGCCTCTCCTCCAGAGTTCGCCGTAACCCCCGGGCATTGACTTCTTATCGGCTCAGCGGAATATCGGCGTGCAAAATCAGTTGGACTGAAAAGGAGAAGAGTATATGAAGCCGACTACGATTGTTCTGCGGTTAAGTCTGGCGTTATTGGTTTGTCTCGGAGCGTTTACCACGAGTTCGTTGGCGAGCGGCAGGGATGACTGTAAAGACCGGTGCAAAGATCGCTACAATCTACGAAAAGATATTTGCAAAGCTATCCCTTACAAACGGCAGAGACATGCCTGCGAAGATGCTGCAAAGCACACCAGAGATGAATGCAAGCGTCGCTGTCGTTAGCGGAGGGCCGACATCCTTGTCCGCGTGAGCGCGAAGCGCGAATAGCGTGTAGAAGGTTCTCTCTCAGGGATCAGAGCGGGCTGCGCCCGCTGGCGGACAGGATGTCCGCGCTCCGTGCTAGATGATCTCAGCTCCGGCGCCTCGCATCTCGTCGATTGCGTTGGTGCCGTCCTCTGGTTTGAGATTCACCGCGCGCATAGCGTCGGCCAGGGCTTTCACTTGAAAGCCTTCTCGGCGCGCATCGAGCACGGTGTGCTTGACGCAATAGTCCGTCGCGAGTCCGCCCACCCAAACTTCTTTCACCCCTTCTTCGCGCAGGAGCTGAGCGAGGTTCGTGCCATCGAATGCCGAATATCCATCGGCGCTTTCATCAATTCCTTTTGAGATGACGGTGATGCGCGGGTCGTCGGAAAGGTCGGCATGAAACGCGGCTCCATGTGTGTTCTGCACGCAGTGAACCGGCCAGATGCCTCCGTAAGTAACAAAATGCTTTGCGGTGGCGGGATGCCAGTCACGCGTTTTGAAAACCGGCTCGCCACGATCCAGAAATTGTCTTGTTAACTCATTCAGTGGCGGAATGACTTCATCGCCGTTCGCCACCGCCAGAGATCCACCGGGACAGAAATCGTTCTGCACATCTACTACAATCAGGGCTTTCTTCTTATCGTTTGTCATACAGACTCGGCTAACTGTTTAGAGTCGGGCTACTGCCCGACCAAGCGGGCGGTAGCCCGCTTCTAAACGGAAGTTTGGTTCGCAGTCTTAGAGTAGCGCCGCTCGAAAAGAGCTGCAATGTGTCAGAAGCCCGACCGTCAGGGAGGGCTGCCTAGGAATCTGGCCCTTCCTTACGGTCTGGCTTCTGACAGAAATGCGCGGCCAAGGTAGTGGGTCAGTTTCAATTCTGGATTCATCGGGCTCCTCGGTACTGGGAACGCGGGCGCCCCCGCCCGCAAACGCAGCTTGGGCTCAATGCGGGCGAGGGCGCCCGCGTTCCCAGCTACGGGTCGTGCTTGATCTCAAACTGACCCACTACCCTCGGCCAGAATCCTATTGACTTTGGTCTTGATTCTCGATAGAAGCATCTGCACCGAAGATAGCTCCCAACGGAGATTGAGCGCGGACGCCAATCAATCGTTAACTTTTAAGCCCGGCCATTTTTGTTTGCCCAGGAGGTCCCTAATGTTAAGAAGCACGCGAGTCCTGTTACTAGCGACGTTGGTAGTTCTTTCTCTTGGCCCAGGCGTCGCACTGGTTGACGCACAGCAGCCAAACATCGACGCGCTGCGTTATCGCTACATCGGCCCGGTTGGTAACCGCACCACCTCGATAGTCGGAGTTCCCGGCCAGCCCTACCTCTACTATGCCGGCTCCGCGTCGGGCGGAATTTTCAAAACGACCGATGGCGGCATCCATTGGGAGGCGATCTTTGACGGCCAGCCCGTTTCGTCGATAGGGTCGCTGGCAATTGCGCCGTCCGATCCCAATACCATCTGGGCCGGAACCGGTGAAGCATGGATTCGCAGTCACATTTCCGTGGGGCAGGGCATCTACAAATCAACTGATGCGGGCAAGACGTGGAAGATGATGGGTCTGGAGAAGACCGGGCGCATCGGACACCTCGCCGTCGATCCAAAGAATCCGGACATCGTGATGGCCTGTGCGCTCGGACACGCATACGGACCGCAGCAGGAGCGTGGCGTGTTTCGCACCACCGACGGCGGCGCGCATTGGGAGCGCGTGCTGTTCACTGATGAGAACTCCGGCTGCTCAGACATGGTGATGGATCCGAGCAATCCGCGAATCCTTTTTGCCGGCATGTGGCCACTGGAGATTCACACGTGGGGTCGTGAAAGCGGTGGTCCCGGCAGCGGCCTTTACATGTCGCGCGATGAGGGAGCGACCTGGAAAAAGATCACCGGCCATGGGTTACCCACGCACATGACAGGGAAGTGGGGCCTGGCGATTGCGCGTTCGAACCCAAATCGAGTTTATGCGCTGATCGAAACGGGCGACGGCGTGCCCAATAAAGGACAAGAGACCGATCGCGGGAAGCTTTGGCGATCCGACGACGGCGGTGAGAACTGGCGGCTGGTCGGTTACGATCGCGGAATGGGCGGGCGTACTCATTATTACTTTCGGGTCGAGGTATCGCCCGACAACGAAAACGAACTTCACTTCCTGAATAATCCTTACTCCCGTTCTGTCGACGGCGGCGAGACTATATCGCGGGGTCCAGGTGGCGGTGGCGGCGGCGGTGGAGGCGGATTCGCCAGCAGTCCCGGCGGCGACAATCACGATATCTGGATCGATCCTACGGATCCGAATCGTATGGCCGTGGCGAATGATAGCGGCGTGAGTCTTTCAGTTAATCGCGGCCGCACCTGGCAAAGAATCCAACTCCCTAATGGACAGCTTTATCATGTGACGACGGACAATCAGGTTCCTTATTACGTTTACGGCAATCGTCAGGATGGTCCTTCATATCGCGGCCCGAGCCGCACCGGCACTGGCGGTGGCGGCGGGTTCGGCGGCGGCATTCCGCGCAGCGCGTGGATCAACGTCGCCGGCGGCGAAAGCGGCTGGTCTACTCCCGATCCCGTCGATAACAACATCGTCTGGTCGAGCGCGTCGGGTTCAGGCAGCGTCGGCGGTATTGTCGAAGTTTACAACATCAAGACCGGCCAGGCGCGTAACGTGGAAGTATGGCCCGAGCAAATCAGTGGAGCGATAGCCTCCGATCTCAAGTATCGTTTCGTTTGGACGATGCCGTTGACGATCTCTCCCCACGATCACAATAAGGTCTATGTCGGTAGTCAGTTCGTTCATCAGACGACCGACGGTGGCAATAGCTGGCAGGTGATCAGTCCTGACTTAACCTTGAACGACAAGAGCCGGCAGGGATTCTCCGGCGGGCTTACCGGCGACAACATCGGCGTCGAGTATGCCGGCGTGGTCTTTGCAATCGCTGAGTCGCCGAAAGAAGCCGGAGTGATCTGGGCGGGAACGAATGATGGGCTGGTTCAAATCACTCGCGACGGCGGCAAGACATGGACTAACGTCACCAGGAACATTCCCAACATGCTGCCGTGGGGAACGGTCAGCAATATTGAAGCCTCGCGCTACAACGCGGGCACGGCTTACTTCACCGTCGATGGGCATCAGGTGAACAATCGCGATCCGTGGATCTACAAAACGACCGATTATGGGAAGACCTGGAAGGCGATTACGAACGGCATTCCGCACTCCATGCTCAGTTACGCGCATTGCGTGCGCGAGGACCCGGTGCGCCAGGGATTGCTTTATGTCGGCACCGAAAATGGCCTCTACGTTTCTTATGACGACGGAGCTAACTGGCAACCGCTACAAAATAATTTGCCGCAGGCGCCGGTTTACTGGATCACTGTTCAGGAACAATTCAACGATCTCGTAATCTCAACTTATGGCCGTGGTTTTTGGATTATGGATGACATCGCGCCGATCCAGCAGATGACGGCTGAGGTTCTCAACTCGAACGCACATCTGTTTACGCCGCATGCGACTTATCGTCTTCGCGGCATCACCGTGCCGTATGCGTCAACGGACGATCCAACCGCTGGGCAAAATCCACCATATGGCGCGTCGATCAATTATTTTCTGAAGGCAGCACCGAAAGCCGACCCATCGATCAAGATCGTCGATGCGTCAGGGCAAACAGTGCGAACGATTCGCGGCACGCGGACGGCTGGAATCAACCGCGTGTGGTGGGACCTGCGCACTGAGCAGTCGAAAGAAGCTCGCCTGCGTACCAGTCCTATTTACGCTCCGGACGTCCGCCTCAATGCCGAGGGTTGGCGGCCGCTGCCGGAAGGCGGACGAATGAATGTTCTGGTTCCGTCGGGAACCTACACCGTCAAACTCTCAGTTGATGGCCAGGAATTCAGCCAGCCGCTCGTCGTGCGCAAAGATCCGAACTCAGGCGGCACCGATGACGATGTTCAGAAACAAACCGCCATGTTGATGGCGTTGCGCAAAGATCTTGAAGCGGGCGCCGACATGGTAAATCAAATCGAGTCGATTCGCGCGCAACTTGAAAGTCTCAAAGGGATCCTGCGCGGCAGCGCCGACATCAGAACCGCGGCCGACGATCTTGACAAGAAGCTGACCGACATCGAGGACAACCTGATTCAGCGCAAGTACACCGGACAGGGTCAGGACACAACACGCTTCCCGGCTCGGCTGATCGGCAAGATTTCTTATCTTGCCGGTGGTGTCAACGGCGGAGACTATCCACCGAACATGCAGCAGAAAGAAGTGCAGGGAATGTTCGAAGCTCAGTTAGCTGACTTGCGCAAGCGACTCGACGGCGTAGTGAGCGCTGACCTTGGCAACTTCAATCGGATGCTGCGCGATAAGAACATCGGGAACGTGATAGCGGCGGGCCAGTGAGTGGAAGGAAGCGTAGGATTTGAGCGGATTTCCAAGTTGAAGCAGGCTCTCAATCAGCTTCTACATTGCCCTTTCTGCATCCATTTTGCGCTTCGCTGGTTTGATCGGGAGTCTGTGGATAATCCTCCTTATTTAGTTGGATAAGGGCTTCAACCCTACTGTCGCTACTCGCCAACTTTCGCGAAAGCAAAGGGAGCCTCTTTTTGAATGATTCAATCACCATTTGTACAAAAACCAAGTGACTCGTCATAATAAGGCGTCCGGCATTTTGGGCATTGTTTCATGTGTTCTACCACTGGAAAGAGCTGATTCAAACGCAGTGAACAATGAGGCGGTAGCGGACACAATTCTATGCTAGAGGCTGATTCGCAAATCCATCGCCGCAAAGCGTTAGGAGAATCAATATGATTGAAGAGACACTCCTCAGACGTATCACCGCTAATCCGGACATTTTTGGCGGGAAGCCGATCATTCGCGGAATGCGAATTTCGGTCGAGCTTATTCTAAGTCTGCTGGCTCAGGGTGAAATGCCTGAGACGATTCTTGCCGATTATCCGGGTCTTGAGGCGGACGACGTTCGCGCCTGCCTCGCTTACGCTCACGCAGTCATCGCGCAAGATCAGCTCGATTCAGTTCAGGTTGTAGGCTGATGAGGTTCCTGATTGATCGTTGCGCCGGAAAGCTTATTGCGGCGTGGCTGCGGTCACAAGGACATGACGTGGTTGAATCGCGGGAACGTGGGTCGGATCCTGGAGATCGCATTCTCTTAGAATGGGCGGCGAACGAGTCAAGAATTCTCATTACGATTGATACCGACTTCGGTCAATTAATATTTCTGGAGAACGCTCCTCACCGTGGTTTAGTTCGCCTTCCCGACGTTGTGGCAAGCAAACGCGTGCAGATCATGGAAGATCTCCTGATCCGTTTCTCTGCACAGCTTGAAGATGGATCTGTTATTACTGTGCGCGGTGGCCGAGTGAGAATATCTCGGTCAACATGATTTGATTAGAGCATAGTTATGGAAGGAGCCGGGTAATGCTTGGGTTTGCCATCTTGAATATTAGACGAGGGGTTATATGTTCGTTGCTGGCGCTCGCCGCCGGGGCATCTGGCGGAAGTGAGTTCTGTAGAGCCTTTGCTCAACAGAACCCGCCGCCCGCTGCTCAGTCGCAACGCGATGTTGTCGGAACCTGGGAAGGCACTCTCGACGCTGGCTCAGTAAAGCTCAAGTTAGTGCTCCACGTTGCCGGTGCAAAGGACGGCTCCTTCAGCGGGACTCTCGACGTTCCCGCTCAGGGCGCCAAAGACCTACCGGTCGATTCTGTCACCGTTGCTGACGGCGCCTTTCGTTTCGAGATGAAATCGCTCGCCGCCGTCTATGAGGGTAAGCTGACCAAAGATGGTTCGGCGATCGAAGGCCAATTCAAGCAGGCAGGCCAGACATTCCCACTGACGCTCAAACGTACGGGGCTAACTGCAACCAAGAGTCTTTTGCAGCTACAGAAAGTTGACGCTGGGGGTCACAGCCTCGGCATGCTCGTCGGCGGAGGGGGAACACCCGCTGTAGTTTTTGAAGGCGGCGCCGGCACGGGCATGATCTCCTGGTCTTCAGTACAGGGCGACGTCGCAAAGTTCGCCCGCACTGTCTCTTACGATCGCGCTGGCGTCGGGCAATCAGAACTCGGTCCAAAACCCCGTTCAGCAAAACAGATCGCTTTGGAGTTGCACGCTGCTTTGCTCAAGGCAGGCATCAACCCGCCGTACGTTCTGGTCGGACACTCGCTGGGCGGAGTGTTTGTGCGCGTGTTCGCCGACCTGTATCCAAAGGATGTAGCGGGTCTGGTGCTGATTGATCCGTCACAGGAAGGGTTCGACGATTGGGCGAGCACGCATAAGATTGCCCAACCGAAAGACGATCAGGCGCAGTTGAATCTCGCCTCGCAGGGCACGCGCGACGAAATCGCCGAGCTTAAGACGTCTTATGCGCAAGCGCGCGTCGCCAAAGTTCCTTCCGGCGTTCCGGTGATTCTGATGACTGCCATGCAAGACGATTCCATGCCTGCGGAAGCTCGAAAGGCCTGGGCTGAAAAGCACGAAGAGTGGATTGCCAAAATCCCAGGCGGCAAACATATTATCGTCGAGAAGAGCGGACACTTCATTCAGGGAGAACGGCCGCAACTAGTGATTGACGCGATCAAGGAAGTGGTTAATCAAAGTCAAAGCAAGAAACAATGATCGTGAGCGGGAGCCGAGGCGATGAAGTGGGCCAGACATCCACGCACCCGAATTGTTCTTGTTTTCCTCACCGGCCTGGTTGCGATAGCTACGCTGGTTGCCAGGCTGACCCGAATATCCCGTGACGGCCGGCAAAGTGTAGTGACCTGGTCTAAGACTCAGCCACCAGACAACCGCCCGCTCATAACATCATCACCAGACCCCACACAGCCTGGTCCCTCAACACCGACGCTGCCGTCGCCAGATGCAACGACTGGTAATCAAGCTTCCCCGACATCTCTGCCGGCGCTAATTGTTCCGGTTGCGGGCGTGAGGCCGGAACAGTTGCGCGACACGTTCACGGAATCGCGCTCTGAAGGACGCGTTCACGACGCTATTGATATTCCAGCTCCCCACGGAACGGCGGTCTTCGCCGTCGCCGATGGGCCCATCGTAAAACTATTTCAGAGCGACCGCGGCGGCACCACCATTTATCAACTGAGCACTGACCAGAAATACGTTTATTACTATGCCCACCTCGACCGCTATGCCGAGGGTGTGGCGGAAGGCCATTTCGTCAAACAAGGCGAAACGATCGCTTTTGTTGGCGATACTGGAAACGCCGGCCCGGGAAATTACCATCTGCATTTCTCAATTGCCGAGATCTCCAATCCCAAAGATTTCTGGCACGGCACAAACATTAATCCCTATCCGCTGCTGCGAAAGTAAGCCAAACTCTCCAAACCGGAATTAGGGCGAATCAGAACGAAGCTCTAACAAACCGTTCGCTTATCGTCCAAATCAAAGCCAGAGCGTAGACATTTCTTCTTTGCGCCTTTGCCTTATTCTTCGCCCCTTTGCTGAAATTTGTTTCCAGAAATTATGGTTCACGCAAAGGCGCAAAGAAAAACCAAAGCCGCAAAGAAGGACCGGGTGGTACGGCACGCACCTTGCCCAACAAAGCCGCGCAAGAAACAGACAGGAGAGTACAAAGAATGAAACGATATTTGGGATTAGCGCTTCTCGTGACGGCCTGCGCACTCGCGACGGGGTGTGTTGCGGAGACCACGAACCGGGCTAACAACAACGCGAATGTTGCCGCTGTGCCCACTGCGACCGCAACCATGTCGCCCACGCCGGTGAGTGAAAAGACTTCAGACACTAAGGCGCTGACTCTGCCGGTGCTCGACGCGTTCTTTGCAAACGAGTCTTTTTCGGGCGCGCTCAAGACGCGACTGCAACTTACCGACGATCAAATCGCGAAGTTAAGGGAGGCAGCGCATTTAGCCACGACCCAACTGAGCGAAGCAAGCGCCGGTACATCTTCGGGAGAGACATCCACCGCTCGCACGTCGGCGAAAGAAAAGATCACGACGATAATTGGCGAAGAAAAAGCGCGGCAACTCGAGGCGCTGGTAGCAGAGCAGTGGAGTAGTGACAACGAAAGCGTTGCGGACAAGACTGCTAGTTCAGACAAGCCTGCGAGTCCGCCGGTTTCAAGCGCTGCCAACGCATCGGACAAAGTGCCGAACGATTCGCGGATAGTGGTCAATGCGCCTGCTTTCCGGATGGACGTCTTTGAAGCAGGCCGGCTGATCAAGTCTTACAAAATCGGAATCGGTTATCCGCAATTTCCGCTGCCAACGGGTCTGCGCAAAGCGCGCACAATTATTTTTAATCCGACCTGGACGCCGCCTGACGAACCCTGGGTAGCAAAAATGAAAAACGTCAGCGTCGGTGAAAAAGTTGAAGCGGGCAGCAAGCTAAACCCGCTCGGCCCCATCAAGATTCCCATCGGTGGACCTTCGCTGATTCATGGTGGCAAGTCGCCGGCAAAACTCGGCGGCTTTGCCTCGCATGGTTGTGTGGGGCTTACGACGCCGCAGGTGCAGGACTTTGCGAAGGTTTTGGCGCAATTGGGTGGCGGGCATTTGACCGACGCGGACATCGCAAACTACGCGCGTGACAAGACTCAAACCAAGCAAGTGAAATTGGTGAATGCGATTCCGGTCGAGCTGCGGTATGAAACAATTGTCGTCGAAGATGGCAAGCTGCATATCTATCGAGACGTTTACGATCAGGACACGAATACGGAGGAGAACCTGAGAGCGGCGCTCGACGCAAACGGAGTTCGCTTTGACGATCTGACAGAGGAAGAGCGGGCACAAATCCTGGATGCTTTGGCTCAGATGTCCGGTTCGAAAGTCGCCCAACCGACGCCCCCACAGAAAGACACGCCAATTGCCAGCAAGGTCGCCAAGGCTGAGAAATCTCCCGCGACGAAAACAACAAAAGCGGTACCGCGCGCTGGGAAGAATCAGAAAGAGATTGTGATCGAAATCGCTGCGTTGCAAGGCAAAGGCTATCCGGCGCCGGTCGATCTGGATACAGGCGCGGGCCAAAAGAAGCGTACTAAGTAGAGACCCGTATTGGCGGTGTGCGGACATCCTGTCCGCCCGAGCGCTCAGCGCGAACTACTCTTCTGCTGGGGGTTTTCAGGCGGGAAGCTGAGCGGCTTCGCCGCCGGCGGACACGATGTCCGCGATCCGATTACCCTCGTGACAATCTACTTAGGACTGATCAACGCCTTCAGCACCCGTCCTTCAGCGACATCGGCCAGCGCCTTGTTCGCATCACCGAGAGCGTAACGCGACAGCTTGGTTTTGAGCGTCGCCCAGGGCGCCGATCGCACCGGATCGGACGTGAGCTGCACGCTGCGATAAAAATGCGAAAAGTCTGACCCCCAGCAACCGCGCACGTCCAAATGCTTCTTATTCAGATCGAGATGCGGGTTGAAAGCGGCTGCCGCTGAAGTCGGTCCATGGTCCGTGTACTGGCCGACGATTACTACTCGACCGGCGTCGCGAGTGAAACGCATGGCCTGAACGACGGCGTCAGGTGCGCCCGTCGCTTCGATAGTCACATCGGCGCCGCGTCCGTTGGTCTGCTCTAAAATCCATTCCAGTTTTTCGCGTTCGTCGTGTGCCTCAAAGTTGAGCACGTCGGCTGCACCCGCGTCAGTTGCTGCCGTTAGCCGCAACGTGGGTGCGCCGATGCAGAGCACTCGCAGAGCGCCGCGCAGCAGAGCCAGGATGATCGCGTTGATGCCAACCGGCCCTGAGCCCAACACCAGCACTGTGTCGCCAATCTCAATTTCCCCGCGTTCGGCGGCGTGCAGAGCAGTCGGCAAAGCACAGCCACCCGCCATGAAGGTTTCTGGATCGCCGCCCAGTTTGATGCAACGCGTGCCCGGCTTTAGATAGATCTGCTCAGCCCAGCCACCGCATAATCCGTCATCGAGTCCGTAGGTGATGCCATAAACTTTTCGTTGTGGACAGCGCGTCGTGGCTTTAGCTACCAGGCAGTACCAGCAGGCGTTGCAGGTGCGATGCACGTCGAGGAAGGTAGTCGCGTCACCTTCGCGAAACTCGCGGCCTGCAACATCGCGCAGCGTCCCGCGAATCTTGCTCAGGCGACCCACCGAAACATGACCGGGCACCAGCGGATACGGAACCCCTTCCAGACGTCCCTGTTGCAGATACACGTCCGTGCCGCAGACTTCAGAAAGTTCGACCTCGAGCAAAGCTGAATCGAGTTCCAACTCAGGGCTCGGGACCTCGCGCAGCTCGACCGCGGCATTCGGATGCGGGATGACGGCAACCATTGGCATGACGGGACACGGTAAAAGGAAAAGCACAAAAAGGGAAGGGAGCAGCGTTGAATGTGAAGTCAGTACCACCCGCGTGAGCGGGTGGATCGGGGGGCTCAAGCAATACAAAATGGAGTTAGTGGGACCTCGCAGCCGAATGGTTGATCCACCCGCTCACGCGGGTGCTACTGACCTCATAGCAACGCGACCCCCCTCTCCCGTTAAGGAGGAGAGGGGCGAGAGAGTCGCTACTACACGGGTGAATGTCCGGCGAGATAGCGAACAGTTGCGCCAAAGAAATCCTTAAGACGCGTGAGCTGCCCATCGTCCGGCGGGAATTGATTGCCGCTCGGTGATCCAAAGAAGCGCTCGCGATATTCCGCCGAGACGATAAAGGCCTTGACCATCTCAGCCCGCCGTGCGCGATTAAATGCCTGGTTGTCGTCGCGCATGTCCTCGCCGGGCGCGCTGAACTGGTTTAGTTTGTTCAACCAGAAGTCATAGCCCGAGAAGTTATTGTCGGGCGCGTCATCCGGGTTGCGACGCAGGTAGCCAAAGTACTGCATCAGCACAAAGGCGTCGTTGTACATCTTGTTAAAGACCGAACCGTTCTCGATCACACTACGCAGCGCAGCTGCGCGCCCGGCTGTGTCGCCACTACCGTACTTGGAAACCGCGTCGTTGGTTTCAGCAGACGTTGGCGTGACGCCCGAGTTGGCAAAGAGCTTGCTTACGTAGTTTGAGGCCGAACTCCCTTGCGGAAACTGCGTCACGAAATCAGATCGTGTGACAAAGTCAGCCAGGAAATTCTGCTTGTTGGTTTCGAGTTGCTGCGACCAGTTGCCCTGGCCAACTATGACTCCGTCGCCTATCTGGCGCTGGTCACGCAGGAAGACCGGATAACGTGGAGTAGATTTGACGTTACCGAACCCGGCCTTGTGGGCGCGGATGACCATATAGCCTGTCTCCTTGAATTCAATTGAGAGGAAGAAGGCGGTCGAGGTATCCACGCGTTTGATGTCTCGGCATTGGGCGTCCGCGCCGCAACTTTCGATCACATTGGTCCAGAAGTCTTCACCGGATTGATCGCTCTGCCGGTAGAGAAAGTCGTGGTAGTGCGTGCCGGCAAAGATGCGCGAGTTATCGATCGGATTCGAAGAAGACTCTGATGCATCATCGAGTATCTGGAGCGCGGCCGTATTGGGCGAGCCCAGGGTCCCGTTGGCCGGGTTTTGCAGCAGGAGCGTTGCAGACTCTGGCCCTTCAACGTAGGAATCCTCGTTGATAAGCACCTGGAATGTCTTCTGAGTTTCGCCGGCTTCAAAAACCAGGCGGCCCCCGATCAACTCAAAGTCACCTTTCTGCTTCGCACTGCCGTCGTTGCTGGCGATGTCCACGGTCGCGCGCGTGTTCGTTACGCCTGTCCGCAGCACGCGGACGGTCGCGGCCACGACATCCTCCTGAACCGTATAGCTGGTCGAGTCAAACTGGAAGACGGCGGTCGGTGTCGGCGTTGGAGTCGGTGTCGGAGTAGGTGTCGGTGTGGGCGTCGGCGAGGACGAAGCACAAACCGAATTTGCATTTACGGTAAACGAATTCGCGAACGCCAGGTTGTCCGGCATTTGATCGAACAGCGCCGTAGCGCCGGCGCCGACATTGTGCGCGGGATCCGTCGATTGCGAAACGCCGGCAACGAAACCGCTAATGACGTCGCCGGGATTCAAGCCGAGATCGCTCGCCTTGACCACGATCACAACTTTAGTAAATGGCGCGACGTAATTGCTTTGCGACTCGGCCGGTTTGGTCGAGCCACTGGTAACAAATCGGCCGTCGACTCCGCCGTTGGTGTTGCCGCTGGGTGTATACGACTCGAAAGTCGGTGACGGACCGGTCCACGCCATATGCACCCCGCGATAATGGAAAGTGGTGGCCGGCGCTGGGTCAGCTATCTTCATCGCGACGTACCAGGCTGAGCCTGGAGGTTGCGGCGATTGGCCCGCGTCGGTGTTGATGGTAAATACCAGTTTGGGTATGCCATCGGCAGCAAACGGCTGCGCAAGTTGGAACGAGAGCAAGTCGGATCCCGGTGGCGCGGGTGTGCTAACTATGCCCTGTGCCGCGCTGGTGTCGCCCGACGCGTCGGTCAGTTTCGTTAACCCCGGGACGGTGCAAACATTTTCGACGGGTGGAAACGGAGTAACAGTCAGATCGATCTCGTTGCTCTGAACTCCGGTACCGGCCGTATTGATTGCCTTAACATAATAGAAATAATGCACCACCGCGGGATTGGCCGTCGTATCGTGGAAAGCTGCCTTAGGCCCGCCGGTTTGGCCTATGAAAACCTCGCCGCCCGAAGAAGTCCCTCGGAAGATCTGGTAATTGACGATGTCTGAACCACCATTGTCCGGTACCTTCCAGAACAGGTGCGAAGCCGCCGGGTCGCGCGTCCCAGAGAGGCAAGCCGCTTTAGGCAAAGCGGGTTCAGCTGCATCAAATGCCGAGAGCAATCCTTTCCCTCCGCTTTGCCGCGCTACCCGAATCCTGGCGCCGAAAGAATTTTTTGTCGGATCACCAACGCAGTCGTCGACGCAACCATCGTCGTAACCGAACAGGACGCGGCCTTTGCTATCCATCGTCACTTCGTTGAAGTCGAGGAGATTCCGGTTCGGGTTACTTCCGCCACCCTGCCAGATGCCGCCCAATCCCTGGACCGGATCATTCGGCGTGGCGTTGACTATGCTCCAACTATTGCCGGCATCGTAGGTCGTGGCGATGTACAGATACCAAATGCCAGGGAAGGTTATGCCTTCATAAAAGCCCGCGCGGTCAGTGCCAAGAAAACCAACTGCGGCACGGTTGTCATCACCGGCAACGGCTTCGGGAAATGATGAGTTAATGATCCCATGCGACGTACCGAGATCTGTGTCTTTCGACCACGTCGCACCATGATTGGTGCTGACCTGTACGTGCATGTGACCTTCGTCGTTGGTGATATTACTGGCCACATAGAAGAAGTAGAGGGTGTTGTTGGCGCCGATGGCGATCGAAGGATCGCTGCCATGCGTTTGAGTCTTGCTGTTCGGAACGATGCGCTCGGTCCAGGTGATCCCGCCGTCTGAGCTGATGGCGAGACCTGCATTGCCGGCGCAGTCCCTGACCGGCACGTATGCATAGCCGTCAGGGCCGACATGGACGTGGCCATGGATGCCGCGGCAAGTGGTGCCGGGATTGGTGGGGCCGTAGATGAGCACGCTTGGTCCATAACTCGAGCCCAGAGTGTCGCTGCGCTGACAGGCCGCGGCGCCGGTTGGAAATGTCTGAGCGCAATAGTAAACCGCCTGACCTTTGTTCAAGGAAGTGGTCAATGCCGGAGCCAAAGCGGGCGTATACGGCCCCGAACCGATCGTTTCATGATCGCTGCTGGCGTTTGGCGGAGAAGCGCTGAGCGGATTCCAAAGATCGCCATCGTTGTCACTGTATCCATAGACGCCGTTGGTACCGGCCGTGGAATTAGCCGCGAAGGTGCGGCCCGTCTTTTGATCTGTCCAAAGGATCGGATCGGCGCCGGTGATAGTTGAGGGATTGGTCACATCTTCCCAGAGAGACTCGCAACACTCGGGCTTCTTCGGATTCAAATTTTCCGGCGTAGTCAACCGCCAGATCGGTCCGGAGTTCATCACCATGATGCGATTGCTGAATGGATTGAAGCCGATATTCATTTCGCCAGTGCTCGCTTCGGCAGTCGAGCCGGCGGGCGCGGCATAAATCTGGTAGCGGGGAGTGCCGGGCGACGTGGGATCAGCTCCACCAAAACCGGGAAAACCTGCGGGGCCAGTGCCCGAGAGAAACTCCAACTTGACGTGCACCGTCTCGCCGCTCGGCGTGTAAGGCACGATCTTCACCGTGTACTTGTTATCGCCGTCGTGCAGTGGGCTGACAATCGCGACTTCGGGATTAGCGCCGCTCGCGGATGAATAGGGCGCCGGCTGACTACCGCTCAGTGTGTCCACCACGCCGTTGTAAATGTAGAGGTCATAGTCCGACTGTTTGCCGCCGGTGTCCGTCCAGAACATCGTGACTTTAACCGACGCATTTGGGTTTGCCGCTACATAGCCGGCGGGAAGCGAGACGGTCAGCGTGAAACTATCGCACGGAAATGTGTTCGCGTTGCAACGCGGGCCGCTATCAACTTGGCCCAACCCGACGGGCGATTGGTTGGCTTGCACAAACGGACCGGCATCGTAAGTCATCGCGGGTGCGCCCGGTGAGATAGTTCCACTGGAGGGCGTCGAAGCTTGACTGTGCCTCGTGGGAATCATCACAGCAATTGCCACACAGCCTAAAAGAGCAAGGCCGACTAGGCCTCTCAGCAGCGAACTTTGAAATGACCTTTTCATTACTCTGTCCTTTCTCGATGAGGCCGGCATCTGTCAGGCCAGCATCAAAAGGTGAAAGAAATAAACCGATGGCTACTATCAGAGTGCGTACTAAATCTTGAGGAACCCTTTCTGAGATTATGGATCTCTCGATCAGATGGGTTCGTTTAGCGCGAGCGAGGCGCCCGCGATTCCAGGGGGACGGGACTGATGACTTGGCCACCCTCCTAAAGGAAGGAGAGGTGCGGGTTTCTGACACTTTGCAGCGCTACAGAGTCGCGACTATACGGGTGAATGTCCGGCGAGATACCGCACAGTCGCGCCAAAGAAATCCTTAAGACGCGTAAGCTGCCCATCGTCCGGGGCGAATTGATTGCCGCTCGGCGATCCAAAGAAGCGCTCGCGATATTCCGCCGAGACGATAAAGGCCTTGACCATCTCAGCCCGCCGTGCGCGATTAAATGCCTGGTTGTCGTCGCGCATGTCCTCGCCGGGCGCGCTGAACTGGTTTAGTTTGTTCAGCCAGAAGTCATAGCCCGAAAAATTGTTGTCGGGCGAGTCGTCCGGGTTGCGGCGCAGGTAGCCGTAGTACTGCATCAGCACGAAGGCGTCGTTGTACATCTTGTTGAAGACCGAGCCGCTCTCGATCACACTGCGGAGCGCCGCCGCGCGGCCGGCCGTGTCGCCGCTGCCGTACTTAGAAACCGCATCGTTGGTTTCAGCGGTAGTCGGTGTGACACCGGCGTTAGTAAAGAGCTTATTAACGTAGGTTGAGGCCGAACTCCCTTGCGGAAACTGGGTCACGAAATCAGATCGCGTGACAAAGTCAGCCAGGAAATTCTGCTTGTTGGTTTCGAGCTGCTGCGACCAGTTACCCTGGCCAACTATTACTCCTTCGCCTATCTGGCGCTGGTCGCGCAGGAAGACCGGATAGCGTGGAGTAGATTTCACGTTCCCGAACCCGGCCTTGTGGGCGCGGATGACCATGTAGCCTGTTTCCTTGAATTCTATTGAAAGGAAGAAGGCCGTCGATACATCGATGCGCTTGATCTGGCGGCACTGTGCGTCCGCGCCGCAACTTTCGATCACGTTGGTCCAGAAGTCTTCGCCGGACAGATCGCTCTGCCGGTAGAGGAAGTCGTGATAGTGCTGGCCCGCAAAGGTGCGCGACACGTCGATCGGATTGCTGGTCGTCTCAGGCGAGTTGTCCAGAATCTGAAGCGTAGCCGCGTTCGGCGCTCCCAGGGTCCCATTAGTCGGATTCTGAAGTAACAAGGTCGCGGACTCTGTTCCCTCCACGTAGCCGTCATCGCTGAGCAGCACCTGGAAGGTTTTCTGCGTTTCGTTCGGCGCGAACATCAGGTGGGCCATCACCAGGGTGTAGTCGCCCTTCTGCTTGGCCGTAGCGTCGGCGCTGATCACGTCGACTGACGCGGCGGTGGTGGTTACTCCCGCGCGAACAACTGTTACGTTAAAGGACGCGCAGGCTTCCTGTGCCGCATAACTGCCCGAATTGAATTGGAACGTTGCCTCCGGTGTCGGCGTTGGCGTTGGCGTCGGCGTTGGCGTCGGCGTTGGCGTCGGAGTCGGCGTCGGAGTAGGTGTCGGAGTCGGAGTTGGCGTGGCCGCAGAGCAGACCGCGTTGCCGACCAGTTGGTAACTCTTACCCGTGTATGGATCCTGAGCTCCCAGGGAGCTCGTAGTATCTGTCGACGAACTCGAAAGCAACGTCGAATTACCGTTGCCGGCGAAAGTGCGTCCTACGATCGAGCCGACAACGTCGCCGACTTTCGGAGTGCCAACTTTGTCCGCGGAAATGACGATGGTAATAACGCCCGTCGTTTGGTTGAAGGTCGATTCAGCATCTGCGGCACCGATCTTATTTGGCGCAGCGGTGTTGGCCGGTACGGATTCGACAGTGGTGACCGTGCCGTACTCGAATGAAACCACTGGAGTACTGGAACTGTCGGTATTCATGCCCACGTAGTACGAACCTGTAAACGGCGTGGTCGTGTTTGGCGGAACAGGATAGTTCCAAAGGACTCGCCACTGGCGGTTTGGAGTAAGAGTGGTTAGATTCGCGACCCTCAGCTTGAACGAGATTTTCTCCTTGCCGCCAATCACGTTGTCGGCTACGCGCACTTCGACTACATCCAGGTCTGCGTTGGCCGGCGCTGATTTTTGATCGCCGGTTGGATCGATCACTTCCTGAAGTCCACCACAGACTGACTCGCCCAGCGGTACAGACTTAACTTCGTTGCTGCCGCATGAAGTCCCGACCATGTTCGTGGCTGTTACCCGATAGAAGTAGGTCGTGTTCGCGTTGGCCGTCGAGTCAGTAAAGCTGGGTACAGTTCCGGTGCTGACCAGAAATGCTTCGCCGCCACTCGCCGTGCCGCGGAAGACGGAATAATTCGTGATCGCCGAGCCGCCGTTGTCAGCTTCCGACCAGGTTAACTTCGCGACACCGCCATCGCGACCGACGGTCAGGTCAGGGATCCCCGGCGCAGTTGGCTCTGCCGGATCATTGGTGACAAACATCCGCCGGCCACCGCTTTGTCGGGCAATCGCCGCGATCTGAGTGTAAGAGTTGCCGGTGGCTGTGTTCCCCGTTTGGACGCAGCCCGGTCCGGTGCAACCATCCGCATAACCGACAAGAATTCTGCCCTGCGCATCAATATCGATGCCGAAAAAGTCGAGCAGATTACGATGTGGAGGCGAGCCGCCGCCGAGATGAATGCCGTTCCGCTGCACGGGATCATTCGGAGTCGCATCAGTGATCAACCACGTCTGCCCACCGTCGTAAGTCGTCCCAATGTACAAATGCCAAAGTCCGGGGAATTTCTTATCATCCGGCGCGCCCGCGGTAGTTGAGCCGAGGAAAGCAAAAGCAGCACGGTCGTCGTCGCCGGCGGCGATGGCGGGAAACGCGATCGCCTTGATCCCGACGAGCGAGCCCACATCAAAAGTATTTTTCCACGTGACACCCTTGTCATCCGACACCGAAACGCCGGCGACGCTGTCCCCGCTGCCGAAGGCGGCATAGAGGCGACCGATGGGTTGCGGATTTGGTCCGCCGGTAGTGACTTTATCACCGCGGCCTATGGCTACGGCCGGATCGCTATGCGAAGTGTTGCTGCCGGGAATCGATCGAACGGCCCAATTAATCCCGTTGTCCTCTGATACGACCACCGTGGTCAAGTTATTACAGCTTCGGTTTGGCACATAGACCGTGCCGTCGGGTCCGACCTTGACGTGCCCGTGAATGCCCACGCAATTGGTAACGTCGGTGCTGTAGATTTGCACGCCCGGACCAAAGGTCAAGCCACCATTGTCACTGCGCGCGCAAAACGCAGCGGCCACAATGTCTTGCGAACAATAGTAGACGGCGTCCGGGTAGGCGACGCCGACGAGCGGAGCATGAAACGGCCCCGCGCCGACTGTTTGGTGATCAACTCCCGAGGGAGCGCCGCCACCCTGGCTCGGCGTCCAGTTGTTGCCGTCATCGTCGGTGAACGCAGTTAAGCTGTCCTGTCCCGACAACTCGGACGAGAACGTTCGTCCTACTGTAGGTGCAGTATTGTTGTACCCGTGATCGGTAAAGAGAATTGGGTCGAGACTGTTGGCGTTGTTGGGGGCGCTCTTGTCTTCCCAAACCGATGACTGCGCGTTCGCCGGGCAATTATCATCAAAGGTCACACGGAAAGTGGTGAGGTACGAAATGTACATCACCTTGCCGGTCTTCCAGTCCACACCAATCGATGGCTCGCCGGCGTCGACGCCTTTTCCAGCGGCGATCAAAGACGACTGGGGATAATGATTCTGAAAGCGTGGCGCTAATCCAGATCCTGCTATGGCGGGCGCCAGACCGGGGACGACTACGGCCGAGCCTTTATATATGTCCTGGCCCGGTGTCACTGCCGCATAAGCGACGTGCACCGTGTAAAGACCAGTGCCGGAAGTGGGATCGAGATAAGCGGTCTCATTTGTTCCTGGTTGCCCACTGTTCGTTCCCGAGGCAGCCACCGGCCCGGTCAAGTCGCCTTTGTGAATGTAAAGATCGTAATCATGAGTGCCGAGCGACCACGCCACTTGTACCCGAACCAGCTTTCCGACCCAGTCGCTCGGGTTGCCGGACACGGTCAGCGCGAAGGTGTCACAGTTTTTTCCTGGGCCGCTGTCGATGCAATTGCTCTCACCGTTCGTCGACCCTGTGGCCAGCGAGTCACCCACCCACTTTCCGTCCCAACCACTCTGCGGGCCGGTCGTGGCTATGGTTCCATTAATAGGCGTTGCCGCGCGTCCGCGGAAGATTGCGGAGGCTGAAACCAGGATTCCAAGTCCTATGAAGATGAAGAGTACCGAATAGATGTGTCTGCGGGATTGATTACTGTGCATGAGCTTCTTCGCCGGGGGAAAAAGCGTCCTTCCAGTTTTGGTGGTTTTGAAATCGGGTCATTGTGGGCATCGTGAAGCGTGAGAAGGTTGCCGCTTCGTTGCGATTTGCTCTCATTAGGGTGACTGTGTCCGGCCTCCGATCATCGTAGATCACCGGGACCGTGAAGGCAGACTCGGATGGGTCACACGGAGATGAAGCCCAACGTTACTAGGGTTTGGTAAAGAACCCGGCGCGGTAGCGACGGAGTTCAGCCACTCAACATGGTGGGTCGGGCAAGCCGCGCTCTGCTCTCGGTCAGCGCGCACATTGAGTGTTTGACCCGGTCGCTACCCCGACGAGTCGGGGTTCTGTACCGAGTGGGGTCACACAGTTGGTGCGGCGAAGACGCGGTTAGTTAAACCAGGACGGTCTCTTCTTGCAGTTTCTCGGCCTGGTAGTGAGTTGTGAGGCCTTCAATGATCTGGTCGAGCGCGCCGTCCATCACCAGTTGGAGCTGATGAATTGTGAGGCCGATGCGGTGGTCGGTGACGCGGTTTTCTTTGAAGTTATAAGTGCGTATCTTTTCTGAGCGGTCTCCGGAACCGACCATCGAGCGGCGCTCGCTCGCCTCGGCTTCGTGCTGCTTTCGTTCTTCCAGTTCCTGCAGACGCGCCCGCAGCACGCGCATACCTTTTTCGCGATTCTTGATCTGAGATTTCTCGTCCTGCATTGAAACGACCGTGTTGGTCGGAAGATGTGTGATGCGGACCGCCGAGTAAGTCGTGTTCACCGACTGGCCACCAGGACCCGAGGAACAAAACGTATCGATGCGCAGGTCTTTCGCGTCGATCTTAACGTCGACCTCTTCAGCTTCAGGCAGCACAGCGACCGTGATAGCCGAAGTGTGGATGCGGCCGCTGGCTTCGGTTTGCGGCACGCGCTGCACTCGGTGGACACCCGACTCGTGCTTCAAACGCGAATAGACTTTGTCGCCTTCAATCAGCGCGACCGCTTCTTTGAGGCCGCCGATGCCGGTTTCCGAAGCGTCGAGAATTTCCATCTTCCAGCGCTGCCGTTCGGCATAGCGCGCGTACATGCGCAGAATGTCAGCCGCGAACAGCGATGCTTCGTCGCCGCCGGTGCCGGCGCGAATTTCCAGAATCACGTTCTTTTCATCGTTGGGATCGCGCGGGATCAGCAGCAACTTGAGATCAGTTTCGGCTTGCTCGAGTTGCGCCTGGAGGGCTTCAATCTCCACCCGGGCCAGTTCGCGCATCTCTTCGTCTCCGGCCTGCTCGTTCAGTTCGCGCGCGCCGGTGAGTTCTTCATTGAGCGTTTTCCACGCGCGATACTTCTCGACCACCTCGCCCAGGCTGCGATGTTGTTTGGCGGCTTTGCCGTACGCCGACGGATTCGATAACAACTCCGGCGAAGAGAGTTCATTGGTCAACTCTTCGTAGCGGGTTTCAATGTGTGCGAGTTTATCGAGCATGGTTAATCAAGAGCATTTTGCGTTTAGATGCCGGACTTGTCCGGCGTCGGGCGGGACAAGTCCCGCGTCTAAACGATTCCTATAGGTCACGATAACAGTGCCGGTTCAGGCTCGCCCGTCTGTGGTTCCAGCTTCAGAGACGCTTTCAGCGCTTCGATCGCGACTTCTAACTGCAAGTCGTCGGGCTCTTTCGTGGTCACGTTCTGCATCCAGACGCCGGGCCGTGTAATCATCTTAAAGAAGGCGCCGCTTTCCTTCCGTGCCGACAGACGAATGATTTCGTATGACAACCCCGCCACCACGGGGATTAAAGCAATGCGCACCAGAAAATTGAAAAGCAACGAATCAAACCTGATCACTGAGAACAGGACAATCGAAACCAGCATGACCACCATCAGGAAACTCGTGCCGCATCGTGGATGCTGTCTTGGTTGGGGCCGAGCGTTCTCGACCGTCAACGCCAAACCCTTTTCCCAGGTAAAGACGGTCTTGTGTTCGGCTCCGTGATATTCAAATACCCGCCGAATGTCTTTCAATAGAGAAAAACTGACGATCATGATCAGAAAGAAAGACATGCGGATCAATCCATCGATCAGGTTGAAGCTGACCGACGGTCGCACCGGATGAAGATAACCACGCACTGAAGTCCACGTGCGTGTGTACCACGGTGGAGCGCCGGCATCCTGCCGGCGGTCCGCAGGCGTCCCCGCCTGCGTTTGTGAAGGTGCCGTCGAACTAACCGACGCCGCCGGCGTCGCCCATCCTGCCGCGATAAACAAAGCGTTCGTCAGCAAGAGCGGCGCAGCAATGAAAAGCAGCACATTGAAAATTAACGCGAAGACGATCGAGCTGGCTGCCGCGGCCGTGCCGCCTTTCTTCATTTCATCGCTTGAACGTTTTTTCGCGGGTATCGGAAACAGGCCGGGCACCCCGCCGGTCAATCCGGCAAAGTCGCCTTCGCCTTCGATGACCGCCGGGGTCAAAGCGATTTTCACTTCGGCGGCACTCGCGGCCTCGACTTCCGCGAAGGCTTCGCTCGCGGAGTAGTTGAGCGCTTTGATGCCCAGGCCCATCGACTGGAGCAGGACCGCACCGCCGCGCAAAACGGGCAGCTTCAGAATCGGAAGTTTGTCACTCCACTTGGGCAGTACGGCTGAAGTATTTACGATGGTGCCGTCCGGTTTGCGCACCGCAATCGCATAAGCGTTCGGGGTGCGCATCATCACGCCTTCAATGACCGCCTGGCCGCCAACTATTAAGTCTCTTTCATTGGTGCTCATAATCTATTTCCCAACTCTTTTGTTTAGACGCCGGACTTGTCCGGCGCGGCGGGACAAGTCCCGCCTCTAAACATTAATCACAGACTGAAGTCTATGCTACTTACAACAATGCCGGCGATTTGTTGCTGGCTGCCACCTCTTAATAACAGGGCATCCAGCGTCCCAACGGCGCCGGCATCTCTTACTTTGCTTATGGCTAATGTTTCAGCATCATGCGCGATACTCTCACTGGGCCGGGGCGGCTTCGCCTTCCGGAGCCTTCTTACCATAACGCCGGTTGAATCGATCCACGCGGCCGGCCGTATCGATTAGCTTCTGCTTACCGGTAAAGAACGGATGGCAAGCCGAACAAATTTCAATATGCAGATCGCCTTTGCGAGTCGAACGGGTTTTGAAAGTTTCGCCGCAGGCGCAGGTCACGGTGATTTCTTGATATTCTGGGTGAATTCCAGGTTTCATTTGTTTCTCACTTACTATAGTAGTCGCTTATTTGCCTCGATCAAACAAGCAATGATACGGTCCAGGACTATGTTGCGTCAAGCCGATAGCTTTTCAAAAAGCGCTCCGTCGTTATGCGATCGCTCGCGGGTTCCGCCGCGCCAAACTTCCAAAATAAGTGAATTGACAACGGCGTAAATCGCATGCTACAAGTCACTTGTCCGACCTTAATTAGTTTAGCACTACAGGCGAGCGTGGCGTTTGAATTACCGCGCGCCCGTGGCCGAAAGCCAGAGCGTCCTAACTCAAAGTGTGTATTGACTGAGGGTCATGGCAGAGGAAGGTAAACCCGCCGAACCGGGTTCACAACCTGACACGTCATCCGAACAGCGCGCGCAGGATCAAGCGCGCGCTGCAAAACCATCGTCGCTAAGCGCCGACACCGAAAAGGACGCCCAGGTCGAAGCCGCGAAAGCGCGCGTGACCGCAGCTAAGGAAGCAGTCCAGGCGGCGCCCGGCGCGCCCAAAGCCCCCGTAAAAAAGAAAGAAGAAGGACCGAAGCCCGTCGATGCGTCAGGACATCCGCTGGTCAAAAAGTTGCGCGACCAGTTTGACGCCGCAGTGATCGAGGCTTCGGAGTTTCTGGGCCAGCTCTCGATTCGGATCGAACCTTCTCGCATTGTCGAGGTTTGCCAAAGCCTGCGAGACGATCAGGACACGCCGTTCAACTATCTCTCGGACCTGACCTGTGCGCATTATCCGGATGAACGGCACACTCCGTTCGAAGTCATTTACAATCTCTACTCCATTCCCGCGAACGAGCGCGTGCGTTTGAAAGCGTCGGTTAACGGCGAAGGCATCGACAGCGTGACCGGCGTGTGGCCGTCAGCTGATTGGCTGGAGCGCGAAGTCTACGATCTATTCGGAGTGAAGTTTCGCAACCATCCCGACCTGCGTCGAATACTCTTGCCGCCGGACTGGGACGGGCATCCGTTGCGCAAGGATTATCCGCTCGAGTTTGTCGAGAACCGCTGGACGGAAGAACATCTACCCGAATTTACCGACGTGCAGAAAGAGCAACTGGAGCAGCGACGCGCGTACGGCCTAGAGATTTTGTCGGCGTCTCCGGAACGCGAAGTGCGCGAACTGTTCCAGAGCGGCAAAGAAGTGATGCCCAAAGACAAGTGAGCAGTGGGCAGTGAACAGTAGGAGTCAGTACCGGGAGCGATAGCGACCGGGTCCAAGTCGAGGGCCGAGGATCAATGAGTCCCAAAGAGATCGCCGCTCATTACGAAGCCAAAGTTTTCGATTCGCCGGCAGCGGCGGAGAGCGCCGGCTTTGCTTTAACTGAAACTCTGGCGCCCCGCAACGTATGGAATAAAGCGAGTGCTGCTCAGTCGATCGCTTTGAAGCTGCGCGACAAAAAGGAGAAGGGCGAGGCCAAGGAAATTGGTCTCGTGATTGAACCGTGGAGCGTAACCGGTTGTTATGTTCCAAAAGAAAATCCGCCATCCTAGTTTAGAGCGAGGACTTGTCCTCGCTGGGCGGGACAAGTCCCGCCACTAAACGAATTCAGAAGAAGTCAGTTAGAAGAACATGCATCAAGTAGAGATCGCCACCACCCAACGGACGCTGCTCGACAGTCCGGAGATGACCCTGAACATGGGGCCGCAGCATCCGTCTACGCACGGCGTGCTGAGGGTAATCCTGAAGCTCGACGGCGAAACCGTCATCGATCTCGACTGCGACATCGGCTACCTGCATCGCGGCATGGAAAAAATAGCCGAGAACCGCACGTACAACATGATCGCTCCGTATTGGGATCGTCTGGATTACATCGCGGCGGTTTCCAACGGTTTGGTTTGGGTTGAGACAGTCGAACAGATGATGGGGCTCGACGTCCCGCGGCGCGCTCATTACATTCGCGTGATTCTGACCGAGCTCAATCGGATCGCGTCGCATCTGCTGTGGCTGGGCACTCACGCATTGGACATTGGCGCGGTGACAATTTTGTTGTGGGCGTTTCGCGAACGCGAAGAGATTTTGAAGATTTTCGAGCGGCAGTTTGGCGCGCGGCTTACCTGTCACGCCTGGCGCATCGGCGGGATGCCCAACGACGCTTACGACGATTTTGAAGCAGACGTGCGGCGCTTTGTCACAAACTTTCCCAAGCGCGTCGATGAATATGAGACCGTCCTGTCAGAGAATCGCATCTGGTTAAGCCGCACCGTCGGCGTCGGCGTGATTAGCGGTGAAGAAGCGGTGGCGATCGGTTTGTCGGGCCCGTCGCTGCGTGGCTCTGGCGTAGCCTGGGACATTCGCAAGTCCCGGCCGTACGCGGCCTATAACGAAATGGATTTTGATGTGCCGCTGGGTGAGAACGGCGACACATACGATCGCTACCTGGTACGCATGGAAGAAATGCGGCAGTCGCGAAGAATCGTCCAGCAGGCGATCGACAACCTGCCGGACGGACCGGTAAATGCCAAGGTGCCGAAACTGATCAAGCCGCCCATCGGTGATTACTATCATTCGATCGAAGGACCGAAGGGCGAGATTGGCTGCTATCTGGTTTCCGACGGCACGCAACAGCCCTGGCGCGTGCGCGTGCGTCCGCCGTGCTTCATCAATCTTCAGGCACTGAAACAGATGAGCATTGGGCATCTGGTCGCCGACGTCGTGGCGATCATTGGGACCTTGGATATTGTGCTGGGAGAGATCGACAGATAAGGTATCGGCCACAGATGAACACGGATTTTCACTGATAAGAGTTTAAAGTCCTGATCAGTGTCTATCCGTGTTCATCTGTGGCCCAATTAAACTCGCAATGGGATTCTTGGCCCCACTCAACTTCGTCGACAGCCTGCTGCTGAAGTTCTTCAGCGAGCAGACGGTGAACTATGTCATATGGCCGTTCATCCAGGTGGCATTGGTCGTCACTATCACGGCGGGTTGGGTTGCTTATGCGACTTATCTGGAAAGAAAGATTTCAGCTTTCATGCAGGCACGGCTGGGGCCGATGCGTGTAGGTCCCTGGGGCTTGCTGCAACCGATTGCTGACGGCTTGAAGCTGCTGACGAAGGAAGATTTTATCCCGGAGAACGCCGATCGTTGGATCTTCTTTCTCGCGCCATACATTGCGGTCGTCGCCGCGTTCATCGTCATGGCAGTCGTTCCTTTCGGACCGGACTGGGCGGTGATTACCGATGTGAACATCGGCATCCTGTTTGTGCTCGCGGTTTCCAGTGTCGGGGTGCTGGCGTTAATTCTCGCGGGCTGGTCATCGAACTCGAAGTACGCTCTGCTGGGTGCATTGCGTTCGAGCGCGCAGATGGTTTCGTATGAAGTGTCGATGGGTTTGGCGATCATTGGCGCGTTGATGTTTGCGCGAACGCTTTCGCTTTCGGGAATCGTCGCGGCGCAGCAGTCTGATTCAATTTTCTTTTTGCTCTACCAGCCAATTGGCTTTGTGATCTTTCTGATCAGCGGTATCGCCGAAAACAATCGCGCGCCGTTCGATTTGCCGGAAGCTGAATCAGAACTGGTCGCGGGTTTTCACACCGAATACTCAGGTTTCCGCTGGTCGCTCTTTTTCATGGCTGAGTACGCGGCGATGGTGGTGGTGACTGCGGTGGCAACCACGCTTTATCTCGGCGGTTGGTATGCACCGTTCGTCTATCGCCTGACTGAGGCAAAGGGTTTTCACAACGCATATGTAGTCGTGAGCCTAATCGTGTTTCTGTTTAAGGCCGGTCTGCTTCTCTATTTATATTTTTGGTTGCGCTGGACGCTGCCGCGCTTTCGCTATGATCAGTTGATGGATCTGGGTTGGAAGTGGTTGTTGCCGGCGGCGCTGGTCAACATCGTTGTGTCCGCGATCGCGGTTACGACGGTCCAGGGTTTGGATGGCTGGCATGGAATGCACACGATTGATTCGATGACCGCCGGGCTGAACCTGACGCCTGCGGGTAAGGGAATTGCGATCGCGTTCGGCGTCGGCAATTTGTTCCTGACGGCGGGAATGCTTTCCCTGATCAACTGGCGCTCTCGAGACTTTAATTTGAAGAAGCAGCGGCGAAAGATTCGGATGGCGGATTTGCCGAAAGGGAAACCGGCGGTCGCGCCGTTGGCGCCGGCAGAGTAGAGAGGTCAGTACCACCTGCGGTAGCGGGTGGGCCTACTTCCTTTCGCCGTTTCTAGTTGACTAACTCTCTGGGCCCACCCGCTACCGCAGGTGGTACTGACCTGAATTGTGCAGGCTGGACATGTTTGCTTGATTGCAAATCTAAATTTTGAAACCTAAGATTTCACCATGTCATTAGTTGCCGTTTCCAAACCGACGTTTGCGCAGAAGCTGAAACGCTTCTTCATGGCCGATCTGTTAAAAGGACTCGGCCTGACGCTGAAATTTAATCTGGGGGCGCTCACTTCTAAAGACTCAGTGGCGGGGAAAGGAATCTACACTGAGCAGTATCCAGCGGTTCGCCCCGATGTGGCGCCGCGTTTTCACGGCGCGCCGCGGCTGAACATGGATCCGGAAACGCACGACACGTTGTGCATCGCCTGTAACCTGTGCGCGCTGGCATGTCCCGAAGATTGCATCGACGTCATACCAATGGACGTGGAAGTCGTCGTGGCCGGCAAGCCGCGCCGCAAAAAAGTTCTCGACGAGTTCATCTTCGACACGTCGCGTTGCATGTTTTGCGCTCTCTGTCAGGAAGCCTGCCCAACTTATTGTCTCGAGCTGACTCAGGACTTTGAGCTGGCCACCTATTCGCGCGCCGGCTTTGTCTGGAACCGCGAGATGCTCGAGCAGGGTAGGGAAACGGTCAAGTACGAAAGCTAACGATTGCCAATTTCCGATTGCCGATTTCCAATTGGCCTGTAGTCAACGGAGTGTTCTTCCACCGGCAAGCCAATGAATGCTGATGATCTTAAAAAGCGGACGAAGCAATTTGCGTTAAGGGTTCTTAAGCTAGTTGCGGCCTTGCCGAACACCGTTGTGGGCAGAGCGATCGGTGGTCAATTAGTACGATCTGGTAGCTCGGTCGGCGCAAATTATCGAGCAGCTTGTCGCGGACGTTCGAAGGCTGAATTCGTAGCGAAGTTGGGAATATCGGAAGAGGAAGCTGACGAGAGCGCCTACTGGATGGAATTGATAATTGAAGGCGATCTTCTGAAACGAAGCCAGGTTGAGCCGCTGCTCAACGAGGCTAATGAATTGACAAAGATACTCGCACAGTCGCGCATATCTGCTTCACGTACGCTTGCTCGATCCCTGAAGCGACAATCTTCAAATCGGCAATCGGCAATCGGCAATTGACAATGATCTTATCCGGCTGGGAAACGGTCTTCTTCTGGATCTTCGCCATCTCTGCGATTCTCGCGGGGCTTTTGACTGTGATGGCCCGCAACGCAGTGCACTCGGCTTTATTCCTGATCTCTTCGCTGGTGTCGGTCGGCGCGCTGTTCATTTTGCTCGGCGCTGAATTCATCGCCGGCGTGCAGATTCTGGTCTACGTCGGCGGCGTGATGGTTTTGTTTCTGTTCGTCATCATGCTGGTTAACGTGGGCGCCGAAGAAGAAGGCCGCGCCCCGATTTTCAATCGTCCGGCGCAAGTAGCCGCCGCGCTGATCTTTTCGCTGCTCCTGGTGCTCGCGTTGCTGGCGGCAATCAACAAGGGTTATGCCGGCTTGAAGGACCGAGACGCGGCGGCGCTGAAGCAAACAGAAACCACGCGATCAGATGTTGAAGCAAAGCTGCAAATCGGCGCGACTGGTCGAACCCGGATTTCCACGCAAACCGAAAGCGTCGGTAACAGCCTGTTTACGTACGCGTCTCTGCCGTTCGAAATCGCGAGCATACTCTTGCTGGTCGCGATTATTGGTTCGGTCATGCTGGCGCGAACTCTTAAGCAGGAAGCATCTGTGGACGATGTCGATCCCGAAATGCTTTTGACGACAGCTTCGGTGAAAAGTCTCGAAGCCGAGGCAAACGATTGAAGTGCCGTTAGGCACGGAATATTTATAGCACTCGTACGCATCAGATTCGCTAGCCCATTTATGGGCGAAAGAAATGTTTCGCTCCTAAAGGAGCTGAGACCACTTTTGGTTAGGTCGATCTATAAACATTGCGCCGCTACGCGGCTGAATCAGAGACGATGAATCACCTATCGCCATTGTTTGCGCTGTTGTTTCAGGAAGCTTCAAACAGCCGCTTCTCGATTGCTATCGATGGAGTCAAGCATCCGGACCTCTCAAAGTTCCTGGTCATCGCCGCGATCCTTTTCATCATCGGCGTTGCGGGCGTGCTGACGCGGCGCAACCTTTTGGTGATTTTCATGTCGATCGAGCTGATCTTAAACGCCGCGAATTTGAACTTCATCGCGTTCTCGCGCTACTTGCAGGACACCGGCACCGGCAATCCGATGGCCGGCCAGATATTCACTGTCTTTATTATCGTGGTAGCCGCGGCTGAAGCGGCGATCGGCCTGGGCATCGTGATCGCGCTCTATCGCAATCGCGAGACGATCTGGATCGATGAAATTGATTTGATGAAGTGGTGATTGTGTAGGGGCAGGGCTTGTCCCTGCCCGGTCTCCGTTAAAAACGGGCAGGGACAAGCCCCGCCCCTACAATCAAATGCATAAGTTTATCTGGCTAGTCCCACTGCTGCCGCTCGCCGGCGCCGCCATTAACGGCATCTTCGGGCGTTGGTTTCGCTTTCCAGAAAAGCTGATCGGCGGCATTGCCGTCGGCTCAGTCGCGCTGGCATTTCTGATCAGTCTCACGGCTGTCTACTCGTACGGCTTTAGCGGTAATTCTCTCTGGCCCAATCCTTATGTCACGACGCAAACCGCTTTCACGTGGATTTCGGGTGGAGCGGTGAAGCAGAGCCTGGGTTACGCACAACCCGGCGCGCCGAATTCAGCCACGATTTCCGTAGCGAATCAGCCGGTGACGGTCGCGAATGGTCGGGGTTCGCTGCTGAATGTTGAGTGGAGCTATCAGCTCGACCCGCTCTCGGCGATCTTCATGCTGGTGATCACTGGCGTCGGTCTTTGCATCTTCGTTTTCGCCACCGGCTACATGCATGACGACCCGGGCTTCTATCGCTTCTTTGCCTACATGGGTCTGTTCATGTTTTCGATGCTCGTGCTGGTGATGGGCTCGAACTTCGTGATGATGTTTGTCGGTTGGGAAGGGGTAGGGCTCTGTTCTTATCTGCTGATCGGTTACTACTTCAATCGCGCCGAGGCGGCGAATGCTTCGCGCAAGGCCTTCATCACCAATCGCGTCGGCGACTTTGGTTTCATTCTGGCAATCTTCGGCATTATCGCGACTTTCGGTACGGCGCAATACGCCAGTGTGATTCAGCAGGCAGTGAGCTACCCGTTGGAACCGCTCGGGCATTGGGGACTGATGTCATGGATCGCCCTGGGACTGATGATCGGCGCATGTGGAAAGTCAGCTCAGTTTCCTTTGCACGTCTGGCTGCCGGACGCGATGGCCGGGCCCACGCCCGTGTCGGCATTGATTCACGCGGCGACGATGGTCACGGCGGGTCTGTACATGCTGACGCGCACCAACATCATCTTTCAGCATTCGCAGACGATGATGCTGGTCGTCGCGGTGATCGGCGCGTTCACCGCCATCTTTGCGGCGACGATCGGGATCACTCAGAACGATATTAAGAAAGTTTTGGCTTACTCCACCGTTTCGCAACTCGGCTTTATGTTCCTGGCCTGTGGTGTGGGCGCGTTTACGATCGGCATTTTTCACGTGATGACGCATGCGTTCTTCAAAGCGTTAATGTTCCTCGGCGCCGGCAGCGTGATTCACGGCATGCATCACGAACAGGACATGCGGCGCATGGGCGGGCTGCGGAAGTACATGCCCTGGACCTATCTCACGTTCATGGCCGGTTGGCTGGCGATCTGCGGCATCATTCCCTTCAGTGGTTTCTGGTCTAAGGATGAGATTCTTTGGCGCACGGCTTCTACCAATCACATACCGGTGGGCTGGTTGTTGTGGATAGTCGGCACGATCGCCGCGACGTGCACGGCGTTTTATATGACGCGTTTGATGGCAATGACTTTTTGGGGTCGTTACCGTGGCGACGATGGTAAGGAAGCTCACGGTGACGATCACGCGCCAGGCAAGCATGAACAGCATCCGCATGTTCCGCACGAATCGCCCAAGTCAATGTGGGTGCCTTTGGTAGTGCTCGCGATTCTGGCGACGGTTGGTGGTTTTGTAGGCATCAGCACGGCGTTCACCGGTGGCAGGGAAGTTGGCGGCAGACTCAACATCGTACACTGGTTGAATCCAGTGATCTGGAATCCGACGACCAAATCATTCCACGTCGACGAACCGCTTTCCGCGGCTGAAGAAGCGAAGATTGCGGAAACTCCTCACACAAGTGAGTTACGCGCCTTACCCCAGGAGGAGAGCAGCGGGTTCAATCTAGCCCACGCGGTTGAAAGCAAACTCGGCAGCGAGGTCGCCACCGAATGGGTGTTCATTATCATTTCGCTGATCGTTGCCGGCATCGGCATTGGCCTGGGCTTTCTCTTCTATATTAAGGACACGCGTCTGCCGGATATCTGGGCCGCGCGTCTGGCTCCGCTGTACCGCGCGAGCTATAACAAATACTGGATTGATGAATTCTATGGTTGGGCGGTGACGCGGCGCACGATGGATCTGGCGCGCGGGGTGTTCAAGTTTGACTCAGAGGTTGTCGATGGCGCCGTGAATGGTTCGGCCTGGCTGACGCGTCTGTCGAGCAAGATCACCGGCGGCACTGACAAGTACTTTGTCGATGGTCTCGTCAACGCGATTGCCGCCTTTGTAGTGCGCTTAATGTCGCCGATTGTGCGCGCAACGCAAACCGGGCTGACCCAGAATTATGCGCTGGTGATGGTTGTTGGGTTGCTGTTGGCGGTGGCTTTTTATTTGGTCAAGATGCTTTAAGCTTTCAGTGTCAGTAGCCCGCGCGTAAGCAAGGGCAAGTCTCCAAACCTGGCCCTCCCTGACGGTCGGGCTTCTGACACTGGCTAGTACGTTGGATTCCGCGAGGATTAACGTGTTCACTAATAACATTCTCTCAATTGTCACCTGGCTGCCGGCGGTCGGCGCGATTCTGATCCTGGGGCTGTTCCGCAAAGAGCAGACCGATTTAATCAAGAAGTTCGCGACCGGTTGGCTGGTGCTCGATTTTATCGCGTCGCTGTGGCTGCTTGGTTACGACCGCGGTCTTGGCGGGATGCAGTTTCTCGAAGACCACCAGTGGATCCCGGCCATCGGGGCGCGGTATCAGATGGGTGCGGACGGCGTTTCGGTGCTGCTGCTGGTGCTGACGACATTCCTCGGCGTGCTGGCGGCGCTGTCGTCATGGAAGTACATCCAGAAACGCGAGCAGGAATACTACGTGCTGTTGCTCTTGTTGCAGGCGTTCGTGCTCGGCGTCTTTAGTTCGATGGATCTGTTTCTGTTTTATCTGTTCTTTGAAGTCTCTCTGGTGCCGATGTACTTCCTGATCGGAATCTGGGGTGGCGACAACAGATTGTATGCGGCGATCAAGTTCTTTCTCTACACGCTGGTCGGTTCAGTCGTAATGCTGCTCGGTATTTTGAAGATGTATTTCCTGACGCAGGACACTGCTTTGACTGCGAAGGTAACGCAGGCAACTTTGGATCTGCTGGCGGGTAACCCGAAGGCCAGCGCGATGGTCGCGAGCACGGTGCAGGCTGCCGCGCAGCATGGCACGGGCAACTTCAGCATTCTATACATGCAGGCAATCGGATCCACTCTGCCGATGGGAACACTGCAGGTGCTGCTGTTCTTCGCATTCGCCCTGGGTTTCGCCATCAAGGTGCCGATGTTTCCATTCCACACCTGGTTGCCGGACGCGCACGTCGAAGCGCCTACCGCCGGTTCAGTCGTGCTCGCCGGCGTCCTGCTGAAGTTGGGCACCTACGGCTTCTATCGGTTCAATCTGCCGATGTTTCCCAAAGCCTCCGCGGACGAGAGTTACTTTTTCAGCGGCACAAATCATCAATTCGGCGTGCGCAGCGTGATGATCTTTCTGGCGATTGTCTCGATCATCTATGGCGCGTTGGCGGCGATGTACTTTGTGGTGAAGAAGGACGGCGATGTTAAGAAGTTGGTGGCGTACTCGTCGGTTTCATCCATGGGCATCGTCATGCTCGGATTGTTCGCTCTAAATCCAAACGGCATCAACGGCGCAGTGATGCAGATGGTCAACCACGGAATTTATTCCGGCGCGTTGTTCCTGCTCGTAGGAATCATTTACGAGCGGCGACACACGCGCAAGGTAAACGAGTTCGGCGGCTTGTCCCACGTTATGCCGGGATACGCGGCGGTGTTTCTAATTATGGCGATGACCGCGATTGGTCTGCCCATGCTAGCAGTTTTCATTTCTGAGTTTCTGGCGATGCGAGGGGCGTTCGAAGCGAATCCATCGTGGGCCGGTTGGGCCGGCCTGGGAATTATCCTGAATGCCGGCTACATGCTCTGGCTTTACCAGCGCATGTTTTTTGGCGAAATCGAAAACGAGAAAAACAAGCTGCTGCCGGATCTGAACGTGCGCGAGTGGGCGTACATGCTGCCGCTGTTAATCATGTCTTTGTGGATTGGAATCTATCCGGGTCCGTTCCTGCGTTACATTGAACGGCCGGTCAATGCGGTGGTCAGGCAACTGCGGCCAAACTATCCAATTCCGGGACAGCCAGCACTGACGATTGCGCCGGTTCCTGGCCAGCCATCTGCGACAAGTGCCCCGATCCGGGTGCAGCAGTAGTTGTACGAAATGGACGAGTCTTTGGAGTGCGGCGACTAGTCCCCGCTTTCCAGAGCAACTGATTACCAAGCGCGCTCCATATAAAATGTCATTCCTTTTTCAAACCAACCTGATCAGCGTCGGCGATCTGAAATTGATCGCGCCTGAGCTGATCATTACGGTGACCGCCTGCGTCGTGCTCGTGATGGAGGTCATCCTTCCCTACAAGCTGAGCAAATGGACGGCCTACTTCTCGCTGACTGGAATTGCGCTCGCGCTGGTCTCCCTGGGAGCCCAGTTCACGAGCATGGGCGGGACGTTCTACCTTGATACCTTAAAAAACCTGTCCGCGGTTGACGGCTTCTACGGAATGATCCGCATCGATGGTTTTGCGATCGTTTTCAAAGCCATCTTCCTGATTGCCGCCGCGCTGGCGATCCTGATCGCGATGCGATATCTGGATATTGAGCGCGAGCAGCACGGCGAATACTACGCGCTGGTTTTGTTTGCGACCGTTGGGATGATGTTTCTCGGCTGCGGCTATGATCTGATTTCACTTTACATCTCGCTGGAATTGATGGCCGTGACGTTTTATGTGCTGGTGGCGTTTACCAAACGCCAGAAGCGCTCGAACGAAGCTGGGATGAAATATTTTCTGCTGGGCGCTTTTTCGTCAGGCATTCTGATCTACGGCATGTCCCTGATTTATGGGGTCACAGGTTCGACAAATCTTGGTGAGATAGGCCAGGGCGTCGGTAGGGTTATGAGCACCGCCACGGCTGCCGGCAACACGCCGAGCCTGAAGCCGATGCTAATACTGGGAATGATTGCTTTGGCGGCGGGTTTGTTCTTCAAAATTGCTGCCGTGCCATTTCACATGTGGGCGCCGGATGCATATGAAGGCGCGCCAACTTCCGTCACTGCTTTTCTCTCTACCGGTTCAAAGGCTGCGAGCTTCGCGTTGTATGCCCGGATCTTTTTCGTGGCGCTTGCGCCAATGCAGATTGATTGGGCGCCCCTGCTCGGGATTGTTGCCGCGCTGACAATCGTGGTTGGCAACTGGGCCGCGATCACTCAGGAGAACTCCAAACGCCTGCTGGCTTACTCATCGATTTCAAATGCCGGCTATCTGCTGCTGGGAATCATCGCCAACAACGCGTACGGCAACATCGGTCTGGTGATCTATCTGTTCGTGTACGTGCTGATGAATATGGGCGCATTCGGCATCATCATCAGCCTGCGACGGCGCGGCATCATCGGTGACAACGTTGATGACATGACCGGACTGGCGAAAAAGGCGCCGGGCATGGCGGCGATGATGGCGATTTTCATGCTGTCACTTGGAGGAATGCCGGGCACCGGCGGATTCATGGGCAAGTGGTACCTGCTTTACGGCTTGTTCGCGCGTGCTGAGACGGACCATAAAAACTGGTACTACTGGCTCGCCGCTTGGGCGATTATCAACCTCGTCGTGTCTTTCTATTACTACCTGCGTTTCATTAAGGTGATGTATCTCGGCGATCGGGTCGCCGATGAACAGCCGTTAACGATGTCGCCGGCGCTCCGCACCGCTTTGGTTGCGACGCTGGTGGGGATCCTCTTTATCGGCCTGTATCCGCAACCATTTATTGTGCTGGCCCAGAAACTTTTTCCCGCGCAAGTCGTGGCGCCGGCGCCCGCAAAAGTACAACCCGTAACACCAATCGAAGCCCCCTAGTAAGATTACAATCATGAACTCAGCTTTACCCGGAGGAGATCTGATTGACGAAGGCGTCAGAGATCTGCGCGATGGACGAGAGACGATTGCGGCTTTGTTGGTAGCGATTGGATCTCCACGACTACAGCACCTGGGTATTGAACTGCCTGACTCGCTGCCGGACGATCCCGAGCACCGCTTATATGATCTGCTGGCGAAGGATGATTCCGATTCCGCGCATTCGCGGTACAATGCTTTGATTCGCAGACTGGTAAGTTTCGAACGAGCAGCCGAATGCGTCAGCCGATAACCGCCGACAGTCTAAAGGCTTTCATGAAGGCGATTGCCGCCGCAGTCAATACTCCCGCCCGCATTTATCTGGTCGGAGGCGCCACTTCAGTCTTGTTCGGCTGGCGAACTTCCACTATCGATATTGATCTGAAGATTATTCCTGAAAGTGACGAGATTCTAAGGAGCCTGCCTGACCTAAAAGAGCGGTTGCACGTTAACATCGAACTCGCCTCCCCAGGAGACTTTATTCCTGAACTGCCGGGATGGCAGGAACGAAGTCGCTTCATTCAACAGGAAGGGAAGCTGTCCTTTTATCATTATGACTTCTACGCTCAGGCTCTGGCGAAGATCGAGCGCGGTCATCAAATAGATTCCCAGGATGTGCACCAGCTAATCACAGCCGGATTGGTTGATCCAAACCGTTTGCTTGAATTGTTTCTCGCCATTGAGGATCAGGTATACCGCTATCCAGATCTCGATCGGGCAACATTTCATAGAGCAGTCGAGCGTGTGGTGCGCCATTACCGGACGCCCGATGAAAGCTGACTCTAATTTAGTCTCTCCGACATTACACAGGGTATCTCGTGCTGGTCTTCTACTTCTTCGCCGCAATCTCAATCTGGCTGGGCCTGGTCTCGCTCCGCGGTGGACTGCGATTTGTTCGCTACCTGCATGCGGAACTTGCCCAGGCATACCCGGAGTTCACGCCCTTGGTCACCGTCTTTGTTCCCTGTCGCGGCGTCGACGCAGGCCTGAAAGAAAACATCAACGCGATCTTCGCGCAGGACTATCCGGCGTTCGAGATCATCTTTATCACCGATGCCCCAGACGATCCGGCCATTGCCATCATTGAAGAGGCGCGCCGCTCTTATACCGGAGAGTCCGGCCCCACGATGAGCTTCCTAGTCTCCGGGCCGGCGCGCGACTGCGGGCAGAAGGTCCACAATCTTCGCGCGGCGATTGGCAAAGCCGATCCGCAGTCCGAAGTTTTCGTTTTTGTTGATACCGACGCTCGACCCAGTCCGAATTGGCTGCGGCAGTTGGTAAGACCTTTGCAAGATCGTAATCTGGGCGCGACCACAGGCTATCGCTGGTTCGTCCCCGTTCGCGGAGGATTGGCTTCGCATCTGCGATCGGTTTGGAATGCGACGATTGCTTCCGCGCTGGGCGAGAGTTTGGAGAAGAACTTTTGTTGGGGTGGCTCAACAGCCATCCGGCGCGAGACGTTCGACGATCGCAAAGTCATCGAGTATTGGCAGGGCACAGTTTCGGATGACTTTGCGTTGACGCGCGCTCTTCATGAAGGCGATAGGCCTATCAGGTTTGTGCCGCAGTGCCTGACGGCCTCGCTTGAGGATTGCACCTTAAGCGAGCTGATCGAATTCACTAACCGGCAACTGAAGATCACGCGTGCCTATGCCGCGCATCTTTGGAAAGGCATCTTTCTTGGCAGCGCTTTTTTTGTGCTGGTGTTTTTTGGCGGCATCGCACTCGTCGTCGTCCGTGCTTTGCTCTGCCTTTCATTCGCGACGCCGCTGGCGCTCGTGCTGATCATCTTCGCGCTGGGTTCGATGAAGTCGCATTTCCGCTTGCGCGCGGTCTCTCGCGTCATTCCGGATCGACGAATACACTCTTTCGGAACTACGCTGGCGCATCTAACGCTTTGGCCTCTGGCTTCGGTGCTTTATCTCTGCAATGGGCTGGCGGCCGCCTTTTCCAGACGGATTACCTGGCGCGGGATTACTTACGAATTGAAATCACCCACTGAAACTGTCATTCTTTCGCGTGAATCGGATTAGCGCGGTGGTTATGATTGATGACTTTACGCAGCAGTAACCGAGGTTTGAGCTTCAAATGAGAATCCTGCTTTTCTCCTTCTTATTAATAGTCGCCCTCACGCCGCTCGATCTTGCCCAGAACAAGAATCAAGTTGACGCTCTCAACTCAATGGTCGAGACCGAGCGCGCGTTCTCTCACATGTCGGAAGAGATAGGAACTCGCCCCGCCTTTGCCGCTTTCATCGCCGACGCCGGAATTTTGTTTCGTCCAACTCCGGTGTTGGGAAAAAAGTGGATGCAGGAACACCCTCTGCCGTCCGCAACCACGCGCTCGCTGCTCACCTGGCAACCAATATTTGCCGCCGTTTCACTCGACGGCGATCTCGGGTACACGACCGGCCCCTGGCAATTCAAGAACGACATCAAAGATGCCCAACCCGCGGCCTTCGGAAACTTCATGACCGTTTGGAAGAAGCAGGCTAACGGTTCGTGGAAGTTCGCCCTCGATCTGGGGATCAGCAATCCGAACCCGAAAGCCCCGGTCGGGATGTGGCAAGTGCCGCCCGCGATTCACGGCACGAAAAGTTCAAAGGCCGTGAATCATGAGGCTGAGCGAACCGGCTTGTTGCTGGTCGATCGCGAATTCTCAAATGCCTCCGGGGCCAGAGGCGCTGTCGAAGCATTTCGCTCGTACGCCTCGACTGACGTCCGGCTGTTTCGCAATGGTAGATTTCCTTTTGTTGGCAAACAGGCCGCGTCGGATGCGCTGGTGCCGTTGACTAACGAATGGACCTGGACGCCGTCGTTCGTCGATGTTTCCCAATCCGGCGATTTGGGCTATAGCTATGGCATCTATGAATTGCGAGAGACGGCTGGAGCGCGAGCCGTAGTTGAAAAAGGGAACTATGCTCGAGTCTGGAAGAAAGCGAGCGGAACCTGGAAATTGGTCGTCGATGTAGCTGATCCGTTGCCGCCTGAAGAAAAGAAAAACTAGGTGACAACTTTTTGTCTGTCGATCTATTGAGAGTATATGAGGTCAGTACCGCCTGCGTTAGCGGGTGGGCCAAACACTCAATAGCTCTTGGTCCCACCCGCTCACGCAGGTGGTACTGACTGCATTTCAATGCCGAATAAAGCCATCCAACTGGTTCAGCTCTTAAGATCGACGAAACGCGACAAGCGTCTCGGCACGGTAATTCTGTTTGTTACTTCGCGATGTAATTCATTCTGCCGCACCTGCTTCTATCACGAGGAACTGAATCGCCCCGGCGACATGACATTTGCGCAAATTGAAAAGGTCTCGCGCACAATGCCGCCCATTACCGACCTGTGGCTTTCCGGCGGCGAGCCAACCCTGCGTCATGACGCTTCCGAAATCATAGACATGTTTGTGCGGCGAAACGGCGTGCGCCGCTTGATCATTCCCACTAACGGATTGGTGAAGGCCCGCGTTTCCGAGATCGTAGACAAAGCGTTGGGCTCGCATCCGGATCTTGATCTGTACTTAAACATCGCTTTGGACGGTTATGGTCAGACCCACGATCACGTCCGTGGTGTGCCCGGGCATTGGGAGAAAACGCTGGATTGCATTCAGACTTTGTATCCGCTGAAAACCAGGTATCGTGATCGACTGCGGCTAAATGCCAACACGGTCGTATGCGCCGACAATTATCGGGAGATAGAAAAACTCGGCGAGTTCATGTGGGAGAATTTTCAGCTCGACGGCCAGTACTTCAACATCGTGCGCGGAGAGACGTTGGCCGGCGATGAAATCAAGCAAGTGCCGTCCAGTTCCTTGCCGGCGATGTACTCTTACGTGGCGCAGTTGACCAAGCGCTATGGCGATCGCATGTTTGCCGATGACGATGGCCCAAAGCGTTTCGCCAAGAACGTCGCTTACGTCGGCACGATCACCACCCACTATCGCACCCAACGTGCAAACTTCGATCGCTCGACGGCCTGGCCGTTCCCGTGCACGGCGGGAGAAACGATTGCCGTGATCGATTACAACGGCGACGTGCGCGCGTGCGAGTTGCGCGAAAAGTTCGGTACGCTCGCGGATTACGACTACGACTTTGGCGCGTTGTGGGCAGCGCAGGAAAGACGAACAGAGCTGAATGCAATCGACGGCGGCAAAGCCTGCTGGTGTACGCATGTGTGCTTCATCCACGACTCAATGCGGCACTCGCAACGGGCTATGCTTTACGAGGGTCCGAAGAACTATCTAACTCGAAAGTCGTGGTAGACTTCAAATCAGGAGTCTGGGGATGTCTCAACAAATCAAGCCATATGTGACGCCCGCCGAGTACCTGGAGTTTGAACGAAAGTCCGTGTACAGGAGCGAGTATTTGCACGGCGAGATCTTCGCGATGACCGGAGCGAGCCGCAAGCACAACTTGATCACTGCAAATATCCTCGCGGAACTGCATCGACAATTGAAGGGAAAGCCGTGCGAAGTTTATGCGAGCGAGATGCGAGTCAAGGTCGCGACCAGTGGTCTCTATACGTATCCGGACGTAGTTGTGGTCTGCGGTGAACCGCAACTAGAGGATGATTATTTGGATACACTTCTCAACCCGACCGTCTTATTCGAGGTTCTTTCAGAGTCTACCGAACGCTATGACCGCATAGCGAAATCGGGTTACTACCAGGCGATTGAGTCGCTAAGCGAACATCTGCTCGTGGCGCAGGACGAGATTTGTGTCGAACAGTATGTCAAACAGGTTGAAGGGCAATGGACCGTGACTGAGACGCGCTCAATCGACGGAACTATCGAACTCCATTCAATTGACTGCTCGCTCACCCTTCAGGAAATTTACGATAAGGTTTCGTTTGATTGAGCTGTTCTCCGACACCGAGTCATTAATGCCAGGCGAAGACAATCCGCAGGAAATCAATCGCAAGTCCGGCCTCGCTTACGCCGCGGCTTTTTCGTTGTTCGCGTCGGTGGTCGCGGGTTTGATCCTCGGATGGGTGCTGGATCGTTGGCTGGGAACTCAACCGTGGCTTTTGGTCGCGGGCATCGTGCTCGGCGCTGTCGCGGGCTTTTATCAGTTCATTCGGGTCAGTTCGAAGCTGTCTTAAGGTGAAACCTCCCGCGACGCCCAATCGGTCAAAAAGCTTCATACAATTTATTGTTTGACTCGTCTAAAAGTTGTTGACCGCGTGCTGGCGCGCTGTGTATATTGAATTTGAACCAGGGTGATAGCCCGGTGGCCCCTCCACCAAGTTTGTCCATTTTGCTAAGCCTCATATTGATTGAGTTCGTGTCGTCTTTGACGGAGAGAGCATATTCCTATGAGAAATCGAGCCTTTGCTTCAAGCGAGCGCTTTCTGGCGTTTGTATGCGCAGGTCTGGCCATGATCTTTTGCGGGGCCATCGCGCCGGCATCCGCAGCGCCCAGCATCAGTCCGACGCTGATTAGCGTTTCGGCCGGTTCGACTCGAGCCGTCGCGCTGGAATCCGTTTCGATGAGGGCCGAGCCCTTCTCGCTTTCGTCGGAGGGCAACTTCAGCCCCAACGATGCGCGGACGCGAATCACGTTGTTTGTAATGAATCTCGATCTGCTGGCCGGCGAAACGCAGAATTCATTGACGGCTGATTCCGAAGATGCCGCCCACGTCCACTATCCGCTGAAGGTCGAATACGTCGGCCAAGTCCCGAACTTTCAGGGTGTCTACATGGTGGTAATGCGACTTAATGATTTGATGACGGGCAATCTGGGCGACGTGCTGATTCGCTTGAACCTCCACGGAATGGGTAGCAATCGGGTCCGGGTCGCGATTGGTCAGATTGGCGGAGGGCCGTCAGACGATCCGGGTGCGGTCGGCACACCCGCGCCCCAAACGCCGCCGTCGCCGGCGACGCCGTTGACCCTCGCGCAGTATCAGGCGCAGGTTGGCGCCCAGGCTGCGGCTGCCGGCCCTGATGGAATAAGATTTCTCGACCAGTCTACGTGGGGCCCGACCGATGCGGATATCACTCATCTCCAGCAGATCGGAATGCAAGCATGGATCAACGAGCAATTCAATACGCCTCCGCAGTTCATTGATAATTCCGGGACGATACCTCCCTTGGCCTCAGACTATCCCGCCACACCGCTCTATCCGATCCAACAGCCAAGCCCCTGCGACGCAAACTGTGTGCGGGATAACTACACGCTGTACCCGCTCCAGAAGCAGTTCATGACGAACGCCCTGACGCAGCCCGATCAATTGAGACAGCGGGTAGCATTTGCTTTGCACAAGTTCATCGTGGTTGGCGGCCAGCCGTTGAACAACAACGAAACGAGTTGGTACGCACCCTATTTGCAGACGATCGATCGCAACGCTTTTGGTAACTTCCGGACGCTGCTATTCGATATCACCCTCAATCCAGGCATGGGCCAATATCTGAATATGAGGGGCAACTCCGCTGCTAACGGAACGCCGAACGAAAATTACGCTCGAGAGATCATGCAGTTGTTTTCGATTGGTGTGGACACACTGAATCAGGACGGCACGCCCGTCCTGGACGCGCAGGGCAATCGCGTTCCCAGCTATGACCAAAACACGATTTCCAATCTGGCGCGGATTCTCACGGGTTGGGATCTTGGTGGAAACAGGAGCACGGACATCAACGGCGTCCCCACTGCAGTCACGAATTACCTCGATCCGATGCCACTGAACGCCAATACAAACAGGTATGACCTAAATCAGAAGACGCTGTTTGGCGTGAACTTTCCAGCGTGCACCACATCGAATCCTCCCTGTACGACGACTGCACAAAGGCAAGCCTACAAAGCCGCGGAGTTAGATACGGCGATTAACCTGCTGTTCAATCACGTGAACACCGGGCCATACGTTTGCACCCAAATGATTCATCAATTGGTCACCAGTAATCCGAGCCCAGCGTATGTGGGCCGGTGCTCGGCCGCGTTTGCCAACAACGGATCAGGAGTGCGCGGTGACATGAAGGCTACTATCACGGCGATGCTTTTGGATCCCGAGGCTCGCGGCGACACGAAGACTGATCCAAATTACGGCCACTTGCGTGAACCTGTGTTATTGATGACGCATCTGCTGCGGGCCTTCAACGCCACGAGCGATGGCGTGCTCGTAACCAGCACTGGGGGCAGTTTCACGACTGGCCTGGGAGAGAACGTATTTAATCCCCCGACCGTATTCAGTTACTTTCCGGCCGATTATGGTTTGCCTGGCAGTAATCTGTTTGGTCCGGAGTTCGGCATCCTTGATACCTCCACGACGTACGGGCGTGCCAACCTCATGAACACACTCTTTTTGGCCAACAATGGGATTGGCATTCCCGCTGCTGCGCCGAACCGGCCGACAGGCACACAGTTTAATTACACGACATATCAAAATATGGCGGGCACTCCGCAAACACTTGTCGACGCTCTTAACGCCAGGCTCTTGCACGGGACGATGTCAGCGGCGATGAACGCGAACATCGTGGCCACAGTCAACGCCATAACCAGCGCCGACCCCGCGGGGCGGACGCGCACGGCCATTTATCTAGTCGCGACTTCAGCGCAATACCAGGTGGAGAGGTAGAAGAGATGAACAAATCACGCCGAAAATTTCTGGAAACATCAGCCTGTGGTTTAACTGGAGCCGCCATGGTCGCCAGTATGGAAAGGCTCAACCTCGTTAATGCGATGGTCCAACAGCAGCCGGACGTCGCGTCGGATTACAAAGCGCTGGTCTGCATTTTTCTTAGCGGCGGGTCCGACTGCAATAACATGGTGATTCCATTCGATGATTATATGGGCGGCTATAACACCGTGCGCGGCGGTTCAGGTCTTGCGGTGCCCCAGTCACCCCTACAAACTACGAAGATTACACCGTCGAACACCAGCGGCGTTTCTTATGCCTTCCATCCGAACCTTTCGCCTGAGGCCAACAATGCGGGAGTGGGGCCAGGCCTTTTGAAACCCTGGACCGACGGAAAACTCGCGGTTCTCTGCAATGTTGGTTCGCTGGTGCGGCCGATCACCCGCGCGCAATATATCGCGGGCATCGGACGTCCGTATCAACTTTTCTCTCACTCAGATCAGGTTGCTCAACAGCAAACATGCGTGGCAAATACCGTCGGTCAGACAGGTTGGGGTGGACGCATCGCTGACAAAACCAATCCGCTCAACGGCGCCGTAGCGCTGCCGATGAGTATCTCCGTGGCGGGTACGAGCTTGTTCGCTACTGGGATTAACTCGCGGCAGTTGGCGATAGCGCCTGCGCCGACGACCCTGGCGAACCTTTTGTTGTTGAATTGGAGCGGACCGTCCTCGGCTAATCCAAACAACAACGGCAGCAGCTATCGAACGCTGCTCGGGTTCGATCAAAACGTCACCCTGATCAAGGCATCAACCGATACGACGAATCAGGCGCTCACTGCGGACGCCGCGTTGAATCTAACGGAGCCTGTAATTCCTACGCCCGGCAATCCGACGGCTTTTCCCGCCACTTCGCTCGGCAATCAACTAAAGCAAGTTGCCAAACTGATCAAAATTAAGGACGCGGTGGGTATTACCATGAAGCGCCAGATTTTCTTCTGTACGCTGGGTGGGTTCGATACGCATACGAACGAAACCGGTACCGATCCGGCAAACCCAGGTGGGGGGGCCGCACAGTCGGGAACGCAGGGTGGACTGCTGACGCAACTGAGCCAGGCAATGCGCGCTTTCTATGACGAGATGGTGGCCCAGGGACTGAGCAATAACGTTACGACTTTCACGATCTCCGATTTTGGCCGGACCTTTCAGCCTTCGGGCTCAGGAGCCGGCAGTGTGGGAACGGATCACGCCTGGGGCAGTCACGCCTTTATCATGGGTGGCTCAGTTTTGGGTGGCGCTTTCTACGGCTCGCCTCGGCCCGATGGATCAGGTTTCCTCTACGGCTATCCAACGTTGCAGCTTGGAGGTCCGGATGACACCAACAGTAACCGCGGGCAATGGATCCCAACGACATCGATCGATCAATACGCGGCAACCCTGGCCACCTGGTACGGTCTGGCGGTAAGCGACCGGGCAGCAGTATTTCCGAATCTCGCGACCTTCGCGACACCGACTTTGCCTTTCCTGAGCTGAGAAGAGAAAGCGACTGGTTTCAAAGATCAGGTCGGATGCTAAAAAGGACCGAGGCGGGTTGAACACACAACATTTCCGGTGTTCACTCGCGCTCGGTCCTTTTGTTAAGAGAGTTGGGTCAAGGAATAATGCGTGGCACGTGCATCTTGCGCGTGACCCACGGGCAGGACGCCCGTGCCACTCTGCAATTGAGGTTGTTAATTCGAAGTGAGCTTAAAGCAGAAAATCTTCTCTGGCTCTCTAGTTTTCTTTGCCGCACTGCTCGGGCTCTCAAATCCAACCACGAGAGTCAGCGCCGGACTCAACCGGGACGAATCAAACTCACATCTCGCAGCCGCTGAACTTAACAGGAACCTCGGCGGGTCCGATCTGGGCGAGTTCATCGCTACTCTGCCTCTCAGCTTCGAGCAGAACGCCGGTCAACTGGACAGCCGGGCAAGATTCGCCGCGCGCGGCGCCGGCTACAATCTGTTTCTTACTGCTGCCGGCGCGGTTCTTGAATTGCGGAAGAGTAATTCCAGGGCCAACGGAAAAATGGCGTTGCTCGGTTTTACTTTGCAGGGCGCGAACCAAAACGTGGTGGCGAAAGGAGTCGATACGCTTCCCGGGCAACGGAATTATTTCATTGGCAACGATCCGTCGAAGTGGCGTACCGGCGTGCCGACGTTCCGCGCTGTACGCTATGAAGAAATCTATCCCGGCATCAGCCTCACTTACTACGGCAATCAACGCCAACTTGAATACGATTTTGTGATCGCGCCTGGCGCTGATCCACAAAGCATTCGGCTGACCTTCGATGCGGGAGTACGACCAGGAATTTCCGCTGACGGCGACCTGGTGCTGCGCACCTCGGGCGGCGAGGTTCGTCAAAAGCGGCCGGTTATCTACCAGGAGATCGCCGGTCAGCGTCGCGCGATCGAAGGACGCTTTGTCTTGTCCGGAAAGCGGCAAGTCGGGTTTGAACTCGGCTCCTACGATCGGACCAAACCTCTGGTTATCGATCCTACTCTGGTTTACTCAACCTACCTGGGCGGCAGTAGTGACGATCTCGGCAGCAGCATAGCGGTCGATAGCAGCAACAACATCTACATAGCCGGGACGACCAGCTCGACTAATTTCCCTTTGCATGGCGCTGCGTTTGGAGTCAAAGCCGGACTGGCAGACATCTTCGTCACCAAGATCGATGCGGCCGGCGCGAATATTCTTTACTCAACCTATGTTGGCGGAAGTGGCCAGGATCGTGGCGACGGCATTGCCATCGACACCAGCGGCAACGCTTACGTGGTGGGCCGCGTTGACTCTTCATCGTTCAATTTTCCGACTACTCCGGGTTCGTTTGCGGCAACCTATCGCGGCGGCGATTTTGACGGTGTCGTTTTCAAGTTGAATGCTCAGGGCAACGCGCTGGCTTACTCGGGTTTTCTGGGTGGTGAAGAAAACGACTCGACCGAAGGCGTCACCGTTGATTCAGCGGGAAACGCTTATGTAACGGGTGGCACTAAGTCGATCGGCTTTCCCACATCAGTCAGTGCCTACCAGCCGACTCGCGCCGGCGACACCGACGCGTTTCTGGCAAAGATCAACCCGGCGGGCTCGGCGCTGCTCTATTCCACCTACCTCGGCGGTTCCGGAACTGATCGCGGCAGCGGTGTCGTGATCGACAGCAGCGGCAACGCGTATGTCGCAGGCTTTACCAGCGCGAGTGACTTTCCCACCGCAGACGCCTTTCAGAATAGTTTTGGCGGGAGCTTTGACGCGTTCGTCGCCAAATTCGACACCAACGGCAGCGGCGCAAGTTCTTTGCTCTTCTGTTCCTATTTCGGCGGAATTGGTGACGACAAAGCTTATGGCCTGGCGATCGACAGTGGTGCGAGCAACGTCTATCTCGTGGGCCAAACGTCCTCGAATAACTTGCCACTGCTGAATCCGGCGCAACCCGCGTTCGGCGGATCGTTTGACGCCTTCATCGCAAAGATTTCGACGACCGGAACGAAGGTATACGCGACGTACCTGGGCGGAACTGGGGACGATCGCGGAACCGGAATCGCGGTGAATTCCGCCGGCGCTGCCTACGTAACTGGCTTTACTTCGTCAACGAATTTCCCGACTTTGAACCAGCTGCAAATTTCAAACGGAGGCGGCTTTGATGCATTTCTGGCAAAGTTAAATCCCGCGGGGAGCGGACTTCTTTATTCTACCTACTTGGGTGGCAGTGGGAACGAGAGCAATACCAGCACGGGCACTTCCACAAATCCGATCGCGCTTGATTCTTTAAGCAACGCGTACTTGACCGGGTTTACTTCGTCTACCAATTTTCCCACCGTTTCGCCTTTGCAACCGGCCAACGGTGGAGGCCAGGATGCGTTTGTGGTGAAGATTGGTGACGCCACTCTGGCCGCGGATTACTCGATTTCAGTCACGCCGTCTTCTCGTACGGTGATACCCGGCGGAGGCACGACCTACACTGTGACTGCGACTCCTGTCGGCGGCTTCATCGGGACAATTTCATTGAGCGCGTCCGGCTTTTCAAATGATTCGACTGCGAGTTTCAGTCCCACGACCATCGTGATCGCGGATGCCTCGGCAAAATCTTCGACGCTGGCGGTGAACACAACCGCGGCGACACCGCCGGGCACTTACACGCTGAACGTTGATACGACCAGCGGCAATCTACAGCACGGCGGCACAGTTCAATTGTTTGTATCCGGAACGGCGAGCGCGAACCTGGCGATTTCCAAGACGGTATCGCCGAACCCGGCGACGTCTCAGGCGAACATGACTTATCGAATCATCGTCACGAACAATGGTCCGTCTCCGGCGACCAACGTGGTGCTGACTGATCCGCTGCCGGTCGGCACTGCATTTGTTTCCGCCGTCCCACCCGCGAACGCAACCTGCAGCGGTACGACGACCGTCACCTGCAACCTGAATTCAATCGCGAGTGGCGCCGCAGCCATCGTAAACATCACGATCACGCCGCAGGCGCCGGGCCAGTTGTCCAACACCGCCAGCGTGACGGCCAACGAACCTGATCCTGACACCAGCGACAACTCGACGACGATTCAGACTACAGTCAATGCGCCGGCCAATGGTCCGTCGATGCTCGACCCTAATCTTTTCGTCAAGACCGTGGTCAACGGCCTGTCACAGCCGACCAGCATGGCTTTCATCGGCAACAACGATTTTCTGGTGCTGGAGAAAAACACCGGCAAAGTTCAGAGAGTTCTTAATGGAGTGATTCAAAGCCCGGCGCCGCTCGACCTCGCCGTCAACAGCGCGTCGGAACGTGGCCTGTTGGGGATCGCCCTGCATCCAAACTTCCTGCTGAATGGATTTGTCTATCTTTATTGGACTGAGAGCAGCACCGGTGTCGATTCAACCAATGTCGCGGATGTGGCGTTGTTGGGAAACCGAGTCGATCGTTACATCTGGAATGGCGCGGCCTTAACGTTCGATCGCAATCTGATCAAACTGCACGCTTACCAGGCGGATGCTAATCAGCCACTCCGCGGCAATCATAATGGCGGTGTCCTGCGATTTGGGCCGGACGGCAAGCTTTACATAATCATGGGAGACAATGGGCGGCGTGGGTTTTTGCAGAACCTGCCGTGTGGACCGACGAGCACCTGTCCCGGCCCGGTTGTGCCCGACGATCAGTTTGGCGGGCCGGAGCCGGACGACGCGCACCTGACGGGTTTCATCCTGCGACTTAACGATGACGGCTCGACGCCCGCCGACAATCCCTTTTTCAATGCTTCAACGACGCTCACCGGACAGGCAGCGGCGAATATCAAAAAGCTTTACGCTTATGGCGTGCGGAATTCCTTCGGCCTGGCTTTCGATCCGCTGTCGGGAAATCTTTGGGACCAGGAAAACGGCGACGACGCCTTCGACGAAATGAATCGCGTCACCGCTGGTTCGAATGATGGTTGGGTCGAGATGATGGGTCCGGTCAATCGCATTGCTCAGTTCAAGCAGATCGAAACGACCTACGGCAACGGCGACTTACAGCAGTTGCGTTGGCCGCCGTCTTTGATCGCTGATACGCCGGCGGCGGCGCTCGCGCGTCTATACATGTTGCCCGGCGCTCATTACAACGATCCGGAATTCAGTTGGAAGTACGCCATCCCCGCTGCACCCATGGGTTTTGTTTCCGGCCGGGGACTCGGGCCGCAATTTGAAGGCGACATGTTGGTCGGCGCGTCGCGGACGTTTCTAGCGGGAGGTTTTCTGTTCCGCTTCAAGCTGACGCCGGATCGTCTGCACTTTGCGTTCACTGATGCGCGGCTCAACGATCTGGTCGCCGACAATCAGGACAAGTTCGATATCACCGAAAGCGAAAGCCTGCTAATCGGCCGCGACTTTGGCATCACCACTGATATCGAGACGGGCCCGAACGGAGATCTCTTCGTCGTCTCAAACACCAACAGTGCGGTCTACGAAGTTTCAGGCAAGCAGCCCCTGGTCTTCACGGCCACTCTGAATAGCGCGCAAGAAACGCCACCAAACAATTCAACTGCTGCCGGCACCGCGACTTTAATGCTGAGTCCTGACGAACAGACGGCGCGGGTCACACTGAACTTCAGCGGGCTTTCGGCTGCCGAGACCGCCGCGCACATTCACGGTCCCGCCGCGCCGGGCGTCGTAGGCAATGTTTTGTTTCCGCTGCCAAATGGCAGTTTCACGGACTTCCTGATCTCGCCTTCAGCGGCCGATGTGCAGAACCTGAAGAACGGACAGTTGTACATCAATGTTCACAGCAGCAATTTTCTGAATGGCGAGATTCGTGGTCAGTTCGGCACGGCATCATCGGCCAGCAGCGTTCAGTTTAGCAGCGCCAGTTACCTGGCCGGCGAATCGTCAGGCCGCGCGACGATCACCTTTACCAGGATCGGCGACACTTCGACCGCAGCCAGTGTTGATTACGCAACCAGTGACACGGCCGGCGCGAGCAACTGCAATGTCGTTAACGGCAAAGCTTCTTCTCGATGTGACTACACCACTTCGATTGGTACGATTCATTTTGCAGCCGGCGAAGCGTTCAAGACCGTCAACATTCCGCTCACTGACGATGTCTATGCCGAAGGCAACGAAACCTTCAACGTAAGTTTGAGCAATCCAGCCGGTGCAAGTCTGGGTTCACCGGCAATCACGACCGTAACGATCGCTGACAACGAAACTGCGACCGGAACGAATCCCGTCGACACCGCGAGCTTCTTTGTGCATCAACACTACATAGACTTTCTCAACCGCGAGCCCGATCCGAGCGGGTTCGCGTTCTGGACCAACGAGATTACTTCCTGCGGTGCGAGTGCTCAGTGCACCGCGGCGAAGCGGATCAATGTCTCGGCGGCTTTCTTCCTTTCGATTGAATTTCAGCAGACGGGCTATCTGGTAGAACGGATCTACAAAGCGGCGTATGGCAACGCGAACGGTACGTCAACATTCGGCGGCGCGCATCAACTCGCAGTTCCGATCGTTCGTCTCAACGAATTCCTGCCGGACACGCAGGAGATTGGTCAGGGTGTGATCGTCGGACAGGCTGGTTGGGAGGCCGTGTTGGATAACAATAAGCAGGCGTTCACCGCAGAGTTTGTGCAGCGCTCACGATTCACCACGGCGTACCAGAACACGTTGACGCCGACGCAGTTTGTGAACCTGCTTTTCACGAACGCCGGCCTGCCGCTTTCGGGAACAGACTACACCCTGGCGATTAGTGATTTTGGCGGAGCGACCAACACCGCGAACACGACCGCGCGAGCTTCGGCTCTGCGGCGAGTAGCTGAAAACTCGACGCTTCAGCAGCAGGAATTCAATCGCGCATTCGTGCTGATGGAATACTTTGGCTACTTAAGAAGAAATCCGAACGACCTTCCCGACACTGACTACACCGGCTATGACTTCTGGCTGACGAAGCTGAATCAATTCAACGGCAACTTCCAAAATGCAGACATGGTCAAGGCCTTTATCTTGTCGGGCGAGTACCGGCAACGATTTGGGCCTTGACCTCAGGCCGAAGCCTGCGGCAGTTAGAAGCCGATCTTAAACGCGAGCTGAATGATTCTCGGGTTATTGCTGGTCGAAATGATGCGGCCGAAATCGCCGGGACTAATGATCTGGCCAGTGGTTGAGTTGATGCCCGATGACGGGATGGCGTTGAGGTTGCTGATCGGATTGGCGAAGTTCACTTGATTGAACATATTGAAGACGTCGGCGCGGAACTCGATGCTCTTCGACTCGCCAAACGGAAAGCGTTTGCTGATTGAGAAGTCTACGTTTGTCTGTCGTGGGCCGCGCAGGACGTTGCGCTCGACATTGCCGAAGTCAGTTCCCGTTGTGCTTGCGGTGGCTGTTCCGTTTGAACTTGGAATCAGTTGACCGGCCAGCACTGTGGGCCGCGAAAAGGCCAGGGGGTTGAAGAAGTAACCCGGCGGAATGCTGCTGGTCGCTGTAGAGCGAGTTGCACCTGGCGCCCAGTTCGGCCGTCCGCCGGCACCTGCGCCATTCATTCCGTAGAACGAGCCGGCATTGGAATCCACAATATCAATCGGCAGGCCGGACATCGCCGTGATGATGCCCGCAATCTGCCAATTGGCAAACAGCAGGCGGCCCGAACTTGAGTGATTGACGAACTCGGGCTTCGGCAATTCCCACAGATAGCTCAAGACCAGACGATGTGTGCGGTCGAAGTTTGACACACCGCGATTGGCGCGGTTGTTCGACTGATCGCCGACGATGCCGCTGGTCTCGCCTGCGGCTCCGGCATCAATCAGACCGGTCGTGCCCGCGCCGCCGCCTTGTCCCGAAGCGTTATCAATCGATTTTGAATAAGTATAAGACGCTTGAATCTGTAGCCCGCGCGAAAAGCGTCTGGTGAAACTCAATTGAAGCGAGTTGTAAGAAGATTGCGCGGTGGTCTGATCCTGGACGAAACCAGCCTGGCCGCCGTTTGTCGCCACGCCTTGAAATGGCGCGCGCAGGCCGGCATTCGCAGGCGTGTTAGTTATGATGGCCGCTCCGGTCACCTCGTTGACTATCGGATGTTGCCCACTCGCAAGGCGCGCTTGATTGATCGCCACCTGCCGCAGGAGATTCAGCCCGCGCGTGCCGACATAGGCGGCTTCCAAAATCATGTCTTTCGAGATCTCAGTTTGCAGGCTCACGTTGTACTGCTGCACGTAAGGCGTGCGCATGTTCCGATCAAAAGTCAGGCCACTGAGTGGCACGCCCTGAACCACTGCGGGAAACGGACTTTGCGAAACGATAGAGGGGAAGGGATCGTTAAGAGTCGCAGGCGGAGAAGACTGAGACGCCAGGAGGTAGAAAGGCGGCGAGAACAGACTGTTATTCACACTAGTAAAGGACGTGCGTGAATAGAAGATGCCATATCCGCCGCGCAAGACCAGACGGCTCGATTGCAACGGCGAGTAAGCGAAACCGACGCGCGGCGCGAAGTTGTTTGGGTCGATGCTGCGCACGACGCGCTTACCGACATTAGGCACCTCCGCCAGATCGTATTGCGGAATCGCATTGCCCGCCTGCACAAATCCACCGATGGGAGGGCCGACCGGAGTAGGTGCGCCGTTGACCACGACGAACAGCGGACGCGCCTTGTAAAGCGCTGGATCAAAAGTTGCCATGCGCCCATCCCGGTCGTAAGGCGGTAAATCTAATTCGTAGCGCAGACCAAGATTGAGTGTGAGCCTGCTTGAAATCTTCCAGTCGTCCTGGATGAAGAAGTCGTAGTCGTTAGTGCGCAGGTTTCGCTCGGTAATGCCATTGGTGATCACCGAGAAAAAGTTTTGGCCGATTAGGAAACTATTGAAGTTCGGAAAAGTAATAGAACCACGCGTCAGAACCGGAGCGTTGAAATTTGCTTCGTAGTAGCGCAACTCCGCACCGGCGCGAATCGAGTGGGGCCCGTGTGTGATCGAGAGAGTGTCGGCGAAGGTCGCTGAAGGCAGCGTGGACTGCACGTCTTGCAGAGCGCTGGTGCCCAATTGGATCCCTCCGGCATTGAGCGCGATTTGAATGAGCGGGAGTCCGGGAAAGTCGCTGGCAGTCGAGCGCGTAATTCCGACAGCTGAATCCTTCAAAGGCTGTCGCGTGAATGTATCAGCCCGAATGAAGTTGTAGCCGATGCGCGCTTCATTGGTGATGTTGGAGTTGAAAATGTGAATGTCTTGAATAGAGAGCAGCCGGTTGTTGTTCACCCCGTCAACGGGAATACCGGGAACATTTGCCGCGCCGGAAAGCGCCAGCGTTTGCGGAGCATTCGAGAAGAAGAACTTCATAGCCAACCAGTTCTTTTGATTGATCCGGTAATCCATGTTCGCATTGAACTGATCTTCGCGAAAGACTGAGATGGAAGAACCGGAGTAGCGGCCGTTCGCTTGCGGAGTAGGAATCAAAAACTCTCCCGACGCCGATCTGGCATTCAAGAGCGCTAATGCGACGGGATGAATCGAAGGACCGAAAGCCGCGTGCAGAGCGGCGTCCGAACGATCACTGGTCAGTCGCGGATCAACTAACACATTCACCGAAAGACTGTTCAAGCGCGACGCGCCATTGCGCTCGCGCGTGCCCTGGTACGAGCCGAAGAAGAAGGCTTTATCTTTCCGAATCGGACCGCCGATGGTCGCGCCGAAGATGTTCCTTTTGAGCACAGGCCGGCGTGCGCCCACAGCTTTCAGAAATGGATTGTTGGCGTTGAGCGCGTCGTTGCCGAAGTATTCATAGGCGACTCCATGCAAGTCATTCGTGCCGCTCTTGGTGACGATCTGAATATTGCCCCCACCGGCGCGCCCGAACGTGGCATCGTAGAGCGAGGACTGCACTTTGAACTCCTGGATCGTTTCCGGCGCCGGAGCGGCCAGACTGACGCTGCGACTGATGCCGGCGTTGGCGTCAATGCCGTTGATCTGAAAATTGTTCTGCGTCACTCGCGAGCCGTTGACCGAGACGTTCTGCGAGTTACGACCCACGCTCGTACTGTCAGGAAGATAGACGGACACGCCCGGCGACAGAGCTAAGAGTTGCGTGAAGTTCCGAGTCCCTAATGGCAAGTCGGCCACGGTTCGTGCATCGATGGCGCGGCCCAGCTCCGGTCCGTCCGTTCTTATGAGCGGCGCGGCGTCGTTAATCACAACCGGGTCCACGACGGGACCCGTGACGGTGAGTATGGCTTTGAGCGGCGTGGTCTCAGTTATGTTGACGGTAACGGCGTTCTCGTTAGAGTTATTGAAGCCGTTGGCCTCAATGCGTGCGTGATAGACACCGGGTTGCAGCCCAGCCACAGCGAAGTTGCCCGCTGCATCGCTTGTCGCCTGCCGCTGTTCGCCGGTGCTCTGGCTGATGATCGTAACGCGCGCGCCAACGATGAGCGCGCCGCGTTGGTCCTGCACCGTCCCGCTGATGCGGCCGGTGGTTTGTGTTTGGGCTAAGGCTGAAGACGATAGAAACAATAACGCCAGACCTGTCACAGCTCTTTTGAGTTTCATTAGCCTTAACTCACAGAGAAATTGAGCGCCCCTTGCTGGGAGCGCAGGCGTCATGTTGGCAGCTTCATCCGCCGGAGCAGGTCAGTGAAACGCGGGTCGGAGCGCAGTGGATCGTAGATCGGATCCGTCTTGATTTGTCGCAATCCACCCGAGCGCTCGGCAAAGGCTTTATCCAACCAGACGAACGCTTTATCCTTGTCTCCGAGACCAATGTAAATCCAGGCGATGCCGAGCGGCAGGACGTATTCGCCCTTGTTGGCGCGCGCCTGCAACTGATCGAGTATCTTGAGGGCTTCGTCTCTTTGTCCCGCCTTGGCATAGGCGTAGCCGAGACCTTCCCACGCGAGCGGCAAATCTTCCATCAAATCTTTCGCCATGTTGAATTCGGCAAAGGCTTCGGTGAACATGCCCTTTTGCACGTACACCTGACCGAGACCATAGTGAATCCAGGGAGATTCTGGACCAAAAGATGGTTTGCCATCGACAGAACCTATTTGGAGCGTCTTCTGGTACTGCTCAATGGCGGCATCATACTGGCGCGCGAGGTAGAGCGTGTTGGCGTGGTTATAGTTTCGACCCGGGCTGTGCGGGTCCAACGACAGACGGCGGTTTTCAATCGCAAGTTGTTCATCCAGCCGGCCCATTGCGACGAGATACCCGTTCCCGAAGGAGTAACCGGCGTGTTGCTGTCCGGACTTCTCAATCGCCTCCCAGTTCCACGCAATCAGCTCTGCCAATTGCAGCGCGCCCTGAGCTAGTCTCAGCGTGTTATCAATCTTGAGCACCTTTACATAAAGCTCAATTGCTTTGTCATTAGCATCCTTCATCGGCATGTCGCCGATGACTCCTCGCAGCGTGTATGATACGCCCATGCTCCAGTAGGCCAGCGCGAAATTTGGATCAAGATCGATAGCCTGCTGGCCATACTCGATGCTTTTCCGGTAGCCGGACGGCGTGGTCTTGAACCAGGAGGCGCGGCTCTTGAGAAAGGCGTCGTAAGCTTCCGGGTTCTGTGTGTAGCGTCGGGTCAGTCGCTGCTGTTCTTCGCTGCTTAGCCTAAGCGTCAGTTTCCCAGCAACTTCGCGCGCGATGTTGTCTTGCAGTTCCGGAAATTCGGTACCGTGACGGTCTGTGATTGAATACTGTTTGCTCCATACTTCCGAGCCGTTCGCAACGTTAATCATCTCAACCTTGAAGAACCTCAAGCCGTTCTGCTCCGTCATCTGCGACGCCACCACAGTGTCCACGCCAAGCTCGCGCCCAACGCTGCGCGGCTCCCCACCGCGGTAGGCAAAAACGGTGTTCTGCGCCGTGACCAGTAGTCTGGGAATCTTACCGGGTTCGTTGAGTTGCACCAGGCTCGTGATGAGGCTCTCAGTCAAGCCGTCGCTGATGTAGTCGTTGTTCGGATCGCCGGTCGCGTTTACCATGCGCAGGACGGCGATGGACGGAGGCTTGAACCACCAGGCTAAGAGTGGTTTGGCGAAGACTAGTCCCGCAATCACCAGCGCCAAACAGGCTGTAATGACAACGGTGGTAGCTATCTTATGACGCCTGATCGAACCGGTGAACTTCCGAGCGCTTGAGACCATCCCAGTGACCAAATATTCAGCGCTCGATGTGGGGTGGGCGATGCCAACATCAGCAGTTGGTGGCGGCGGCTTCTGGGCGATCCCCAGGGCTATCTCCTCACCACTCTTAGTGCGTGGTGTATCAGGCATCGAGCGCTCTAAGTGAGCCTCGACCTCCAGCCCTTGCTTCAAGCTCTTTAGATCTAACAGCAGGTCCTTGACCGTCTGGTATCGTTCTTCTCTGTTCTTACGCAATGCTTTGTCGACGATCCGTTCAAGCTCTGCCGGCACTCCCGGCAAGGAGCGCGACAGGGGAGGCGCTTGTGTTTCCAGCAGCGCGACGATCACATGGCTGGGCGTTTCTCCTGCGAACGGCGCCCGGCCGATCAACATCTCGTAGAGCACGACGCCGAGACTCCAGATGTCCGTGCGGCCGTCGATCGCCAGTCCGCGGGCTTGCTCTGGTGACATGTACTGAGCGGTGCCCATTACCATTCCCGGATCAGTCTTAACCGGCACCCGCGTTGCGGCTTCGCTGTCTACTGTGGCTGACTGTTGCTCGGTGAGCTTGGCGAGACCGAAGTCTAAGACTTTAACGTAACCATCACGCCGGATCATGATGTTTTCTGGTTTGATGTCACGATGCGCGATTCCGGCGTCGTTAGCCGCGGCCAGAGCGCCAGCCACTTGAATGGCAATCTCGAGCACTTCGCTCAGCTTCATTCTCGTACTCGCCAGGCGCTCACGCAGCGTCTGGCCGTCGATGAACTCCGTAGCGATGAAGTGTTGACCATCTACCTCACTGATTTCATAGATGGTGAGAATGTTCGGATGGTTTAAGCCGGAGACGGCGCGGGCCTCTTGCTGAAAGCGGCGGACGCGACCGTCATCCCGAGTAAAGTAGTCAGGCAGGAGCTTGAGCGCGACCTTGCGCACCAGCTTTTTATCACGGGCCAGGTAAACTTCACCCATACCGCCCGCGCCCAGCAACTCAATGATTTCATAGTGGGCGATCACGCGGTTAACCATCGAACGTTTTTGGTCGTCAGCGATTAAGCGCACGGCTACTTCGTGAACAGGCTCTTCAATGAAGGCTCCGGCCTGTGCTTGAGAGGCGAGCAGAGACTCAACCTCGTGGCGCAATTCCTCATCGCCATCACAGGATTCATTAATGAAGGCCGCACGCTCCGCTGAGTCTCGTTCCAGCGCGGAGTGATAGAGATCTTCGATCTGCTGTAAACGCTCAGGCGTCATTACTGATCTCGCGGTGTAACCATGACTTGGCAAAGCTCCAGTCTCGCATTACCGTCACCGGCGAAACTTTGAGAATCTCGGCGATCTCTTCTACTGTCAATCCACCAAAGAACTTGAGCTCGACGATCTGGCCCTTGCGCGGGTGTATCGCGGCCAGCCTTTTCAGCGCCTCATCCAGGGCGATCAACTCAGCCCCTCGTTCAGGGTTCAAGATAGCGGAATCTTCGAGGGCCACTTTCTGCCCCCCACCCCGCTTGGCGCGAGTGTGACTGCGAGCATGATCAACCAGGATGTGGCGCATCAACTGCGCGGCAAGTCCATAAAACTGGGCGCGATTTTGCCAGTGCAAATTACTTTGGCCAACCAGGCGGAGATAGGCTTCGTTGACGAGAGCCGAAGTTTGCAGAGTGTGATCAGAGCGCTCCCGGCTCATGTAATGATGGGCCAGCCGGTGCAACTCTTCATAGACCAGGGGCATTAATTGGCTGAGCGCCGCCTGATCTCCATTGCTCCAATCCACGAGCAGTTCGGTAACTTGTTGGGGGACCAGGGTCGTCATATCTGTCGTTCGTTAAGGAAACCGAGTTAGCCCGCGAGCGAAGCGCATTGTAGCACCATCAGAAACCCGCCCGTTAACCAATTACTCTCCCGAAAAACCTTTGAAAAACGCTTGATAGGTTTTGCCTGCCGTTGTCGCTCTATGGGTGAAGGCAGAAGTTCTTACGTCAAGTTGCAATCGTTCGATCAACTTATTTGCACAACGTCTCTGCGCTTTACTCGAAAGGAGAAATGAAAATGACTTACCTCAACCACCAAAAGAATCATGCACGAAAACTTCTCGGCCTGACCCTGGCCGTAACAATGTTCATAAGCCTGTTTGCTGTCGCAAGCTACTCAGGAACTCGGGCACGTCCCAACGACGTCGCAAGAACGAGTAGAGCCACAAGTCATCTCCCACTGCCACAGATGCCCGGCCTGAAAGCCAACGGCAAGATCGCATTCGTCAGCGACCGCGACGGCAATAACGAAATCTATGTGATGAACGCGGACGGAAGTAATCAGACGCGATTCACTAACAATTCGGTCGAGGATACTCAGCCGGCGTGGTCTCCCGATGGCGCGAAGATCGCATTCGTCAGCCAACGAGACGACAACTTAGAGATTTACGTGATGAACGCCGATGGCAGTAACCAGACGCGCCTCACTATCAATCCGGCGTCCGATACCAGCCCAGACTGGTCGCCGGACGGAACCAAGATCGTCTTCATACGGTCAAGCGATATCGTCGTGATGAATGCCGACGGCAGCGGACAGACGATGATTAGAGCAGGTGACTTGTCCGGTCCCGTCTGGTCACCCGACGGGACCAGGATCGCGTTTGAAGACAACAGCGTCGGCCAAATCGCCACTGCCGTCTTCGTGATGAACGCTGACGGAAGCGGCGCCAGACGACTCGCCGGCGGGCAAGATTTTGAATTCTCTTACAGCCCCGCCTGGTCGCCCGACGGCGCGAAGGTTTTGTTCGTGCATGATTTCTTTCTTTGCGGACTCTTCTTCGCCGGCCCTTGCTCCACTGACCTCTTCGTAATTAATGCCGACGGCGCCGATCAGCAGCTTCTTACTTCAGGAGTCGCCGACCCCGCCTGGTCGCCTGACGGTACGAGGATTACGTTCGACAACAGTGTATCGAGGGCCAACCTTGACGTGTTCACGGCGACCAGCAACGGCGCTGGCGCGGTGAATCTCAGCAATCACCTCGGGAACGACTTCGACCCGGCCTGGGGGCCTTTGTTTGTACCTGGCCCCATCGACGATCCGCAGTTCTTCGTCCGGCAACATTACCTGGACTTCCTCAATCGTCAGCCCGACACGAGTGGGCTCTTCTTTTGGACAAATGAAATTACTTCATGCGGGACCAGTACGTCGTGCATCGAGGCCAAGCGGGTCAATGTCTCAGCAGCTTTCTTCCTCTCGATCGAATTTCAAGAGACCGGCTATCTGGTCTATCGCATGTACAAAACGGCTTACGGCAACTTGGCCGGAACGCCTGTGCCGGTGAGGCTCAATGAGTTTCTGCCCGATACGCAGCAGATCGGCCAGGGAGTCGTCGTAGGTGTCGGCAACTGGCAGGCCCAGTTGGAGAACAACAAACAAATGTTCGCTGCGGATTTCGTCTCGCGGTCTCGGTTTACTTCCGCCTACCCGACCACCATGACGCCTGCTCAATTTGTTGACGCGCTGTTCATAAATGCCGGCGTCTCGCCCTCTGCAATGGAAAGAACTGACGCCATCAACGAGTTTGGCTCAGCGACTGACACCACCGATACCGCGGCACGGGCGCGGGCACTGCGACGCGTGGCTGAAAACTCAACGCTGGCACAGCAGGAATTCAACCGGGCGTTTGTGTTGATGCAGTACTTTGGTTACCTGCGCCGAAATCCCAACGACGCGCCGGATACAGATTTCGCGGGCTACAACTTCTGGCTGAATAAGTTGAACCAAGTCAACGGCAACTTCATCGACGCCGAAATGGTCAAGTCATTCCTAGTGTCGGGCGAGTACCGCCAAAGAGTTGGATCTTAACCTGCTCAACGACTGCGCAAAACATCGGCCGCCCGAAAGGAGAAATGAAAATGTCTCGCAGCAACTACCAAACGAACCGCACCCGACAACTGCTCAGTCTGGCACTGGCAACAGTCATGTTGACGAGTATCTTTGTCGTCACCAGCCACTCTGAAGCCGGGGCTTCCGCTATCGCCAAAGCGAACGCAGTCAAAAACCAACCGCTGGCATTGAAAGCGAATGGCAAGATCGCCTTTGTCAGCAATCGCGATGGCAACGCCGAAATTTACTTAATGGAGCCCGACGGCAGCAATCAGACGCGGCTCACGAACACTCAGGGTGAAGAACTCGCCCCTGTCTGGTCACCCGATGGTACGAAGATCATGTTTGAGAGCAACCGGGACGGGAATTATGAGATTTACGCTATGAACTCTGATGGCAGCCATCAGATGAGGTTGACCAATAACCCGGCTGCTGATGATAGCGGTGCCTGGTCGCCCGACGGGACAAGAATCGCGTTTACCAGTAGCCGCGATGGGAATAGTGAGATCTATGTGATGAGCGCTGATGGGAGTAATCAAGTCAGGCTCACGAATGACCCGGCCAGCGATCAATTTCCATCATGGTCGCCGGATGGAACGAAGATCGCTTTTGGCCGGTACACCGAAAGTGGTTCTGGTATTGTCGTGATGAATGCCGACGGCGCCAACCAGATGCAGATCTTCCGTGGTCCGAATGATCTGCTGTCGTGGGCTCCCGATGGTTCAAAGCTCGCGCTTACTGTTGGTCAGAGTATTTATGTGGTGAATACCGATGGAAGCAACGCTAAGCGAATCACGGCCAATCCCGACCCGGCGGGAGGAGCCGATTACTCTCCAGCCTGGTCACCCGACAGTTCCCAGATCGCTTTTTCCAGAGAGGTCAACTGCCAATTTTCTTTCTTCGATTTTGAGTTCATATGCGACGCTCAGATTTGGATCGTCAATGCCGACGGCAGCACCCAAAGACCGCTCACCGATGGCACTAGACGCTACGACACTTGGCCTGTCTGGTCCCCCGATGGTTCGAAAATCACTTTTGGACACTTCGGACGCGACACTAATGGTCACTCGGGCATCTTCGTTGCTAACGTAAACGGCACCGGCTTTACAAACATCTCGCACACATTGGCCGCAGACGACTACAGTCCCGCCTGGCAACCTGTCCCATCAAATTGCGCTTACTCGATCTCGCCTACCGGTCAATCCTTTTTTACCGGTCACTCGACGGGCAGCGTGAGTGTGGCCACCACCAGTGGCTGCGATTGGCAAGCAAGCAGCAGTGTGAGTTGGATTACCATCGACTCGGGCAAAAGTGGAAACGGTGGCGCCGCCGTCAATTTTTCAGTAGCGGCTAACCCTGAGGTTAATCCACGCACCGCATCGCTGACTATCGCCGGCCAAACATTCATCGTGAATCAAGCCGGGTCGCCGCCGGTCAATTCCGCTGATGATGCGCAATTCTTTGTTCGCCAGAATTATCTGGACTTCCTCAATCGCGAGCCCGATCAAAACGGCCTCGCCTTCTGGACCAGAGAGATCGTGGCGTGCGGCAACGATGCACAGTGTATCGAAGCAAAGAGGATCAATGTCAGCGCCGCTTTCTTCCTGTCGATTGAATTTCAGCAGACGGGTTATCTGGTGGAACGAATTTACAAGGCAGCCTACGGCAACGGCAGCGGTGCGTCGACCTTTGGCGGCGCTCATCAACTCGCAGTTCCGGTCGTGCGCTTCAACGAGTTCCTGCCGGACACGCAGGAGATCGGCCAGGGCGTGATCGTGGGCCAGGCAGGTTGGCCGGCGGTGCTGGAGAGCAACACCCAGGCCTTCACCGCCGAGTTCGTGCAACGCTCGCGCTTCACCGCCGCGTTCCCGAACTCGATGACTGCGACGCAGTTTGTCGATACCTTGAATACAAACGCCGGCAATCCACTTTCAAGCGCCGAACGAAATCAACTCGTGACCGATCTCTCGACGAACGCAAAAACGCGCGCGCAAGTCCTGAGAGCAGTGGCCGATGATCCAGACCTGAACAGTGCAGAGTTCAACCGCGCGTTTGTGCTGATGGAATACTTCGGCTACTTGAGAAGAAACCCAAACGACGCCCCCGACAGTAATTACTCCGGCTACGATTTCTGGCTGACCAAGCTGAATCAATTCAACGGCAACTACCAAAACGCCGAGATGGTTAAGGCGTTTATCCTGTCCGGCGAATACCGACAGAGATTTGGCCCATAGGGATCGGGAGTAAGTAGCCTCCTTGTTTCGTCTTCTAGTAGCTCTGAAAAGCGCCACTTAACCACTGGCCTATTTACTAAGTCTATAGTAGGATCCTCGAACCCGACTTTCTTGTTTTTCGAACTTTACCCACCAGAACGACTTCGGTGGATCCTCAGAAAGGATAAATCGCTGTCCCCCAAGCCGATTTCCGAAAGCACGTCTTCCCGTGTCGTAAGGTGGAGCCCTCTCTGCTTTTGCGTTGTTGCACTGGTCAGCTCATTAGTTTCACCTCGATTCATCCAGGGATTTCAGGCGTCATCTCAGACAACCATTGGAAATGTTTTTGCGCTGCGCGACCGACGGATTCCCAATCCTTCCGCCTCGGAACCGAATCTGAATCCAACTAAGGCTCGTTCGACCGCTGTTCTAGCCTACGGACATTTGCCGCTCAGTTTTGAGGTCAACGAAGGTCAAACAAATCGTGAGGTTAAAGTTGTCGCACGCGGCCAGGGATTTGGCTTATTTCTAACCTCTGATCGCGCGGTTCTGAAATTGGCCCGACCTGTCACGAGCCGGCCCAGTACAGAAACCGAGCCGCCAAACGAAAGAAACCCAGCCGCTCCAGCTGAAGAGACCGGAACCCTCACCATGCGGTTCAGGGGAGCAAGAACCGGCTTAAGGCCGCAAGGCCTGGATGCACTGCCCGGCAAGAGTAATTACTTCATCGGTAAGCAGTCGAGCAACTGGCGCAAGAATGTTCCGCTGTATTCAAAAGTACGCTACGAGGATCTTTATCCCGGTATCGATCTTGTCTATTACGGAAATCAGGGCCAGATCGAGTACGACTTGATAGTCGGGCCGGGAGTCTCTCTACGACAAATTCGAATGGCTTTCCAGGGTGTGAAGAAGGTTACTGTCGATTCAAACGGCGACCTTCTGTTAAGCACAGCCGCCGGTGATATTCGTCAGGGCAGACCCATCGCTTATCAGCTGGTCAATAACGTACGCCACGAAGTCGCTGCAGGTTATCACGTTGAGGGCAATCAGGTTTGCTTTGAAGTGGGCGCGTACAGTCAGAAGTTCCCCCTGATGATTGATCCCTCCCTCATTTATTCAAGCTTTCTCGGTGGTACTGGTAGCGAACAGGGGCTCGGCATCGCCATCGACTCTCAGGGAAGTGCATATCTTACCGGAAGCACGACATCGACTGATTTCCCGCTCGCGTCTGCCCAGCAGAGTACAAAAGATGCCCTCAAAGACGCGTTTGTAGTAAAGCTGAATCCAGCGGGTACGGCGCTTGTCTACTCGACCTACCTGGGCGGAAACGGCGACGAAACCGGCACCTCGATAGCCGTTGATTCCCAAGGCAATGCTTATGTAGCGGGTGTCACTGGATCGGGAAACTTCCCAGCCACGCCCGGTGGGTTTCAGGATACGAAGGACGGATCCGTCGATGGGTTCCTGGCTAAACTGAGTCCGTCTGGCTCTGCGATCGTATACGCCACCTACGTCGGGGGTGATAACAGCGACACCGTGCTGGGACTTGCGGTTGACGCCGGCAATCGGGCTTATGTCGTCGGGCGCACTGATTCGACTCGCTTTCGCACCGCCCTGTTTCCCACTCCAAGAAATGGCAATCCGGTTAATAAAAGCCCGGACGGAGGCGCTCATTGGTCGGCCAGCGCCTCAGGATTGACGGCGAGCGTCGTTAACTGTCTGACACAGGATCCATCAGCGGTCAATACGATCTATGCCGGCACAAATGTCGGTGTGTTCAAGACTATCGACGCTGGCGCGACCTGGAACCTGACCTCACCTGGATCTTCGCAGAGCGCGCCGTTCTCCACGAATGCGGTAGTCGTTGACCCATCGAACGGAAACAACATTTACGCAGCAACGACCAACGGCATTTTCAAAAGTACGAATGGCGGCGGCGCCTATAGCCAGAAAAACAGTGGATTGATAAGTCTCACCGTGTTTGCGCTGGCGGTGGATCCAAACGCTCCTTCAATTCTGTATGCGGGTACACAGGTAGGGGTTTTCAAGAGCACGAACGGTGGAGACACCTGGGTCGGAATGAATAACGGAACCAATTCTGCTCGCGTCAACAAAATAGTGATCGACCCGACACAAAATCCAGCTACTACCATTTACCTCGGGATGTCGAACCGGGGCATGTTGAAAACGACAAATGGCGGTAGTCTTTGGACCGCGATCAACACCGGCCTTGCGAATGCGGGCTTCACGCAGGTTAACGCTCTGGTGATGGATCCAACCAATCCGTCTACTCTCTATGCCGGCGGATTAGGCTTCGGCAATGTCGTCTTTAAGACCACGAACGGAGGCGCGGCGTGGAATCCGAGTGACACCGGATTAAGGTTTTTGTTCAATGGCCAGCCGGCGCTGCCGTCGGTTAATACCTTGGCGATCGACCCAGTTACTGCCACGACTGTTTATGCAATGACTGCTAATGGCGGGATCTACAAAAGCATCGATGGCGGAGCAAACTGGAACCAGTTCAACACCGGCTTTATCAATACAACGGCTACCGCAATAGCAATTGATCGGAGCAATCCCGCAAATTTGTATACTGGGACGACAATCGGGACCGATGCCTTCGCGGCCAGATTCAACGATTCCGGCGGCCTGGATTACCTGATGAACTTTGGCGGGGACGAAAGCGATGAAGCCCGCGGTGTTGCCGTGGAATCAGACGGCAGCGCTTATATAACCGGTGTAACCAGTTCAAATAACTTGCCGGTCACTAATGCCTTCCAGTCGACTTACGGGGGTTCTGCCGATGCCTTAGTTGGGAAGCTTAACAACTCCGGTACGGGCTTTAACTATTTGACGTATCTGGGAGGGAGCGGCACCGATCAGGCCCAGGGCATCGCGGTTCGGGCCGGAAGCGCCTATGTCGTAGGTACCACCAGCTCTAATAATTTTCCACTGGCGAATGCGCTGAAGGGAACACTCGCGGATTTCGACACGGACGTTTTCGTAACCAAATTGAGTGCGTCTGGCAGTTCGCTGGATTTCTCAACCTATCTTGGCGGTGAAAACTTTGATCAGGGTTTCGGTATCGCCGTCGATGCCGGCGGTAATACTTATGTCACGGGTTCAACCTCATCGTTTAATTTTCCGACGCTGAGCGCACCACAACCTGCCATCAGCAATGGAACTGATGCCTTTGTGACGAAACTGAACCCTGCCGGTACCGCCATCGCGTTCTCGACTTACCTTGGCGGAATTGGTACCGACCAGGGCTTTGCGATCGCTGTCGATTCGTCCGGCAGTGCCTACGTCATCGGCAATACTTCATCGACGGACTTTCCGACTGCGAGCCCACTGCAAGCTTTTCGAGGTGGCACCGACGCTTTCGTCACCAAGCTCGGTGCCGCTCCGGATATTGTTCTGAGTATGACGGGATCGCCCAACCCGGTGCCCTATGGCAATAATCTCACTTACACGATCGGTGTATCCAATATTGGAGAGATTCCAGCTCAGAACGTAAAGCTCAGCGACACGCTGTTGTCGGGCACAGGGGTCGTCTCGATCAATACAACTCGCGGCAGTTGTTCAGGAAATCGATTTATCAACTGTGACTTCGGAACTCTGGATGCAGGCGCAAACACGACTGTGACATTGGTAGTCTTGCCTCCCGCGGTGGCGACAATGGTCAACGCCGCGGTTGCTTCGACCATCACGCCAGAGGCAACCATCGCGAACAATACAGCCACTCTCAATACTCCAGTGGTCTTTACAGATCTGATGATCAAGAACACTTCGGCGCTACAGCTCACTGAGGTCGGCGGCGTAGACACCTACATAATTGCCGTAACGAATAAGGGGCCGGCGCCGGCAACTACGATCACTATCACTGATAATCTCCCGCCAGAGATGACCTTCGTCGGCTGCACCTCCACCAATTCGGGAATCTGCGGTGGCTCGGGCAACAACCGCACGGTAACACTTTCTTCGCTGGCGGCAGGCGCCTCGTTTACCGCAACGATTGCCGCGCGAATCAATAACACGGTCGCGCCTGGAACAGTGATTAGTAACACCGCGTCGATTCAATCGGCGGTGCCGGACATCAATCCCAACAACGATGCGCAGACGGCAATCATCACGGCGAAACCATCGTCTGGCCCAGTTATAAATGGCTTGATTGCTTTTAGCTCGAAAGACGGCTCGATAACTTCCGGAGAGACGGACATCTACATCTGCAATCCGGATGGGACCGGTCAACGCGACATCAGTTTTGAAGAAGCTTTAGATGATAAAGAGCCGGCATGGTCACCGGATGGAGCCCGGATCGCTTTTACTGGATCTCCGATGGGTATTTATGTCATGAATGCCGATGGCAGCAATAAGATCCAGCTCACGAATGCCTCAATAGATCAGAGTACGACCTGGTCGCCGGATGGGACGCGCATCGCTTTCGGCCATACGGCAGCGGGTGCCGTGTTCATAATGAATAGCGACGGCACAAATCAGAAGAAGCTCGTTAACGGCGGCGTGCCATCGTGGTCCCCGGATGGCTCCCGGATCTCTTTTTCCAACGGCTTTGGAATCGGAATAGTGTATGCCGACGGTAGTGGGGTCAGAAACATTGTGCTTCCGCGGGTCCCGTTCCCGGGATTCGGATGGTCACCCGATAGCTCTAAGCTCGTAGTGGGAATGTCCGACAACAGCACTTTTGGTATCTCGATTTACACAGTTAATGCGGACGGCACCGGATTAACCAGGATCGAGAACACCTCTGGAGGCGGAACTGCATGTTTCTCGCCTGACGGTACCAGGATCGTTTTCAGCCGCGACTCGGGCGGTGGAGCGCAAGATTCCGGGATCTTTACGATCAATTTAGATGGCACCGGACTGGTAAAGGTCAGCGGTAACCTCTCAGGAGGGTTTTCTCCCAACTGGCAAAGGCAGCCGCCAAATTTCACTCCCTTGTCGCCGACGTTCAGCATCTCGGGTCATGAATCCAACTCCGCCAACGGCAATCCTGTGTCGATCTCAGTCAAAGCCACAGGCACGCTGTCACGAACGTTGGGGGCAGACACAAACGGAAACTACATCATCAAAGATTTGCCTGGCGGAGGAAACTACACGCTCACTCCGACCCAGGGTGGTGCCAGTCCAGCGAGTCGAACGTATAACAATCTCAGCGCGAACCAGACCGGCGCGGATTTTTCTTTCACGTTTGTTTCGCCGGAGGTTACCGGACACATTAAAGACAACAACGGGAACCCAATGGCGAATGTAAGGGTGGGCATCCGAAATGCTTTTCCCGAAACCGATGTGTTTACAGATTCTACCGGGTTCTTCAGGTTCCCCAACGAATTCACTCGTTTCGGTTCCGTTTTGATACCGTTCCCGGATTCCACCCATATCATTGACCCGGTAGCGATAACTATCCAGACGCTCACGAACAATGACTTCATTGCTCGACTTAAGACAGCGTCGATCAGCGGGACAGTCACTGTAGGAGGTGTGGGGAAGTCCGGTATTATAATTTCGACCGACCAGCCGCAACCTCTTTCAACCACGACCGATGCAAACGGCAATTATTCCTTTGCTGGTATCGGTCAAGGCGTCACACTGACAGTTTTGGTGGATCCAGGCACTTACCCTTTTACGCCCAAGACGCAAACCATCGCCGTCAACGGACAAAAAACAGGCGTGAATTTTGACGCCCCGCTCAATCAGTTTCTGATCTCGGGGCAAGTGGCTGGTCCATTCAGCGGCCCGGCAACAGCCGGCGTCACCATGACGCTGGGTGGCGCAGCCAGCGCTACGACTCAAACCGACAGCCAGGGCAAGTTTTCTTTCGGGCCAGTGCCTGGTAATGCCGCCTACACCGTTGCCGCCACCAGGACCGGGTACAGCTTTACACCCCCGGTCGCCGCGATTCAAAATCTCAGCAGTAACACCCAACTGGGTTTCACCAGCTTCTTGAACTCGATGCAATTCGCCGGCGACAGCATGAACGTGACGGTCGGCGAAGCGGATGGAAAGGTGTCCCTGACCGTGGTGCGTTCAGGTCTGCTCACTGAGACTGTAAAAGTCGATTACCGGACCAGCGATGAGACCGCCCGTCAGCGAACTGACTATACAGGCATCTCAGGAACGCTGACCTTTAGTCCACAGGAGCAGTCAAAGACAATCGTCATCCCGATAAATGACGACTCTTATGTTGAAGGTGATGAGTCATTCACTGTAATTCTGAGCAATCCCACCGGCGGACTCGTGGGCGACATAGGCACCGCTGTCGTTACAATTCAGGACGATGATACCGCGACCCCGACGGTGAACCTCCTCGACGCCGGGTCCTTTTTTGCCCGCCAGCACTACCTGGATTTTCTTAGTCGCATCCCCGATGCCAGCGGTCTAACATTTTGGACCGAGCAGATCACGGATTGCGGGATAGATAAGGCCTGCCTGGACGTGAAACGCGTCAACGTGTCAGCTGCGTTTTATCTCTCAATAGAATTCCAGGATACCGGTTATCTCGTCGAGCGGATTTACAAGACGGCCTACGGCGATGCGAACGAGATCTCGACGTTTGGTGGGGCGCACCAAGTCGCCGTTCCGATTGTTCGCTTCAACGAGTTTATGCCGGACACGCAGGCAATTGGTCGGGGTGTCATAGTTGGACAGACAGGTTGGGAGACCGCGCTCGAAAACAACAAGCAGGCGTTCACCGCAGAGTTTGTGCAGCGTTCGCGATTCACTACCGCGTTCCTGAACTCGATGACGCCGGCGCAGTTTGTTGACACGCTGAATACGAATGCCGGGAATCCGCTCTCGGTATCTGAACGCAATCAACTGGTGACCGATCTCTCTACAAACGCAAAGACGCGCGCACAGATTTTGCGGGCTGTGGCGGAAGATTCGGATCTGAAGACTGCTGAGTTCAATCGCGCGTTTGTGCTGATGCAGTACTTCGGTTACCTGCGACGCAATCCGAACGATCCGCAGGACAATGACTACACAGGCTATGAGTTTTGGCTGACGAAGCTGAACCAGTTTAACGGGAACTTTGTTAACGCCGACATGGTCAAGGCGTTTATCTCATCCGGCGAATACAGAGGGAGATTTGGCCCGTGAAGATCCTGTGATGAAGCTGTCGTCTGCTTCGCAGGCCTCTGGACCAATTTGCGGTCCCAGCAACCCACTCGCTACCGCAGGTGATCCTGATTCAATGCGGATGTTCGTTCTTCCACGTCATATGAAATGCCCACTAAAGCGACTAATAGTCTGAACCCGGCGCGAAACCGCCACAGTTCATTGCAGCGTCTCCAAAAAAGAGTTCTTAGTCAGGTAGTTCCTTGAGAGTCCCTGAAGAAAGGGAAGGGTCGAGCTATGCTAAAGAATGGGCGAACGATTCGGAGAACGATCAATCTGGGGGCGGTGTTGCTATTGTCCGTGCTCTTGTTGACGGCGCTGGGTAACAGGCTCTTTCGTGGTTTTGAGGTTACCGGGCAAGCCACCACCCTCTCGGCGCCCGCAGAGGTGACGGCGTCAGACAATGCATACTCAACCAAAGTCGCCATTTCCTGGGACGCGGTGCGCGGCGCGACGCTCTACCGGGTCTTTCGCAATGCGGTGAACGACACCGGCTCGGCGGTGAATGTGGGGACGACGCCTTTCAGCACATTTTTTGATCCGACCGGTAACGCCGGACAAGCATTCTTTTATTGGGTGCGCGCAGAGAACGGAAGTGTGGTCAGCAGCTTGAGCGCGCCCGATCAGGGCACGCGCGCGAACGGGATCATCAATGGGCCGGTGCCGCCGCTTAACCCACCGCCCGCGCCGGCCGGAAATCCAGTCACGGCTACCAAAGCTTATCTGGGCAAGGCGCTGTTCTGGGATGAACAACTTTCTTCGACGCGCACAGTCGCCTGCGGCACCTGTCACTTTGCTTCCAATGGTGGCTCGGACGCGCGGGCGATCGTTAATAGTGCGAGGGCAAGAAACGCCGGGGCCGACGGAATTTTCAACACAGCCGACGATGTGTTTGCTTCGCCGGGAGTGGTGAGCAACAACAGCGACGGCACGTACCGTTTGTCGCCGCTCTATGGTTTTCGCGAGCAAGTCACAGGACGCAAATCGAGATCATATATCGATGCTGGTTATTCGAATTCACTGTTCTGGGACGGACGGGCAACGCAGACATTCACCGATCCGATCGGCGGCGCGGTGGTCTTGCCGAACGGCGCCGCGCTTGAGAGCCAGGTGCTCGGTCCGCCCGTGAGTTCTACGGAGATGGCCCACTCCGGACGCACCTGGAACGACGTTGCGGTACGCGTTACGGTAGCCAGACCCCTGACCCTTTCGCCTTCAGTGCCGGCGGGTTTGAAAGATTGGATCGGCGGCCGGAGTTATCAAGAGTTGTTTGAAGAAGCTTTCGGCACGCCGGAAGTTACGCCGGTGCGGATCGCGTTGGCGATTGCGAGCTTTGAGCGAACAGTCTACTCAGACCGCACGCCTTTCGATCAAAGTGTTGCTGGAATTAGTCAGCTCACTCCGGAGCAAGTGCGCGGCCAGGGCGTCTTCAATCAGTCGAGATGTAACGTTTGTCATGCCGGGACTTTGTTCAGCGACAACGCGTTTCACAATATCGGCGTGCGGCCTCAGACAGAAGACACAGGTCGTTTCCAGGTAACCGGCAACGCCAACAACATCGGCGAGTTTCGCACGCCCAGCCTGCGCAACGTCGGACTGCGCAGTAACTATTTTCACGATGGCCACTTTGCCACGCTCGAAGAGGTGGTTGATTTCTATAACCGCGGTGGCGATTTCAATGCGCCCAATATCGATCACAATCTCATCCGGCCACTCGGTCTTTCGACGGCACAGAAATCTGATCTCGTCTCTTTCTTAAGGGGCGCTCTGACTGATCCGCGAGTCGCGGCCGCTACCGCACCCTTCGATCGCCCGACGCTCTATTCTGAATCCACGCGCGTGCCGCAAGTCACTGGCGGCGGGACGCAGGGCAGCGGCGGAAACATTCCGCAAGTCACTGCCAACGAGCCTCCACTGGCCGGCAATCCCAGTTTTGCAGTCGGCGTTGCGAACGCCTTAGGCGGCGCGACGGCTGTACTTGTGATCGACAGTAATGATCCGGGCACGGGGCCTGGTATTCCGACGGCTTCGTTCGCGCGCCTCACGGTGAAACTGTCAGGCAGCGGCGCAGGGCAGGGATTCGGTTCTGCGAGTTTGCTAATCCCGGCTAATCCGGCGCTAATCGGCTCGACCTTCACCGGCCGTTGGTATGTCCAGGACGCAAGCGCGGCGGGCGGCGTAGCAGTCACGCCGGCATTCAAGTTCACTGTGTTTGGCGACGCTACCTCGATCGGACCAAACCCGATTGATGACACGCAGAGCTACGTCACTCAGCAGTACCGTGACTTTCTCAATCGTGAACCGGACCAGAGTGGGTTAACTTTCTGGGCCAACGAGATCACTTCATGTGGTACGGACCAGACATGCATTCAAGTTAAGCGTACGAATGTCTCGGCTGCGTTCTATCTCTCGATTGAATTTCAGCAGAGCGGCTATCTGATCTATCGGTTCTACAAAGCGTCTTACCCTAATCTCGCTGGCGCGCCCGTGCCACTCACGCTGAGCGAGTTCACTCCCGACGCGCAAAAGATTGGGCAGGGGGTTGTGGTGAATCAGGCCGGATGGGAGACGGTTTTGGAAAGTAACAAGCAGGCTTTCGCGACCGAGTTCGTGCAACGCGCGCGGTTCGCGTCGGCGTATCCAACATCGTTGAGCCCGGCCCAGTTTGTGGACACGCTTTTCGCGAACGCCGGCGTGGTTCCGTCCTCGATCGACCGCACCGCGGCCATCAACGAATTCGGCGCAGCTTCAAATACCACCGACGGGCTGGCGCGGGGCCGATCTCTACGCCGCGTCGCAGAGAACGCCACAGTGGCCCAGCAGGAGTTCAATCGCGCGTTTGTCCTGATGCAGTACTTTGGATATTTGAAGAGGAACCCGAACGATGCGCCGGACACAGACTTTCAGGGCTATAACTTCTGGCTGACCAAACTCAACAGCTTTACCGGCGACTTTGCCAAGGCTGACATGGTCAAGGCGTTTATCTTGTCGACTGAATACCGGCGACGCTTTGGCCAGTAACGCGCAGCGGCCCGCCGTAGCGCGCCGCGACTACTTCCTTCAGGAGATTTTCGTCGGGATCGACCTGTATAAGAGTTGGCCAAGCCTTCAAACGAAAAATTACTCTTTCTAATTTGCTCCTCGGTGCGATGGTTTTTGTTTCCGATGAACCTTGACTCATCACCCTGACAGTCACTGGGTCCGGAAACACGGGCCCCGTTTGAGTCTGTTTCAGAAAGACCACAAAGCCGCTGGTAGAGCCTTCTACGGGCATCCAGGATGTTTCGTAGATCGGATGACCCGCTCCATAAACCCAGCGCTCAAAGAACTCTTTCAAATTCTTGCCCGAAGATTTTTCCAGAGCCCCGCGCAAATCTTCCGTCGTCGCGTTGGCTTCACGATGCGCGTTGTAGTAATCGCGCAAGCCCTTAAAGAAAGCTTCGTCCCCAATTCGCCGGCGGAGCATGTGCAGCACCCAGGCACCCTTTTCATAATTGTTTGGGTTGAGCAGCCTCATCAAATCCTGTGTCTCAGTGTCGTGGATCGGGGTGTTGTGTTGCTTTTCGTAAGCGAAGTACCGGGTGGCCGCGCTGCGCATGTACTCGCGAAAGGCCTCTTCGCTTTCATGTTTTTCGATGAACAGCCCGGCGAAATAAGTTGCAAAACCTTCGCTCAGCCAAAGGTCGGCCCAGGTCGATTCAGTTACGGAATCGCCGAACCACTGGTGCGCGATTTCATGAGCGACGACATCTTCGATCCGCATGGGGATGCCAAAGCGCGTCGACATCTTTTCGTTGCCGCGCAGTTCGAACAACGTGTTGGTGAAAACAATCGCGCTCGAATTTTCCATGCCGCCAAAGCGCGTCGCGCCGACAATCAAGGCCAGCTTTTCATAAGGATAAGGCGCAACCGTCTGACTGAAGAACGCAAGCGCCGACGCAGCGGGCGCGAATCCTTTCGCCGCATAGGCGGCGTCTTTCTGCGGCACATAATAGGTCAGCGGCGTGACGGTCGGACCGATGGCATCGATCTTCGCGCCCTCGCTTACGGCAATCACCATGCAATAGGCTGGAATCGGTTTCGCTTCAGTAAACCACCACTTGTTTGGTCCATCGGTTAGCATCTGAACGTCGCCGAGCTTTCCATTTGCCACGACGTGCTCACGCGCTGGGGCCGTGACGGTGAACGTAACGGTGGCCTTGGCCGACGGATGATCGAGGCAGGGAATCCATTGATGAACGCGGTTGGGCCAGTTGTCACCCGTGGCCGAAGGTTTCCCGTCGCGATCCTTTGCGAAGATCAGGCCGTCCTTTGGCCGACCGTGATATGTGACCGCCACAAGGAGCTTGTCGCCTCGTTTCGAGGCGTGCTCGAGGAAAACGTCCAACAGATCCGGCTTGCGCTCAAACCGAACGGGCGCGCCGGCGACCGTCACCGCGTCTATTGGCATTTCTCCAAAGTCCAAATCGATCTCAGTCAAATTAGCCGCAAGGACTTCCAGCGTGATCTCTGCACGGGCCGTGGAGATTTCGTTGAGCTGATCGTTGAACGAAAGGGCGACATCGTAGTGTATGGGCCTCCAGGAATCGACACCTCGCTCGTGGCGTTGCGCCGCGAGGCTCAAAGGAACGCACAGAACGAAGCTGACAGCGGTGAGTAAGAGCCAACCCTTCGACCTGATTCGCAACGATTTCGAAGTGATCGAGTTATGCATGTCTTTCGTTCTAGCGGATTCCCAGCATCAGCAACGCCGATCTATCTGAGACTTCGCCGCCGCTTTCTGCCCACTGCAGGTAGGCAGCGCGCTCGACATTCGTGACGGGCCGGTTTCCCAGTCGCGCCGCCGGCGTGCGCTCGAATGCGCGTTCGGTTAGCGCCATGTGTGGATTGCGGACGTGAAGCGGGGTTGATCCGGTCAGCGCCTGCTCGGCAGATTCGATATCCGGAAAGAATTCTTCGTAGGCCAGCAAGTGCCAGACAGTGCCGGAGTCACGCTGGTCGACAGCAATCACACGCAAAAGACCGAAGCCGCTTTCAAGCTGAAAAATCAGATCATCACCGGGAGCGAAAGTCTGGGTCATGACTTGCAAAAGGTATCAGCATCTTCACTGAAATCCTAGTAAACGGTTGAGGCTGTCGCGCCGGTGTCAGAAGGCCGCGCGTAAGCAGGGGCAACAAGCGATAGACCCCTCATCATCTGGGCGAAGGGTTCGCCGCTTATTGGTTTTGTTGTCATGAGTGGCTATGAGGATGGGCCCTCCCTGACGGTCGGGCTTCTGACCCTCCACCTGCCGCAAATCGATTATGAATTGAAAATCCGCATCCGCGAATCTACAATGCCGAAACCAGCTTGGATCAATTCAACGTGAATAAGGACTACTATGCAATTCTCGGCGCGGGCGAAGCCGCCTCGCCGCGGGAGATTGAACGTCTTTATAAGAGATTGGCCCACAAGCGTCACCCAGACCGCGGCGGTACCGAAGACGACATGAAGGCTCTGAACGAAGCGTACCAGGTGCTGCACGATGAGACCCGGCGGAAAGAATATGATTCACATCGCCGGCGACCGATCTCAACGCCTGCCGCAATCCATGTTACGCCGACGGCCCGCGACGTAGGAGTTTACGGCCAGTTGTTGAGTGCTTTGCTCTGTGGGCTGCTGGGCCTGATGCTTTTGTTTCTGGTGCACTTTAATGGCCTATGGTTTCTCTGGCCGCTCTCGATCCTGGCGGCCGGCGTAATTCTCTTCGGTGTGATCGTGGCCCACTCGGCGATGACCAATGCGCGCGAGTCGTTTGCGGTGCAGCATCCGGCCCGGCGTTTTCGCGCGGCCCAGGAGATTGCGTTCTGGTCGCTTATCTGCGCTGCCGGTTACGGCGTGTATCTGGTTCTGACTATCATCTAGACTCGCCGGGTAAAGGGATTCATGGTCACAGGTCTTGATCTTCTATTTCTCGAGGTGAACAACCTTGAAGATTCGCTGTCGTTCTATCATGATCGGCTTGGTTTCGAGATAGAATCGCATAATGCCGGGTCGGAACCGCCCATGGCGTCCGTGCGCGCGGGATCTCTGCGCATCACTCTGGTGCAGCAGATCGAAACAATGCTCAAGCGTGGCCGCGGCGTGCACTTCGTTCTCGGCGTTGGCGATGTGGATCAATTTCACGAACGATTGAAAGCGAGCGAGGTACAGCTCAGCGAGCCCGCGGACGAGGGTTGGGGAGGACGATTTGTCAGTTTGCAGGACCCCGATGGCTATCGATTGTTTTTCGTGACGTGGGACAATCAGCAGCGCGCCTGATAGCGAAGGCGATCCTGTGCGCGGCCTAAGGAACTCAAAAATGAACTATCAACACATCGAAAATCTATTGATTCGCTTTCGTGGCCAGTCAGTCAACATCAAGACGACATCGGGCGGTGTTTACGAAGGATCGATCAGTGATGTCACAAATGATTACGTGGCGCTGAAAGCCAAAAACGAGGGCCACGAAGATAATTTAGTCATCGTTTTGCTGCACAGCATCGAGTCGGTTTCGCCCCAGACAAACTGATAGGATCTATTACAAAAAGTGATTCGAAACTGGCAACGAAATTTGCGTCTTTCGTGGCGAAAAAAGCATAGTTTCGGTTGCATCTTTTATGAGACTTGTGCATAATCCTTTCGCGCCCGGCTCCCCGCTGGGCGAAGTGGTCGCGTGGGGTGAGGACACGTGGCCTTAGGGTGGGGCTTGTGGGAGGGCCCCGCCCGCTTTTATTTTTGGCCCCCGTTTTTCTGAGTTGGAATCGTCTTCGCTAGCTGTATCGGATCGCATTGCACCGTTGGACTTTCCCTCGAAGTGGCATAATATACGGCACGAAGATGCACTCGAACTTAATCGTTTAGAATAGATGAGGCAGCAGGTCACCTCGTAAGGTGAGCGCTTCGCCACAGTTCGCCGCTTTATCGCGCGCATGCTGTGGCATTTTTCGCGCCGCCATTAAGAGGGGGAGTTTGTTGCGGCGATAAAAAATGGCCTCATTAAAGCGTCTGCTGGTCGGTACTCCGATCAGAACAGCACGCTTAGCACACGAGCGACTCACTAAGAAGACTGCCCTGGCGATCTTCGCTTCGGACGCCCTCTCTTCCACTGCATACGCCACTGAACAGATTCTCCTGGTACTGGCCGCGGCTTATGTTGCTGGTCAGACTGATGCCTTCAGTCGCGTCATCCCCATCTCGATCGCCATCGCCATCCTGCTGGTAATTGTGGCCATCAGTTACCGGCAGACTATTTACGCCTACCCTTCCGGAGGAGGCGCCTTCATCGTCGCCAAAGAGAACCTGGGGACTTTGCCGGGACTAGTCGCGGGCGCTTCGTTACTTGTCGATTACGTTCTCACGGTATCCGTTTCGGTAGCGGCCGGCGTTGAGGCGATCACTTCAGCGACGTTGGGAACACAGTTCGCTGGTCTCCACAATCATCGAGTGTGGTTGTGTCTATTCTTCATTACCTTCATCACGGTCGCAAATCTGCGTGGGGTGCGCGAAGCTGGTTCACTTTTTGCGGCGCCCAGCTACGCGTTCATCTTTAGTTTTCTGTGTCTGATCGGATATGGACTCGTTCGCTATTACCTCAACCCGGGCATGGTCCCAGCGCCCAATGACGCGGACCTAAAGATCGCAGAAGGCTATCAAGCCCACCCGCTAAGCTTGCTTCTCCTGCTAGGCGCATTCGCCAATGGCTGCGCCGCACTGACGGGAATTGAAGCGATATCGAATGGAGTGCAGGCATTCAAACAGCCCGAGTCCAGGAATGCCGCCGCTACGCTCTCGTGGATGGCAGCCCTTCTAATTACCATGTTCATGGGCGCGAGCGTGCTGACGCATCTTTACAACATTCACCCGATGGAACACGAGACAGTCATCTCGCAGATCGCGCGCATCGTTTTTGTGGGTAAATTGGGATGGTTCTATTACGTAGTGCAGGCCACGACCGCGGCAATCCTCGTTCTTGCCGCAAATACTTCTTTTGCCGGCTTTCCGCGTCTGGCATCGCTGCTGGCGCGGGATCGCTTTCTCCCGCGACAACTTACAAATCTTGGTGATCGTTTGGTGTTTTCCAACGGCATTGTCCTCCTGGCAGTCTTTTCTGGTTTGCTGGTCTGGGCTTTCCGAGGAGACACCAGCCGATTGATTCCTCTTTACGCCGTGGGCGTCTTTCTTTCATTCACGCTGTCACAGGCCGGAATGGTCGTTCATTGGTGGCGGGAAGGAAATACGTTGCGGGGTATGCGAGAAGCTGCCGGACTTAGAAAGCCGATCGCGGCCGGGACCCAGCTACAATCAGAAACCCACCTGGGCAGTGTCGAGGCCCCGCGGTCGATGGCTGACGTCGTGCAGCTTTCAAGGAAGTCGCATTGGAAAAAATATCTGGTCATAAATGGCATCGGCGCGATCGTCACCTTCGTAGTGCTGATGGTTTTCATCCTCACGAAGTTCCTGCACGGCGCTTGGATCGTTGTGGTACTAATACCGGCTTTGGTGTTGATGTTCCTAAAAATTCATCGTCATTACGTTGAAGTCGCGCAACAACTCTCCACCGAAGGGCTGGCAAGCCTGCGGCCCATTCGCCATGAAGTGATCGTGCCGATTTCCGGGCTTCATCGGGGAGTGATTGCAGCGCTCGAATATGCGAAATCGATCGCGCCACATCACGTGACGGCGGTATATGTAAACCTCGACGAAGAGACCACGCAGAAACTGCGCGAGAAGTGGGCGCAGTGGGGCTCTGGGGTTAACCTGGTGGTGGTGGCCTCGCCATACCGCTCGTTACTGCGGCCGCTCTTGAATTATGTCGATCGGGTCAAGGGCACCTTGCAGGGCGGAATCGTCACGATTGTGCTGCCTGAATTCGTTCCGGCTAAGTGGTGGCAGAATCTTCTGCACAACCACACCTCACTGCTCTTAAAAGGAAAGCTGCTCTTCAAAAAGGGGGTTGTGGTCATTAATGTTCCGTACCATCTGGAACATTGATTGGAACCCGCAGCCTAAGCGGTCGCGGTCATGATCCGGCCGGCGAGGAAGCAACTGCGGCAATACACCGGGCGTCCCTGGGACGGAAAAAATGGGACTGTAGTTTGCTCGCCGCACTGGGCGCAGGTCACCGCCACTTCAACGCGCTGCCTAACTCCGGTAACCTGGGCGGCCGAGATCGCTGCCAATCGATCATTTTTCGCTTGTTTGCAGGGCTTGCAACGTTTCGGTTCGTTTTTCAGGCCCTTGTCATGAAAGAAGACCTGCTCGCCGATAGTCCAGAGAAAAGGCTCGCCGCAATCGAGGCAGGCTATCGATCGATCACGAAACTCGGACGATTGCTCAGTTCCGATCTCCGGTGTCATGCTGTCTGACATTGCGATTTCCCTCCCCGGTTCACTGACGCCCCAATTGTAGGCGCCTGGAGTAAGTAGGCTGTACGAGGGAGGCCGCGGAAAACTCAACTGGCGCTGGTTCGCTGGTGCAGTTTCGAAACGAGCAGGGCAGCGGCGGCCACAGCGGCTGCACTTATATGACTATGACCTGTCCCTGTCAAGCGTTTTGCGAGAAATTTGTTTTGCGTATTTGTGATGGCAGGCCGCTCCCACTGACCTGATCGTAATCAACGTTTCACTGGCAACCGGCGCGAGCACAAACACCTTTGCGAAAATGAAGATTCTGGTTATCGGTTCGGGGGGGCGAGAGCACGCGCTGATCTGGGCGTTGCGCAGAAACGCAACCGAACCGATGGAGATCTTTTGCGCTCCAGGCAATGCGGGCATCGCAGAACTAGCCGAGTGCGTTCCTATCAGCGTCAACGATATTTCGGCCCTGGCATCCTTTTCCGAAAGAACACAAATCGATCTGAACATCGTTGGCCCGGAAGCGCCTTTGGCCGCCGGGATCGTCGATGAGTTCGAAAGGCGCGGACAGCGAATTGTCGGGCCGGGAAGGGAAGCGGCGCGACTGGAATCCAGCAAAGCATTCGCGAAAGACTTTATGCGCCGTCATTCGATTCCCACTGCTCGTTACCGAACCGCTGCGTCCGCTGACGAAGCGATTGCGATTTTGCAGAGCGGTGAATTTGGCGGCGAGGCCACTCCGGTTGTTGTCAAAGCTGACGGTCTGGCGGCAGGAAAAGGCGTCATCGTGGCCCAGTCACGAGCCGAAGCCATTCAGGCCATCGAGGATCTGCTGGGTGGCACGCTCAGCGCTGAGGCCACGCGGCGGATCATTATCGAAGAGGCGCTGACCGGACGCGAAGTGTCGTTGCTTCTGTTCTCAGATGGAAAAGACTTTCGCTTGATGCCGGCATCGCGGGACCATAAACGCGCCGGCGAAAACGACACCGGGCCGAACACTGGCGGCATGGGCTCGATTACGGACGCGAGCATCCTGGACGATGCCACCCTGGAACGAATTGTTCGCGAAGTCATTGAGCCGACCTTGCAAGGCGCGCGAGACGAAGGCTTCCCATTTCGCGGCGTGCTGTTTGTTGGCTTGATGCTGACGCCCAACGGGCCGAGTGCGCTCGAGTACAACGTGCGCTTTGGCGATCCCGAGACACAGGCCATCGTGATGCGACTGCAGAGCGACCTGGCTGAGATTTTTCAGGCAATCAGCGAAAGCCGTCTGGGTGAGCTTGAGATCAAATGGTCCGACGAGCCTTCCGCATGCGTTGTGCTCGCCGCCCGGGGTTATCCAGCTAAGCCGGAAATTGGCTCGGTGATAGACGGCCTGGCTCTGGTTGAGCAAGGTGAAAACCTCGCCGTATTTCATGCGGCGACCTCGCGTGGCCCTCATGAAGAGTGGCTCACGGCCGGCGGCCGAGTTCTTGGCGTAACGGCCAGGGGAGACACACTCGATCTCGCTTTAGCGCGTTGCTATGACGCAATCGCCAACATTCATTGGGACGGAATGCATTATCGGCGGGACATCGGCCGCCCACTCGGGGCGGGTTCGACGCCGGCGGCGTAGAGCGTCAGGTCGCCGCTTTGCGGCCCACCGCCCACTGCCCACTACCCACTTTCTCTGCTATACTCCCGACCAAAATCGGTTGAAAATGCAACCGCATGCGCCGCAGTTTCGTACTATTCGACGGCGTGGAGGGCGTTTTCGACAACCGTTTTGAAATCTGACCTGATTTTCGAATCTGAATTCGCCGGAGGATGAAATGGGACTGTGGACAAGAGTAAAGCGTTCGATGCGCGCGCTTTTTGGCGGGATAGTCGAAAGAACTGAGGATCCCGAGCTCATCCTGCAACAGACAATTCGCGACATGCGCGACCGCATTCCCGACCTCAATAACTCGGTCGCGCAGGTGATGGCTACTGAAAAGCTGCTGGCAAAGAATAAGGAGCGGCTCGAACAGCAGGTTGTCGATTTGGACTCGAAAATCAAAGCCTCGGTCAAGATGGGTCGCGACGATATTGCCACGGCCTACATTGGGCAGCTCTCACAGGCGCAAGTCGATCTTCAGAAGACCGGGCACCAGTACGAGCATTCTCAGTTGGCATCAAAACAGGCTCTGAAGGCGCGCGACAACTATGTACTGCAAATGCAGAAGCGCAGTGCCGAAGCTATGCAGCTCATCAATCAGTCGAAGCAGGCCAAGCTGCAAGAGCAGTTGGCGCAAACAATGGAATCGTTCCAAATCGGTGACGATGCTTCGACTTTCAACGAGATGCGCGACAAGATCGATCGGCGCGCCGCCGCCGCCGAGGCCAAGATGCAGCTCGGCTCAGCTTCAGTCGATAACCAAATGCAGGACATTGAGCGCGAGGCGATGGACATGCAGTTACAGGACAAGCTGCTCCAGTACAAACGCGATATGGGTTTGTTACCGGCCGGTTCTGATTCAGCACCGCAGGCCCTGCCGGCGCAAGGTGAAACTTCATCGCAATAACGAACTTCGGTCGGTAACAGCAGTACGAACAACGAGCAGACACGTTTCGTAGGATAAATGGAATTGCCCAAGATCGATTTTCGGTATCTGAAAGAGGCATTCAAAGAGCCGATCAACTTTTGGGGCCTGGCCGGCTTTGCCATTGTGGCTGCGTACTTTGTGGATGTGACCCCGCTGATGGCCGGGATGGCGGCCGAAGCCCTTTACCTTGCCGTCGTGCCTGCCAGTCCCTTCTATCGCCGTCTGGTTGAGCGTCGCGAAAAAGAGCGCGCGCGGAAACTCCGCGACGCCCAGCGCGAAGCAGTGATCAAAGGGCTCGATCCACGCGAGCGCGAAGCCGTCGAATACCTGCGCTGGATGAAGAACCAGATCTATTCAAACTACAAGAAATTCACCACCAGCAAACAGGTCCCCTCGAACATTCAGAGCCTCGATCAGCGTTGGGAGGACTTTGTCGATCTGCTCGATGTCTATCGCCGCCGCAAACATCACTTGCGGGCCATCAATCGCCAGGCGGTGCAGAACCAGTTGAAGCAGGCAGAGCATGCAATCCAGACGTCCACAGACGATCGGGCCAAGCGCGTGCAACAGGCGAACGCCGAGATTCTCAGGCGCCGAGTCGCCGCCTTCAACGATCTGGAACGCTCGGTGCGCCTGGTGGAAGGGCAGTTGCAATCAATCGAGAACTTCTTTGGCCTGGTTAGCGATCAAGTGGTAACGCTCCCAACTCCGGAAAGAGTTTCTGCTCTTCACTTCGAAGAACTGAGCGACTCGATCGCCATGACTCGCCAAATGCTGGAAGAAACTGCGGACACTTTCGGCATGCTCGACAATCAGAATCGCGAGTTGGATTTGCTGCTATCGGGCGGTTCGTCGAGCAAGTAGCATTTGTCAGACAAACTTCAGTTTGTCGTTGTTCCTCAAAACGTCTATTGGAGGTGCCGACAAACTGAAGTTTGTCCGACTTTGGGCCATCCTAACGGCCTGATTCCCAGTCACTTAGCCCTTAAAGTAGCGCCTCAACAAACACACTCTATCGTGTTGAAAAAAAAAGTAACCACAAGATATTGACATCACCGAATCTCGGGTGTATAGTGCGACCTGCTCGGATTGAGGCGGCTGGCGGCGGCGGGACGAAGGGTCTAAACCCGACTCCGCAAGGTTTTCTGTGACTTCGAAAAACCGACCGTAATATCTGCAATACAACTTAAGTTTTTGAAACGGCGATCGCGGATCGTCGCGGTATTTTATTCCCCAAAATCGGCTCGCGTGCGGTCCTCACGCGGGAAAGGTAAAATAAATGAATACGGCGAGTGGTGCGAAGATGACTAAGGCGTCACAGAACGAAATCCCCGACTCGATTGTTTCCCTCAGGCGGCAGATAAAGCCGCTGGGCGTTAATGCCAGGAAGGTCATCTCAAAGCGCTATTCCCTGAAGGATGCGCGCGCCGCCTCGTTGGAAGAGTGGTCAGACATCGTGGCTCGTGTAGTCGCGCATGTCTCGGTCGCCGAAGCTGATCCCGATCAGCGCGACGAATTCTTCAACAACATGTCCGGCATCATGCTGGCGCGCGAGTTCGTTCCCAACACGCCCTGTCTGGTTAATGCCGGAAAACCGAACGGGCAATTGGCCGCTTGTTTCGTGCTTGATGTGCCTGACTCGATCGCCGGGATCATGAAGACGGCCACCGATGCGGCGATTATTCATCAGACCGGCGGCGGCACGGGCTTCACTTTTGAAAAGCTTCGACCCAGCGGCGCGATGGTCAGCACGACTCACGGCGTCGCCAGCGGTCCCGTGTCGTTCATGAATATCTTCAACACGACGACCGACACGGTTAAGCAGGGCGGCGTTCGTCGCGGCGCCAACATGGGCATGATGCGGGTCACGCATCCAGACATTCTGCGTTTCATTCACGCGAAGAATGATCAGCACTCGCTGACTAATTTCAATATCTCAGTGAATGTTACCGACAAGTTTCTCGCCGCGGTTGAGCACCACGAATGGTACCAACTCGAGTTTGACGGCCAGTTGTGGGCCGATCCGATTTTCGATCCCGTCACCGGCCGAGACTATGTCGTCTATCGTCGCCCCGATGGTTCGACGATCACGTTTAGGGATAAAGACACCTTCGACACCGCGGATCTTTCGGATGCGATGATTGAAGAGCCGCCCACCCCAGGCATGGCCTATGCGCCGGACATCTGGAACCGCATCATTGCCAGCGCCCACAAATATGCCGAGCCGGGCATCGCCTTTATCGACGAAGTCAATCGCCACAATCACATGATGAACTCGATGGGGCCCATCATGGCGAGTAACCCCTGCGGCGAACAGTTCCTGCACTTCGCGAATTCCTGCAACCTGGGCTCGATTGACGTGAACAAGTTCTACGACCGCGAAAATCGTCTGGATTGGGACCGTCTGGCGGCAGTCACGCATCAATGCACCCGTTTTCTCGACAACGTCATCGACACCTGCGCCTGGCCGCTGCCGGAAATTAACGATGTCGTCAAGCGCACGCGCCCGCTGGGCCTGGGCATCATGGGCTTTGCCGATCTGTGTCTGAATCTGAAGATCGGTTACGGCTCGCCGGCGTCGATCGATTTGATGGACGAAGTCATGGGCTTTGTGCGGCGTGAAGCCTGGACCGAAAGTTTGCGCCTCGGCGCAGAGCGTGGCGTGTTCCCCGAACTGGAACCGAACCGCGAAGCTTACGCCAAATTCATCTATGACGAGATTGGTATTTCTCGTGAAGTTCCACTCACCCCGCGTAACTATGAAGTAACGACGATTGCCCCCACGGGCACGATTTCCCTGGTTGCTGAAACATCTTCCGGCGTGGAGCCGAATTTCTCCTGGGCCTATGTCAGAAAAGACACTCTCGGCACGCGCACGTATGTTCATACGTTAGCTGCGCAAGCTCTCGGAGTTGATGTCGATCAGACCGATCCGGATTCGATCGACGCGGCCGCCAGCTACGTGGTTGAGCATGAGCACGAGTTGCCGTCTTATTTCATTTCGGCGATGTCCATCAGTGCAGAGCAGCACGTGCACGTGCTCGCCGCCGCGCAACGCAACGTCGACAACAGCGTTTCGAAAACCTGCAACGGCGCGGTGAACGACACGCTTGAGTCAGTCGATCATCTCTATCGTCTGGCGCGCCAGCTTGGCTGCAAAGCCGTCAGCTACTATCGCGACGGCTCGCGCGAAAACCAGGTGCTCACTTCGATGAAGCAGGAAGTGAAGAACGAACCGACAACCGTCGTCACGACTACGACTGTGGTTGAAGCTTTGGAAGAGACCGTCCCAGGCGGCACCGAATCAGAGAATGAAGCAGCCGCGCGGCGTCTGGCGGAAGCTGAAGCCGCGGCGCGCAAGCAGGGTGCGGTTCGGCTTGAGCGTCCGCGAGAACTTTCGGGCGCGACCTGGCGGATTCCGTTCGACGGTCAGAACCTTTACGTCACCGTCAATCACGATGGCCAGATGATTGCTGAGGTTTTTGCCACCGGTCCCATCAGCGGCGGCGTCGGCATGCTCGCTTCAAAGATGCTGCGCGGTGGCTTCGACGCCGCCGAAGTCAGCTACAGCCTGAACAAAGTGACCGGCACGCACGCCGTCTGGTTCAACGAGCGCCTGCTGACCTCTCCCGAACAAGCCGTCGCCGAATGCATCATGATCACCAACCGCCGCTTGAAAGGTCATCCCGATTCCGCGAGAGCCCTCGGCAAACAACAAGGCGCGAATACTACTCAAGTCACGGGCGCGATAATGTCCACCATGATCGGCAAATGCCCCGAATGCTCCGGCCAGTTGGAGCATGCGAGCGGGTGTGATTTTTGTCGGGACTGCGGGTTTAGTAAGTGTAAATAGTCAGAACGACCTGCGGTAGCGGGTGGGCCATTGGACGGAGCGCGGGCATCCTTGCCCGCAGTTCTTCACATCGATACGGTGCATGAGTGATACGCTCGTTCGGAGGGAAGGACGCTGAGGCGTTATTCAACGGTGAACGGGTTCGCCGCTTTCAAGCTATCGCTCGCGTCGCCCAGCGAAAGCTGATGCAGTTGCACGGTGCACGTGAATTGCGCGATTTACAAATCTTCCCGGGCAGTCGCCTCGAAGCCCTGACGCGAGATCGCAAAGGCCAGCACAGCGTTCGCATCACGATCAATATCGGATATGTTTTGTCTGGGAAAACGGTGACGCTTATGATGTTGAGGTCACCGATTATCATTAGGAGATGTTGTGGCTAAGAAGAACAATCGATTACCAGCCGTACATCCCGGCGAAATTCTCAGCGAAGACTTAATGCAGCCGCTCGGGCTTAATACCACGGATCTGGCTGGCGCCTTAAAGATTCCGGCCGCCCGCTTACGAGACATCGTGAACGGCCGACGCTCTATCGACACGAACATCGCACTGCGCCTGGCACGTTATTTCGGCAGCACAGCAGAATTCTGGCTGAACTTGCAGGCTGCTTACGATCTGCGAATCGCAAATGAACTGTCCGCGCAAGTCGCCAGAGAAGTACGCCCGCGCAAAGCCGCTTAGTGGCTGGACGTCGGCGCAATCATGTCAACGATGATCAGCACCTGCCCCGAATGCCACGGCCAGCTAGAGTACGCGAGCGGCTGCGGTTTTTGTCGAGATTGCGGGTACGGCAAGTGTAAGTAGGTCAGAACCGCCTGCGGTAGCGGGCGGGCAAGTCAGTACCACCCGCGTGAGCGGGTGGGTTTGATCGGGAGCCGGGCAGTAGCCCGACCGTGAGGGAGGGCGCAGATTTTAGTTCGATTAATTAGGAGAGGATTAGATAAAACGATTTAGATAATTGGCAAGCAGGTAGTTTGGTTCCCCGTCGTTCAGCGTTTTCGAACCAGGCGAGAACTCACCTCGCGATCCCATTGACCAGTTTTAGTTTTCCAGACTTCCGCTAAGAGTAGCCCAAGCCTTCAAAACCAACTTGGCCGTCGCTAGGGTTCGCGGCGGTTTTTTGTTCACATTGACATGAATCGCAGTAACAACAATCGGGCACTTATCTCCGAACGCTTCTTCGCAGAACTGTGCGCGCAAAGACGCCTACGCGGGTTTGTCTTTCATAGTCCCAAGGTTACTAACGATCCAAAAGGCGAAAGGGAAGCTGGAGACGTCGTAATTTGGGTTCGCGATCTAGTCATTGTGTTTGAAATCATCTGGAAGAATACCGATGTTTCTGATAACACACGAAGATTTGTTCAGCGGATAGGAAAGAAGAGAGACCAACTGTTTGGAGACTATCAAACATACGCGAGCGAGCATGCGGAGATCTCGATGACGAATCAGGATGGCGAAACCATTCTGTTTGACCACAGCTATTTCAATGAAGTGGCATTCTGCGGAATCGTGATTATTGATTCAGAGTTGCCGTTGGAGAAGCTACATTTTGAAACGATTAGAAAGACTCTCAAGGCTGATTTCTCGTTGGCTGTGATGACGACACGCGACTTTCAGGACGTTCTGGTTGAGGCCGATACGCCTTCAGACCTGCACCACTACCTAGCCGATCGAACTCGCTTTCTGAAACAGGTATTTGAGGCAGACGCCGCCATGTTCCTGGATCTGAACCGCCGAACCGAGAGGGAGCTAATTGGATTCTACAAGCTCAATGACAATTCGTTTCCAGTTGATCTTTGGAATGAATCAGCCAACAAGAGATTTTGGAACCAATACGAAACGAAGTTTGCAGATCAAATTGCTCTCAGAAATGAGGAAAATGACGAATCGTTTATTATCGATGAACTCATAGAGCTTGTTCGTAAACAAAACCGTCACGGAGTTTCAACGCTGCCGCACTCATGGGAACTGGGTAGTCTCATGCGGCGGGCGCGCGCAGGCTGGGTAGCGCGGCGCGTGATCCGAGGATTCGAACAGATGGTAAATGGCCGGCGTGAACGCCATTTTGCGTTTCATAACCAAGCCACTGCTTGTTGGATTCTCTTCTATTTTTGCTATGGGTCAACGTCCGCTGAGTTCCGCCAAAAGGCTATAGAGTTGTCGAAGATGAAAATTCAGGTGGAGCGTGTCCAGACAGGGTTTCCCCATTCTGTTTTTTGCTACGCGTTTCGAAAATCGTTGATTGAAACTGGCAATACGTTCGACGAGTGCCTATTAGTTGTAGAAGACGCTAAAAACTACGCAAGCGTGTCTGCCGAGGATTACGGACGCGCCTGTAACTATTTCAGAGGCGCCGGTACGCCGCTTCCGATAAAAGAATTCCGGGTTGAGCCAGTTGTGCGCCTAATCTGCGCTGAAGAAGAATGAGTGAACAACGAACACAAATCGCGGAGCGTTTTGTAGAGAGCTTTGCGGGCGTCCCCTTGACCTCAGAGTGCGTCTATCGAAGTCCACAGTACGTGGATAAGGGGACGCAAAAAGAGGTCTGCGATTTCATTATTGCGCTCCGCAACCAAGCGATCCTTATTTCAATGAAATCACAAGAAGATCCAGCAAAAAGAGCGGGTGTGAGGCTGGAGCGTTGGATCGTAAAGAACGCGAAATCTGCGTTAGGACAAGCCAAGGGAGCAATGCGAACGATCGCTCAGAGAAACTTTTGGTGTCAACATCCGCGCAGGGGCCGGGTAGAGTTTGGACCCAATGTCTTGAAGATAGGACATGTGATTGTAACGACTGAGATATTCACTGAACGAGTAACATTACCGGACAGCTTTGAGCTAGAGGTTAATGGGATTCCGGTTTCATACTTGGGTGTGAATGATCTCTGCAATCTCATCAACGAATTGCGCACATTTCCAGACATCGACGATTATCTCAGGACGCGAAGAGCCTTACCGAAGAAGGCTCTACGCACGGTTGGCCACGAAAAGCCGCTGTTCGAATATTACATCGTTAACAAGAGAACATTCGATGGATGCTACGGATATGAGGACGCACGGATTGTAGCCGCCGCTAGAGACTCTGACATAGAGATGTACAACTACTTCAAACCTTTAAAGAATCGCTTTGCTGGCTACGTGGAGTGTGTCTCGGATCGGTTAGCCACTCGACTGGAGGAATATGACAAGAATCTTGAGCCGTCACTGGCGAAACTATATGACGATCCAGCAAACAGGGCGAATTATCTTCTAATGCAGGATGAGTTGTGTGATCTTCGATTAGCTGAGCGCGAGAATATCGGAATGCAACTCCATCATCTAAGGGAGAAAATTGAAAATAGCACTGAGAAAGAATGTATGACCTACGGCGCAGTCTATTTGGAGTCCAAACCAGATTTCGTGTATGTCCTGATTTCGGCAAGGGGTGTTGACCGCGTTGAGCTTATTAAGCGATCTTCGCTGCTGCTACGCGGAGCCATGACGCATTACAAAAAGATGAGAGGAATGGTAATAGCTGACAGAGACGGAAAAAACTTTGAACTGCAACTTGCTGTCGGCCTTACGCCAGACTCCATTAGTAAGACGCTAGGAGAATTATACTTCTCCAGGCTCAGAGTTTCAGACATTGAGTGTGTGTAAGTCGCAGAACGGGTTCCGAGCCACACTACTGTTTTGTCTGCCGCCCGCTTTGCGGGCTTTCGTCTAATTATTGATCGGTAACGCAGCCTTGAAAGGCTGGGCTATTTTCAATCATCCGCTGACGCGGACGGAGCACGCCCTCCCTCACGGTCGGGCTACTGCCCCGTCAATCGCCAGAGCCGCAGATTCATAACTCTCGTGCGGTTCCCCGCAATCAAATTCGCAGCTTAGCTATTGTCAACGAACAGCCAGACGTGCCACCATAAAGGCATTCCGAGAGAGGTTCGATTCGCATGACGACGATAAACATCTCACTGCCAGATCAAATGAAGGATTTCGTTGACGAACAGGTCGGTGATGGGGGTTATGTTAGCCCTAGTGACTACTTTCAAGCTCTGCTGCTAGAGGAACAGAAACGCAAAGCCGAGCAGAAGCTGGAAGGCTTGCTGCAGGAAGGTTTGGCAACCGAAGCATCCGCAATGGACAAGAAAGATTGGGAATTCATTCGTGGCGAGCTGGAGGGCCGGCTTGCAAGTGGCAAATAGGAAGGTCCCGTGAGCATCATCCGCAGAGATGCGGCCTTAAGCGATCTAATCGACCTCGCATATCACATCGCGCTTGATAATGTCGAAGCGGCCTATCAGTTTCTCGATAGGGCGGAAGAAACTTTTCGCGACCTGGAGCGCATGCCGCTGATGGGGAGCACTCGGGAGTTTCAGGGTCCGACGCTTAACGGGATCAGGATGTGGCGCGTGAAGGGCTTTCCGAAGCATCTGCTCTTCTATCGCCCAATTAAGGATGGAGTGGAAATCATTCGCGTGTTGCACAGCGCTAGAGACATTGCGGGTCTCTTATCCGAAGACGAATGATGAGGCCGTCGTCAGAATTATTTCGCCGCGTTGCGGCTTAATGAATTGTTTGGGGTTGATTCCTGGGCCGGTGGCCCAGGCTATTACATTTTGCGCCGTTGGCGCTTTGACTCGGAGCCCTCCCTGACGGTCGGGCTACTGCCACGTTCGCGCTGCGCGCTCAATGCGGACGGGACGTCCGCGCTCCCGGCAACGACTTGATTGCCCGCTTGGCTGGCCAGCGGTTATGATAGCTTCAGATTGAGGCTCGGTTATGGAAGTTAGAATCCAAATCCCGGATGATCTTGCGGCGCAGATTCAGGCGCAGGGTGGCGATCTGCCGCGCAGCGTGCTTGAGGCCTACGCGCTCGAAGGGTACCAGTCCGGAAGGCTTTCAGCTTATCAGGTCCAGGAGATCCTCGGTTTCGAAACGCCAATGGAAGTTGATGGTTTCCTCAAGAGTCATAGTGTGTATCTCGATTATTCCGTCGAAGATTTGGAAGAGGATGTTGTAACCAGCCGTCGCGTAAGCTCCCAACACTGTGACAAATGATTGTCATCTCAGACACCTCCCGCTTAACTATCTAATCCTGATTGAATGCGTTCATGTCTTACCGGAGTTGTACGGTCGGGTCGTGATTCCTGCCGGTGTCTTTGAAGAGTTGCAAAGGCAGAGCACGCCTGACGTAGTGCGAGAATGGATGTCAGCGCGTCCAGATTGGTTAGAGGCCCGGGAGACAACTGTGCAGCCGGACGAGGCGCTTGAACTGCTCGGTGTCGGTGAGCGTCAGGCGATCTGTTTGGCTGAAGAGCTAAAGGCCGCGGCCATCATCATCGATGAAGAACGAGGCCGCAAAGAAGCGAAGCGCCGAGGATTGTCCGCGATTGGAACCCTGGGTGTTCTACGTGACGCGGCCGAACGCGGGTTGATCGATCTCCCGACGGCAATCGAACGCTTGCGCAGAACGAATTTTCGAGTGTCAGATCGGATAATTGATTCGCTGCTGCGGAAATGATTTACCGCGCTGCGGCTTGATGAATTATTTGGGGTTGGTTCCTGAACCGTTGGCCCAGGCTATTACATTTCGCGCCGTTGGCGCTTTGACTCGGAGCCCTCCCTCACGGTCGGACTACTGCCCCGTTCGCGCTGCGCGCTCAATGCGGACAGAATGTCCGCGCTCCCGGCAGCGAGTTGATTGTCCACTGATGTGAGTCCGTGCAGCGGACGATCGAAAATAGCCCAGCAGCCTACTGCTGGGATCAGCGGCCCCATAAACGAGTTAGTCCGTGAAGCGGACGGCTGAGAAATTCGTGAAGGCCATCTCGAACTTAGCCTTGAAAGCCTGCTAACTTATCAGTCGTCCGTTGCACGGACTGAGAATCAATTTCCGCCGGTCTCCCACCGATGAATCGGTGGGCTATTTTCAGCCGTCCGCTGACGCGGACTGTGCCTGCCCGCTTGGGGCAAGGGCCAAGGTTGTCGATATCAGGTTGTCGACATGAGGTTGTCGACAAATTGCCTCACAATTAGATCGGTGATATAAGACTGCCGTTCTCTATCCCTTTCCCACTTTGGAGGGCTTCAATGAAAACAGTCACCACCGGAAAACTCGCAAGCGTGGTTGTCATCCTTTTGACCATCTCTTTACTCGCATACGGCCAGGGCAACACTTTCAAGAAGATTCGCTATCAGGGCGGCTCTGTCGCCAGCACGGTCAAGCCAGATGATTGGGACAACACACTGACGGTAACCGGCGAGGAGATTGCCCTGAAATTCAAAGACGGTAAAGAGCAAAAGATTGACCCAAAGCAAGTGACCGGTCTGAGCTATGGCCAGGAGGCGCACCGCAGGGTTGGGACTATGATTGTTCTAGCTGTATTGCTAACACCACTCGCCTTATTCGGTTTGATGCACAAGACCCGAAAGCACTTTATCGGCATTGAATGGCAAGAGGGTGACGGAAAGAAAGGCGGGGTGTTATTGCAGGCGGACAAAGACAACTATCGGGGAGTCTTGATGGCGCTGCGCGGCGCGACGGGTGCTGCGGTTTCAGTCTCAGCCGAGGAAAGGAAATACGTCCCGACTGGCATCGAGACGGTCACACCTACGGATAAAGAAAAGAAACCCGGGGATAAAGAGAAGAAGAGCGAGAAGGATAAGCCGAAACCTATAGGGTAACGTCTTGCTGCCGCGTTGTGGCTTGATGAATTATTTGGGCTTGGTTCCTGGGCCGATGGCCCAGGCTATTACATTTCGCGCCGTTGGCGCTTTGAGTCGACGGCCTCACGGGCCCGTTGTTACAGAACCGCGAGCGGTAGCGAGCGGATGCTGCCGCTCAAGCTGAGTTTGTGATCCGGTCGCTACCGCTCCCGGTTCTGTATCGAAGTGCTTTATTAATCTCAGCGCGTTCTGCTATCCGGCCATCAATGTGCGCAGCAATTTAGATCAACTCACGGCTGATGCGATGAAACTTCCGCTGAGACATCGCGTGCAGCTTGCGCAGCGTTTGGTTTCGACTATCGATGATGAAGTTGAGACTGATACCGAAGCTCTGTGGTTTGCGGAGGCTGAGCGGCGTCTTGAAGAACTTCGCAGCGGGAAAGTTCAAGGTATCAGTGCCGAAGACTCTTTTCGCAATGCGCGCGAAGCTCTCAAGCGATGAAAGTCATCTTCCATCCGGAAGCGTCCGAAGAAAAGCTGGAATCCGCGAAGTTTTATGGAAGCGAGATCTGAAGGTCTCGGTTCGGATTTCTTCACCGCAGTCGAAGAGACAACCCACCGCATCGAGCAATTTCCCGAAGCAGGGCCAGTTGACCGAGCAAGTATTCGTAAGAGGATTGTGCCTGGCTTTCCATTCACGATTCTTTATGAAGTGCAGGCCGATCGGATCTTCATCGCGGCGGTAATGCATCAGCATCGCCGGCCGGGTTATTGGCGAAATCGGGTCGAATAGACTTGCCTGAAGTCTGGCCCAGACTTTTACATTTCGCGCCGTTGGCGCTTTGACTCGGAGCCCTCCCTCACGGTCGGGCTACTGCCCCGTTCGCGCTGCGCGCTCAATGCGGACAAGGATGGCCGCGCTCCCGGCTGCTTACCCATCTGGGGGACTGAAATAGAATCGGGGAATGCGCATCACTATTGACTTGACTGCGACCTGCCGATAGATTGCTCACCCCAGACGATGTACAAAATTTCAATGACGAGGCGGCTCGTGCGCCTCAAGAGGGAGACACATTATGAATACATGGGTGCGACGTACTGTAATCGGCGGCTTGGCTGTGGTTGCTTTGCTTGTTGTGTTAGTGCCGATCGCAAAGCTTGCGACAACTAGTTCAGGAGTGCTCGAAGCATGCATCAACCCCGGCAACGGGGGAATGCGTCTGGTCGATTCGACCACTGCATGTCACAACAACGAAACGCGAGTTTCCTGGAATGCGACTGGCCCGGTTGGACCTCCAGGACCAACAGGCGCAACCGGACCGGCAGGCGCTCCCGGAGCAACCGGACCAGCGGGCGCGATAGGAGCAACCGGAGCGACAGGCGCAACGGGTGCCACAGGTGCGACAGGAGCTACCGGAGCGACGGGTCCGGCAGGACCATCATCAGCTGGACCGCCATTCGTTTGGGTCTGCACACCGGCGAATTACGACATCGGGAACAATAGCACTGCTGAAATCGACATTTTCAACGGCAGTGGGACAGACGCTAATGTCACTACCCACTTCCTGGCCAAGGACGGAACGAATCTGGCGGGCGCCACCATTCCGGGTTCGAGTGCTACCTATCCTGGTCAAACCGGAAACACTACGGTACTGGTCGCGTCCCATAACACGTTGATCCTCCCCTATCAAACGGGGCAGGGGCTACGATCGGCCCTTAACACTCTGGTGGCCTCTGTCATGGTCACGTCTGACCAGCCGATCGTGATCGGGTCCGAAATGTCAAACGGCCCGCCCAACGCAATTCCGTGCAACCTCTTGGCCAAGTAATCCTGAGGGTTGCGGTCGGCCGGCTACAGCCACCAACGAGAAAAGGCCCTGATTATTCAGGGCCTTTGCGTTGTGCGCCCGGCAGGGGCCGCTCTAACTAGGGAGTGAAAGTCTTCTACGACCCCCGACAGGGGGAATCGTTAGCTGAACGGCAAGGGTGTCATCGCGAGGTGGAATCTGACGCGCAGGCTATTACATTTCGCACCGTTGGCGCTTTGACTCGAAGCCCTCCCTGACGGTCGGGCTACTGCCCCGTTCGCGCTGCGCGCTCAGGCGGGCAAGGATGCCCGCGCTCCTGTTTGCGCCCCTATTGCCGATGCAAGATATATCCTGTGGTTGACATATAGCGGGCGACAGCGTAGGGTGAGAGTCGAACCGAGTCCAGCTTACTCCGCTCTCAGCTCCTCTGGGATCATCCAGATCACCTGATAATCCACAGCTCAATCACTTAGAAAAGCCAGGTCGTATTCTCTTTTATCAGTTCACCCAGACAGTCTTAGGGACCAGTGTCAGGGCCAACTTAAGAGAACGAACGCCGGTAATTCCAGGAATTCATTTAAGGACAATCGACAGATTATGAAGACCAATATAACGCCATTACACGACCGCGTGATTGTGAAGCGCATTGACGAAGGCGAGCAGATTCGCGGCGGCATTATTATTCCCGATAGTGCGAAAGAAAAACCGCAGGAAGGCGAAGTAATCGCCGCCGGCGAAGGCAAATACAAGGAAGACGGCACGCGCCAGCCTCTGGATGTTAAGCAGGGCGATCGCGTTTTGTTTGGCAAGTACAGCAGCTCGGAAATCAAGATCGATGGTGAAGACCTTCTGATCATGCGCGAGGACGAGATTCTGGGAATCATTGCGCGCGCTGGTGCGGCTGCTGGTGGCAAGAAGGGCAAGTAGTCTTTGAGATTTTGGCGCAGTCGCGTACGGATTTTCCATTTGTCATTTGATATTTTTCATTTGTCATTGGGAACGCGAGGCTAGCGACATCTCTTAGCCGCGACCGAACTAAAAGGATTGGTCGAAAGTTCTAACAACAGTTTTGATTTGGAGAAAAGATAAAGATTATGGCAAAGCAAATAGTTCATGGTGAAGAGTCTCGTGCGGCAATTCTGCGTGGTGTCAATCAGTTGGCTGACGCGGTGAAGATTACGCTCGGTCCCAAGGGACGTAACGTCGTGCTCGGAAAGACGTATGGCAGTCCGACGATCACCAAAGACGGGGTGACCGTGGCGAAAGAGATTGAACTCAAAGACCCTCTGGAAAATATGGGCGCGCAGATGGTGCGCGAAGTAGCTTCGAAGACCAGCGACATTGCAGGAGATGGCACAACTACCGCCACGGTGCTGGCGCAGGCGATTTACCGCGAAGGCGTGAAGACAGTCGCCGCGGGTGCAAACCCGATGGCCTTGAAACGCGGCATCGACAAAGCAGTCGAGCGCGCGACGGCGGCTATCAAGAAAATGTCGAAGCCTGTCGCAGGCGACATGATTGCGCAGGTCGGCACGATTTCGGCCAACGGCGACGCCGCCATCGGTGAGCTGATCGCTGAGGCGATGGAGAAGGTCGGCAAAGACGGTGTGATTACCGTCGAAGACGCGAAGACGATGGAAACGGACCTGGAATTTGTCGAAGGGATGCAGTTTGATCGCGGCTATCTGTCGCCTTACTTCGTTACCGACGCCGAGAAGATGGAGTCCGTGCTCACGAATCCGCTGATTCTGCTGAGCGAAAAGAAAATTGCTTCGATGAGAGACTTGCTGCCGATTCTTGAGCAGGTCGCTAAGATTGGCAAGCCGATTCTGATTATCGCCGAAGATGTTGAAGGCGAAGCACTGGCCACTCTGGTGGTCAACAAGCTGCGCGGCACGATCAACGTAGCGGCGGTCAAGGCGCCAGGCTTTGGTGATCGACGCAAGGAGATGCTCCAGGACATCGCGGTGCTGACCGGAGCGAAAGTCATCAGCGAAGACCTCGGCATCAAACTCGAGAACGTCACAGTTGAAGACCTCGGAAAAGCCAAGAAGGTGACGATCAGTAAAGAGAACACGATCATCATCGACGGCGGCGGCAACACCGACGACCTGAAAGCGCGCGTGAAGATCTTAAAGACCCAGATTGACGATAGCTCGTCAGACTATGATCGCGAGAAACTGCAGGAGCGGCTCGCGAAGCTGGTCGGCGGCGTGGCTGTGATTCGCGTGGGCGCAGCTACTGAAACTGAATTGAAGGAGAAGAAAGCGCGCGTTGAAGACGCGATGAATGCGACGCGTGCGGCGGTCGAAGAAGGAATTGTGGCCGGCGGCGGCGTCGCTCTGATTCGAGCGGCGAAGGCTCTGGACAAGTTCATAATCTTCGATGCGAAGAATGAGGATGAAACCAACGGCGATCCGGATGAGCAAATTGGCGTGAACATCGTGAAGCGCGCGCTTGAAGAGCCGCTGCGTCAGATTGTTCAGAACGCCGGCAAAGAAGGCGCAGTCATTGTAGAGAAGGTGCGCGCCAGCAAAGACGCCAACTTTGGCTACAACGCCGCTACTGAAACTTTTGAGGACCTGGTGGCCGCGGGGATTATCGATCCCGCGAAAGTCACGCGATGCGCGTTGCAAAACGCCGCATCAATCGCCGGCTTAATGCTGACGACAGAGGCCCTTATTTCTGAGCTACAGGAAGATGACAAGCCACGGGCAATGCCCGGCGGCATGGATATGTAATCCCAATCGTCCCTTTAGCAAATTGGGAAGCTACCATGTTCCGCATGCTGCTTCTGTTAACCCCCGATAACGGGAAAAGGTAAGAAAAAATTATGTCTACGAAACTTTATGTTGGTAATCTCGCGTTCACAACTTCAAGCGAGGAAATTCAGACACTGTTCGCGAAAGCGGGCACGGTCGAAAGCGTATCCTTGATTGAAGATCGCGAAACGGGTCGCTCACGCGGCTTCGGCTTCGTCGAAATGCAGACCAAGGAAGAAGGCGCCGCCGCCATCTCGCAGTTCAACGGTATGGAGTTGGGTGGTCGCGCACTGACCGTCAACGAAGCCAAGCCCCGCGAAAATCGCGGTGGCGGCGGCAACGGTGGCTCGCGCTACTAAGCACTAAGCTATAACTTCTCACAGGGCCCCCGGCGGAATATTGCCGGGGGCTTTTTTTTTGGAGTGCGCGGTAGGGCCGAGCTATTCAAAGTTCAGCTCTTCCTCCCTCTCCCTTTTTGGGAGAGGGTTGGGGTGAGGGTTTAAGCGAACTGCTATTTTGACATCAGGTTGTGTATGGGTAGACACGACGGGTGAATCATAAAATCCTTTCGCTAAGCTTCGCACCCTCACCCCTAGCCCCTCTCCCAAAAGGAGAGGGGAACAAGAACAAGGGTGATTGGAGCTTTCGAAAGGGATCCGGCTTAACCATCAACGGAAAAAACCGTTCCCGCCCTTATCGTTCATTGCGTAGGATCGCCAGGTACACCGCGGTGAGCGTGACGGCGGCGCCGATTCCTACGGCAATCAGAACGTTCCTCATCACCGAATGCCCGCGGTTGCCGTCAACCTTGGCCACGTCTTCGTAACGGATGGTGGTGGAAGCGTTGGTCTTTCGATCTCGCATTACGAAATCGTCATCGCCGGCACTGTAGATATAGCCCTTCGTTTTCGCGCCCGCCTTAGTTGTAACCGTCGCCCGGGCTTTTTCTCCGATGCCCAGCTTGGCAATCTGGATCTTAGTCTTCTCGATATTGGTTTTCTGAGTATCTTTCTGGGGTTGGGCGGTTACTGTTTGCAGGGCCGGGCCCAGCAAGAGCAGCCCCGCGATTAACCATGACAGTGTTTTCATATTCTTTCCTCGACTCACTCTTTTCAGTTTCGTTTTAACTCTGGTGACCTCATAGCAACGATGATGCCATCCTTCGGATTGGCGGTTTTGTCTGACAAAAGAGCGATGTCAGGAATTTCAGTTGGCGCGGGGGCGTCGTTGATGCAGTAAGCGTCCGACTATTGAATGGTGAATCTAACCGTTTCGAGTCGCGGAGGCCAACCGAGGCATCGAAGCCAGTTCCGAATGATGAACCTTCAAGAATCCGATTCACCTGCGAGGCGCGTAATTTGGCAGGCGAGACAATCAGCAATATCATAGAGGGCATATATGAACCGACGTAACTTTCTATCATCTTCTTTGGTGCTCGGGGCATTCGCGGCGCTGTCCAGGGTTTCTGGCGCCGAGTCGTTGCTGCCGGGCGCGCAAGGCGAAAGCTCGAAACCAAAGGGCATCGAAAAAGTGACCAAGACGGACGCAGAGTGGAAACAGCTACTCACGCCTGAGCAATATAACATCATGCGACAGAAGGGAACTGAAGCTCCCTACTCGAGCCCGCTGAATGACATGCACGACAAAGGCACGTTTGAATGCGCCGCGTGTGAGCTGCCGCTCTTTAGCTCGACCACCAAGTTTGATTCCGGCACCGGTTGGCCCAGTTTCTGGGCGCCGATTAAGAAACAGAATGTGCGGGAAGAGACTGATAACAGTTTGGGGATGACCCGGACTGAGGTGTTGTGCGCGAGATGCGATGCGCATTCGGGCCATGTCTTCGATGATGGGCCAAAGCCGACCGGCTTGCGCTACTGCATGAACGGGGTGGCGCTGAAGTTTGTGAAGAAGGTGTAATCCGTCGCGACTTCGTACGATCTCTCGTCCGGAGTCGCACCAAAAACCGCAGCTCGGATCAATGCCCGACCGGGATTCGTTGAAAACGCGTTTTCCCGTCCGTGTCCTGCCATGAGATGTCCAGGACATAAGGATGGACTGTGCCGGTAATCACCTGGAGCCGTCCCAAAAGATCCCGCTCACTGTTGGCCGGTTTGCCGTTAATCCAAGTGCGGTGAGACATGATGGACTTCTCGGTAGGCAGGATACGCTCGATGCCGTCAAATCGAATGTGAGCTTGCGAGGGGCCGCCGCCGGGAGTCACTTCATCTTTCAGAAAGACGGTTAGCACCTCGACGCATTTCAGCGTGCGATCAGTCGCGTTGGTCAGCTCCAGTAGAACGTTGGTTTCAGCCTCGAGGAATCTAAACGTAAACGCTTTTTCTTTGCTGCTCATCGTTTTTGCTTTCTTTCGGTCTTACGGCTCAGAGCGGTTTTGTTATTGCTTGACAGCGAGAGGATGTCGCCGGGCTGGCACTCAAGCACGCGGCACATCTTCTCCAGGGTCTCAAAGTTAATCCCGAGAGTCCTGCCCTTCTTTATTCTCCACAGGGTTGTGTGGCTGATGCCCGTCTGTTTTGCCAACCAATAAAATGTTCGGCCTTGCTGTAACAGTATTTGATCGACTTGAATTTCAATAATAAGGCGCACCCTCCTCGGGCGCTGTTATCTATCACCTGCGGCAAATAGTGTGTATGAGGCATATATACTACACGCGAAATATATGTGTGTCCAGCGCGTGGGTGGCACAAGAGGTGCACTGGAGAAAAGGCGTTATCGAGATTTGCTTTGGAAAACCAACGAGCGCATGGTTGCCCGGGCGTGGCCTTGCCTTAATTCAGAACAGGAGAAGTATGAAAAGAGTCCTATCAAGCCTACTGGTAACTTTGATATTGGCATTTGCGGCGGGGCCGGTTTCGTCCCAGACCGTCCGGCGACATCGCCGTCATAGCCGAACCTTTTGGCAAAAGCACCGTGACAAGCTGACGGTGGCGGGGACGACGGCCGCGGGCGCAGGCATCGGCGCGATCGCCGGTAAAGGTAAAGGCGCAGCGATAGGTGCGGCTGCCGGCGCCGGTACCGGTGCGTTGTATACGTACAAACTTCGCAATCGGCATCGACGTCGCCGGAACTACTAGCCATTTGCTCTTTGCGATTGGCTGCTGACGGCTGCAAGATTTAGAACCTGCGCCTGATCAGCGAGCGGGGTTAACGACTGTCATTTATCGTTCCACGCGTCGTGCCCCGGATCTTGCAGGCCGGTTTCGGCGATTTTTGCGAGGTCTATCGATCCGGGTTCGTACACGAGTATGCTGACCGGCTATCGATCCTAGGGAATGAGCAACTGCGAAGGTGACTTTAGAGCGAGGATGCCGCGTTGTAAGACGCGGCGTTTTCCTTCTCTGCTATGCGTGAGGTCTCGGCGGCTTCCGCCATGAGCTTGATCTTTTTCAGCTCAGCTTTTTTGAATCCAAAAAACGTGGCCATCTGAATGATTTGGCTGGGACTAACAAAATCGTTTGGGTTGGAGCAGAACTTTTCCAAGCCGGGGCCAAATTCGCGGCAGCTCATTCCTTTCGGAATGTTGAGCCCGAGCAGGCATTTGCCATCTTGCCGGTAGTGGATGCAGAATTCACAAACTATCATGGCACTTGAGTTTCCTTGAGAGTCTCGCCGCGAACCATCTGCGCCAGTTCTGAGTGGTTCATCGCCACGCCGCGTTTCATATTAGGACATGCGTCGCTGACCAGCCAAAAATGCGCGGGAGGTTGGCCGTTCGTCGGGGCGAGATTCTCGAGCGCGCGTTCGTCGAGGGGTACTGGTTTGAAAACCAGCATTTCTACGTTGAAGGCCCGCGCCTGCATCGCCTCTCGATTGCTTGAAAAGATCGGCACGCGAAAGCCTTCGCTCTGATCAAGAGCGAACCAATCGCCATTGGCGCGTTGCATTGCATAGACACTGTTCATCGAATTGATTCAGGTAGTCTGGATGATTCCAGAGGAACTGAGGAGAGAGTTAGCTGGACTCAATCTGCAAGCAAGGCTATAGCAGGCTGGTATATATGTCAAGAATGCAATATATTCTACGAGACATATATCTATCAGGCATGATAAATAGCGCGTATGCCAGGGAGGGCGACGTTGCCATGATTAGAATTCGCATCGACGAGCTACTGAAGCAGCACCAGCGGACCTTTTATTGGTTGGCCAAAGAAACCGGCGTGAGTCATACCACCCTCTGGCGGTTGAAGAAAGATAAAGCCCAGGGAATTACATTCAATACCCTGGAGAGAATCTGTAAAGCGCTCAAGTGCGAACCCGGTGACGTGCTGACGCTCGGCCGAGCGAAAAAAAGTAAGAAAATGTAGACTGCTTTCTGTGCAGAGGGAACAACAAAAGGGACCCGCGTGAGTGGGTCAAAGAATAGAAATAAGTCGAGTCGCAAGATTGTCGGGTTTCCGAAAGCTGGTTGACCCGTTAGTCGCTGGCGCGGTTGCTCAAAGGAGAGGCGATGAAGGTCTTATTGATCAATCCAGAATTCCCCGACACTTATTGGAGTTTCCGTCACGCACTGCCGTTCGAGGGCAAGCGATGCGCATTTCCGCCGCTGGGACTGCTGACGGTGTCGGCGTTGTTGCCGCGAACGTGGGAACGGCGCCTGGTTGATTTAAATGTGCGCAAGTTGCGATCGTCGGACATCGAATGGGCCGATATCGTGATGGCCAGCGCGATGATCGTGCAGAAGGATTCTTTGGAGCAGGTGGTGCGGCAATGCAAGGCGCGAGGTAAACGCGTGGTGATTGGTGGCCCGTACGTGTCAACCACCGTGGAAGCGTTGCCGGAAGCGGACCACATTTTTGTCGGCGAAGCGGAAACGACGCTACCTCAGTTTATCGACGACCTCGAGCGTGGGACCACAAAACGAATCTATGAGGCAGCTGAGCGGCCACCGCTCGCGGTGACTCCAGTGGCGGACTTCTATCTCGCAAACATGAAGCACTACAGCGCGATGTCGGTGCAGTACTCGCGCGGGTGCCCTTTCAACTGCGAGTTCTGCGACATCATTGAAATCTACGGCCGGGTGCCGCGCACCAAGAGCAACTCGCAGATGATGGCCGAACTGGATGCCTTGTACGCGCATGGCTGGCGCGGCACGGTGTTCATCGTCGACGATAACTTCATTGGAAATAAAAAGAATGTAAGGGGCCTTTTGCCGGACATCGCTGATTGGCAGAAGCGGCACGATTATCCATTTACATTTCTCACTGAAGCGAGTGTGAATTTGGCTGATGATGAGCCGCTTTTAGAAAATATGAGGCAATCCGGTTTCAGACGTGTGTTTCTCGGCATTGAGACTCCAGTGGAAGAAAGTTTGAAGGAAGCTCAGAAGACACAGAACCGCGGTAACCTCCTCGACTCAGTGAAAAGGATTCAGAGCTATGGGATGGAAGTCATGGCCGGCTTTATCGTAGGGTTTGATAATGATCCGGAAGATATTTTTGAGCGCCAGATCAAATTCATTCGCGAGAGCGCGATTCCTTTGGCAATGGTGGGGATTCTCACGGCGCTGCCTGATACTCAACTCTGGCGGCGGCTGGCGCATGAGGGACGCCTGCTTGGCGAAAGCTCGGGCGAGAATACTAATTGCCAGTTGAACTTTGTGCCGAAGATGGATCCGGCGCGGTTGATTGCCGGGTATCAATCGATCATGTGCACGATCTACAAATCCAGCGAGTATTATCGCCGGACCCTCGATTCCCTTAAGCGAACTCCGCAGGAATGGGCCGAGAAAAACACTATGGGCCTCCTGAGGGGCGCCGCGGCGTTTACACGTATCACCTTGAAGCTGGGCGTACTCGATAGTGACCGCAGAGAATTCTGGCGCTACTTCGTTCGGGCAGCCGTCAAGCATCGCGATCGCCTCGCAGAGTTTCTTCGTTTAGCGGTGATGGGTTACCACTTTCGCAAACTGAACGACATGTATACCGGGGCCTGAGCGCCGGCAAACGGTAAAGACTTCACGAAACCCTGAACGGTGTAGTTAACCTTGGGTTGCTGAGTCCAGGGGCAAGCCAGCGCTTGAACTTCAATCCGGCATCGCCCGCTTGTTCTTCCTCAATTTCTCTGAACAACTCTCCGCCACTCAGCGTACTTGGGGTTTAGCTTTGCTCGCTGAAGGAATCGCAGGATAATGCTATCGCGATGGTGAGACATATGTTCTGTCCCCAATGCGGAACTGAATCTTCCGCGGATCTTCATTTTTGCCGGTCCTGCGGCGCCAATCTCAAAGTGATTGGCAAGGCCGTCACGCTCAGTGAAGCGATCGCCCGCTCTGACGGCGTCCCCGCCAAAATCAAAGAGATGGTGAAGAACCTCAAGGTGGAGAGAGTCACCGACGAAGTGTCGCGAGCGCTCGACCGGATGAATAAGGAAATTGTGAGCAGCGGCCATGACCAGAATCGGAGCAAGACCTGGTGGCCCGAATCCAGGAAGAAGACTCCCGAGCAGCGACGTGAACGCTATCTAACCAGAGGAGCGATCAAGTTTTTCTGGGGCGGCGGATTGACTATCTTTCTCTATTTCCTCGCGCAAGCCCTGGTGCTCAAGTTGCCGCCCGATGTGATCGCCAAAACCCCTTTTGAGATCGATCCGGTCGTGCATGTGATCTGGCTGCTGGGATTAATTCCGATGCTATCTGGCGTGGGCCATATTCTGGCGGGGCTTTCTATCCGACCCGGATCGGCACGCCCGGCTGAACTTCCCGAGCAGCAGCCATTGAGAATTGATCCGCCCATCGAAACCGCTAAGTACCCGGCCGAGGTGACGATCGCCATGCCCCGATCAGCGCCGGCAAGTGTGACCGACCGGACGACCAACATACTCGATCGCGACCCAGCGCGTCGGACCAGCGAAATCTAAACGGAATATTAACGAGGCGCGTAAATTCTGGCGCGCAGACCAAAATGGTTAGGGCGTGTCAATTGGAAGGCGTATAATCCACGCAAGTACTCGCTCCTGTTTTTGTCCAGCCGCTACTGCGAAGCCCGTTGCTGAAGCGGCGCATTAGGAGGTAGCCAAATGAAATCGAACTTTACCAGAATCAGGCTTGGTATCTGGACTCTGGCGGCGACGCTTCTGATCGGTGCGTCGGCCGCAACAGTTTCAAACGCGCAGGAAGATCGAAGGCCAAGCCCTGAGAGCCCCAGAACTGAAAGTCCTCCGCCCAGCGCGCCGAGCGCACCCAGCGCTCCGAGTGCGCCGAGTGAGGCGCCGCGGAGTAGCGAACCAAGTCGAAGCAATGACGGCGGCAGCAGCAGTCGAAGTAACGACAGCGGCAATCGCAGGGACAACAGCAGCGACAATTCAAGTCGCAACAGACGCGACGATAGTGGACGCGGCGGTGGTGAAAACCGGAGATCCAGCGACAGCAGTTCCGGACAGAGCCGGCGCAACGCGAACGGCGATAGCAGCGAGAACCGTCGCGATCGCGCCCCGGCTGACAATTCGTCGTCCGGCACCGTAATAGGGAACGGGGACCGCACTGCCAACAAGACGAGGGATGGTCGCGATCTGGACCGGGATACCGATCGCAATACGGATCGGACCAAGGACAAAGACAAAGATAGAGACAAAGATAAGGACCGCGACCGTGACAAGAGTCGGTTTGGCGACCGCGACAAAGACCGCGACAAGGACAAGGATAAAGACCGCGACAAGGATCGGGACCGAGATAGGGATCGTGATCGCGACAAGGACAAAGACAAGGACCGGGACAAGCATCACGACCGGGATCGCTCTGGCAATCGCCACCGTTACACCATCTACGACGGCACAGTTCCGTACGAATCCAGCAACTATGAGAACTATGCCTACAGCCGCTACGGATACCAGCAAGGCTATGATGACGGTTTATTCACCGGCTCAAATGATGCACGCCGCGGACAACCCTACGATCCCAGCCGCTCTCACTTTTGGGGCGCGAACTCCGGGTACAGCTCCGTGTATGGCAATCAGGGCATCTACCAACAAGCTTATCGCGACGGTTTCCTGCAGGGCTATCGTGATGGCTATCAGAACTGGCAAAGGTATTTCATCGGCGGAAGGTTCCACCGCTAGCCATCTCAACCAAACTGTTTCACCCAATGCCGTGACCTCAGGGTTACGGCATTGTCTTTTTCCAGGCTTGAGACATGTCGAGGTTCGATTGAAATACCTCTTCACAGAACCATATCCGGCTGGATGCATACGATATCGTGCCGTGCCAGAAAAGATCGAGTTCAATTAGATCGCAAGTTCTCGAGGGCTCCCCATGATCGCTCAATCGGCACGACAATTGCCAAACCGCGCGGCGGAGGTTACTTATGAAATCAGACAATCTCAGGAACAAGATCGGGAGAATCATGCTGGCATTGTCCTTCCTTTTAGGCGTGGGACTGGCGGCGAGCACGGCGGCCCAGGCACAACGACCGTGGGACCGCGACCAGGATCGTCAGGATCGAAACAATCAGAATCGTCGCGACCGCGATCGAGATTACCGGCGTGATCGTGATCGTGATAACGATCGGAACCGCGACTACAGCCGAAATCGCGATGATCGCTATAGTCGCAACGGTGGTTATGGTAACAACGGCGGTTACGGTGGCTACGGGGGTTACGGCAACACTAGTCAAGTTGCCATAAACCAGGGTTACCAGGACGGTCTGTACACTGGCTCGAGCGACGCCCAAAGGGGACAGAACTACGATCCGCAAAGGTCTCACTTTTACCGGAACGGCCACGGCGACTCTGGCGGTTACTATGGCGGCTATCAGAACCAGCAAGCCTATCGCGATGGTTTCCTTCGGGGCTACTCCGATGGTTACCGGCGAAACGGCGGCAACAATCGCAATCGTAGAACCAACGGCAACTACGGTCGCTTTCCGTTTCCCTGGTAATTGAGCAAAACTGACTTCGAGGTCCGTCCTCCGCTTCTCGAATGATTAATCGCAGGCGGTGTCGCTGATTGAAGTTCAGCGGCATCGCCTTTCTATTAGCGCCTGCCGGCACCACCAATCGCGACTCGCCTAAAAGGCTCGGCTTGTGATATTTACTGTAACCCTAAAATCGAAGATCACGAGCTGAAATGGGAATTCCTTTTTCTGATGGAGGGGCACCGATGAAGAGACGAAGCATTAAGTGCGATCGAGTTGGTAGAGCAATCCTAAGCGTGGGATTCGCGGCGATAGCTGTCGCTGTGTTTGTAAGTGCGATCGCAGCGCAGGACATGAGCGCTCACAACCACACGGTGGGGACGGCGGATTCCGTCAACCCGGAAGCAATTCAAGACTGGGCCAAGCAGCGTCTGGCAAAGTCGCCCCGGCATCAGGAATGGGTGAAGGTCAAGAACGGCAATCGCGAGGTCAACAGCTTCGTCGTCTATCCTGAAGTAAAGAAGAAGGCCACGGCAGTCGTGGTTATTCACGAGATTTTTGGGATGAGCGATTGGGTTCAGCAACTCACCGACGAGTTGGCCGAAGCCGGTTACATTGCGATCGCGCCCGATCTGCTCTCTGGGATGGGACCAAAGGGCGGCGGCACCAGTGACTTCGACAGTAACGCGGTGCGACAGGCAATTGGCGCCTTGCCGCCGGACCAGCTAAAGACTGACCTGAACGCCGTCGCTGATTATGTTTCGAAACTGCCGGGAGCGAACGGCAACGTCGTCGTCGCCGGATTTTGCTGGGGCGGTTCTCAAACTTTCAACTTTGCCACCAACCGGCCCAGCCTCAAGGCAGCCTTCGTTTTTTACGGAACTCCGCCGCAAACCAACGCCCAGGGTCAGCCCTTCGCAATTGATAAGGCTGCGCTCGGGCGCATCGGCGCTCCCGTCTACGGCTTCTACGCGGAAAACGATATGCGGGTTGACGCCACGATTCCGCCGGCAACGGATGCTATGAAGGAGTTGAAGAAGACTTACGATCCTGTGATCTATGCAGGCGCCGGGCATGGATTCATGCGGGCCGGCGAGCCGAATGCGCCCGAGCCAGTGAGGGCTTCCGTCGCCAAAGACGACGAAGCCGCCGACAAGAAGGCGGCGGACGACTATCAGAAAGCGCTGGCTGCTCGTAGTGCAAATCGCAAAGCGCGCGACGATGCGTGGATTCGTTGGAAGGCGATACTCGCAAAGCTCTAGGTCCTGGCGGAGACTGAAATGAAAAGAAGCCTGACGCTTGCCCTGGTCGCGATTATCCTGATGATCGCGACCGGATCGTTCTTACCTAAGAAAGTTAGCAGTGCGCCGAAAGCCGTAGACGACTTTGAACTAATCAAAGTCGCGGACGGCGTCTACGCGGCAGTCGCCAAGCCCGGCGGTTTGGCCTCAGGCAATGCCGGCTTTGTCATCGGCGATGACGGCGTGCTGATCTTTGACACGTTCTACACGCCTGTTGCAGTCGAAGAGCTCATCGCCGAGATTCAGGCGCTGACAAAACTTCCGGTGAAGTTTGCAGTCAACAGTCATTACCATCTTGATCACACGGGCGGCAATCAAGTCCTGATAGCTCGCGGGGTGCCGATTTTCGCCCACGACAATCTAACGCAATGGCAGACGACAAAGAACAAGCGGTTCCTGCCGGCCCCTGAAGATTTGCAGAAGCGGCGAGCGGATGCCGTCAAATTATTGAGCGAAACTCCCGAAGATCAGAAGGACAAGCGGTCGCAACTCGAGCGGCAGATTCGTCGGTACGATGTGATGATGACAATCACGCTCACGAATCCGACGGTGACTTTTGGCGCTGGCGTCGTGCATCTGCATCTGGGCAAACGCGAAGTCGTGTTGTCGACTTTGGCGGGTCATACGGGCGGTGATGTCTTTGCGTATGTGCCCGACGCGAATGTGGTATTTACTGGTGATTTGGGTTGGTCAAAGACGCTGCCCAACCTGGTCGATGCTACCGTGTCTGACTGGATTCCGACTCTCGATAAGATTCTGACTCAACACCCGGCGGCAAAATTTGTCCCTGGACACGGCAATGTTGCCGAGGCTTCGGATATCAAGGATTTCAGAGATTATCTGGATGATCTTAGGGGGCGAGTGAAGCAGGGAATTGCCGCTGGGTTAACCGTTGAGCAAGCGAAGCAGCAGATGAAACTGCCGGAAAAGTATAAGGGCTTCGCCTTTCAGAACTTCGCGACTCCCAATGTTGAAGACATGTATAAGGAACTTACGGGAACCAAGAGTAAGTAGCGACTGTCCCTGGATCATTTTCCATTTGACCGTTTCAGACAAGCGTTAAGAGTACCGACTTCAGTCGGGTTCCTGGCGAAGACCAAGACCCAACTAAAGTTGGTACTCTAAACTTATTCGATCAATGAAAAATGAAAAATGACGAATGGGAAATGATCGGTGCCTACTTACCTAAGCTGGCTCAGCCCCCATTCAGGGACCTGTCGCTATCCTCTTTAATAATCCCATAGCAGGTGCATGAGACTTTTTCCAGGCCCGCGCGATTCAGAATCTCCATATGGCCACGACTATACTTGACTAGCTTTTCTCTTTGCAGCTCGCCTGCGACCTTGTTAACGCCTTCGCGCCGCACGCCCAGCATGTTCGACATGAAGTCCTGAGTCAGTCGAAACTCATCGGCGCCGATTCGATCTTGTGTCATGAGCAGCCAGCGAGCGAGGCGGGCGTCGGTTGCATGGAATCGATTGCAGGCTGACGACAGAGACATTTGCGTCAAGAGAGAATTAGTGTAGCGCAGTAAGAGACGGTGAAAGGGACCGGCATGCTCAGATTCCTTGCTCAGCGTCGCGGCCTTCATTCTCACTGCGGTTCCCGCTCCCTGCACCAGGGCGAGCGTGCGGGACGTTTTCACGCCCATGAAGACAGAAATGCCCGTCATCCCTTCGTTGCCGATCATGCCAACCTCGAGGGAAGAGTGGTGGTCCTCGGCGGCCAGCAAGCTCACTATGGAGTCATTGGGAAAGTAGACATGCCGTATGGTATCGCCTGGCGCGTAGATGATTTGAGCAAACGCCAGAGTGGCCGGCTCTAACTCAGGTAGAAGTCGCTCGTATTCCTTTGCGGGTAAGGCAGCGAGTAACCGATTCGCAGTCGAAGCTTGAGGTGAGGACGCTTTTGGCATTCATAGACCTTTTCTTCCTTAGGCTATAGCACACGGGTGCCGTAAGAGTCGGTGCGCAAACGCACATAGTCTGCGGCGGGAGGGTCAGAGTGGATTCTAATAGTCCGGGTAGTAAAGAACTGTTGTCAGGTCGCGGTCACTTCAGCCAGGCGAACCAGCTTTACACCACTAGCCAGTCGCAGGAATTGCAGCGTGCGAATGCCCCACCAGTTGAGATCGATCTCGTACCACGCCAGACCATGACGGGCTGCCGTCGGATACGCATGGTGGTTGTTGTGCCAACCTTCGCCAAACGTCAGGAGCGCGACCCACCAATTGTTGGTCGAGTCATCGCGGGTGGCAAAGCGGCGCCGGCCCCACATGTGTGTGGCTGAGTTTACTAACCAGGTTGAGTGAAAGTTAAAGGTGATCCGGAAAAACACGGCCCACAGCACGAACGACCAACCGCCCAGTGCCAGCAGCCCAATGCCGAGGAAGATGATCGGCACCCAATAATAGTTATTAGCCAGTACGTGAAATCTGTCTTTCATCATATCCGGGGCATAGCGCTCCATAGTTTCCCGGCCATGCGATTGCGCGGTGCCTTTTAGCATCCATCCGATGTGCGCCCACCAGCCACCGTCGCGCGGTGTATGTGGATCGCCAGGGCCATCTGTATGGGCATGATGTATGCGGTGCGTCACCACCCAGTTAATGGCGCCGCCCTCCAGGGCGAGCAAGCCACAGACAGTGATGAAATACTCCACCAACTTTGGTGTCTTATAGCCACGATGCGTCAACAGGCGGTGAAAGCCCATCCCGACTCCCAAACTCGCCGAAATCCACCAGAGCACGATCGCCGCCACCAGCGCCTGCCAACTGAACATGAATAGCGCGGCCACCGCGCCGATATGAAACAGCGCCATGAACGTGGCCGTGTGCCAATTAATTCCCTTATTATTGGAAGTCTTGAGATCCGTAGTCGTTCCTGCTTTGTACATTTACACTCCTGGTTTTTCTACGTTAATAGTCGGAAGAAAGGCGAGACGATGACAGAGGAATCGCTAGAGATGTGGTGTTTGCTTAGGATTCGGTGACATCAGCTACTCTCCTCAGGAAAACCGCAAATTGGAACTAACGAACGGCATAAGGAGAAGTTTGTGTTCCAGACTCGGTCCTGATGTCGATTAGATGCAGATTCTAAGAACCAGCGAAAAGAATATAGCACGTTAACAGGCTCGTGTCCGTGCGCCAACGTACATCTCGACAGGTAATCACTTCTAACCCAGCAACCTTTCATGTTCCGCATTGACCACCTGATAACATTCGCATACGCGGGCCAACAGCTGTTTTCGGTCGAGGATGTTGATGTGGCCACGTACGTACTTGATCATTCCTGCCTCTTGCAGTCGTTGAGCTGCTACGGTGACGCCCTCCCGGCGTACTCCCAACATGTTAGAGATGAATTCGTGCGTCATGTCCAACTGGTCCGAGTCGGCGCGGTCGTGAGTCATTAGTAGCCAGCGGCAGAGCCGCTGTTCGACTGAATGCAGTCGATTGCATACGGCTGTCTGGGATATTTGAGTGATCAGCGCCTGCGTGTAGCGGAGCATCAGATGCTGGAATTCGCCGCCACGCTTGAATTCATCGAGCATTGACTTTGCCTTCATTCGGAAGGCAGCGCCGGCGCCTTGTACCATCGCGCGGTTCGGGGTCGTTTCGCCACCCATGAACAGGGCGATGCCGACCACGCCTTCGTTGCCCACCAGGCCCATTTCGGCCGTCGATCCGTCAATCATCGTGTACAACAGAGAGACATGAGACGTCGTCGGAAAATAAACATAGGGCATCGGTCCACCAGATTCGTAAACCACCTCGCCTAACGCGAAAGTCATCGGTTCGAGGTCGGACCGCAGGCGTTCATAGGGTTCATTCGGCAGAGCCGCGAGCAAATGGTTTCCAGTCATATGAGCAGGTTCTTGCAACATGGTCTGAGGATCTTCCTTTCTAAGTTCTACCGCTTTTCTGCGAGGGCGATGAAACTTGTGACGTAGGGCGATGAAACTTGTGACATAATGAGCCGACCGTACAGGCCAGACCCACGAAACGTACCGGAAGCGAATTATATACTACTATGTGTCTTACCGCACACAAAGAGTTTGCGACCTTCTTTTAAGCTGTCCGGTTCACATTTTGGGAAATGAAGCTCACCGTTCGCAGAGTCCCCTTTGTAGAGCGGTCAATGCTTCGTCAATGAGCCAATGAAGATTCTTCTCTACAATCCGGACAACGGCGTGACTCGCAATTTCATGCCCCATTTGTGGATGTTTTTGCTTCAGTCACTCACTCCGCCAGAACATGAGGTGCTGCTGATAGACGGCAATGCCCGGCCGATGAACGAGCAGCAGTTGGTCAGTTTCATACGTGAACAGAAGATCGGCCTCGTGGGAATTGGCGCGATGACCAGAATGGTGGCTCGAGCATACCGCATGGCTGATGCCATTCGTGCGGCCGGCGTCCCGGTCGTAATGGGCGGACCTCACGTTACTGAAGTACCCGATGAGGCCCTTGGTCGAGATGGGGGCCCTCGACATGCGGATGCAATCGCGCTTGGTGAAGCAGATGAAACCTGGCCGCAGATCGTCGCCGATGCCGTGCGCGGTGAGCTGAAAGAGATTTACACGCCCGTCGACGAAACCGGCAAAGAACGCAAGCCCAGTTTGCAACCGTATCCATCGATCCCCTGGGAGAAGCTCGACCTGGAACAGTTCAATATGGTTCCGAAGGTGGTGCGACCTCTGTTGGAACGACATGCCAACGGTTGGCAGTCTGTCCACCTGATTCCGATCGAATCAGGTCGCGGGTGTCCTTATGGATGTGAGTTCTGCACCGTGACCGGGTTCTTTGGCGACTCGATCAGGTTTCGCACCAACGAGAGCGTGGTGAATGAGCTCTGGAGGCTAAAGAAGCACGCGCGCAAGAATCGACGTCAGGTTATTGTCTTTTTTATCGACGACAACTTTGCCATTAACATCAAGCGCACCAAGTCGCTCTTGCGAGACATCATCGACGCGGGGGCGCAGCTTCCCTGGATAGCCCAAATCAGCGCCAACCTGCTGCGTGATGAAGAACTCGTGGACCTGATCGAGGCCTCAGGTGGTAAGTGGATTTTCATCGGCATGGAATCGATCGACCCGGTCAACCTGGCCGACGTCAACAAGAGCTTTAATAAGCCGGTTGAGTATGCGGCGGTTTTGGATCGCCTCGCCAAGCGCGACATTTACGCGATCACTTCTTTCATCGTTGGTTTGGACAACGACACGCCGGGTGTTGCCGATCGCACGCTCGAGCAGATTTCCACCTGGCCGCCGGGCTTACCGGTCTTTGGCCAGCTTACGCCGTTCCCGGCTACGCCGCTCTACGATCGTTTGCTGAAGGCGGGCCGCCTGACGCGGCCAAAGCACTGGCTGGAGTTCGCCCCATACCAGATGGCCAATACGCCTCTAAAGATGACGATTCCGCAGACGCAGGCAGAGCTTGAAAAGGCCTGGACTGAGTCGTACAGTCCGGAGCGGAATGCGTCGGCCCTCGATTCGATCGCCGACAAACCGATGAAAATTCGGGTGATGCATTTTGCGATGCGACTGTTCTTCCGTGGCATCTACTTTCCGCAGATGACCAAACGCGCGTGGTTGAAATTGGTAGTTGAAAACCGCCGATCAATCTTCAAACTGGTGAGGGATGGGGTCGGTGAGTGGCGAGCGAAGAAGAATGGAGCCGTCGCCGCTCAGTCCTCCGCAAGTCTTCAACGCGCCGACGGTTCTAGAAATGCACGCAGTGCAGGGATGAAGGGCACTAGCCCGACCGTGAGGGAGGGCTCACGCCGCTCGCCCGAAGAGATGAGCCCTCCCTTACGGTCGGGCTAGTGCGTCGCTTACGTTCCCGCACTTGAACCCTTCATCGCATCCACAGGATGCAGATACCTAAGCAGCTTCCAGCCCAGGATCATGGCAACACAACTTTAGGACACTACCCACTTTTCTTTTCATTGGATCGATCAGGTATAACTAGTGAGCGTGGCTAACCCCGGTCCTTCGACGCTGTCGCCGATGACGGATGAAACCGATCGTCAGAGAGCATTTGCATCACTTCGTCATCGCGATTTCCGTCTCTTGTGGATGGGCCAGATCGTTTCGGTCACTGGATCACAAATGCAGTTGGCCGCGATCAACTGGCATGTCTATTTAATCACGCGTTCCGCGCTGGCATTAGGATTGGTGGGCGCCTGCCGAGCTGTTCCGATAATCCTATGTTCGCTGGTGGGCGGAGTGGTCGCCGACGTGGTCGATCGCCGACGGTTAATGATGGCTACTCAGTCGGTGATGCTCCTGTGCAGCGCGACTTTGGCGCTGGTGACGTTCCGCGGATTGCTGCACATCTGGCCCATCTTTCTGCTGACGGCGATCGCGTCAGGAACCTGGGCGTTCGACACTCCAGCGCGTCAGGCGTTGATGCCGACGCTGGTGCCCCTGAAAGATTTTCCGAACGCCGTCAGTCTCAGTATGCTGATGTTTCAGGTCGGAATGATCGTCGGGCCGCCGCTGGCCGGTTTCGTGCTGGCGAGTCACGGACCGGCTTTGGTCTACACGCTCAATGCCGTTTCTTTCGTAGCGGTGATCCTGGGCCTCGCGCTCATGCGCACCAGCGGACGGCCAGAGAAGGATGAGAACCAGCCGGCGCGCATCAGTTTTGAATCTCTGCTCGAGGGTCTGCGTTTTGTCTGGCGCACGCCGATAATCGTGCAGACAATGACGCTGGATTTTGTGGCGACGTTTTTCGCTTCGGCGAATCAGTTGCTGCCGATCTTTGCCAAAGACATTTTAAGAGTGGGAGCACAGGGCTACGGATTTCTGGCCGCCGCGCCGGCGGGTGGAGCAGTAATCACCGGTCTGTTGATGGCGCGACTGGGAACACTGAAAAGACAGGGACTGCTGGTAATCGTCTCGGTGGGGGTTTTTGGCGCGGCGACTATCGCGTTCGGGTTTTCAAGAGTGTTTTGGTTTTCGTTGCTGATGCTGGCGATAGGCGGAGCCGCAGACACAGTCAGCACCATCTTGCGCCAGACGATTCGCCAGCTCGTCACGCCGAATAAGCTGCGCGGGAGGATGACTTCGATCAATATGATCTTCTTTATGGGAGGACCGCAGTTGGGCGAAGTCGAAGCCGGCACGGTGGCGCAGTTGTTTGGCGCACCACTGTCAGTCGTGACCGGTGGCGCGGCGTGTTTGATTGCGGCGATAATCGCGCTCGGGGCGGCGAAGAACCTGCGCAGGTATGAAGTGAAGTAAGGCAGTAGGTAAATTTAATTGACTCCCTTCTCCCTCTGGGAGGAGGGTCGGGGATGAGGGTGCGAAGCGTAGCGGTAAAATATTTTCTTGTTATCATCGTTTTTAGCTAGGACAGTTCGAGCTAAAGTAAGATTCACCCTCAAGCCCTCACCCAACCCTCTCCCAAAAGGAGAGGGAGTAAGAAAGACTTAAGCGTCAACAACATGGATCACAACTCATCAGATTGGACCGAAACCGAAACCACGAAACATCAGGATCACGTCATCGCGCACGTCTTGGGGGCGACTGTGCTCGGCTGGTTCATCGCGGGCGAAGCGGCGCATTTGCTGCTGGATATCGGGTTCCTCTGGACGATTTATCTAGACGGCGAAATGAATCTATTGCCAGAGGGCGTGGCGCTTTCAGAATTGGATGCCGACGATTTAACCAGTGCGGACAAGACCGAGCTGGTCTTTGATGCGCAACTTTTATTCAGCGAGGGCCGCGATGCCGGCGGTTTGAAGCGTTTCACGGCCGCGCCCGTGGAGTGTTTGATAGCTAAAGTCGAGTTCTTTGCCTCGAACTCTGATCGGCGCGTCGTCATTCGCGGCGAGTCGGCAAAGATCGAAGTCGTTACACAGCTGGAGACCGCGGAAGTGAATGTGATTTCCGACGCGGCTTGAGTGACCATGAACCTTGGGGATTTAACGCAAAGGCCGCAGAGGTTCTCGCAAAGGAACGCAAAGGTTTTTCCTCTGCGTCCCTCGGCGAAATTCTTTGCGTACCTTTGCGTTTGAAGATTTGCGGCGGGAATTCATTGGCGGAATTTCCACACCGTGATAAATACGCCCGACCTTTTCGCAGAGTAATTTGTCTCCGCCTATGACCTGGTCGCAAATTTACGATCCGCTGGGCAACGTCGTGCTCTCGACCGCAGTAGCGGCGCTCCCGATCCTGGTCCTCCTCGGAAGCCTCGGAGTCTTTCGCATCAAAGCACATTACGCCGCCATGCTCGGCCTGGGCGCTTCTTTGATAGTTGCGATTACGATCTTTCGCATGCCTGTGGGAATGATTTTCGCGAGCGCCGGATATGGCGCCGCCTACGGACTGTTTCCCATTGGCTGGATCGTGCTGAACGTAATCTTCCTTTACCAATTGACGAACGAGTGCGGACTCTTCGCGCGCCTGCGTCACAGCATAACGGGACTAACTGAAGACCGGCGGCTGCAATTGCTCTTGGTCGCATTTAGTTTCGGAGCTTTCATCGAAGGCGCTTGCGGGTTCGGCACGCCGGTCGCGGTAACCGGCGCGATTCTGATCGGGCTGGGATTCACTCCGTTGTCAGCTTCGGGCCTGTCCTTGATTGCCAACACCGCGCCGGTGGCGTTTGGAGCTTTGGGCGCGCCTTTAATAGGCCTTCAGGGCGTGACGGGACTTGACCTCAAACAACTAAGCGCGATGGTCGGACGCCAGTTGCCGTTCTTTTCAATGATCGTTCCGTTCTGGTTGATCTGGGCGTTCGCTGGTTTCCGCGGCATGCTGGAAATCTGGCCCGCGGTTCTGGTCGCGGGCGTGTGCTTCGCAGTCCCGCAGTTCCTGGTGTCCAACTTTCATGGCCCCTGGTTGGTTGATGTCGTCGCCGCGATCGTTTCAATCGCCGCGCTGGCGACGTTCCTGAGGTTCTGGCAACCAAAACACATCTGGCGCTTTCCAGGGGAGGTGATTGAGGAGTCGGAGGTAAAGATCGAGGACAGAGTCGCTAGCGACCGGGTTGATCTTACGGCAGAGAAAGTGTCAGAAGCCCGACCGTCAGGGAGGGCTCTTTCGACGGAGGCCCTTGCTAACGTGCGGGCTTCTGACACCACTCGCAATTCAAGATCCGAAATGTTCCGCGCCTGGCTGCCCTGGATAATTCTGAGCGTCGTCGTCTTCGTTTGGGGTTTGCCACAAACAAAAGGCTTCCTCGATGGAATAGCGGCGCCGAAGATTCCGATTCCCGGTCTCGACAAGCTAGTCCTGCGCGTGCCCCCGGTGGTGGCCAAGCCCGCGGCCGAAAATGCCGTATTCAACTTCAATTTCTTATCAGCTTCGGGCAGCGGTATTTTGCTCGCCTCAATCATCGCCGGCTTAGCGATGGGCTATTCGATTCGCGGACTTCTCAAAGTTTATTGGCAGACGCTCAAGCTGGTGCGCTATTCGCTTTTAACGATAGCCGCGATGATGGCGATTGGATTTACGACTCGTTATTCAGGAATGGATGCCACGCTTGGTCTCGCCTTTGCAAAGACGGGTTGGCTTTATCCATTCTTTGGCACGATGTTGGGCTGGCTCGGGGTAGCGTTAACCGGATCAGATACTTCTTCAAATGTTCTCTTTGGGAGCCTGCAAAAGATCACTGCCACGCAACTGGGTCTCAGTCCAATCCTGATGGGCGCCGCAAACAGTTCCGGCGGTGTGATGGGAAAGATGATCGACGCGCAGTCGATCGTTGTGGCCAGCACCGCCACCCGTTTCTACGGTCACGAGGGCGACATTCTCCGCTACGTTTTCTTTCATAGTTTGGTGCTCGCGTCACTGGTGGGCATTTTGGTGTTGCTTCAGGCGTACGTGTTTTCGTGGATCATTGTGAGATAGGTTACGGAGCGCGGACATCCCTGTCCGCCTGAGCGCGTCAGCGCGAACAACCGTCAACGCAATTCTGCCGCGATTTCTGAGCGTGCTGCGCACGCTGGCGGACAAGGATGTCCGCGCTCCATCGACTTAACCTTTGCGCCTTTGCGTGAGTCTTCTTTTCGGCTATCGTGCCACCATGATCAAAAATATTCTTTCCGCCTGCGCACTTTTGTGGCTCTCGGTCGCAACCCAGGCCGCGCCCGCGACCATGCGGCTCGACTACTATCACAGCGGTGACGCGAAGCAGGAGATATTCAGCGTCGATCGCGTCGTGATCGAGCCTTTGCCATGGCCCGGTGACTTGAGCAAGAGTCTCGACAACACCAATCTTGGCAAGTACTTCTTTGAAGTTCGCGATCAGAAGAGCAAGCGCGCGCTCTATTCGCGCGGCTTCGCCTCGATCTATGGCGAGTGGGAGACGACTGATGAAGCCAAATCGATCATGCGCACGTTCAGCGAGTCGCTGCGCTTTCCCGCGCCGGATGCGACGGTCGAGATTGCCCTGAAGAAGCGCGATCCGCAGAACAACTGGCGCGACGTTTGGTCCACGGTCATTGATCCTGGTGACATGTTCATCGATCGTTCCAGACCGGTCGCGCCGGCAGCTTTGATTCCAATTCAGAAGATGGGCGACCCGGCAACGAAGGTCGATTTGCTGTTACTCGGGGATGGATATACCAGAGCCGAGCAGAAGAAGTTCGAAACCGACGCGCGGCGTCTGACCGCGGTGTTGTTTTCTACCTCGCCTTTCAAAGAGCACCGCGCCGACTTCAATGTGTGGGGACTGTGTCCGGCGGCGAGTGAGTCGGGGATCTCGCGGCCATCGACCGGCGTCTATCGTGACTCGCTGGCGACCTACGACGCCTTTGGTTCTGAGCGCTACGTGCTCTCGTTCGACAATCGCGCGCTGCGCAAAGTCGCTGAGTTCGCGCCCTACGAATTCGTCGAGATTCTCGCCAACAACCGCACCTATGGCGGTGGCGGAATTTTCAATCTCTACAGTACAGTCGCGGTTGATAACGCTTTCGCAAACTATGTTTTCGTGCACGAGTTTGGGCACCATTTTGCCGGGCTGGCCGACGAGTACTACACCTCGTCCGTCGCCTATGCTCCGTCGACGGACCGCATCGAGCCCTGGGAACCAAACGCGACCGCGCTGCTTGATCCCGCCAAACTAAAATGGAAAGACCTCGTCTCTTCAGACACTCCAATTCCCACACCGTGGAACAAAGAGGAGTTTGAAAAGTACTCGCTCGCGATTCAAAAGCGTCGCGGAGAGATCCGGAAACAGAAACTTCCCGAGAGTGTGATGGAAGCGCTCTTCCGCGAAGAGCTGCAACACGAACAGGCGATGTTCCATAAAGAAAAATACTGGGGACGGGTCGGGGCTTTCGAAGGCGCCAACTACGAAGCAAAGGGTTACTACCGGCCAGAGATTGACTGCATCATGTTTACGCGGACGGACCATTTCTGTGCTGTGTGCCGCCGGGCGATTGAAAGAATTGTGGGAATGTATTCCGGGAAGTGATGACCAATCCCATGACCGCGATTCTTTTCGGACACGGCAATCTTCCGAAATTCTTCTGCGGTCGTCTCTACCGTGCGGCGACCGGGCTCGTCGAGCATAGCTCTCGCGCATCGCGAGTGATACGATTCAGGGCACAAGAAACTTGTGCTTACCGGAGCTGAATGGTGCGCCGACGTAACTTCCTATTGCTGACTCTCGCTGTCCTTTTCGCGGGACTCGTAAGTCGGCCCAGCTCTGCCCAAGAGCTGAAATTCGGATTCACTCCGGTCTTGAGCGAGCCCGAGATGCGTTCAGAGTTCGAGCCGCTTATGATGTACCTGTCTCAGGCTCTCGGACAAAAGGTCACGCTGTACATCGCCAAAGACTACGGCGATTTACGCACGCAGATGGAAAACGGATCGGTTGATATTGGCAGCTTCTCTCCGTTTGCTTACGTCGATGCGGCAAAGGGAGGGAAGATTCTCATCATCGCGCAATCAATTATCGAAGGCTCGGCCACCTATCGCGGGACCATTATCGCGCGCAAGGACAGCGGGCTGAAATCGATTGCCGACTTGAAAGGGAAGCGCTTTGCATTTGTCGATCCGAAATCGGCTTCGGGTTACGTGTATCCGCGGGCAATGCTGATTGAAAAGGGCATTAATCCTGAAAGCTACTTTAAAGAAACGGTCTTTGCCGGGAGTCATGACAAAGTGATCGCCGCGGTCCTGGAAGGCCGAGCCGAGGCCGGCGCAATTTACGATGGCGCGCTCGGGGTTGCCCAGCGCTCAGGAGTGGCCGTCGAGAATCTGTTGACGCTGGCCAGCAGTGATCCGATTCCGCACGACGCGATCGCAGTCAGGGTGGGAATGAAGGAAGGTCTTGCGAAACGGATTCAGCGGGCATTGATAGCGATGGACAAATCCAAGGCCGGGCGGCGAGTCATCGCGAACAGCAAGAAAAAGCTCACGGGACACATAATAGCAGCGGACAGTGTGTTCGATGTCGTGCGACGCACCGCACAAATCGCCGGAAAGTGAGGCCGGTCGATCCGTCTTTCGACACAGACCATTCGGTCCCCAAATGAAGAAAACAAATTCAATCATCTATGGTCTGTTTGGAGTGGGCGGAATCCTTTATGGCGTGGTAGCACTACTCGTTCCAACCTTCTTTATTGTTGAAGCTGCGCAGTCATTTCACGTCAGGCATCTCTTGAAAGAGGAAGGCGCCGCCGCAGTCTTTGTCGGCCTGATGGCTTTCTGGTGCATCTTCAACTATGAACGAAGAGCTGCGGTACATTACTCCCTGATGATTTTTGCTTTCTTGCTGGCGGCAATTCACTGGTCAGATCATTTTGCCGGGTATTTGGGCTGGATTAGTGCGCTCTATACTTCGGTCCCGTTTTTGGTTCTGCTGATCATGCGAATCCTCGACAGGAAGAGCGAGGTCGTCTAGGTTCCAAAGGCTCGGTTCACGCAAAGGCGTAAAGCACTGCACGCTCTTTCTCCTTCAGGTTCGATTTCATTTGCAGATTAGGGCTGAGCCAGGAAGTCACGGATCAGGCGCTGTTCTTTTTCGTCCTTGATGCGCGTGAACAGCTTGGCGCCCAGCCGGGTGATTGTCTCTGGCCGGTCGAACGGCATCTTGTCGCACACCTTGCCGCCCTGAAAATGACAAGGCTGACATCGAGCCTGGAAGATTGGCTTGATCTCGGTTTCAAAGTCCGGTTTCTTTGGCGTTGAGGTGAAGGAAGAAGCGGCGAAGTGCTCCGGGCCGGCGCTCAAGCTTGCGATCTTCGCGTGCCGGCACGCACCCACATAAAGAGCTGAAACCAACGCCAGGATGAGCATGGTTGCTCGCATGAGCAGATGCTACAACTCTCTGGGTTCCACCGCAACGGGGAACAGTTGCATCACCTCACGCTGCGCAAGCGCGGCCGCGGGTTCGCTCTGCAATGCAGCGTGGTACTTTCGCTGGAACTCACTGCCCATTTCAGCGGGGGCGAGCAGTGACTGCGCTTGTGCGAGCAATGCCTTTGCATCCTCTTCCGTTGTTGCTGGTTCATTCGCCTCGAGCGCCTCATCTATGCGCACGATGAGTTCAGAGATGGCGTGTAGCCAGGCGAACTGTTCGTGATTGATGACGAGTTGCAGGATCTCGCCGCTGGACACGGCCCCGTGTGCTCGTTCGTAGGCGGCGCGCTCCTGATCGAGCAGGATCTTGTGCAGGCGCAGCAGCCCACGTCGCAAATCTTTCATCAGTTGGGACGTGGGTTCCGACAGTTGCGTTGACATTAATCCTCCACCGAACTTCGCATCTGGAATTTTAGCATTAGTCTTTGCCCGCGACGACGGCTACCAAACGGCGAACAAAATAATGGATGTCATCTGCGCGCGGTTTTTCGAAAGTGGGATTCTTCTGTCCCGAAAGTGAAACGCCTTCATCGCTAAGTCAGCCGGTTGACAACGCTTCCGCTGTCTCATCACGTTAAAGGAACCGATATCCTCGACAGAGACTGCGATCGAAAGGTGGCACGGTCTTTGACTTTATGATTGGCGGCGAACTGGTAAAGTCAGCAAGTTTATGGATATCAAGCGGCCCGGAAAATCAAAACTCAAGAAGCGAATTCGCACTACGGTCCTGATTGTCGTCGCCCTGGCGGCGGTGGGAGGGATCACGTTTGTCCTCGCGAAGTTGAAACCGGCCGCGCCCACTCTCGATCGCTCCACCGCGGTGATCGACACGGTCAAGCGCGGCCAGATGATACGCGATGTTCATGGCAACGGGACTCTGGTTCCGCAGGTGACGCGCTGGGTGCCCGCACCCGCGGACGGGCGCGTCGAAAAAATTCTGGTTCAGGCCGGGGTCGAGGTCGGAGCCGGTACGGTGATCGTCGAACTTTCGAACCCCCAGATGGAACAGCAGGCGCTCGACGCTGAGTTTCAATTGGAAGCGGCCAAGGCTGATCTGGAAAGTTTGCGCGTGCGCCTCGAGAGCGACTCGATGACGCAGCAATCGGCAATTGCCAGCATCAATGCCGAATACAGTCAGGCAAAGATCCAACTCGACACCGATGAAGTGCTCGCCAAACAGGGTCTGGTGGCGGATTTGTTGCTGAAGATTTCGCGAGTGAAGGTGCAGGACATCGCGAACCGGCTCAAGGTCGAACAACAACGGTTGGCGATCAGTGGCAAAGCGACCAAGGCCCAAATCAATGCGCAGGAATCAAGGCTGAAGCAATTAGGCGCGCTCGCGAAACTCAAGAAAGAGCAGGTTGACGCTTTGAAAGTGCGAGCCGGTACAAACGGAGTGCTGCAAGTGGTGGCGGTCCAGGAAGGGCAACAGGTCGCGCCGGGCGTGAACATAGCGCGCGTTGCCGATCCCGCCTCGCTTAAAGCTGAATTGAAGATCAACGAGACCCAAATCAAGGATGTAAGAGTCGGCCAACCCGTCGCGGTCGACACCCGCAACGGAATCATTCAGGGCCGGGTGTCGCGCATTGATCCGGCGGCCCGTGAAGGGACTTTTGTAGTTGACGCTGAATTGACCGGACCGCTGCCCGGCAGCGCGCGCCCGGATTTGAGCGTCGATGGAACGATCGAACTGGAACGCCTTAATAACGTTTTGTATGTGGGGCGGCCCGCGTTTGGGCAAGCACAGCAGACCGTCGGCATGTTTCGCTTGAGCCCCGATGGTCAGGAAGCCACCCGCGTGCAGGTCGCGTTGGGCCGCAACTCAGTCAGCACCGTTGAGATACTCAGCGGACTGAAAGAAGGCGACCAGGTGATCTTGTCCGATACATCGACCCTGGACACCTATAAAGTTATTCGCGTCCGTTAGTTTACCGGAATTCAGGTTCGGATTCATTGGAAGGGCTTACCCGCTAAACGCCGCTGGTCAGGATCTTGGTCCAAGCCGGGTGAGGTGCGGCGCGGGACAAGGCACAGGCGGGCGCTCAGCGGAACTGCGGGGTCGTGGTTTTCGAAGAGTGATTGGTGGGACGTAGTCATGCTCATACTACTAAAGGATATCCGTTATGCATTTCGCATGATGCGTAAGCATCGCAGCTTTACGCTGATTGCTGTGCTTGCTCTGGGACTCGGCATCGGCGCCAATACAGCCATCTTTTCGGTCGTCAGCGGAATCCTGCTGCGGCCTCTGCCTTATCACGCTCCCGAGAACCTCGTCACAATCCTGCACGACGGCTCGGGTCCGGTCGCGCCGGCAAACTTTCTTGATTTGAAAGAACAAGCCCAAAGTTTTGAAAAGATGGCCGCTGCGCAAATGTGGGGGCCGAATCTGACGGGCAGAGATCAGCCCGAACATTTGCGCGGCCTGCAACTTACCGCCGATATGTTTCAGCTTCTGGGCGTCAGTCCGATCGTAGGCCGCACTTTCAGCAGCGGAGAAGATCACACTGCAAGCGATCGTGTAGTCGTCTTAAGCCATGACTTGTGGGTACGGCGATTCGGCGGTGACCGGAATGTGGTTGGGCAACAACTCACGCTCGATGGCTCCAGTTTCACCATTATCGGCGTCATGCCGCCCGAGTTTCAATTCGCGCCTTTTTGGGCCTCGCACACCGAATTGTGGGCGCCGCTGAATCTGGAGGCCAGAGCGCACGACCGGCGCGGACAATCCTTGCGGGTTTTCGCGCGGATCAAGTCCGGAGTGACCCGCGCGCAATCGCAGGCCGAGGTAGTCACAATCTTCGGCCGGTTGGAACAACAGTACGCGGCCGATAACAAAGGATTAAACCTGGCCGTCGTGTCGCTGCATGAAAAGGTCGTCGGCAAGACCAGGCCGGCGCTGCTGATACTGCTCGGGGCCGTCGGCTTTTTGTTGCTGATAGCTTGCGCGAACGTCGCTAACCTGATGATGACCAGGGCGACGTCCCGACAAAAAGAGATTGCTTTGCGAACGGCACTGGGAGCCAACCGCGGACGCATCGCGCGCCAGTTGCTTACTGAGAGTGTAATCCTGGCGCTGGCAGGCGGAGGATTTGGACTGTTGCTTGGATATTTTGGCATTCAAATGCTTACCCGCCTGGGCCCGCCGGATTTGCCGCGTTTGCAAGCGATTGGAATCGATGTCTACGTGCTGTGCTTCACGCTGGTCCTGTCAATAGTCACAGGCCTTATTTGTGGCCTGGCGCCTGTCTTTCAAATCCGCAACGCAAACTTTAATGCGGCGCTCAAAGAGGGCGCTCGGGGTTCCACCGATGGTGGACGTCGCAGTCTTGCTCGCCGCTCGCTGGTAGTTTCCGAAGTTGCGCTCGCTTTGATGTTGCTAATCGGTGGCGGCTTACTGGTGCGAAGCTTTTTGCACTTATCGTCGGTTGATCCCGGCTTCAATCCTCACAATGTTTTGACGATGAACATCTCGCTGGCCGGCTCTGAACACTCGAGCGGCGCTCAGCGCGCTGCTTTCTTTAGTCAGTTGATGGACCGAGTCAAAGCATTACCCGGGGTCGAGGCTGCCAGCGCCATCAATCATCTGCCCCTGGGTGGGGACGTGTGGACGCTGGGTTTGAAGATCGAAGGCCGCCCCGACCCATTGCCGGGGGAAAAGCAGAGTGCGGTCTACCGAATCGTGAGGCCTGAATATTTTCAGACGATGGGAGCGCGACTCTTGTCAGGCCGTGATTTCACCACTCGCGACAATGAAGCCTCTCCGGCAGTCGCGATCATCAACCAGGCTTTGGGCCAACGTTATTGGCCGAATGAGAGCCCAATCGGGAAACGGATCACAGTTGGGAACGATGGCTTGCGCGAGATCGTCGGCGTCGTGCAAAACTTGAAGCAGGGCGAGTGGCTCCACGAACCCGAACCGGAAGCATATCTTCCTCACCTTCAAGTGACCTCGCCGTCAGGACTGGCCCTCGTAGTGCGAACCAATTCCGATCCGACATCGATGACGACGACAGTTCGAAACGCCGTATGGTCCCTGGATAAGAACTTGCCCGTGTCTGAGATCAGAACCATGGATGATGTGATTTCAGATTCGGTCGGGCCGCAACGCTTCAACACTACGTTGCTCGGTCTGTTCTCGGTCGTCGCCTTCGTTCTCGCGGTCGTCGGCATATACGGCGTGCTAACCGATTCGGTCGCAGCCCGCACCCACGAAATAGGTGTGCGCATGGCCATAGGAGCGCAGGCTTCGGACGTGCTGAAAATGATTGTTCGCCAGGGAATGACTCTGGTCGGACTCGGGATCGTCATCGGGCTGGGCGGTGCATATCTTATTACTCAGCTGATGTCGACTTTACTTTACGAAGTGAGCACGACCGACGGCACTACTTTCGTCGCGGTTCCTTTGCTACTGGCAACGGTCGCCCTGGGAGCATGTCTGGTGCCGGCGCTGCGCGCGACCCGTGTCGATCCGCTGGCGGCGCTGCGATCCGAGTGAGGGTAGGGCGCGAATTCGGTGAAGGTCGGCAACCTTAGAGTTCCGCCGCTAAAGCGTCAGGCGTCAGTTGGTAGCATGACGATTAGAAATCTTATCTTTCAGAACAAACAACAGGCTGAACGCTTGTCGATCGAAACTTAAGGAGACTGTAACAATGAGTGCATCCGATCCCCTGATTCATCTTGCTGACGTCAAGAAAGTTTTCTACACCGACGAAGTTGAAACGCATGCCCTCTCCGGCATTCACCTGGACATCAAGAAGGGCGAATACCTTTCGATTGCAGGCCCGTCGGGTTGTGGCAAGTCCACTTTGTTATCGATCCTCGGTTTGCTTGACACACCCAGCGATGGTGAATACGTGCTCAACGATCACCCCGTTGAGAACCTTTCGATGTCCGAACGCGCGCGCATTCGTAATCGGGAAGTCGGCTTTATCTTTCAGAGCTTCAATCTGATCGGCGACCTCACCGTCTATGAAAATGTTGAGCTGCCGCTAACTTATCGCGGCATGAATTCGAGCGATCGAAAGCAGCGCGTGACCGAAGCGCTTGAGCGCGTGGGCATGGCCCATCGCGCCAAACATCTGCCCAGCCAGCTCTCGGGCGGTCAGCAACAGCGCGTGGCCGTGGCGCGCGCAGTGGGCGGTCAACCCAGTATTTTGTTGGCTGACGAGCCCACTGGAAACCTGGATTCGACCAACGGCGAAGCTGTGATGGAGCTGCTGCGCGAACTTCATCGCGGCGGCGCGACGATCTGCATGGTGACGCACGACCCGCGTTATGCCCAGCACGCCGATCGGATCGTCCACATGTTCGATGGCTTGATTGTCGAAGAAGAAGCCGGGGCCAACCGGCGGGAGCTTGAAGACGCGAAACGAGAGTTGAAAGAAAGCGGATTCGGAGAGATTGCATGATCAGGTTGAGCAAAATCGAAAAGTCTTTTTCGCACGGTGTGACCAAGACGTATGTGTTGCGGCGCATCGATCTGGACATTCAAGAAGGCGAGTTCGTTTCGATCATGGGGCCGTCGGGCGCCGGAAAATCGACCCTGCTGCACATCCTGGGCATGCACGATCAGTCGTGGGGCGGGGAATATCATTTCGACGATGTAGCGGTTCACACGCTCAATCCCAAAAAACGCGCTGACCTGCGCAATCGCAATATTGGCTTTGTTTTTCAAAGCTATCACCTGCTCGACGACCAGACGGTCTTTGAAAATCTCGAGCTGCCGCTTTCCTATCGCGACGTAAGCAAGAAAGACCGGCAGTCGATTGTTTGCGACACGCTCGATCGATTTCAGATCGTCGGCAAAAAGGATCTCTTTCCCAGTCAACTCTCGGGTGGCCAGCAACAACTGGTGGGCATTGCGCGCGCGGTGGTTGCTAATCCGCGCATCATTCTGGCTGACGAGCCCACCGGCAATCTTCATTCAAGCCAGGGCAAAGAAATCATGGAGATGTTCAAACGTCTCAACAACGAAGGCTCAACCATCGTCCAGGTTACGCACTCCGAGGCGAATGCCGCTTACGGCAACCGGATTGTGCGGCTGGAAGATGGCTGGGTTGTGAAGGATTAACTTTTCGAACTTGAACGTGGCACGGGCCTCGGGCCCGTGATCACGCGCAGGATGCGCGTGCCACAGAAAATTCAATCACGGCTGGGGGAAACCCAAGATGGATTCACTGCTCCGAGATCTGAAATTCTCTGCTCGCTCTCTGCTTAAGCGCCCGGCCCTGACCCTCATCGCTATAGTCACGCTGGCCATCGGCATCGGCGCCAACAGCGCCATCTTCAGCACGATCAATGCACTGCTGCTTAAGCCGCTTCCGTTCCCCGATCCCGAACACATCGTCGCGATCTGGGAAAAGGTTCCGAGCCGGGGAGTCGTGCGCAACGAAGTCGCCCTTGCTAATTATCTTGATTGGAAAACGCAGAATGGGACTCTCGACCAGGTCGGCTTAATTCGCTGGTGGAGCACCAATCTCACCGGAGCCGATTCACCTGAGCGCGTGCAGGGCTTTCTGGTCACGGCAAACTTTCTTGAGATCGCCGGCGTGAAGCCGATGCTCGGGCGCGGTTTTTCCCCCGAGCAGAACCAGCCTGGCCAGGACGCTGTCGCTCTGCTCACTTACAATTTGTGGCAAAGACGTTTCGGCGCCGATCCGAACATCGTTGAGAAAACGATCCTGACGAACGGCATTACGCGGACGGTGATTGGCGTGATGCCTCCGGAGTTCAACTATCCCAAGGGCGCCGAGATTTACGCTCCGATTGCGATGACCCCAGAGTTGGCGCGCAGCCGTGACAGCCACAGCTACTGGGGTATTGGCCGGCTCAAACCGGGCGTCTCGCTGCCAGCCGCGCAGGCAGATCTCGACCAAATCGCCGGCCGGCTCGAGCAACAATTTCCGGATACGAACACCGGTCGGGGAGTTGTGATCTACCCCGTTCTGGAAGACACAGTCCGCATGTACTCGACTGCGTTGTGGGTGATGATGGCCGCGGTTGGTTTTGTGCTGCTGATTGGCTGCGCGAATGTTGCCAACCTGATGTTGGCGCGCGCGACCGGGCGGCAGCGAGAAATTGCTTTACGCGCGGCGCTGGGCGCGAGCCGTTTCCGCATAATTCGACAGCTACTAACTGAGAGCGTGTTACTCGGCATGGCCGGTGGCGTGCTCGGGGTTTTGATTGCTTATTGGGGCGTCGACGCTATTCGCACCGGCAATCCGGGTGAAGCAGCACGCTACGCACCGGGATGGAGTCATCTGGGAATCAATTTTCCGGTGCTGGCTTTTACTTTGCTGATCTCGGTCCTGAGCGGTTTGTTGTTTGGATTGGCGCCCGCCTGGCAGCTTTCGAAACCGGACCTGAGCAGTTCGCTTAAGGAAGGCGGGCGCCAGGCTACTTCAAGTTCGCGACGATTGCGCGGCCTGCTCGTGGTGTCGGAAGTTGCGTTGTCGCTGATGCTGCTGGTTAGCGCGGGCCTAATGCTGCGCAGCTTCCTGCGCCTGGTTGGAACGGATCCCGGATTCAACGCCGACAGTTTGTTGACGATGAATCTCATCCTGCCGGGGGCAAAGTATAAGGAAGAACCACAACGCGGCGCTTTCTACTCAGAGTTGGTGAGTCGAGTGAGCGCGATGCCCGGTGTTGAATCGGCGGCGGCGGTGAACTACCTGCCTCTCGGCGGGAGTAATTCGTCCGACGCTTTTCTGGTGGAAGGCATTCCTGAACCGCCGCATGGCCAGGACTTCATCGGCCGTTATCGCGTGTGCACTCCTGATTATTTTCGCACGATGGGGATTCCGGTCCTGAAAGGCCGTGGTTTTACGGACCAGGATCGAGCGGGCGCACCGCCGGTAATTATCGTCAACGAAACTCTGGCACGAAAGTACTGGCGCAACCAGGACGCGGTCGGCAAACGAATGCGATTTACCGGACCGATCGACAGGAGTCCCTGGATCCAGGTTGTGGGCGTGGTGAAGGACGTGAAGCATGAGTTGAATCTTCCCGTTACCGAAGAGTACTACCTGCCGCACGCACAGGATTCGTGGGGCGCAATGGTGGTCGTGGCAAAAACAAGAGTAGAGCCGGTGACGCTCGCTGCGGCGATCCGTCAGGAAGTAGCAGCCATAGACAAGGACCAGCCGGTTTTTGATGTACGCACCATGCGGGAAGTGCGAGCGATCTCTTTGGCTCTCTACAGCTTTTCATCCGTCATGCTGACCATCTTCGGCGGCGTCGCCTTGCTGCTCGCCGCGATTGGCATCTACGGCGTGATGTTCTATGCGGTCACCCAGCGCACGCAGGAGATTGGGATTCGGATGGCGCTCGGCGCGCGCGCCATGGACGTGGTGAAGCTGGTAGTCAAGAACGGGATGTCGCTGGCGCTGATTGGTGTCGCGGTGGGTCTGGCCGGCGCCTATGCGTTAACTCGGTTGTTGGCGAGTTTGCTGGTCGACGTCACGCCGACAGACGCCGTCACTTTCTCGATCGTGACTGCCCTTCTGCTTTTGATCGCGCTGGTCGCCTGTTACCTCCCGGCGCGGCGTGCGACGAAAGTCGATCCGCTGGTGGCCTTGCGGTATGAGTGAAGGATCGTTCTCCCTTCTCCCTTTGGGAAAAGGGGCCGGGGATGAGGGTGCGAAGCTTAGGTCGAACGATTTTTATTGTGAGTCGGGCTTACCGAGGACAACATGAGATCAAAAGTAAGTTAGCGCTCAGGCGCTCACCGCAACCCTCTCCGCAAGGGTGAGGGAGTTAAGAGGAAATCTAAGATCATGGGAACACTATTAAAGGACATTCGCTACGGCATCACGAGTTTGCGGAAGCGTCCGGGCTTCTCACTCATTGTTGTGCTGGTGCTGGCGCTCGGCATTGGAGCCAATTCCGCCATCTTCAGCGTAGTAAATGGTGTCCTGTTGCGGCCGCTGCCTTATCAAAACCCGGATCACCTGGTGATGATCTGGGGCAACTTCCTGAAGCTAAACATCGAGCGCTTGTCGGCAAAAGCCGCGGAGTACGAGGACTACCGCGCGCAAAATAAAATGTTTGCGGAGGTAGCCGCCTTCGAGAATCAGAGCCTGAATCTGGCCGGAGGTGATCGCGCCGAACGCATCACCGCCGCGCGGATCACGCCGAATCTTTTTCCGATGCTCGGCGCGCAGGCCGATCACGGCAGAGGAATTGCCACAGATGAGAATCAACCCGGGCGCGACAAGGTAATCGTTCTCAGTCACGGTTTGTGGCAACGCCGTTTTGGCGGTCAAACCAGCGCCGTGGGCCAGACGCTGCGCTTGAATGAACAAGACTACACGGTCATCGGCGTGATGCCGGCGAGTTTTCAGTTCCCACACGCGAGTCTTCCCTTCGGTGAACCGGCGGATCTGTGGATCCCGTTGGTTTACTCTTCAGAGGAAGTCGCCCAGCGTCAGGGACCCTACCATCTGAATGTTATTGCCCGCCTTAAACCGGATGTGACGTTGGCGCAAGCGCGCGCCGAAATGAACGCGCTCGGCGAAAAATTTGAAACTCAATATAGTGTTTATCGCGGTCCCAACAACGCCGACGGCGGTTGGCGCATTACCCTCCGGCCATTGCAGGAAGAAGCAATCGGCAGCAGTCGACGCGCGTTGCTGATCTTGTTTGGCGCGGTCGCTCTGGTGCTGCTCATTGCCTGTGCGAACGTGGCGAATTTGCTGCTGGTGCGTGCGTCGCTGCGACAAAAGGAGTTGGCGATTCGCTTAGCGTTGGGGGCCACGCGTTGGCGCATCGCCCGGCAGTTGCTGGTTGAGAGTTTGTTGCTCGCCTTGCTCGGCGGAGGCGCCGGGCTGCTGCTCGCGATCTGGGGAGTGGGGTCACTGGCCGCCTTACGCCCGACGAATTTGCCGCGCCTGCCTGAGATAAGTGTCGACTCGCGAGTGCTGGCTTTTACGGCTTTGCTGACGATCTTTACCGCGGTTCTTTTTGGTCTGGTGCCGGCGTGGCAGGCTTCCAAATTCAATCTGCAACGAACGCTGAAACAAAACCGGACCACGGCAATTGGTGATTGGCGTCAACTCTCGTGGCGAAGTGTGCTCCTGATTGGCGAGGTCGCACTCTCGCTGGTTTTGCTGGTGGCAGCGGGACTGTTGGTCAATAGCTTTCTGCGCTTGCAGCAGATCAAGCCCGCCATCGCGACCGATAAGCTCCTGACGGTTGAGATCAATCTGTCGGATTCGACCTATCGCGAGCCTGCTCGGGCCGCCATTTTTTTCCGCGAACTCGTGCGCCGCGTGGAAGAGTTGCCGGGCGTGCAAGGGGCGAGTGTAAGCACGGCGCGGCCATTGAGTGGATTGGCGCGCAATGATCCCTTTGCGATCGAAGGACGGCCGCTTGATCCCGGCAACCTAAGCTTTGCCGGATGGCAGATGGTCGGGGCGAATTATTTTCACACCCTCGGCATTCCCCTGGTCCAGGGTCGCGATCTCACTCTGCCGGACATGGCCGAGGGCGCTCCGGTTGTGGCCGTCATCAATGAGTCCATGGCCCGGCGCTACTGGCCCAGCGAGAATCCGATCGGTAGGCACATAACGCTCGGTTTGCCGCGACCGGAAAACCCCTGGGTCACCATCATTGGTGTAGCCAGGGACCTACCCCATCGCGCGATCGATTCCCTACCGCAACCCGATTGGTACTTGTCGCGCCCCCTGGGGCCGCAACGGAACCAGATTCTTTTTGTACGCACCGCGGGCAACCCTGCGGATCTGGCAGGGCCGATTCGCGAGATCGTATCAGCGATGGATCGCAATCAACCGGTGGCGAACATCGAGACCATGCGCGATGTGATTTCAGCGACGGTGGCGCCGCGCAGATTCAACATGCTGATGTTCGCGCTGTTTGCGGCCGTGGCGCTGCTGCTGGCGACGCTCGGAATCTATGGCGTGATGGCTTACTCGGTAGCGCAGCGCACGCACGAAGTTGGCATTCGCATGGCGCTGGGCGCACAGCGGGGCGATGTCCTCAGGTTAGTCATCGGAAAGGGAATGACGCTGACGCTGATCGGCGTCGCCATCGGGCTGGCAATGGCGTGGGGGTTGACTCGTCTAATGGCCACGTTGCTGTTCGGAGTTACCGCCACCGACTTGACTACTTTCGCCGTCGTGTCCGCGTTCCTGATCGTCGTGGCTCTCCTCGCTTGCTACATCCCGGCGCGGCGCGCGACGAAAGTCGATCCGCTGGTGGCGTTGAGATACGAATGAATGAAGAGAAGGACCAGTGCTTTATTGCGTCGAAATTGGAAGGTTAACTTCGCAAAGAGGTAACGGATGAAGACACTGTTACAAGACTTGGGTTATGGATTGCGGGTGCTCTGGAAGTCGCCTGGCTTCACCCTCGTGGCAGTAATGTCGCTGGCTCTCGGGATCGGTCTTAACACAGCGATCTTCAGCGTCGTTAACGCGCTGTTCATTCGGGCTGTGCCAGTGGTCAAAGAACAGGGCCGCGTCGTCTGGCTGCGGGCGTCGATCTCTTACCCGGATTATCTCGACTACCGACAGGAGACGCAGAGCTTCGAGGGGATGGCGGCGATTACCGGTACAAGCGAGTTCAGCCTCGCGCGGGGCAGTGAGCCGGAACTCATCAAGGGCGAGTACGTTACACATAACTATTTTGACCTGCTTGGTGTGGCCGCGCTGAAGGGGCGCACCTTCGACAAGTCGGAGGAGCAGACGCCGGCGCCCGTGGTCGTCCTCGGCGAGCATCTTTGGCGCACGCGCTTCGATTCGGACGTTGCCATCGTCGGTCAGAAAATTTTTCTAAATGGACTTGGTTTCACTGTAGTCGGCATAGCGCCCAAGAATTTTACCGGCACCGAAGTCGGCCTCAACCGCGAGTTGTGGGTTCCGCTTTCCATGCAGCCGGTCCTGAATCCGCCAGAGAGCGCCAGACTGTCTGACGGTGGAGTGAACAGAGTCCACGAACGGAACAGTCATTGGCTGGCGGTTTTTGCCCGCCTCCAGCCTGGTGTTTCGCGCGAGCAGGCAGGCGCCGAGTTGGCCACTGTCGCGCGACATGTTGACGAGACATACAGCGGCAAGGTCAGCGCCGAGACGCTACGCAGCGTCCAACTTTTGCCCATGAGCGGTGGCATGGACCCGCGTGATCGAGAAGAAGTGTTGCCGCTGGCGGGAATCGTTATGACGGTAGTTGCTCTCGTGCTGCTAATCGCGTGTGCAAATATTGCCAGCCTGCTGGTAGCGCGCGCAGCTGTCCGGCGACGTGAAACCTCGATCCGTCAGGCGCTTGGCGCAACACGTCCGCGGCTTGTCCGTCAGTGGCTGACTGAGAGCGTTCTGCTTGGTGTTGCGGGCGGCGCTATCGGACTACTGCTGGCGTTGTGGGCGAATCAGCTTCTAATTTCTTATCTGCAAGACACACCGCTGGCCTCAGTCGATCTGAGTTTAGACTACCGAGTCCTCGCATTCACATTCGGCGTGTCAGTGATCACTGGCATCGTGTTCGGGCTCGCCCCAGCGCTCCAGGCTTCACGGCTGGATATCGTCATGGCTCTCAAAAGCGAAGGCGCTTTGCAGGGCGTGGGATCCAGTCGGTCGCGCCTGCGTGCTGTGTTTGTGACGGCCCAAGTGACGCTGTCAGTGGTACTGCTGATTACCGCCGGCCTGTTCATCCGCTCGCTGCAAACCGCGAACGCGATTGATCCAGGCTTCCGTGTTGAGCGCGCGCTGACCGTGCCAATCAATCTGGGCCTGTTGCGCTACCAGGAAACCGAAGGCGAAAACTTCTATCGCGACTTGCTCGCAAGGGTGGCCGCGCAGCCTGGGGTCGAGCGCGCGAGCCTGGTCAGGTTCGCCCAACTCGGTTTCTCATTCGCGCAGTACCAGGTATTCAAAGAAGGCCGTCAGGCTTCGCGGACCGATGAAGGCATCAGCACCGGCTTCAATGTCGTGGGCCCGAACTATTTCAAGACTATGGAAACACCGCTCTTGCGCGGGCGCGATTTTACGGAAGCCGATCGGAAAGGTGCGCCGGGAGTTGTCGTACTCAACGAGACACTGGCCGGAACGCTCTGGCCAGGCGAAGATGCTTTGGGCAAACGCGTTAGCGTAAGTGGACCCGAGGGGCCTTTCCTCGAAGTCGTCGGCGTCGCCCATGACGGCAAATACCGCTCGCTGGGCGAGAGCCCCCGTCCGTACATCTACCGGCCGGTTCTACAGACTTACGATCCGAAAATGACATTGATTGTTCGCACAAAAGGCGAGCCGCGATCTGTCGCCACAGCAGTGCGTGAACAGATACGAGCGCTCGACGCGAACCTGCCAGTGGCGGACGTTAAGACATTGCGCGATCAATTAGATCTTTCGCTGTTCCCCGTGCGCGTGGCCGCGTGGATCCTGGGCGGCTTTGGCGGGCTCGCGCTGCTGCTTGCCGGTATTGGAATTTATGGAGTCGTTTCGTATTCGGTAGCGCAGCGCACGCGGGAGATCGGCGTGCGCATGGCGCTCGGCGCAAAAGGAAGAGATGTGCTGGGACTGGTACTTGGGGAAGGACTCTTCGTCATTGGTTTTGGTCTCGCGCTTGGGCTGTTGCTTGCAGCCGCGGCGACGAGAGTAATAGCGGGCTTCCTCTATGGCGTGGGAGCGACCGATCCGCTGACGTTTGTCGGTGTACCTCTGCTCCTGGGCCTTATCGCACTCGGAGCGTCTTATGTGCCGGCGCGGCGCGCGACGAAAGTCGATCCATTGGTGGCGTTGAGATACGAGTAGGAGATCTAGCCGATCGCCTGAGGAGAACGATCATGTGGGGAGTCTTGAGACAGAATCTAAGCTTCAGCTTACGAACATTAATAAAGAACAAGGGCTTTACTGTCACCGCGGTATTGACTCTGGCGTTGGGGATAGGCGCGACGACAGCCATCTTCAGCGTCGTCTATGCAGTGTTCGAGCCGATGCCTTATCCAAAGTCCGACCAGCTTGTCATGGTGTGGTCCAAAGTCGCGAGCGGGCGGAACTCAGTATCAGCGGCCGATTACCTGGAGTGGGGACGCCGCAGTACTTCCTTTCAAGGGATGGGAGCGTGGAGCGGCGCTTCATTCAACGTGTCCGCTACTGATAGGCCGGAGCAGGTCGCGGGCTCGCAACGGACCGCCGGCTTTTTCACCATGGAGGGATTGCCGATGATGCTCGGTCGCGATTTCCTTCCTGAAGAGGTTCAACCGGGCAAAGACCACGTAGTCATTCTCAGTAACCGTTTATGGAGTCAGCATTTTGGCGCGGACCTGGGGATTATCGGTAAGGCCATTCGGATGAATGGTGAACCCTACACGGTGATCGGTGTTTTGCCGCCTGGCATCTATGACCGCCTTAACTCGCAGGTGTGGGTGCCGATGATTTTTAACCTGGATCCAACCAACCGCGATCCGCGATCCATGCTCGTGATGGCGCGGTTGAAAGACGGCGTGTCGATAGCTCAGGCTCAGTCCGAAATGAACTTAATTGCCGGACAGCTACAAAACGAGTTTCCGAAGTCGAATGCGAACCGGAGTGTAAGCGTTGAGTCATTGCATCTCGATTTTCTGACGGCGTCGACTCGCCGGAACCTTTGGCTGCTGCTGGGTGCGGTTGGTTTCCTCTTATTAATAGCCTGCGTCAACGTAGCGAATCTGCTGCTGGCTCGCGGCGCGGCGCGTCAAAGAGAAGTTGCCATTAGAGCGGCGTTAGGCGCATCGAGGGTCCGCTTGTTCGCCCAGTTTCTCACCGAGAGTCTGGTGTTAGCAGTCCCGGGCGGAGCTCTCGGCCTGCTGCTGGCGAGCATCATTATCGATGTGATTGCGTTGGTCATGCCGCCGGTCGGCACGATGCTGCCGTCCGAGGCGTACATCAGAATCAGCCTGCCTGTTTTGTTCTTCACCATAGCGGTAACTACGGTAGCGGGTTTGCTGTTTGGATCCGCTCCAGCCTGGCAAGCGACCCGTCTCGATCTCAACGAAGTGCTTAAATCGGGCGGGCGTACAGGCGGTGGCGGGGCGCGACGAAATGCGCGGCGGGCGCTTGTGATAGCGGAGTTTGCGTTGGCCTTGACTCTGCTGGCGAGCGGCGGCCTCGCCCTAAAGAGCTTCTGGAATCTAACGCGGGTGGACCTCGGCATTCGTCCGGAAAATGTCCTTTCATTTCGCTTGCCGGTGCCGGCCAGCCGTTTGAATGGAGCTGAACAGATCAGATCGTACTACCAGCAATTGCTCGAAAGGATCCAGGCGATTCCCGGTGTAAGAAGCGCGGCCGCAATGACCGGAGCGCCGGCTGGTGGCCCAGCGTTCGGCAGGAGGTTCAGCATTGTCGGCCAGCCTGTGGTCAATCCTGCGGAACGTCCCGGGGCGGGAATTCAGATAGTGACTCCGGAGTACGTCGAGACTTTGGGGATTCGCGTGATCAAAGGTCGCAGCATCGATGACCACGACACCGTCAACAGCACCCGCGTTGCGATGGTCAACGAACGCTTTGTGCAACGCTATTTTCCAAACACTGATCCACTTACCCAAAGAATTTCCATGGAAGAGTTGATTCCCGGCGGGAAGCCGGGGCAACCCGTCGAGTGGCAGATCGTCGGCGTGTTTCACGACGTGCGCGCTGCGGGACCGCCTGAAGACCGCGCGGAACTCGTCGTGCCGTTTTGGCAAAACCCCTGGCCGCAGGCTTCGATGGTAGTAAAGACGGATGGCGATCCGAAAAGTGTGATCAAGAGCATCGCGGCAGCCGTTAGCTCAGTCGATCCGGATCTGCCGCTGGCCGGAGTCAAAACCGTTGACGAGATCGTGAGTGAATCACTGGCCATCGATCGATTTAGCGTGGTGTTGTTCAGCAGCTTTGGCGTACTGGGTCTCTTGCTGGCGGGCATAGGCATTTACGGAGTGATGGCTTTTACCGTCGCACAACGCACGCAGGAATTTGGAATCAGGATGGCGCTGGGTGCGCGGCGCCTGCGAGTGATTGGCCAGGTTTTGAAAGAGGGAACTACGCTAGCTCTGATTGGATCGTTTATTGGACTGGGCGGCGCTTACCTGGTGGGGCGGGCGATGCAATCCACCTTATATGGAGTTGGCGCGATGGATGCTCGAGCTTTCGGCGCGGTCGCATTTGTGCTGGTGGTCGCCGCATTGCTCGCGTGCCTGATACCTGCGTGGCGGGCGAGCAGAGTCGAACCGAATGTGGCGCTGCGTTATGACTGACTTTGATTTCAGATCTCAAATCTGAAATTTGAGATCAGGTCTAAGATCTGAAACCGTGATATCGAGACGACGGAGGACGAGAAAGCGATGAGCAGTCTAATTCAGGACATTCGTTATGGTCTCCGCGGCCTTTGGCGCCAACCGGGATTCACGATCGTGGCTGTCCTTTCACTGGCTTTGGGTATCGGCGCGAACGTAGCGCTCTTTTCGGTGGTGAATGGCGTGCTCCTCAATCCGCTGCCGTTTCCGCAGCCTGATCAACTAGTCACGCTCGACCAGAGCAAGCCGAATTTTGAAACGGGCGCTATCCCTTACCCGAATTTTCGTGACCTGCAAAAAGAGAACCAGACGTTTGCGGCGATGGCGATTTCGCGCGGGATGGGTTTCAGCTTAATCGGAACGGGCGAGGCTGAGCGCGTTAGTGGACGGCTGGTCTCAGCAGACTTTTTTTCTGTCTTGGATGTGAAGCCGGCGCTGGGGCGCACCTTTGCTACGGGCGAGGACGAACCCGGCGTCGCAGCCGTGGTCGTGATCAGTGCGGATCTTTGGCAACGCAAGTTTGGCGCAGTTCCGGATGTTTTAAGTAAGGGCCTGACGCTGGACGACAAGAGCTATTCGATTGTCGGTGTGCTGCCGCCGAGTTTTTCCCTGTTTCGCAACGCGGATGTCTTTGTGCCGATCGGCCAGTGGAATAATCCCGCACTCAAGAGACGAAGCGCCGCTTTGGGGCTACACGGTATTGGCCGGCTAAAGCCTGGCGTTACCATCGGCCAGGCTCAAGCCGATCTCAACCGAGTGATGGCGAGCCTCGCCGCAACCTACCCTGACACGAACAGGAATCAAGGCGCTAAGGTCGCTTCGCTCAAGGAAAGAATGATCGGCGGCATCGGGCCGACGCTATGGATGTTGCTGGGCGCGGTCGGCTTCGTATTGCTGATCGCCTGCGTGAATGTCAGCAACCTTTTGCTCGCTCGCTCAACCGGCAGGACACGTGAGTTTGCCGTTCGCGCTGCGCTGGGCGCGGGCAAGTGGCGCTTGCTGCGTCAAACTCTCACTGAGAGCACCCTGTTGGGCCTTGCCGGGGGTGGACTCGGTTTGGCGGTCGCGAGTTGGGGCACACATGCCGCGATCGCTGTGTTGCCGACCACACTGCCACGCGCGGCCGAGATTGCTTTAGACACGCGCGTTCTGATCTTCACCATAGTTCTCTCGCTGCTCACGGGCGTTCTGTCCGGGCTCGCGCCGGCGCTTAAGACTTCGCGATGGCGTTTGTCGGAAACGTTGAAGGAAGGCGGTCGCGGATCGAGCAGCGCTCGCGGTCGCGCGCAGGGTGTGCTGGTGGCGGTCGAGATGGCGCTCGCGTTGGTGCTGTTGGTCGGCGCGGGCTTGATGATCCGGAGTTTGAGTGCGCTTTGGAAGGTTGATCCGGGATTCCGTTCGGACAATGTGTTGACCTTCGGACTCAGTCTCTCGCCAACAATGAGAGCGTCCACTCCCGACGCGACTCGCGCAGCCTTGCGTGAGCTTAGTGACCAAATTAACTCGACGCCGGGTGTCCGGACAGTTTCATTTTCAGCCGGCGGAGTTCCCTTGCAGGGCGAGGACGATCTGTCCTTTTGGGTGGACGGCCAGCCAAAGCCTGCGAGCCAAAGCGAAATGAATATGGCGCTGGTGTACAGAGTGGAACCTGGCTATTTGACGGCCATGGGCATCCCGCTCAAGCAGGGCCGGTTTTTCAGCAACCAGGACGATGAACGATCACAGCCCGTCGTGGTTATTGATGAAGTCCTTGCGCGCAAGTATTTCGGTGGCGTGGATCCGATCGGTAAGCGAATCCGCCAGGATGACCAGGACCCGCAAGAGATCATCGGTGTGGTTGGGCACGTGAAGCAATGGAGTATCGATTCGGACGAAGCGCAGTCGCTACAGGCTCAGCTCTACGAACCATTCAGGCAGTTTCCCGATAACGCGATGAGAGGCCTGGCCGCCGGCGTGGGAGTGGTGACTTCTTACAACGGTTCCGGACCACCGCCTTTCGATTCGATCCGCCGCGTCGTCCAAAGTCAGAACCAACAGAATGTCATTTCCAGTCCGCAGACGATGAACGAGGTGATCGCCGCATCGCTGGCTCAGCAGCGGTTCTTGATGATCCTGCTCGACGCCTTTGCGTTCGTGGCGCTGCTGCTCGCGAGTCTCGGACTGTACGGCGTGATTTCGTATCTCGTCGGCCAGCGGACACAGGAACTTGGGATTCGCCTGGCGTTGGGTGCGCAACGCAAGGACGTGCTTGGTCTTGTCTTAAAGCAGGGAATGAAGATGGCGCTCGTAGGAGTGGCGCTGGGACTAGTCGCCGCGCTGGGGTTAACGCGTCTACTGGCCAAAATGCTGTACGGCGTGAGCGCGACCGACCCGGCGACTTTCACGGTCATTGCATTGTTGCTGATCGGGGTGGCGCTACTGGCTTGTTTCGTTCCGGCGCGCCGCGCCACGAAAGTCGATCCCTTGGTGGCGCTGCGATACGAGTGAATAGGATAGGACTGAGAACCGGGGTAGGGAGGGAATCATGGGAAATTTCTGGCAAGACCTGCGTTACGCGGTCCGCATGCTGCGCAAGAATCCGGGCTTCACTGGCGTCGCGGTGGTCACTCTGGCGCTGGGCATCGGGGCGAACACGGCGATCTTCAGCGTGGTCAATGCGGTCTTGCTGCGACCGCTGCCTTATCGCGAACCCACCCGGCTGGTGCGGGTCTACAGCGAATTTCCCACCATGCAATTGAGGAAGTTCTGGCTTTCGCCGCCGGAGTTGCTCGACATTCAGAAGGAAGCAAAATCGTGGGAAGCAATCGGCGCATGGACTTCGGGCGGCCAGAATGTGGGTGCCAACAGCGAGCCGTTGCGTGTGACCGCCGCCGGCATCACTCAGGGTTTGATCGATGCCCTCGGCGTGCAGCCGGCGATGGGCCGCAACTTTACTCCGGAAGAAGATCGAAATGGCGGAGGCAACGTCGTCATCATCTCTTATGGTCTTTGGCAGCGCGCATTCGGCGGCGACCACGAGATTGTCGGTAAACAAATTCAGGTCAACTCTCAGTCAACCGCCGTAGTCGGTGTAATGCCGCGCGATTTTGCATTCCCTCCGGGCAGCAACGATCAGGCAGAGCTGCTGGTGCCTTTTCAATTTGATCCGGCGAATCCCGGCGGGCGTGGCTCGCACTTTCTTTCCGTAATCGGCCGGCTAAAACCAGGCGTCAACATCGAGCAAGCACGAACTGAGATGACCAGCCTGATGGCCGGCTGGAAGAGTGAGAACCGCGCACAGCATCTTTTGAATCCGCAGGGCCATCCGGTGGTGATGATGCCGCTGCATGAAGACGTCGTCGGTTCCGCACGACTGGCAGTGCTGATGTTGATGGGCGCCGTGGGATTTGTTTTGCTGATCGCGTGCGTGAATGTCGCCAACCTTCTGCTCGCGCGCGCGGAAGCGAGACATCGAGAGTTCGCCGTGCGTTTGGCTCTGGGCGCCGGACGTCGCCGGATGGTGCGCCAGTTCATCGCCGAAGGGTTCGTCCTGGTGCTGCTGGCGACCACCCTGGGGACACTGCTGGCGTTTGTGGGTTTGAAACTGATCCTGTTGTTCGCGCCCGATAGTGTGCCGCGGACTGGTGAGATTCGCGTGGATCTCCTGGTTCTTGCTTTTACTCTCGCGCTCTCAATCATCGCGGTCTTCCTGTTTGGACTGGCGCCGCTCGCGCAAATCAGAGACCAAAATCTGGCCATCTGGATTCGCGGCGCCGGCCAGCGAGCGGTTGGCGTGGGCGGCCAGACTTTGCGTAAGGCACTCGTGATTGCCGAGATCTCTCTGGCGGTGGTTCTGGTCATCGGCTCAGGTCTGATGATTCGCGCGTTCTGGAAATTGCAACAAGTCAATGTTGGCTTCGAGCCGAAGGGAGCATTGAGCTTCAGCGTCAACCTGCCGCCCACTGCTTACAAGAATCCGGACCGGCTGCGATTCGCAACCACGCTCGAGGACCGTCTGGCGAGTTTGCCTGGCGTAACTTCCGCGTCGCTGGCCGGAGGCCTGCCGCCGCTGCGCCGCATCAATGCCAATGACACAGAAATCGAGGGCTATCAGCCGACGCCGGATGGGCCGGCGCAGAATGTCGATTACTGGAACGTCGTCGGCAACAATTACTTCAAGACGATGAAGATTCGCACGATCGAAGGGCGGACCTTTGAACCTTCTGATGATGGTGAAAGCGCGCAGCTGGTCGTTGTAGTTAACCAAGCACTGGCCAAACGTTTTTGGAAGGGAAGTCCGATCGGAAGGCGAGTCAATCCGGGTTTCGCCACTCCAAAAGTGTGGTCGACGATCGTAGGTGTTGTCGAAGACTCCAAGAACGCCGGCATGGACAAGCCGGCGGGGCCGGAGCTTTATCTACAGGCACATCAGGTAGCCCAGTTCGGGCTCAGCACCAACATGAATTTCGTGGTGCGTGCCGACGGAGATCCACAGGGACTGGCCGCGGGTATTCGCACGGCGGTTCGTGAAGTTGATCCCAGTCTGCCCGTCTATGGCCTGAGTCCGATGTCCGAAGTGGTGGGCAAGTCGATGGTGCAGCCGCGTTTTCTTTCACTGCTGCTGGCGACTTTTTCAGGAATCGCGCTGTTCCTGGCAGCGATTGGGATTTACGGCGTCATGGCTTACTCAGTCGCGCAACGGACTCAGGAAATCGGCGTGCGAATGGCGCTGGGCGCCCAGCGCCTGCACGTTCTGCGCCGGGTATTTGGGCAAGGCTTTGTGTTGCTGCTGATCGGCACGGTGATTGGAGTCGGCGGCGCGTTTGCGCTGACGCGGTTGCTGCGCACGCTTTTGTTTGAAATCACTGCGACTGATCCGATGACTTACGGCGGGGTGGTTGGCTTGTTAACTGCGATCGCCCTGCTCGCGTGTTATATCCCGGCGCGTCGCGCAACCCGAGTCGATCCGCTGGTGGCGTTGAGGTATGAATGAATTTGATTCCAAATCTCGAATTTGAGATTTGAGACTTGAGATTGAGCCGATCTGATGCTCACACTTTGGCTGGACATTCGCTATGGTTCGCGCGCGCTGCTGAAGCATCGTGGCTTCACTGCTGTCGCTGTCCTGACGCTGGCATTGGGAATCGGAGTCAACGCTGCGCTCTTCACCGTCTTCGATGCTTTCGTGCTCAGGCCGCTGCCCCTCAAGAATCCGGACCTCCTCGTGAACTTTGAAGGCGCCGACGCTGCCGGCCGGCGGATGAGACTATTCTCGTACCCTGATTATCTCGAATATCGCGATCAGAGCGATGCATTCTCGGACGTGATCGCCTGGAACAAAGTCCGGGCGACGCTGGGTGAGGCGGCGCCGAACCAGGACGACAGCTCTGCATTTGCCGAAGGGTACGAATATCTTTTAGGCCAGATCGTGACTGGAAATTATTTCAGCGCCCTCGGTGCTGAGATGACTCTGGGTCGCGGCTTTGGCGCTGAAGCTGATCAACTCTTAACTGAGCAGCCGGTCGTGGTGTTGAGCCACAGGTGCTGGACGCGGCGTTTCGATTCGGATCCGCAGATCGTCGGCAAGACAATCGTGTTACAGGGTCAGCCGTTTACGGTGATCGGGGTGACGGCGCGGGGCTTTATCGGTACGACGCCTGACGCACCATCGTTCTGGGCTCCGCTGATGACGCGTGATCGTTTGATCCAGTCTGGTGGCTGGGGGTACAAGCGCTGGCTCACGGATCGCAACACTGAGGTCTTCACGATCCTCGGCAAGCTCAAACCCGTTGTGACGCGCTCGCAAGCAGAAGCGGCCACGCAACTCGTAACCGATCGACTTGCAAAGACCTATCCGGCTGCGGATCGCAAGACCGCGGTGACGCTGAAAAGCGGGGCGACGTTCGAAACACTGAACGAAGATGTGATGCCACTCGTCGTGCCGCTGCTGCTGGGCTTTGGGTTGGTGCTGTTGATTGCGTGCGCCAATGTGGCGAATCTGCTGCTGGCTCGCGCTGCTGGTCGACAGCGTGAGATAGGTGTGCGGCTCGCTCTCGGCGCCAGCCGCTGGCGTGTTGTGCGGCAACTCGTCTGCGAAAGTCTGATGCTCGCGCTGGTCGGGGGCGGAGTCGGTTTGCTGTTTGCGGTCTGGACCCTCAGCGCACTCTATCGGATCGTCCTCTCTTCGGTTCCGTTGCCGGAAGGAATTGCGGAACAGTTCGCCATCAATCTTTCTCCGGACTGGCGTGTCTTTGGGTTCACGCTGCTAATCGCCGCGGTCGCCGGTATCGCTGCTGGACTCGCTCCCGCACTGCAAGCTTCAAAGCCCGATCTAACCGCATCACTCAAAGGAGCAGGCTCTGCCCTGCATGCGAATCTAAGCCAGTCGCGGCTGCGCAGCATTCTGGTCGTCGCCCAGTTGGCGGTTTGTCTCGCTTTGCTGGTTAACGCCGGCTTGTTACTCAAGAACGTGCGCCGCATTCAAACGTTGGACACGGGCATGAACACGAAGAACGTGTTCGCCATTGCTGTCGGCGTGCACAGAGCGCCCACAGAGAAGCCTGATGATCGAGATAGTCAGTTGCGCCCGGAACTCGCGGACCGTCTGCGCACCGTGCCGGGCGTTGTGACTGTAGCCGAGGCTCATAGGCAACCACTTTCCGGCGAAATGGGAAACACCGCTGTCCGGCTGCCCGCAGATACTGCCGACCATCCGCGTGAAGTTAGATTCAACTTTGTCTCGGCAGAGTATTTTGAAGCGCTCGCGATCCCAATCGTACGCGGTCGCGCCTTTACTCAACTGGAAGCGAAAACGCAGGCAGCCCTGGTCGTCATCAGCGCGGCGACCGCACAACGCTACTGGCCCGGTGCGGACCCGCTGGGCCAGCGCATCGGGATTGCCGCCAGCGCGCGTGCGGCGACCACAGATGCGAACGACGCGATGCCGGTTTTTCGACAATACGAAGTGATCGGCGTTGCCAGAGACTTGCGCAGTCGCTGGGTGTGGGAAAAGGACGAGACCTTTATCTACGTGCCGTTTTCGCCAGCCAGCTCGTCTGGATATCTGCTCGTACGCACTCAGAATGATCCGGCTGTCACAATGACCTCTGTCCGCGGATTGGCCGCGACGATCGATCCGTCGTTACGCGTGTCGGTGCGGCGAGTTGAGGAGAATCTCGCATTTCAGACCGCTCCCTTCCGCGCGATCGCCTGGTTGTCGGGCGTGCTGGGAATGTTGGCACTGTTGCTCGCATCGGTCGGGCTATACGGCGTGATGTCGTTCCTGGTTGCGAGCCGGACGCGCGAGATCGGAATTCGAGTGGCTCTGGGCGCAAAGCCCGTCGATGTGGTGCGACTGTTCTTGCGCCAAGGGCTGCGTTTGACCGCGATGGGAATGTTGTTGGGCCTTGCTGGAGGCGCGCTCATTTCTCGTTTGCTGGCGACGGTTCTGATCGATCTCAGTCCACTGGATCCGGTTGCGTTTGGCAGCGTCTCGGTGTTTTTGGCAATGGTGGCCTTGTTGGCGACGTATCTGCCTGCGCGCCGCGCGACGAGGGTCGATCCGCTGGTGGCGTTGCGATATGAATAGAACGTATAGGACCGATCGGACTTATGGGTTCCTATTTGGGGAGCAAGAGCGACGATCATGAATAGCTGCGGCGCGGTCGTTACTTCAATGAGCATTACTCGGTGACGCAGCGCACGCACGAGATTGGCATTCGCATCGCGATCGGCGCGCAACCACGCGACGTGTTCAGGATGGTGATAGGTCAGGGGATGATGCTGACACTGGTTGGCATCGCTTGCGGATTAGCCGGGGCTTTCGGCTTGACCCGGCTGATGTCAACGATGCTCTTCGGCGTCGAGCCAACCGATCCCGCAACCTTCGCCGTTATTATAGTTCTGCTGACACTGGTAGCGCTGGTCGCCTGCTACGTGCCGAGCAGGCGCGCGACGAAAGTCGATCCGGTGGTGGCGTTGAGGTACGAGTGAAGTGGAAATTTCAAATTTCCGATCTCAGAATCTAGACGAGGGACAATGGAATCATTACTCAAAGACATCCGGTACGGCGTGCGCGGTTTTTTGAAGCGGCCGGGATTCGCGGCTGTGGTAGTACTCACTTTGGCTCTGGGCGTTGGCGCGAATACGGCGATCTTTAGCATTGTGTATGCCGTTCTGTTACGCCCACTGCCGTTCCCGGAACAAGATCGTCTGGTGGTCGCGTGGGAGAAAGACACGGCAGCCAAGACTCCGTTTGTCGAGCTTTCTGTTGCCGAGATCCGAGACTGGCAAGCGCAGAATCACAGCTTCACCAGCCTGGCCGCGATGCCGACAACGGTGTATGGCTACGGCTATGTGCTCACTGGCCGTGGCGAACCAGTGCAGCTCGAAAGCGCTAAAGTCTCGGGCAGCTTTTTTTCGACACTTGGGGCACACGCCGCGCTGGGTCGGGTCTTTGGCGAGAGCGAAGACCAAATCAACGGGCCCAACGTGGTGGTGTTGAGTGATCACCTGTGGCGTGAACGATTCAACTCCGACGCGCACGTCGTCGGCCAGACGATTACCTTGAATCAGCAGGCCTTCACCGTCCTGGGCGTGATGCCCGCCAGCTTCGAATTTCCCAAGGGCGTGGATCTTTGGAAGCCGCTGCTGGCGTCAATGGATCCGCGCCAGGTTGAGAATCGAGGCGCGACGTATCTGCAAGTGATCGGGCGCCTCAAACCGGGCATCACGCTCTCAGAAGCCGAAGCGGAACTGGACACAATCATCGCGCGCGTTGCCTCGCAGCATCCGGAAACGAAAGCAAACGCTTATCGCGTGGTACTCACTCCGCTGTCTGATCATCTATTTGGCAATGCGAAGCCGGCGCTGTGGGCGCTGTTCGCCGCCACAGGTCTGTTGTTGCTGATCGCGTCGGCGAACATTGCGAATCTCTTACTCGCGCGGGCCACCTCGCGACGCAAAGAACTGGCAGTACGGGTCGCGTTGGGCGCCAGCCGTTGGCAACTCATTCGGCAGTTGCTGAGCGAGAGTATCGTGCTGGCAGTCGGTGGCGGCTTAACCGGTGTGCTGCTGGCGTATTGGCTGGTAGAACTGCTCAAAGCGATCGCGCCCGCGGACATTCCGCGCCTGGAAGATGTGCGGATCAGCGGCGCGGTGCTGCTGGTGACTTTGCTTTGCACACTATTGACTATGGCCATCTTTGGCTTGTTACCCGCCTTGTCGGCCTCGCGCTTTAATCTCAACGAAACGATCAACGAAGCCAGCGCCAGACTGACCAATACGCGCGCGGGTAATCGCTTGCGCGGCGCGCTGGTGGTGGGTGAGGTGGCGCTGACGATCGTTTTGTTGGCGGGCTCGATACTCGTTCTGCGCAGCTTCGTCAATCTAATGCGCGTGCCGCTCGGCTTTGATCCGCACCAGGTGTTGTCGATGCAATTGCGTCTGACCGGTGACAAGTACGGGGCGGTCGAGGCGCGACGCGAGTTCTTTCGTCAATTGGTCGAGCGCCTGGAAGCGCGACCTGGTGTGATCGCTGCCAGCGGCGTGCTGATTCGCCCGCTCGAAGGCACGGTTGGTTGGGATTTGGATTACGCCGTAGAAGGGCAATCGCTCGATGAGGCGCGCCAGAACGCGATCTCCAATTACGAGAACGTCACCCCGCACTACTTCCGCACTTTTGGTATTCCTCTTAAAGCCGGTCGCGAATTCGAGACTCAGGACAATGCCGACAATCAGCGCGTGGCCATCATCAGCGAAAGCATGGCGGGGCGGTTCTTTGGTTCACCGGCTGCTGCGATCGGCAAGCGCCTCAAGCTTGATCCCGCGGACCCCGATCAACCGTGGCGTTTGATCGTCGGTGTCTCGGGCGATGTGCGCTATCGCGAGTTGCAAAGCACGAGATTGGATCTCTACGTCCCGCACGCGCAGAGCGTGCCGAGTCTTAACCATTTCGCTGTACGTACGACGATGGATCCGGCGCAGGCGCTGGCCCTGGTACGCCGCGAGGTTGCGGCGCTCGATCCGCATCAGGCCGTCAGCCGCGTAGCGTCGATGGACGAACTCGCTGCCGCGCAACTGGCACGTCCGCGCTTCAATGCCGTGTTGTTGAATTGGCTCGCGGGTCTGGCGATGTTGCTGGCAGCGCTGGGCGTTTTTGGAGTGATGACCTATGCGGTGGCGCAGCGCACCAGTGAGCTGGGATTGCGCATCGCGCTGGGGGCGCCACCGGGCAACATCATGGGCCTGGTGCTGAAGCAGGGAATGAAGTTGGCCGTGCTGGGTGTGTTGTTGGGATTGATCGGCGCAGTGAGTATGACGCGCTGGTTGGCAAGTCTGTTGTACGGCGTGAGCGCGACGGATCCGTTGACGTTTGGCGTGATTGCTCTGTTGCCACTGATCGTGGCCACGCTGGCGTGCTGGATCCCCGCGCGGCGTGCAACCAAAGTCGATCCCCTGGTGGCACTGCGATACGAGTAATGAAGAGGCCGGACTCCGAGTTGATCAGCGGAGTATGGGAAGAATGCTCTAACACTGAAATTTGAGATTTCAAATTTGCGATTGAAAAATTGAATCATGGAATCACTATTCAAAGACATCCGCTACGGAGCCCGCGCACTTTGGAAACGACCGGGCTTTACCGCCGTGGCCGTGATTACCCTCGCGCTGGGAATCGGCGCTAACACTGCCATCTTTAGTGTTGTGAATGCGACGCTCTTGCGCCCACTGCCATTCAAAGATCCTGAACGAGTAGTGATGCTTTGGGGGTTCCTGCCAAAGATGGCGCAGACGACGGACAAGCTACCTTCCTCTGCCGGAAACTTCGTGACTCTGCGCGATCAAAATCATTCGCTCGAGAATTTGTCGGCCTTCCGATCGTGGGGCTGGCAACTGACTGGCGGCGGAGAGCCCGAACTGTTGCGCGGCGCGCGGGTCTCGTTCGATTTCTTTCAAGCCGTTGGCGCCAATCCGATTCTTGGCCGGTCCTTCACAGCGGAAGAGGACACGCCCAACCGCGCGCCGGTCGCGATCATCAGCTACGGTCTCTGGCAAAGACATTTTGGCGGCGATCAAAACGTAATAGGTAAGACGCTCTCGCTCACGGGCCGGACCGTGATGGTCGTCGGTGTGATGCCTCGCGGCTTTCAATTTCCCGGTGGGGCCAACATGATTCCCGGTCTCCAGTTCGCTTTGCAAAATGATATCTGGATGCCGCTCGCCTTTACTGATGAAGAAAAGCGCCAGCAGAGTACCTTGAATCTTGCGCTCATTGGGCGGCTCAAGCTGGGCGTCTCGGCGGGACAGGCTGAGTCAGAGTTGCGAGGGCTGGAACAAAACCAGCCGCTCGGAAAGATCGGATACACCATTAATGTTCTGCCGCTACAACAGCAGATGGTGGGCAAGATTCGAAAGCTCCTCGTCGTGCTTCTGGCCACGGTTGCGCTGGTCCTGCTGATCGCCTGCGCTAACATCGCAAACTTGCTGCTGGCGCGGGCCAGCTCGCGTCAGAAAGAAATCGCTATCCGTGCGGCCATGGGCGCTGGACGGATTCGGCTGATCCGCCAATTACTCACTGAGAGTCTGCTGCTCTCACTTGGCGGCGGTGCACTTGGCTTTCTGCTGGCGGTGTGGGGCAGTTCGTTGCTCGTGGCGTTCATACCTGAAGACGTTCCCCGCATTCACGAAGTCAGTGTCGATGGCCGAATACTCGGTTTCACTTTGCTCGTTTCGTTTGTAACCGGCGTCGTCTTTGGTCTGGCCCCGGCATTACAAGCCTCGAGACTAGATCTCAACGCGTCACTGAAAGAGGGCATGCGCGGGACTACAGCGGGACTGCGTCAGAATCGTCTCCGCAGTCTGCTGGTCGTCTCGGAAGTTGCGATGGCCCTGGTGTTGCTCGTCAGCGCCGCTCTTCTCATCAAGAGCTTTGTCCGTTTGCTGGAAGTAAAGCCCGGCTTCAATCCCGCGAATGTCCTGACGATGGACATTCAATTGCCCGATCTTCCGCCTTCGAGATATGCGAAAGACGAGGAACAGACCGCCTTCTTCCAACAACTCATGGATCGAATCAAGGCCTTGCCTGGAGTCGACGGAGCTAGCGCGGTCGTGACGCTGCCGCTAACCGGCGCTTTCGAAAGCACCGATCTGATCCTGGCGGGGCAGGAATCATTATCAAATGCGCAGCGGCCGGAAGCCGATTACACGACTGTTACTCCGGATTTCTTCCGCACGATGCAGATCCCTCTGTTGCAGGGAAGGCAATTTACCGCGCAGGACACTAAGGGCACGCCGGGTGTGATCATCATCAACGATATTCTCGCGCGGATGTGCTGGCCCGGCGAAGATCCGATCGGGAAACACTTCACCGTGGGCTTTGAAAAAACTCCGCGCGAGATCGTCGGGGTAGTGGGAAGCATTAAGCAGACCACCCTCGATGCCGCGGTCCGCCCGGCGATGTACATGCCGCACCTGCAATCTCCCAGTAGCGGTATGACTGTTCTGGTTCGCACCAACGGTGCGCCTCTGGCGATTGCCGCCGCCGTGCGAGAGCAGGTATGGGCGCTTGATAGGAACATTCCGGTTACTCACCTGCAAACCATGGATCAGGTGTTTGGCGCTTCCGTTGCGCAGCCGCGTTTCTCAATGCTGGTGGTCGGTCTGTTTGCCGCGCTGGCATTGGTTTTGGCCTCCGTCGGGATTTACGGCGTGATGGCTTATTCCGTTTCCCGGCGTGCGCATGAGATCGGAGTGCGGATGGCGCTGGGCGCGCGCACCGGCCAGGTGCTGCAACTGGTTTTGAAAGAGGGAATGACGTTGACTCTGGTGGGCATTGCCATCGGGCTTTTCGGCGCGTTCGCTCTGACCCGGCTAATGGCCACCTTGCTGTTCGGAGTCAGCGCCAAAGATCCGATTACCTTCATTTCAGTGGCGGCGTTGCTGGCCGCAGTGGCGCTGGTCGCCTGCTACATCCCGGCGCGACGCGCGACGAAAGTCGATCCGCTGGTGGCGCTGAGGTATGAGTAATTGAATCGGCAATTTGAGATTTGAGATCTGAAATTTGGAAAAGGGAATTATGGAAACTCTACTTCAAGACATCCGCTTTGGCGTTCGCATGTTGGTGAGCAAGCCGGGCGTGGCGATCCTGGCCGTGCTCGCTCTGGCTCTGGGCATCGGCGCGAGCACGGCGATCTTTAGCGTGGTCAACACCGTGCTCCTGCGCGCTCTGCCTTATCCGAACGGGGACCGGCTGGTGATGATTTGGGAGCAGAACCGCCCGCGTTCGCGCGATCGCAACGTCATTTCACCGGCAAACTTTCTCGACTGGCGTGAACAGAATAAAGTCTTTGAAGACATGTCTGCCCTCTATGGCGCGACCTATAACCTGACCGGTCTGGGCAATCCCGAAGAGGTTACGGGCATGGCCGCTTCGCCAAATTTATTTGATGTGCTTGGCAGTCATGCCATGCTCGGACGCACCTTTACTCAGGCCGATGGCGTCTCAGGCAAGGACCACGTGGCCGTGCTGACTTACGGTTTCTGGCAAAAACATTTCGGTGGTGATCAAAATGTAGTTGGCAAGACTTTTGCACTTGATGGCGTAGCAATTACCGTCGTTGGAGTCATGCCTGAGGGTTTCGACTTTTTCGTTAAAGAGAATTCAAACATCAAGAAGAATCCGGAGTTCTGGTTGCCGATTGCGTTCACCCAAAACTCGCGTGTGCGCGGCGGCCGCTCGATCAGTGCGATCGGCGTGCTCAAGCCGGGCGTAAAGATCGATCAGGCAAGAGCCGAGATGAATGTGCTGGCCACGCGGCTGGAGCAGCAGTATCCCGAATTTAACAAAGGCTGGGGAATTACTCTGGTTCCTTTGCATCAGCAGTTTTCCGGCGATCTCAAACCGGCGTTGATGATTCTGCTAATCGCCGTCGGGTTTGTATTGCTGATCGCCTGCGCCAACGTTGCAAATCTTTTGATGGCGCGATCTGTAGCCCGTCAAAAGGAGTTTGCAATTCGCACCGCGTTGGGCGCGGGCCGCCTGCGCCTGCTGCGTCAATTGCTGACCGAGAGCGTGCTGCTCGCAGCTGCAGGTTGTGCGCTCGGTTTGTTGGTGGCCCGCTGGGGAGTGGACGCGCTGCTGGCAATCAGTCCCCGTGATTTGCTCTCGTTCACCAGCGTGAGCATCAATACGCGCGTACTCGGTTTCGCGATTGCCCTGGCGGTCGTAACTAGTCTGATCTTCGGACTGCTACCTGCCCTGGAGGCGTCGCATCCGAAGACAAACGAGTCGTTGAAAGAGGGAGGACGCGGGACGACTGGCGGCCGCGCGCACCGGGTGCTGAACTGGTTCGTCGTGGCCCAGGTCGCCTTGTCGCTGATGCTGCTAATTGGCTCGGGGCTAATGATAAAGAGTCTGATGCGGCTGCAATCGGTCGACCCTGGCTTTGACCCCAACAACGTGCTGACTGTTTCGGTAACTCTGCCGCGTGCGACATACGGTGAAGTGCCAAAGCGAATGGAGTTCTTCCGGCAACTCCTTGCTCGCGTGCGACAACTGCCCGGGGTGCAGGCGGCGGGAGCCGCGAGCGCACCGCCGTTCATGGGCCTGGGAGCTGCCACCGGCTTTGACATCGAAGGCCAGCCGGCGTTGCCCCCGGCCCAAAAGGCGACCACCGACGTAAGGGTTGTCGATCAGGATTACTTCAAAACCCTCGGGGTCCCAATCCTAAAGGGACGCGCCTTCACTGATCGTGAAGAGACCCAACAGTCGCGGGTAACCATCGTCAGCGAGACCTTGGCGCGCCAGTATTTCCCCAACGAGAATCCGCTCGGCAAACGCATCACCATTTATATGAAGGAGGAGAATGATCCTTGTGAAATCATCGGAGTGGTGGGCGATGTGAAGATGCATGGTCTGGACATCGCGACGCGACCCATGGTCTATTGGCCGCACGCCGAGTTACCGTATTTGACGATGACATTGCTGGTGAAAACGAATGCCAGTACGGCGGGCATCGCCGGTTCTCTCGAGCGCGAGGTGCGAACGCTCGACCAGAACCAGCCAATCTCTGACGTCCGCACGATGAAAGATTGGCTGTCTGATTCAATTGCCCGGGCCCGGTTCGCCACGCTTCTGCTCGGCATCTTTGCCGTCGTTGCACTTTTGCTGGCGTCGCTGGGCATCTATGGCGTGATGTCGTATTCCGTCACTCAGCGGACGAATGAGATCGGCATTCGCATGGCGTTGGGAGCGAGCCGGGCGAACGTCGTGCGACTGGTGTTGCGGCGGGGGTTGCTGCTGGCTCTCAGCGGCGTCGCGATCGGACTGGCTGGTTCGCTGGGACTTACGCGGCTCCTGACTGGTTTACTTTTTGGCGTCAGCGTTACGGATCCGGCGGTCTTCGGTCTCGTGCCAATCCTCTTGTTGGCGATCGCGGTGCTCGCAGTGTACCTGCCGGCCAGGCGCGCCACGCGAGTTGATCCGCTGGTTGCTTTGCGTTACGAATAGGTTTGGCTTTCTCCCTTCTCCTTTGGGAGTTAAACTCTCTCCGAAAGGCTGGCGTTGATCGGAAAGCAAATGCCCAAGATACTGATTGCCGACGATCAAGCCGACGTACTTGCCGCGTTGCGTCTCTTGCTAAAGGGTGAAAGCTTTCAGATCGACACTGCCTCGTCGCCCGCCGGCGTTCTCCGCGCCGTCGAGTCGCACGAATTCGATGTCATCCTGATCGATCTCAACTATGCTCGCGACACGACGTCGGGCAGTGAAGGACTCGACCTGCTGACGCGAATTGGGAGCGTAGATCCCACGCTGCCGATCGTAGTAATGACGGCGTGGGGCAGCGTCGATCTGGCGGTTGAAGCCATGCGCCGCGGCGCGCGCGATTTCATTCAGAAGCCCTGGGACAACGCGCGTCTGCTGTCAGTGCTGTGCACCCAGGTTGAATTGGCCGAAGCTCTGCGACGCGGACGCCGTTTGGAGGCTGAAAACCTGGCGTTACGCGACAGTGTCTCAGAGCCCGCCAGCGAGTCGCCACAGATCGTCGCCGAATCAACTGCGATGAAGTCGGTTTTGAAGCTCGTCGATCGAATTGGACCAGCGGACGCCAACGTCCTGATCACTGGCGAGAACGGGACCGGTAAGGAAGTGATCATGCGCGCGTTGCATGCCGCATCGTTGCGACAATCAAAGCCTTTGATTTCCCTTAACGCCGGAGCGTTGGCCGAAGGCGTGTTTGAAAGTGAGTTGTTTGGTCACGTGCGCGGCGCCTTTACGGATGCGCGAACTGATCGTGTTGGCAGGTTCGAGCTCGCCGATGGCGGCACTCTCTTCCTGGACGAAATCGCCAACGTGCCGCTCAATCTGCAAACAAAACTGCTCCGCGTTTTGGAGACCGGCGAGTTCGAGCGGGTTGGTTCTTCGAAAGCTTTGAAAGTAAATGTGCGCGTTCTATCAGCGACGAATGCCGACTTAAACGCCGAAGTGTCGTCGGGCAGGTTTCGTCAGGATCTGCTGTTTCGTCTGAACACGGTTGAGTTGCATTTACCGCCCTTGCGCGATCGCCACGAAGACATTCCACCGCTGGCGGAACATTTTCTGCGCCAGCATCGCGAGCGCTATCGCCGATCCATTATGGGGTTCACTCCCGAGGCGTTCGACGCGTTGCGCGCTCATTCATGGCCCGGCAACGTGCGCGAATTAGATCATGTCATCGAACGCGCGGTGTTGATGAGTTCAGGCCAGATAGTCACGGCTTTCGATCTGGCGTTGCAGACGACACCGGATGCCCGATTGTCTTCGCGCCTGGAAGAGATGAGCCTCGAAGATGCCGAACGGCTCTTGATCACGAAAGCTCTCGCCCGCTTCGAAGGAAACGCCAATCGTGCTGCCGAAGCGCTCGGCCTCAGCCGCAGCGCCCTCTATCGACGGTTGCAGAAGTACGGGTTGTCTTAAGTGTGGGCGTTGGCGTCATCGAGTCAGTACCACCCGCGTGAGCGGGTGGATCAAACAGTCAATTCATTCCTATTGAGTGTCCGACCCACCCGCTCACGCAGGTGGTACTGACCTCACCATCGGTTATCATAGCCGCGTGAGTACCCCAGCCAAGCCGCCAAAGCACTCAACTACCTTCACCAGTCTCGATCCGGCTTTGAAGCATGGTGACCGGCTGAGATTTGAACGTCGCATTACGTTTCTCGCCCTGGCCGCGGGTTTCCCGGCCGTAGCCCTCTGTGCATTTCTACTTTGGTACGACAACTATTCCACCCGGCTGCAGTGGACCGTCGATCTCATGCTCGCACTCTTGTGGCTGGGTATTGCCTTCAATCTCAAAGCCCGCATCGTGCGGCCGCTGCAAACTCTTTCAAATATTCTGGCGGCCATACGCGAAGGCGACTATTCGATACGCGGGCGGCGCGCCGCATCGGGCGACGCGCTGGGCGAAGTCATGCTGGAAGTGAACGACCTCGGGCAGACTTTGCGCAATCAGCGTCTCGGCGCGCTCGAAGCAACCGCGCTCTTGCGCACGGTCATGAGCGAGATCGATGTTGCGGTTTTTGCGTTTGATGGTAACCAACGTTTGCGGTTAGTTAACCGGGCGGGTGAGAAGCTTCTGGCCCAGCCGGCGATGCGTCTGTTGGGCCGTACCAGCGATGAACTCGGCCTGGCCGCCTGCCTCAAGCGACCGGAGGTCGGCGCACAGACGATGCACATGGTTTTCCCCGGAGGCGTCGGTCGATGGGACATTCGTCGCAGCACGTTTCGTGAAGGCGGCGCCCAACATCAATTGCTGGTCTTAACGGATTTAAGTCAGACGCTGCGCGAAGAAGAGCGGACTGCTTGGCAGCGTCTGTTGCGCGTGCTGGGCCACGAGCTGAACAACTCTCTGGCGCCGATCAAATCAGTTGCCGGCAGTCTGGCGGATTTGTTGGGCCGGCAACCGCGGCCGGCGGATTGGGGCGACGACATGCACCGCGGCCTCGAAGTGATTTCGTCGCGGGCAGATTCGCTGGCGCGCTTTGTCGAATCGTATTCCAAACTAGCCCGTCTGCCACAGCCGCGACTGGAGCCCCTGAATATTGGCGACCTGGCTCGCCGGGTGGCCAGCCTGGAGACGCGTCTGCGGGTCAACGTCATCGCTGGTCCTGACTTGATCATTCAGGGCGACGGCGTGCAATTGGAACAATTGCTGATCAATCTGGTGCGGAATGCAGTCGATGCTTCGCTGGAGGCTGCGCCGGAGACCGGGGCGGTGGAAGTGAGTTGGGCCCGGCGCAAAGGCCAGGTCGAAGTTTGGATTAGAGACGAAGGCCCCGGCCTGGCGAACACGACGAACCTGTTTGTCCCGTTCTTTACCACCAAAGTCGATGGCTCCGGCATCGGGCTCGTCCTCTCAAGACAAATCGCCGAAGCTCACGGCGGTACCCTGGCGCTCGATAACCGCGCCCGCCAGCGCGGGTGCGAAGCCGTGTTGAGATTGCCGTTGTGAGTAGTCACTCACGCGTGGCTCTACTCGTCTGTTGTTGCTCGGTGGCGACCGTTCCTTGAGACAATTCAGCTGAGATTCATGCGCCGCAGAAGATCCCGGTAACGCGAGTCGGAGCGCAAAGGGGCGAGCATTGGTTCAACTTTAAAGTAGATCATCTCGATCGAATGATCGTTATAAGCTTTCTCCAACCAGGCAAAGGCGTTGTCCTTGTCGCCCAG
>JBBQWP010000006.1:0-190410 GCA_038210455.1 Pyrinomonadales bacterium | reverse complement strand
GAACAACGCGGAGTTCAACAGAGCATTCGTGCTTATGCAGTTCTTTGGTTACTTACGGCGCAATCCCGACGACCCGCAAGACACAGACTATACCGGCTATGACTTCTGGCTGGGCAAGCTGAACCAGTTCAACGGTAACTTCGTCAACGCAGAAATGGTCAAGGCTTTTATTCTATCGAACGAATACCGCTCGCGCTTCGGTCAGCCGTAGAAGAACAAGAGGCCTGAGGTCCAGAGGTCAGAGGTCAGAGGTCAGTAAGAAAACATCCGAGCTCCTTTTCAACTGACCTCCGACTTCTGGATCTCTGACGCCTGATCGCCGACCCTCTGATCTCTGACTTCTGATCTCTGACATCTTTGACGGTCTCAGCTTGACTTTGAATACTCCGCCTTTAGAATAACTTCTCGACACAGCCGCGGAGATGTGGCCGAGTGGCTGAAGGCGGCGGTTTGCTAAACCGTTAAGGGTCAAAAGCCCTTCACAGGTTCGAATCCTGTCATCTCCGCCAGAATTCAAGGGAGGTCAGAGGTCGGAGGTCAGAGGTCAGCAGGGGCGTTGCAACTCCTTTTTCCTGACTTCTGACCTCTGATCTCTGACCTCTAATTCTTTAATGACCTCTAAAACTATGGTTCGCGTTCGTTTTGCTCCATCACCAACCGGCTATCTGCACATCGGCGCGGCGCGCGCGGCGCTGTTCAACTGGCTATTCGCCCGCAAAGTCGGCGGTAAGTTCCTGCTGCGCATCGAAGACACGGACCTCCAACGTTCGACCGACGAATCGACCCGTTCGATCCTTGAAGGCCTGGAATGGCTGGGGCTTGATTACGACGAAGGTTTAGTCTTTCAGTCTGACAACGCTGACAAGCATCGCGCGGCGGCGAAGAAACTGGTTGAAGAGGGCAAAGCCTATCGCGACTTTACGCCGAAAGAACAACGGGAAGATAAATCCGTCAAGCAGGGCATCGTCGATCGCGCGCGCGCGCACGCGGCCGAAGGCGTTGACCATCGCAGCAATCCTTATCGCGATCTTTCAAAGGAAGAATCCGAACGACGGGCCGCTGCCGCTGAGCCCTTCGCGATTCGTCTGAAAGTCGCGCCCACTGGGGTGTCGCATTTTGCTGACATCGTCTACGGCGAGCAGGAGCGAGCCCACTCCGAGATCGAAGACCTGGTGCTGCTGAGGTCAGACGGGCATCCGCTTTACAACCTGTCAGTCGTGCTGGATGACATTGAGATGGGCATCACGCACGTCATTCGCGGCCAGGATCACCTGACGAACACGCACAAACAGACTCTGCTTTACCAGGCCTTTGGCGCCGGCGTTCCGCAATTCGCGCACTTGCCCCTGATTCTTGCGCCGAACAAGGCGAAGCTTTCCAAACGCAAGCACGGCGAAGTTGTGTCGCTGACTACTTATCGAGATCGTGGCTTTGTACCGGCGGCGTTTCGAAATTTTCTGGCGCTGCTCGGCTGGTCGCCGCCCGAAGGCAAGGAGCTTTTGTCGCGAGATGAATTGATCGCAGAGTTTTCGCTGGCAGGAATCGGCCGGGCGAACGCGGTCTTCAACTTTCAGGAGAACGATCCGCGTCATTGGACCGACGACAAAGCGCTTTGGATGAATGCTGAGTACATTCGCACGATGCCGGTCGCGGAATTGCTGCCGATGGTGAAGGCGGAACTGCGATCTGAAAAGCTCTGGCGCGAAGAATACGATGATGACGAACGTGAATGGTTTGAGAAAGCCGTCACCGTGATTCGGCAGCGATTCTTTACCTTGAAGGATTTTTCGTCGCAGGGCCGCGCATACTTCTCGGAAGATTTCGATTTCGATGAGGGGGCCGTGCGCAAGAACATCCTGAAAGAACCGAAACTTAAGGAGATGCTGCCCGCGCTGGCCGATTCTATCGAAGCAATCGAGTCATTCGACGCAGTTTCGGCTGAAGCAGCACTACGCGCTTTCAGTGATGAGGCTCAAGTTAAAGCTGGACTTTTGATCAATGCTTCGCGCACCATGTTGACCGGACAAGCCGTGGGACCGTCGATGTTTGAGGTCTTTGAGATACTCGGCCGCGAGCGTTCGGCGATGCGACTGCGCAGCCAACGCCCCTGGCACGAATTTTCAGAAGCCACAGGAGGCTGACTATGTGGAAAAGATTTCTCGTGATCGTTTCAATTGTGCTGGCGAGCGCCACTCTGTTAACCGCGCAAAATACAAATTCTTCAACGACCCGGACGCGCACGGTCGCGCCCAAGCCTTCGCCCACGCCGAAGCCGGCGACCAAATCCACTGACTCTGAATCCTCGACCGCAAAGCCCAGAAGCAATCAAGCCGCTGGCCAGGTTGCTCCGTCAAGCACGGTGCTCGCAGCTTTCAATAACCTGCTCGACGGCATCCGGCACGCCGATGTGAAGGCGGCGACCGGCGCTTATCAAAACACTCCGCGGCTCGTGCTGTTCAACTTCAACGGCACGGTCACCAGAGGTTGGGACCAGCTAAAACAGAACCGCGAAGGCTCCTACCCGGAGATGAAAGACGTCAAACTGGATGTTAAGGATCTTCGCGTCACCATGCTGGGTCACGACGCGGCTTTAATCACCTGCCAGTGGACGCAATCGATGACTTTCCGCGGAACGCCTGAAACCGACAGCGGCCGCATGACGATTGTCTTCCGCAAGATCGGAACCGCCTGGAAGGCGATTCATTTGCACACTTCACCCGACCGACCGGATCCCTCGCGCATTCCGGCATCCGAGCAAACAAATCCGCCGACTACTGCGAAGAATAATCCATAATTCCTTCTGTTTGTGGGACAGATCGTCAGGAAGCCTTCAGTCTGTGATCAAGGCACCTGAGAGACAATCACAGACTGAAGTCTGTGCCACTAGAGCTTCGATGGGTCAGGACAACTTCACGACGGAAGTCTCTTCGCAATCAACTTTTTTTGGCGCATCTATTCTGCCGGCGATCTGTCTGGCGCTATTAGTCGCCACAGCGATCGTCATGCCGATGTGTTTTCTCGGCAATGCTTCTGGTCACGACTTCCTGCCACACGTCGCGTCGTGGGTTGAAGCAAACAATCAATGGCATCAAGGCATTTTCTTTCCGAGCTGGGCCGCGGGAGCTAATTCCGGGTTCGGGGAGCCGCGATTTATTTTCTATCCGCCGGGATCGTGGATGCTGGGATCTGCGCTCGGGTCCGTTTTGCCCTGGCGAATGGTTCCGGGCGCTTTCGTTTGGCTCTGCATTTTCCTCGCTGGCATTTCGATGTGGAAGCTGGCCCGCGAATGGCTGCCGGCGCCGCAAGCGCGCGCGGCGGCAATCCTCTTCGCCGCAAATCCTTATCACCTGACTCTGGCTTACTACCGCAGCGATTTCGCTGAACTGCTGGCCAGCGCAATTTTTCCGCTGATGCTTGCCGGGGCCTTCGGCCTTCTTCGCGATGGCTGGCGACGCATGGCGTTACTGTCGATTGCGTTCGCCGGTATCTGGTTATCAAACGCACCCGCTGGAGTGGTAGCCACTTACTCGCTCGCGTTGATTCTGGTAGTCGCCTGTATTGTAGTCCGCAGAGTAAAGCCGCTGCTCTTCGGCGCATTGGCGATGCTGGCAGGATTCGGGCTAGCGGCTTTTTACATATTGCCCGCCTGGCGCGAACAGCGCTGGGTGCAGATCGCGCAAGCGGTGTCGACCACGTACGAACCCACGCGTAACTTTCTCTTCACGAGGATAAACGATCCTGACTTCGTTCAGTTCAATTGGAAAATGTCGGCGCTGGCAGTTGGGCTGATGATCTTAACCGCTCTCGGAATCGCATTCAGTTTTCGGCAGAGGCGTGAGTGGTCAAGGGTCTGGTGGCTGCTGATCGCGCTTACAGTCGCCAGCATTTTCTTGATGATGCCGCCCAGCGCGATCCTGTGGCGGCATCTTCCGGAGTTGAAGTTTCTTCAGTTTCCGTGGCGATGGCTCCTGGTGCTCAGCCTGGCCTTCGCATTTTTCGCCGCCGCCGTTCGCAGTCAAAGATGGCAATGGGTTTGGGGCCTGACTCTGGTATGCGCGATTGGGGCAACGGCTGCGACGATCGCGGGCGATACGTCGTGGGACAGCGAAGACGTTCCGACCCTGGTTGCGGACGTGGGTGCAGGGCGCGGGTATGACGGCATCGAGGGCTTTCAACCACGCGACGCAAAGATTGATGAATTGGACAATGAAAGTCCGCTGGTAGGCGAAGTCGATCCCGAATCAGGCGATGTTGACGCGCCCGAGGAAACGCAGGTCAACATCCAGATGTGGACTGCGGAGCACAAAGCTTTCACAGCGCAGACTGAAGAACCAGTAACGCTCGCGCTAAAACTCTTGAACTATCCGGCCTGGGAACTGCGCGTCGATGGCAAAATCACGACCGCCAATGCGGCGCCTCAAACCGGCCAAATCGTCATTCATCTTGATCAAGGAACACACCAGGTTGAACTTCAATTTCAACGCACTCGCGACCGGACGATCGGCAGGCTCATCTCCGCGCTGTTTGCCGTCTGTTTGCTTATAACAGTGGGCGTGACGGTGGCGAGTGCGCGCAGAGAATCTACAGTGGCACGGGCGTCCCGCCCGTGAATCACGCGCAAGATGCGCGTGCCACTTTCAGATCTTCCGCTTCCAGACACGAGCAATAGCGATTCCACCGAGCGCCGCCAGAAACGGAAAGAACACCACCACGTAACGCGGTTCGGGACTGACGATGGTGGAGAATAACGCGAGCCTACTGACGATAATCAAGCCAACCAGCAACACCCAGACGCGCGCGTAGCCGTTCGCCGTGCCGAGCAATACAAAAACACCCGCCACACCCAGGAGCGAATAAATGCCGACCAGCGCCGCGAACAGCGGGAGCCAGATTTGTTGGTGGGTGCTGTGATCCAGATCGTCCCAGGGCAGGAGCGTGCCGTCAAACGGATAATAATCAGAGTGCGTATTGAACCACAGCGCGTGGATCCTCAGCGCAGGCAGCGCCACGTAATAGCGCAGCGGATGACGCGCGATCCGTTCACTTGCGATTTGGCCGAACGCCGCATCGAGGGCCGGAGTCATTTCGACTGGCGGATGCTCGTCAGCGTTTGACTGATCAGTGTTGTCCTGACCTTGATCGCTGCTGTTGTCGTTCTGATCATTCTCATCGTCACGGTCATTGGAATCATCCGAGTTGGAATTCGCGCTCTTCTGAGTTTCACTCTTCGGATTCGGGCTAGCTTTAGCAGCCGCGGCCTTTGGCGGCGCGGGTGTTTGGGTTGCCTTGGGATCAGGCGTCGGGCTCGGCTGTTGTTGAGGCGCGTCAGGGTTTGGCTCATGCTTTGGGTGATTGTATTGATCGAACAGCTCCGTGACGCGATCACGTTCAGCGTCGGAATCAAATGCTTCATCGGGTAAATCATCGGCAGAAATTGGCAGAATGTTGAGTTGCCACCAGAAAGTATCGACGTATTGCTGATCGTCCAGCCAGGTTTTCAACCAGCGTATGTACCCGTGCGCAACAAACTCGTCCGGCATCTCCGCGTTAACCGGGGCCAGCGGTTGAAAAAGGTGAAAGACGCGCCAGTTGCGTATCGTCCACGGCGCTAAGACAAGCATAAACGCCACGGAAAAAGCGGCGAGCGCGAAGCCTGTCCTGCGCCATCGCGCCTTGAATCGAACTAGCGCTGTGATGACCAGAGTCAAAGCGATCACGGCAAAGAAGAGCCCGCTATCCGGACGAAACATCGCGCCCAACCCGGTAAACAATCCGGCGACGCCCCACCACTTCAATGATCTCTGTGCATCTTTGACGCGAAAGGCTTTGGTTGCAGCGACGCAGCTAGCGAGCGCAAGAAAGATCGTGGGCACTTCGGTGAGAATGGTGGCTGAATAAATCGTGGTGAACGGGTTGACAGCCGCGAGCGCTAAAGCGGCAATCGCAGTAATGCGCTTTCGCTTTTCGTCCGGCTGCCAATAAAACGCGAGCAGTGCGACCAACCCGCAACTGGCTGTATCAACCAACGCCTGGACAATTCGGACGGCGTCGTTGTTTGTATGTCCAAAGACCGAATAGATCGAAGCGAGAAAAAGCGGGTAACCAGGAAGACGAATAAACGAGGGATCGAAAGGCGCTTCAGTCTCGTGCGAGTAGACGTGCTGCTCTAAGACATTGCGCGCGATCTGCGCGTAGACCTTACCGTCTTCCGGTAAGTCGCTGGGCCAGCGGTGGGCGACTACCATGCGGAACGTCGCGGCTACCAGCAGAAGCAAGATAACCAAAGTCCAGAACCGGTTTCGGCGTAACCATGTCTGTGACTTGCTTGTTGTTGGCATTGAGATCTATAAACGGAGTAACTAATCGGCTGACGCTTGGGCAACAACGAGGACTCCCAATGCTAACTCGCAACCGAACCAATTTGCTACTAACCGCGACTCTCGCGCTTTCAATGTTGGCTGGTATCGCTAGCGCGAACTTCCATCCGCCTAGTCAAGAACCTCAAGAAAGGTTGGTTGAAGACTCGATACCGAAGCAGGTGCCGATAAGGGTCAACCTGAACGTTGAGAAAGAGGCCAAATTCAAGGACCTTAACAACTCGGATTGGATCGGAGACTTTGAGCTGGAAGTTACGAACAAGTCCGACAAGCCGATTTATTTTCTGGAACTCTGGCTCCTGTTGCCAGACACTAAGAGTGAGAATAACAATCCAATTGCCTTTTCATTGCGATATGGCAGAGTTGATTTTATTCACTTCAACACCCGACCTATTGCTACCGATGTACCAATTCAACCGGGAGAGACTCACACCTTTACAATCCCCGTGGGAAAGCAGCAAGGTTGGCGTGAGTTTAAGCGCAGAAGAAAGGTGCCTGATCCCCGCGGCGTCAAGATCGAGCTCGTCCATCTCAGTTTTGGGGACGGCTCGGGCTTTGATGGCGGCGGTGAGTCTTATCCGTACAGGCGTGGACCTGCGACTGGAGAATCGGAAGCGCACAACTTCACGGCTGCACTTCGACGGTTGCTTTGCGCTCGAGCTTGCCCCAGCCAACCACGGCCCCGCGCACCGCGGTTTGGACTGACTTGACCATCACGTAGTACATCACCTGGCGATAGCAGAACCGCTGGAGGAACAGCCACCACAGCAAACTCCAACGTTCTTTCCGTTCCAGCACAAAAGCGAAGCAGGCCGCGCTCCAATCGACCGCCAGAAACAGCGCGTAGTAAAAAAGCACCTGGCGCAGGTTGGTAAACGAGTAACCCACCGGCTGCTGCAAACGATCGAGCGCATTCGAAATCAGCGTGTAGATGAGAATCAAATCCATCACCGGCGAGATCAGCGGAAACAGGATTTGGAATATCCACACGTTCGGCAGCGAAACAAACCCCAGCGCTCCATAACGAGGGCGGAAGAGCGCGTCACTATGCTTCCACAAACACTGCAACGTGCCATAGGCCCAACGGAACCTTTGGCGCGCCAGCATCCTTAAACTGTGCGGCGCTTCCGTCCAGCCAATCGCTCTTTCTTCATATCCGATCTTGTAGCCGAGTTTGCGTATGCGCAGCGTCAGGTCCTGGTCCTCAGCCAGAGTATCGCTCGTGAATCCGCCGCAGTGTTCGATCAACTCGCGCCGCCACGCGCCGACCGAACCCGGCACCACCGTGATGCAGTTCAGGCTGGCGAAAGCGCGGCGATCCATGTTTTGTGAGGTGATGTACTCCAGCGCTTGCCAACGCGTCACGATATTTATCCGGTTGCCGACCTTGGCGTTACCAGCGACAGCGCCAATCTGTGGATCGACAAAGCGGCGCGCCAGCATCCGAATTGTCTCGCCCGGAAACTGCGTGTCGGCATCCAGCGCGACGATCACGTCGCCTTTCGCGTATCGCATCCCCAGATTGAGGGCGGCCGCCTTGCCGGCGTTCGGCTCTGTATACAATTTAACCAAAGGCTGTTCGCTAAAATGTTTGCGCACCACTTCGCTGGTGCCGTCCTGTGAACCGTCGTCAACGACAATGATTTCAAAGTTGTCATAGTCGGAATTCAGCAGACTGCGAATCGTCGCTTCGATGACGCGCTCTTCGTTAAAGGCAGGCACGATAATCGAAACGAACGGTTCGAACTCTTCGCCGGAGTGTTGCCGGTCGCGGCGTCGCGAACGCAGCCATTGCGCAAACGCCAAAGCGCCGATCACAGCCAGTCTCCCCAATCCCAACACGATGCCGATGATAAAGGTCCACTGCAAGAGCCAGCCGCCGGTCGAAAGAAATAAAAACGCTAAGGCGTCGGTGCGAGTGAAAACGCTTTGGCTGGGAGGCAGCACCGGCATCACCTGATTGCGAGTCCAGCCGCCCAGAGCCGAAACCGGCACGAACGTAAATCCGCGCGCGCGCAGTTCATGAATTATGCGGGGCAGGGCTTCGATCGTTGCCTGGCGGTCGCCGCCTGAGTCATGCAGCAGCACCACCTGGCCGCGGGTTTCAGGATTAGTATCCATGGCCCGGTCGATTGTCTTCTGCACAATCTCGTCAGCAGTCTTGCCCGGTTCCCAGTCGCCCGGATCGATTCGCAAACCCACAATTATGTAGCCCAGTTTTTCCGCGCGGATCGCCGGCTCGACTTCTTCGGGCTTGTCAGCTTCGGCGTCGCCAAAATAAGGAGGCCGGAAGAGCACCGTCGAGCGGCCGGTGATCGATTCGATCAGCCGCTGAGTGGCGTTCAACTCGAGGTCCGTAATCCTTCCCGGAATTTCACCGAGGTTCGGATGCGTGAAAGTATGATTGCCGACTTCGTGGCCTTCGTTGACGATGCGCCGCAGCAAGTCCGGATGCGCCTGTCCATTCTTGCCAATCACAAAGAATGTTCCCGGCACGCTTTCCTGTTTCAGAGTGTCCAGAATCGCCGGCGTCCAATCGGGATCGGGACCATCGTCAAAAGTTAAGGCAATCATCCCCGGATGATCTCCGGTGCGTTCGATCACATACGAGGATGGGATCTTTTCATTGTCATAGGTCTCTGAAGTAATGAATCCCGTTTGCTGATCGACGGTCAGCCCGCGCTCGCCGTCATGTGGGCTGGCTTGTACCCGCAACAGCTCGCCGGTGCCTTCAAAGTCTACTTCGTACCCATAAAGAATTTTCTTGAGCGCATCGGCCGGAGGATTCGGCGCGTCAGTTCCGAAGATCGTCCAGATGGATGGATCTTCCGAGCCCAGCCGCCACAGCGCGAAGCCGGCCGGATTGTAACCACTCGCGGCCCGCATCTGGTTGAAGGCAGTCACACCGTCGAGAAACCAGACTTTGTGATGCGAGCCGTCCTCTTCGTCGTACTCGTAATGCGGATTGCGTGTGGCCGGATCAAATTCGATCTGAGCTTCAGAGTCTTTGGCGTCGATTACCGCCTCTTGAAAGCTCTTTTCCTTCGCATCAGCACCGTCAGTCCAGTCGTAACCATAGTTGCCCAGCGCAACAATCGTCTTCGCTGGAGACAACTCGCGCATCCGGGCGGCCAGAGTGTTTTCATACCAGTCCTGCGAAGCGACCGAGCCGGCAGTTTTCCCAGCCCAGTGCTCGTCATAAGCCATCAGCATTAGATAGTCGGTAGCGGCGGAATATTCTTTGTAGTTCCATTCGGCATCGTCAAAAGGAACTGCCTGCACGACCACCCAACCATGGGGTTGAAACGCCGCGTGCAGTTCCTGCATAAACTTGAGCAGGTTCGCCTGGGTTTCATTGGTGGGCTCTTCAAAATCCACGCAGATTCCGGCGAACTTGTTCTGCTCGACAAACTGCGATAGCGCCGCGACTAGTCTTTGTCGAGAGTCTTCGTCGCCGACCGCCCGCGCAAGCACTCCCTCCTCCCACTTTTCATCAGAGAGGTTCTGCACCATTGGAATGATCGAGGTTTGCGGGCGGCGCTCACGAATCAGGTTCAGTGCCTTCGCATCGAGTTCGATACCGAGCGGGCTGCTGCCGTTCTTTGAGTCAACCAGATGAGTCCATTGCGCCACGATCCAGTCGAGGTTATCGAGATTTCGCTCCAGCGAAGCGTAACTGGATTCGTCCCAGTTGATATAGAACCCGATCGCCAACTGCTTCGAATTAAAGCTGGCGGGCGCGGGCAGCGGCGTGGTTGCGGGCGCCGGCACAATGGGCGTCAACTCTGAACGCCGCGCCGGTATTACCCGCGTCTTGGCCAGCTCCTTCTGCAAAAGGTCCTGCGCTTTTTTCGCCTGGCCTTCGCGAGCGTTCAGCAATATTGCCGGTGGTTGCGGTTTGATGCGATACGTTTGAGGCAGATTTTGGAGCTGGCGCAGGTTCAGACGCGGCAACAACGGATTGGCCAGCACGCTGGCGATGAAGACCGCGGTGATGGCCGTGACGGCTATGCCCAGAACGAGATAGGTGCGGCGCACACGTCGCCAGCGACGGCCGCGCGGGTCGTAAAACACGGGAGAATTTGGCAAAGGCTGTTCAGACACTCACACGCTCTTTTCCGGCAACCAGGAGAAGTTGTTGAGTTGCGGAAGGTATTTGATGTCTATAACGGTGCGCGAGTTGATAGTCAAGGAGAGACGACACGTTCTTCGTTATCTCACAAAGAAAGCCGCTCGCGATTGATCACGAGCGGCTTTCCGGTGAACTGTAGGGATTGACCTGTGGCTGTGACCGCTTCGGAAAGAAGGTGTCACAGTGACTGCTTCAGGATGACAACCCAAACAATTACAGATTATCAAACCTGAGGCTAGGTCTCAGCCACCTCACTGTGATTAGAACTCATAAATTTTCGATCACCTCCTTTCCAGTGTTGAGGAGATAATAAAAGACAACCGCGAACTCGTCAATCGAAATATTTGTGGGTGGTACAGAACCGCTTGCGGTAGCAAGCGGGTTAACTCGTCAAGTGATTGTCCGGTCACGAAGACCCACTCGGTACCGCGAGCGGGTCCGTACCAGCGGAGCCCTCCCTCACGGTCGGCCTACTGCCCCAAGTTTCGATCGAACGCCAGCTGGCCCGATGCATAGACGCGCCACGGATGCTCGATCCCAAAAAAGTACGCCAGCTCGCGATAGTCTTCGCAATCGTGAATCACGAAATCGGCGCGCTTGCCTTTTTCGAGCGACCCTATTTCATCACCACGACCGAGCGAGTAAGCCGCATTAATCGTCGCTGCCGTTACGGCCTCGGCGGGGGTCATTTTCATCTGCGAGCACGCGAGCGAAAGAACCATCGGCATTGAGGGAGTCGGCGAAGATCCCGGATTGAAGTCAGTAGCCAGCACAATCGCCAGCCCTGCCTCGATCATTTGCCGCGCCGCCGGATACTGATTAGAGCCAAGGGCGTAAACCGAACCAGGTAAGAGCACCGGCTGAACCTTTGCCGTCTTTAACGCCAGAATCCCGGCGGCATCGGTGTGTTCCAGATGGTCCGCGGTGACGGCATTGAGTTCAGCGGCGAGCTTCGCGCCGCCCGAAAGCGAAAGCTGATCGGCATGCACGCGCAGGCCCAGTCTCTGTCCGCGCGCGGCCGAGAGTATCTGCCTCGACTCTTCAGTGGTGAACACATCCGTTTCACAAAAGACGTCGCAGAACTCGGCCAGTTTCTCTTCCGCGACGCGCGGCAGCATTTCATTGATGACCAGACTAACGTAAGTAGCCCGGCGCGTTTTGTATTCGGTTGGAAGGTCGTGCGCGCCGAGAAAGGTAGGCACGTAATGCAGCGGCGTTTCTTCGTTCAGTTGCTTGATCGCCCGCAGGATCTTGAGTTCATCTTCGATGGTCAGGCCGTAACCCGACTTTGCTTCAATCGTCGTGGTGCCACAACGCAGGAACCACTGCGCATAACGCTTGCCGGCCTTTACCAAATCGTTCAAAGACGCGTCGCGAGTCGCCCTGACGGTGGATCTGATGCCGCCGCCGCGGGCCGCGATTTCGCGATACGTGGCGCCGCTCGAGCGCTGTTCGAATTCGTTGGCGCGGATCCCGGCAAAGACCGGGTGCGTGTGGGCGTCCACAAAGCCGGGCATAACCACTCGCCGCCCGGCGTCGACGACTTCGCAATCGCCGGTAATCAAACTCTCAATCTCTCGCCGCCGTCCGACCGCATCGATTTGCTCGCCGCGAATGAGGATTGCGCCGTCTTCAATGATCGCTAGTTGCCGCAGATCTCCACCGGTACGCGGCCGCTTCAAACCTGCCAGCGTTACTAACTGGGAACAATTGATGATGGCGAGAGATTCAGGCACGGATCTTGGAACTGAATTAAGTGACGGAGCCGGTGTCTGATTTCCCGGCGCGCCGCTGTCCCAAAACGAACAGCAACACGCCGACGCCATTAGCGATCACCACGACGACGATAATCTTCAACGCAAACATCCCGGGACTATCGACGTTCGTTATCGGAATCATGGTGTAGAAGAGGGCCAACACGGACACAAGGAATCCGGAAGCCGACGCGATCTTGAGCCAGAGTGGCGCCTTGACGCCGAACCGTTTGATGGCCACCAGCGGAATCGCGAAAAGAACCATGTACATCAAGGCATAGAAAACCGTGGCCGCGTTGTCCTGAATCTGAAAAGCTTCCTGCTCTTTCACGCCGATCAAACTCGCCAGACTGAACGCCAAAGTCACCATACCGACGAAGAGAATCGAGTTAACCGGGGTCTGGTAACGCTTATGCAAACGCGTGAACCAGGCGGGCAGCAGATCGTCCCAACCCGCGACCATCGGCAGACGCGTGTTGCCCGCAAAATAAATACTCATCAAAGCGATTTGCCTGGCGGCGACTCCAAAAATTGTCAATGAGACGAGCATCGACACCCAGCCGAACGAAGCGAAGCCACGACTGAGCACTTGCGGAATCGGGCCAATCAGGTCGACGTCTTCAGGCTTGACGAACGCCAGCACTGAGGCCGTGCCAAGGATAAACATCAGCGCGATGATCGGCGCCGAGATCAAAACCGAGCGACTGATACTTCGCGCCGGCGATCGCGTTTCGCCGGCCATAATGGCGATGTACTCAAAGCCTGACAGCGCCCCCACGGCGAGCTTGCTGAAGATGTTGATGTTCAGAGAACTAAACTCCGGCATGCTGGTCGAAAATGGATGATAGTTCTGCAGCGTTCCCCGGCCGGCGGTAATAAACGGCAGCAAGATCAGCGTCGCGAAGGTGACCAGGAGAAAAAGCCCGCCGACATTCTGCACCCACTTGCCGAGCGCCAGGCCGCGTCTGGAGGCAGCGATAATGGTAATCATCAAGACGACGCAGACGAGCGTTGTCATCTTTCTGTTCTCGTGCATCCAGTCGGCGCGCGGCCCGATGGCATAGGCGATGTTCTTCTTGATTATCAATCCGATGCCCGACATCACCAGGATGCCAAACACCCAGAGGTTCCACGCCACCATGAACGCGATGAAGTCATTGAAGGCCAGCTTGGCCCATTGATAAAGCCCGCCCTCGAGCGGCATGCGGTTGTTAAGAAAGATGACGACCGCTGCCAGCGGCAAATAGAAAGTAACGATCGCCAGCAGCCAAAAAGCCATCTGGTGATTGCCCAGCTTGGCTGCCCACCCGACCCAGACGGTGCCGACCACAAACACAACCTGCGTCAACACCAGATCGAAGAGGCCGAGTTCTTTTTTGAAGACGGCGCTGCGAGCTTCGACTTCCTGTTCGATCGCCGCAAGTTCGGGGGTAGCCTTTTCGGTTTCTGCCATAGCTTAAGTGTGCCAGGAAATCAGATCGCCAATCACTGGGAGCGCGGGCGCCCTCGCCCGCACATGCGAGCATCCGCTCGCGTCAGATTCTTCGAAGGTTATGTTCGCACGTTGCGCTCAATGCGGGCGAGGGCGCCCGCGATCCCAGCCTAGGCCGACGAACTGTGATCGTGCACGATGCGCCAGCCAGCTTTCGTCTTCCGAAACAGCAAAGAAAAGGTTCCGTGCGGCTCGTCACTGGCACGCTTCAGACGCCAGCGGCCCAGAACCAGCGCGGCGTCCTTACTCAGGATCGTGATTTCGAGATCTGAAAAAGTGAGCACGCCCATCTTCGCGCGCGTGTCGTACTTTCTCTTGTAATTGTCCAGCACTGTCTGCCAGCCACGACTGATACTGTCGCCGCCAACAAATTCTGTGTTCGGCGAGCGGTCGTAGCCATCCATGTAGCCTTCGAGATCGCCATGATTCCAGGCCGCGGCTTGCGCGTCGATGACCGATCTGATCGCGTTCGCGGCCTTGATGTCATAGCTCGATTTGTCCGGCGCCGCCGGCGATCCGACCGCGAAGCCAACTAAAAGAACAACGACCGGGACAAAGTTAAGGTAGCGTTTCATAAGGTTTTCCACCGTTTGCCTGGCTCCGGTAAGAGCCGAATGTTTGTAAAATGCCGGCCTTCAGATTAAACCCGTCGATTGGCGCGGCAATTTATCATGCTCTGGCCATTAGCACTAGCAAATTGGTGAAGAACTGGAAACGATCCACGAAGTCACACTAAAAGACACGAAGAAGACTGCTATTAGTGTCCCTTCGTGGATCGTTCTTGCCGTTCTTTAATCAGCTCAAGCGTTAGAAGTAACGATAGTGCCCCGTGATCTTCCACGCGAACAGCACGTCTTCCAGGCGCGCCGCACCCATGTTGTGCACGATCAGATAGCGCTGGGTAGGTTTGTTCCAAACATTGACGACGATGCCGACGTGATCCACTCCACCGCCGAGATCCCAAGTAACGATGTCGCCAGGCAGAAAGTTTTCACTGCCGCTGGTGGTTGATAACGACTTGCCCTTGCGGTTGAAGTAGGTCTGGAGGTTCGGCACTCGTCGATGATCGATATTTGCATCGGGTCCCTTCAGCCCCCAGCGCGTGGGATACGCCGAGAAGTTGTCTTTCATGTCTTCATGAAGGTCTTTCTGCAAATCGATCGCGCCCCGGCGAAACGCGCGCACGATTACGTCGGAACAAACTCCCGTTTCCAGCGGCACGTCGCCGTTTGGATATTCGATCTTCTGGTAAGAAGGATCGTAACTCGTCGTCTTGCCAACCTGATCAACTGCACCGTCGATGATTAGCTTCAGGGTAGGCGAGCTGTTCGCGGGCAGCGCCCGAGTTTCTGTCTGTTGCTCGGGCGGCTTCAGCGGTTGGACCGTCCTGGCGATTTGCTTTTGGCAAGCCGCGCCCGCTAATGATGCCAGCCCCAGAAGAATTGCGGTGATGTGATTTCGCTTCATCGGCACTCGCCTTAGATGCCGGAATTGTCCGGGCAGTTCCCAGGGCCGCATGCTTCCTACAAGCTCCTGTTTAGATGCCGGACTTGTCCGGCATTCCCAATCTTCCCGGGCGCTGCACAAGTGCGGCATCTAAACGGCCACTTGCTCTTAAACGGCAGCTTTTTGTTCTAACCACAAACGCAGATCATCCCGCATCGCCTGAACAATTTCGTGGCCGGCATCATAACTGCGGTAATTCAAGTCGGTCGCCCGGGTGCGCAGTTGACCTTCGTAATCTTTGGTGCGCGCCGGTGGATAGAACTCATCGCGCTCACCGCTGAGATGAAATATGGCCGCTTTGGTTTGCTGGTAACGATCGCTCGTGTCCCAATCGCCCGGGATTCCGCCGCAAATTCCAATGGCGCCGCGCAAACGATCCGGATGGGTGAAGGCAAACTTGTAGTTCAGCGCACATGATTGCGAAAAGCCGAGCAGAAATATTCGCGCGGGATCGCCGATGCCTTCGGCAGTGAGTGAATCGATCAAATCAAGCAATGCTCGATGATGAACGGCGACGGATTCTTCTGGACGAAAATTAGTCAGCCAGCCAAACCCAAATCGCGGAGGGCCGCCCGGTTCTTTTGGATCTCTCAAATGCTGATGCGGCCCCTGCAAAGACGCGATCGCGAAACCTTCCGGCACAATCAACCTCGCTTCACGCATCATCTGCCGCTTGCTGGCGCCATAACCGTGCAGCGCTATCAGGAGCGGCGCGGGCGAGGCCTCAGCCACCTGGAGGTCGTAATAGAGTTTGATCTCGGCAGAGAGCGGGCGCTCAATTGCGGAACGCAGGGTTGTGTTTTCAGTTTGCATGGATTCGACCGAGGCTTATAGCACGCCACGACCAAAGAAGCGAAGAAGTGTGCATAGGGTAAAGGAGACCCTGAACCAGTGAGATCGAAGTTAAGGCGAGACACTCTTCGTACCGCGAAGCGGTTGCAACCTCCAGCCCAACGTTGCCGCTCGGCGGCTACGTTGGGATATGGATGCATCAGGGAGGACGCAACCCCATCGGGGTTGTGGCGGATCGGACCCTCGCAGGTCGCAACCGCTGCGCGGTTACCTGCTGAATAACTTCCGCAGTTTGTGTTTGAACCTTCATCGCGATTGACAATCACAGACTGAAGTCTGTGCCATTACTCAAGCTTTGCATTCAACTGGATTGCCAGTTACGATGCTCGCGTCGCGCAGTTCAGGACAACTACCAAATCGGAAGCGAGGTTAACACAATGAAATTTCCCGGTGGACTCAACATTCAGGGAATGATGAAACAGGCGCAGCAGATGCAGGAGAAGATGGCGCGCGAAATGGAAGAGCTGCGGGTTGAGGCTTCAGCCGGAGGCGGAGTTGTCAACGTCACGATGAAAGGCGATCACGAAATCACTTCACTCAAGATCGATCCGGAAATCGTCAAAGAGAATGATATCGAGATGTTGCAGGACATGGTCGTCGCCGCCATCAATGAAGGCAACCGCAAAGTCAACGAAGCTATGAAGAGTAAGTTGGGTTCGATGCTGCCACCGGGATTGGGAAATCTGTTCTAGTTGCCTTTTTCCGATGCCACTTGCCAATTGGCAACTCACCTAAACGAAATCGGCAATCGGCAATTGGAAATCAAAAATGTTAGACTACGCCGAACCAGTCACCAAACTAATCGACGAATTCAAACGTCTGCCCAGCATCGGGCAGAAGTCCGCGCAGCGGCTGGCCTTTCACATTTTGCGCACCCCCGAAGTTGAGGTCGAGCGCCTCATCGAAGCGCTGCGCGAAGTAAAGCAGCGCATCTCTGAGTGTTCCATCTGTAACAACCTCACTGACGTCAATCCCTGCCGCTTCTGTTCTCTGCCCTCGCGCGATCATTCCATGCTCTGCATTGTCGAGCAGCCTTACGATCTGGTAGCCGTTGAAAAAACTCGCAGCTACAAAGGCTTGTATCACGTTTTGCATGGCAGCCTCTCGCCGATTCGCGGGATGCGGCCGAGCGATTTGCGGCTCGACAATCTGCTGCCGCGTTTGAAGCCGGAAAACAACGACGGCATCGAAGTTCAGGAAGTAATCCTGGCCACAAACCCCAACACCGAAGGCGAAGCGACCGCAAATTACATCAGCCGCCTGCTAAAGCCTCTGGGCCTGCGCGTGACGCGTCTGGCCATGGGCATGCCGGTGGGCAGCGACCTGGAATACGTCGACGAAGTAACGATGGATAAGGCGCTGACTAATCGTCACGAAATGTGAACCCATCAAAGGTCGGAGGGTCGCGACCTTAGCAAGCTGAATTGGATTGCTAACCTTGTAGGAATTGCTAGAATACCCTCATGGCGACCCCACTCGAGATCGACAAGATGTCTATAGAAGAGAAACTCCAAACGATGGAGGATCTGTGGGACGATCTCTGCCAGCATGAAGAAGAGGCGTTACCGGTTCACGCTTGGCAAAAGGAGATTCTCGACGAACGAGAGCGTCTGGTTGAAAAAGGCGAGGCAAAATTCGTTGATTGGGGGGAAGCTAAGAAGCGCATAACCAGGGAAACCTCATGAGAATTGAGATCCTTGACCAGGCAGCGCGAGACTTAGTTGAAGGCTTTCGATTCTACGAGGATCAAAGAGAAGGTTTGGGTTCTTATTTTCTGACGAATCTCTACGCTGATATCGACTCGTTAGATTCTTCTGCGGGCATTCACATCAGGGCTTACAAGCATTATCACCGCTTACTCTCCCAACGTTTCCCGTTCGCGATCTTCTACACACTTCAGGAAGACACCGTTCTTGAAGTTGCTGTTCTCGATTGCCGTCGCAGCCCTGCTTGGATCCGAAGACGACTTCGCTAAGCCGTTACGGCTTTCGATTCAACACAGCCGATGCCGACACCTCGCGCGTGCCGGTATTTGAATACAGGAAGAAAATCTGCCTTCGACTCAACCGCTGAATCGTCACGTTCCCATTGTTAGCACATTTGTCCTGACCGTGATCAAGTCTCTCTTTGAATCGCGCACGGTTTCCGCTGAGGTCGATCAGCTGCCAACGGCCGCCGCAATTCAAAGATGGATATTCGATCGAGAATCTGCGACCGCGCCTCGTAAGCTGCATCGTCCAGGTACTCTGATCGTCGATCTGATAGCCGGTCCCCTCCCAGGTTCCCTTGAGCCAGTTGTTCGGCTTTGTCTGAGCAGACAGACCCGCAGTCAGAATCAGAAAGAATATCGCTGCTCCGAAAGTTCTGATTAAAATGCGCAGCGCTACGCTTCTTGGTCTTGAATTATTCAATCGCATCTCGGTGCCGACTGCTCACGGCTCACTGACTTCAGAACCTGACATGTTCTTCCGGCACGCCCTTCGTGCACTCGTCGCATTCCTCGGCTGAGTCGTAAAACTTTTCGTCAAACTCGACCAGCGATTTGATCCCCACGCCTTCGATATGATCGGGGGCCGAGGTGAAGCGAACGATCGCACCGCAACCAATGATCGGCGCGCCCAGGCTGCGGACCAGCTCAACCGTCTCTTCGATCGCGTGGCCGCTGCGAATGATATCGTCGACGATGATACAGGGATTGATGTCGCCCTGGTTCACGTACTGGCGAAACATGCGCTTGCCGTTTTCCTGCTCAGCCCAGTAAATCTGTTGCGCGCTCAGCGCGTCGCGGACACCGAAAGCTACCGGGATTCCGCCCGAGCTCGGGCTGATGATGGAAACCTTCGGCAACTGGCTGGCGATGTCGCGTTCCACGCGAAACTTACGGCTGAGCGCGACGGCCAGAACCCGCGCGGTGTCGTACCAGCGAAACGCCAGCGGCATCTGAAAATAGTGCGCCGTGTGTTTACCGTTTGGATAGACAAAGTGGCCTTCACGAAACGCGCCGGTGCGTTTCAGAATCAGCATTATTTCGTCGGGCGACGGAATCAGTTGGACGCCTGGTGCTCCTGCCATAGCTTCTCCTCAGCAATTTCGATTTAGGTGACTTCGGTTTGCGGCGCGTAGCATAACATCATTGATTCGAGTTTTCACTGGCAGCCAGAGCGCGCTGGATCAAGCGACGTTGATCGTTCGAGAGTTCGGACGGCAGATCGTCAATCGAAAACCAACCGGCGCCTTTGATTTCAAAGCTGCACGGCTCCGGCTCTCCGATCGCTCGGGCACGAAAATAGATTTCGATCTGACGTGGTTTGGAATGCGTGCGCACTAAGACCATCTCGACGTCCTCAACTTCAATGCCAATTTCTTCGCGCAGTTCGCGGCGCAAAGCTGCTTCCGGTTGCTCTCCTTTGCTTAAAAAACCACCGGGAAGTCCCCAGGCGCTGTCGGGCCGAAAGGCGTGCTCGAGCAAAAGAACTCGGCCCTGGTCGTCAAAGATCACTGCACCGGCGGTAGCGGTGAAACGTCTCTGGCCGATGCGGACCACGCGGCGCCTTAGAATGTGCGGTAGATGCCGCCAGATTGCGCCAAGAAAGTTTATGAACATCGGAGCGGAAGAATATCACGGTAGCTGTCGATAGAGTCCTTTTGCACCTTCCAACCTCCTTGGCGCCTTTGCGTGAAACTTCAATATTTCCGACTCTAGTTCACGCAAAGGCACAAAGGGACCGCTTAAGGCGCAAAGACTAAGGCGTTTCTCGGCTGGCGATTGACCGCGTTTGCATTCATCGTTAATATTCGGTCAATCGTTTTTCCGAGTCGGCAGAAACTAATCATCGAGTACGCGAACGCAAATCATGTCAGCTAACTTCGTAGACGCCAGTCCAATCGCACCGGCGGCAACGACGCCAGTACCGAAGCGCATTACCAATGCTCAGACCGTCTGTAACGAGCGAAACGAGAAGAACAAACTCTGCAACGGTCACTTGAAGCAATTGCGCACCGCGGGCGAACTTTCTGAAGTCCACCTGCGCGGCGACGACGTGCTTTCCAAATGTCAGATCTGCGGCGCGCTCTACATGGGGCCACCGTTAGGCCACGTGCGCGATCCGGAAAAGCAAAGCCGCTTTGTCGAAGCCGAGCTTTCCGCTTTGCTGCAAGCGGCAGGTGGGACGCTGCCGGTAATCGAGAAGAATGAAAAAGGCGTTTTTGTGATCGTCGAACAGGGCGGTGAGGGACATGGTCACGCCTCGCCCGCAGCCAAACCGGCGGCTGCTCCATCGGCAGTGCCCGGCAAGCCGACCGCGGCAGCCGCGCAAGCAACCGCAGTCGTTGAGAAAGCGTTGGCCGCGCCGGCAGGTCCCAAACCGGCGGCGCAACCGGATCGTCAAATGAACCGGCGCACCACCTACGCAGGTGTTGTCGATACTGGACCAGTTCCCGGCGAGACGAAAGAACAAAAAATCGAACGGCTGCAAAAGCTGGTGGCGGGAGCAAAGCAACGATTCGACGAAGGCGGAGCCGAACCCACCGCGGGAGTCGCCGTGGTGGATTCATCGCCGGCGGCGGACCTGCACCGACCAGCGGCGGAAGCTCAGGCTGAAACCGGAGCTGCTTCAGCGGCACCGCTCAGTGCCGCCGCGGCAAATGCCTCGCCCGTAGCCGGCGCCGAGAGCCCAGCGGATCTTGCGCCTGACCAGGTTGCACGGGCCACGACGCCGACGCCAACGTCGCACGCAGCGAACGCCGAACCTGATCGGACTCTGTTCAGAAGGTCTACATATGCGGGCGTGGTCGATACGGGACCAATCCCAGGTGAGACTAACGAACAAAAGATCGAGCGGCTGACAAAACTCGCGGCGGGGGCGAAGCAGAAGTCGGAAGCAGGCGAGTAAACTGAGACCGGTCGCCGCCGATCAACCGCGCAGCGGTTGCGCCGTCCAGCCCAACGTTGCCGCTTCGGCTACGTTGGGTGCAATCGATATATCAATCCAACCGCAACGCGGTTGCGTCATTCCCAAATATGGCGCTCGTCCCACTCTACCTTATGCCGACGGAGTAACGTCCGCAGCTCATCCTGAAAATTCATCTTCGATGATGGTCCTGCTGGTTGGCTATGTATTTTTACACTTTCTCAAGATTTGACGCGCTGACGGAAAAATCTGCATAGCCTCCCTGCCATTCAAAATCTCGAATCGAATGCTCCGCCTCAGCCACAGATTCGACACCCGCTTCAGTTCCTTGACCCACTCCGCTTGCGTGATGGTTCGGGCGAAGCGAGCAAGGAAATGAACATGATCTGCCATTCCACCAGTGATGATGGGGGCGCAACGAAGTTTTTTTTAAATGCCACCCAGCTGCGAGTGTAGCGAACCGCGAATTGCTTCATCTGTTAGGAACGGGCGGCGTTCTTTGGTCGAAAAGACCAGATGAATGTAAACAGCAGAAAGAGATTGAGGCATGGAACGCAGTCTCCTTGTCGAAGAATGCGTTTAGTCTACATCGTCGTGCAAGGAGCTTGTTTGCAACTCTGGTTGCATCTCGTGAGGCGCTGACGCAACCCTTTCAGGGTTGGCAAAATCATTATTCTGGGTTACCCAACGTAGCCGCAGCGGCAACGTTGGGCTGGAGGGTGAAACCGCTTCGCGGTTCTTCTTATTCCAACTATCCGTTGAAAACATGAGGGCTGCGTTGCGTTCTCAACTCTCCTTCACCAACAACCCCTCGCGCGCAACTTCCCATTTCAAAATTTCTCCGCCCTCTTCCATTAGAGCGCGTTCGACGTCTGCTTTGCGCCCGTCCGCGCACAGAAACGCTATGCAGCCGCCGCCGCCGGCGCCGCAGACTTTCGCGGCTTCGGCGCCGTTAGCCAGAGCCTTCTCAACCAGATGATCCATCTGTGGCGTTGTGATCCCAGAGGCGAGGCGCTTGCGGTTGGGATAGGCGGCGCGCATCGTGTCCGCCACTGCCTGCCAATCGTTGGCCAGGAGCGCGGCGCGCATCTGCACTGCTGCGTCGCGAATGCGTCCGAAGATCTCGAACACGTCCGCATCGCGTTCGATGTGGCGCTTGAACATTTCCCAGTTATTGATGCCCGAGTGACGCGGCTCTCCGGTGTAACAGATTACAAAGCGTCGCTTAACTTCGGCGTCGTCGATGGCCAGGTGTTCGCGCTCAATCCCGTCCGCACGAAAGTGTATGCACGAAGTCGAACCGTAAAATGCGGGGTAGTAATCCTGAAATCCGGCCGGAACTCTTATGACCGTGGTTTCTATGTTTGCGGCAATCTCGATGAACTGGCTCTCTTGGTAACGATTCCCCGCCTGACGATTCAGCGCGCCGATCAGCGCAATGGCCAACGCCGACGATCCCGAGATGCCCGCACCGGCGGGAGCTTCGCTGTGCGCGATTAAATGAAAGCCCGTTTCAGGCCGGAAGAAGTGCACCATCTTCGAAACCAATTCGAGCTTTTCGTCGTGTGCCAGATCTTCGACGCGGTCGAGAGTCGTTTCAAAACGGATCCCGCGATCGCGAGACTCCAGGATCAAGCGATCGTCGTCGCGCGTTTCGATGCGCACGTGCGCCCGCAACGAGAGCGCAAAGTTGACGGTCATGGCGCCGGGATGGAACAGATAGAGCGGCCAGATGTCGATGGTGCCGCCGGCAAGATCAGCGCGGGTCGGAGCGGAAGATTCAATGATCACTTTGATTATTCCAAATTGATTGACGGTGGATTAGCTGAAGTCTGAAAACCTGGGTCTGAAATTTCAAATTTGAGATCTGAGACTTGAGATCTGGAACTTGAGATTTCAGATCTGAAATTTGAAATCCGGTTTTCAATCTCGCGCGTCCCGCTTTGACGAGCCTGATTTTTCCCGGCGCTGCGCTGTCTTTAAATGTATTTTTTCCTGGATCTCTCCCGATAGTTCTTTGATCCCCTCGATCGCCGCGTGCTCGATTTCCTGCAGGCGTTCCGGCTGGGCTTCTTCGACTTTCTTTGAAACCCAAAACCGCTTAACCAAATAAACCCCCAACACTCCGGCCACTACGATCACCAGCAAAATCTTACCCACGTGGCGAAAGTCGCCGATCAATCCCATCACGGCGCTGCTGAAAAAGTAACCGACTCCGCTGAGAATGAAAACCCACACGAAGCAACTGGCCAGAGAGAGCGGCAAAAAACGCACGTAGCGCATGCCCGCGACGCCGTAGAAGGTGCATGACGCCCAACGCAATCCATAGATGTATTTCGAGACAAAAATTGAGAGCGTGCCAAAGTGATTGGTCAGCCGCTCCATGCGCGCCTGCGCGTGACGATAGAAACGAAAGTCACGAACGGTGTTGCTAAAAGCGCGCCCGGCCGCGAAGGCGACATTATCACTCGCGAACCCACCCAACGTGCCCCAAAGCAACACCCGCGCGAAACTGTAACTGCCGAAGAAGTCGTTATGGGCCAGCACACCTGCCAACAGCAACGTGATGTCGCCCTCGATCATAGCCAGAAAGAACACGGCGTAGAGGCCGTACAGCTCGATCAAGTGAGACAAAAACTGGAGGCTGTTCATATCAGTGAGCAGTAACCCGTGAGCAGTAAGCAATAGTTAAATCAGAGTAGTGCAGTCTTCGCCGACGAGCCTGAATACTGCCTGCTGCTCACTGCTCACTGCTGACTCAATCGGACTCCTCTTCCTGTGGTGGAGGTTTGACGACCAGGACCGGGCAACTGGCATGACGCACCACCGCTTCCGCGGTGGAGCCAAAAATAATTCGGCCCAGGCCGGTGCGGCCGTGCGACGAAACTACAATCAGATCAACCTCATGTTCCAAGGCGACGCGCACAATCTCGGCGGCGGCATCGCCATGCACGATGACTTCCTCGACCGCGAGGCCATTGAACTCATCGCAGTCGGCAAGCTGCGGCAACTCACGCTCGGCTGAGTCTTCCAACTGCTCACTCATGTCGGCGATCGGCATGGGCTCAGCCAGACCGGAATAACCTACCGCCGGCACGATCGGTTCAACGACATGCACACAAATAATTGTGGCTCCGGTCGCGCGGGCGATCGAGGCGGCGTAGGGCAGCGCATAGTTCGCGCACCCACTGAAATCGGTGGGCAACAAAAGCTTTCGCAATTGCAGCGTTGCCGCCGTTGTTTTCGTTGATTTGTCCGGCATGGGCTTGATAGAGGGGCATTCTACACGCACAACGCGCGGTTTGACAGCCCCTCAGCCCTTTAATAAGATGACCACGAAATCCCTGCCCCGATCGCGAAGCTCGTGTGAAAGGCCGCTCGCTCATGCCGAATAACTCTGAACCTAACTATGCCGGGATTGAACTTGCCTCAAAGACGATGCGCGGCGTTGTGATTGCTGCATCCGGCGAGGTAATTGCGCGGCGCGACACAACCTACCAACCAGACAATCTGATCGGAGAAATTGCCGGCCTCGTAAAGACCCTGGGCGAAGCCGGCCCGATCAAGTCCGTGGGGTTGGGCATTCCCGGACTGGTAAATCGCGACACGGACCGTGTGTTGATCTCCACCGGACTGCCTTTGGCCGCCCGCGACGATATCCATGCTGAGTTGATGAAAGCCACCGGCCTGCGGTTTGAGCTGGAGAACGATGCCAACGCCGCCGCTTACGGCGAATACAAGGCGGGTGCGGGCCGCGATGCGCGGAATATTTTTTATATAGGCATCGGCGAGGCAATTGGCGGCGCGATGATTCTGGACGGGAAACTCTGGATCGGCGCTTCCGGTTGCGCCGGAGAAATTGGTCACATCACCATCAACACCGAAGGCGCTGAGTGCGAGTGCGGAAACACCGGCTGCCTCGAAACAGTTGCGTCGGGACCAAATCTGGTGCGGCGGGCGCGCGAGCGGCTGGACCGGGATTCCACTTCGTCGCTCTCCAGGCTATTGATCGGAGAAAGCTTTACCGCCATAGACGTGGCCCTTGAAGCCAAGAACGGCGACGACTTTTCGATCATGATGCTTGAGCGCACCGGCAAATCGATCGGCACAGCGGTGGCCAGCGTAATCAACCTCTTGAGCACCGAGCGGATTATTCTGGGCGGCGCAATCATGGAAGCCGGCGATCTGATCTTGAAACCCATCAGCGACGAAGCCCGCCAACGTTCGTTCCAACCTTGCTTTGAAGCGACTACGATTGTGGCAGCCGCATTGGGAGCGGATGGCGTGGCCATCGGCGCCGCTTTGCTGGCGCGGGATGCCGGCGCCAGTACTGACTAACCTGTTCACCAACTACAACACATGAAACTCATAATGCTTAGCGTCTTATTATTGTTGGCCTTCTCCTCTCTGGCGGACGGGCAAGGCAGTACTAAAAGTGCTCCGGTGACTAAGTGCACGTTGACCCTGGCCCAGGCTCCGCAATTGCGTGGCCTGCGTCTCGGCGCAAATCAGGCGCAAGTGCTGGCTCGGTTTCCGGGTCTTTCCGTGGATCGCGCTGACGTGCTGGGCCTGTCAAGATTACGGCTTAATCTCATCGACGCCGGCATTTTCGTGAAAGGGTCACCCAATCGTGAACGGGGGGTGCAGGTTGACATCGCCGCGCGGGCCGACGACGGCCGCTCATTTACGGCTGATAGTTCCAGATTTCCCGACTTGAAGGGTGTGCGGAGAATCCAGTTGAGTTTCCTGGATGGACGCATGTCTTACGTGCAGATCGGCTATGATGATTCGTTCAAATGGAACAGCGTGGATGAATTCGCGCAGACGGTGTCGAAGAATCTGGGGCTGCCGGATGGCTGGCGAGACAGCGTTGATTCGTATGGCGCCACGAAAAACAAAGAGCTTCGATGTGATGGTTTTCTGATGACGGCCGCGATCGGGGGAGATGCGACTGATTCTCGCATGGGGGCCCAATTGTCTCTGGAAGACACAGCTATGGCCCAGACGATTGAGAAACGACAAACGGATCAGGAAGAAAAGAAAAAGCGGGCTGAAGAAGAACGGCGCAAGACTTTTAAGCCGTAGTCTTCACCGGCGGTCATTCAAGGGTCACCGCGCGAATTGTTTTTTCCTGTTCGGCCCGAAAGTCACGAAGCTTTTGTCTCAACTCCGGCCGGCCATTCGCGAGAATCGCAATCGCGAACAGCGCCGCATTCGTCGCGCCGGCCTTTCCAATCGCCAGCGTCCCCACCGGAATCCCCGCCGGCATCTGCACCGTTGAAAGCAAAGAATCCAATCCGTTAAGTGCGTCGCTCTTCATCGGCACGCCCAACACCGGCAACACCGTATGGGCCGCAATTACTCCGGCCAGGTGCGCTGCGCCACCGGCGGCGGCGATGATTACTTCGAGGCCGCGCGATTCGGCGGTGCGGGCGAATTCCGACGCCAGCGCCGGCGTGCGATGGGCGGACATGACGTGACACTCATGCGCCACGCCGAAGCGATCAAGCGTCTCGGACGTCGCGCGCATCGTTTCCCAGTCCGACTTGCTGCCCATGATGACGCCGACCAGGGATTTCGGGTTGCGGGCTTCGGACTTTAATTTTTTTGACTGGCGTTGCTTCACCATGTTTCTGCTCTTAGCCTCCGCGTTACGAGTGTGACGGACTTTCGTTATGAGGTCAGTACCGGGAGCGATAGCGACCGGGTCTCAACTTACCGCACGACTGAGATTAGACAATGAGACCCGGTCGCTATCGCTCCCGGTACTGACCTCATCTCGCCGCACCTTACTATTCCCCTTGATCGAGAGAGTAACCACGATCGCCGTCAAAGTTGCAAAGACTTTCCACCTGCACGAAATCGAAACCCGCGCCCGCGACACGGCCGAGCAAATCGACCACCTGCTGATGAGTGATAGGTGCGCCTTTCTCTTTCGCCATAAAGCGGCAGCGCCAGTGATCCGAGCAGAAGGTTTCGGATTTCCCGCCCGGCCAAACTTTCACCCCGCGATTGCTGATCATTACCAGGTTCATACCCTCCGGTGCGACCTGACTGAGCGCCGTCCCCAGATTGTCGGGCGACCCTTTCAGCCAGTCGAGATACACATCGACGCCCACCAGCTCTTTCCTGGTGTCCGAACGCTCTTTGACGATCGTCTCGCTGTAAACTTCCGCCGCGTCTTCCTGTTTATAAGTAACGGCCCGCAAGGTATTCGGTTTCTTGCCCAGACGATCGACAACCGCTTGCGCAAATTCCTTAGTCCCTACTTTTTGTTTACTCGATCCTTCGTCGTAAATGTCGTAGGTATGCACGCCGTCTTCGATCGTCCGCAGCCACGCGTTGTGTACTCTTTCGGCGGCGCCGGTCAGGCCAATGTGCACCAGCATCATGATCGAGCCCAGCAGCAAGCCGGAAGGGTTGGCGAGGTTTTGCCCGGCGCGGCGCGGCGCCGATCCATGGATGGCTTCGAACATGGCAATGTTCTCGCCGATGTTTGCCGAGCCGGCCAGGCCAACTGAGCCCGCAATCTGGGCGGCCACATCCGACAAAATGTCGCCGTAGAGATTCGGCATCACGATCACGTCAAAGGCGTTTGGCGTGTCCGCCATCTTGGCGGCACCGATGTCCACGATCCAATGCTCGTTTTCGATGTCGGGATACTCGGCTGCGAGTTCGTTAAAGACCTTATGAAACAACCCGTCGGTAAATTTCATGATGTTGTCTTTGGTGAAGCAAGTCACTTTTTTGCGGCCGTGGCGGCGGGCGAATTCAAAAGCGTAGCGCACGATCTTTTCCGAACCGGGCCGTGAAATCAGTTTCAAACACTGCATCACCTGATCCGTCTGGCGATATTCGATGCCCGCGTAAAGGTCCTCTTCATTCTCGCGAACAATCACGATGTCCATGTTGGGATGTTTCGTCTCGATGAAGGGATGATAGGAAACGCAGGGGCGCACGTTCGCATACAGGCCCAGCGTCTTGCGCACGGTGACGTTCAGGCTCTTGTACCCACCGCCCTGCGGCGTGGTGATTGGCGCTTTAAGAAAAACCTTAGTGTCACGCAATGAGTCCCAGGCGCTCGGCTCAATGCCGGAAGAGTTTCCCGCCAGGTAAACCTTCTCGCCAATATCGATCTTGTGTATCTGTAGTTTTGCGCCTGCTTCTTTGAGGATGCGCAGCGTCGCTTCCATTATTTCAGGGCCAATGCCGTCGCCATGGGCGACAGTGATGGGTACAGTTTGCATTTCGGTAAGTGCCTCTTTCTCTGTTGAGCTCGGTTTGAGAAGTTGACGAATATAGTCCAAAAGTCGAGGGTGAGCAAAGCGAGAGGGACCGGTCCGGCGCGCAACCATGTGGCTATGAGGTCAGTACCACCTGCGTGAGCAGGTGGATCCGAGATTAACTACGAAGCGGATGAAATCTACCCTATTGGTTGAGTGTCAAACCCACCCGCTGACGCGGGTGGTACTGACCTCATAACCAATGCGAGTGTTAAGATTGATAATCCGCTAATGAACCCACAGGCTTTCAACACCCTGGAATTTGATTCGCTGCGCGCGCTGGTGCGGCGCGGCGCACAAACCGCTATGGGCCAGGCTCGCGTTGACGCGCTGGAGCCGGCTAATGATCTGCGCCAGTTGCAACGGGCATTGACCGCGGTCCGCGAAAATATCGATTTGCGTCAGACGGGTGGCCGTTTCTCGTTCGACGGAATCGCCGATACTTCCGATTCCATCTCGCGTCTGAAGATCGAAGGAACGGCGCTGGAACCGTTGGCCCTGCTCGATCTGGCCCGGCTCTGCGAACGCGCGATCGAGGCCCGCGCAGCTATCCTCGCTGAACGCGAACAGGCGCCGACGCTTTTCGAAATCGTCGCCGAGGTCCCCGCCGAGCTGAAAAAACTCGCCGCGCTCTTGACCAAAAAAATCCTGCCCGGCGGCGAGCTTGACGACCGCGCCAGCCCCGAGTTGGCACGGGTTCGCCGTGAACTCGCTTCTGCCCGCTCACGAATTACGCGTTCGTTGGAAGGCGTAATGCGCCGGTCCAGCGAAGCGATCCAGGAACAACTGGTCACGGTCCGCAATGATCGGTTTGTGATTCCGGTGCGCGCCGATCATCGTGCGCGCATCAACGGCGTCGCGCACGGATCGTCTTCATCGGGCGCGACTATTTTTGTCGAGCCACTCGAAACCATCGAATCCAACAACGAACTTCAGTCGCTGCGTGAGGCAGAGCAACGGGAAATCGCCGAAATACTTTTCGCGTTGTCGGAAGAGTTGCGCCGGGAGTTACCGGCGATTGAGCGCGCCGCCGAGGCGATCGCTGAACTTGATTTCATCAATGCCAAGACAGCGTTTGCTGAACGGTTCGATTGTGTGGTTCCGCAAGTTGAAGGCGGCACAAGTGCCGCTGCTAAACACAATGATCGTTTAGAGCCGGGACTTGTCCCGGCAAACACGCTGGAATTCATCGACGCCCGCCATCCTCTGCTCCAGGAAAACCTTCGAAGCGGCAACAACCCTGTCGTTCCGGTTTCATTCATCCTGAACGCTGCCAACCCAACGATGGTTATTTCGGGCGCAAATGCCGGCGGCAAGACTGTCGTGCTCAAGACTGCCGGACTGCTGGCGCTGATGGCGCTTTCAGGTCTGCCGGTGCCCGCGAAACAGGCGCGCGTTCCCTTCTATCGATCGGTGCTGGCGGACATCGGCGATCACCAATCGCTGGCCGCTAATCTTTCCACGTTCACTTCGCACGTGGCGAACATTGGATCGATGATCGAATCATGCGAAGCGCCGGCGCTGGTGTTGCTGGATGAAGTCGGCACCGGGACCGACCCCGAAGAAGGTTCGGCGCTGGGTGTAGCGGTCGTCGATCATTTCAAACAGCGCGGCGCTCACGTACTCGCAACGACGCATTACTCCGGGCTGAAGATGTACGCGGCGAACGAGCCGGGCGTGCTGAACGCCAGTGTGGAGTTTGATGAAAAGACCTTGCAGCCGACCTATCGTCTGCTGGTGGGCGTGGCCGGTTCATCGTCAGGTTTGGAGATTGCTCAGCGCTTCGGCATTCCCAGCGGAGTGATCAGCAATGCATCCAAACAGGTCAAAGAATCTTCCCGTGATGCAATCGAATACCTGCGCCGCATCAAGCACGAGGCGGAAACAGCCGAAACCCTGCGTCGCGCGCTGGAAGAAGAACGCGCTGCAGTCGCCGAAAAGTTTGCCTCGCTCGACCAGGAAGCGGAAAACCGCGAACGTGAGCGCCAGACCCAGGTTGAACGTCAACTCGCTACTTCAATCACAGAGTTTGAAAAGCTGAGCCGCGAACTGTTGGCGAAGATCGAAGATCGCGCCACGCGTTTGAAAGTCGAACGCGAAACTGAGAGGCGCACGGCAGAGTTAAAGCGCGAGGCCCAGCGCGCGGCCCAAACAGTGCTCAAACGGAGCGCTTCTCAAGCTGAATCATCTCGAGGTAAGGAAGGGGGCTTGCCCCCGCAACTTCGCGGCGTCCGAGTGGTTCGCGATGGCAAAGTGGTTCGCGATGGAGACCCGGCCCGGAGAGCTGAATCGGTTGTGGCTGAGCGGGCTGCGCCCGCTGGCGGACAGGATGTCCGCGCTCCATCGCGCGCTCCGGATCGCGAGCTGAAAGTCGGCGATCGGGTGCGGCTGCTTTCATTTGGTTCGATCGGAATCGTCGATCGGATCAAGAACGGGGAAGCCGAAGTACGCGTGGGATCGCTGCACTTGCGCGAGCAGCTGGCGAATCTGGAAATCGTCGAAGTCAGCGCCGGCCATAGCCGGGGCAGTAGCCCGACCGTGAGGGAGGGCTCCGCGTCCACTCAGACTCGCGCCGGGCTGCGACGCGCGGCACAAACGACGGAGTTGCATATCCACTCCAAAGCTGGACACGGAGAGTTAACCACCAGCGCCGAACTCAAGCTGATCGGGAAGAAAAGCGATGAAGCGGTCGACCTCGTGGACAAGTTTCTCGACGAAGCTTTCTTGAACGGTCTCAGCGAAGTGCGCATAATCCACGGCCACGGCACGGGCGCGCTCCGCCGCGCGATTGCAGAATTGTTAACTGGTCACCCACACGTGTTGAGTTTCAAACCTGCGCCGCAGGATCAAGGTGGGTCGGGGGCGACTATCGTGGCACTTAAGATCTGATTGCTTGGACCTAAATGCGTTTCCCCCAAACCTTCATCGACGATCTCAAACGGCAAGCGGACATCGTGCGCATCGTGCAGGACTATGTCTCGCTGAAGAAGAAGGGTTCGAACTGGATGGCCTGTTGTCCTTTTCACAAAGAGAAGACGGCTTCATTCTCAGTCAGCCCGGCGAAGGAAATCTTTTACTGTTTCGGCTGTCACAAGGGCGGGTCCGTTTTCAATTTCGTGATGGAGATGGAGCGCGTCGCCTTTCCCGAAGCGATCAAAATCGTCGCTGAGAAATCAGGGGTGCCGCTGCCGAAACTGATCGATGATAGCCGCTTTGAATCGCGCCAGCGCGAATCCGATCAAGTGATCGAGTTGAACCAGTGGGCGCTGGTTTGGTGGGAAGATCAACTGCAAAGCAAGTCGCCTCAGGCGCAGGCCGCGCGCGCTTATCTGGAACAGCGTGGCATTACCGCAGAGACGCAGCAGACCTTTCGTCTCGGCTTTTCGCCCGACAGTTGGGACGCTCTTTCGACCCACTTACGCCAGAAAGGCGCAAGCCAGGAACAACTGGAGAAAAGCGGACTGGTGGTGAAGAAGGACGACGGCGGCTCGTACGATCGTTTTCGCGGCCGGCTGATGTTTCCGGTGATCGATCCGCAGGGCCGCGCGATTGCTTTCGGCGGCCGGACGCTGGATCCGGAAGGCGAGCCGAAGTATCTAAACTCGCCGGAAACAGCAGCCTATGTTAAAGGAAGGCATTTGTACGGGCTCAACCTGTCGCGCGATGAAATCCGCCGCCAGGGCTTCGCGATCCTGGTCGAGGGCTATCTGGATCTGATCGTGCCCTATCAAATCGGGGTACGAAACGTGGTGGCAAGTCTGGGCACGGCACTGACGCCTGAGCAGGTGAAACTCATCGCCAGATTTGCCAGTAAGGTGGTGGTGAACTATGATGGTGATCGCGCGGGCGTGCAGGCAGCCAAACGAGCGATCGAAACTATTCTGGCAGAAGATTTGGAAGTTAAGGTTTTAGTTCTCCCGGATAACGCCGATCCTGATGATTTCATCAGAAAGTACGGCGCAACCGAGTACCAGAAGCGCCGAGGCGAGGCTCAGCACCACATACAATTTGTGATCGATCAAGCGGTACGGGATCGTAACCTTCACAGCCCGGCTGATAAGGCTGCGGCAGTTGAGGAGACGCTCCCGTTTGTTCGCGCTGTCCGCAGCCGGATTCAGAAGCGCGAGTATTTTGACATCACCATGGATGCCCTGCGTGTCCAACCAGAGCAGCGACGCGAACTCTGGCAGCGAATCAGAAGCGGTGCAAGTACCGACGCCCAGGCCGTACAAGCGATGGACAAGCGCAGTCCGACCAGCCGGCCGACAGTGGCTGAAGAAAGACTGCTCGAGCTTTTGCTGGCCAATAAAGAGTTGCGCAAGATTATTCTGCCGCGAATCGAGACCGCTGATTACGAGAACCTCGCTTCGGCGCCAGTGTTTCGCGCGCTGATCGGTTTGGATAAAGAGGACCAGGAAATCGGGTTTGACTCATTGAGTGCAGCCACCGGCGACGATTCGCATGCGACCGAGTTGCTGGCGCGGCTGATGATGACAGAGACGACCGCGGGCTTCGACGAATCGCTGACGGCGGCTGATAGTTGTTTGAACGCGTTGCGGCTGACCCAACTCGATCGTGACATTGACGAATTAGGTTCAGCGCTGGCGGAAGCCGAACGCGCCGCTGACGGCGAGGAACTCAACCGTCTCGCCATGGACCAGTTGGAATTGAAAAAGAGGCGAGGCGCGCTGCTGGCGCGATCGCAAACACCGGAAAGTCCGGCGCGTTGATCTTTGGTTGAGTGACGCGAAAGAAAAGGAACAGGAAAACACAAAAAGTGGCTATTGAAGAAAAAGACCGGGACGACGTAATGGATCGACTACTGCAATTGGGTGGAGACAAAAAGTTTCTGTCATACGACGACTTGAATCGCGAACTGCCAGAGAATGTAGTTTCACCAGACGACATCGAAGATGTTTTGCAAAAGCTGGACGCGTCGAATATCCATGTCGCGGATTCCGATGAACGCTTGATCGAGCAGGCCGCGGCCATCGCCACCGATGACGAAGAGTCCGGCGACGACGACCTCGAGCTGGACCTTTCCGCCGGCGCGCTGGAGAAAACCAACGACCCGGTGCGGCTTTACCTGCGCGAGATGGGCGTGGTGCCGCTCCTGACCCGCGAAGGTGAAGTAGCCATTGCCAAACGCATCGAGCGCGGCCAGATCAAAACTCAGAAATCCATCGCCCGATCGCCAATCGCCGTCGGTGAGTTGCTCAAGATCGGCGACGAGCTGGCCGCCCATACCATCAACATCCGCGAAGTCGTTAACTTCTCTGAACAGGCCGAGCTGGCCGGCGAAGAGGACAAGGCCGACGAGTATCGCGAGTGGACTATTGAAGGGATCGAAAACATCCGGCGGCTCTTCAAAAATGCTCTGAAAGAGTGGGCCAAACTGCGCGCGGAACAGAAGATTACCCGCGGCAAGAAAACGAAGAAGCTGCTGCGGTTGCGCCGCAAAGTGGCCCGCTTGCGCATCGAGATTGCCGACGAAATCGGTCGCTTAAATATGACCGAGCGCTCGCGTCAACGCCTGATAAACTCGATCCGCAACGTGCAGAAGGAAGTCCGTTCAGCCGAGCGCGAGGTCGATACCTACTCTGACAGGCTGACCAAGAAGCGGCTCAAGGCCGACGACATCAAGGCGTATAAGAAGCACGTTTCCAACGGCAAGAAGCGTCTGCAGGTCGTCGAGGAGGAACATCACATCTCGCCGGTCGAGATCAAACGTTCGCTCCAGTCAATCGTTACCGGCGAGCAGCACACCGGCCAGGCCAAGCGCGAACTGGTCGAAGCCAACCTTCGCCTGGTCGTCTCCATCGCCAAGAAATACACCAACCGCGGCTTGCAGTTTCTGGATCTGATTCAGGAAGGCAACATCGGTTTGATGAAGGCCGTCGACAAGTTTGAATGGCGGCGTGGTTATAAGTTCTCGACCTATGCAACATGGTGGATTCGCCAGGCCATCACCCGCGCGATCGCAGATCAAGCCCGGACGATACGAATACCGGTGCATATGATTGAGACGATCAATAAACTGATTCGGACTTCGCGGGCACTGGTCCAGGAGCTGGGCCGCGAGCCGACCAGCGAAGAGATCGCGAAGAAGATGGATATCCCGGTTTCGAAAGTGCGCAAGGTTTTGAAGATTGCCCAGGAGCCAATCTCTCTGGAAACACCGATTGGCGAAGAGGAAGATTCGCATCTCGGCGATTTCATCGAAGACAAGTCGATCCTGAATCCTTCCGACGCTGTGGTGGCTTCGAACCTGCGCGAGATCACCGACGAAGTCCTCGCCACCTTAACGCCACGCGAAGAAAAAGTTATCAAGATGCGTTTTGGTTTGGGCACGACCGGCTCTGAACACACGCTCGAGGAAGTCGGGCAGCACTTTGCCGTGACCCGCGAGCGCATACGCCAAATCGAAGCCAAAGCCCTGCGCAAGCTGCGTCATCCCTCGCGATCACGTAAGCTCAAGGCGTTCCTGGAGACTGTCCAGCACGGATAACCGAAGTGGCACAGACTTCAGTCTGTGATTCCCCACACAACAAGAATCACAGACTGAAGTCTGTGCCACTGTTTTGTTATGAAAAAGATTATCGAAAGCTACAAGCGGAAACTGGCCGGCGAAGAGGGCTGGGTGCTGAAGCACGGCGCACAGTTGCGCATCGCGCTCTGCTATCCGAACGTCTACAGCATCGGCATGGCCAACCTTGGCTTTCAGGCGATGTATGAAATCTTCAATAACATCCCTGAGGTTTCCTGCGAACGCGGATTTCTCCCCGACGATATCAAGAGCCAACGTGGCACCCAGGGCTCGGGTTATGATCAATCCAACGGTAAGGGTGTCAGAGGCCCGCGCGTAAGCAAGGGCTCGATCGATAGACAAGCCCTCCCTAACCGCCCCACCCCAGCCGGGCTGCCCGGCCGGGGACCCCGGAGTCGGGCTTCTGACACACTGATTGACGAAATGCAGGAGTACGAACGCACCCGCACTCCCCTGCTTTCCCTCGAATCACAAACCAAGCTCCGCGATTTTGACGTCATCGCTTTCTCGATCTCTTTTGAAACTGATTACGTGAACCTGGCGCGCATGCTGCAAATGAGCGGCGTGCCGGTGTGGTCAAAGGACCGGACGAAACACGATCCGTTGATCGTTATGGGCGGCGCATCATCGTTTCTGAATCCGGAGCCTATTGCCGAGTTCACCGACGTCATCGGGGTCGGCGAAGGAGAAATCCTCGGGCCGAAACTGATTGACGTATTGCTTGAGAACGAAACGAAGGAAGAAACACTGCTGGCGTTAGCACGACAGGGGCGCGGTTTCTATGTGCCTTCGCTCTATCACGTCAGTTACAAAGACGACGGCACAGTTGAGGCTTACACCGCCACTGAAGAAGGTGTTCCGGCTCGCGTCGGTCGTGCAGTTTCGGCTGAGAGTCCCAAGGAAGGCAGCCTGCGTCGCGCCATTCGCAAGGGACAAAAAGACATTGTCGCGCAGTTGAAGCGCGATGAAGTGTTCGCGCCGTCGACAACCATCTGGGCGCCACAGGCCGAGATGGGCGATCGCTTCCTGATCGAGATCTCGCGCGGCTGTTCGCAGGGTTGCCGTTTCTGCTGGGCCGGATATAACTATTGGCCGCCGCGCGTCGTGCCGGCGCGTGACATCCTGGCCAAAGCTGCTGAATGGCGCGGCAAGACCGACAAGATCGGTTTGGTTTCCACCGCCGTCTGCGACCACCCGGAGATCAGCGAAATACTTCAGGGCTTGCGGGCGATGGACTATCGCATTTCGGTTTCTTCTTTGCGGCTCGATCAGATTTCCGAAGAGTTACTGGATGCTCTGGTTGAATCACGCGATCAGCAGATCGCAGTAGCGCCAGAGACGGGATCGGATCGCCTGCGGCGTGTCATCAACAAGAACTTGACCAACGACGAGATCGTCGACATCTGCGGCGCCGTCTTTGATCGCGGCATGCTGACGATAAAGCTCTACATGATGGTTGGCCTCCCCACCGAAACCGATGAAGACCTGGTCGAGATGATTACCCTGGTCGAGCGGATTAAGGACCGCATGCTGGAAGCAGGCAAACGTTTCGGCCGGGCCGGCAAGATCATTCCGTCGCTTAATGGCCTGGTGCCAAAGCCGAACACGCCATTTCAGTGGGAAGCTATTTGCGATGAAAAAGAATTGAAGCGACGTTTGAAGTGGGTCTCGAAGAACCTGGCCCGCATTCCCAACGTCGAAGTGCGCGCGATGTCGGCGCGCATCGCGCACGAACAGGCGCTGTTCTCTTCCGGCGATCGACGCATCGCCCGAGTGATCGAAGCCACCGCGCGTTTGAAAGGTGATCTGAATGCGGCCTTGCGCGAAACGCAGGTCGATGCTGCGTTCCATACCAGCCGCCGCCGCAGTTACGACGAAATTCTTCCCTGGGAGATCGTCAATTCCGGTTTGTCGCGGGAGTTCATGCAGCAGGAAGACGAGCGCGCCCACGACGCTCGCTCAACCGCACCCTGTCCTTCGGTAAATCAATGCACGCGCTGCGGAGTCTGCCCGACCACGTGGCTCGCGGAAGCGCCCCCGGCACTCGTGCAATTGAAAGCGTTCGCTACGCAGCCAGTCGCCTGAACAAGAATATTCACCGAGAAAATCAAAGGAGGCCACTAGAGAGTCAGCTCTCAAGTGGCCCCTTATTGGTTGGACCCCGCGACTGCTCGATCGGAATCCGATTAGTCAAGCTACTGCACCGCAGCACAAATTGTGTAGACCGTGAGTATCAGCGATGCGCTGTTGGCGTGAGCACCGTTCTTGGCGCCGACGCTCCAGCCCGTCAAGCCACTGAACATCGAACTGAAGATCTGTATGTCAGATGCCTCGGCCTGACTGCCGGCGGGAACGCTCGTGTTGTAGCCGCCAGAGATCACCTTCAGTCCGGCCGGACAGGTCGCGATTGCGGTTCCCGTTTCCTGCCTTAGGAGCGTGAGCGGAATGCCGGTTATGTATTGCAAACCTGACAGACCGGGAATGCCTTGCGGCCCGGTTGGGCCGATCGGACCTTGCGGGCCGGTTGGGCCAGTGGCTCCCTGTGGCCCTTGCGATCCCTGATTTCCAGTCGCTCCCGTGTCACCCTTTGGTCCTGGCGCTCCGGCGTCGCCGGTATCGCCCTTCAGGCCTTGCGGGCCGGCTGGTCCGGTTGCCCCTGTATCACCTTTGGCGCCTTGCTCGCCCTGTGGTCCTGCTGGGCCAGTTGCACCAGTTGCGCCTTGAGGTCCCGTCGCGCCCGGGTCTCCCTTATCGCCTTTGGCTCCCTGAGAACCTTGCGGTCCGACAGGTCCCGTTGCCCCTGTATCACCTTTGGCGCCCTGCGCGCCCTGTGGTCCAGTTGCGCCTTGTGGGCCAGTAGCGCCGGTGTCTCCCTTATCGCCTTTGGTTCCTTGCACTCCTTGTGGTCCCTTAACTCCCTGAGGGCCGGCCGGACCCTGTGGCCCGGTCGCACCGGTATCACCTTTCGGTCCCTGCTCACCCTGTGGTCCCGCCGGTCCTTGTGGGCCGGGAGGGCCCTGCGGACCTTGCGGCCCCGTCGTCGGACCGCAAGTCGTCGCCAGTTCATAGGCACCGATGTCCACCTGCGCGCCAAGCTTACGCGGATAGCCGCGTTGGTCCGTTGTCAGACTAAGCGGAGGGCCGAGTACCGCGTCGTCGCCGGCGTCGATTGCCACGCTGCTGCAAAGCAAAGGAATCGTTTGCGTGGGACCACCGTTGTTTGACAGTGGACCCAGTTCCAACTGTGCCGCCGTGACGCCGAACTGGTCACCTGTCTGCGCCACAATCGTGGCTCCAGTTGTGTTGCCGATGATGTTGTGTCCCTGCGACGTCACTGTACCAGTAAGATCATGTTTCCCATTGGACGCCGAGTTCAAAGCAATGATGCAGTTACGGAGGATCATGGTCGCGCCATCGACCTCTTGGATTCCGCCAGCGTTGGCTGCAGCGTTACCAGAGATTGTGCTGTTTGTAACATTCATTGTGCCGCCGAAATGGTTGATACCGCCCCCAACGTCCGCAGCAGTGTTGCCCGAGATGGTGCTGTTTGTAATGTTTACCGTGCCAGCAAAGGAGATCATGCCGGCCCCGCCGCGGGCGGAGTTCCCGGAGACAGTGCTGTTGGTTATGTTGACCGTACCCTGGCCGTTGTGAATGCCGCCACCAGTGCCGCCGCTGCCGCTGGGGTCGTCGGTTGACGGCCGTATAGAGTTGCCGGAGATAGTACTGTTGATTACGTTAAGTGTGCCATCGACATTCTCGAGGCCGCCGCCATAGTTAGCAGAGTTGCCGAAGATAACGCAGCTGATGACATTCACCGTACCGGAATTGCGGTTGGAAATAGCGCCGCCAAGGACATTATTGGATGCTGGACCTGTACCCGTTCCGTTAGTAAGGGTCAAGCCGGAGAAGGTAACCGTCGCGTTGGTCAACACCAGGAAGAACCGAAAGTCAGGTGTGCCCGCAGCGCTGCTTCTTTGGATAGTTGCTCCGTTGCCGTTTATCGTCATCGAGTTGGCAATCGCGGGCAAGCCGTTGACGCCGTTATCTACCGCGGTCAGAGTGTAGGTGCCGCCGCTCGCCAGGTTAATAGTGTTCGGGGCCGGACTCGCATTCGCCGCGTTTAGTGCGGCTATCAATCCTGCCACGTCACCATTGCCGACGTTGTAGGTTGCCGCTTGGGTCGCGCCCGCATGGCAGAGGAATGTCAGAGAGAAAAACGTGAAAGCGAGGGCCTTCAACATGACTCGTTGGGGGTTGTGCATTGATTCTGTTCCTTTCGTCTTCGGTTAGGATTGTTCTGTAGCGAGTACAAGTCTCGGCGACTGCGACTCGCAACAATGAAAATTTCTCGAGCAACATCCGTGATTCATCTAATAATGATGCGCGTCGGCAATTCATTTCGCGGTGCCGCCGGGGGGTCGCTTGTTCGCTTTAGCTGGAATACGCCTGGCCAGCGCCTGCAGCATGACAAGAACGTCTTCCTGGTAAGCGGCTGACAGTTGGCGAAAGTAACTCAGCAGCTTTGCCTCATTCTTCGTCGCCTCCGTCTGTGGCAGCTTTCCCTGGGCCATAGCAATCAGTTCGTCTTCTGAAACGCCGAGACCGCGAGCTAAGGCTCGCAGCTTTATCAAAGACACTCTGGTAACAGTTCCGTTCTCGATTCGGTTTATGTGTGTCTTGGGTGCGCATGAAGAAGAGATACTGCGTTTAGTAGTGAATGCGTCTCGCGGTTGGTCAAACGTTTCAATGTTCGCCTCTAGCAATGAACACGCCTGTGACAGAAATCTGGGACTCGGAATCAAGGACTGGAGAGATTCGCCGGCATCATATACGCACATTTGCGTATTTCACAAGATCTTTGGATGTAGTAGAAAGCAATCTGAAGGTTTGGGGATGAATCGTCCCGCTGACGGGATGTGTTCTATGTTATACGTAACCGACCCGATCGAGAGATGCCCGATAACCTCTCTGGCCGACTATGTGCGGCGTATCCGAAACGAGAAGAATCTCTCTTTAGCTCAGGTAAGCGCCAGGTCCCGCGGGCAGATCAGCAACATTTACAACGAGTTTTTTCGGCCCGTGGGAACGGACCGGCAACTATTGACTGGGCTGCCGGTTTCGCCAAGCCTCACATTGGTCTTGTCGTTGAATAGGAAGAAGAGGGATTTCACGGAAAGCGATCGGCGCCTGCTTATTTTGCTTAGACCGCATCTGATCGCCGCATTTCAAAATGCCGAAGCCCTTGCCCGATTACAATTGCAGCAGATTCAATTAGAAGTTGCCCTCGAGGAATCTGGCGGGGGAGCGATTCTGATCGATGCAGATGGGCAGGTACGACTGGCTACCGGTCAAGCGCGCACCTGGCTGGCAAAATATTTTGGTGCGCCTCATGGGAGCGTTACAAACTTGCCGGACGAGTTGCGCGCCTGGCTGGTTCATCACACTGCCAGGGCAACACCTGAGGGTTTGGCGTCGGCCGTGCGGTCCCTTGAGATTATCAAGGCTGATGCCCGGCTAAGGGTGAGTTTGCTGCGGAGCAATACATCAGATCAAACGCTGCTGTTGTTGGAAGAGGAAGCATCATTTTCGTCCAGCTTTCCAGAGTCACTGGGGCTGACCCATCGCGAAGCGGAAGTGCTCAGTTGGGTGGCGCAGGGTAAGACAAATCCCGAGATTGCAATTCTCTGCGATATTAGTGTGCGCACGGTGCAGAAACATCTCGAACACATCTACCAAAAGCTCGGAGTTGAGACACGAACCGCAGCTGCGCAGCGGATGCACACGATAAACCAGGGTGGTTCTGGCAGGATGCGGTAATTCCAGATCTTATTTAATCGTCAGAAACGTAGTGCTCTTGGCGGTGTGATCGAACTCGTAGTTGTAGGTATAGCCCGGGAATGAAATCGGGCGAGTGAATTGCACCCGCACCTGCATTTGATTGTCCTGCCGGGTCGGAGAAATGATTGCTTCCGGCGGGACGTGAAACTCCGCCTTACTCTTGGTGAGTTGATCAGTGACCCAGGTGGTTTCATAACCCTGAGTAGCCGCCAGGTCGACCTTGTTTTGCATCACGTCTTTGAAATAGTAAGCATCAATCGCGACCGGGACATAAAGATAGCCTGTATAGACGACCACGGCGAAAACCGTAATTGCGATTATGAATTTAAGTCGCGCGCCACCGCGCTCGTTACTTCTCATTGCCATATTGCATTCATCCTTGATTGAGTATCCGCAGATTGATCGCTTGCGACCATCACCGGAGCACTAGCCCGACCGTCAGGGAGGGCTCGGCTCTTTCACGCCGCTAACACAGGAACCCTCCCTTACGATCGGGCTAGTGCCCCGGACTTAGCCCAGCACCTTTAAGCCTGCGCGCAGAGAGGATCGGAGGATTCGTTTGTCGATTTGATCGCCCGAAACGATGCGCGCCCTGCCGATCCGCTCCAGCAAAATCCACCTGGTTACGCCGGCGACCGATTTCTTGTCGCCTTTCATCGCCGCGATGATCTCATCTATTGAAAGATCATCGGCGCGGGGCAAAGGCCCGCAGCGCCGCACGGCCTCTCGCAACGATTCTAACTCGCCGGCGGCGAGCATGCCTACATTTTTTGAGATTTCACCGGCGACCAGCATGCCATAGCCCACCGCCTCACCATGCCGAAAACGCCGATAATTCGTTAGTTTTTCCAGCGCATGCGCGGTCGTGTGGCCAAAATTGAGTATGCGCCGCGAGCGGTGATCGTCACGGCCAATCTCTTCCCGCTCGTCGCCGGCCACGATTGCAGCCTTGAACCCGCAGTGCGCGGCAATGGTGGCACAGACTTCAGTCTGTGATCCCTCTCTGGAAAAACACAGACTGAAGTCTGTTCCACTACCAAGCGTTCGGCGAGTTTGAGCGAACAACTTACGACTGCCGACCGCTCCCTGCTTCACCGCTTCGCACCACCCGGCAGTCAATTCACGCCGCGGCAGGGTTCGTAATGTTTGCGTATCGATGATGACCAGATGCGGTTGATGAAAAGCGCCGACGAGATTCTTGCCGGCCGGAAGGTTGACCCCGGTCTTTCCGCCGACCGACGCGTCGATCTGCGCGAGCAGGGTCGTAGGCGCCTGCACGAAAGCAATGCCGCGCAGGTAAGTGGCCGCGGCAAAACCCGCCAGGTCGCCAACCACTCCGCCGCCGAGCGCGACTACCACATCGCCTCTCTCAAGTCCGGAGTCGGTTAAGAACTCCAGCGCAGTGGCCAGCGATCGCAGCGATTTGTTCCGCTCGCCTTCGGGCATCAACCAGTGCGTCGTTTTGAAGTCGGCGGCTTTAAGACTGCGCCGGGCGAGCTTTCCGTAAAGCTCGAACACGGTCGAATTGGAGATCAAGGCCGCTCGACGAGATTGTGGTCCAAGCACCGCGCGCGCTTCGCTACCCAAGTCTGATAGCAGGCCTGCACCAATTTTGATTTCGTATTTTCTTTTTCGCGCCGGCAAATGTACAGGGACTATTGGCATGATTAGACTTTACAGCCAACAGTGGCGGGCAGGTCAAGGAGATTAGCCACACCCAACGTAGCCATCGAACGGCAACATTGGGCTGAAGGTCGAAACCGCTTCGCGGTACTTATGCAGACCTTCTTTTAAATGTGACGTTGGAGTCACAGACTGAAGTCTGTGACACTACTTACCACCTTTGTGGGTGATGCGGGCGGGTTTCGGTTGCGGACTTATATATTCCGGCAAGCTAAAACGAACCGGGCCCCGGAGCGCTTCGCCAGGTGCTCCGGGGCTGTTTATCGATCAGAATTGCGCGATTACCATTGGAAACCAGTCGGTATTGGCTGTTTTACTTGATAGTTATCTTTGGATTTCAGAGCGTTAGGGGTCTAAACTCCTCGCAAAACCAAACAAGGTGTGGCCCGTTGCCCGACCACGCCAAAGGAAAGGGTAAATGATGATGTCTCGAAAGAGTCTTTGGTTTGGCCTCGCCCTCGCTACGGTCGTCGCCATGTTGGTGTTTACTTCAGCGGACGCAAAGCCTAAAAAGAAGAAGCAGAAGGAACGTGACCGGGTATCCGGGGCACCGACCCTTTCTTTGGCGGCCGATCCCACGACGATCAGATCCTGCAATGACGAATCATCCCGCGTGCGGCTGGTTGCCACCGCGCGCTCTGCTGACGGAGCTCCGCTTCGCTATACATGGACCACGCCGGCTAATGTGGGAAGGCGCAGGGGCGATGGAGCGAACATGACCTGGGACTTGGCCGGAGTGCCGCCCGGCGTCTACCAGGCCTCGGTCGAGGTTGATGACGGGCGCGACCTTAACTGCGTCGCATTTTCGTCCGTCTCCATCATCGTTACTGATTGTCCACCGCCACCACCTCCGCCCCCGGTCTGCCCGACCGTGAATGTTTCATGTCCTGAGGCCGCCAACGAAAATGCGCCGGTGACATTCACCGCGAACATTAGCGGTGGTTCGCCAAACGTCACGCCCGGGTATAGCTGGACCGTCACGGCCGGCCGCATCACCAGTGGCCAGGGAACTCCGAGAATCACTGTCGATACCTCGGGTCTCGCGGGCCAGACGGTTCGCGCCAATGTCGACATCACCGGCTTTAACATGCCTTGCCCGGCAAGCTGTTCAGTTTCGATACCGATCATGAACAAGCCGCGCAAGTTTGACGTCTACTATGACATCGCGCGCAATGACGAGAAGGCGCGGCTCGACAACTACGCAATTCAGTTGCAGAACGAGCCCGGATCGCAGGGCTATGTCATCGTCTATTCGTCGCGTCGCGCGGGTCCGAATGATGCGCAGGCACGTGCTCAACGGATCACGGACTACCTCGTCAACTCTCGCGGCATCGATCCGCACCGCGTCGTTATTACGATGGGTCCGGCACGGGAGGATTGGATGGTTGAGCTGTGGGTGGTCCCTGAAGGCACCCCACCGCCAACTCCGATCCGTTAATGACCGTTCACTCGGTTAACTCAAAGGCGCGGCTTCCAGGAGCCGCGCCTTTTTCTTTGAGACCTGCCGCATGTCTCAAGTCGATGATCAGGGGTCCATCAAGAGCCCGCGATTTCGTCCCTCCAACGCAGGTATTAATCGACGATAGTCTTAATAATTACGCAACTCACTCAAAACAGATCCTGTTTCTAACCTAGTCATCATTCGCCGGCACACTCACCACCGTTTCCTTCTGCACATAAACGACGAAGCGCTTGCCTTGTGGCAGGATGGCATCCTCACCCCGTTTAAAGGCCCCGCCAATTATCGCGATCGGCGCCAGCGGGAAGAAGACGCTCATCATGGCGGCTCTGGCGGTCACCTCGCCGCCATGGCTGATGCCGCTGATCCGATCGGAACCGCCGGGCAGCTCCTGATGTGGTTGCACCGGAACACGCGATAGATCGACCGCAACCACATCAACCATGACCCAGGAGAGCTTGCCCGACTTGCCCCATCTTCCCCCGCGTTTAGCTTCGATGACTCGGCCGGTAACGAGGGCGTCCTTCTCAATCAACGTGACGCCATCGACCTTTACGGGAACCAGCACGCGAAAGCTCAGGAAATCATATTGCCGCACGTTGCTGGACACTACTGTGTAGGCCGTTTCGATCTCGAGCGTGGTGCCGGCCGGAATCCTTAGCTCACGCCTCCCTAACTTCGGGGGCGTGGTTGTGTCGGCAATCGACTGCGCCTCCTGGACTGATTTTATTGCGCCGGGTTCAATGACAGGACTCTGGGCCAGAATCGTCAACGGCGAAAGAAAGGCGGCTAGTATTAGTGAAATCGGTTTTCTCATGAGCGAAGACTCTCCCTTTAAGGAATCAGACACGCTCCTCATCGCAAGCCGAGTGCCGTAGAAATATTTTGGCAAAGGCGGACAAGTCCCTTCATTCGACAATGGTGGCGGGACTTGCCAGATACGCTTGCCAGTGGTGGTAAACTAGCTGACATGGCCGCAGGTAGATCTTCCGCCACCAATAATCACCTTCAGGAAGCGATGGCGCTCCTGATTCGCAACCAGGCCGCGTTCGTCGAGCAGATTGCCAGAAACGATCAGGAACGACTCGTGCTCCAGCGCCGAAGCGACGAACGGGATCTTCAGAGTAAAGCGTGGGAACTCAAGGCTGACGAGCAGTGGCGCAAAGTTGAAGAGTGGCAGCGCAGAACCGAAGAGTGGCAACGCAAGGCCGAGGAGCGGTTCATGAGAATTGAGAAGAGTCTTATCGGATTTGACGAGCGTCTCAAGCGCATTGAGACAATGCTGCTTCAGCTCCCACAGGTACTAAAGAAAGAGATCGGATTCAAGTTTGAGAAGTAGATCAGTACAAGAGCGATGAACAGTTCGTGAGAATTGAGAAGCGCCTTTGTTGGGTTCAAAGATCGCCCAAAACGCTTCGAGTCTTTTCTGCTTGGGCTTCCTCAACTGACCAAAAAAGAGATTGGGACCGAATCTCAGAAGAAGTTTACTTGACTGACCTCCATCGGCCCGCTATCTTACCGCTCATCGAGCAAGTCTTCGACGCACTTCTCCCCGGAAGTAAATAACCTCTGACCGGGAAAGGGAATCCAATGAAAACTAGACTCAACCTGGCCGTGCTGGCGATTGCAGGGCTTTGTGCTGCAACCGTTTTCACGCAGGACCAAATCAGCCGAGCGCAGAATTCGACCGGCACCACGTCTCAAGCTTCTGCTGATACGAAGATACCGCGCAACTCGAAAGTGTATATCGCGTTCATGGATGGTTTTGAGATTTACCTGGCCGCAGCTCTGCGCAAGAAAGAAGTTCCGTTGACCATGGTCACGGATCGCGGACAGGCTGATTTTGAGATCATAGGAAACCATGAAACGAAGGAAGCGGGCTGGGCCAAGACGATCTTTATCAGCCCTCAGCCTTCGGCAACTGCCAGCATGCAGGTGGTGAATCGGAAAACAAGCGTTATCGTCTATGCAGACTCATCGCATAGAACCACCGCCAACCGCGGGGAAAGAAGCACGGCAGAGAAGCTGGCAAAGTACTTGAAAAAGAAAATCGAAGATGATGAGAAGACTGGCAAGTAAATGAAAAGAAGGGCGGCAGGTGCCGCCCTTATCCTCTGGAAGTTGACCTACTGGAAATCGCTGACCTTTCAGGCCCGCAGCACTTCTTCTTCCCGATCTTCGATTAGGTACGGGGAAACTACGACTGGCTTCTCGTCAGCGTCTTCTTCAAGAACCGCCTGAATAATCGGCAGGCTCAGCGAGTGTTTCTTTGAAATGCCCGGCACGTTATGGCCGGCTGCGTAGACGGCGTGGCGTTCGTTCTGTTCGTACCATTCAGCGAGGTTCGCGGTCTTGTGCATGTTCTCAATTATCTGACGCCAACCGACGCCGGTGTTATAGGCGCAGAATGAAATCTCGCCTTCCTGGGTGCCGTAAGGAATCACGCACATCTCTGTGCGGCGGAAGTCGTAATTGAAGAGATCCTGGAACCACATGCCTTCGACGCACAGCACGCGCCAGTTGTCGCTGGTGTCGTCGGCAACTTTTGCTTTCATCCGGTCGTTGCGATCCGAACTCGAGTTAGTCGACGAAGGTTTGAAGAGATTGATGATCTGCGAAATCGGAAAGCCTTCGGGCGCTCGCGCTGCGTCAAAGTTGCGCATGATCGCCATGCCCAGTTGCGCATAGGAAAGCTTCTTGCCACGCGCGGTGTCGGTAATCACCGCGACGTCCTTCATGAACTGTTCGTAATTAAAGAAGTCGAACAGGGATGAGTAGTGGCCACTTTTCTTGTTCACTACGATCAAAGTAAAGATGCCGCAATTCGGATGACAATTGCACGACGACCAGCCCCACGGCGCGTCCGCCCCTTGCAACATGTCCATCACGCTGGTGAACGCTGAATAAGAAGACAGCGGGTACCAATCACGCAAAGGCTGTAGGCGTCCGCCGAGTTGATCCTTCAGATCATGGGTCATGCCGGCGAGCGTGTAGCGTTGCTTGATGCGCACCGCATCCGGCACGTCCTCGTCGCGTCCGGTAAAGGAAACCGGTTGGAAAGCGATCGTCTGCACCTTATCGATGTTCTTGGCTGCGAACTCGACGATCGCACCAATGCCGTCATTATTGATGGTATTGACGATGGTCGTGACCAACGTCACCTTAATGCCGACGCTCGCCAGGTTCTCGATAGCCTGCTGCTTGACGTCGAACAGGTTGCCGACACCGCGATGGGCGTTCTTCTCTTCACTGACGCCGTCAAACTGTAAGTAGACGCCGTGCTGTCCGGCCTCTTTCGCTGCCTTACAAAACTCGATGTCTTCAGCAAAGCGAATTCCGTTGGTCGCCGCCAGGATGCGATAGAAGCCGACCTTCTTTGCGTAAGCAACGGCTTCGAGATAGTAAGGTGAAAGCGTCGGCTCGCCGCCTGAGAAAAGAATGATGACCTGTCGCTTTGGCTTAAACGAGACGGCGCGATCCAAAATCGCTTTCGTGTCTTCAAACGTCGGTTCGTGAACATAGCCAACCTGGTTTGCATCCATGAAGCACGGATTGCACATCATGTTGCAGCGGTTGGTCAGATCCACAGTCAACACGGCGCCGCGGCCAAACTTGATGTTCGACGTGCCGTGCTTGTGAACATGCTTGTCTTCGGCAGCTTTGAAGTCGCGTCCGAAAAACAGAGATTCAATCCGTTCGAGAAACGCCGGGTCGGTAGCCATCACGTCTACAAACTCGCCATGCTTCGGGCAGGTCTTGCGCATGACGACCTGGCCGTTCTCTTCGACGATCTGAGCTTTGATTTCGCCCGGGTGTTCATTCATCAGAGACTCGAGCGTGGTCTCGCCGCTGATGACGGCGTCGCGCACTTCTTTGACGCAGCGCGGGCAAAGCGAATCTGTCTCTCTGGGAAAACCGAGTGGCGGCGACGAGCGTTCGTAAGATTTTAGCAGCGGGCCGGGCGCCCACTTCGGACGGATGGCCTCGCCTTCCGGCAGGCGCTGGTTGACTGATTGAAAGGCCTTCCAGGCCACGTCCGAGAGCGTCGAGACAATTTTAGAGCTCTTGACTCCGGTCAACTTAGTCTTGTCTGTCTCGCCGCGGCGGAATTGATCACTAAACAATTATTGCTCTCCTCGGTGGCGCTTTGGGATTTGAGACGCGCCCCAACCATCAAAAGCTCAAGAAAATCATTCGCACTGCGGCTCAAAAGAAAGACAGAATAGTCAGCAGCGCCAGTCATGATAATTTGCCGGGACAGTCAAAGGCAAGACCAAAAGCATTCCAAGGGGCAGGCGCAGCGATAAAGCTCAATGTTTTCGGTGTTTTGGATTAATCTGCGTTCGCCATTTGGCGGGACGGCGTTGTACTATCGGCCTCACACTTCGGGATAAATCATGAGCCTGCCCACTAAAACGGTTTCTGAACTCGGCGAGCATGTCGGCGGCGGCGTGTTTGGGGACGGCAGCATTGTGATCAATCGCGTGGCCGGTCTCAACTCTGCCGGCGATGGTGACATTGGCTATGTCGAGGATGAAAAGTTCTTCGCAGCCGCCACCAAATCCAAAGCGTCGTGCGTTATCACCCCGACAGACACAAACCTGAATGTGCCCTGCCGGATTGAAGTAAAGAATCCAAAATTGGCTTTCGCTCTGATCGCGGAAGTTTTACATCCACCGAAACAACGGCACCCGGAGATACATCACACGGCAGTCATTTCGCCGTCAGCCAAAATGGGCAGAGACGTTTTCATTGGCGCGTTTGTTTGTGTGGGCGAGAATTCAATTGTGGGCGACCGGACACAAATTCGTGCCGGCGCAAAAATCGGGGACGACGTAGCGGTCGGCTGCGATAGCGTGATTCATCCGAACGTTTTCCTCGAAGACGGCGTAAACATAGGCGACCGAGTCATCCTGCATGCCGGCGTCGTCGTCGGCGCTGATGGTTTTGGCTATGTGCGCGGCGAAATGGGTTATCACAAGTTTCCCCAGATTGGCACAGTGGTAATCGAAGACGACGTCGAACTGGGAGCAAATACGTGCGTAGATCGCGCAGCGCTGGGTCGCACGCGGATCGGGCGCGGCACGAAGATAGACAACATGGTCCACGTCGGACACAACTGTGACATCGGTGAACGCGTCGTGATCGCGGCCCAAACCGGAATCAGCGGCAGCGTTACCATTGAAAATGATTGCGTCATCGGCGGACAGGTCGGCTTTGGAGATCACATACGCGTGCTGAGTGGAGCGGTAATCGGCTCAAAGGCGGGCATTCTACCGGGGAAGATTGTCCGGCCCGGTGTTTGGTGGGGCATTCCGATCCAGCCTCTGGATGAATATAAACGCTTGAATGCTCATATCAGCCGCCTGCCGCACGTGCGTCAGGAATTGAAAGAGCTGACTGAACGGGTAAAGGAACTGGAACGCCGGTTGCACGACGAAGAGTGAACTCCGGTGCGCGCAACGCATCGCGCTAGGCAATGCAATCTCACTCGCAGGAACCTAGAACAGAGAATTAGAACGAGCAGAATTTGAAACCCCTCGGTGCTCGCTTTTGCGCTTTGAAAAAAATGGAAGACAACGTAATATCTTCCAGAAAGAAAAGTGGAATGCGGCACGTGATCTTCCAGAAATTAATGTGGAATACAACGCGTGATCTTCCAGAAAAAAAGTGGAATTCAATGCGTGATCTTCCAGAAAAAAAGTGATTGACAACGAGTGATGGTTAAGCGAATCTGAGGTCGAACTTCGCACACCGCGAAGTCCCTTCCCTCAGAAAGCTGCCATCAATGAAAAAGCCTTCCATGCATATTCTCATTACCCTTGTTCTCTCGGTCGCCGCCGGCTCTCAGGCGCAATCGTCCAAGCCGATCGCATCGATGACGCGTCCGCGAGTTGTCGCCGGATCAAAGACGAGCGCACCGACGAAAGCAAAGTACCAGGGACAGTCTACTTCACAGCCGACGCCCTCGCGTCCGGCTGAAACCGGAACTCGGTCAGCCGAGAAGGTTACGACGACCACCCGGCAGCAATCGGAAGATTCGAGTTCCTCTAATCATCGTTTGTCGCCCAACCGCCTTCGGTCGCGGATCAATGAAGCTCAACGCTTAATGAAAGTTCGGCCCTTGCCGACTGCAATGATGGCGCCGTCCCTTGATTACGTGACGGTGGCCGCCTTGTTGCCAGAGACTTCGCAGATTCACTTGATCCGCATCGGCAAGCAAACCTTTCTGACCAAAGGCTCTGAGCTTTCGGCCACGACTTCGCTCGGCTTACCCGTCTCTGTCCGGATCGTGCGCGCGAATGGCGTTAACACGGCCGTCACGATTTTTGACGACAAGAACCATTCATTGTTGCCGCTGGTGGTGGAATTTCCAATCGAGCGCAAGGGTGTATTTCGCGAGATGGCCTACTACACGTCGGCGCATCCGTCGCTGTTATCACCCGAGCTGATGAAGTCGGGTCAGACGTACGTGAACGCGATGATCGATCTGGCTGCCAAGCGGCTGCACGAGCGGGGCGTGAATATCGCGCCGAATCTCATCGACGTTGCCAAACACCTTTGCATCGTCGAGCACGTTGACCACGATCGCTTCCGCAACGAGAATCGCATAGCCCTGTACGAAGAGATTTACACGCTCTACGCGCTGAACGAACTCGACACTTATCGTTATTCGGTGAGTTCAGCCGGAGCGGGCGGCATGGTGCAGATGATTCCGTGGACCTATGCGCTCATGAGGACGCGTCATCCCGGCGTGGGCCTGAACCCCGATTTTGTCGCCGGCATGCGCAACCACGGCAACGCGCTTGAAGCGATGTTGCTGTACATGCAGGACACCTGGAACGATTTGTCCGCGAACGAAGATATTCAAGCCGCCTTGACCGCCAAACAAGCGACCACCACTGAACTGCTGGCGGCCGGTTACAATTCAAATGCGGCGAAGCTGCCCGGTTACATCCGGCGCGCCGGCGGCGGTTGGCGCACCCTGATTCCACGCGAAACCCAAATCTACTTACAGATCTACCAGTCGCTGGATACGTTGATGCGGCCAAAGGAGAACCACGCGCGCAAGAAATAGAAGTGCGTGAACAGCGAGCTGTAATGCTGAAACACCCGGCGCCGCTGCCGGGTGTTTTTCTTTGCGTAGTCTCCGCGCGCTGAATCACCGAGTACAGGTTTCACCCCGGCAGGGGTGAGATGGGCATAGGCCCTGCGGCACGAGTCTATAAACATTTCACTCCTATCGGAGTGAACCAATCCACTTGAGGCGCTGATTGAAGCGCCCCGAAATCTTAGCGCACAACCCATCTCCTTCCCACACCTATTTGCATCCACTGAACATTTCGGTCTATAAGAGCGTGCCGTTTCGCAACACATATTCGGGCCAAACAATGAAACTCAACATTCTCAGACTTCTCGTCGTCGCGTTGGTGTGCGCCAGCGCCGTTCTCGTGATCACTAATGTTCGCGCTCAGAAAACAGCGCCGGCGCAGGCCGAGTTAGCAGTTTCGCTGTCGAGCCTCGGCATTGCCGTCCCAGTGCAAACGCCGGCCACCGCCGCGCCGCAAGAGAAGACGGTCGAGCAGACGCACAAGAATATTCAGGTACTCAAGGGCTTGCCCGATTCACAGTTGGGCACCGTGATGAACTTCATCGCCGTTTCGATGGGCCGCCGCTGCGATTTCTGTCATGTGAATAACGCCGGGACATGGAACTGGGAATCCGACGATAAGCCAGAAAAGCTGACCGCGCGCAAGATGATGACGATGACTCTGGCTCTTAACAAAGACAACTTCAAAGGCAGTCCGACGGTGAGTTGCTACACCTGTCATCGCGGCCGTTCTACGCCACAGGGAATTCCGTCGTTCCCGCTCCCGACACCTCCCCCGCCGCGTCAGCAACCGCCGGCCCAGGCCGCGCCCGGTCAACCTGCGGCCGCGCCGACACCGACTCCAGCGCCACCCCCGACATCTGACCAGATTCTCGCAAAGTATGTCGAAGCTTTGGGCGGACAGGCGGCCATCGACAAGATGAAGACTCTCGTAATGAAAGGCGCTTACACGGGCGTCAACGGAATGGCACTGCCTTACGAAGTTGACCTGGCCGCGCCTGACAAGTTCTACATCAACGTGACCGCGCAGCAAGGAACTATCGAGCGAGGATTCGACGGCAAGGCCGGTTGGCAGAAAAGTCCGCAGGGAGTTATTGAACTCGACAACCCTGTACTTGATGATCTGAAGTCTGTATTCCTGCTCTACCGCAACATCAAACTGAAGGAACAGTTCACCCAGATGCGTTTTGGCGGCCGCGATAAGATCGGCGACCGAAATGTCCTGGTGGTTAACGGCAGAACGACGGACAATCATCGCGAGCGTCTGTACTTTGACGCCGAAACCGGACTGCTGCTGCGCCGCATCTCTTACACAGAAACACCGATCGGCGTGATTCCGAACCAGATCGACTTTGAAGACTATCGCGATGTTGACGGCGTGAAGATTCCGTTTACGGTGAAGGTCTCGTCAGTAGAACCGGGTTTGGTCTCAACCCGCAAGTACACCGAGATAAAACTCAACGCGCCGGTGGACGATGCGAAGTTCAAGATGCCGTCGGCGCCGGCAAAGACGACGCCGTAAACGCTTAAGCTTGCACGGGTCATACGAAATGAATGAATCGCGATGAGGGCTCCAAACACTTGAGATCTGCGAATGAAAGAAGAAGCGTTCAAGTTTAGGATTCAAGATTTCCTGGCCTATCTCTTTCCCGGAACGATAATGATTCTTGCCGTCGCGGCTTTCTTGTCCTTATCGCCGTTCAGAAATGTTGTCGTCGATATTCCATTGAACCTAACCACTGGGTTACTTCTAATTGCTTGTGCTTACTTTGCCGGAATCTCTCTATCGAGTCTGATGGCTATCGTTGAGAAATACTTCGAGAAATTCTTCGGGCTAACCAATCCAATCCATTCTCTCCAACTCGAAGGCTTCGAGGATGACGTGATGAAAGCCTTTAATGAAATCTTCGGCGATCATGGCGTTTGGGACTGCAATCATTTTTACCTTGCTCGCGCATTGATGCGCGAGAGAATGCCAAGCTGTGCAGCTGAGATCGAACGCCAGGATTCTTTGAGACAAATACGTAGAAACAGTGTCCTCCCGGTCTTGTTTCTGGGGCTTGCGGGTGTCTTGGCAGGCGCCAAAACCGCGATCACTGGTCACGATATAACTTTTGTCGTCTGGGGTGCTATTTTGGTTCTGGTGTCAATCCTCATTGCTGGATTAGTGACAAATACGCTCGTAAAAAATGGCATGTATGGTAATCGCAAGCGTGAAGTGCGCGAGGTGTGTTCTGGCTTGCTGGCCTACTATCATCACGAAAAAAATCAACTGAAGACAAACCGGTAGATCTGGCCCAAGCATTCGATGACTGGCACGGGCCGTCGTTTTTCAGAGGCTCAGTCTCGGCTTCTATAACTTCAAAGCCGCAAGCCCTGCTAACGCGTTAATCGAAATCCTTCAACTGCACCTCTATGTGTTCGAGAGCAGCCTCGAGCTGCTCCCGATAACGCGCATTCCCTGCTACTTTCAAACGGCCAAGAATTTGTGAACGCGACAGCAGCAGCGACTGCTTGCGGGTCTGTTGCTCGCGTTCTGTGGGAGACAGAAAGGGTTTGGAACGCTCGTCCTTGCGAGCCTGGGCGTCGCCAATCTGATCTTCGACTGATTTGCTTTCCCAACCGCGCGCCATGGGTGAAATTATGGTTGAGCTGTGGAAGTAGCTCTACCATCAAACCATTTCGGACTAAGGCATGGTCAGTTTGAATTTGTACCAGCCCGATTTACCAAAGAACCGCCCACCCTCTTTGTCGTACAGGGCGAGATAGAATTTCAGATCATACGATTCGCTGCTTTCCATGTTGAGAGCTTCATACGGCATGAAGAGCTGCAAGTCCGCATACTCTGCAGGATCGTAGGCCGGCGTGAAATTCACATGGCAGGACACTCCGCCTTTTTTGTCCCGAAAGTTTGAATCATCGGTTTTTAGCGGCGTATTGTCCGAGTCGTCATAGTAGAAATACGCGATCATCATGCTCGGGACGCCTTTGCCGTACAGGACCTTGAAGTGGGCATGAACGCGCATGCCTTTCACGCCATCCACTGTGACGTTATGGACGATTCGCGCGCCTTCATAGACTGCCTCGGGATCATCAAATACCATCGCCGTAAGCGGTCGCGAACTGATCGGTTGGATCCCATTGAGCTGCAGCGCGGGCGCCAGAGTATTTTCGCGGGTCCTTGCCGAAATCGAGTATCCCGAAAGTCCGGCTATCAAGAAAATCAGAGCGGCCGTCGCCAGAACTCTGGGGGTTGCTTGCTTACTATTCATCGAATATCTCCTTCTAGTTTTAAAAAGCACGGCTGGATTTTCGCCCAGCGTAATCAAGTTCAGAGTACCAACTTTAGTTGGGCTTTTCTCATCGGGTAGAGACCCGACTGAAGTCGGCACTCTAAACTCAGTTGTGATTGTACCTCAAAACGCTTTATAACAAACTTCGCACCCAGCCGCCGTCCACTTGCAGCGTTACGCCAGTGATGTACGAGGCGCGCTCAGAAGCCAGGAAGGCTACGGCGGCGGCGATCTCTTCCGGCTTGGCCATGCGCTTGATTGGAGCCTGCGTCGCCCACGACTCGATAATTTCCTCTTTCGACTTGCCCAACGCTTTGCCGCGAACGCCGGCCAGTTCGTCCTGTCTCTCCGTCAACGTATAACCCGGCGCCACGTTATTCACCGTGACTCCATCGGCAGCGACTTCGGTCGAGACGGTCTTGGCCCAACCCGTCAACCCGGCGCGCACGGTGTTCGAAAGCAGCAAACCTTCGATCGGCTGCTTGACTGAGACAGACGTGATGTTAACGATCCGGCCCCAACGCCGCTCGCGCATGCCTGGCAGCACGAGCTTCGCGAACCGGATCGCCGACAGCGCGTTCTGCTCAAAGGCGCGCCGGAACATGTCCAAGTCAGTGTCGGCAAATGTCGTCGCCGGAGGTCCACCCGCGTTGGTGACGCAAATATCGACCCTGCCCGCGCGTTCCATAACCAGGCTAACGAAGCTTTCGGTCTGCGCATTGTCAGTCACATCGGCGGCGATGCCCGCCACGTTGGCGCCGGTTTCTTCGTGAATCTTTTGCGCCGCTTCAGCGGCTCGCTTTTCATCGCGCGAGCACAAAAACACGCGGGCCCCTTCGCCAGCCAACTCGCGCGCGGCGGCGTAGCCAATTCCACGACTGCCGGCTGCGACTATCGCAACGCGATCTTTTAATCCTAAGTCCATTTTATGATTTTCCTTCCGAGTTGTTCGGCATTACGAGCTGAAGCGGCAGAGGGAGATTAGCCTAGCTGCGCTTTCACCTTCTTTGGCAGCTTCGCCAGCACTAAATCGTAAGCGTTGCGCAACAGCGCCTTTAGTTCCCTGTCACTCAACACACTGAAGCTCTGCAGCGCGACCCAGTGATAGCGCGCGACGTAAGGCGCGGGAACGATGCCATCGCGCTCGACCAGCTCAGCAAATTCTTCCGGGGTGCACTTAAACGAGAGGCAATGATCTGAGGCCGCTTCCAGTCCCGTCACCGCGAACATCTTGCCGCCGATCTTAAAGACCAGATCGTTCCCCCATAGAACCACTTCGGTTACGTGCGGGAATGAAAGACAAAGAGCGCGAACCTTTTCGATGTCCATAGAATTTGGAGTGCGGAGCCAAGCGTAGCGCGACGCCGCTTTTCATTAACCAACATCCAATCCAAAGCGCCGTCGCCGCTTCGCTCTGACGGCGCACTCCAAATCACAGCAGCGGTCCGTCGCGTCCCATCAACTCGCGGCGCACGATCTTGACCGGCGGGCTGCCGGCTTTGATAAAACGATCGTGAAAATCCTGGAGCGAAAACTGCGCGCCCATCTTTTGCTGGTAATCGGTGCGCAGTTTCAGGATTTCCAGCTTACCAAGCGTGTACATCAGATAAGTCGGGTCGCCCGTGCCGCGCTTAGTTTCCATCTCGCCCACGACCGGTTGCTGCCGTCCCTCTTTGACAAAGAATTCCCTCGCCTGGGCCATCGTCATGCCCTGCGTGTGCATCTTGATGCCGACGATGTAGCGGCAATCGCGCAGCAACGCATCGATCAATTGGGCCAGCCGGTACTTCGGATCGTTGTTGCTAAAGCCCTCGTCCAGCACCATCTCTTCACTGTAATGGGCCCAGCCCTCGGAGTTCGATCCGGCGCCGGTCAGCTTGCGCACCTTCGACAGCTCTTTATTATTCCTGACCCAGAGAAATTGTGTGTAATGCCCGGGCCACACTTCGTGTACGGACACGTTACTCAACAGCGGATAGTTGTATCCTTGCAGATATTCTTCCTGCTTTTCTTTCGACCACGAAGGATCCGGCAGCGTGATGTTATAGAAGGCTTCGGTCGCATTCGCTTCATACGGTCCGGGTGTATCCATCGACGCAAAGGTCGTAGCTCGCATGAATGGCGGCGTCTCGACCACCTTCGCCTGGGCCCCGCCGGGAACTGTGATGATTTTATGATCGATCAGGAACTGGCGGATACCGTCGAGTTGTTTCTGAGCCGCCGGGATCAACTCAGACGCGCTGGCATGATCGCTCTCGAGTTCCTTCAAGACTTCTTCCGGAGACTTTTTCGGATCGATGCGCCGGGCAGTGGCAAGGAAAGCGCGCTGGTCCTTGCGCAACTGGGCATAACCAAGCTTCAAGAGACGCAGCAGCGGCACGTCGACCATCTCGTCATACAAAAGCTTAAGACGATAGTTCTCAGCGCCGATCGCAAACGCGCCGTTTGAGCGCGGCAACAAATCCGTCTGTAGCCAGGACTGGTAAGCCTTCAGCGCAGCGATCGCGCCGTCGTTAGCGCTCTTGAACTCCGCCAGCAGGGCTTTGTTCTTCACTTCATTGAAAGCCTCGGGCACGGTCGTCTGAAAGAAATCGATATTGCCCGGCAACTGTTCGATGGCGATGTCGGTGTAAATTTTTGGCGGGGTGCGCAACACTTCCCGCGCTTGCAGGAGGGCGCGTGGGATTTGCTTCTCGCGTTCAATGACTGATCGCAGTCGTTCTTCCGCCGGCGCGAAATTGCGTTGGATGATCGCAAAGATGCCGCCGGTGACCACGCCGGAATAGTTGTCCGGGTTTCTGCGCCACATCTGCAGGCGGTCTTCTTCGAGCAGGTTGCTCTGAATCGACGCGATCATAATCTCGCGATCGTCGCGATCGCTTTGCGACAGGGGCGCCGGGTTGATGGCCTGAAAATCTTTCAGGTAAGCCCGCAGCGCCCGCCGGTTGCGCTGATGCGCGGCCAGCGAAAAGTCTTCCAATTGATGATCGTACTGGTGAAAACCCACGCTGGTGGCGTGCGAAGGGTTCGCTTTGAAATAGTCTTCGAAGTACGCATCCACCAGTGCCTGAAAGGTGCGCGGCTTTGCGTTGATTGATGTAGCCATGACTAAGGAAACCATTAAGCCGATCAAGAGAGTACCTGAACGTCTGATCATTTCTACATTCTCCCCACCGCCAGGATAAGACTTTGCGCCTTAAAGTATTGTCTTTGCGCCTGCGTGTGAACCATAACGAGGCTGCCGCATTTCACGCAAAGGTGCAAAGAAGAAAAAACGGCAGGCGCAAATTTAATTTTGGGGAGACTTGATTGTGGCACGCGCATCCTGCGCGTGCGTCACGGGCGGGACGCCCGTGCCACTCTTCGCACAAACTTTTAGTTGACGCTGGTTTGCTGTTCGAGGTTGAGCCGGTTGCCGATCTCGCGCAGACGCTTGACCACCTGATCGATTAACCAGTTGGGCGTGGACGCGCCGGCCGTAACTCCAACTCGATTAACGCCGATCAAATCAGACGCATCGATCTCATCGTCAGTTTCGATCAAGAAGCTGCGCTCGCATTGCTCTTTGCAGACGGCCAGCAGTTTGATGCTGTTTGAAGAGTGCTTCCCACCGATGATGTAGAAAACGTCGACCAGTCCGGCGAGCGCGCGTGCGGCATCCTGACGATCACGCGTGGCTGAACAAATCGTATTCACTACTTGCGGCTCAGCGTCGGCCTTGGCGCGCACAGCTTCGGCCACTTCCAAAAAGGTCTGCAGTTTAAGTGTGGTTTGCGAAACGACCAGCGGCGCATGCAGCGGTGGAAGTTTCGCGACCTCGGCGGCGTCGCTGACGACGAACGTATTATTGGGAGCATAGCCGACGACGCCAATCATTTCCGGGTGATCGGGGCTCCCGGCTACTACGACGTGACGGCCTTCCTTCGCGGCGCGCTCAGCCAGCCTCTGCACCCGGGTCACGAACGGACAGGTCGCATCAACGACCAGCGCCGCGCGTTGCTCGAGCTGAATCTGGACCAGCGGCGTGACGCCATGCGCGCGAATCACCGCAATCTCGTTAGTGCCGACTTCGGTGGGCGCTTCGATGGTGGACACGCCTTCGCCTTCCAGGCGTTTCATTTCCTGCGTGTTATGAATCAGCGGACCCAGCGTGCGCACCGGCGCACCCACTTCCAGCGCGTCCTCAACCATCTCAACGGCGCGCTCGACGCCAAAACAAAACCCGAATTCGTCAGCTAGTAAGACTTCCATAATTAAGCCCGATCCATCATTAACTCTGTGGTGAATCTTAGCACAAGCGCCGCAATGGGGTCAGCACCACCTGCGTGAGCAGGTGGGTTAAGCACTCAATGCACGGATTGACGATTGAACCCGCCCGCTCACGCGGGTGGTACTGACCTCACTACGCGGCCGCCTCTTGAACGCCTATCTCACCGGTTCGCGCAGCACTATTTCCGCCGCCGCGCGGGCTGTTGTCGCAGCCGCCGCGTGACTTTCTCGCAAACCCGCAACCTGCAGCAGCGCTTCACCCGTGCGCGACAACAGACGTACCAGATCGCCTTCTTCGGCTCGTGTCTCGCGGACCAGCTCGGTCCATTCGGCGGCACCGGCCCAATCGGCGGCGGCGGCGGCGGCGGAGAAATTTATTTCCGGCGCGGCTTCAACTCCCTGCTTCCATTCCTCGGTCGAAACATCGAAAGCGATTTCTTCGAACTGCGCCAGCAGGCTCACGATCGCATCGTCAAGTTCCAGCTCGCCATAGTCACGATCTTCGTCAGCAGCGATCGCGGCGACCAGAGACGCAGCCCGAATCGGATTCAACTTCGCAAACAGCCCGCGTTGCAACGCCTCTCCCACCAGCAACGGACGATCTACGCGCAAGTCCGCCAACCACCGACCGCGATCCGTTACCTTTTCAAGTTCGAAATCGAGATAGCCAAAGTGATCGAGCACGCGCGCGCACCGCTCGAACGGTTCCCAGACATCGCGGCGCAAGCGATCGATTTGGCGGTCCGCGTGCTCGATGGCCGCGGCCTCTGCTTGCAACGACCAGAGAATTTCGCCCTGCGAGCCGCTCAGCGAATCGATCAGATCGTTAATCAACTTAATTGAACCTTCCTCTTCGCCGCGGGTGTCGCGCAGTCGCGGCTCAGGCAACGCGAGTTGATTGCCGCGCTGATGTATCTCGTCGAACGCCGCCTCGACTTTGTCGGCCTGCGTCGAAAAGACTGGCGCGAACACTCGGCCGGTGCGTTCGATGGAAAACGATGCGGTGCGGCCATCTTCACGCAAGCCGGTCACGCCGTCCCTGCCGCGCGCTGTGACCAGCGTAAGACGCTTGCCGCTGCGGCCCGTGGCTACCACGCGACCGGGCTGGACCGCCTTGTCCAGCCATCGCAGGCGCGCTTCGCGGCGTGTCTGCGGCGCTGATTCAAGCAGCCGCGAACGCGCCGCGGCCAGTCGCTCGAGGCCGCGCAATGTTTCCACGGGCGTGTCCACTGCCGCCAGCTTCAGCGCTGCACGAATACGTTCTTCGTGCGCATCGCGGATCGTTTCGAGTTGGCGGATCTGCGGCAGCAGATTGCGATGAGCAAAACTCTTTTCCGCAATCCGGCGCACCTGAGCAAAACTGCCAAAGGCATCGAGCAGATTCAACAACGAAGTGTAGGTGGCGCGAAACTGGCTTTCGAGATCGTCGGGCGGCGCACTTAGCAGCTCAGCGATGCGTTGCGGGTTCTGATGAAGTCCGGGAGCGGCGACGACGAATCCCACGCGGTCCTTCCCGCGTCGTCCGGCGCGCCCGGTCATTTGTTGTACCTCAGACGCAGTTAAGGACTGCCAGCCATTGGCGCTTCGTCGATCGGCAACCGTGACGACAACTGTGCGCGCCGGAAAGTCTACGCCGGCGGCGACTGTGGCGGTAGCGAAAATCGCGTCCAGCAAACCGGCGCTCATCATCTTTTCGATCACCAATTTCCAGTCGGGCATATGACCGGCGTGGTGTGACGCGATACCCCCGCCGACAATCGCGTCCCAGTGACGATGTTTACGAATCTCAGGATGCTGCTCGACAAAGCTGCGCATGAACTCATGGCGCGCGGCCCGGCGCTCGTCGGGCGCGGTGCGACGACTGAGCGCAGCCTCTGAGGCAGACTCGTCGCAGCGACGGCGAGTAGGCAGAAAAATGATCGCCGGGAGCAGATTATAAGAGCCGAGCGCGGCGAGCAAAGTCGCCGGCGGCATTTCAGGCAGGCGGAGTTTCATGATCTATGGAGCGCAGGCATCCTGCCTGCGGTTCGCCGGCATCCCTGGCGGCGTTTTCGATCGTTCGCAGAGCGAGAGTAAGAGGCGCGCAGGATGCGCGCGAACCGCCGACAGGATGTCGGCGCTCCCACTACCATCGGCGGCGACGCCCTCTGCGGCTCGTTCCGCGATCACGCTGATCTTCGCTCAACCTCGCTATTTCGGAATTCAATTTTCCATTCTGACTCAACAACGGCAGCAGACGCTTATCGGGCATCAGGAACGCCGCCCGCAAAGGCACCGGTCGCGCGCCGGGCCGCGTCACGACACTGCAGCGCACGCCGCGTACTCCTTCAATCCAGGCGGCAAACTCGGCCGCGTTGCCAATTGTGGCCGACAGCAGCAGCATCCGAATTCGCGGCGGCGTCAAAATGATCGCTTCTTCCCAGACATGTCCGCGTTCTTCATCCGCGAGATAGTGTGCTTCGTCAAACACCACCAGATCCGCGCTGACTTCTTCACCGCCGCGCAACGAATCAAACAACTGGTTACGAAAGATTTCAGTCGTGCCGACGATCAACGGCGCATTTGAATTCTCTTTGCGATCGCCGGTGAGTATGCCGACGCGCTCTGCCCCAAACTCTTCGCTGAATTCGGCATACTTGGAATTCGTCAGGGCCTTGAGCGGCGTCGTGTACCAGGCCCGCTTGCCTATCTCCAAGAGACGGCGAATTTCTTCGCGGGCAATCCAGGTCTTGCCGCTGCCGGTCGGCGCAGTGACCAGCACATCTTCGAACTCGAGCGCGGTGAGCGCCTGCAATTGAAAAGGATCGGGTTTGAGCGGCGCGGGTTTGGGAGATCCGATCCCCGCGAGCAGGTCGCGCAATTCGCGACCGTAATTTCCCGTCGAGGCCGGCAGCGCTTCGGTTCTGCCAACGGAGCTTTGCGGACCATAAGGCGAGGAGGCATCGCTTGCTTTTGATCTCTCGTGGTTACCCGTCCGATCGCGAGAGCCGCGTTTCCGATGACCTCCAGATCGTCTCATGCCGCCATTGTAGGGCAAGCTCTGTGGCACGCGCATCTTGCGCGTGATTCACGGGCGGGACGCCCGTGCCACTTGGTAGGGCGCGGTTGCGGCTAACGTTTGGGTGTCTTAGTATCGTCAGCAGGTGATGATTAAAATTAGAAAGCCGAGTTTCGCAACTTAACGCGGGGTCGCGGCGTCCAAGGGGTCGCGTTTTTTATAACTAGAATGCTTGATTTTACTGAAACAGACGGACTTTTCGATAACTTTGAGGTCAATCGCGAGCCGTTCTGGCCGCGAATTTCGTGGTTGATTGCCGGTTCGGGCGTGTGGCATCTGGTGTTACTGGCGTGCGTTATCCTGATTCCGCCCGTGCGCAATGCTTTTAACGTCGCGGTGTTGTTTTCCGGCGGGGGCTTCGTCGATAAGGCCTACAACAAAACGGAAATCGGTGACGAAAGCGAGATCACCGAATTCACGGTTGAGAAGTTTCGCTATCCTGACGGTTACTTTGCAATGGATCAGCAGGGCATGCCGCCGATCGAGGCGCTGCCAACGCCGGCTCCTTTCACTCCCTCGGTTTTTTCGTCATCGAGGCCGATAACCATCCCGGCAACTCCGACGCCTTTTCCGATCGCCAGTCCGCCGCCGGCGATTGCTTCGAATTCACCCACGGCCAGCCCCTCGGTAAAGACAGCAGCGGAAACCAAGGAGGACGAAAAGAAGGCGGCTGATAAAGCCCAGAAGCAGTTGGAGGACGCTTCAAAAAAAACCGGCATCGAACTGCCTGACCCAGGAGAGGTCAACAAAAGACCATTCAAGGATCTGGCTGACTACGCCAGAGGTTTGAGAGATCAGGGCAAGCTCGACTTTGAAAAAGCTTTCGAAATCGCGATCGAAACTAACCTCGATAAGAACGGCAAACTGGTTAACCCTAAGATGACCAGGCATACGGGTGATGACAAGCTGGTTGATCTCGGAGAAAGACTGGTTGGTGCGATGAATGACAGCGGCGTCTTGTTCTACTTGAAAAAACTAAACGAAGACAAGCCGGGCACCAAAGTAGTGTTCACCATCAAGCAGGAGGGAGACGAAGTAGTGGCCACGGTTACGTCGGAAGTCAGCTCTCTGGACAGTGCGCGCCAGCTGGCTTCGGGTTTCAGGATTTTGATTGCTGCGGGCGCGGAAACGCGAAAGGGACACGACGAGGAAATCCTGCTCAAGAGTACGAATGTCTCAGCCGACGGAAAGAACGTTGTGTTCAAGCTCACCATGGCCCATAAAGACGTATCGGATATCGTCAAGAAAGGAATTGCCCCGGAACCTTCACCCGCAGTCTCTCCAGGCAAAAGCTGATATGCTTTCCTGGAAAAGGATTGTCGCCAGACCTCGCCTTGAGTAACATTGCGAAATGCCAAGACGCATTCAAACGCTGACACTCCTATTTATCGCACTCGCGTTCGCAGGCTGTGCCAGTCGGTCTCAATTGGTTACTCAACCTCCTCCGACCAACACATCCACCAACAACAAACCGGAAATCAAATTGACGAGCTCTGCCTTCAGCGAAGGCCAGCCGATACCGCGCGCGTACACTTGCGATGGCGTCAACATTTCTCCGCCACTGGAATGGAGTGGCGTGCCAAAGACGGCAAAGACCATCGCGATCGTCTGCGATGATCCGGATGCGCCGGGAGGAACCTGGGTGCACTGGGTGCTCTACAATCTTCCCGGCGACAACATTGGACTGGTCGAGAACCTGCCGGTAACTGAGAGTCTTAAGGCCGGTGGATTTCAGGGGTCAAATGATTTTGGCAAGATTGGTTATGGCGGACCGTGTCCACCGTCAGGAACACATCGCTATTTCTTCCGTGTCTATGCGATTGACAGCGAGCTGCCTTTGAAAGCCGGTGCGACGAAAGCAGAGCTGATGAAGGCGATGGAAGGTCACGTGCTATTGCAAGGCCAGTTGATGGGAACCTATCGAAGGTAGGAGCGCAGGCATCCTGCCTGCGGAGCGCCGGCATCCGCGCCGGCGTTTTCACTTAAGATGCGCGCAGGATGCGCGCCAACCGCCGACAGGATGTCGGCGCTCCACGGCCGGCGCTCCAACTATGGCAGCACACCTTCCGGCACTTGCCACGGATGCAGTTCAAGCACGAGCCTTCCGGCCTTGACCGCCGGATCAGTATCAGCGAAAGCCTGCGCCTCTTCCAGCGAAGCTACTCGGAACACAAAAATTCCGCGCAGCACGCCGTCATCGCCAAAGGGTCCCGCCGCTACCAGCTTGCCTAGCTTTGCCAGCCGCTGAATGTTGGCAATATGAGCTTTTTGGATCTCTTCGGCTTCCGCGGCTGGTTGCGCCCGATTCGGCCCCCTCTTAAGAAACGCAAGATAAACGGTGTTCATCGTGAGTGGTGCGTTCCGCTTCTTGAAAATATCTTCTGAAAACCATGGATGCAGGTCGGCCACGAATAGACCGGCTTTGACAGCCGGGTCTGCATCGACCAACGTCTTCGCTTCTTCAGCAGACGAAGCGCGCAGGACAAATATGCCGGCAAGATCGGTGTCGTCACCCAAAGGACCTGCGATGACCGCCTTGCCGGCATCAAGCAGCGCCAGCACATTGATCAGGTGTTGATGAAGGATTCGTTTTGTCTCAGGCGTCTGAGTCGCCGGCCACTTCGGTCCCTTCTTCAATAAAGCCATTTGAAACTGGACCAGCTTGGATTTCGGCTCCTCCTTTTGTTGGGCCCCGCAAAGCGGAGTAGCTGCGAAGGAACAAGCCATCACTAAAGGCAGGACTAAGCTTTTCATCATTGTGATTCTCGTCTACCCGACAGTCGCCGTCTTCACGCAAGTGATCGCCGGCAAGCCTTCCCTGATCGCCGTCCACGAATCGCCGCCGTTCTTCGATCCGAATAACTTTCCGTTGCGGGTCCCGAAGTAGAGACCGGTGGGATCATTCGCGTCCGCTTTCATGCTGTCGCGCAGAATGGTTTCGAAAGCGTCGTTCTGTGGAAGGCCCTCTGTTAAAGCCTCCCACGATTCGCCGGCGTTCCGGGTGCGATAGACACGCAGCTTGGCTTCCGGGGTACAACGAAACTCATCCGACTCGATCGGAATGATGTAAACCGTGTTTGGATCGTGCGGATCGATTTCCATGGCAAACCCAAAATCTGAGGGCAGGCCGGCGCCAATGTCTTGCCACGAGTCACCGGCGTCATCGCTGCGATAGACGCCCCAGTGATGCTGCAGGAACATTCGATCCGGATTCGAAGGATGACGCACAACCTTGTGCACGCATTGTCCCCATTCGGGAAACTGTTGATCCGGTGGCAGAAACTTGGCGCGAATACCCTGGTTGCGTGGCTGCCAGTTCTCGCCACCGTCGTCGGTGCGATAAACGCCGCCGGTTGAGATGGCTATGAACAAGCGCTGGTCATCCGAAGGATCCGGAAGAATCGTGTGCAAACACTGACCACCGCCGCCCGGCTGCCACTGCGGACGATGCGGATGATCGAACAGGCCGCGCACCAGCGACCAGGTTTCGCCGGCGTCAGTTGATTTGAAAAGTGCGGCCGGCTCGACTCCGCAATACAAAGTGTCGGGCTCGCTCGCGTGACCCGCAACGATTTGCCAGATCTGTTTGAGTGAAACCTCGCTGCCTTCCGGAAACTTGATGTTGTAAGCTTCGGGGTTGCTCCAGGTCTTACCAAAATCATCCGACGAGCTTAGAAACGATCCCCAGAACGAGCTGTTCACCGCGGCCCAGAGACGCGAGCGTCCGTTGCGGCCGTCGTACGCCATCGCATAGACGCTGCGTCCGGGAAAGTATGGCCCGGCCTCTTCCCATTTCTCTCGCGAGGCGTCAGAGCGAAATACAAACGCACCCTTCATCGTGCCGATGAGCACGAGGTTGTCGCCTGAGTTGACGTTGATCTGATTTGGATTAGGCATCGAAGTACTCCATCAATCAATTTAGGATTGAAATTAAAACGGACTTGGATTATACAGCGAGGTTGAGCGGGGACAAATGCCGAGCCCGAGTCGCTAACCTATGGCCAAGAAAAGCTACTCTTCATCCGAGCTATTCAAGTTTCTCCGCGAACTGAAACGTCACAACAACCGCGAATGGTTTCAGGCGAACAAGTGGCGGTACGAACAGTTTGAGCGCGATCCCTTCCTGCGATTCATTGAAGATTTTCGCCCGCTACTGCACACGATCAGTCCGCACTTTATAGCTGATCCAAAACCGTCGGGCGGATCGCTTCTGCGCATTTACCGCGACATGCGCTTTCGCAAGGGGCAGGCGCCCTATCAGACAATGGTTGCCGCACGCTTTCCACACCGCGCCTGGAAAGAGGGTCATGCTCCCGGCCTTTACCTGCATTTGGAACCAAAGCGGAGTTTCATGGGCGCGGGCCTTTGGCATCCCAATCCTGACACGCGGGCGTTGGTCTGCGAAGCGATCGTGCGCGAGCCGAAGAAATGGAAAAGCGCCACCGGCGGTCGGGCCTTCAAAAAGATGTGCGAACTTTCGGGCGATACGATGAAGCGCATGCCGCCCGGATCTGATCCTGATCATCCATTCGCGCGCGACCTGATGCGGAAGGACTTTATGACCGTCACCTATTTCACCGAGAAGCAGGTTTGCGCTACGGACTTTCTCGATCAGGTTGTAAAAGCAACTCGCGCTGCGGGTCCGTTCCTGGAATTCTTGACCCGCGCTGTCGGCTTGCCCTGGAGCGCAGACGAGAAAGACAAACCGCGCGAGGTGTTGAGAATTGATACCGCACGGCATAGGTAAGAACATGATTACCTACGCGCTGGCCGCAGTTCTACCTTTGCCGGATTGATCCTCATGAAGAGATGGAGAAGAGATGGGACCATACGAAATCTTGAAAGAATCATTAAAGCTATCCGGGCCCGTGTTAGTGACGGTCGTGGTGGCTGCGTACGTCTTGAAGCTATTCTTCGAAAAGAGTCTGGATGCCGTCTCCAAGCGGCTCGAACTCAAAGCGGAAGAGTCCGCGAAGCAAGCGGAAAAACAAGCTGACGCGATCGCAAAAAATGCCGAGCGCCAGGCTGAAGAAATCGCTTGGAAAGCCAGGAGCCAGGCGGAAGAGCTGGCGACCAGAATGGAGAATATCGGCAAGACTTCTCTTGAAGTGAAAAGAGAATTGCGCGGGGAAGAGCGTGAGGAACTGGTTGCCTTGCGGGTGGCGGTGGATAAATGGGAGTACTTCCTGCAAACCGCTGTCTTTGAGTTCAGCATGATGGATCCGGCAAAGGCCGACGTAAGAACGCTGATTGAAAGGGACACAAAGCTGTTTCTGGACGTGCGAGTTGCGGTGGTCAGAACCAGCACCTATCTGCGAAAGCCAGAGTTGGAAAGAAAGTTAATGGACACGATCATCAAGATCAGAAATGTTTACTACCCGCTGATAAACGCAGTCATGCCTAATCTCATTGACCTGCAAGCTGGACTGCAGCAGATTGACCGGAAGCTTCAGGCATTTCAGCAGAGTGGTATGAAGGACATGACCTTTGCGCCGACGGCAGCGGACCGCGAAGAAAACCTCAAGCTGCAAAAGATGCTGACCGATGAGGTGGCGAACTTCGCCCGCGCGTTCCTAGGCGAATATCGAAACAACATAGCGGAGCAAATGGCTGAGCTGAAGCAGGAAATCAATTCATACGTGTATCGGCCCATAAAGGAAACCGATATTGACAAGGAATAGCTGCTTTGCTCTCCACCTCGCTTCATGCTAAAAGAAGCACCGCAAACCCATCTGGTTCGATCTGGAGGAATATTGATGTCGCATCGCACCCTTAAGGCGGGGTTCTACCGCCGGGCTCTCATCCTGTTCGTCGCTTTTGTTGCGGTAGGGCTTCTCTCCTTCAGGTTCGCAGGCAAACACATTTTCGTTGCGGCGCACGCCCAAACGCCGAATGGCGGCACCCGCTTGTTGCGCACGCCAACCGTGAGCGCAACGCAGATCGCACTCGCGTACGCGCAGAACATTTGGGTCGTGCCTCGTGCCGGAGGCCTGGCCCGCCGAGTCACCAGTTTTCAGGGACAGACTTCCAATCCACACTTCTCTCCAGATGGAAAATCGATCGCTTTCAGCGGAGAGTACGCCGGCAATCTCGACGTCTATGTGGTGGCGGCCGATGGCGGCGAGCCGAGGCGCCTGACCTGGCATCCCGGCGCTGATTCAGTCCAGGGCTGGACGCCTGATGGAAAGGCGATCATGTTTTCATCGTCGCGCGCGACCTGGTCTCCGAGTGGCGCGCCGCGCTTCTGGACGGTGCCCGCCGAAGGTGGCGTGGAACAGCCGATGGCGCTGCCGCGTGGGTTTCAGGGAAAGATTTCCGCCGATGGATCTCACCTCGCTTACCGCATGAACAATTCGTGGGACGACGAGCGCCGTAATTATCGTGGCGGCCAGAATCGCCCCATCTGGATTGTCGATCTCAAGAGCTACGATCTGGTTTCGCCGCCCTGGACCGACTCGAAAGATATCGATCCGGTTTGGTCGGGTGACACGGTCTATTTCATTTCAGATCGCGACGGCGTTGAAAATGTCTGGTCCTTTGACACCAGATCAAAGAAGCTGGCCCAGGTCACCAAGTTTACCGACTATGACGTGAAGACGATGGACTCGGGCGCCGGCGCCGTGGTCTTTGAACAAGCCGGTTACGTCCACGAACTTGATCCAAAGACCGGCAGAGAGCACGTCGTCAACATCACGGCCGTCGGAGATTTCCCCTGGATGATGCCGCGCTGGGAAGACGTGACCAGCCGCATGACGAACCTGGGAATCTCGCCGACAGGAAAGCGAGTGGTGGTTGAAGCGCGCGGCGAGATTTTCACGATCCCGGCAGAGAAAGGCGACGTCCGAAACCTCACCAACTCGAGCGCATCAGCCGAACGCGATCCGGCCTGGTCTCCTGACGGAAAATCCATTTCCTATTTCAGTGACAGGTCGGGCGAGTATCGCCTGTATATCGAAGCGCAGGACGGACTGACCCCTCCACGCGAGATCACCCTCGATCATCCGACGCATTACTACACCGCGTCTTGGTCGCCTGACTCAAAGAAAATTCTTTTCACTGACACGAACCTTCATGTTTGGGTGCTGGATGTCGCCAGCGGTAAGGCAAAAGTTGTCGGCAACGATCCCTGGATGGTGCCGCAGCGCACGCTCAATCCCACCTGGAGTCCGGATTCGAAATGGGTGGCGTACTCGAGCCGTCTGCGCTCGATGTATCACGCAATTTTTGTGAGCAACGCCGAAACCGGCGAGACCAAGCAGGTAACCGATGGTCTGGCTGATGCCGTCTGGCCCGTGTGGGACGCGAGCGGCAAGTATCTTTGGTTTCTCGCCTCGACCGATTTTGGTTTGCGTTCGCAATGGCTCGACATGACTTCTTACGATCATGATGAGAATTTCGGTTTGTACCTGGCAGTGCTGAAGAAAAGTGATTCCAGCCCGCTGCTGCCGGAGAGTGACGAGGATCGCGGTGTCGGCACCGGTCGTCGCACGGTGCCGGGTGCTTGCGTCGGGGACACCCCCACCGCGGGTGCGGCCGATGCGGCGGCGGGCGAGCAAACAGCGCAAACTCCGCGCGGACCGCGCCAACCGGTAAGTGTGCAGATCGATTTCGACGGCGTGCGCCAACGCATCATTTCGGTTCCCGGCGTTCCTGAGCGCCCGTATACCGACCTGCAATCCGGTGTTGACGGATCCGTTTACTACCTCGAAGCTGCGCGCGGCGGTGGTGGAGGCGGTGGTGCCGGTGCGGGTAATGAATTGATCCGCTACCGGCTTTGCGATCGCAGGCCCGCGACTCTTGCGCCTGGCGTTTTAGCGTATGAGGTCAGCGCGGACGGTCACAAGCTCGTCTATCGCGCCGCCGGTGGTGGCGGCGGTGGCGGACGCGGACCGGCGGCGGCTGGTGGCGCGCCGCCAACGCCGTCTCTCTTCATCGTGGATGCGGATCGCACGCCACCACAGCCGGGCCAGGGCCGCATCAACGTCAACTTGCGCATGCATCTGGATCCGAAGGAAGAGTTCAAACAGATATTCAATGAAGGCTGGCGCCAGGAGCGTGACTATCTCTATGTGCCCAACCTGCACGGCACGGACTGGGTCAAAGACAAAGAGATGTACGGAGCAATGCTGCCGTACGTCATGCACCGCGCTGATCTGAATTACTTGCTGGATATGATGGGAGCTGAGATTGCGATCGGCCATTCGTACGTGCGCGGCGGCGACATGCCTGACCTGCCGCTATCGCCCGGAGGATTACTGGGCGCGGACTTCTCGATCGAAAATGGCCGCTATCGAGTCACGCGGATTTTTGACAACGAGAGCTGGAATCCCGATCTGCGTTCGCCGCTGTCGTCGCCGGGCGCGAACGTGAACGTTGGAGATTACCTCCTGGCCGTCAATGGCATGGAACTAAAGGCGCCCGACAACATCTATCGCTTGCTTGACGGCACGGCGAATCGACAGACGTCGCTGACCGTTAATGACAAGCCGGCGATGGAAGGCGCGCGCCACGTGACCGTCGTCCCGGTCGCGAGCGAACAAGCCTTGCGCACCCGCGCTTGGGTTGAATCAAATCGCCGCCTGGTCGAGAAGCTTTCGGACGGGCAACTCGCCTATGTCTATGTGCCGAACACCGGACAGCCGGGCTATACGAGCTTTAACCGCTATTACTTTTCGCAGCAGGACAAGAAGGGCGCGATCATCGACGAACGCTTCAACGGCGGCGGCTCGGCGGCCGACTATATTATCGACGTCTTGCAAAGGGACTTTGACGGCTACTTCAATAACGTGGCCGGTGATCGCTATCCGTTCACCAGTCCCGCCGCCGGCATCTGGGGACCGAAGGTAATGATCATCAACGAGATGGCCGGTTCCGGCGGCGATCTGATGCCGTACATGTTCAGGTATCGCAAGATTGGTTTGCTGGTCGGCAAGCGCACCTGGGGCGGGCTGGTGCACACGGCGGACACGCCGACCTTTGTTGACGGCGGATCAATGATCGCACCGCGCGGCGGATTCTTTGCGCGCGACGGACACTGGGCAGTCGAGAATGAAGGCGTCGCGCCCGACGTCGATGTCGAGAACTGGCCCAAAGACGTAGTAGCCGGTCGCGATCCGCAGCTCGAGCGTGCGGTAACCGAAGCCATGCGCATGTTGAAGGAACATCCCGTTGATCGGGCTACGAAGGAACCGCCGCCACCCACGTGGGGCGTGCGTCCGAAGCACTGAGCCAGTTTTTGGAACCATCGAGGCCCGAAGGGCCGGCATTCAACAGCCACTCCCGCGAGGGCGTGGTCGAGAACGTGTTGATGACCTCTGGTTTCCGAAGGGCCAGCTGCGGCTTTTTTCCTGCTTGCAATAAATATAGCTAATTTCAGCGATCGAGCATAGAATGCGCGGCGAAGATCGCGCCTACTCTACTTCCCCTGAAAGGAATTTCCCTGATGACTTTCAAATTCCGACGACAAACGCTTCTCCTTTTCCCCGTACTGCTGGGTGTCATGCTCGCAACCCAGGGCGTCGATTCGGCGCCACCATTGCCGAATCCCGTGCTTTACTTGATGGGCACCGAAGCTTATCAGCAGGGCGGAAAAACCTTCATCCGGTACAAGTACGACGTGGACAACAAAGCGAGTTATCCCGCAGACTTGTTCGCCGCCGCGCCCGCGCTGCCGCCTTGCGGTGCTAACACCAAGTCATCTCGAACCTGGGTTGATATCTTCGATTCACGCGGAAAGCGTATCTACGGATTCTGCAACTTCGGCGGCCCCAGCGATCTTGGTAAGATCTGGTTTGGGCTGGAAGAGGGCGTAGTGCCGCCAAGCTACGTCTATATCGAGATCAATGATCGCCAGACCAATACCACGTACAAATCTAACCTGGCTGATACGACAAATTAGAGAGGCCCGGATTGTGCAATGAAAATCGGCGACACAGCTTCCTGGGAGCGAATCTTTACCGAAGACGACATTCGGCTGTTCAATAAGATCTCGGGCGACGAAGGCGTGCATCACGTCACACCCGATGAACAGGGCCGGCTGATGGTTCATGGTCTGCTGACCGCGACCGTGCCTACGAAAATCGGTGGCGACATGAACTTCATCGCGCGCGAAATGAAATTTCAATTTCACCGGCCGGTCTTTGCCGGTGATACCGTGAGATGTGAAGTGATCGTCGTGGAGTTTGCGCCCGCCGAACAATACACAAACGTCCGCACGGATTTTGTCTGCCGCAATCAGCACGGTAAAGAAGTGATGAGCGGGTATGCCAACGGCATCATCAAGCAGGCGCCCGTGAGGGATTGAAAGTTAGTCGACGAATTTCTTCGCCCTCTCCCAATGGGAGAGTTTCGGAACTCTTCTCTGAAGGCAGAGACACGCTGATAATCTATTGCTACCCCGTCCGAAGCTGTAGAAGCCCCACCCGGAGACTCAAACCCGCGACCCGGAGCCGCAGAGCCTCCACCCGTCTCGTGAAACCCTCCGCTTGGATCGCGAACGCCTCCACCCGGAATGTGAAAGGTCCCACCCGGAACGCAAACGATTCCACCCGGAGCGTGAAATGTTCCGTCCGGAGCGCGAAAGATGTCGCCCGGAGTGTGAAATTCTCCACCCGGATCGTCGAAAACCTCAACATTTCCGGCCAAAACGCCAACTTGCTCAGGAACACGCAGGAATTCTTGCTAGTTGGCCCCGGCTCCGTGTAAAATCCGCGCCGTCAAAGGAAACGCAGCTAACCCTCGCCCAAAACTACCGGGTTGGCTGTCTCAACGTAACGCAGACTCACTCCTTGCTCCCCAGGGAACGGGAAGTGAAGACTCTCAACCACCTATTTCATTAGGAGGCTCCTACTATGAATGACAATGAAAACAGAAAGCGTCAGACGTTTACGCGGGTCAAAGATTTCGGCATGGCGCACACAAACGACTTCGCCAACAACAGCCTCGGCAAACAGCTATTCGCTACGCTCCATGCAATTACTCTGGAGCTCGACGGACACGCAGCGTCCGAGGCTTCGGGCCACGGCTCTGCCCGGCAAGGCACTGCGACGCGCGCGGCTGCTCGCGATGCGTTAATGGAAGATCTTAAAGCCATTCGACGCACCGCGCGCGCGATGGCCGGTGAGGTGCCCGGACTCGACGACAAATTCCGTCTGCCGCCGGACGAAAACGATCAACTGTTGCTGACTGCTGCTCGCGCCGCCGCAACCGACGCTGCGCCTCTATCGGCGCAGTTCATCGCGCATGAGATGCCGGCCGATTTTCTCGAAGACCTGAACGCCGGCATCGCGGCGCTGGAAGCCGCGATGAGCAACCAATCAAGCGGCGTTGGGGATCACGTCGCCGCCAACGCCGCGATCAACAACGCAATCGAGCGTGGCACGAACACGGTGCGCAAACTCGACGCGATCGTCCGCAACAAGTACGCGAACAACCCTAGCGTCCTGGCCGAGTGGACCAGCGCCAGTCACACCGAACGCGCCCCACGCCGAGCCAAGACCGCAACCCCGCCGTCGCCCACGCCACCGGCCAAGCAGTGAGAGTGAGCAGTGGGCAGTGGGCAGTACGCGGCGGTCGGTGGGCAGTGGGCAGTGAGCAGTACGCGGCGGTCGGTGGGCAGTGGGCGCTGAGCAGTGAGCGCCGAGCAGTCAGCGCCGAGCAGTGAGCGCCGAGCAGTGAGCGCCGATCAGTGAGCGGTGAGCAGTGGGTGCTGAGCAGTGAGCGCCGATCAGTGAGCGGTGAGCAGAGCGCGATCCGCATCGAGCAGTAGGCGGCCGCGCAGTGAGGTCAGTACCACCTGCGTTAGCGGGTGGGCCTACCGCACATCATCGGCGCGCCTGACCAGGATGCTCAACCAGCCGCGCGGCGGCAACATAACGGTAGCCCCGGGCGCAAGCCCGGGGATCTATCGCCCAAAAACAATCCGAGCCCGCTTTAGCGGGCGACAGACTTCAACTCATGCCAATGGCCCAACCGATTTTGGAGTGCGGTAACTTGTTACCGCTTTGTTAGGTCGCGACTTGTCGCGGCACCTGTATAAGCCGTGGTTGCGTGCCTCGCGGCGACAGGTCACCGCGTACTAAAGCGCTGACGAGTCAGCGCACTGCATATTCATCTTCATGAGCCGCAAGCTCATGACCGGCGGACGCCGAAGGCGTCAAAGAAAATAGCCGGGGGTAAAGCGCGCAGCGCGACACCCCCGGATCGGGGGTAAAGCGCGCAGCGCGACACCCCCGGATCGGAAACCCAAGACGACCCCGACCCTGAAAGGGTCGCACTTTGGAGTGCGGCGACTTGTCGCCGCTTTGTTAGGTCGCGACTCGTCGCGACTTCTCAGGGCTTGAGTTGCCGAGACGGTACGGCGACAAGTCGCCGCATACCAAAGCGCTGACAAGTTAGCGCACTCCAAAAAATACGCTTCATTCGCGAACGGCGGGTGGGCGCACGGCACTAGCTCTACCGTAAGGGAGGGCTCCGATTCACTAGCGGGCAGGATTAACCTCCTGCCCGCCTTCCTTTGCGCAAACGACAGCAAGCCCATTCAAAGTATCCTGATCGCTCCATTTTCGCTTGTTACTTTTCTTGCCGTTGGTGCATCATGGCTCCGCCTCAGCCCGTCTCGACTTACGAACACCACTTGTCCGCAGCCGGTCTGAATTCATTCATACGGGTTGATACAAAATGATAACTGGAGAACTTAGATCACAAGTCGACCGCCTATGGGACGCATTCTGGTCTGGCGGCATCAGTAATCCGCTGGAAGTAATCGAGCAGATTACTTACCTGCTTTTCATTAAGCGGCTTGATGAGCTGCACACGGCGCAGGAAGCAAAGGCGAATCGACTCAAGAAGCCGATTGAGAATCCAATATTTAATCGCAAACAGCAGGACTTGCGTTGGTCACGGTTCAAGCATGACGCTGCTTCCGCGATGTATGAGATTGTCTCCGAAAGAGTGTTTCCTTTTATCAAGAAGCTACAAGACGGGCGCGAAGATTCTACTTACTCCCATCACATGAAGGATGCGCGGTTCACGATCCCGAACGCGGGCCTGCTGGCCAAAGTCGTTGACACGATCGACAAGATCCCGATGGAAGACCGGGACACCAAAGGCGATCTCTACGAGTACATGCTGAGCAAGATCGCCACGGCGGGCCAGAACGGACAGTTCCGCACCCCACGTCACATTATCCGGTTAATGGTCGAAATGATCGCGCCACAGCCGCGGGACATCATTTGCGATCCGGCGTGTGGCACCGCTGGGTTCCTGGTTGCAGCAGGCGAATACCTGCGCGAGCAGCATCCCGAGATATTCACGACGGATGCCTTGCGTCATCACTTCAATGAAACGCTTTTTAACGGATTTGATTTTGATTCGACGATGCTCCGCATCGGCAGTATGAACATGCTGCTGCACGGAGTCGAGAACCCTAATATTCGTTACAAGGATTCGCTCGCTGAAGAACACGCCGGCGAAGAAGAGCGCTATACGGTGGTGCTGGCAAATCCGCCGTTCGCCGGTTCGCTGGATTACGAGAACACTGCGAAGGACTTGCAGCGGATCGTGAAGACGAAGAAAACGGAGCTGCTCTTCCTCGCGCTCTTCCTGCGCCTGCTCAAACCCGGCGGACGCGCCGCTGTGATCGTGCCTGACGGCGTGCTTTTCGGCTCGTCGAATGCGCACAAGACGCTGCGCAAGGCTCTCGTCGAAGAGCAGAAGCTGGACGCCGTCATCTCGCTGCCCGGCGGCGTGTTCAAGCCTTACGCCGGCGTCTCCACCGCCATCCTTCTTTTCACGAAGACGAACTCTGGCGGCACGGACCACGTCTGGTTCTACGACGTGGACGCCGACGGCATGTCGCTCGACGACAAACGAACCGAACTCCTCCCTCCGGAAAAGCTCGGCCCAGTGCCCAAGGTCGCGCTCACCTCCGGCGACCACGCGAAGAACAACCTGCCCGACATCCTCGCGCGCTGGCGTTCGTTTGGAGTTCCGCCTTCAGGCGGTGCTAGGGGCAACGGAAGACCGGCTAAAGCCGGAACTCCAAACCCTGAACGCGCCCGCCCACGAACCGCGCAAAGCTTCTGCGTACCCAAGGCTGATATTGTTGCGCAGGGTTACGACCTCTCGCTCAACCGCTACAAGGAAGTCGTTCACGAAGAAGTCGCACACCGTCCGCCGGGCGAAATCCTGCAAAGCCTCGGCAAGCTGGAAACAGAGATTCAGCAGGGCATGAAGGAACTGGAGGGGATGCTGAAGTGAGTGTTGCTAACGTCCCACTTGGCGAGTTATGCAGTATCCTTTCAGGTTTTGCGTGGAGTGCGTCCAAGTTCAACCAAGATAAGCACGGAGTTCCAGTTATTCGAATTCAGAATGTTGATGCTGTTGCAGACAATGACTTCGTTTATTGGGATGAACCTTACGACGAGCGATTCGTAGTTCGCGAGGGTGATCTCTTACTAACACTCTCCGGAAGCTTCCGCGTTCAGTCTTGGAGCGGCCCCGACGCGTTGCTGAATCAACGAATCATCAAGCTGACGCCTTCTCCGAAACTCGACCGGGGTTGGCTGCTGCATGTGTTGCGTCCCCGGCTTGGGCAAATCGAACGGCTGGGCAAGCACGCCTTAGTGAACAACGTTTCACTTGGCGATATTCGAAAACTTACCATCCCACTACCACAACTGGCGGAGCAGCGGCGGATTGCGGAGGTGCTGGACCGGGCGGAGGCGTTGCGGGCCAAGCGCCGCGCCGCCCTCGCCCAACTCGACTCCCTCACCCAATCCCTTTTCCTCGACCTCTTCGGCGACCCCGTCTTGAATACAAAAGGCTGGCCGCGAAAAAAGTTCAGCGAAGTCGGCACGCTCGACCGTGGCGTTTCCAAGAATCGCCCGCGAAACGCACCGGAGCTTTTGGGCGGGCCGTATCCGTTAGTGCAAACCGGCGATGTTGCGAACTGCGACGGATACATTCGCACCTACCAAAGCACGTATTCGGAAATCGGTTTGAGACAAAGCAAGATGTGGCCTGCGGGAACACTGCTAATCACGATTGCCGCCAACATCGCAAAGACCGGCATCCTGACATTCGACGCGTGCTTTCCCGACAGCATCGTTGGCTTCCGTGCCGAAGACGTTGCAACGGTTGAGTTCGTTCGCACTTGGCTGTCATTCCTCCAGAAAGCACTCGAAGACGCAGCCCCCGAATCGGCACAGAAGAATATCAATCTCGCGATGCTGCGAAATCTGGACGTTCCCGTTCCCCCCATCCCTAAGCAGCGCGAATTCGCCCGGCGGGTGACGGCGGTGGAGCAATTGAAAACCGCGCATCGCGGGTCGCTGGCGGAGCTGGACGCGCTTTTCGCCACCCTCCAGCACCGCGCCTTTCGAGGGGAACTATGAAACCCACGTTTCATAAACTTTCGTTACCAGGCGCGATGCTTGCTCGTGGTTTCTGGCTCTATGTCTGGGAGGTTACCACTGCTACAGGAGAGCTGTGGCTTTACGTTGGTCGCACCGGCGACAGTTCATCGCCAAATGCCCAATCGCCGTTTTCACGCTTGAGCCAACATCTCAGCCGGAATCCAAAGTCGAATGCGCTCCGGCGAAACCTTATGAATGCCGGCGTTGATGCCGACACGTGCACCTCGTTCGATCTTTATTGCTACGGCCCAATCTTAGAAGAGTGCGCGACGATGGAATTGCACCGTCCCGCACGCGACACGATAGCCGGGTTGGAGAAAGGCTTGCGCGACGCGTTGCACAGGGCTAGGTATCGCGTGCTCAATGAAGTGAAGTCGAGACACCCGATTGACGGTGCGCTAATGCGGCGTGCGATTAAGGCGTTCTCGACGACGTTCGACAAGCTGAGGATTGTAAACGGGGCAGTAGCCCGACCGTCAGGGAGGGCGTCTCAGGTCAGCATAAACGCCCTCCCTGACGGTCGGGCTACTGCCCCGTGATGGCCGGCTGAGAGAAATTCACAACTGGGATGAGCAACTTCAATTTCCTCCAATGCGAATGGCCTGAACTGAGCGAGTCAGCCGCGAAGGTTGAATCGCTGGCGCGTACCGACGCGCGTAGTTGTTGCTTCTATGCGCGGCGCACGCTCGAACTCGCCGTTCACTGGTTGTACGACCACGATTCCGCGCTCAAACTTCCTTACGACGATAACCTCAGCGCTCTGATCTACGAACCGACCTTCAGACAGAACCTGACCAACGACGTCTTTCTCAAAGTCAAAACAATTAAAGAAGTCGGAAACCTCGCAGTTCATAGCCGCAAGCCTGTCACCGAGCGAGACGCACTTCGGGCCACCAAGGAACTGTTTCATTTCCTTTACTGGCTGGCGCGTATGTACACACGGCATTCGCCGGCGCAGTACAAAGATGTTTCGTGGGATGAGCAACAAGTTCCCGGGCGCCAAGTGTCAGTTTCAGCCAAGACCCTCGATCAACTTCGGAAGCTCGAAGAAGAATTGCGCCGGCGCGATGAGGAACTGGCAGAGAAGGCCAAAGCGATAGCCGATACTGACACGCAGATCGCGCTGCTTCGCGACCAAATCGCCGCAGCGAAAAAACAGAACGAAAAGATTCCAGACGATCACGATTACTCGGAAGCGGAAACACGCGACTACTTCATCGACCTGATGTTGCGCGAAGCAGGGTGGCCACTCGACAAAACAGAAGACCGCGAGTACCCGGTGACGGGAATGCTCACCGAACAAGGCCAGGGCTTTGTCGATTACGTGCTGTGGGGAAACGACGGATTGCCGCTCGCTGTCGTCGAAGCCAAGCGAACCAAAAAAGACCCGCGCATCGGCAGGCAGCAAGCGAAACTCTACGCCGACTGCCTGGAAACACAATTCAAACAGCGCCCGCTGATCTTCTACACGAATGCTTACAAGACCTGGTTCTGGGATGACCAGAACTATCCGCCCAGAGAAGTGCAGGGCTTCTACAAGCGCGATGAGCTTGAATTGCTGATTCAAAGACGCAGCAAGCGGAAAGATGTAGCAACCGAGAGCGTCAATAAAGAGATCGTCGAGCGGTATTACCAGGAAGAATCCATCCGGGCGGTCACTGAGAATTTCGCGAGCAATCAGCGCAAGGCGCTGATTGTCATGGCCACGGGTGCGGGAAAGACGCGGACCGTGATTGCGCTCTGCGAATTGCTGCAAAGATGCAATTGGATCAAGCGGGTCCTATTTCTCGCCGACCGAGTCGCGCTCGTCAAGCAAGCGGCGAACGCTTTCAAGCGACACCTTCCCGATTCGAGTCCGGTAAATTTAGTTACGGAGAAATACAACGCGGACAGCCGTGTCTATGTTTCGACCTATCCGACGATGATGGGGCTCATCAATGATATTCAGGATGGCGAGCGTCGTTTCGGAGTCGGACACTTTGACCTCGTCATCATCGATGAAGCGCATCGATCGGTCTATCAAAAGTATCGCGCGATCTTTGAATACTTCGATTCGCTGTTGGTAGGGCTGACGGCGACGCCGAAAGACGAAGTCGACAAGAATACCTACGGACTCTTCGACCTCGAAAAAGGTGTGCCGACTTACTCATACGATCTCGAACAAGCTGTTAATGACGGATTTCTTGTTCCGTATAAGCCGGTCGAGGTGCCACTCAAGTTCGTGCGAGAAGGAATTAAGTACGACGATCTGCCCGAAGAAGAGAAGGAGGAATGGGACGCAATCGAATGGGATGAAGAAAAGGAAGACGTTCCCGATTCTGTAGATGCCGCGGCTTTGAACAAATGGCTCTTCAACGAGGACACCGTAGATAAGGTGCTTGAGACAGTGATGGAGCGGGGACAGAAGATTGGGGGCGGAGATATCCTCGGCAAGACAATCATCTTCGCTAAGAACTACAATCACGCAGTGTTCATCCAGGAACGATTCGACAAGAACTACCCTCATTTCAAGGGCCACTTTGCTCGCGTAATCGCGCACCAAGAAACATACCGTGAGAGTCTTCTTGATGATTTTTCCACACAGAACAAGTTGCCACAGATAGCAGTCTCTATTGACATGCTGGACACGGGCATCGATATACCGGAGATAGTTAATCTCGTCTTCTTTAAGATAGTCCGGTCCAGGACAAAATTCTTTCAGATGATTGGGCGCGGAACGCGTCTGCGGTCGGACCTCTTTGGCCCGGGAGAAGACAAGGAGTTTTTCTACATCTTTGATTATTGCGGGAATCTGGAATTCTTTAATCAGGATGCGAAAGGCGTCGAAGGTTCGGCGCAGGAATCTCTCGGCACGAAGTTATTTCGTGCGCGCGTTGAGTTGCTGGAAAAGTTTCGGCACCTTGGCCCGGCAGATGAGGCGATCGGGCAACTCGATGACGAAATCACCACGACCCTGAGAGAACAGATTCAGGCGATGAACGTTGATAACTTCGTAGTTCGCCGACGCAGGAAAGAAGTGGAAAAGTTTCGCGAGCCGGCAACATGGGAAGACTTAGGGCCCGATGAGTTCGAGGAGTTGAACTACGTGCTCGCTGGACTGCCGAACGAGTTAGATCCCGAGGACGAGACGGCAAAGCGCTTTGACCTGATTATGCTAAAGCTTCAGCTGGCGTTCCTCACAAAAGACAAAACGTTTCTCAAGCTGCGTGATCAGGTTAAGGAAATCGCAAACCGCCTGGAGGAGAAGCGCGCAATTCCGATGGTGAACGACCAGCTTGAATTGATTCTGGATTTACAACAGGACGAATACTGGGCCGACATAACACTGGTGATGCTGGAAGATGTTCGCAAGCGCCTCCGCGATCTGGTGAAGTTCATGGACAAGTCGTCGCGGAAGTCGATATATACAGACTTTGAGGACGAACTCGGCGAGATTATTGAAGGCGAATACAGCCATGCCAGCTCTGCGGTGAACATCAAGCAGTATCAGAAGAAAGTTATGAACTTCCTCAAGGAACACGAAAACCACATTGCCATCCAAAAGCTGAGGCGCAACACGCCAATCACGCCGACCGATATCGCGGAGCTTGAAAGAATTCTCTTTGAATCGGATGGCTTAGGAACCAGAGAGGACTTTGAACAGGCTTACGGCCAACAAGAGCATTTAGGGCTCTTCGTTAGACAACTTGTTGGTCTTGATCGAGGGGCAGCAAAGAAAGCCTTCGGCGAATACCTATCAAGGAAAACGCTCACGGCCAATCAGATTCGCTTTATTGATCAGATTATTGATTACCTGACACAGAACGGGGTGATGGAACCCGGTCGGTTGTATGAGTGGCCGTTTACTGATTACAGCAGCACGGGGCTTGACGGTGTTTTTGCCGACAAGGATGCAAGCGGAATTGTGTCGATTCTGGATTCGATTCGAGAGGCGGCGGTCGCGTAGTCCTTAGCCCTCGTCTCGAGGGCGAGTAGAGGAATGATTGCCTTCAGGCCGCTTTTAATCTGAACGGGTTGGTGATTGTGTACTCGCCGAATCGTTTGAGCAGGCTAACGGCATCGTCTTCTTTGATATGTTCGCGCCTGAGGATCTCTTCGACTTCGGGCTGTTCAGGGCTGGGTATGCGCATCACGAAAAACTGCCACAGTTCCTTGCTCTCGTATACCTTATCAACGTTAGGAAACTCTAACAGCTCCCGCAACTCGTCCTGTTGCCTAAATGCGTCGGAATATTCAAACTTCCAGATAGAATCCGCAACCGACAACGTCCCGACCTTCAAGTCTCCATAGAAGAGCTGAAACTCGGCGCGAGCTTCCGGCGGCGCTTCCACCGCTTTGCGAAAACCCAACCAGTCTAGAATCGATTTGATCGGCATTGCGTCTTACTCTACGTCGATGGCTTCCCGAAGTTTCTTATACCGGAGATGTAAGCATTCCTTAATTAGTTGCCGTCGTTCCGGGCTCATGAGAGAGCTAAACTCTTTATCAATCATTACGAGGCTTTTTCCCAATGATTGATCATCCACCAATTTCTCAATGTGAGGTTTGCATTTGTCGAAGGTGTTCCAGATTAAGCCTATTAGTCTAAAGAAATCAACGTCCGGTTGATTGTCCCACGAAAACGGCGGGGCGCACTTTGAAATGTAGATTTCCAGCTGCCGCTTGTCTCTCAACATCTGCTGCACCCGCCTTTCGGGTACGTTCCAGAACAACGCGCGGGCGGTATCGAAGATGGGCGAGAAGCGTGGTGACTGGACTTTGTAGATCGGAACGATGACGCCCCAGTTGTAAGGATGGCGATCGTTATGGCCGATCAAGCAATCAAAGGTCAGCATCTCGACTAATCCCTTGACTATCTTTAACTCAAACTCGGGAAAAGGAACGCGGATCCCACGATGAAGAAGTCTTCCATAACTCTGCCTGTCGAACGAGTTGAGCGAGTAATCCTGTTAATTCGCGGCCATAAGGTGATGCTTGATTCGGATATCGCCGCCCTTTACGAGGTGACAACGGCGGCGTTGAACCAAGCCGTGCGGAGGAATCGAGAGCGATTCCCTGATGATTTCATGTTTCAACTCACTCGTGATGAGACAGAAGAATTGAACCGATCACAAATTGTGATCGGTTCACGGAAACACCGTGATCCTCGATTCCGGCCTTATGCATTCACAGAGCAGGGCGTCGCCATGCTCTCAAGTGTCCTGCGCAGCAATCGGGCGGCTCTGGTAAACATCGCGATCATGCGGGCATTTGTCACACTCAGACAAATGCTTACCTCGAATGCAGCGCTGGCTCATAAACTTGAAGCGTTAGAGAGGAAATATGACGCGAACTTCAAAGTTGTCTTTGATGCCATTCGTCAACTCATGACACCGCCGCAACCGAAGCGGAAACAGATTGGGTTTCACTCGAAGACAATCAAGCGATGACGAGCCAACCAGTTCTGACTGACCGTGACGCCAAGCTAACTCTTCATCGCTGCCGCAGCGCCATAGTCCATTTGGTAGGCGTGCTCATACATGTCGAGCACCAGAAGCGGGCGGCGCATTGTGCGTGAGGCTAGAGGGGCGGGGGTCAGGCCTGCGATTCTTGCGTTCAACCCGTCAATATATCGAGGTCGTTCGCGGCGACTTGTAATTGATCATTTCGCTGGGGTCGAACGGGCAATTCTATCCCAGGGTGTTAACCCTGGGCTGAGTTATTAATGGCCTTCGGCCTAACAAGATGACTATCGTGAGATTATCGGTAGCAACAATTACGTACCACGCGAATCCCTTCGCTCTACGGTCCCGGATGGGTCTTCTGCCATTCCGCACGTAACAGAAAACTACCTGCGGTCACGACTCGATCGCCGGCATTCAAACCTTCCGTCACCGGGTAGAAACCGTTGCTCTCTGGTCCCAGGCGGACCGGACGCAGGATGAATTCACTGGGCTTATCGGTCGCGACAAAGACGGATTGTTGATTGCCGATGCTTTGCACCGCGTCCTTCGGAACGATGGGCATAGTCGTTTCAGCCAGGCCGAGCGCGCCGAAAGCGACGTTTACGTACATGCCAATCTTGAGCGCTTGACGCGGATTTGCAAGTTCAATGCGGACTTGCGCCGTGCGCGTGGCTGGATCGATTTTCGGATCAACGTACGAAACACGACCGCGAAAGATGCGACCGGCATAAGCGTCGGAGGTTATGTTCGCTCCGCTGCCGACGCGAATTGTCGCCAGATCTTTTTCGTAAACCTGGCCGACCACCCAGACTGTTGAAAGATCGGTGATGCGCATCAGCTCTTTGTTGGCTTCGATGACTTCGTTCGGATTCACAGTGCGGCTGGTCAGCGTGCCTGAAGACGGCGCGGTCACGCTGACTTCAGAACTGATCTGCGAAGTGGAGTTCAGCGCGTCGATGCGCTGCGCCGACATCCCCAGCAGCAGCAACTTCTGACGGAGATTGGCAAAGTTAGACTCAGCTTCGCGGTATTTCGAGATTGCCTCTTCCAACTCCTGACGACTCGCCGCGCCAATTTCCACCAGCTTAATCGTGCGCAAATGATGACGATGATGCTCATCAAGAGTCGCAACCGCCGTGAGATACCGCGACTGTGAGTCTGCCAATTCATTGCTGAAAACGATGGCGAGCTTTTGTCCGCGTTTGATGTTCTGGCCTAGTTCAGCGTTAACGGCGCGCACAATTCCGCCGACCAGTGACATCACCGGCGTCTCCTTATAGCTATTCGCCTGGACAACGCCGGTCGCCATCTGGCCTGCCGCTTCAGATGCCGGCTGCTCGCCAACGGTTTCGATCTTCAAGCCCGCGCTCCGAAGTTGCTCAGGCGAGAGCGTCAGTTTCTGCTCATCTGTAAATGCAGCTTGCTGGTTCGGGGATTGTGCGAATGAAACCGAGCGCGGCGCGGGCACCGGTTTGCCAGTCTGCTTTGGCCAGAGGAGCCAGGTTGCGAACGAAGCAATGATGAAGATCGCAACGATGCCGATGAAAATCGCGGCTCGCGATCGCCCGCGCAAACGCGAAGTCGCCTTAGTCGAAGCCGGAGCTTGGGTGTTTGATTCTTCATTCATATTAAAACTTCCTCGAGCGGGGGCAAGCCACCCTTCCTTACTTTGAGCTTCCCTGTCTTGACCTCTGTCACTAAGCTTGAGAACCACTCAAGCACCGATGCGAAGTCTCAAGTTAATTCAGCTCGAGGTCGGGAAGGCGGGCTTGCCCCCGCTCGCCTCATCGCTTCATCAACTCCTGTGAAAAAGTGGCCCGTCCGATCTCGATGCGGGCGTTGTAGACCGCCGACTCGGCATCAATAAAGTCGTTCTCCAACTCGATAAAGCGGCGTTGCTCGGCTATGTAATCAAGCAGAGTCTTGGATCCAAGTTCGTAGGTTTGCCTGACAACATCGAGATTAGCTCGCGCAGGTTCTCGGACCCCGACGCGAAAAATCTCCATCGCCCGGGCGGCAAATTCGTATTGCGCGTAAGCCGACGCAACTTCGCGCCGCACCGTCAGTTCCGCAAACTCGCGGCGCTGGTGCGCCGCAACAGATTCCGCCACGGCCGCTTCGATTGCGCCCTGGTTCTTGTTGCGTACGGGCAGATCGAGTGAAATACCGAACTTCAAAAAGTGAAAGACATCCTGAACGGGTTGCAACTGTCCGTGTTCATTGACTCCGAACACCGGAAAGCTGGAATTCATCCGTTCATAACCTGCTGAAACGCTCGCGTCCAGCCGCCCTTCCGCGCGCGCCTGTTCAATCCGGGCAACGGCCAGATTTTCCGCGGCGCGGTAAGCCTGCAGGTCCGGTCGTTCACGTAACGCGTGTTCAGTCGCGTCGGCTACTGACGGCAGTTGATCTATCAAATTGTCGAACCCGCCGCGGAGACGTAGCGGTTCTTCCGGAGACATGCCGATCAGGTTCCTCAATTCAAGCATCGACACTGCGAGTTTGCCTTCCGCCCCCGCGCGGATTGACCGCAATCGATTGAGTTCAACGAGCGCCATGCTTTGTTCCAGCGGCGGTGCGGCGCCTTCGAGAACGCGCGCCCCGATTAGATTCAAGCTCTGTTGACCAGCCGCGACGAGTTCCTCTGCAAAGGAAAGTTTCAGCGCCTGGGCCAGTGCCTCGCCGAACTTCATGCGGACCTCGGCCGCCAGCAATCGTTCGCGGTTCGCCACTTCACGTTCGCGAACTTCAACTTCTCGCTCGGCAACCGCAGTGCGGGCGGCGCGACGTCCGCCGAGTTCCAGCGGCAACATGGCGGCGGCCATCAATGTGTTGTCCGGGCCGATTATTTGGCGCGTGCCTTCTATGTCGAGCTTTGGATTCGCGCGCAAGCGCGCCTGCTTGACCATCGCCCGCGCTGCGTCGATCTCTTTCCGCGCGGCTTGTAGTTCGCCGTTCCTGGCGAGCGCGTAAGCGACCGCGTCGGCCGCAGTCATACCGTCTTTCTGATCGAGGTAACGCGACAAAGTTGGATCTTGGGTTGTGGTCGCAGGCGGGTTGGGCGAAGGAGCGTTAGTCTGACCGTAGACGCTCATGTTCACCACGGAGAAGAAGGTTGTTAGGAGGATTGCGACAATGAGCCCGCGAAGCGGGCGGAAGAATATAGCCCCGGGCGTAAGCCCGGGGAAAACCGAATTATAAAGACCGAGAGCCCCAGAGGGGCGAAATACTTTTGAGCCGTTAGTGATTCTGTTGGTGGGCACACAAATTTCTGTCGCCCTCTTCGAGGGCTTAGATACAACAAGGGCCGGGATCCCCGGGCTTACGCCCAGGGCTATTGTCCTGCCGCCTGCTTCGCAGGCTCGTTGCGAAAACCAACTCATCTTGAACTCACTTCAACGCGGCGCATTGCGAATGCTTCGCGCTTTCTCCTTCGCGCCTTTGCGCCTTTGCGTGAAACTTCCCTGCTCATCAATTCTCAACCGTCGCGGGAGCGGTTTCCTTAGGCAATTTGCGCGCGTGCAACCAATAAAAGATCACCGGCGTGACGATCAGCACATGCAACAAGCTCGAAACCATTCCCCCCAGCACCGGTGTGGCCAGCGGTTTCATTACTTCGGCGCCCGCACTGGTGCTCCACATGATCGGCAGCAACGAAGCGACCACCGTCGAAACCGTCATGACCTTCGGCCGCAAGCGCAGCAACGCGCCGTCGGTCACGGCTTGCATGAGCGCGGCCCGATTCAGTTGACCCAACTCTTTTCGTTTGCGCTCGACTGCTTCATTCAGATAGATGACCATCACCACGGCGGTCTGCACCGCTGTACCGAACAAGGCTATGAACCCCACCCACACCGCGACTGAAAAGTTGTAATTCAATAACCAGAGCAGATAGACACCGCCAGTCAATGCGAACGGCACGGCGAGCAGAACGTGCGCCGCTTCCAACGCCGAGTGATAAGTGAGGTAAAGCAGCGCGAAGATAATTACCAGCACAATTGGCACGACGATCAGCAGACGGCTGCGCGCGCGCTGCTGGTTTTCATATTCGCCGCTCCATTCGATGTAGTAGCCGGCAGGCATTTGTGCCTGGCGCGCAATGGTTTGCTTGGCTTCGTCAACAAAGCTGCCGACATCGCGCCCGCGCACATTCAGCAGCACGGTCCCGCGCAGCAAGCCGTTCTCGCTCGAAATCATGGTCGGGCCTTGCACCGAGCTAATATCCGCCAGTTGGGCCAAAGGAACCGTCGCGCCCGTCGCGGACGTTATGGGAATCTGGCCCAACGCCTGCGGGCTGCCGCGAAACTCGGGCGCGTAACGCACGCGCATGGGAAAGCGGCGACGGCCTTCGATAGTTACCGAAAGATTTGTTTCGCCGATGCCTTTCTCGATCACGTCCTCGATTACCCTCGTGTCGATGCCGTAGCGCGCCGCGGCGGTGCGGTTGATGTGAATATCGATATAAGGCGCGCCACTAATCCGCTCGGCATAGACGTCCTTTGCGCCGGGCACGCTGAGTACGATCAGGGCCACACGTTGTGAAAGATCTTCAAGAGTCTTCAGATCATTGCCAAAAATCTTGATGCCCACCTGCGAACGCACGCCGGTCGAGAGCATGTCGATGCGGTTCTTGATCGGCTGGGTCCAGATATTGGTGACGCCTGGGAGACGGAGTTTCTCGTCCATTTCGGCGATCAGCGATTCACGCGTCAGACCCGCGCGCCATTGCTCCGGCGGCTTCAGATGGACCACGGTTTCAGTCATGTTTGTCGGCGATGGATCGGTCGAAGTCTCTGCCCGCCCGGCCTTGCCCACTGCCCATTCAACTTCCGGAACGCTTTTCAAAATCTCGTCCTGTTTACTGGTGATCTTGACTGCTTCATCGATGGAAATGGCCGGATCAGTCACCGGCATAAACATCAAGTCGCCCTCGTTGAGCGGTGGCATGAACTCTTTGCCAATGCCGGTGGCGACAAAGATCGCGCCACTGAAAAATAAGGCCGCGGCTGCGACCGTCAGCAGCCGATGGTTCAAGGCAAAGCGCAGGACAGGCCGATAGATAAAGTGCAGGCCGCGCATCACGGGGTTTGCCTGCTCAGCGTGAAACTTACCGCGCAGCAGCAGAGTGCAAAGGACGGGAACCAGGGTCAGGGCCATGACGGTTGCGCCGGCCATCGCCAGGGTTTTGGTGAAAGCCAGCGGGTGAAACAGCTTTCCTTCTTCTCCCGTGAGTGAGAAAACGGGAATGAAAGCGAGAATGATGATGGCCATCGAAAAGAAGATGGGCCGGCCGACGAGGCGGGTTGAATCCAACACGGTCTGCCAGACGAGCTGGCGGTCCTTTGGATCGACTTTTCGTTGCTCGAGAAATCGGAAAGAGTTTTCGGTGACTACAATTCCCGCGTCCACCAGCACCCCGATCGCAATGGCAATGCCGGCCAGGGACATCAGGTTCGAGCTGATGCCGAGGTAGTACATGAACAGAAAAGCCACCAGCACCGCGAGTGGCAGCGGCATCGTGACGATCAGGATCGAACGGAAGTGGGCGAGGAATAGGATATGGGCCAGCGTAACCAGGATAAGTTCTTCGACCAGCGCGCGTTTGAGCGTGTGCGTCGCCCGCTCAATCAGTTCCGTGCGATCGTAGAACGAAACCACTCGGACACCGGCAGGCAAACCAATCTGTAAAGCCGCGATCTTTTGCTTTACGGCGTCAATGACTTCGAGCGTGTTCACCCCATACCGCGCGATGACCACGCCCCCGACAGCCTCTCGGCCGTTCTTGTCCAGCCCGCCGGAACGAAATGCGTCGCCGAGTTTTACATTGGCGACATTCTTAACGTAAATCGGTATTCCGTTCGGCGCGACGAGGACGATGTTCTCGACGTCGGCGACCGATTGAATCAAGCCGACGCCGCGCACCACTGACCATTGACCCGCCTGCTCGACCACATTTCCGCCGACATTATTATTTGAACGCTGGACAGCTTCGACGACCATCGAAAGCGGCAGTGAATAAGATCGAAGCTTGTTCGGATCGACATCGATCTGGTACTGCTGCACGTAACCGCCGACCGTCGCCACCTCCGCGACGCCGGGCACTGAGTTCAATTGATAACGCACGAACCAGTCTTGCAGCGTACGCAAATCGCGCAGGTTCATCTGGTCGCTCTCGAGCGTGTACCAGAAGATCTGGCCCACACCGGTGGCATCCGGGCCAAGGGTGGGAATGACGCCTTCCGGCAATTGCTTCCCGACGAGATTTAGTCGCTCCAGCACGCGCGTGCGGGCCCAGTAGAGCTCGACGCTGTCTTCAAAGATGACGTTGATCATCGAGAAGCCGAACGCTGAACTCGCGCGGACCACGCGCACGCCCGGCAGGCCTTGCAGGCTGGTGACCAGCGGATAGGTGACTTGATCTTCGACCTCCTGCGGCGAGCGTCCCGTCCAATCCGTAAACACGATCACCTGGTTCTCAGAGAGATCGGGGATCGCATCGATCGGCGTCCGCAGCAGCGCCCAGTAACCCCAGGCCGCCAAGGCAAGATAGATGGCGATCACCAGGCCGCGATTGCGCAAGCTCAGCTCAATGAGTCGTTGAATCATTAGTCAGTCGTCAGTAGTCAGCAGTGCGCATAGCGGGCTTTGCTTTCTGCCCACTGTCCACTGCCCACTTTCTTCATTGCGCCGTCACACTAAACGTCGTCTTGCCTTTTCCGGCCGGACCTTCATAAGCAAGTTGCGCCTGCCATTCACCGGCGCCTTCGATGTTCACCGTCCCGCGATAGACTCCGGGCGTATTCGTGGTGGTGAAAGTAACGCCATCGTTCATTTCCGCCATGCTGCCCATCGCCGGCATCCGGAAATTCAGCGACGCCGCGCCGACGTCCACAGGTTTCCCCGATGAGTCAGTGAACGCCAGCATGACTTCCTGATTACCTTTTTTCAGTTGGCCGGTGCCGTTGGAAAGCGTGGCAGTGACATTGTCAACGGTTACAGTCTTGATGACCTTGCCAGTTGTGCCGGTTGAAATATTGCTCCCGGTCTTTGAGCCGCAAGCGCCAACCAAAATGATGACCAGGGCAAGTAGCCCGGTAATTGGAATAAAAGATTTCGTCATAACCCCTCCAGAGTTTTCGAACCACTGAGGTACGCGTAGCGAGCGTACCCGAGTGCACAAGTTCATCGTCACAGCTTCACAAAAGCTGCCAAAAGACACACTTCGGCCTGGTTCGAATTAGATCAGAAGGGCGAGATTGCGAATGTAAGCGGGTTGGGAATCAGGGGGGCCATGCGCACGGTCGATGCAGCGCAGCGGCAATAGCGAATTCGGCAACGGCTGAGCTATCGCCGGATGAGTCGAAAGACGAGCTGATGAGGGTGGCGCAAGGCGCACGATGTTCGGCGGCGAGGTCGTGCCGTTTTGCGCGCAGTTCAAAGCGCAGCAGAGCTTCGCCGCATCGACTTCGGGCGTCTGGCGTTGCATGAGGGTCGCCTGGCAGCAATCCATATCCATCATGCTGTCCATGCCGCATTCGCTTTCACCGAAGGGCAGAGGAACCCCGGCCAACGCGCCGCCGGTCAGCACGAGCAAAAGCATTAGAGATGTGAACCGCTTCTTCATCGCCCTCGGCACTTTAATGAACAATCCTCATCAACGTCAAGGTTTCAGGCACCACCATTCCACTGGCCTTTAGCAACGGTCGTGCCCGGCGGAGCTTGCGTGGTTTTCAGCTTCTTCAAGGCTATTTTACGAAATTCCTCGCTGAACCTGCGTAGAGTCTCGCAAGAGGCTTCCGCCGAATGTCGGAATTCAGCTCTGAGTTAATCACGCTAATGCGTATGTGTCTGTGCGCTAGCACACAAATGCCCGAGATCTATCTCCGCTCGTTAGAGTGAAACTCGCCGCAACCTGAGCGCATTGCCAATCACTGAAACTGAACTGAAGCTCATCGCGGCCGCCGCGATCATCGGGCTTAGCAGGATTCCCACAAACGGATAAAGCACGCCCGCGGCCACCGGCACGCCGATCAAGTTGTAAACGAAAGCGAAGAAAAGATTCTGTTTGATGTTGCGCATGGTGGCGCGGCTGAGCAGGATGGCGCGCACGATCCCGCGCAAGTCGCCTTTGACCAGCGTCACACCGGCACTCTGCATCGCCACGTCCGTGCCGGTACCCATCGCGATTCCGACGTGCGCCTGGGCCAGAGCGGGAGCGTCGTTGATGCCGTCACCGGCCATCGCCACCTTTCGGCCTTCATCCTGAAAGCGCTTCACGACTTCAGCTTTCTGGTTCGGCAAGACCTCGGCAACTACTTCGTCGAGGTTGAGTTTGGCGGCGACGGCTTGCGCAGTTGTGCGGCTGTCGCCGGTGAGCATGACGATTCTAATTCCCTGCTCATGCAGTTCTTTGATCGCCTCAGGCGTCGTCGCTTTGATCGGATCGGCAACGCCGAGCAGACCCGCAGGCTTGCCGTCGACACTCACGAACATGACGGTCTGGCCGTCGGCGCGAAACTTTTCGGCTTGCGTGGCCAGTTCACCCGGACCAATTCCGAGTTCCGCCAGCAGAGCCAGATTCCCTAAACTCACTGAGTGACCATCAATTTGTCCTTTCACGCCTTTGCCCGTGATTGACTCAAAGCTTTCGGTTTTCGCCAGTTCGACTCCGCGTTCTGCGGCGCCGGCAACTATAGCCGCGGCCAGGGGATGTTCGCTGCCGCGTTCGAGACTCGCCGCGAAGTGCAGCAACTCTTGTTCATTCGATCCGGCCGCCGGCGCAATCGTGACTAGCTTGGGTTTGCCCTCTGTCAACGTGCCGGTCTTATCGACGACGAGCGTGTCGATTTCGCGCAGCACTTCGATCGCTTCGGCATTCTTGAATAACACGCCAACCTGCGCGCCACGGCCTGTGGCGACCATGATCGACATTGGCGTTGCCAGGCCCAGAGCGCAGGGACAGGCAATGATGAGCACGGCAACCGCATTGATCATCGCGTACGCCAGGCGCGGTTCCGGAGCAACGGTCGCCCACACGGCGAAGGTGATCATCGCCGCCAGGATTACCGCCGGAACAAAGTAACCGGCCACGACATCCGCGAGCTTTTGAATCGGGGCGCGACTGCGTTGTGCTTCCGCAACCATCTGCACAATCTGGGCGAGCAGAGTTTCAGAACCAACTCTTTCAGCTTCGATCACCAGCGAGCCCGTGCCGTTAACCGTTGCCCCAATCACCCGATCTCCGGCACGCTTCTCTACCGGGATCGGCTCGCCTGAAACCATCGACTCGTCTACTGAACTCGTTCCCTCAAGCACCACGCCATCGACCGGAATTTTTTCACCGGGCCGCACGCGCAGGTGGTCGCCCTTGTTAACTTGATCGAGCGGCACATCCTGTTCGCTTCCGTCCGGCGCGATCCGGCGCGCAGTTTTCGGCGCCAGACCCAGCAGCGCTTTGATCGCCGCGCTGGTTGAGCTGCGCGCTTTGAGTTCCAGGACCTGACCGAGCAGAACGAGCGTGGTAATCACCGCCGCGGCTTCGAAATAGACGGGCACATTTCCCATCTCATCGCGAAACGAGGCGGGAAAAATTTGCGGCAGAAGCGTAGCAAACAGGCTGTAAATATAGGCTACAGAGACCCCGAGCCCGATCAACGTAAACATGTTCAGGCTGCGGTTGACTAGCGATAGCCAGCCGCGCACAAAGAAAGGCCAACCGCCCCAAAGCACTACCGGCGAAGCTAGCGCCAGTTCGATCCAGGGCAGGGCATTCATCGGCAACAGACGCGCCAAGGGAGCCCCAGGGATAAACTCACTCATGCCGATTATTAGCAGCGGCAGACTAAGCACAGCGCTGATCCACAAGCGCCGCTTCATCTCGATCAGTTCGCTGTTTTCTTCGTCGCCGGTCACAACGCGCGGCTCGAGCGCCATCCCGCAGATCGGGCAAGAGCCGGGCGCATCGCGAATAATCTGCGGATGCATCGGGCAGGTGTATTCGACCTTTTCCTTTGGCAAAGCTACGGACAAGGGCTCCAGAGTCATCCCGCATTTCGGACACGAGCTGGGTTTCGGCTGCCGGACTTCAGGGTGCATCGGACAGGTGTATTCGGCTTTAGCAGCAACTGTTTTGTGTTCTTCTTGAGTTGGAGTCGAGGCGGAGGGCGTGAGAAACCGTTTCGGGTCGGCCCGAAATTTTCCCAGACAGCCTGCACTACAGAAGTAGTAGGTCTGCCGGTTGTATTCAGAGGACCCAGCAGCACTCTTCGAATCGACTGTCATGCCGCAGACTGGATCTATGTTCATTTGTTGCACGCTTTTCTTTCGCTAGTTCATTCCGGAGGGTTTCACACTTCAGCTGAAGAAGAAACTCATCGAGCCGTTCATTGGAATGAGTTTAGAGTGCTGCTGGTTTACCTTCTTTCATTCCGGTTTGGGCGTGGCCGCCGCTGCGGGAGCGCGTCGTGGCGCGCTCGAATGCCAGTGCACAATCCGCCATTGACCGTCACGTTGCTCCAGCACCGCCGTTCCCAACCCCCCGCCGTCGACGTGGCGCTGCTTACCGTTGTCCATTACGTCGGCTGAGATCGTGTACTTGAGCGTGGCCCAGGCTGTCTTGCCCGCCAGATGAATCTTTATGTCGCTGAAATTGTATTTCGTGTTCTTCATCTCGCGCATCTCCGGGCCGAGATGATTGTCGCGGTAATCTACCCAACCGTAATTCGCGTGGCCGCTTTCAAAGACGGTCAACGACTCATCGTTGGCCCACGCCTGGGTGGCGGCAGCGAGATCGTTCTTCTCGAAGCTTGAGGCGCTCCTGAGTAACGCGGATCGTACTGCTGCTTCATCGCTACTCTGGCCGAACGCCGTTTGCTGATAACCGATCACTGCGGCGATCGTCAGCAGAAAGAGCAAAGCGCTGCCGAACTTCAAACTTGTTACTGGTCTCAACATTTCCAATTTTTCTCCGTTTCTTAATGGTGTCATTCTTTTCCCCTCTCCCATTGGGAGAGGGGCTGGGGGTACGACAACAAATAGAATGGGCTGTGTGCCGTAGACCCTCACCCCAACCCTCTCCCAAAGGAGAGGGCGAAAGAAAGTGGGTCGACAAACTATTTGATTCACTCGGGCTTCGGCTTCTGATCCCCACTGGTCTTATCCATGCTCCCGTGAATGCCGTGTGAACTCATCTGCATCTTTCCCGGGCGAATTCGGAGGAAGAGTTTCCACGAAACCGGGTTGTTGCCATAAATCGGATTGAGCACAGACGGCATGGAATAGAACGTAACGTCGCTGCCAATTGCGAGCGACAGCCGGTCCGTGTTCCAGATGTCGCGCGCGCCCCCGAACGTATACCCACCGATCCGAAACGATGGATGGGCCGCCTTGATTCCCAGACGCGCACGGTCGACCGACCTAAGCAATTCATTCTTGTCAACCAATTCCAGGCGCGTGTACAGATAGTTCTTGTCGAGGAAGTTAACGGTTGACTCGGCCGTATACCCGTTCAGATTCGCGCTCTCTCCGCCGCCGCTTTGATGATTACGTCCCCAAATGATCGCCGCGGCCCAATTGCCGTGAGTGAACGGTCGGTTGTATTGAACCGAAGCCGTCGTGCGCCGAATGTCAGTGTTCGGCTCCGCTGCTTCCGGCCGGCGTAGGAAACCGTAGCTGATCTGTGCTGACCAATTTTTGTTGGGCGCGAACGACAGCCGGGCCGAACGTGAATTCCATGGGTGTGCTTCAAAGTTGTAGCGATTTTCGTCAGGCTCGCGGCCGTTGAAGATCGATCCTTCAAACTTGAACCAGCGATAAGTGAAACCGCTGGTGAGCACACCAAAGCTGATGTGAGTGGAATCTTGCAGGTGATGTGACAGCGTGGCTCCGGGATTCTCGGATGCCGAAGCGCGATGCATGAACGCGGGTGGCCCGAGCGCCGGCTCACCCGGATAACCGAAGTAACCAAACCAAGTGGCGCGCTCTCCCAGCGCCACCGTATAGGTGGCCGACAACTCCATCCAGAGATCGTGTGGGTGCTGCCTGTCTATCAACGGTTGGCCTTTGTAGGTCTCGCCGGTTTGGAGAAGTAATGGCGAACCTCCGCGCGGAAAGGTGAACGGCTCAAAGCTGAACATGCCGCGAAGTTGGAGTGTGCCCGGACCGACTTTGCGAAAGGCCATCGGCATGAACCAGTTCGCCGACTCGAATTTCGTCACGCCCCGCGGGCCGCCCTGAGCGTTGACTCCGGTCACCGCGTTGAAATGAAACATGAACAACCATTGGCCCGATATCTTGTCCCACATGTTCGTCTGCGATGATGAAGGCGACCAGGACGTGCCGGATCCCATCTGTCCCACGAACATGACATTCTTTTCATTTACGCCGACTCGAACGCCCATGTCAGTACCAGACATCACCAGCAGTGGTCCCGTGTTCATTGGTTCCATGCCCGGCATGTTTTCCATGCCTTTCATATTTTCCATTGCGCCGGGCGACGCGCCCGGACTCGCGGAAGGAATTGGCATGTTCATATCCATCTTTTGAGAAGACGCGCCAGGCGATGCCGCGGGCATGGGCATGTTCATGTTTTGTGTCGGAGAGGCCGGCGAATTTGGTGAAGCTGCCGGCATCTGCATCCCGGGCATATTCATCTCCATCTTCTGCGGCGAAGCAGTGGGCGACGGACTAGTCGCGGGCATTTGCATGCCGGGCATGTTCATCGGCATCTGTTGAGGCGACGGAGTGGATGTCTCTGGTTTTTCTGCTGATGGCGACGCCTGAGTTTTAGGCATATTCATCCCGGGCATCTTCATCCCCGGCATGTTTCCCATTTCTTTTTTCTTTGCCGGCTGTCTCTTTGATGCGCCGCGCTGCTTTCGGCGAGCATGCTTAGGCTTTTGCATTCCCGGCATTTTCATGCCGGGCATATTCATTCCCGGCATGTTGCCCATCTCGTGTTTTTTCGCTGCCGGTCTCTTTCTCTGAGCCGTTGTTTTCTTTTGCGCCGCCGGCTTGCTCTTGCTCATGCCCGGCATGTTTTGCATGTCTTGCGCTTTGGCGATAAGACTCGGGCCAACAATCATAACTGCCGACAACAATCCTATTGAGGTTGCTCGAGTCTTCCAGGAATAAAGATACTTATCAAACCGCTTCATAATTTCCCCTTTGGTCAAATCAAACCACTAGCCGACCCCCCCAGCATGGACAGAGGGATACAGGCGCGGCCTGAACCGCACCGCGCCTGCTGTATTACCCAGGGCCAATTGCTTATAGCTCTGGAGAGTTAGTTGCCGTTGGAGTTTACGGTTTTCTTTTTAGGCATGGGACACGAATCGCCTTTGCAACAACACGACGCCGCGCCATCCTTGCCTTTGCAACAGGCGTGCGCATTCTTGCCGCGCTTCTTTTTCTTGCAGCACGACATGGCGCCGTCTTTGCAGCAATCCTTCATGTCGCAGCAAGCTTCAGCGCTCTGGTTGTTGTTCTGGGGGTTGAGGGTCAAAGCGGCTGCGGAAGCAGCCAGCGTCGCTCCCATGGCGAGAGTGATTACGAGTGCGTGAATTTTTCTCATTGTTATCTCCTGATCGAAAGGAATTGCAGTAAGCAATTCTTGAAGTGCGGTGTGACAGCGAACGCACTGTCACGTTGAGCAGGCACACTTCTAGATCAGAAAGACACAACCGCGCAGGTAGGTTTGGTTTTGATTGGGTAGCCGTAACGGGATTGCGACCGTGGTTGCGGTGAAACCATCAAGAAACGAATGCGCGTCGATGCTCCGCAACCCTGAGGTGCCTGCATCGCTAATACGCTGGCGACCAGTGACGACTAACGTGCCGCTGGTCAAAGGACAGCAGTTCATCGCATTCGACGAAGTGGGGACTTCCGACAGTTCCTCAAGATCCAAAGACGATTCAGAAGCCGAACCGTGATTCGTCATTGATGAAGAAACGCGGCGCTCTGAGGCATGACGCGCCTTGCAGCAATCGTGCGCGCCCATCGATCTATTCGATCCATGCGCCTGGGCCGTAACTGAGCCGCTGGAGTTAAGCGCGGCGCCGCCGGTCGCACTCATGGCAGCGCTGTGGGCGTAACTCACGATCATGCAACCAGCGCCCGCACACCAGAGTATGAGTCCGAGCGTGATCGCCGATCGCAGTTTACTGAGAACCACGGTTTTCATCAAAAACAGTTTAGTCCTTTGCCGAGGGCGTTGTCGAGTAAGCCGCCGCCAATGTTGATTCAGGTTTGTGATCTGAATCACATCAGGCTACGAGCTAACTTTTTTCACCCGCGGCGGTTCGTACTGGTCGCCGTATTCGGGATACTCGATGGTTACGATCTCGCCGGGGCGCGTGTCTTGAGTCAACAATTTCAGCGCATCCCGCAGGACTTTCCTTTGTAAGTCGCGCATATTCGGCCGGCCCAAACTGTTTCCGATCTTAAAACCCTTGGGATAGAGCGCGCGCGGCGGGCGCATTTGCGCGGACACTTCGGGGCTGACGGTAATCAGCACCGTGGGTATCCCTTTCATTTCAATTTCACGTTGGACCGCGACGACCGTGCGGTGGCAGACGCTCGGTCAACCACCGGTGAGAATAACTGCATCAGCACGCGAGCCCTTGTCGATCTGGTTGGCAATTTCCGGCGCTGTACCCTCGTACATGGCTTTCAACTGCATAGTGTAACCCATGTAGCCGATGTGCTTTTTTGCGAGGCCGCCGATGAATCCTTCGGTTTCCAGATCGCGGAGGACGTCGATCGGAAACACGACGTTGATGTCCTGGTCAGCGTCGGTGTGGTCGTAATGATGGTGCGTAACCATCAGTTGGGACGAATCAACATCGGTCGGAATTTCTCGGTAGCCCAGGTCGCCCAACTCATCCGCTATATTGAACGGCTCTTGATCTTTCAGGTGCACGCCGCCGGCCGTGACGATCGCAATTGTGCTTTTCGACAGTTCGCGATCGAAGGGCGTGAAGGGAACGCATTTTCTTGAGATAGTCATGATTGCAGAGATCAGAAGTCAGGTTAGCAAACGAAACGAGCTATAAACCGCTGTTGTGGATTAGTCTGTGTGTCAAGTCTTCGCGCCGTGGCGCCTTGACGTGAAATTACAAAGCGAGCAAAACAGTTCACGCTAAGGCACCAGGACGCAAAGGTATAAAAACGAGAATGTCAGATGCCGGATTCATGTTCCGACATCTGACACCTGATCTCTGACCGCTGACCTACAGCTTCCGTAATACTTCAAAAAGATCTTCGTTGTCCGGCTGATCCGAAATGGCGTGGATGTCCTTGTAGGCGAGCTTGCCTTCCTTGTCCACGATGAAAATCGCGCGCTCGGAAATTCCATCGTTCTCGCGATACGCACCGTATGCTTTGGCCACTGCGCCTTTGGGATGGAAGTCGCTTAACAAGTCATATGAAATACCACCCAGGCTCTTGGCCCACGCGGTGTTACACGGCACGCTGTCAACTGAGATGCCCAGCACCTGAGCATTATAGCCCTTGAAACGTTCGAGGTCGGCCTCGTACGCGGGCACCTGCGCCGTTCAAACGGGCGTCCAGGCCAGCGGATAAAACGCGATTACTACATTGTTCTGGCCGCGGAAATCCGAGAGCTTCACCTGCTTGTCTTTCGCCAGGTTACTCTTCAACTCAAAATCCGGGGCCATCTCTCCAACTTCAGGCATACTAAATAAATTCCTCCTCCAGGAAGATCAATCAGAGCTTATTGTCTTACTTGATGAAGTAAGATTAACTTGTTTCGAATGATCGTTCAAGCGACCCGCTGGCACAACGGTCAGAAATTATTGGTCGACGCTTTTGCGATCAGGCGTCTCCTTTTCGGTTCTCCTCTGAATCTTGACTCCGAAAGTTCCTTACCCAGCCCCCAACCCTGTCCTTCTGTTGGCGCTGAGTGTAGGCAGCAATACTTATCGTCTGGAGAGAGGGAGCGGCAGTTTTTCAGCTCCGTCAGGAGCGAAATGTACCGCCCCTAACGGGACTCTTGTCTAGAGAGCGTCGGTTGGGTCCAATAAACATCCCGTCCCGACGGGACTCCGAAAACAAGCCCTCCCTGACGGTCGGGCTACTGCCCCGCTGAGCCCTGTCGTTGCTTGATTTATCTAAGATCTACAGCCGGCAAATCAGCAACTCGCGCTCGTAGATCATTTCTGCCGGCAGGCGATCGTGTAGATCCAGAAAGAGCTCTTCGTGTCCCAACACTTCCTGCCGCCACGCCGCGTGGTCGAATGCCTGCAACTGCTCAAACTTCTCTTTGGCAAAGTCCAAACCCTTCCAGTTGATATCTTCATAGTGCGGCACCCAGCCGATCGGGGTCTCCTTTGCCAGCGCGCGGCCGTGGGCGCGGTCGACAATCCACTTCAGCACGCGCATGTTCTCGCTGAAGCCTGGCCACAAAAAGTTTCCGTCCTCATCTTTGCGAAACCAGTTCACGTGAAAGACACGTGGTGTCTCAATCAGCGAACGCTGCATGCGGATCCAGTGCCGGAAATAATCGCCCATGTGATAGCCGCAGAAGGGCAGCATGGCCATCGGATCGCGACGGACTTTGCCGATGGTGCCGGCCGCCGCGGCAGTCATCTCTGAGCCCATCGTGGCGCCGATGTAGACACCCGAGCTCCAGTTGAATGATTGATACACCAGCGGCATCGTCGTGGCGCGCCGGCCGCCAAAGATAATCGCGCTGATCGGCACACCGTTCGGGTTTTCCCAGTCAGGATCGATCGTCGGACACTGCGAGGCGGGCGCAGTAAAACGAGCATTCGGGTGCGCCGCTTTCGCGCCGGTCTCTTTCGCAATTTCCGGAGTCCACTTATTTCCCTGCCAGTCCAAACATTCTGCGGGTGGCTCGTCGGTCATGCCTTCCCACCAGACACCGCCTTCTGGCGTCAGCGCGACGTTGGTGAAGATCGAATTCTTCGACAGGCTGATCATCGCGTTGGGATTTGTCTTCACCGACGTTCCAGGAGCGACGCCGAAAAAGCCCGCTTCGGGATTGATGGCCCGCAGGCGCCCCTGAGCGTCCGGTTTGATCCAGGCGATGTCGTCTCCGACGGTCCAAACTTTCCAGCCTTCGAATCCCGGCGGTGGGATCAGCATGGCGAAATTTGTTTTGCCGCAGGCGCTGGGAAACGCGGCGGTCACGTAGGTCTTCTCACCCTGCGGATTCTCGACGCCGACGATCAGCATGTGCTCGGCCATCCAGCCTTCGTCGCGCGCGATGTTTGAAGCGATGCGGAGTGCAAAACACTTCTTGCCCAGCAAAGCGTTGCCGCCATAGCCCGAACCGTACGACCAGATTTCACGCGTCTCGGGAAAATGAACGATGTACTTTTCTTTGTTGCACGGCCAGGGCACATCTTCTTGACCAGCCTCGAGCGGCGCGCCCACCGAATGCATGCACGGAACAACCCGCTTATAGTCTTTATCGATCTCCGCATAGATCGGCAGACCGATGCGGGCCATGATGCGCATGTTCACGACGACGTAGGGAGAGTCAGTTAGCTGGACCCCAATCTGCGACATCGGCGAACCGGTAGGTCCCATGCTGAAAGGCAGAACGTACATGGTGCGGCCGCGCATTGAGCCGTCAAAGAGCCCCCGCAATCTGCGGCGCATCTGGTAAGGCTCTTCCCAATTGTTGGTGGGGCCGGCGGCGTCTTTCGAGAGCGAGCAGATGAACGTCCGATCCTCGACCCGCGCGACGTCACTGGCGTCCGAACGGGCGTAATAACAACCGGGCCACAGCTCTTCATTGAGTTTGGTGAAGGTCCCGCCCTCGACTATCTGAACTTTGAGCGCCTCGTCCTCTTCCACTGAGCCGTCGACCCAATGAATAGCGTCGGGTTTGGTTAACTGGGCCATCTTGTCGACCCAATTGAGCAGATGTGTGTTCTTGCTCAGGGGTACGGAGGGGTCTCGGTCAATCGTTTTCTGGGTAAGCGTAGAACTCATGTATCTCCAATCGATGGATGATATTTGCTGACTTGTTTCAGTGGTATTTGAATCCAATTCTTACATCAAGGGAAGGCAGAATCAAGTTGCTGCACTGGGTCAGAAGCCCGACCGTGAGGGAGAGCCTTTTCGGATGCCACTCATTGTCGATAGTACCGACCCAATCGAGTCTGCCACGACTTGCCCTTGCTGACGCGCGGGTTTCTGACACTGACAAACATGGCCGCTTCTGCTATTGCTTTCCTATGAACGGAGCGCCGCCCCGCGAAGCTTTCACTCGCCCTGAATGGAAACTCGTTCAGCGTCTGCGCACGCCGGCGCAGGTGCAGCGTTGGCTGACTCTGATGCCTTACAACTGGGAGCGCGGCGGCGGCACGATGCGTTCTTTCCGCGAGGTGGTGAAAAGAAACGAGGTCCACTGTCTGGAGGCGGCGGTTGGGGCCGCGGTGATTCTCGAGCCGCATGGTTACCCGCCGCTACTCCTGGATATCGAGTCCGTTGACTTGCTGGACCATGTCATCTTCGTCTTTCAAAAGAATGGCTTGTGGGGATCGATCGCCCGTTCGCGCGACACGGGGCTCCACGGTCGCAAACCGATGTTTCGCAATCTCAGACAACTGGTCTGGAGTTACTTTGATCCGTACATTGATCGCACTGGCCGCATCAAGGGATATGGCCTGACGAGTCTATACGACCTAGGCAAGTACGACTGGCGTTTCTCGGTAAAGAAGATGACGAAGATCGAAGATCACCTGCGCGCCATTCCACACCACGCGCTACGCTCTTCTGATCGACGGTACGAGTTTTGGCACGAACGTTACTTCAAATTCAAGAAACGCTTTCCTGACAAATCTCCCGTTTATTACGAGAATCGGAACCAGTGGATGTTGTGAAACCGCAAGCGAATCATTCGCGTGGTATCAAATCGACGTGGACTCTCTTACCGCGCTTCATCTTACTCTCAACCAGCGTGTGAGAAACCACAGACGCGATGATGATCAGACCGCCCACAATGGCCCAGGTGGACGGCCGCTCGCCTAAGAAAAGAAAAACCCAGACAGGATTCAAGACCGGCTCGATATAGCCGACGATGCTGGCATCGAGCGAGCGCAGGCCGCGGGCCATCGCGCTCGTAAACAGAATGTACGCCACACCGATCTGAATGATGCCGAGATAGGCTATGCACGCCAGATCCGTTGGGCGGATGCCCCTTTTCATTGCCCCCCAGAACGCCGGCGCGCAAATCACAACAGCGATCAGGTTGCCGTAGATGGCCGACGAGGCGCGGTTAACCTCGCGGGCTTTTGCATGACGCAGCAGCAGGAAATAGAGCGCAAAACAGACTCCCGAAGCCAACGCCACCAGGTTTCCTTCCAAATCCTGCGGCCGCAATTTGCCGACAAAGAACAAAGACATTCCCGCGACGCACACCGCTACTGTTACTAAGTCGCGCCGCCGGAACTTTTCTTTATAGAAGATCGGTTCGAGGATCAGCACGTACACTGGTGCGGTGTATTGCAGGAAGATCGCGTTGGCGGCGGTGGTGAGCTTGGTGGCGAGGACGAACAGGATTAGCAGCGCGGCGTAAAGCACTGCCGCAATCGCACTGACGCGATTAAGTCCAAAGCCTTCGTGGCGGGTGACGATGGCTATCGTGATTACCGCGAGTAGTGAACGGCCGAACGAAAGTTCGAACGCGGACAGCGAGGTTGCTTTGATGAAAAGGCCGCCCGTGCTCCAAAGAATCGCCGCGCCGAGAACAAGCAGGAGCGGCGACACACTCGGCTTTCTGGTCATGATGAGCCTCGAAGAGGCGAAATGATATAGCCCGACCGTCTGGTCGTGGACTCCAGAGCAACCACGACGTCTAAGACCCGACACTATGCCGCACCATCGGTGCTCAAAAAGGATATTTCGAAACGATTGATCGACGCCCTGACGAACGTGGCTATTACATGGCGGCCCTTCGGACCTCATGAAACCCGGTCACTGAATAACCTCGGGCTTTGCATCCTGCTCTTGATCGGAAGCAGGCATCGCCAGCGTCGCCGCGTCCTTTAATGCGCGCAGATGTTTTCCGAACTGTCCGTTCCATGGTGGAATCACTACTGAGACGGCGCCCTGCGCCTGGGCCTGACAGGCCAAACGAATCAGCGGCTTTGGTTCGGCGGTGTCGATGTAACCAAACTCCTTGATCTTTTTTCCTTCGCGGACGGCGACGTCCGACATTCTTTCAGCCCCGCCGAGCGCCCCGACCCAGCACGTGCCGCACGAAGCGGAACGGCATTCGACGGGAATCGGCCCTTCCATCCGCCGCGGATCGATGGCTACCCAGTCCCGGGCTCGATCAAGCGCGGCGCCCCACGCCAGATCCTGACCGTCATTCAATTTGTATTTAGCCTTGTCGTCGTTCTCGTCATGGGTGACCGTAAACTGCTTGTTGACCGTCTTGAGAAAACCGAGCAGGCCCTGGCTGTCCACTTTGGCGCGTTCGCGGAGAATTTGCTCGGGAGATTTCTTCGCATGCTTGCTGTCGATGCCGATCGTGCCGGGCGCGCTCTTGAAAGCGTCGAGGCCGGCTTGCTGCACTGTCATGAAAGCCACCGCGGTAATGCCGACCAGCAGTGAATCGTTTTTCTTCGCAGCCTGGGCCGCAGTGTGGGCGACGGCGAGAATTTGATCTGCCAAAGACGCGCGCGCTGTTTGATTAAAAGAGTCCGCATGCTGCTCGACGGCGGTCTTTACGTGGAGCCAGAAACGATGACCGTAAAGAAACTTATGCGAACGGTCAACCTGATCTTTCAATTCATAGTCGCCCTGCAGGAGCAACTGCTGCACCAACTTGTCGCGGTCCTCTGCCTGCTGCAGCGCGCGGAACAAAGGCAGCGGATAGAAAGCAAACCAGATCTGCGTGGCGTTGCGGTCGACTTCGTGGATCGAGCGCAAGAGCGTGGCCAAAGTGGCTGCCCAGGCTTCTTCGTCATGCTGACTTAAGAACTTTTCAAAGGGTGTTTCGGTATTCATAGCGTGTTAGATCGGAATTCCTCGGGTAATGAAAACGTGTAGTGTAGCAGCTAGGCTCAAGTATCAGAAGCCCGACCATGAGGGAGGGCTTGATGCGATAGTGGCCCTCCCTAACGGTCGGGCTTCTGACACGTCCTTGTTTGACAACTACTAATTGAGTCGAGTAAAAGCGACTCAACCCTGAGGAGATCTGACCGTGGCAGAAAAACAAACAGATAACGCGGGTTCGCGTCGCACCTTCGACCGCGCTTACGGCTTTTCGTTCAGTATTGCGATTGGGCTGGTGCTGTTCATCGCCGGCCTCTTCATCAGCCTCACCGTCGGCGGAGGAGGTAGTCTGGGCTTGATCTTCGGCATTCCGCTGCTTGGCGCCGGCCTGATCATTCCCCTCTTCATGATGCGCGATCTCTTCAAGACGAGCGAGATCAAAGAGCCCTGCCCCAACTGCGGCGCGACCATCAAGACCTCAGACGCGACTTTGCAGCTCAGATGTCCCGCTTGTCAGAAGGTGATTGATGTGCGCGAAGAGAAGTTGTTTCTGGCTCAGCAGTGACCCGCCAAATAAGCGCCTCGTTTAGACGCGGGACTTGTCCCGCGACGCGGCGCACAAGTGCGCCGTCTAAACGTTACAGTGGGGGAAGCCAGGCACGCGTCCAGTAGTCGCTGATCGTCAACGCAAACATAATCGCCAACCAGAAAAGCGCCGACCCGATCACCAACCAGATCAGACGAGAGCTATAACGCACGTGCATGAAGTAAAGAACTACCAGAGTAGCTTTGACTACTGCGATCGTCATAGCGACGACCACGTTCAACGGTCCGGGAAAATCGCGGAACGCCGCGAGCAGAGTTAAGCCGGTCCCGACCATCAACGCCAGGAAGATGACGATGTAAACTCGCGGTTGGACTATGTGCTCACTCATACAACAGAGGTCGGAGATCAGAAGTCAGAGGTCAGTTGGAAGCTTCACCCGATGTGTCCTTGCAAATGACGCCCCAACAAGTAAAGCAACGGAAACAGAAAAATCCAGATGATGTCGACAAAGTGCCAGTAGAGGCCTGAGACTTCGACCGGCGCGTGATACTCCGGCCCAAATCGCCCGCGCCACGCCATGATGGTCAGCACCATCATGATGCCCAGACCGATGATCATATGCAGCGCGTGCAGGCCGGTCATCGCGAAGTAGATCCAGTAGAACAACTCGACGTTGCGGACGGTTGCGCCTTCGACCAGATGCAGCTTGTGCTCGTCCGTATCTCCCGGTTTGGCAACCGCGGGATTGAACGGATGGCCGGGGATTAGCTGGCCGGGAATCAGATTGTCGCGATACTTGTCGTGGTACTCAACTGCTTTGATGCCCAGGAACGTCGCACCCAGAATCATCGTCAGGATCAGGCAGATGATCGTGTGGCGTTGCTTGCCGATTTGCGTGCTATAGACGGCCATCGCCATCGTAAAGCTGCTGACGATCAGAACCGCGGTGTTGATAGCGCCGAGGCGGATGTCCAGGTGATTGCTGGCCGAAGCAAAGGCCGCCGGATATTGATAGCGATAGATCGTGTAAGCCAGGAACAGCCCGCCAAAAAACATTATCTCAGTGACGAGAAACACCCACATTCCCAGCGTGCCGGCCTCGCGCTGCTGCTCCATGTTTTCGAAATGGTGCTGCAACGCGCGGTGATGCTCCTGGTGAGTTGTGGCTAATCTTTCAGTCACGTCTTTGGTTCCTCACAATTATTTGCGTTTAGATGCCGGACTTGTCCGGCATTGCTACTGTCGGCGGACAAGTCCGCCATCTAAACGAATCAAAATAATAGGATGACAAACTAAGAAGTTTGTCGGACTTCAAACCTTCGCAGGAGGTTGCCGCGCAAATCTCCCCACCACCGATTTATGTTCCGGTGGCGCAAACTCATACGCTTCCGTTGTCACGATTGGCGTCGTCAAAAAATTCTCGGTCGGTGGCGGCGAAGCTGTCTGCCACTCGAGTCCCGGCAACTTCCATGGATTGGCTTCCGCAATGCGCCCATAGCGCAGCGACCAGGCCAGATAGATCAGCGGAACCATCAGACCGAAACCCAGAATCGATGCGCCCGCGGTCGACAGAACGTGCAGCACCTGCCATGAAACCATGTCCGCTGGATAGGTGTGATAACGACGCGGCATGCCCAGGTACCCAAGCACAAACTGCGGCGCGAACGTCAGATTGAAGCCGACAAAAATCACCAGCGCCGAGAAACGTCCCCATCCTTCGGGATACATGCGGCCGCTTATTTTGGGCCACCAGTAATGCAGACCGCCGAGATACGCGAGCAGTGTCCCGCCAACCATGATGTAATGAAAATGCGCGACCACGAAGTAGGTGTCGCTCAAGTGGACATCGACCGCCAGCGCTGCCAGGAACAATCCGGTCATGCCGCCGATCGTAAACAAGCCGATAAAGCCGAGCGCATAAAGCATCGGCGTGTCGTAAGAGATCGAGCCTTTGTAAAGCGTCGCCGTCCAGTTGAAAACTTTGATAGCCGAAGGAATCGCGACCGCGAAGCTGAGAAAGGAAAAGATCATTCCTGCGTAGACTGACTGGCTGGCGACAAACAAGTGATGGCCCCAAACCAGGAAACCGAATACGGCGATGGCCAGGCTCGAGAAAGCCACAAACTTATAACCAAAAATATTTTTGCGCGAGAAGTTCGCGATTAGTTCGCTGATGACGCCCATGCCCGGCAGCACCATGATGTAAACGGCCGGGTGAGAGTAGAACCAGAACAGATGCTGGAACAAAATCGGGTCACCGCCGGCCGCCGGATCAAAAATCCCGATATGCGCCAGCCGTTCGAGGGCCACCAACAGGATCGTGATCGCAATCACCGGCGTGCCCAGAATCATGATCAAGCTGGTCGCGTAATGCGCCCAGACGAACAACGGCAGGCGGTACCACGTCATGCCCGGCGCGCGCATCGTGTGAATCGTGACGATGAAATTCAGGCCTGTCAGGATCGACGAAAATCCGTTGATGAAGATCCCCAGGCCGGCGGCGATCACATACGAGTTCGAAAACGTGGTGCTGTAAGGAACGTAGAAAGTCCAACCGGTGTCGACGCCGCCGGCGAGTAACGCATAGATCGTGACGCCACCGCCGAGGATGTAGATGTACCAACTCAACAGATTGATCCGCGGAAAGGCAAGGTCCTTCGCGCCAATCATCATCGGGATCAGAAAGTTTCCCAGCGTCGCCGGAATCGACGGAATCAGAAAGAAGAAGACCATGATGATCCCGTGCTGAGTGAACATCTTGTTATAGGTGCTCGACTGCACGAGATCAGCTTGCGGCGAAAGCAATTCCAGCCGAATGGCCATCGCATAAAGGCTGCCGATAAAAAAGAAGAAGCTGATCGCGCCGAGGTAAAGCAGTGCGATGCGCTTGTGATCTTTAGTCAGCAGCCATGACTTCAAGCCGTGTTCGGCGTTGAGGTAATTGGCCCCGGCCTGTTTTGGGATTACAAATTCTTCCATGCTTGTTCAGTGACCAATCGGTCGTATAGGACCAATAGGTCCTATTTCTTCGGCGCCGGTTTCGCCGTCGGCGTTTCAGTCTTAGTCGTCGACAGCGACTTAACATAAGCGACCAGCTGCAACAGCTGCTCCTCACTCAACTGACCCTGGAACGACGGCATGATCGGTCCAAACCCCGTGACGATTTTTGCCTGCGGATTCAGAATCGATTCGCGCAAATAACCCTCGTCGGCCCGCGCCGTCTGCCCGTTATTGAGAGTCACATTGTTCCCATACACACCCAACAGAGCGGGTCCGCGTCCACCCTCGGCATTCGCGCCATGACATGAAGCGCAGCCCAGAGACTCAAACATCTGCTGGCCGGCGGCCGCGGGCGACATTTGGTTCGCGTTGCCGCTGAGCCAGTTTTCAAACTCAGTCGGATCCATGACCACCACATACCCGCCCATGCCCGAGTGATTCATGCCGCAGTACTCGGCACAGAAGAAGTGATAACGGCCGGGCTTGGTCGCTTCGAACCATTCAGTCGTATATCGGCCGGGCACTACGTCGGTCTTGATGCGAAACGCCGGCACAAAGACGTCGTGAATTACGTCCTCGGTGGCCATGATCAAACGGATCTTGCGGCCGACAGGGATATGCAGTTCGTTGATCTCGCGCTGGCCCGTCGCATGCTGGAACTTCCACATCCATTGCTTGCCCACGACATAGACTTCGATTGCGTTTTGGGGCGGACGGTATTGGTTGAAGTAAACTTTCGCGCCCCAGAAAAATATGGTCATCGCGATCAGCAGCGGAATCACCGACCAGAGCGTTTCCAGTTTCATCGAGCCTTCAATCGGGCGCGGGATTTCCGTGGGATTGCGGCGGCGATATTTGATAACAAAGAAAATGATAACGAATGAAATCAGCAGCGTGAAAAAGATCGTCACCCCGGAGATGTAGAAATACAGCGCATCCACATCGCCCGAATAGGTCGAAGCGCTTTCCGGAATGAATGGAAACCAGGATTGCATAGCTAACAAGTCTTAAGTCTTAAGTCTTCAATCTCAAATCTGAAATCGTTAACTCAGCATTTCAGTTTCATCTCAAGTTGTCCGCCGGGTATCGAGGCCCTCCCTGACGGTCGGGCTACTGCCCCTCAGCGCGACTGCCGCGCTTTCGCAAAACCAGGATCATCCCGACAATCAGGAATATAGTCACGCCACCGGCCAGCCGCACAATATTCATCACAATCGCGCCGTATTTTCCGGTCGCCGGATCGTAGTGATAGCAATAAAGCATCAGCGCATCGACCGGCGTGCCGATCTTATTTTGTGAAGCTTCGACCAGTCCGAGGCGCAAATCTCGCGGCGGATAGTCGATGCCGTAAAAGTAGCGTGCGAGTTTCCCTTCCGGCGTCAGGACCATAATAGCGCTGGCGTGCGCGAACTGTTTCGTTTGCTCATCCCAAACGTAACGAAAACCGACTGCTTCAGTTAGCCGCTTGATGTTGGCTTCGTCGCCGGTTAAGAAATGCCAGTTTGCTTCAGCGCCCGGGCGGTTGTAAGCCTTGACGTAAGTGCTCTTCTTGGCCGCGGCCAGGTCCGGCGTCTCGCGTTGATCAAAACTGACCGTGACCACGTCGAATTGTTCGCCGATATTGAAAGACACCTGCCGGAACGAACCCATCATGCCGTTCAATACCTGATTGCAGAGCATCGGGCACGTGTAATAGACGAGCGACAGAACGACCGGCTTGCCGTTGAAGAACTGACCAAGACGAACGTCTCGGCCCTGCTCATCCTTGAAAACTGCATCGAGCGGAACTTGCTCGTTCAATCTCTGATCGATGCCGACGTTCTTCAGAATCTTTGGCAAGCCGGTAGACACCGGTCCGGATTCGGTCCGCGCGCCATACAACGGCGAGTTTGGTTGCGGCGCGCCGGGCTGGGCGTTGGCAGTGAGCAGTGTGCAGTGAGCAGTGAGCAGCAGGCAGAGCACAGTAACTAGATAATCAGGCCGTGTGAACGAGGACGCGGAAAGTCCGCGCAGCGGACGAATGAAAATAGCCCAGCCCTTCAGTGCTGGGTAACGGGCCCAGTTATCAAGCAGTCCGTGAAGCGGACGGCTGATAATGCCTAGGGTCGAGTTGGCGAGGCTTTCAGCCGTCCGCTTCACGGACTCAGCTGCCAAAGGAATGCGCTTTACCCAGCGATAAATCGCTGGGCTATTTTCACGCGTCCGCTCCGCGGACTTCAACGGATGTCGATAAAACCTTCCCATGATCCTATTGCTTTCTTACCGGCAATCCCTGCCGCAAAATCTCTTCCTTAGCTTTCTCGATCGGCATGCCGTAGCGTTTGCCGCTCTGATCGACCGGGCCATTCGCCAGCACGTCGTTCCAGTGCCGGCGCAGGATGTTGATCTCATACAGCGCGTCTTTCGGTTGGGGGGCGCCGGCGGTGATAGCACTGCCGGGTTCCTCCTGCTTAGTGGCCGTGGTTTTTTCGAGATCTTCGGCGAAGCCGGGCGCGCCTTGAAGCCGCGGCTCTGGCGGCAGACGATCTTTTTCGGTTTGGGCCATCGGCGATCGCGGCGATTCAACTGATTTGCTCTCGAAAGAGCGGAATAAAAACCACACCAAAAGGAACGTGGCGATCGTCAGCACTGAGAGCCCCACCAGAAACATCACGATACCGGGTACCTGAACATCGCTCGTCTCGTGCGTGACATCGACGTTCTTGATGTAAGAAACATCAGGAGTTTCGGTCGCGTGTCCGTTGTGTTTCGAGTTCGACATATCAATTCGCTACAAACTTTACCGCAGAGGTCGGGGAGGTTTGCGCAGAGTCCGCAGAGAAAACCCTTTGCGTTCCTCTGCGAAAACCTCTGCGTCCTCTGCGTTTCAAAACCGTCGTCATAACACTCGCCTTAATGCCCGGCGTGCGCCGCCAGCGCCTGCTCAAGCTGCGGGTCATTGATCGGAATTAATGATCTCTTCTGCAATTGCCAGGCGAAAGTCCCAATCCAAATTCCGCCCATGGCTATGGGCGCGACGATGTCCATCCAACTGAAATGAAAACCTTCACGATTAAAGGTGGGCTCGATTAGCCAGACCACATCCACCACGCGCGTGATCAGAATCAGCAGCGCCAGCATCCCGAGTTTGTGCGGACTCTTCTTGGCCGCGCGCGACAGCAGCGTGAGGAAAGGAAACATGAATTGCAGGATCACAATTCCCAGCGCGATGATCCCCCAGCCGTCGTGCTTGCGCGCGACGTACCAGGTCGTTTCTTCCGGCAGGTTCGCCGACCAGATAATCAGGTATTGCGAGAAGGCAAAATACATCCACAACATCACCAGGGCCATCATCAGATTGCCCCAATCGTGAAAGTGCGAAGTGCGCACTACCTCATTCATGGGTTCGCGCTTGCTCAGCCACGACATCACCAGAATCCCGAACGCGAGCGCGCTCAAACTCCACGAAGCAACAAAGATCAGCCCGAAGATTGTTGACGACCATGCTGGATCCAGCGACATCACCCAGTCAATCGCCGCAAACGTAATCGTTATGATCAAGAGGCCCAGTCCCGGTCCGCTCATCATCTGCAAACGTTTGGCGAAGCGCCGATCCGCGGTGCGATCGTGTTGCACTGACCAGGAATTCAACAGCCACATCATCAGCAACCAAATCGCGAAATAGACCGCGGCCCGAATCGTGAAAAACCCCGGATTCAGGTAGTGCGCGGCCTTTTCCCGCAGCGCCGGCGCCTGATTCATTTCCGCTCGATTCGTCCACGAATAGATTTGATTCAAGCCCAACAGTATGGGAATGAACAGAATCAACATCAGCGGCAGGGTGCGGCTGGCGGCTTCGAGCACGCGGCGAATGATCAAGCCCCAGGCGCCGCCCGTCAGATGCTGCAACATCAAAAGCGCCATACTGCCTACCGTGAGTCCGATCCAAAAGATGAATCCCACCAGATAAGCATGAAAGAACTGCGTACGATCGATTAGTAATCCAAGGCCGAAGAGAGCAAAGAACAAAGCACCCACGACGAGCGCCACAGTGCTCACGCGCTTCAGTTCTCGCGGCGGTGTGTATCCAGTTTGAATCACTTCTGTTTTGCTGAGCCCTCCCTGACGGTCGGGCTACTGGCCCGCTGGCTGTCCGGCATCTGGCTCAACTGCAAAGCGCGAATGTAAGCCACAATCTTCCAGCGATCTTCCACCGGAATCTGTGACGCATAAGCCGGCATCGCGCCCCAACCATTCGTCATCGCGTCAAAGAAATGCCCGACCGGCGCCTGCCGCAGGCGATCCTGGTGATACGAAGCCGGCAGCGGTTTGTTAAAGCCGCGCCGCGCGATCATGCCGTCGCCGTTACCCGTCGCGCCATGACAGACTGAACAGAAAATGTCGTAACGCTCCTGCCCTCGTTCAAGATCTTTCTTTGTAATTGGAATCGGAAAGGTCTCGACATCATCTGGATACAAAGACACGGGGGTTGACGGAGCGCCTGAGGTTGTCGCGCTGACCGTTTGCGTCGCAACCGGCTGACCCGTGGCGACGGTTCCGGAGTTGGTTTTCTTCCCCAGATAGAATTCGCGATCGGCGCGCAGATAACCCCGCGGCACCGTGCCCGGAATCAAAGTCCGCGATGAAAGGCCGTCGCGGAAGAAAGCGTTTTCGCGATAAGCGATCGCCTTTGGTTGGTCCTGCATATCGCGGCGACAGGAAGCAGTGAGCAGTGTGCAGTGAGCAGTGAGCAGTAAAACCAGGAGCGTTCGACGTCGCGATAACCCGCGCGCAATCGTTGCACGCGCGCGCCTGCCCACCGCCCACTGCCCACTGCCCACTTTTCTTTCAGAACTCAACATCACAAACATCCCGTGCTTCCAGACCCTTCAAAAACCGCATCGCTTCGTCGTGATCGAATTTTGGGTCCTTTGATTCGATCACCAGAAAAAAACTGTCGCGCGTCGCCAGCGCAAAGTTCGGCGCATTGAAGACCGGATGATAAGGCTGCGGCAGCTTGTTCAGCGCCAGCATGCCGAACACGGCCGCGAACGCCGCGCACAAAATAGTGCATTCAAACGTAATCGGAATAAACGCCGGCCAACTATTGAAAGGCTTGCCGCCGACATTGATCGGATAGTCGATCACTTCCATCCAGTACTGCATGAAAAATCCGCCGACGGCGCCAATGATCCCGCCAGCCAGCACAATCAACGGCAGAGTGGTGCGTTTGAATCCAATCGCGTCCGAAAGTTCTTCAATCGGAAACGGCGAGTAGCCGTTGATTTGCCGGTAGCCGGCGGCATAGGTCTCGCGCGCCGCCGCGACCAGCGCGCTCGGATTATCGAACTGGGCCATAACGCCGTAGAGCTTTGGTGTCTTGGCTTTTGCCATATAGGACTTATAGGGCCTATTGGACCTATCCCTCGTCTACCTCCGCTTCGGGAAGGATCGTTCTCATCTCGAAAATCGAAATCATCGGCAGGAAGCGAATAAACAGAAACAGCAGAGCAAAGAAGAAACCGATCGTGCCGATGAACATTGCCCAATCCCACTGGCTCGGTGAATAAAAGCCCCACGACGACGGCAAAAAATCTCGATGCAGACTGGTGACCACGATCACGAAGCGCTCGAGCCACATGCCGATGCTGACCACCAGAGAGATCAGCCACAGCACCAGCAACTTCGAACGAAGCTTCTTGATCCACAGCAACTGCGGCGTCACTCCGTTGCAAAGGATCAGCGCCCAGTAGTACGACGAGTAAGGCCCGTGCATGCGGTTCCAAATCATGAACCGTTCGTATTGATTGCCGCTGTACCAGCCAAAGAACGCCTCTATCATGTAGCCGTAAACCACTATCAACCCCGTCGCCAACATGACCTTGGCCATGTTGTGCATGTGGCGCATCGTGATGAAACTTTCCAGCCCGAAAACTTTGCGCAGCGGGATCGTCAGCAACAGCACCATGGCAAAGCCTGCATAGATCGCGCCCGCCACAAAGTAGGGCGGAAAAATCGTCGCATGCCAGCCGGGAATGATGCCGACCGCAAAATCGAAACTGACGATCGTGTGTACCGACAGCACCAGCGGCGTCGCCAGCCCGGCGAGCAAAAGATAAGCCGTCTCGTAACGGTGCCAGTGCCGCGCGGAGCCGCGCCAGCCCATCGCCAACATGCCATAGATCAACCTGAACGCTTTACTGTTGGCGCGATCGCGCAGCGTCGCAAAGTCAGGAATCAAACCAACGAACCAAAATAGGGCGGACACCGTGGCGTAAGTTGAAACCGCGAACACGTCCCACATCAGAGGGCTGCGAAACTGCGGCCAGATCCCCATCGTATTCGGATACGGAAACAGCCAGTAGCCCAGCCACGGACGGCCCAGGTGCATCAGCGGGAAGACGCCGGCCTGCGCGACCGCAAACAACGTCATGGCTTCCGCGAACCGATTGATCGAGGTACGCCATTTCTGTCTTAGCAAAAGCAGAATGGCCGAAATCAAAGTTCCGGCGTGGCCGATGCCGATCCACCAGACGAAGTTCAGAATGTCCAGGCCCCAACCGACGGGAATATTCACGCCCCACAGACCGATGCCCTTAAAGAGCATGTTCGTGATCGTGAGCAGCATCAGTTGGAAAAGAGCGAACGAGATCGCAAAGCCGACGAACCACCAGATCGGCGTCTTACGCTTCAAAACGATCGCGCTGATCTTGTCGGTGACTGAGCCAAAGGTCAGCTCAGATCCCACGACCGCGTGGGTCGCGTGGATTGATGTGTGGCGATCGTCGCGTGGTTCGTCCATATGTCCTATAGGACCTATCCGACCTATTCCGACTTAATTTCCGGATTCGGATTCCGCAGCGCCGACAAATACGTCGTGCGCGGCCGAGTATTCAGTTCACCCAGCAATGAATAATCTCGATCCAGCGCTTTCAATTTCGACACCTTGCTATTGGGATCGTTGATGTTGCCAAACACAATTGCCTCAGTCGGACAGACTGACTGGCAGGCAGTAACGATCTCGCCGTCGTGCACCTGGCGGCCTTCGATCTCGGATTGAATCTTCGCCGACTGAATTCGCTGCACGCAGTAGGTGCATTTCTCCATCACGCCGCGGCTGCGCACAGACACATCCGGGTTGCGCATCAACTGATACGTCGGCGTCTCCCAATCCTGATAAAGGAAAAAGTTAAAGCGGCGCACTTTGTACGGACAGTTATTCGAACAGTACTTGGTCCCCACACAGCGGTTATAGACCATGTCGTTCAAGCCTTCGGCGCTGTGCACTGTGGCATGTACTGGACAGACAGGTTCGCACGGGGCGTTCTCGCAATGCATGCAGGGCACGGGTTGAAAGAAAGGCCCCTCAGCTTTATTAACGTCGTTGCCTTTGTAGTAAGTATCAATGCGAATCCAACTCATCTCGCGGCTGCGGACCACCTGTTCTTTACCGACGATCGGAATATTGTTTTCCGACTGGCAGGCGATCGTGCAGGCGTTGCAACCGACACAACTGTTCAAGTCGATCGACATGCCCCACGCGTAACCATTGCCCTGGTTTTTGTAATCGACCTCAGGATAAAGAGAGAGTTCGCGGTTTTCCTTCTTTTGTTTCTCCGCTTCTTCGCGCAGATGGTCTTTCTCTTTTTGATATTCTTCGAGTGAGCTTTCGCGCAGGATATCCCGGCCTTCCATCAAGAAGTGGGTCTGGGTCGAAGCGATCTGAAATTGTTCGTTGGTCTTGCTCACCGAAACGCCGGCTGTCGCCCACGGCGCATCCGAGTAGCGAATCTCGTAAGCGTTAAAGCCGCCATTTGGCAGTCGCGAATCCGGCTCGACTTCGGTGGTTGTGCCGACACGTCCTGCCCTGGTGCGACCAAAACCAAGATGAATCGTGATCACATCGTCAGGCTGACCAGGCATCACCCAGATCGGAACCTGTTTGCTGATTGTGTAATCGCGATGCGTCAGCTTGATGGTATCGACCAATGCTTCGCGGCCTTTTTTCTCTTGTTCGTAGTTCTGCTCAGCCACGCCCAGCTTTTTGGCAGTGTTAGGACTGACAAGCGCAACGTTGTCCCAGGTGATCTTGGTCAAAGGCTTGGGCAGTTCCTGCAACCAGCCATTGTTGGCAAAGCTGCCATCATAGATCGTCGGGTCGGTGCGGAAGAGGACTTCGTATCCTGGTGGCGGTGCCATCCCGGCACCCGGATCAACTGTGAGCGGTGCTAGGTCTGACTTCAGCGTAGCCGCTTTCGTCGGCAGCGCGGTATTGGGGATGAAGCCGTCGTGCAGCCACCTGCGCCACGACGCTTCAAAATCATTTGGAGAGGCCGTTGGAGCGCCCGCATCCTGCGGGCGGTTCGCAGGCATCGTGCCTGCGCCTGGCGTTGTCGCACTCGAATTGACGATCGTCGGCTGGCCGCGCCAGTACTCCTTCACAATATCGTACGGCTTGCGATCGTAATTCTCTGAAAACAGCGCCAGCACTTCAGACGCCGTCCGGCCTTCATAAAGCGGCGCGATCAGAGGCTGCACAATCGTGACCGTGCCGTCGTACGAACGCGCGTCGCCCCACGACTCCAGGTAATGCGTGGCCGGAATATGCCAATGACAAATGTCGGAAGTTTCGTCGTTATAGAGACTGAGGTGCGCGCGCAGCTTAACTTTGCTCAGTCGATTCAGATCAAGCCTCAGATCAACCGGCGTGTTGTAAGCCGGATTGCCGCCGATGATGATCAACGTCTCGACTTTGCCGCCGTCGATGTCGTTGACGAGTTCGCGCAGCGACTGAGTTTGATCGACTGAGTTAGCCTCGACTGGATCGGTGTAGAAGACTGTTTTGCCTGCATTGCCGAGATCGTTGTTCATCTGATGCGCGAGGGCGTGAATAATCGGCGGCTGATCGTCGCCGACGATGACCAGACTCTTCCCTCTATTTTCGAGTAAGTCGCGAGCGATCCAGCCAGAAGGGGTGTCTGGTTGAGTACCTACAATCGGCCGCATTGTTGATGCCGGAGGCTTTAACTTCTCAATCTGAATTAACTCAAGCAATTTAAGGGAGAGCGCTTGGAACTCGCTTGGTCGAACTGAAAACCGATGATCCGCATTCGCACCTGTCGTCGTCGGCGTACTCTCAACGACATACAACCGGTTCATCTCACTCTTGTCGCCGCTGATGCGCCGCTTGGCCGCGTAGTCGCGCGCGTAACGCAACGAACCCGGCAGGCACGCCAGAAAGTCTGAACCCAACGACAGAATGCGATCCGCTTTGCTGAAGTCGTAGATCGTATTGACCGGTTGACCGAACGCCATCATCGCGCCGGCGCGCGCGTTGTCGCGGTTCGCGGGTTCGTACTGATGCCACTTCGCTTCCGGCAAATCAGTGAGGATCGACTTCATTTGCGCGGCCAGGCTTGGCGAGGTGATCGTTTCAGTTAAGAAGCGCAGGCCAGCGCCTTTCTTAGCTTTCAGTCCATCACCTTCTTTTTGAATTGCTCCTCGAATTTCGGCGACGAACGTTGTCCAGGCGCGCGTTTCGCCGCGATACAGCGGAGTCTGCGAGCGATCGGGATCGTAAAGAGTGAGAATTGATGCCTGAGAGAAAATGTCAGTCGCACTGGACCCCTTATCATTGGGATCGCTGTTGCGGTTGTTCGGATGATCGGGATTGCCTTCGAGCTTGGTTGGCCGTCCTTCGTTGCTGCGCGCCAGTAGCGGCGTCGCGATGCCGCCCAACGAAAACGCCGTGGCGAAATAGAGACCCTTGCCCGGGACTTCTTCTTCGGGCTGCTTGACGTAAGGAACGATCTTCTCAGGCGGTTGAATTACACAGCCGCTCAGACCCGCCAGCGCCAGCGACGCGCCCATCAACTTCAAGAACGTGCGGCGCTCGACGGGATCGTTCCACTCTTCGGCTTGTTGTGGGAATTCGCGCTGGACGAATTCTTCGAAGAGTGGGGAATCGGCGAGTTCTTCCAGACTGCGCCAGTACTGCTTGCCCGAAGATGCGGACGGGACGTCCGCGCTCCCGGCGCCAAGAATGCGGTCGCGGAGCAGCTTGAAATTTATGTGACGATCGTTATCCATTAATCAATCCAGTGGCACAGACTTCAGTCTGTGACTACTCAGCCAAAAAACACAGACTGAAGTCTGTGCCACTAACGATGACAGGTCGAACAGCTCGTCAAAACGTTTGGCTCCTGAATGTGATACTTCTTTTTCAACTCAATACCTTCGGCGATCTCGCCCTTGGTACTATTTCGCGGACGCCACTCCATGTCGAAGACCTTCTCTTTTGGTCGCACGTAGTTTTCCGGACTGCGATGACACTCAAGGCACCATTCCATCTGCAACGAATTCGCCTGCGACACCACCGGCATCCGATCGATCCGGCCATGACAGGTCGAACAGCCCACCCCTTTGTTGACGTGAATTGCGTGATTGAAATAGGCAAAGTCCGGCAAGTCGTGCACGCGAATCCATTCCAATGGCTTGCCCGTCTTGAAACTTGCGCGCACCGGTTCCAGGTATGGGCTGTCGGCCCAAATCTGTTTGTGGCAATTCATGCACACGGCCGTGGCTGGAATGCCGGCGGAGGCCGCTGTCTCGACGGACGTGTGGCAATAGCGGCAATCGATACCGTCATCGCCGACGTGGTGCTTATGACTGAATTGGATTGGTTGTTGGCGCTCGATCCACTGGCCGGTGTTCCATCCCGAGCGAGTGATCTCTGCCGTGACCCAGAGGGCCGCGAACAGAATAAAGATGGCGCCATAAATCGTGGCCCGCGCCAGATAGTTCGTGCTGTGACGGAAAATCTGTGGCATTTGCCGCTGCGAAAAGTTTTCATTGGCGGACGTACCTGTCCGCTCATCGCTGCCAACAGACGGAAAACATCCCGTCTCTAAACGCTTTCGGAAAAAACTGTTCTCAGTTATTAAGCTGGTGAGGTTACTTTAGCGAGATGAGCAGATTTTTTCAAACCACACGGCGAAAAAGTGAGAGCAATTTGCGATTAGATGATAGCATGGCGCTTACACAAAATGTTCATTGGTCACTATGCAGTCGGTCTGGCGTCGAAGAAACTGGCGCCGCGCGCTTCACTCGGGGTGCTGATTGCGGCGCCGATCCTGCTCGATCTTCTCTGGCCGATTTTTCTTCTGCTGGGGTGGGAACACGTCACGGTAGAGCCCAACGCGAATCCATTTCTGCGGCTGGCTTTCGATTCATATCCAATTTCACATGGCCTGCTGGCTGTGGCCGGATGGGCGACGCTCTTCGCCGCGATCTACTATGGCTTCACTCGTTACGGAGAGGGCGCGATTGTTATCTGGATGGGCGTCATCAGTCACTGGGTGATGGATTACATTGTGCACCGGCCCGACCTGCCGTTTTACGCCGGGGGCTCGCGTCTGGTTGGACTTGGATTGTGGAACCATCGTTGGGCGGCGATTGCGGTCGAGCTCGTTCTATTCGCGGCCGGCGTTTGGCTCTACGAACAACAAACAAAGCCGAAAGATAAAGTTGGGCTGTATGCGTTCTGGGGACTCGTCGGCGTGCTGCTGCTGGCCTACGCGGCGGCGGCGTTCGGTCCGCCGCCCCCACAGAGCGTTAGGAAACTCGGCATTGCTACACTCTGCGCAGCGTTGCTGATCCCCCTGGCCTGGTGGATCGATCAACACCGCGAAGCACGTGATGCGCCTTAGTCTCTAAATGAAAAGTCAGTACCGCCGCCGGCTGATCAGATTTATCAAAGCCACGAACAAGGCTGCGCCAATAATCGACCAGATCACTGGGAACTTCATTCCGCCCACCGGAATGACGACGAGTTCGGGAAGATGGAAATACCCGGCCATCCACGAACCCAAGAGCGCGCCGATAAATCCCAGCGCGATAGAAACCAGACACCCGCCATGCGTGTAACCGCCGATCGCCTGGCCGACCGCGCCGCAAACACCAGCGATTAAAAGCAACACTATGAGTTGTGTAATTGAAAAACCGAGCATCAGTATTCTCCTTTTAGCTTGCTCAAAACTGTGGGCACCAGTTCTTTAACTCTGCGTCTCTCGCAAGCGCGGATCCAGATCCGCAAGTTAACTACTTCCATGACAAAATTCTTCCAAACCTTTAGGCCAATAGCGTATAATCGATCTTAGCTCGTTGGCCGTGGGAACTCCCCCCAGGGTCAGTTAAGTGAAAGCCCCGAGATCAAATCCCATCGTTGAAAATCTGAGTCAATCGTCATCGAAACCACAAATTGCACCGGTATCACTGGTCAATCAGGAGTTTAGATTATGGTGAAAGTTCTTTCAGTGCTTTTTATTATTGTCGCTTCGTTTTCGATCGCTCTCGCTCAGGAACCATCGCGAAACAATGAAACTCCACCCAGCCAGGGCATCGCACCAAAAGCGCCCAACGGCATCGGCCGCGCCGAGGTTCGAGTCTTTGACGAGAAAGGCAATCCTATCAGAAACGCCTACGTCAAACTAGAATCAACCCGTTCAGACGGTTTTTTCTGCGAGAGCTGGGGAGAGACCGACGCGAACGGCCGTATCGCGCTACTGCCGATTCACATGGGGAGTCTTAAGTTTAAAGTTAAGGCCAAAGGTTTTCGACCGCAGGAATTGTATGTGCCGGCCGGAGAGCTCGGCGAGCCTGTGCACGTCACCTTGAAGAAGAAATAAGCCGAATGGAACGCGGACATCCCTGTCCGCCAGAGCGCGCCAGCGCGAAACCGCTATTGGCGCGCGACCTTTGGAAAGGTAAGTATTGAGGGCGGACTTATCCGCCCTCTTTTTCTTGCCGAGTGTGTTTGGTTTGTTAGCGCGAAGGTACGGAACCGCTTGCGGTAGCAAGCGGGTAGAGCTACGTTACAAACCCGCTTGAGTCTATGACCCGGTCGCTACCGCTCCCGATTCCGTAACCGCTTAAGCAGCCCCGACGGGTTGCGCGGCGTTGGCGGGCGCATAGTAAAGAATCCGATTGCAGTTGTCGCAGGTGATCACTTCCGCTCCGCGACGTACGTCGGCCATGATCTGCGGGCGCAGAGACATGTGGCAAGCGGTGCAGGCGCCATTCCGAGCTTCGGCCATCGCCACTCCGTCGCGAATCCGCGCGGCGATTCGTTTGTAAAGCGCGCTGGTCGCCTTGGGAAGTTCGCTCGTCAAACGCTCGCGTTCGGCGATCGCCACCGTGACTTGCTGCTGTTGCGTCCGCACCTGTTCGTCGAAGGCTTTGAAGCGCGCTTCCATGTCCAGCCGCAGTTTCTCGACTTCCGGGGCGCGTTCGGTCAGATCTTTTTCAGCCTGATCAGCGATTTCCATTTGCTCGAGGATCTGTGTCTCTAAGGCTGAGATCTGTTTGCGCGCAGCGTCTGCTTCGCGAATTGCGGCCGTGTATTCGTCGGGCTTCTTGGCGGCCATCAGGTTTCGATCGCCGCGTTCGGCGCGTTGTTTTTGTTCGAAGATTTCAGCTTCCAGGCGGGCTTTTTCGTTGCGGGCATTATCGCGCTGCTCTTCCAGCCCGCGAATTTCAAAGGCGCGCTGATCGAATTCTCTTTCGATCTCGGCGCGCCTTTCAGGAATGCTTTCTATGTCTGCCTGTAGTCTTCTTATATTAGTATCAGCGTTCTGCAAAGCTATTAACTGCGCTAACTCCGCTTTCACTCTTTATCTCCTCGCAAGATGATGGGGGTTGTGAATGATTGCATTCATGAACCAATAATCACACAGGGTGGGGCGGGTGCGCAAGTTACAGGAGCCCGTGGGGAGGTCAAAGCTCAACTCAAGATGTCTCGCCGGGATCAGGCCAGCTCGCGCTCAAATAGGATGCCTGCACTTGGTCGCTACCCCGACGAGTCGGGGTTCTGTAACCGAGGCCTTCTAATTCCGGGTTCGCTGAGCTAATCTCGTCGCCATGAAACGTGACTTTATCCGGCTTGTCTATTCGTGTCTCGCGGTTTTCGCTTTCTTCGCAACAGGTTCTTCTCAAACGCCATCACCTTCGCCGACACCTGCGCCACCGGCGACGGACATTTTCTTGATTGACCTGCGCACCACGCCCGGCGGCCACTTGAAGCTGGGCCAGCCGTTGAAAATCACCGCCTGGGCCGGCTATAACAATCAGCCTTCGTTCCTGCCTGACGGCAAGAGCATTCTTTATACATCTATCAGAGACAAGCAGGCCGACATCTTTCGCTACGAAATTCGCGAGGCCGCGACGACTCAGGTTACTAACACGCCTGAGAGCGAGTACTCGCCGACGTTGATGCCCGATGAAAAGTCTATTTCCGTGGTGCGCGTGGAAGCGGATGGGACGCAAAGACTTTGGAAGTTTCCGCTCGCGGGCGGAGCGCCATCATTGATCCTGGAAAAGATTAAGCCGGTCGGTTATCACCTATGGGTCGACGATGAAACGTTGGCGCTTTTTATTTTAGGTAAACCGAATACGTTGCAGTTGGTGGATCTGCGGACTGGAAAAGCTGAGGTGATTACGGAAAATCCCGGTCGAATTTTGCGACGCGTGCCGCATGAGAACAAATTCAGTTTCGTGCACAAGGTTTCCGATCAGGAGTGGCTGATCAAAACCTTCGACCTGAAAACGCGCGCGGTGGCGACGTTCATCAAAACATTTCCCGGCGCCGAAGACTATGCGTGGACGCCTGCGGGCGTGCTCTTGATGGCAAACGGTGCGAAGCTTTTCGAGCGGAAGAAATCGGATTATGCCTGGGTAGAGCTGGCGGAATTTTCCAGCGCGGGTTTGAAAAACATCACGCGCATCGCGGTTAGTCCGAAGGGCGATCGAATTGCCGTGGTGTCGCGGCAATAGTGGGAATCACTCGTACGGTTCGTTGCAAATAATCGTACTTGCACGCCCAGGTAGAATCTGGTTATGCCAGAGGTTAGTAGATTCCTGGGTATTGTCATTACAATGTTCTACCGAGAGCATGGACCACCACATTTCCATGCGACCTATGGCGAGTATGATGTTCAAGTTTCGATCAGGGACGGGTTAGTAAATGGACGATTCCCCGCGCGAGCTTTGCGTCTGGTGCATGAATGGCAGGCTTTACACAAAGAAGGGCTACTTGAGAATTGGGAACTCGCGCGTCAACGCAGGCCGTTGAACACCATTTCACCACTGGAGTAAAAACAATGGTAAGAATCATCGAAGCGAAACACGTTAAGGACTACGTAATTTGGCTGAAGTTCCAGGACGGAACCGAAGGTGAAGTTGATCTCAAGGATGAACTATACGGTGAGGTTTTCGAACCGCTAAAGAACAGGGACTACTTCAAGTTGTTTATTGTGCACCCTGAATACCACACCATTGTGTGGGCAAACGGCGCCGACTTCGCGCCAGAGTTTTTGTATTCCACTCTACACGTGCACGCTTAAGACTCGGCATCACTCTGCTCCCACCGCCTTTGCCGCATTAATCCTACCGCCGCTCGAAACTTTACCTTTCAAAGCAGGAATAGGATCGACCGACTTCAAAAGCTTAGCGCGCAAATCATCGACAGACATTCTCGGATTCTGCGACAGAATCAAAGCAGCCACGCCGGCTACAAACGGCGTCGCCATCGACGTGCCTTTCTTTTCACTAAAGCCATGATCGAGCCAGGTGCTCAAGATCTCTTCACCCGGGGCGGCGACGTTTACGGACTTAGCGCCGTAGTTTGAGAAGGATGCCAATTGATCGTTGCGATTCAGCGCCGCCACGCTGACCACGTTACCCAGGTTATAGCTCGACGGATAATGCGGCGTTTGATCATTGTCTGCGTTGGCGTTGCCTGCCGCAGCCACGAAAAGAATGCCCTCGTCATAGGCTTTGCGGATCACGTCTTCGAGCGCGCGCGACCTGGCCGTCGATCCCCAACTCGCCGAAATCACCCGCACGTTCACACCGGCGCGCTTGCGATCGATGACGTAGTTGATTGCTTCGATCGCGTCTTTGGTCGTTCCCGCGCCGTCACCGTCCATGAATCGCAGCGGCATGATCTTTACGTTCCAGTTAACACCGGCGATCCCGATGCCGTTGTCGCCTTCGGCGCCGATGATGCCGGCGCAATGCGTGCCGTGCCCGTTCGTGTCCATCGGGTCACCATCGTCATCGACAAGATTCAGGCCGTGCACGTCATCGATCCCGTCAGCGGATGTCAGATCGTCGTCATGATAAGCCTTGATGATTTCCGGACGGGTCCAAATGTTTCTGACGAGATCGGGATGCGTATAGTCCACTCCGCTGTCGATCACCGCAACTACAATCTGGTCGCTGCCCTTGGTGACAGCCCAGGCCCACATCGCCCTGATGTCCGCGCCCGCTTTGCCGCCGTTCGCGCCGTTGTTCGCCAACCCCCATTGCCGAGAGAACATTTCGTCGTTGGCATGTACATGCTTGCCGCCGGCATCTTCATGATCAAGCGTGATCTCGCTGTTGACTTCGGCGTATTCGACCTCAGCCAGCGCACGATACTGTCCCACCACATCAGCTGCGCTCTTGCCGTCTTCATCTTCGATCACATCCAAACCGTCGACTGATTCAATTCGATCCTCAACCTGGTCATGGAACTGCGCGACGATGCGATCGATCGCCTCGCGCGTCGTGCCCGGGCGAAAACGCACCAGCACTTCAGCGTTGCCGGCGTCATCCGATTCGTTCGCGTCATCCTCCCCACTGTCAGGCGTGGGTTCCGGACGCGACACCGGCTGACTTGAGCGTTGCGGCGCTCTGCGCCAGTGGCGCACACCGCCCACGAGCGCCGCGATCAGAACCAGCGTCAAAGCGATCGATACATGAACCCAGATGTTATTGCGTGACATAGCTAACTCTTACGTGAACGTTTGGAGTTCCTTCAGGCGGCGACCCAGGGATTCCGCCTCAAGGCGATACTGCGAACTAGATCCGATAATTCTCGCCGTTGAAGTTGAGTAGCCTCAACTGTCGATCCGTTGCTCGATACTCGTAAGTCTTATCGTTCGCCTTTAGATGAATGCGCCAGCCCGCGGTAATCACTTGCGCACTCATCTCGTCTTCCGTCGGCGCGCCCAGCGCCGCGTCCGGAAATTCAGCCGGTTCAACCAGCGCTTCAGTGATTTCCTGTTCATCCACGCCGAGCCGTCGGGCGAGATCGCTCCGCGCGTGAATAAGCGCCTGCGCGGTTACCAGTTGTGCATCTAGTCCCATATGAAAGGCTCCCGTAGTCTCTGATCAGAGAACGATCAAACTCTTCTGTCTGTTCCCTTGGCTTTAGCCAGTCGCAACCGATTCTCTCAGACCAGATCTCCAAAGCGATGCTGCAACAGCGCGACGACGGTGATGCCCGCGGTTTCAGCGCGCAGCGTGCGCCCGCCCAGCGTGACGATTTTCCAACCGCCTGAGCGAGCGAGTTCAATCTCTTCGTCGGTCCAACCACCCTCAGGACCCACCACCGCGACGATCTCTTTCGGATCATCGGCGAAACCATTCGTCGCCTCTGACAACGACGTGCCTTCGCGTTCGGAAAACATCACGCGAATAGCGCTGTCAGAAAGTGCCGGCGTGGCGGACGTGAGCAGAACATTGAACGTAATCGGCGCGGCAATCTCAGTAACATACGCGCGGCCCGCCTGCTTGGCGGCCTCCAGCGCGATCCGCCGCCACCGAGCGACGCGTTTTAGTGCGTCCACGCTATCCCGCAGCCGAACGTCCGCGCGATCGGTGTCCAGCGGCACGATACGTTTGACGCCCAGCTCAGTTGCCTTCTGAATCACGAGATCAAATTTCTCGCCTTTGAGCAAAGCAATCGCCAGTGTGAGATGCAGGTGTGATTCAGGGCGAGCAGGCACGACCTCCGCAATCACAGTGAGTGCAGTCGAATTGCGATTGATGGTTTGGACGGCGCAATGGAACTCGCGCCCGCCGCCGTCAAAGACGAAGACCTCATCGCCGCTTTGCAAACGCAAAACATCGCGCGCGTGCCGTGTTTCGTCCGCACTCAGCGTGACGGATTTTTCATCGGGCGCGAAAGCTGAAGGTAGGGCGAAGAATCTTCGACGAGTCATTTGTTTCTTTTCTCCTCTCCCTTTGGGAGAGGGTTGGGGTGAGGGCCTGAACGCATGGCCTACTCTGAACCGCACATCGTTGTTGGGGAACACGACTGCCGATCAAGAAAATACTCTACGCTAAGCTTCGCACCCTCACCCCAGCCCTCTCCCAAAGGGAGAGGGAGCTGACCCACCGCCCGAAAGTAATCGCCACCCTAAACGACCAGCGCGATCCACTCACCGTCCTGATCGATTTCAAAACTATCGGCCCCGAGTTCCAGCAAGCGCGACTGCACCAGCTCGCTCTGTTCAGCCAGGATGCCTGACAGCACCAGACGCCCGCAGGTCGCGCCTAAAAGCGACGGCAGCAGCTCAACGATTACCGGCGCGGTAAGATTTGCGCAGACCAGATCAGCAGAAGATGTCTCTTCCGTGACGCTGCCCGCCCGGAAGTCAATTTGTCTGCCAACGCCGTTCAGCCGCGCATTTTCGCGAGCAATCTCAACCGCTTCGGCGTCGGTGTCAACGGCTTCGACCCTCGCGTCGAGAGACATTTTCGCGGCGGCAATAGCCAGGATGCCCGTGCCGGTGCCCACATCAAGAAAACTGCCGCCGCGAAAATATTTCTCGATCGCTTTCAGACACAGGCGCGTCGTTTCGTGCGTGCCGGTGCCAAAAGCCATGCCGGGTTCAATGCGAATAACGATGCGCGCCGGCGCGGCCGTGATCTCGCTCCATGGCGGCGCGACGATGAAACGGCCAACTTCGACCGGCTGCCAGCCTTTCTTCCATTCTGCCAGCCAATCGCGATCGGGGACCGCTCGAGTTTTCAGATCGATTAATGAAGTCGATTCAAAACTGTAAATTCGCAGCGCTTCGAGTAGGGCCGACCTCACCGCTTCTATTTCAGGTGTGTCGGCGAAATAGCCGCTCACGATCACGTTCGCACCGCTGTCGTTCGTTTCCGTACCATCCGCGCCGGCCTCCATCAGGCCGTACCCGATCGCTTCGGACGCTTCGCGGATCGCGATCGCGTCCACGGCGTGCCAGGTCTTCGCGTCATCGTTCACTGCTTGATTCCCATTTCGTCGAGCAGGTGCGCGCGCTCGCGCCAGTCTTTTTCGACTTTGACGAAGAGTTCCAGGTGACACGGATGGCCCAGCAGGCCTTCAATATCGTGACGCGCGCGGATGCCGATTTCTTTCAGGCGTTGCGCGCCGTGGCCGATGATGATTTTCTTCTGCGAATCCCGCTCGACAAAGATCGTGCAGTAGATACGCGAATAATCTTCGCGCACTTCCTGAAAGCGCTCGGTCACCACTGCCGTCACGTAAGGAATCTCTTCGCCTGTGGTTTCGAGGATTTTTTCGCGCACAATTTCCGAAGCCAAAGCCCGCATCGACTGATCGGTTAATTCATCGTCCGAAAATAATGGCGGACCTTCGGGCAGATGCTTTGTCATCTCAGCCAGCAACTGCTCGATCTGATCGCCCTTCAAAGCTGAGATGGGCACAGCGGCCAGCCATTCATGCTCGCTTTGGTACCACTCGATCAGCGGCAGCAGTTGCGATTTATCTTTCACTTTGTCGGTCTTGTTAAGAAGGAGCAACGCCGGCTTTCCGGACTGCTTAACGAGATCGAGCACAAAGCGATCGCCATTCCCAGTATCCGCTGATGCGTCACGAATCAAGCAAACCAGATCGACGCCCAGCAAAGCATCGTGGACTGCGGTCATCATGCGGCGATTGAGTTCATATCCCGGCTTATGCACACCGGGCGTATCCACCAGCACAATCTGTCCGTCGGGCCGCGTGACTATCCCGAGAATCTTGAAGCGAGTTGTTTGCGGCTTGTTGGAAACGGCCGCGATCTTTTCGCCGACGAGCCGATTGAGCAGCGTTGACTTGCCCGCGTTCGGCCGGCCGATGAGGGCGACATGACCGGCGCGATGAACCGGCTCCGTATTATTCGTTTGTTTCTGAGGCATCAGCGGGAATAACAATCTCTTCGGGAGGGACAATGACTACTCTGCCGTCTTTCCAGGTAGCGATAGAATTGCCGAGGCGCTTGTGCGTCCGCAGGGCGTCATAAACAGCGAGCCGAAATACTCTTTCGATCTCCTTTGCATTTGTCGCAAAGTAGTCGTCAGTCAGCACGGCCTTCGGGTGGTTCTTCATAAATTTGTTCTAATGAAGTCTTCCCAACATTTAGGTTCAATCACTTCCACCGAGCGCGCCCTGCCACCAGATGCCAATAAGACCGGTTCAGGCGACGATGAATTATCGTATACAGACCAAGCGTCCGCCAATGGCATATACAGTTTCCACAAATTTCTAAGGCCCTTATCGTATCTTCGGCGAACGATCTCTTCGGCTACGTGGTGCCCGCCGGCCCGCACTCGGGCATGAACTCTCTCAACCGCTAGATCCGCGCTTCGCAGCCAAACAAAGCTAAGTTGAAATCGGTAGGCGCGATCATGCAACCCTGAAATCCAGCGAGCATATGACCTTGCCGCAAGTGTCGTCTCAAACGCGAAGGTTCGGCTTTGCTCCGAAAGATCTTGTAACCGCCTGAGCATCACACGTCCGGCTTCGAACGCCACGCTGCCCGTATCAAAACCCGAAAGACCGAGCGCGATTGGATCGGCGTTCACGTATTCGAGCACACCTAACTGATCGCGCAAGAGAAATGGCGCGAGCGTGGTTTTTCCCGCGCCATTGGGGCCGGCAATAACGATAACCTGTGGAGACGCTTCATTCATGCAGTTCTAACTTGCTCAGATCCCATCACAAACCCTTCAACGGTTGACCAGCTGTGAATTCCACAATGTGACCGTCCGGATCGCTCACCATCGCAAAGTACCCGACCACACCGCCCGCATCTATCGGAGGCTGGACCAAAATATTCCGTTGCCGCGCCAACTCAACAATCCGATCAACTTCTTTCCGGCTGTCGCATTGAAAACCGAAGTGATCGAGGCGGGCTTTCACTTCATCCTGGACGATCACCAAAACAAAGACCGGATCTTCTCCCGGCGGTGTAGCGGGACCTAGCCAAACATTGTGACGGCCCTCAAGACGGCGATCGCGAACGATCGAAAGACCGCAGAGCGAAGTATAAAAGTCGACAGAAGCGTCGATGTCGCTGCAGTTAATTGTGATGTGGGTCCAGCGAATTGCCATCGTTATCCAAAAGGATCTCAATGGTGATTATTGATCACTTAGCCTTTTCCGCGTAGGGGAGCAGTCAGGAAGTCTTGGCATTCGGTCCCGACGAGTGATGATCCGTCGCCGGTATTGCGCGAAATCTATTGATTGCCGGCGAGCCTGGCAGCTCGTTCTCTCAAGGCTGTTAGGGATTGATTGAGATCAAAGCCTTCCGGATTGCGCGCACGCTTTGCTTCCAGATCGTTGAGGAGGTAAACAGCATGATGCCGGCCGCTCTTCAGCCCCTCCAGCAATATCGATGCTAACCACGCTTTGCCGTTGGCTTTGGGTAACAGCGGAAACTGAGCCTGCAAGCCCTCTACAAGCGAACCATCGACGTCGATGCGAAATTTCTCGACGGCGGCCTTAACTTCCTGAATCGCTCTGATGGTTTCCTGGGCCGGCTGATCCGGTATTCCCTGCAACAGCGGCAGGCAGCGCGAGAATTGTATCTGTCGTGCTTTTGATCGGGCGGCCATCTCAGCAGCAGTCACGACATCACCTTCGTAGCTGCCATCCTCAAACAGCACAGTCTGAATCACTATCGTTGGCCGCAACGTATCCGGACCAATATTGTCCGCGGCGCCGACCGAAGTTTTCAATGTCTCACCCGGCAGCACAAGTGGTTTCCCCGCACCGTCGATGGTTTCGGTGTGGCTGTGCTGGATTCCAATAGTGAGCGCGACGATGCTCTTCGCGGAAAGGTTTTGCAGCATCAATTTGTAAGAGTGAGACGCGGGTTCTTCGCTTTGCAGGTCCACGAAGCCGACCGACTTGAGTGGATTAACTACTTCAGGCAAGACAGGCGGCGCCGGCTCGGAAACCGGCTTGGGCTGGTACTTCACCACTCGAAGCACCAGGGGCTCGAAACCGAAGCGCTCCGTTTCGCTAATCGTGACCGTCTCGCCTTCGCGCGCGAAATAAGATGCGATGGTTTGCTCTTTCTCGCCATACTTTGGACCGGGTGACTCGGCCGGATACGAATCATCGAAGACAGCCCCAATCTTAATGCTGACGCCATCGCGCTCGCGTAGCGGGCGAATCCTAATGCGAGTCAACGGCGCGGTGTCCTGGGCCGGCTTCCAGTCCGGCCGCTTGGGAGGAGGACCGATTTCGCTGTATCCGCCTTCCGATGATGACACCGGAAACGGGAGTAGGTGCGGGTGCTCGCCGGTAACGATCTCTATTGCCAAGTCTGTCGGAGTGGATTTAGCCGGCTGTTGCTGGGCTGGAGCAGGCAGAGCGAGCAAGCCGCTCAGAATCGAGATCACGAGGACAATGAGGCTCGATCGAAACATAACCTTTTCTCTGCCACCGAATGGAGCGCCATCATCCTGTCGGCGGTTCGCGAGTATCCCTGCTCGCGTTTTAAAGAGCCGGCAAGATGCCGGCGGACCGCAGGCAAGATGCCTGCGCTCCATTACTTCGTCGCCAGCTCGCCGTTCAACTTCATGATCTCCAGCGTCATATCAGCCGCGGCGTACATGTCTTTCACGTCGAGCCATTCCTTCACAGTATGAATCGCGCGCATCCCGGTGCCCAGGTTCGCGCATTCGATCCCACGGCGATTGAAGACGTTTGCGTCACAGCCGCCGCCCGACGCCATCGTCTTAACGTCGAGGCCCATGCGTTGTGCCGCCTTGATTACCAGTTGGACCACGTGCGAACTGTCGGGCACGTCCATCGAAGAGTAGTCGCGTTCGACGTGCGATTCGACTGAAGCTTTAGTGGTCTTGCCGGCGACGGTCACTTCGTATTTAGAGGCGGCGTCTTCCAGGCACTTCTTCATGTGCTGGGTTTGGGCTTCCAGTTTATCTTCGCTGTGTGAACGCGCTTCGCCCTTCAGCAGGACAAGATTGGGAATGATATTGGTCGCCATGCCGCCTTCAATCTGGCCGATGTTGGCGGTGGTTTCAGAATCGATGCGGCCGAGTTTCATCGCGGCCAAGCCTTCGGCGGCAATCTTAATCGCCGAAATTCCTTCCTCAGGTGCAACGCCTGCATGCGACTCCAGACCGTGGATGCGAAACTCCATGTGGTTGGACGAAGGGCCTTTTGTAAAGAGGAAACCCGGATCGTCTGAATCGAAAACGATGCCGTATTTGGCTTTGATTTTTGAGACGTCGACGTTCTTGGCGCCCAGCAGGCCCACCTCTTCACAGATCGAAAAGATTGCTTCGATCGGAGCATGAGGAATGTTCTGCTCTTGCAGGCAGCGAATCACTTCGATTATCACGGCACAGCCGGATTTGTCATCGCCGCCGAGCACGGTCGTGCCATCGGTGCGGATGATGTCGCCTTCGATAACCGGTTTGACTCCTTCGCCGGGGACCACGGTGTCCATGTGGGCGCTCATCATGATCGATTCGGCGCCTGGAATCGTGCCCGGAAAACGCGCGATGACATTGCCGGTGTTGCCGCCGACGGCCTCGCCGGCAGCATCGATCTCGACTTGAGCGCCCATTTCTTCACAGTACTTCTTGATGCATTGCGCCACTTCGAGTTCCTTGCGCGAGTGGCTGTCGATCTGCACAAGCTCAAGCAGAAGATTCTTGATGCGTTCCTGGTTAATCATCGGACCTCCGTGAACCGAAAACCGTGAATCGTAAATCGTGATTAGAATGCTAAGGGGTTGCGACCCAAAGATAGTAGACCGTATTGGGCCAAAACGTAAATTGAGGAGGTCTGGCTATGGGGTCCGTACCGACCGCGGCGCTGCGTTCCGGCAATCCGAGTTGGGCTAAGAGACCCGGTCGCTATCGCTCCCGGTACTGACCTCACACCGTCTCCTGCTCTTCTCCACGGCAGTTAAGCTCATCAAGCGCTCGCTGCAACTCATCGCGCTTTGCCTCGAGTTCGTTGTCATCCGCATCTGGCGGGACAAAGATAGGCGCGGCGATTCCCACGCGCGCGCGTGTAAATGGCTTGGGCACCTGGAACCCATCCCAACTTTTCTTTGCTTCCCAAAATCTTTCGGCGGTGATTGTGAAAGGCAGGATCGGGTTACCGGTTTTTTTGGCTAATAACACGGCGCCCATCTTCGCTATGTACCTGGGTCCTTTGGGGCCGTCGATGGTGAACGCAGTCGGACAGCCGGCGCGCATCAGACGGATCATTTCCACGACCGCGCCGGTGGCCCCGCGGGTGGACGAGCCGCGGGCCGCACCATAGCCGAACCTCTTAATAAAGCGCGCGATGTACTCGCCGTCAAAACTCTGCGAAGTCATCACCACGATGCGGCGCCGGCGCCAAAAGTAGGTCGCCAGAAAAACGCGATTGTGCCAGAACGTGTAGATCGGAATTTTTCCGTCGCGCGAGGCGGCTTCCCAGTTTTCCCAACCTTCGACTTTGAATTTGACGGTGCCACAGATCAGTTTGATAAGTACGAAGAAAACGAGATCGGCACCGCGGATCAGGACGCGCTCTTTGAGTGAATAGCTAGACAGATCAGCGAAAGAATAAGCGCGAGTGAGGTTCGCCTGTGGCTGCTTTCCGATGGCCATCCTCGACTGTTCTGAAGTAGTTACCATTAATGTTCTAGTTGAGAGTTAGCTTCAAGTACTCTTAACGCAAAGGACGCAAAGGGATCCGCAAAGGAACGCAAAGGACAACTCTTAGCGTCCCTTTGCGAAATACTTTGCGTCCTTTGCGTTTAGATCGTTCATTTGAAAATGATCTAATCATAAATTCCCGGCTCGCCCGGTGGCCGAGTCTTCCAGCGGCGATGGATCCAGAGCCATTGCTCAGGATAACGCCGCACGTATTTCTCGACGACCCCGGTGAACAATTGCGTCAGGCGCCGCACATCTTCTTCGTCATCGCCCGTCCGTTCGACAGCGAGCGCTTCGTCAACCTTCAACAGAAAGCGCCGTCGCTTTGGATCCCACGGAGCAAATATCGGCAACACCGCGGCCTCAGTCCGCAGAGCGAGTTTCGCCAGCATGAAAGTCGTCGACGCCGGTACGCCAAAAAAGTCGACAAAGATACCTTCGCGATCCAAAGTGTTCAGGTCAACCAGAATTCCCAGCGTCCCGCCCTTTTGAATAATCTGGAGCATCTCGCGCGCGGCTGAACGCTTGTCGATCGTGCGATTGCCGAGTTGTACGCGGCGCTGGTCAACCATTGACTCAATCTTCGGATTATCGATCCGGCGCACCAGGAAGCTCAAAGGATAACCGAACAGCGACAGCGCAAGACTCGTAAGCTCCCAGGCCCCCACATGACCGGTGAAAAGAATGACGCCTCGCCCACTCGCTCGGGCCGCGTCGATGTGTTCCAGTCCTTCGCACTCGATCAAACTTTGCAAAGCCTGCGGGTCGGCTGTCGCAAACTGGCTGAAGACCGCGAGCAGCCGGCCCAGATTCTCGAAACAACCGCGCAGCAAACCGAGGCGTTCTGGCTCAGTTGATTCCGGAAAAGCCAACTCCAAATTGCGATGGCCGGTGCGCCGTAACCGGCCGGAAAAATAGTAGGCAGCACGACCCATCCTGGATCCCACCGCTAAAGACAACCCCAGCGGCAGCCAGCCAAAAATGGCCAGAAGCGAACGGGCAACCGCGTACTCGAGATTGGTTTGCAGGTTGGATTTGCTCATCAGTGAAGCGATTGCGAGGTGAGTGTAGCGCATGACTGGTGAAAGTTTGGAGTGCGCCGACTGTGGCGGCGCTTTGGATCCCGCCTCGAATGGAGGGTATGAGGATAATCCAAAGCGGCGTCGCGCTACGACTACCCCAGCGCGGCTGCCGCGCCGTGGACCCGGTGCTTGCGGCCGCACTCCACATTCCGCTTTACTCGTAACGTCTCACTTCCTCTGATATATTCTGCAACGCGATCGGCGCACCTTTCGTATTAGGGAGTAAGGAAGGCCTTCGGTTGATCTCTCCACTACCGAAATTTTGATTAGCATGAGCCAGAGTGGTCACGACAAGTGCCGCGTCCTCATCGTTGAGAACGATGACGATATTCGTGCCGGTTTGGCCGGGGAGCTGAACCAGCTCGGCCACGATGTGATTCTGGAAAGCGCGCGAGATACGGCGCTGGCGCGAGCAGACCTGGCCCAGTTCGATTTGCTGATTAGCGACCTGGTCGACCACGATCCGGCAACTGAGCCTGACAGCGTGCGCTCGTTCAAAATGGGCGTGACCAGCCTGCAAGCGCGGCGCACGATTGCCGAACTCCACGACATTATCGAAAAGACCCTGCTGTTCAAGCTGCAGCGCATCGACCCCAATCAGAAAACCGTGCGGGAAAAGATCGATCTGGAGTTACCCAGCGACATAACGCTGATGAACTCTGTGCTCGAGTACCTGCTGGATCGTGTAGCCAGATTGGGCCTGATCAAAGTAGAACAATCGAATTTGTTCGTAGCGCTGGACGAAGCGTTTGTGAACGCAGTGAAGCACGGCAATCGAAATGATCCGACAAAACTGCTTCGAGTGACTGCCGAGCTTTCCGCTCACGAAGCAATCTTTACCGTGGAAGATGAAGGCGACGGCTTCGACGTGAGCGCGATTCCGGACCCGAGGGACCCGGCCAATCTTTTCAAATCCAACGGGCGCGGCGTGTTGCTGATCTACAACATCATGGACGAAGTCGAGTACAGCGAACGCGGCAACCGGCTCAAGATGGTAAAGCGTCCTGAGACGGGCGCGCCTATCAACTGAATCTCCAACGCTCTTATGGAAGCAGCGCCCGCAAGTGAAGCTCCCGCCGACGCGCGTCTCGCGGGCGCCGCAAAACTCGCTCACGAAAAAAGTTTTCTGCGCGCGTATCCCTTCTGGTTGACGCCGGCGTTGGTCGCGTTTCTTCTCACCCTGGTTTATCTGAATCCATTCATTGGCGATTGGGACGGGCTCGACTACACGGTGTTTTCGTTGCACGGCCAGCCTTCGTCAATGGCCCTGGGTCGTTCCCTCTTCACGCTTTTCAATTTCGGATTGTTCAAGTTGGCGCACACGATCTTCGGTGTCCGTCCCGAACAGGCTTATCTACTTTTCAAGTTCGCCGTAGTCGCCCAGACACCGCTGGCCGTGATCGGGTGTTGGGTTCTGGCCCGCGATCTGACGGGCTCAGTGCGTTCGGCGACGGTGGCGGCGTTGCTCGTGGCGCTCTCGCCGATGCTGGTGATTTACGGCGGCCAGGTGATGACCGACGTGCCTTCGGTGCTGTTTACGGCGTCAGCGTTATCGATTCATCTTCGGGGCGTGCAGCGGCGACGAGTGTGGCTGATCCTCGGCGGCGCCGCGCTGCTCGGCCTGGGGGTGAATCTGCGAGAGACGGTGGGGCTTTATCTTCCCTGGATGGTGTTCGCTCCGTTTGTGGCCGGTTGGAAGCTGAATCGGCGCACCATCATCGCGGTGGGATCGTCGCTGGTTGTCTTCTTCGTTTTCGCCTTTGGGATCTGGGCGGCGTGGTTTATTTCAAGTCCGGTGTATCGCGGAAATTGGCACATCTGGCTTTCGTCGATGCAGAGCGAATCGGCGCGGCATCCGATAGGCCTCGCCAATGCGCGCCCGTTCTTTATCTACTTTTTTCTCGCCGCGCCGTTGATTTTTGTTGCCCTGCCCATAGCTGCCTGGAAAGAATGGCGCGCGCGCGGATGGACGCTGACATTGACTGCGGCGGCGGTGGGTGTGTTCGCGACCGTCATGCTGTTCTTTAACTACAGCACGACGATCAACTGGCGATATTTTTTGACTGGAGTGCCGGCGCTGGCGCCTTTGGTGGGTGACTACTTCGTGCGATCGCAAACTGAAAAACTGGGAAGCGAACGCCGCGCGTTTGTGACCGCAGTTGTGGGCGTAGCTCTGGTGGCCGGCTTGATGGGACTGCTGATTCGGCCGGCCAGCAGCGAGTACTTCAATCGGCTGGCGCTGGCGAAAGATTACGATGCCCGTCTCAAGCTGATGCCGCGCAACGCGGTGGTGATCGCGGGCTCACAGACCGTAGCGGTGACTTATTGGCGCGGGATTGGCGCGGGCGAGTGGGAGGCGATCGGCGTGGGCGCCGGCTGGCCCCAGGGAATATTGGCAGAGAAGATTGCGGAGTATTTGAAATCAGGGCAGCGCGTTTTTCTCGATACGGATCCGCGCTGGTGGCAGCCGTGTTCGTGGCACTTGAGTGAAGTGGAAGAACTGGCCAAGATCGAAAAGCGCTTTCACTTTCGCCGCCTGTCGCCGACCGTTTTTGAGGTGCGGCCTTTGGATGATCCGTCAGCCGCAGATGAACCTCATCTGGAAAATCTCTTGCCTGAGAACCGGCCGGAAGAAGTGCAGAGGTGTTTTAATTCAGGGTGATTACGCGGATCTCAACTGCACCACCGCAGGCACTGCCGCTGGCTGCGCCGGCGCGAAATAGTCGATGACGGGGAACAGGGTCTCTTGCCAATGCGGCTTCTTAGAAATCCACTCTGATACCGAATCGGCGTCCACCGGCCGCGAGAACAGGTAGCCCTGCCCGTACTGGCAATTCAGTTTGCGCAGTTGCGTTAATTGGCTCAGCGTCTCTACGCCTTCAGCGACGACTTCCATCCCCATATTCTCGGCCAGCGAAATGACCGTGCGCACGATCTCGATGTTCTCGGCCGCTTCGCCGATACGTCCCACGAACGAGCGATCGATCTTCAAAGTATTGACCGGGAAGCGGTGCAGATAGCTCAACGAAGAATAGCCCGTTCCGAAGTCGTCGATGCTCAGTTGCACGCCCAACTCTTTCAAGCGATTCAGCAGGCGCGTGGCCATCTCGGCGTTTTCCATCACGGCGCTTTCAGTAATCTCGAGTTTCAAATACTTCGCTTCGACGTGCGTCTCTTCCAGGATGTCGCGGATCTGTCCGACCAGTTCGGGCTCTGCCACTTGTTTGCCGGAAAGGTTCACGCTCATGAAGAGCTGGCGATTGGCCGGTGATTGCCACTGCCACTTGCAGAGTTGCTGACAGGCGCGTTTTAGAATCCACAGACCCAGCGGAACGATCAGGCCGGTGTCTTCGGCCAGCGGAATAAAGTCGGCTGGATTAATGAACCCGCGTTCAGGATGCTGCCAGCGGATCAGCGCTTCAAAGCCAGCCAGGTTTCCATTGTCCAGTGAAACGATCGGCTGATAGTAAACGCGCAGCTCTTCGCGATCGATCGCGCGGCGCAGGTCGTTCTCCATTTGCAGGAGATAGACCGCGTGGGTGTGCATTCCCTTGTCGAATACTTCGTAACAAGCTTTGCCCTGGGCCTTGGCGCGGTACATCGCGGTGTCCGCGTCACGCAGCATGTTCTCTGGATGGTCGTAACCGGTTGAGCTGAGCGCGATGCCGATGCTCGTAGTGGTAAAGACCTCGTGACCGCTCAAGTTGAACGGCGATTGCAGTTTCTCCTGAATACGCTTGGCCATATTGGTGGCCTCAGCCTGGTTCGGAATCCCGTCGAGCAGGATCGCGAACTCGTCGCCGCCCAAACGCGCTACCATGTCGACTTCGCGAATGCAGCTTTCCAAACGACGGGCCATTGTAATGAGCAGTTGGTCGCCGATCGAGTGGCCCAGACTGTCGTTGACGTTCTTAAAGCGATCCAGATCCAGGAACAGAACTGCGAACTGATAGTCTTCGTGCTGCCGCGCGCGCTCAATGACGAATTTCAGGTTTTCAGCCAGCAAGGTGCGATTAGGCAGGTTGGTCAGCGCGTCGTGAAAGGCAGCGTGTCGAAAATGGTCCTTGCTCTCCTGCAACTGGACGCTGATTCTTTCCTGCTCGGCGATATGGCGGCTCAGCTCTTCCACGTGACGTTCAGCCTGCTCGGCGCGTTCGCGCTCGGCTTCGGCCCGGGCTTTTTCGGCTTCGGCGCGCTCGCGTTCGGCCTGTTCTGCCTGGGCTGACGTCTCCTTAATCTCGTTCAAGTATTTGCGATAGGTGAAATAGAGAATGAAGATCACCGGCGCGCCGACGGCCAGGATCGTCAGGCCGGCCCGCTCGATCGAATTCGAAGCCGCCGCAGCAACTGCCGCGCCCGCCAAATAAGTGACCGAGGTCCACAGATAATGCGTCTGCCAGGTCTCCCAAACTGATTTTCCGGTTTTGAAGGCCAGACCTACAGCGCAGATTCCGCTACTGGTGACGTACTGCACCAGCGCCATGGTGACCATGGCGGCGATGAAGGTTGACCATTCCAGCGATCTCAAGTCACTGGTTGGTCCAAAGAAGAGACGCAACACGACGACCGTAACGAAAGTCGAACAAACCATCATGCCGCAGTTGAAAAGGACAGTGAGCCGGTTTCCGCGAATGCGCAGACCTCCGAAGAGGCCGTCAGCCAGAGCCAGAAGCATGCCCGCAAACCCACCGTAAAGCAGCAGCACGAGAAAGATGAAGGTGTCCGAAACGGTAACGTTGGTATTGACACGGGGAATCTGTACCGACAGCTTTGAGCTGACAAAGATCATCACTCCGGTCAGCATCAAGAGCCGCCAATCGAATCGCGGCATGGGCATCCAATGACCAGAATAAGCGAGCGTTATAGCGCCCAGCGCCACGATCATCCACTTGTAGACTTTCGTAACTCTTAGCATCCCGGTTGATTGGACTGTGGTTTCCAAGGTTTTCCTTAACTCAAGGCGATCAGCGCAAATAAATCGTTTCGTAATGGCTGTGAAATTGATAACCAGCCTTCTCGTAAAATTTCAGCGCGTTCTTGTTCGTCTCATTGACTGTCAGGCAGATGGACTCAGTCCGTTGCAGCAGCACCGATGAGAGGTTAGCCATGCAGCTCACTCCGTAACCTTTCCGTCGCTCCTCGGCATGAACGTGAATCCCTTCCAGGTAAGTGACCTCGGGTGTTTCGGCCACGACGTCAGCTTTGAACATCAATCTGTCGTCCTCAGTCCAAACCCAGACGCGTCCCTGTTCAATGCGGCGCGCGGTGCGGGAGCGAAAGCCGTTCGGATCGTTTTGTAGCGGATTGGTGCCGGCTTCATGGAGGGCCATCGAAGCGTTGACTGCGAGCACCTTTTCAAGATCCTTGAGTGTTGCCGGCCGCAAGTCGTTCATGACGTCTAAGGTTGTGGGTGTTCTCTGTTCGAATAAATGTTCGCGAGAAATCAAGCGAGGCTGCTTGCCATTGACGCCGTAATACCTCCAAAAACTCTTGATGGTTTCTTCCTCGCCTCTGATCAGATGGGCGTTAAGGCAGTTGCGAGCGAGACTCGCAAATGAGGCCAGCGCGTCTTCGGTTCGCGCTTCGACGACCGTGGCGTGACCGAGCAGCGCCACGCCTTCGAGGCGGCCGTATCGATCGCGGCAGGAGTAAAACGATCCGCGGTTGTGTGGGCTCACCAACCCGTTGTCGCGGATCAGGCTGGCCATGAACACCGTGTGAATGGTGCGCGCGGAAAGAAATTCAAGTACCTCAGATTCGTCGGCCGCAGTTAGTTCACCGACAACACGTGGTTCGTCATGAGTGTATACATCAAGCCTGGCTGCTTCTGTTTCCTGTCTCATGAGTGTGGCGGCCATTGAGTGCTCCTGGTTTCGTTGCCTTAATTTGGTTGGATTGGATAACAGTGTCCCGCGTGAGCCTGGTCACGCGGGACTCGGTTGACCAGCTTACTCGTCGCCGTGAATCATCGCTTTCGATGACATAGCCTGCACGGCGCTGTCGGCTCGAATTGTGCCGTCGCCGAGAATCACGCCATCGCCGAGAATCACTCCGTCGCCGAGGATTACCCCGTCGCCTAAGATGACGCCGTCACCGAGGATGACTCCGCTACACCAGACAGTTCCATCACCCAGGATTACCCCGTTGCTGGTGAAGACGCTGTCGCCGAGGATGACACCATCACCGAGAATCACACCGTCGCCGAGGATGACACCATCGCCGAGAATGACTCCGTTGCCGAGAATTACTCCGTCACCCAGGATTACTCCCTGGCCGTAGTAGGTTTGATACTTCGTCTCCAGCGCTGAGCCGGTGGCGTACCAGTGCTTCAGGATGATGCCCTGAGACCACGTGAACGTCTGACCAGCGATAGTTGTTTGCGGATTCGGCGCCGGACCGGTCAGCATCGGACTGCCTGCTGCAGTGCTTGACGAAAGGTCGGTGCGCACCAGCTTAGCAAGTCGCATCGCGCCTTCGACGTTCAACTCACCAGTGCCTTGCTCCAGCATGTTGAAGCCTTTGATTGGTCCTGCTGTGTACATCAGGATCATCTTGACCATGTTGGGCGTCAACTTGGGATTTGCCTGAAGCAAGAGAGCTGCGCTACCTGCAACCACAGGCGTCGCCATCGAAGTGCCGCTCAGATACATCAGGCGCCTGTTGTCCATGTCCTTAATACCTGAATCCAGTTCCGGATGCTGCGTGACCAGAAGATTCGTACTGGTAGTAATGCCGCCGATAATCATGTCTAAGCCCATGTCCGCCTCGGCATAGATAAGTTTGTTGCCGGGGGCGACCAGATCAGGCTTCATCAGGTTGTCGTAGTGCCGGACGTTGTTAGCATCGACGTACGAACCGCGAGTCGGACCACGAGAACTATAAGTGGCCACGCCATCATCGGTGCGCACGTCAGTACCGAAGGTATTGGCGGCGCCGACGGTAATGACTGATGGCTCGGCTCCGGGCGAGTGAATCTGGCCGTAAATTTTGTTGCCGATCGCGTCTTTCCCGTTGTTACCGGCAGCAGCAACTACGACTATTCCCGCGTCAACCAGGGCGCGGGCGGCGCGGCAAATCGGGTCGTTCTTGTAAGAACTCACTGCGGGCGCGCCCAGGCTCATGTTGACGATGCGAATGTTGTACTTATCTTTGTTAAGCGGATTGCTCGAGCTTACCGCTTTGGTCGGATCGGCCGGAGCCAGGATCCAGTTGAGGGCATCCAGCAGGACGGCGGTACTGCCGACGCCAGTTTTATCAAGCACGCGCAAGTTAATGATGCTTGCGCCGGTCGCGACTCCATCGTAGGCGTTGGTGTTGGTCGTACTGACTCCGCCGGCAGATGAGGCAACGTGGGTGCCATGACCGAATGGGTCGTTGTTGGGGTTATTCTCAGTCGTGAAGTCTTTGTTGAATGTGATCCGAGTAGTACCGAAACCTGTGCCAAACGACTTGTGGCTAGTATCGATTCCCGAATCAAGCACCGCGATGCCGATGCCTTTGCCATCATATGTGGTCGTAGTCGTCGTCGTTGCAGTCACGCCGAGAAGACCGATGGTGGTGGTGGTGGTGGATTGAGACCGGATTAGATCAGTGCCTGTGGTAGCCGTGACGTGACCGAAAGATTCCAGTTTCACGTCCGGTGAAATGTAGTTGGCCGCGCCGCTCTTCGCCAGGGCTTCGATTGCCTTGGCCGGCAGGTTAACCTTCATCGCGCCGAGTTGCGCCATGCGGTCACTGATGAGTACGCCATTGCGAGCCAGCAATGAGCGAACTTCGCGGCTATTAACGTCGTCAACCTGAAGGATGGCAGTCACGCGACCGTTAGGGCCGGCGCTCTCGATCAACTGGCGCATGTCGGAAGAAATCTTCTGGCCTTCAAACTCTTCATTGATCGGGCTGCGCCGTTTGTCTTTGGCCGAATTTGAATCGGACGCAATGTCATTGGCGCGGTCGATCGAGATCGAGTCGAAAAGTTTGGCTACGCTTTCATCGGTCGCGATGTAGCTGGCATAGGCCGCCGGGCTGACACCGCCGATAACTTTGAACTGGTTCGCGGCGATGGCGGCCTTCACTGTCGCTGAGGCCGTGTTCGTCGCGCGGGCGCCAGCATACTGATGCATCTGATCAACGAAAAGAATTACCTGGCCCTGCGCCTGAGCGGCTTCCGCAAAGACAGCCTGGACGCGGCTCTCAAATTCCTCGCTGGTCTGCGCGCCTTTGGCCAGCGCTTCAAGACTCAACCTGAACACGCGCTTGTTGCGCAGCGTGTCCGGCACATTGCCCGAAGCAATTCTGGCAGCTACCCCGCGAGCGATCGCATCACGATCAAGATCCGATTCGCCCAGCACGAGCGGCGCCTTAGTCGTGGTCGCCAGGCTTTCGATCACGCGGGCCACGTTGGCCTCGTAACCGCGGGCCGGCTCCAGCTTGCCGCTGAGCGCCAACAGCGTGAGGTCTGTGGCGTACTTTGAGAGAGTTGGATATTTGCTATCAGTAGCTCCGCGGGTTTCGCTCGCTGCGCCCGATTGGGCGTTTGTGCGCTGACTGAAAATCATGCCGGCACACATCGAAACCAAAACGGCAGCCATGGTGATCCACGTCACGAAGGGGGTTGTTTTTTTCATGGTTGTCTTTTCCATCTTTCCTGTAAGTTCGACCGGTCTTTATTAAGCCGGCTTAGTTCTAATAAGGGGCAGCTACTTACAGCGCTCGCTCAATCGAGTTTGGAACGAAATCTGAGAAGTTCTTGCTACCGCACTACCGCAAGCAAACTTTCTACTTTGTTCACCTTGCGAAGAGCCTTTTTGAAAGATCCTGCCCGTAGAGATAGCTCCACGGGCGCTTTCCCTAGTGCGAGACCCGTGCCAACTATCCGAATTTCTGAGAAGTGGCAGAAACGAAGGAGAGTAGGTGGGTTAGCGAGGTATTAGTCTGGCAGCGGGACTAATCAGGTTGACAGATGGGTCGGTCAGATTAACAGAGCGGCAATCGTTGTGACGGTTCGCACGGAGCGGAGGGACTCTGGCGCGCGACGAGCCGGTTCAGCTTCCAGAATAAGGACGAGGCGCCTGAGAATCCTTAACGCGAGTCCAAAGACTTAGGTGGACTCAATCGAAGGCAGGGCGTCTGGTTGGAATCCATGTAAGAAAGACCATTGTAACGAGGTGGAGTTCGTTGAAGCGCCATAACTAGTGGTCCCCGGTCCTGGTCTTTCGCGCCTCAATGAACATCCTTCAGACAGGGTTATTCAGAATCATTCCATCGACTATTTCGCACGCTGCTGGTGGTGACGGCACAGCCAAGCTTGGTCCCTCAACGATTAGGCTTCTTACCTATTGCACCTTGCGCTATAATGCCGAACCAGAGTTAATGGTTGCGGTTGGTCTGTTAATAGGCGCTCGGTAATCATAGACAGACTGTTAAGCGAATGTTCGAACGCTACACTGAAAAAGCGCGACGGGTGATTTTCTTTGCACGCTATGAGGCGTCACAATTCGGCGCGCCCGCGATTGAGCCTGAGCATCTCCTGCTTGGGTTGATGCGTGAAGATAAGACTTTGACGGGCCGATTCTTCCCGCGGGCCCAAATCACAATTGAATCTATTAGAAGAGAGATTGAAGGCCGCACTCTTCTTCGCGAGCGCATTCCAACTTCGGTAGAGCTGCCGCTCGCCCCTGAGACCAAGCGTGTGCTGCATTACTCGCATGAAGAATCGGATCGCCTGCAACACCGCCACATCGGGACTGAGCATTTGCTGCTGGGGCTTTTGCGCGAAGAGCGCTCAATGGCCGCCCAGATCTTGTTTGAACGCGGACTGCGGCTGGCTGCGGTGCGTGACGAGATTGCTCGCCAGAGTGGCGCCGATTCACGTCATCGCAAAGACATCCCGCACCTGCTCGAGTTTTCCCGCGACCTGACCGAAGATGCTTCCAACGATCGGCTCGATCCTTTGATCGGACGCGACGCCGAGATCGAGCGCCTGGTGCAAATCCTTTGCCGCCGCACCAAAAACAACCCGGTTCTGATCGGCGAGCCGGGTGTCGGCAAGACCGCCATCGTCGAAGGTCTGGCCCAGCGCATCGTGCGCGACGAGGTGCCGTCGTTCCTGGCTAATAAACGAATTCTCTCTTTAGACATTAGCCTGATTGTCGCCGGCACAAAATATCGCGGCCAGTTCGAAGAGCGTCTGAAACAAATCATGCGCGAGCTGATCGAGAATCCACAGTACATCGTCTTCATTGATGAGTTGCACACGCTGGTTGGCGCGGGCTCGGCGGAAGGCTCGCTCGATGCCGCGAACATTTTGAAGCCAGCGCTATCGCGCGGCGAGATTCAATGCATCGGCGCCACCACGCCGGCAGAGTTTCGCAAGTCGATCGAAAAGGACCGTTCGCTCGAGCGCCGCTTCCAGTCGGTCAAAGTGCCGCCGCCTTCGGAAGCGGAAGCGATCCAGATCCTCGAAGGCGTGCGCGAACGCTACGAGAGTTTTCATCAGGTGCGTTACACCCAGGAAGCGCTCGAAGCAGCGGTGATCCAATCGACTCGTTACATTCCGGATCGTTTTCTGCCTGACAAAGCCATCGACGTAATTGACGAAGCGGGTGCGCGCGTTAAGCTGCGCGTGCGGGCCGAACAAGGCAACCTCGACGCGCTGACTGCGTCTCTGACGGAATGGGAACGGGCCACTTATGGCCGGGCCCAGGCGCCAATCGAGGATGACGAAGACGCAATCGTGATGGCCGAAGTGACCCGCGCCGACGTTGAAGAAGTTATTGCGCGCTGGACCGGCATTCCAATCACCGCCTTAAAAGAAGGCGAATCGCAGAAGCTGCTGCGCATCGAAGCCGAATTGCACAAGCGCGTCGTTTCTCAGCGGCCGGCGATCTCGGCGTTGGCGCGCGCTATCCGGCGCTCACGCGCCGGGCTGAAGAATCCGCGCCGGCCGGTCGGATCGTTTCTTTTCCTGGGACCGACGGGTGTCGGCAAGACCGAAATGGCCCGCTCGCTCGCCCACTTCCTGTTCGGCACTGAGCGTTCGATGATTCGCTTTGATATGTCCGAGTTCATGGAGAAGCATTCGGTGTCAAAGCTGATCGGGTCGCCGCCGGGCTATGTCGGACACGAGGAAGGCGGACAGTTGACTGAACGCGTGAAGCGTTCGCCTTACGCCGTGCTGCTGTTTGATGAAATCGAAAAGGCGCACCCCGACGTCTTTAATATCCTGCTGCAGGTTTTCGAAGATGGAATTCTTACCGACGCGCTGGGAAACACGATCGATTTCAAAAACGCGATCATCATCATGACCTCGAACATCGGCGCGCGCTTTATTATGAAAAAGGGCGCCATGGGATTCCAGGGTTCAGCCGACACCTCGCGCACCAAGCTGGAAGAAATGGTAATGACCGCCGTGCGTCAGACTTTCAATCCGGAATTCGTCAACCGGCTCGACGAGATCATTATTTTTGACGAGCTGGGCGACGAAGAATTGCTCGATGTCCTCCAGTTGCAGGTGGATCAGATTAACAGCACGATGTCCGATCACGGCTTTATCGTGCGCCTGGCCGATGACGCTAAGCACTGGATCATTAATAAGACCTGCGCCGATCGTTCCTACGGCGCGCGTCCTTTGCGCCGCGCCCTGCAAAGGTACGTGGAGGATCCTCTCTCGGAAGCATTGATCCAGGGTCATCTGGGCGAGGCTTCCCTGGTCGAGATGTTTGTCGATGGCGACGCGCTGAACTTCCGCTCGATCACCATCGACGAAGAGGGCCGTGAGCAGTCGAATGATCTAATGCTCACTCCATGAACTCCCTGTCAGAAGCCCGACCGCGACGGAGGGCATCACTCACAAGCACTCATCAAAAAAGGCGGACGGTTTTGCGTGACATGAATGGGCTGCTGACTCGCCCTCTTACGCGCGGGCTTCTGACACAGGCTCGTGAACGACGGCTTTTATTTCCCAGCGCCAAGTCCAAGCAATTCCGCCCGACCGCTCTGCGTTTTGGACTTTGGCTTTATTTTCCCGGTATAATGCGCCACTTTACTAAATCGGAAACTGGCAACGGGTCGAGGCTGAAGTGAATCATAGTGCTCCCCAGACAGCGCAACCGCGGCGAGTTTGTGTTACGGTTTTCCCGAAGTAAGCGCTTAACTTTTCATACGCTGAGTATATTCCCCGGAGAAACCTCCAAGGGAACCGTCACTTATGCACTCTTATCGCGTCGTTTGGCTCGCTGTCCTGAGCATCGCCATTGGCAACTCCGCTCTTTTTCTGGCTGGCCGTGTGCTGGCCCAACAACCCCAACAACCCCAGCAACCGCAGCAGCGGCTGGTTGAAGAGGTCGATATCCAGGGCAACCGTCGCCTGCGCCGAGACGACATCCTCTACTGGATTCAAACCCGCCCGGGTGACGCCTTCAACCAAGATCAGGTCGCTCGCGATTTACAGACGCTCAATGGGCTCGGCTTTTTTGAGAAGATCGCCACTCGCGTAACTACTGAAGATGCCCCTCGTGGCGGCATCAGGGTGACCTTCTGGGTTAAAGAACTGCCCATCATCCGCGACATACAATTTGATGGATTAAAGAGCGTTACGGAATCAGACGTCCTGAAAACTTTCCGCGAGCGGCGCGTCGGGGTTTCGAAAGAAGCCATCTATGATCCGGTTAAGGTGCGCAACGCGATCCGGGTGCTGAAAGAATTGCTGGCCGCCAAGGGCCATCCCAACGCCACCATCGCCGAAGGCAAAGAGGACGTGTCCGCAACCTCGGTGGCGATCACCTTCCAGGTCACTGAAGGCCCGCGCGTGCGCGTCGCCCAGATCGAGTTTGAAGGCAGCAAGGTCTTCAAGAGCGGGAAGCTGCGCGATCAGATGAAGCATGTCAAAGAAGCCGGATTGATCACGCGCTTTAAGGAACTGGACATACTCGATCGCCAAAAGCTGGATTACGATCTCCACCAGGTAGACAACTACATGAAATCGAAGGGCTATCTCCAGGCCCGTCATGGCGAGCCGCGCATCGAGGGCCTGGGTCCTCGCCGCACTGGTTTTCCGATCCTGCCGCTGCCTTTTCTATCGTCGGTTGACGACACGCTGAAGATTACGGTTCCGATCATCGACGGCAAGCTCTATCGCCTCGGCGAACTGAAGATCGAAGGCAATTCGATCTTCTCGGAACAGGTGATTAAGGGAATCATTGGTTTGCAAAAAGGCGAGGTCGCAAACGGCGAAGCTCTCAGTAAAGCTCTTTACGAAAACCTTAAGAAGTATTACGGGCAGCAGGGATTTATTCAGTACACCGCGGAAGTGACGCCTACTTTCAAGGACAGTCCGCAGAATCCGAACGAAGGCGTCGCCGATTTTCTGGTTACTATTGACGAAGGCAAGCAGTTTACCCTGCGTCGATTGGAATTCACCGGCAACACCTTCACGCGCGACAACGTGCTCCGCCGCGAAGTTTTGATCAACGAAGGCGATATCTATAACCAGGGTTATTTTGAGATTTCCATTACGCGGTTGAACCAGCTCGGTTACTTCAATCCGATTGATAAAGAAAAGGACGCCGATTATCGCACCAACGAAGAAGAAGGATTGGTGGATGTCACCTTGAAGGTGTCAGAGAAAGGGCGCCAGCAGATTTCCTTTAACGGCGGCATCTCGGGGATTGGCGGGTCTTTCTTCGGCCTCGAGTACTCAACCAACAACCTGTTTGGCAGAGGCGAGGTTCTTTCTCTGAACCTGGCCGGAGGTAATCGCCAGCGATCGTTCCAGTTTTCCTTTACTGAGCCCTACATCAGAAACCGGCCGATAACCGCCGGCTTTACGGTGTTCGCCTACTCGCAAAAGTTTTTCGGTGAAGGAACGTTCCTGTCCGGGAACACTGCGGCGCAGCAGGGGGCATTGAGTTCTTCAATTGGTTTCCTCACCACGAACGAAGCGAATCTTTTCACTCGAAATTCGCTCGGCGGCTCGATCTTTGCCAGCGCCCCGCTGTCAGAATTTTATCGCAAGCGTCCGTTTACGCAGTTTTCGCGCGTCGGCCTTTCGTATCAGCTGGCCCAGTCAAGCGTTAAGGATCCGGTGGTCAACACGACCGGGACGTCCGACCAGTTCATTCCGGTAATCTATCGTCAACCCAAAATTCTTACCAGTCGCGTGACGGCCAGCTTACAGTACGACACACGCAACGGAAGTATCGATCCTACGTCGGGCCGTTCGTTGTCACTGGCGGCAAACCTGGCAGGCCTCGGCGGCGATGTGCGCACTTATGAACCTACGCTCGAGTTTACGCAGTTCTACAAGGTGCGAAACAAGCGATCCGATCACCCGCATGTGTTTGGCTTTCGCATCCTGGCCGGAACCACGGGAAGCTTTGCCACTTCGGCCAGAGTAAGAAACGCGAACTCGCTGGCCTTCGTCGACGGTGTGCCCATTTATGAGCGCTTCTTCCTCGGCGACGAGTTCACGATCCGGGGGTACAATGTGCGCTCGATCAGTCCAGTGACGCCCCTCGACACCTACATCACCTCTAAAAACGTCGTGGTCGCGACCAATCCTGCGGGAACACCCACGCCGGTTCCAGGCCTGTCGCAGGCGTTCGCGGCGATTGGCACCTTTACCGGCGCAACCGGAAGCAACATCGCACAGCTACCGCGAGCTTATACGGCGACCGGTGGTGACACGCAGATGCTGGGGAACTTCGAATATCGCATTCCGATCTTCGGCACGGCCGTAAGCGGCGCGTTGTTCGCGGATGTCGGCACAGCTTTTAACCTCCGCTCAAAACGTACACAGAGTTATTCGAGCGAGTTTCTCGCCGACCAACCGTTTCTGACCACCATTGGCGCCATCCGGTGTCCCCGCCTCGATCCGCTTTTCGGTACTGGCAGAGGGATAGCCGCCGTCAGCCTTAGTTCGCTGGCCGCGTGTGGCCCCTTCTCGAACCTGGCATTCAACGGTGTCTTCAATTCACTGGTGGCGCGCGATAACCGCATCGTCACGCAGGCCGAGTTTGATGAGGCGCTCCGTAACGGGCCGGTCGGCGGCCAGGGTATGCCGGTGGGCTTCTTTCCCGTGTTTATGCGTGGCGACGCGCAAACAAATACGGTAGTTCGCCTCAATGAAAGTCTGTTCGCAAAGATTAGTGATATCCGCAGCAGCATGGGCGCCGAGATTCGCTTCCAGATACCTATTCTTAACGTGCCTTTTCGTCTTATTTATGCTTATAATCCCAACGCGCGGAAAGACCAGGTCATTAATGGTTTTCCATTCTTCTTTAACGAGAAAAAGAGCCTCTTTCGGTTCAGCGTAGGGCGCACTTTTTAAGCAATTGAGTGATCGCGCGATCGCGCAGCCAATCAAGCAAACCAAACAGGCGACCTGAACAACTAACAGGTTGAGTCAAATCGCCTCTCAAATTAAGGAGTAGTAGAAGCAAAGTCATGAAGATATTTCGTGCGATAGCCGCAGTCGCTTTCTTAGCGGTGTTGAGCGCCGGATCAGTTTTGGCCCAACCAAAACCCACGACACCGGCAGGCCCCGCGCCCTCCACCCAACCCGTACCCGAAACCAAGATCGCTCTGGTCAACACCGACGACTTCGCGGACGAAAAAACCGGCATCACGCGTTTGGTGGCCGCGATGAAACGTGTCGACGGCGAGTTTCAGCCGCGGCGAACTGAGTTGCAGACCTTGCAGGGAACGATCGACAAGGCGACCGCTGATCTGCAAAAAGCTCAGGCGCTTCAGGATCCAAAAGTGAGCGCTCAGCAAAACGACAAGATCGAAGGAATGAAAACTGAGTTCAAGCGCAAAGGCGAAGATGCACAGGCCGCATATCAGAAGCGGTTACAGGACATGCTCGGTCCGGTCTATGACGAGATTGGCAAGGCGCTGGACGCTTATGCCAAAGCGCATGGCATCACCCTGATCCTGGATGTGACGAAAATTCAGGGCATCGTGAGCGCGTCAGAGTCACTGGACATTACCAAACCTTTCATCAGTGAGTTCAATAGCAAGAATCCCGCGACCGCGTCGCTGACGCCGCCGGAGTGACTGCTGGTTTTTGACGAAGCATAACGATGCGGAGGTGCAGCCGTAAGCGCGCGTCTCCGCATCTTTCGGCTTGAGGGCCGCTGGAGTTTAGATCATGAATAGAACCATTTTAGCCTTTGCGTTCGCGCTCATTGCGTTCGCTTCCACCGCCCAGGTTTTCGCGCAAGGAACGGCAGCGCCCGCGCGGCCGCAGGCTCCACCGGCAGCCAACGTGCCGGTTAGTAAGATGGCGGTCATCTACTCTGAAGCGTTCCAGGATCCGAAGGTCGGCATCACCCGCTTCATCGCGACCCTGACCAAGTTGAACGCGGAGTTTCAGAAGGTACAGGATGAGCTGACCCAGACGGGGCAGCGGCTCACCGCGTTGCAGACCGAAATCACCAATCTGCAGGCGAAGGGCGGTGCAACTCCCGCCCAAATCCAAGCCAAGATCGACACCCTGGATCAGCAAAAGCGGGATTACACTCGCAAAGGCGAAGACGCCAAGGCCGCATATCAAAAGCGCCAACAGGATCTGTTACTGCCGCTCCAGGACGAGGTGGGAAAGGCGCTCGATGCCTACGCAAAAGCTCATGGAATCACCCTAATCATCGATGGCAGCCAGACGCCGATTCTGTATGCCGCCGAGAGCATGGACGTTACCAGGGCGTTCATTGCCGAGTACAACCTGAAGAATCCGGTTACGGCCCAGTTGACGCCCCCAAAGTAAGGGACACGCGGAAGAGTTTTGATTCGACGCACAGTCTATCCGCGCCAATAATCTCTGAGAAGCTAATGGACACGGTCCTCGATTCCGAAGCCATCAAGAAACTCCTGCCGCATCGTTATCCGTTCCTGCTGGTGGATCGGATCATAGAATTAACCCCGCTGCAACGCATTGTCGGCATCAAGCAAGTCAGCATCAACGAGTCTTTTTTCCAGGGTCATTTCCCGGGCGCGCCGGTAATGCCTGGCGTCCTGGTGATCGAGGCGTTGGCCCAGTGCGGCGCAATCCTGGCGCTGCGCGAGATTGAAGATCGCGATCAGAAGCTCGTCTTGTTCACCGGTATCAGAGAAGCGCGTTTTCGGCGGCCCGTCACCCCGGGCGACACTCTGGTGCTCGAGGTCACGGCCCTGCGCTTCGGCCCGCGAATTCAGCGGATGCGCGGTGAAGCGAAAGTTGATGGACAACTTTGTGCGGACGCTGAACTCATGAGCGTCATCGCCGACCGTCCCAAGTCTTAGTTATGAGTTCTCCGTCCCTTCAAAGTAAAGCGCAAAGTCACGCGCGCCAGGAATCCTCGATGCAGATCCATTCCAGTGCAGTCGTCAGTCCGAAGGCTCAAATCGGAGCAGGCTGCCGCATCGGTCCATATTCGGTCATTGGCGATGAGGTAATACTGGGTGAGGGCGTAAGCATCCAGGGTCACTGCGTCATCGACGGACGCACTCGAATCGGCGACGAAACAGACGTCTTCCCCTTTGTCTCGATTGGTTTGGCGCCGCAGGATTTGAAGTTTGCCGGCGAAGCAACTGAAACGGAAATTGGCCGCCGCAATCGAATCCGCGAGTTCGTTACGATTCATCGCGGCACTTCTGGCGGCGGCGGGATCACGAAAATTGGCGACGACTGCCTGATCATGGCCCAGGCCCACGTCGCGCATGATTGCCTGATTGGGAACGAGGTAATCATGGCCAATGCGGCGACACTCGCCGGCCACGTCATCGTCGCGGACGGGGCGAACATCGGCGCCTATTCGGGCGTGCACCAGTTCTGTCGCGTTGGCCGAGAGGCTTACGTCGGCGGCTATTCAGTCGTGGTAAAGGACGCGCTGCCGTTTGCGCTAACGGTGGGTAATCACGCGAAATGCTACGGCCTAAACAAAGTCGGCGTGCGTCGCCGCGGCTATCCGCGCGAGACGATCTCGGCCCTGCACCACGCTTTTCATCTGCTGCTGTCGGCAAAGCTCAATACTACCCAGGCGCTCGATCGCATTCGCGAAGAGATCAAGAATTCTGCCGAAGTAGACGAACTCGTGGGCTTTGTCGAAACCTCTCAGCGCGGTGTTGTGAAGTAGTTTTACCGCAGAGGACACGGAGGTATTCGCAGAGGAGCGCAGAGTCTTTCCTCTGCGTTCCTTTGCGCAATCCTCAGCGGCCTCTGCGTTAAATAATTCCTTTATCACACAGGCTAATCCGAAAGTATGAAGCTAGGTCTAATCGCCGGCAACGGCAAGTTTCCTTTTCTCGTGCTGGAAGGCGCGAAGCGCGCCGGTGCGTCCGTGGCCGTCGCCGCAATTCGCGAAGAGACCGATCCCGATATTGAACGCTTCGCCGATCGCCTGACGTGGGTCGGCATCGGCCAGCTCGGCAAGATGCTCCGTTTTTTCAAAGCCGAAGGCGTAGACAAAGCCATCATGGCCGGCCAGGTCAAACACGTGCAGATTTTTAGCCGCGCGATTCCAGACGTGCGCATGTTAAAGATGCTGCTGCGGCTCCCGCGTCGCAATACCGATGCGCTGATCGGCGCCGTGGCGAGTGAACTCGGCAGCGAAGGAATCGAGTTAATCGACTCAACCTACTTTCTCAAAGACCAGCTTCCCCAGCCCGGCGTTCTAAGTAAGCGCAAACCAGACGAACGCGAGCGTGGCGATATCGAATACGGTCTCGAGATAGCAAAAGAAATTGGTCGGCTGGATCTTGGCCAAACGATCGTGGTACGCGATCGCGCGTGCGTCGCCATCGAAGCCATGGAAGGCACCGATGCGGTGATCCGGCGGGCTGGCCAACTTGTGCGCGGACGGCTCACTGTCGTCAAAATCGCCAAGCCTGATCAGGACATGCGTTTCGATGTGCCGGTAGTTGGTTTGCCCACTGTGGAGTCGATGATCGAAGCGAAAGCGACCTGTCTTTGTCTGACTGCCGGCAAGACTTTGATATTCGATCGCCAAGAAATGTTGGGCCTGGCTAACAAAAACAAGATTGCCATCGTGGCGGTCTAAGTGGCTATTGGCAAGTTGCCGATCTTGAAGACTCTCATTAGCACCTGGCTTTCAGCCAGGTGACCAAAAGTTCTTTTTGACCGCGAAACCGTTTAACCGTTTCCCCTTCTTCGTCCCCTCACAATCACCTGGCTTCAGCCAGGTGCTAATGGAATCACTCGCAGTTTTGAGATTGCAGCTTCCGGCGCTACCGCTTACCTTGACTTGCCCGCTGTTTAGAGATAAAAGTCGGTCAGTCAACACAAACAATTTAACTGGTTCGAAGTGACCTCCCGAGGTCTAACTGACTTCCAAAGAAAGAAGGAGTATCAATCAATGGCATTACGTTTAGGCGACATAGCGCCGGACTTTGACGCGGACACCACCGAAGGGCCGATCAGTTTTCATGAGTGGATTGGCGACGGTTGGGCAGTTTTGTTTTCTCATCCCAAAGACTTCACGCCGGTTTGCACCACTGAGTTGGGCGAGTGCGCGCGGCTGAAACCCGAGTTCGACAAGCGCAATGTGAAAGCGATCGGCCTCAGCGTCGATCCGGCTGATTCGCACAAGCGCTGGGCTGCGGATATTGAAGAGACGCAGGGAACGGCGCTCAACTTTCCGGTAATCGCCGATCCGGATCATAAGGTCGCCGAGCTTTACGACATGATCCATCCGGAGATTAGCGACGTGTTCACCGTTCGCTCGGTGTTCATCGTTGGGCCCGACAAAAAGGTCAAACTGATGATCACCTATCCGGCCTCAACCGGCCGCAACTTTGACGAGATCCTGCGCGTGATCGATTCGCTGCAGTTAACCGCCGGGTACAGCGTGGCCACGCCCGTGAACTGGAAAGACGGCGACGACGTGATCATCGTGCCTTCGCTCAGCGATGAGGCGGCCAAAGAGAAGTTTCCCGGCGGCTGGAAAACTCTAAAACCATACCTGCGTGTCGTCGCGCAGCCAAACAAGCAGGCCAAGACTGCAGAACAAAGTACGACGTAAAACGAGCTCTCAGTACGGAACCGCTTGCGGTAGCAAGCGGGTGCTAAGCCCAAGTTGAGTAGGCGCAGTAACACGCTTTTTCTTTCCAGCAATTACTAATGTGGCTGAGTAACCCGCTTGCTACCGCAAGCGGTTCCGTATCTGAGCGTCGATAGCTCTCCAAAAAATATGCGTGCAATCGTCACTACCCGCAACGGCGATGTCGATGTGATGAAGGTCGAAACGCGTCCCGACCCTACGCCTGGCAAGGGCGAGGTCCTGATCCGCGTCAAAGCCGCCGGGATTAACTTTGCCGACATCCTCGCGCGTCAGGGTCTGTATCCCGATGGGCCAAAGAAACCCTGCGTGATGGGCTATGAAGTTTCCGGCATGGTCGAGGCCGTTGGCGATGGCGTCGACCAATCGTGGTTCGGCAATCCGGTAATCGCTATGACGCGTTTCGGCGGGCAGGCTGAACTGGTTTCTGCTCCGCTGAAACAGATATTTGAAAAGCCTGAACAACTGACATTCGAACAAGGCGCCGCGATTCCGGTCAACTATCTGACGGCCTGGGCGCTGCTGGTAACGATGGGCGGTTTGCAGAAAGACGAGGCGGTGTTGATTCATAACGCCGGGGGCGGTGTGGGCCTGGCAGCTTTGGATATCGCCAAACATATCGGCGCGAAGACCTACGGGACGGCCAGCGCCGGGAAGCATGAGTTTCTAAAGCAGCGCGGGCTGGATCATGCGATCGATTATCGCCAGCAGGATTGGCTGGCGGTGCTGATGGAACTGACTGACAATCGCGGGGTTGAGTTGGTTATCGATCCGCTTGGCGGATCAAGTTGGAAGAAGAGCTATCGTGCGTTGCGAACTACCGGACGCATGGGAGTCTTTGGCATGTCCACCGCATCGGCTTCCGGCATTCGCGGAAAACTGCGAGCCTTGAAAGCACTGATGCAGACTCCAAAATTTCATCCGCTGGGTTTGATGAATCGCAACCGCGGAGTGTTCGGCTTGAATCTCGGACACATGTGGAACGAGGGCGAAAAGGTCGCGAGTTGGACTCAGGAGATCGTCCGCGGCATCCATGAAGGTTGGATTCAACCTCACGTGGATCGCGCCTTTCCGTTCGAGCAGATCGCCGACGCGCATCGCTACATCGAAGCGCGCAAGAACATCGGCAAAGTTGTCCTGGTGTCGTGATCGACTCCTCTAACTCGCTTGCTGCGCTACGAATCGCTTGATAAGGTTGTTCTGCTGATATGGAATTTACGCACGTAACAGTAAGACTAAGAAACATGACGACGCGGAATGGCGACTACGAGGCAGATTTTCTCGTAGATACCGGCGCGACGGATTCGCTTGCCCCGGGCGCTGAGCTGAGAAAGATCGGATTGCGCGCTATCGGCGAGACTGCTTATGAGTTGGCGAATGGTGCCGTTGAAGAGTTTGAGTTTGAGTATGGATTGGCCGAGATCTCCTTCATGGGAGAAATCACAGCAGGCCGGATTATCTTTGGTCCGGACGATGTTGAACCATTGCTGGGTGTGACGGCGCTCGAATCGGTTGGTATTACAATCGATCCCGCGAATCGCACTCTCAAGCGATTACCGGCGATTCCATTGAAGTGAGCGGAGGATCGAGATGCCAGAGTTTGTGAAGGTTGCCCGCACCGATGAAGTTGCTCCCGGCCAGGCCAAACTGGTCGAAGCCGGTGGAAAAGAAATCGCCCTCTTCAATGTTGCCGGCGCGTTTCATGCGATCGATAACAACTGTACCCACGTCGGCGGACCCTTATGCGAAGGTGAGCTTGACGGCACCGAAGTCACTTGCCCCTGGCACGGGGCCACCTTTGATGTCACCAGCGGCGCGGTGCTGGGTCCTCCAGCCGGCGAGCCGGTAGCCCGCTACAATGTCCGCATAGAAGGCGCGGACGTCGAAGTCGAAGTCTGACAAACCCCTTTCTTGCTTTCTCCGCAATCTCCGTTTAGAGGCGGGCTACCGCCCGGCTGATCCAACGATCGAAAATAAGAGCGAGCAGTAGCCCACCTCTAACAATTAAGCTCTTTCCTTTGCTTCACAAAGTACTTGACACGGCAGAACACGCGGGTGTAAGTTACCCGGCGAGATGATTCAATTGGCCAAGTCAGCCGAACAGCCTCCCGCTCTCCACGATCGCGCGATGGACAACCTGCGCTACATCCGGGAAACGATGGAGCGCGCTTCGGCGTTTACCGCGGTGCCGGGTTGGGGGCAGGTCGCGATTGGCGTGTCGGCGCTGGCGGCTACTTACGTGGCCGCGCACCAACCCACTGCTCGCGCGTGGCTGGGCGCCTGGGTGGCCGAAGCGCTCATTTCGCTGTTGATTGCCGGCTGGTTGATGGATCGTAAGGCGCGCGCGCTGGGAACGCCGCTGCTTTCAGGGCCCGGACGAAAAGTCGCTTTCAGTCTTTCACCACCGATGATTGTCGGCGCTCTGTTGACTGTCGTCCTCTTTCAAGCCGGATTGACCAAAGCGATTCCCGGAATGTGGCTGTTGCTTTACGGTACGGGCGTGGTTACCGGCGGGATGTTTTCCGTCAGCATCGTCCCGGTCATGGGCCTGTGCTTCATGGTGCTGGGCGGCGTGGCCCTGTTCGCGCCGGGTGATTGGGGCAACTGGCTGATGGCCGCAGGCTTTGGCGGCCTGCATATTGTTTTCGGAACTATCATTGCGAGGAAGTACGGTGGCTAAACAACAATCGCTCAGGCGCGAAATCAAAAAGGGACAGACCGACAAAGAACGGCTGCGCGGCATTCACGGCGGCGCTCCACACAGCGCCCATGATATCGACCGCATGATTCACGAGCGGCTTCGTCTGGGAATCATCAGCGCTCTGGCTGTCAACGATTCGCTCACTTTCAACGAACTCAAGCATATGGTCAGGACAACCGACGGCAATTTGAGTGTGCACGCGCGCAAGCTCGAGGATGCCGGATACGTTAACTGCTCAAAGACTTTCGACGGCCGTACGCCCAAGACCGAGTACAGCCTGACGACAGCAGGGCGCCGCGCACTGGAACAATATCTCAATCATATGGAAGCGTTGCTCGGCAAAATGCGCAAGGGGTGAGCGAGGGCCTTTTTTTGGCCCCAGCTACTTTGCCAAGCAAAGCGCTTTGCTCAAGGCGGAAAAGAATAAGAGAACTGATGATGAACACCAACGTCAATCTGTCAGCGCCAATCGGTGTCCTGGCTTTGCTGGGCACCGGCTTTCTTTTCTTCGTAGCGGCGCTGCTGCTGATTCAATCAATGGTGGTGCGCAGGTACGGCCGGGCCAAAGTTGTGGTGCTGGCCATGCTTGTAATCGCGGGCGCTTACCTGGCGACGATTTTGATCTTCTCTCTGGCAAGTCATGAAAAAGTCCTGGCCCAGGGCACTGAGAAACACTTCTGCGAGATAGACTGCCACCTCGCTTATTCCGTGGCCAATACGCGCCAGTCAAAGACCCTTGGCAATCCTCCGAACCAAACAACCGCGCAAGGAATTTACACCGTGGTGACGATTAAGACTCGCTTTGACGAGACCACCATCTCACCGCGTCGCGGCGACGGACTGCTGTATCCAAACAGCCGCGCGCTCACGCTTGTAGATCAAAACGGAAGCCGATACTCGCCAGCATCGCAAGCCGGCACCTCGCTGACTACGCCGCTGCGCCCCGGCGAGTTTTATACGACCGAAGTAGTCTTTGATCTGCTGGTTAATGCAAAGCCGGCAACGCTGCTGATCAATGAGGGCGACTGGATCACGCGCCTGGTCATCGGACATGAAAACAGCCCGCTCCACAAAAAGACCCGCTTTCAAATCGACCTGCCGGCACCACCTCTGGCCCGTTCCGCAGCCCAGAGAGGATGAGACCCGTGAAGCCGTCAATCAAACGCGTTAAGCTGATTCTTCCCGCTTTGACGGAAGCAACCGGTCCCTATTGGCGGCCAATTAAGTACTCTCTGTTTCCGCCGCTGGGTTTGGCAACTCTGGCTGCATACCTCGATCCGGACGTTGAGATCTCGCTGCAGGACGAACATGTTGAGAAGCTCGACTTAAACGATGAGCCTGACCTGGTCGTGATTCAGGTCTACATCACTAACGCATATAGGGCGTATCAGATTGCGGACGACTATCGCCGGCGTGGGGCTTACGTCGTGCTCGGTGGCCTGCACGTCACCTCGCTGCCGGACGAAGCCGCACCGCATGCCGACACGATCTTCATCGGGCCTGGAGAGCACACCTTTCCGGAATTTCTGCGCGACCTCGCGGCAGGATCACCGCAACGCCGTTATGCATCGTCGGTGCGAACTCTGGAGGGGCTGCCGCCCATCCGCAGGGATCTCATTCAGCGCCACCGCTACCTGGTGCCGAACTCCATTGTCGTTTCGCGAGGCTGCCCGCATCACTGCACGTTCTGCTACAAGGATGGTTTCTTCGAAGGGGGCCGCACCTTCTACACCCAACGCGTGGACGATGCGCTGGCCGAGATTGCGCGCCTGCCGGGGCGGCATCTCTACTTCCTGGACGATCACCTCTTAGGAGATATTCGGTTTGCGCGCGAGCTGTTCCGCGGCATGAAGGGAATGGGCCGAGTGTTTCAGGGAGCTGCGACTGTCGACTCGATCCTGCGCGATGATCTGGTCGAAGAGGCGGCCGCCGCCGGTCTGCGAAGTTTGTTCGTTGGTTTCGAAACGCTCTCTAGCCGTGCTCTCGAAGGCGCGGGCAAGCGCCAGAATCTCCGCCGCGATTACCGCGAAGTGGTGCGCAAACTCGACGACCTCGGCATCATGATCAACGGCAGCTTTGTCTTCGGACTGGACGGAGACGACCCGGACGTTTTCTCTCGCACAGTGGACTGGGCTGTCTCTGCCGGGATCACTACGGCGACGTTTCATATTCTGACGCCATACCCCGGCACAGCGCTGTTCACGGAGATGGACGCGCGCCACCGGATCGAAACGCGAAACTGGGACCTCTACGACACGCGGCACGTGGTCTATCGTCCTCTGCGCCTGGCGCCGGACGAACTGAAGCGTGGTTACGACTGGGCGTACGAATCGTTCTATCGCTGGAGTTCAATCGTTAAAGGCGCGTCGGCGCACAAGACAACAAAACATTCTTTGAAGCATTTTTTCTACAGTGCGGGTTGGAAGAAATTCGAAAGCGCCTGGGACCTGGTGATCCGGATCAAGCAGTTGTCTCAGATGCGGCCGCTGCTCGAAGCGATTCTCGCGCCGGTGGCGCAGCCCGGACCCAGTTCAGAAGTTCGCGAAGCTATCCCAGCCCGAGCACGACCTCAGACTGTGGAAAGCCACATGGCCGCAAAATAGATTCGATTCGACAATGGAGCCTCAGAACGAATCATGTTCGAACCATTCAAATTTGAGACAGCCAACCCCGCATCCACGTCAGGGAGTACTTCGATGATCAAACGCATTGCCGCCATTACTTTCATTTTCTTATGCACCACCGTTGCCTGGGCCATTCTGGGGACGACGATCTTTCAACGCACTTACGACTACGGTAGCGCCGCCGAGGGCCGGGTAGAGTCGACCTGGGGCGCGCCGCAGAATCAGTTGCCGCCGATGGCTTCATACGACGAGATAGTACCCAAGAAAGAAGTGAGTACGGTGAATGGCGTGCCGAAAGAGATCGTAACCCAGGAGAAAATAAGCAACATGCTGCCGCTCGAAAGCAGCCACCTCAACGTCGATCTCAACCTTGAGCATCGCCAGAAGGGGCTGCTGTGGTACAGCACCTACAAAGTTGGCTTTGACGGCACCTATTCATTTCGTAACCCGAGTGACAAAGATCAGACGATCGCTTTCAGGTTGAACTTTCCCACTGCCCAGGCGATCTACGACGACCTGGTCTTTACGGTAGACGATGTGCCAATCACTTTAAAGAACGAGCAGAACAGTGCCGAGGGTACTGCTCGCGTGGCGGCTGGAAAGACCGCAACCTTGAAAGTCGGATACAAATCTCAGGGACTAAATGATTGGCATTACAGTCTTGGTAATGGAGCTGTGGGAAATCCGGGCGGCGGAAGCGTCGCTCAGGTCCGCGACTTTTCTTTGAAGATGACGACTAACTTTAAAGACATCGATTTCCCCGAGAACACACTTTCACCAACTGAAAAGTCTGAGACGGCGAACGGCTGGGTCCTTGACTGGAATTACAAGAACCTGGTTTCCGGCTATCAGATTGCGATGACCATGCCCGAGAAATTACAGCCGGGGCCGCTGGCGGGCCGAATCAGTTTCTTCGCGCCAGTCTCGCTCTTTTTCTTTTTCTTTCTCATGCTGATCATCACCACGATGCGCGGGATTGAGCTGCATCCGATGAATTACTTCTTCCTGGCCGCGGCCTTCTTTTCTTTCCATCTGCTGTTGGCTTATCTGGTGGACCACATCTCGATACATTTGGCGTTCGCGATCTGCTCGGCTGTGTCGATCTTCCTGGTCGTCTCTTATCTGCGTTTGGTGGTCGGGACGCGCTTTGCCACTCGCGAAGCCGCGCTGGCCCAGTTCATCTATCTGGTCGCGTTTTCCTACGCGTTTTTCCTGAAGGGTTTTACGGGTCTCGCGATTACGAGCGGTTCAATCATCACTCTGTTTGTTGTGATGCAGGCGACAGGAAAGATCCGCTGGAAGGAGAGGTTTGCCGTGCCCGCGCCCGCGCCTTCAATTAATCCGGCAGAGACTCTCGGCGCGCCTGCGAGCATCACGAGCTGAACTGAAGTTCGGTCATAACCAGCCACGGCTGCCCGCGCGGCGCACGCCTTGAACGAGATACCGACACGCGCGCGCGGCATCTGAGTGACGACGGCGCGATCGCGCTGGCTACGCGAATCAACTTCACGCTGCGGGAAAATGTCGAGGTGATTCTTGCGGCTGCCGAGGAGTTTCCGTGACTCGCATCGTAACAAAACTCAACCTCGCTAGAGGGATTTCAGGTATTCAACCAGATCACTCTTTTCGTGCTCGGCTAATTTTAGTTTCTTGAAGTTGTTATAGTGATTGACCACGTCGAGCAAGGTCGCAAAGCGCCCATCGTGATAGAAGCCGCCCTTCATGTGCGCGAAGAGTCCGCGTAGCGGGGCCGTGCGATAGCTGTTATCAGGCGAACGGTTCGACTGGAAATCGTCAATGCCGATCTCGGAAGGCTTGTGGGTGTTCCAACCGGGCTCGGTAAAGAGCGGCGGCACGTGACACACCGCACAGTTGGCTTTTCCTTTGAATAATGTTTCACCACGCATCGCCGCTTGCCTATCGAAGCTGCTGTCAGGAGGTGTCGGCGCAGGAATCGCGAGTTGGTAAAATTGAAGCGCCGCAAGCTTTGCGGTGACCATATCGGTCCGGCTTCGCTTATTTCCAAAACCAGCGCGGGCTGCGACTGGATATTTGTTTGGGTCATTCAGGCGGGCATCGAAAAACGTTCCTTGTCCGCCCAACTCAAGATTGCCCACAAAGGCGTTCCAATATGTGACGGTCCCCCAACCGCCAGTCCAAGTGTGCAAATTAACCCCCGCCATGCCGAAAGCGGGCGGGATCAAAGTAGCGGCTGGCTTGCCATCAGGCCGAAAAGCCTTGCCGTCCAGGTTCAACTCCGCGTCGAATTTTCCCGGCCCCCAACTGGCGAGCACCTTCTTGACGGTCGCCTCATCCACCTGCAACAGATTAGTAAAAGCGCTCAGATCCGGTGCCAGCGAGATGATGGCGCCAGTATTAAGGTCGCGGTTGGGCCAACCATCGAGCCGGTGTCCAATCCCAGGAGCGAAGGCGTCGTCAACGGTGGAGTGACAGACGGCGCAGCTCAGGCCAACTGTCTTGAGGCTGCCGTCGCCATTGAACTGCCCCTTGACGCCTAAGACAGAGTTCAGCTTGATCAACGCCAGCGTGGTCGCCGGGTCGTCCAAGTTGACTTCACCTTTCTTGATCTTCTCGACCAGGTCTTGAGGCAAGGCGTCCATGTCAACCTTCAAGCCGACCGAGAGTGCAGTCTTCGGACTCACGCCGGGACCAACGCCGCCGAGTTTGGCGCCTTCGAGAGCGCGGTGAAGTTTGAGCTTATCCGTCCAGAAGACCTCGTCGCCAAACGTGTCGAAGCGGAAGATTTGCTTTCCTTCGTCGAACATCCGTTTTGAATTCTCATTAATCTGGCGATCGAATCCTTGACCGCTCTGCGCGCTACTGCGGGCGGAAAAATAAACCAGCCCGGCGGCGGTTAGTGCCAGCAGCATTACCATCTCGATTAACATGGCGGTCCGTCCCCTCGAAAACAGGCTGCTCTGAGAGGATTCGCCTTTTGGATTTAGGTCGTTACGCATAGTTACTTCCTCCTGGTGCTTCATGTATTTGTCTTCGGCGCTGCCAGATGCGCGTCACCGCATTACCCTGGGCGTAAAGTCGACACTCCATCGCATAACTTTGCCAATCCGCGAGGGTAATCTATATTAGGGGGGCGCCTAAAAGAGTTTTAGGATACGCCCTAATATTGAATCTGTAAAGGGGCTAAGAATGTCTATTCCTGAAGATCTTAACGGGTTACGTTTTCCGTGCGAGTGTGTATCGGCTGGACAGGGTGGTTACAGCGACCCGTGGGCCGATATTACGAAAAGGAAGTTGCTGCCGAACGGCACCAAGGAGGAAATTCTGAATCTCGTGGCCCGTGAGCCAAAGACCATTTCGCAATTGGCCGAAGCACTTGATCTGTCACCACCAAGCGTTCATACGCACATCAACGACATGATGAAGAGTGACCTGCTGCGTGAATCAGTAGAGTGGGAGAAGAAATATCCGACTGAGCGATACTACGAGCCAAACTTTCCGGTGTTTAGGGCTGGGGAATGCGCCGAGTTCAGGACACTGTGTCAGGAGATGGCCGAACAGATAGTCGCGCTGTTTGAAAGAAAGCGTTCTAAACTGGAGCGCGCCTTCACTAGAACTGGACTTGCTGGCCAGGGTTGGGAGTTCTCGGACGTCACCCAGTGTTTGTACGCAAACATGCAGCGGACCGCACGCACCATGCTTGAGCAACGCCGAGTGCTCTCTCCGCGTCAGAAGCACGCTAACGGGGCAGAGTGGATCTTTTGGGCCGAGGAACCAAAAGCCGAGTCAGATAAGTAGTGTGCACTGCCGAGACTCAGATCGTTTTTGGGCGTCCCGATTGTATCGTGCCTTGCGTTTCATCACAGATCGTTTCAATGGCCTTTTCCAAGTCCGAGAATCTAACGACGAAAAGATCGTGGCCGTCTTTTCTCGTATTAGCCGCTCCCACCCTATTAAATCAGGAAGAATCATTCGCCGAGGCCTGAAAAAGATCGCTGCTTACAAAGATGACTCCGGCGCTGTCCACGAACTTTCGGCCGTCTGCCGTCATCTCGGATGCATCGTTGACTGGAACACTTTGGAAAAGACCTGGGACTGTCCCTGCCACGGCTCGCGCTACGACGCGCTGGGACACGTCATAATGGGTCCCGCGAACAGCGACCTGCCGCCAGTTGATGAGAGTTGATCCGGGAGCTACAACTTGTAGTTCGTCTTCGAGTGTTGCTGAAGCTTACGCCTAAAATCTGAGAGCATAATTGATGCGTAGGTTGCGTCCGATTTCCGGCGCGATTTCTTTGATGAACGACAGATGATTGCGGTAGAGACTATCGCCTAGATTGTAGCCATTAACCGAAATGATATGCGACACCCGGCTGGTAACGATCGTGTACGAGGCGTTGAGATTAAAGACGGCATAACCTGCGGTCGGAGTTTCGTGATCGAACACGCGGTTTTGCCGGCTTGTCAGGACCAACTCCGGCCGTACATTGAACGCTTTGTAACGCCAGTCAAGTCCGAGCGTACCGCGCAGCGGTGGAATGCGCGGCAGCGATTTGTTTTGCGCGACCAGTTCGGCCTGCACGTAATCCAGCTTACCATTGAGCCACAAGCCAGGCAGAAGCCGGGTTTCGACGCTCGCTTCCGTGCCGGTAAAACGGCTGGTTCCCTGTGCGTAATTAATGATCCGAAGATTTGATTTCGCATCAGTCCGGCCAGTGAACGCGGTGAAAACGAAGTTGCGGATGTGGTAGTAAAAAACGCTCGTCTCCAGCCGCACCCGCTGAGTGTTGTGACGCAGTGAAAAGTCGATGCCGTCACCTTGCTCCGCGTTCAAGTTGGGATTCCCGATATCAAAAGTCAGGATGCCTCGATGCGGGCCGTTGTTATAAAGCTCCTCAAGTGCCGGCGCGCGAAATGAATGCTGGTAGTTCGCCACCAGAGAGCCGCCCGCCCATAACGGAACCCGCACGCCCGCGCTACCCGAAAATCCGACAAAGTTTCGCTGGCGGAAGTTGCCTTCAGGGTTATAGCCGTTCTGCTCGATACGACCCCCGAACTGAAAACCTACACGCTCGAAATCAATGCGCTCTAAATCATAAGCGGCAAACGAATGTTGCTTGGTGTGCGGCGCCGGAGCTTCTTCTCCGATTGAGAGAAAGTCCCTGGTAAAGCCCGAGAATCCGAAAGTGCCCGATAGCCTGCGGTGTCGCCGGTGGTTGAAGTTGGCCCTATAGTTGAAGTTTTTGTTGTTAGCGACCGAGTCGAGTTCGGTCTTGTTCTCATCCGACTCGAACTCGAACTCGCGAACTTTGTAATCGTTGTATGCAACCGCAAAATCGCCGCCTTCAATAAAGCGATCGAGCCCGCGCCAACCACTGGTAACTTTGTAACTATGGCGGCGTTCTTTCAAAAATTCGTAATCGATCGCATCTGGCTCAACCGGGATTCCGTGCCGCCGGCGGTCATAGGCATAACTAAATACCAACCATCCCTGGCGCGGAAACCAGCCGGCGCCGCCGCTCGCGTTACGGTTGCGGGCGTAAGAATTCAGGACCGTCCCGACTGGCGTCCGATAGTCATTGGTTTTCTGTGCTCCGCCGCTACTGAAAATCAAAAAGTCCTTCACTCCGTATTTGAAACCAGCGTTGCCACCCGCCTGCCAGTTGTTTGTGCTGCCAAACGTGCTCAGGTAACCTGACAGGCCGCGTTGATAGGCGTCATTTGTAGAAATGCCGTTGACCACACCGCCTATAGCGTTGCTGCCGTAAAGCAGAGTCGCGGGTCCTTTGACAATCTCTACCCGGTCGAGCGAGAGAACATCTATCGGCTCAACCTCGTCCGCCGACTGCGAGGCGATGCCGCCCAGACGCATTCCATCTTGCAGCACAAGTACCCGGTCGCCATCGAACCCACGAATAACGGGACGGCCTGAGCCTGGCCCGAAGCTGCGTTTGGCGATGCCCAGCTGACCATCAAGCGCTTCGCCGATCGAAACCGGATTTCTTTGCGCCAGTTCGATCGCCCCCACCGAAATCACTGCCTGATAAGCGGAAGTAACCGACTCCGCCGAACCGGTTGCCGTCACCGTGACCTGCTCGCTGACCGACGCCAGGGTCATTTCAAAGTCGATTTCCCGATTGCCGCGGGTGAGATCCACCCTCTTAACCACGTCCGGCACGCGATCCAGGTGAGCTATGATTTGATAATTGCCCGGCGGAATTCCGGCAAACTCAAACACGCCCTTTTCATTGGTCGCGACCGATTTCTTCAATTCGGCAATCGTAACTATTGCGTTTCGCACCGTCGTTCCGGACGGCCCGATCGTTACTACTCCGCGAATCGTCAGGGTCGAACTCTGGGCCAACGCGGTTACTGATAAGGCCAGAGTAAACAAAATCGAGGAAATAGTGTTTCTTATTAGCATGTTCTTAGCTCCCGGCCTGCTCTATTATGATATTGAAAGTCATTTTCATAATACTCGGCCAAATATAGCACGGGCGATGGCGAGTGCGTCAAGGACTATGTTGTGTCGAAGCGGATCCGGGTCATGCAATGGAAGGAATTGCGCGGCTTAAGGCGTGAGTGGCGCAGTCAGCAGGCGCAGAGCAGGCAAACGACTCAGCAGTGTTTTGAATGTTAGAATGTGGCTGGATCAATGACGAGAAGCAGCAACAAGACGAATGAGAGGGCCAAGCCAGGCAAGATCAAACTGACGCGGCAAAAAGAAGGATCGTCGATTTCGCCGGCAGAATTTCTGGCGCTGCGAAAACCTAAGGGCAATCTGGTTCTGGAGATTGGCGGCGAACGCGTTTCGCTCACCAGTCTCGATCGCATCTATTGGCCCGAAGAGAAACTCACGAAATTCGATCTGCTCAGTTACTACCTCAATATTAGTTCGCGGTTGATGCCCTTTCTAAAAGACCGGCCGGCAATTCTGCAACGCTATCCGCGTGGGATTAAGGCGCCCATGTTTTTTCAGCAGGACCTGGAAAGCGCGCCCGCCTTCATCAAGACAGTGCGCTTAGTAAATCAGGAAGGCCGCGAGTTGAACTACGCGGTTTACACTACAGTCGGATCGCTGCTGCATTTTGTAAATCTGGGCACGATCGAACAACATCCATGGCATTCGACGATCAAGCATTTGGACAAACCCGATTACCTGATGCTCGATCTCGATCCCAAGGACGCGCCCTGGAAAAATGTTTTAGAGGTGGCTCTGGTTTGCAAGGAAGTGTTTGATGAACTGGGGCTACCGTCTTTTCCCAAGACCTCTGGATCGTCGGGCATTCACGTCTACTTGCCGCTCAAGCCGAAAAACGATTTCGGCAAGATTGCCGCAGTCGCCATGGCGCTCGCCAACGAAGTAGCCCAGCGCGCGCCGAAGATCGCCACGACCCAGCGCTCACTCGCCAAGCGTCAGAAGCAGCAGGTTTATGTCGATGCGATGCAAAACGCCCGGGGCAAAACGATCGCTTCAATCTACAGCGCGCGGGCTAAGTCCGGCGCGACGGTTTCGATGCCGCTAAGCTGGAAGCAGGTTGAGAAGGGCGTGAAAATTTCAGACTTTACGATTAAGAATGCGCCGGGACTGCTCAAAAAGAACGGTGACGCGTGGAGAGATTTTTTTGATAGCCGGCAGAGTCTGAAGTTAGCCGGCTAACTCTGCATCTGTAGTTCCAGCTAACTTGCCGAACTCGGAAACAATCCGAAACTTCATAGAAAAACTTTCGCGCTGAGGCCAGGCCTTCCGCATTTTCATCGGAAAATCCACATTCTTCGTCGAGCCCGTCTGGCATTGCCATTGCCTCAGCCGAGATCAACCCCAGCGGGTTCCACAATCGTCCGCCGAACGCGGGCTTCCTAATTTGCTCGTTCTGCGGATCAACTCTCGGACTGCGAAAAGGAGCACTCAGATGAACTCGAATCTCAAGCGCCTGTCCTTCTTTGTCTTGTCATCGATTGTTTTCTTTATGACGACCGCGACGGCGTTCGGTCAGTCAGGCACGTTTCAAGGCACCGTCACCGATCAGAAAGGCGCCGTGGTGCCCAACGCCACTGTCGTTGTGCGCAATCAAGCCACGGGTGTCGAACGCTCGGTACAGACCGATGGCAGCGGCAACTTCCAGTTGGCGGCGTTGCCGGCGGGCGTCTACTCGGTCGAAGTCCAGGCGCAGGGCTTTAAGAGCACGGCCGTCAGCGATCTCAGCATCGAGGTGGCGCGTATTGTGAACAAGAATTTCGAGCTGCAGATCGGATCGCTCGAGCAAAAGGTCAACATCAGCGCCGACACTCCGGTGATTGAGACTGCCACTACTTCGGTGGGCCAGGTGATCAATCAAAGAACGGTGCAGGAGATTCCGCTCAACGGCCGGCACTTCGTCGATCTGGGGTTGCTTATTCCCGGGTCGGTGACGCCGCCGCAGAATGGTTTTCTGACTGCGCCGCTTCGTGGCCAGGGCTCCTTCGCTGTCAATACGGCTGGCAATCGGGAAGACACTGTGAACTTTATGATCAATGGCATCAACCTGAACGATCAGGTACAGAACCAAATAACGTTCCAGCCGTCGATCAATACAGTGCAGGAATTCAAGTTTGACAACTCAACGTTCAGCGCTGAATACGGACGGAGCTCAGGCGCCATCGTGAATATCGCCACGCGCTCTGGTACTAACAACTATCATGGCGAGGCATTTGACTTCTTCCGCAACGACGCGCTGGACGCGCGCAACTTTTTCGAGCGCACGATCAAGCCGGCCCCGTTCAAGCGCAACCAATTTGGTTTTAATATAGGTGGACCGGTTAACCTGCCGCGCTTTGGCGAAGGCGGCTCAGCTCTCGCCTATAAGGGAAAAGACAAGACCTTCTTCTTCTTCAGCTACGAGGGGCTGCGCCAGCGTCAAGGGCTCACCCTTCCTACCGTCACGGTTCCAACTGATGCGCAGCGGGCCGCGGTGACCGACCCGGTCATAACCAAGCTGCTGGCCCTGATTCCCAGATCCGCTAGTGGATTAACCAGCGGATCTGCGACGGCACCCGTGAACATAGATCAATGGACGGGAGATGTCAGCCACAACTTCAACAGCAAGGATCGGCTGCATGGTTATTACGCTTTCCAGCGTGACCAGCGCGGTGAGCCGGTCTTACAAGGAAATAATATTCCCGGGTTTGGCGACACGCGACAGTCGCACCGCCAGATATTTACGCTGAATGAAACCCGCATTTTCAGTTCAAATGTGGTTAACGAGGTGCGGTTTGGCTTCAATCGCATTCACATCTTATTCAGCCCGAATGCGAAACTCAATCCAGTCGACTTCGGCATCAAGGACGGCGTCACCGATCCAATTGGGCTGCCACAGATTGCCGTCGGCGGCGGCGGAGTTAACTTCGGCGGGCCAGCCGGCTTTCCGCAGGGCCGATCGGATACTACCTTTGTCGTTTCAGACACTCTTAACTACCTGCACGGCAATCACTCGCTCAAGTTCGGAGGCGAGATGCGGCGCTTCTACAACAACAATACGGCCCGGGACACCGGCACCTTTACGTTCGCCAGCACGACGACGTTTCTGGCCGGAAACGCGAATGGGTTCAACGTCACGCTCGGTGATGTTTCGAGCGCCATTGCTCAGGGGGCGCTCGGTCTGTTCGTTCAAGACAATTACAAGGTGCGATCCAACCTGACCCTCGAGCTAGGGATGCGCTGGGATTGGTTGATGTCACCGACTGAGCGGTTCAACCGCTTCGTTGATTATGTTCCGCAAAGCAACTCACTGGTCCGCGTCAACAGTGGCGTCGCTCCCGTCTATCACACTAACTGGAAAAACTTCCAACCTCGAGTTGGGTTCTCGTGGGATCCTTTCAAAAACGGCAAGACCTCGGTACGCGGCGCCTATGCGATTCTTGCGGATCAGCCGGTCACTAACCTGGTGACGGGTAATGCCGGCAATCCGCCCTTCGCGACGGCCGTTGCCCTGCCGGCTAATACGACCACCCAGCTCTTCAACGCCACCGACCCCGGGCACGCGGTTCCAGGCTCGACGGTTTCTCCCAGTTCTTCGGATCCAAACTTCAACAATGCTTATGTTCAGTCATGGAACTTGAACATCCAGCGTGAAGTGAAACCTGGGCTCGCGGTTACCGTTGGATATTATGCCTCAAAGGGAACGCACCTGCGGTTGACACGGAACTTGAACCAGACGTTTCTAAATGCGGCCCTGGTAGCCACACGGCCATTCCCGACCCTCTCGGCCAGTAGTCCGATTGCGCCCGGCACGCCAATGCTCAATATCACTTTCCGCGAGGGCACAGGGAACTCGAGCTACAACGCGCTTTGGGTGACCGCTTCCAAGCGACTGTCGCGCGGTCTTCAATTCAATGCGTCGTACACATTTTCAAAGTCGATTGATTACAACTCGCAGAGTTCACAGGGAGTGACCCTGCAGGACAGCAACAACATTCGCGGCGATCGCGGGTTATCAGACTTTGACGCCCGCCACAGATTCGTGGTCAGCGGTCTGTACGAATTGCCGTTCCATAAGAACCAACTCGTCGATGGCTGGCAGCTCTCGGCCATTGTTCAATCACAAAGCGGCAACCCGGTTAATCTGCTGGCGGGGAACGCGGGCGCCATAGCCGGTGGCGCACCCGCAGCGAATGCCAATTCATTAACCGGACTAGCTACCTTGCGACCGGATGTTGGGGTTCCGATCACCATCGGGCATGCTGCGGCGTTGACCGGTAATGGGGTGCAGTGGTTCCCGAATCTGGTATGTGATCCTCGTCCCGGCGGCTCATGCCCGGCAGGCGCCGTCGCGATCCTGCCCGTCGCTTTTGTCGGCGGCAAGACCATTTACCACTTTGGTAGTTACGGCCGCAACGTAATTATCGGGCCGCGTTTCAACAACACCGACTTTTCGATCATCAAGCGAACGAAGATCGGCGAGAACAAAGTGATCGAATTTCGCTGGGAGATCTTTGATCTCTTGAACCACGCGAATTTTGGCCAGCCGGGACGCACGGCCCAGGTAGGCAGCACGGCGTTCGGCGTGATCACCAACACGCGGTTTCCCACAGGTGACTCAGGCTCATCGAGGCAGATGCAGTTTGCCTTGAAGTTGAAGTTCTGAGTTGTGGCGACAACGGCAGCACGGCGCATCAGTCAGCAATGACCGGTGTGCCGTTTTTAATTTTGAGAAGGAGCTACAGTTTAGAGTTCAAGCTTTAGCCTGCGCCTGCAACCTGAAGGTTGAACCCTGAACACAGACCAGGCACCGACAACTTTAAGGCTGCGCCAACTTCCTCTTCCCCTCAAGCGCATCACGATACGCCCCGCCCGTCACTTCGCCAATCCTGATCGCCGCTTCAAATTCTTTCATCGCTTCATCTTTATTATCGAGGAACGCGAGAATGCGGCCCATCGCTTCGTGCGCGCGTGACAGCAGGACTTTGTCGGTTTCCGGCATTGCCGCCGCCACCGCCAGTCGATAATTCGCCAGGGCGCGGTTCAGTCTTTGGGTTTGCAGATCGTCATCGGTCGTGTCGCGCGCCCACAGGCTGGCAGTTTGGGCCATCGTGAAGAACAGCCGCGGCTCGCCCGGGTATTCCGGCTGCATCGCTTTCAGACGGGCTTCCGCTTCCTCATAGTTGCGGGTTTGCAGGAGCTTTTCGACTTCGGTCAGGTTTTTGACCAGCGCTGAGTTGGGCGCGGTCACCACCGCCTCACGGGCTTCAGCCCCCGGCTCGATCAACCACAGAGAGTAACGCGGATGAGCTTTGCGCGCGGCCAGCGCGCGATCTCTCGCGGCTGAGACTTCGGCCAGGCGCTTGTTTTCACGCGCGGAATCTATGCCCGCGATCATTTCCGCGAAGAAATTCCCGATATCAAACCCCGAGGCTTGCCAGTCGCGCAGTCGATCGGCGAAAAAGAAATTCAGCACTGCGCCTCTTTCGTATTCTTCAACCAGCCGGGCAATTGTTTCGTCGGCGATCGCGGCGCGGCTGGCTTCGGCTTCCTTCGCAATTGTCTGCCGCGTGGCCTCGCCTTTCGCCACCTGCAGCCGCCGGCGCTGGATGTTTGTGACCGCGGTCAATCGGTTTGCCTCTTCATAGCGCGCTCCGGCGGCCGCGACCATCGATCGCGAGATCACCACAAACACATCGGGCGAAACGGTGGCGCCTTCTTTGGTACGCATCTCGATCAGCGACTTAACCTGATCCCGCTGCGCTGCAATTTCCTTGTTGAACTTCAACACCAGCGGATCAATTACGAATTGCAGATAGCCGCGCAACATCTCAGACGAAGCCGGATCGGTGCCTTCCGGAACGATCGCATAATAGTCGTCGGCAATCACGCGAAAGTTCACCGTGCCCGGCGCTGCCAGAAGGTCCGGAACGATATAGAACTTTCGATCATGCGTCCGAATTGAATAGGCGGTAGTCGAGCTTTTCTTTTTCTCGGGGCTCTTGATCTTCACCCGCTCGTTGGTGACGATAATCGGTCGCGTGTGAAGGTAAGACAGGACGGCGCGCACCATCTCGGCTGCGGGTTGACGCAGGCGATCGCCTTCCGTCTGATATGCGCTCATGTACGCGGGCAAACGTTCGTCGATCCCTGACTTCTTAAAAAAGTCGCGCACCAGCGGGGCAAAGTCGAGCACATCAAGAATGCCGGCGGGCAGATCTTCAGAACGCTCTGGCGCATCCAGCAGCGGCGGCGCGCCCAGGGCATAGGCCAGCGAGACGTAACGCGCCGCTTGATCGGCCGGAGTCGCCGGTGCGGGCAGCTTGTGACGATCGAAAAAGTCTTTCATTCGCCCGCGTACGCCCGCGTCCAGATTCGCCTGTTCCTTCCGGACCAGCAGCCGAAAAGCGCTCGGCTCTTTTCCCGCCGGCGTGGGATCGAAACCAGCGGCATCTAACGCGGCCATCACGATGATCAAACGTGCGTCCGGTTGCAGGCTGACTCCGTATTCGGAAAGTTCGAAGGGGGCCGTGGTCGGGGTTTGCGCGGGCTGCACTCGCGGTGAGGGTGACGCAGTCTGCGCCGGAACGGCGACGCAGGCGGCCAGAATAATAATTAAGAGAAAAGCTTTTTTGCTCATTGGATTGCTAATTCCCGGGTAATAAATGCGGCGTTAATCGTTCCTAATATTAACGGATGAGCGGCGGACGGACAAATAGGCACGGCGATCAATTTAGATAGGTAGGCTTCCTTTCCAGGGACAGCTCCGTTCGACGTAATGTGGTCAGTATCGCCTGCGTCAGCGGGTGGATCTATCACTCAACACTGGAGCATATCCGAGCTTGTTCATCCTACTTGAATGACCCGCCCACCCGCTCACGCAGGTGGTACTGACCTCATTATGACGATAAACGTGTGGTGCTCAATTCAGGCCGCGGCAGTCAGATGTCCGCCTGCCCAGGCTGGATGCCCACGTCGGGAATCCAGAACGTCTGCCCATCAACCTCGATACTCTTCAGTCCGCGGTCCGTCAGCTCTGCTTCTGTTAATCCCAGAAACGTGAAGTGCGGCAAATCGCTCAGCACAGTCTGGAACCATCCGTGTTGCGCGAGGATCGCGCGAACGCGTGCGTCTGAAAACTCATTCGCGTCAAAGGCCAGCATCGCGATGTGCTGCGAAGTTCCGGGCGCCGCAATCGAGTAGAGCACGGACTTTGACAAGTCCTTGCTGAAAAAAATTCCGTCCTTTTCAAGTTCAAGAACTTCCGGCGCCTGTTCGTGGATTGGCAGACCGCGAAGTCTTTCTGCCTGGGTTTCGCTCAACCTGCCGGCGCGGGTCCAGTGGTCCAGCGCCGGCAGGAAACGAGAGTTCCACAGGCGCACCGTGTCGCCATAACCGCGGCGCGCAGCTTCGGCGCCATCGCGCGGCGAGAGCTCGAGGCCTTCGTTGTTGGCCTTTGCTCGGGCCTCGACGAGAGCTGCCATCGCGGCCGGTTGCAACTCGATCACTGCATCGCCGATCGCCGCCGACGTCCATCCGGCTTCTTTCTGAAAACGCGTTACTTGATCTTCACTCGTGAACACACATTGGGGGGGTGGCAGGATCGATTCAGCGCCGATAAACATCGCGCCATAATCGTGCAGCACGCGTCGGGCCACTTGATTATCCGGCGGGCAGATGTCTTCGATGCTGGTGCCGCGCAGTTGGAGAGCACGCTTCAGTGTTACGTAGAATGGATTCATTGCCTGATCGAATGATAATCGGCGGCGGTGCCGGAACCAAATGCTGCCGAGTATGAGGTCAGTACCGGGAGCGATAGCTACCGGGTCTCCAGGCTCCACTCGATCGACTTTGCAATCTCGACGGCGCGACCCGGTCGCTACGCTCCCGGTACTGACCTCATCAAATCGGTCGGGATCCTTGTTCTCAGTTATACTGCTGCCAATGTCGGCGGAACTCTGCAAAGAAATCATCGCGACCTATCAGCGTCACGGCTGGAATTTAAAGCGGGTTCTATTAAAACCCTTGACCCGAAATGATCTTAATGAACGTACCGCCGAGCTATTCAACGAAGCCAGTTTGATCGAGGCCGAGTTGGATGCGTTGTGGTTTGCGCGGCCTTCGCACGGAAACCGGGAAGCCTGGGAGTTGCGTCTGGTGGCCGAACAACCTTATGCTCTATTTGCAGCGTTTGAATCGGATGAGACTGAAGAAGACCGTGAAGAAGCTCGGCTTGAGATGGAACATCAAATGCGGGACCAGATGTCAGAACCGCCTGCGGTAGCGGGCGGGCCTAACGCCCTCGAAGAACAATAGATCCTAATTGCGACCCATCGTTACATTAATCTTCATCGGCACGCCGCCGCGCACCAGACCAACTTCAACGACGCTCCTCGGCGTGGCGCGATAGACGCGCGACAGTAGTTCATCTTTGGTCCGAATCGGCACCTTGTCAAAATCAGTGATGATGTCTCCCACCTTGATTCCGAAGAGGTCAGCCGGTCCATTTGTTTCGACCCAATTAATTTGCACTCCGTAGGTCCTGGTCGTCGCATCATTGACGACCGACGTCCGAAAAATTTCGAATCCGAATTTTCCTCTGCCCTCTGAACGGCCGCTGTATGCGCGCGCCAGCCGTTTCATTTCATCGTCGGAAATCGTCGTCATTTGCGTGTTGTGGAAATTGCCGTCGCGCGTATAGATCACTTCGACCGTCTTGCCGATGGGTGTCTGGCGCAGGAGATCCATCATCTGCCCGGCATCTTTGACCTGATGGCCATCGTAACTGGTGATGATGTCACCACCCACTAATCCGGCTTTGTCGGCTGGCCCACCCGGGGGCGAAGCGACATCGAAGGTGGCGCCGTTGGTATTAGCGTCCTTGAAATTATCAGCGCCGAAGTAAGAGCGTGGTGCGGGAGCGAAAGCACCGCTGCGTGCGGTGTTATTACGAACATTTTTCACCAGCATGCTCAAGCCGCCGCCGCTGGCGAAAAACAGTCCCAGCGCAATCCACATCCAGGTCATGCCGCTGAATCCCAGACGGCGGCACCGCAGACGACCCCGGTCAGCAGGTCGCGCCATCGGCCCGCCCATGGCGGGAGCATATTGATTGTTGAAGTGCGCATTGGCTCCAGCCGCACCGCCCGGCAATCGCACGGTCTCGGTGTACTCGGCCGGGCCTTCACCCAGGCGATTTCCGCACGAGCGGCAGAAACGCATCTCCGGCGGCATCGGCGAGCCACATTGGGCACAAACGACTGTGCCGCTTTGATCGGCCGAACCGGTACCGCTGTCACTGAACTTCTGCTGAGGCTGCATAACGAAACTTGCTCGATTTCTATGGCGACAGTCGAACGACTGATGCCGGATTATACGCCGACTGAGGGGGTTTGGTTGCGTGTATTTGACGGAATTGCGTTTCAGAAGCCCGACCGTAAGGGTGGGCTACTCCCCCACGAGCCCTCCCTTGCGGTCGGGCTTCTGACCCACATCATCCGCCCAAAGTTTACGAACCCCATCCGACCAAGTATAGTCAGAAGAACCGATCGGACGTTGAGCGAGAGCAGCTTAAATGGAAGTAACCAAAGCCCTGGCCGCGCTAAGGCCGTTCTACGGCAAAGGCAACATCGAAATTGTGACCAGCGACGGGCACCGCGTGCGCGGCGTGATTCGCAGCCTGAAGAACACCCAGGACCTGACCACGCCCAGCGTCAAGGTCGAGCGGGCCGATGGCGAGATCGTCAAAGTCGCCTTTGCCAACATCGTCGAAATCATCAATCACAACCCACGGAGTTGAAGTTCAAGCGCGTTCATTGGTCCGTGATTCTTCTCGGGCGAATGTTGAATCGTAATCAAGCGCATGCTTAAACGCAGAGGACGCCAAGGTTCACGCAAAGGGACGCAGAGGAAAACTTTTGCGTTCCTCAGCGAAAACCTCTGCGTCCTTTGCGTTAAGAAAACTCTCTCATAATCTCATCTCTCAGATTCACGATCCGTGTAACAACCCACCTTTGACATCAACCTTGGATCACTGTTCTTGACAGCTCCTCGTCTTTTCCTGCTTACTGCACACTGCCTACTGCCCACTGACTGAACATGTCTCTCGAATTCACCGTTGAATATCCCTGCGTCTTGCGCGCCCGCTATGCGGAAAAACATTTGCGCGAGTGGGGCCGGCTCAGCAACCTGCACACGATTCTCACGACCGGAGACCAAAGCGCGCCCGGCCCAGACAAGCTCGCCTGGATCGAAAATGCCGGTGCCGAGATTGAACTGCTACAGAGTGAGACGGCCGTCTGTGCCAACTGTCCCTCATGTCTGCCGCCAGAGACCGCCGGCGAAGGCGAAGCAGTCGGTTGCCTGGGCCGGGTGAACTATCCTATCGATGCGCAGTTTGAAAAGTTCCTGGCTGATCGGGTGCAACTGATGCTTGACACTCTCGATCAGGAAGACCAGCCGAGGCTGTTGCGCATCCTCGTCGATCCGGAATCCCCTTTTGATGGTGAAGCGACAAAGGAACTGCGCCGGGTGACAACTGCTGACGGCCTCAGGTTTTTTGAATTGAGACTGCCGATCAAATTAACGCGCGCCGGATCGCATCTGACGACGGATAATGTGTTTGATTTGCTGGCCGGATTCAGCTCAGAGGATGCCGCGGCAACAAGCTACACGCGCGAGTTCCCGCCGTCAGCTACTGGTGACTATTACGATTTTCTCGATTTGATGCTGCGCAACGATCTGAGCGAGTCCGAAGCGTCGCGGCTCCACGCCCGCACTCGCAACTATGCGCAGTTCCTGCGGCTATTGTCGGCGATTGAGCGCGCCGAAGCGCTGGATACTCGCGTGCTAGTGGATTAGCAGGTACAATCTTCGCCGAGTCATCATCGAGGTTTCATCATGCAAGAGATTAAGGGCGTTCAATTCGTCACCAACAGTTCTGGGGACAAGGTTGCCGTTTTGCTTGATCTGCAGGAATGGGGTGAGCTTTGGGAGGACATCTACGACAGCATAATTGCCAAAGAACGAGTGGACGAGCCCCGGATGAAGCTGGACGATTTTGAAGACGAACTTCGCAGAGAAGGACTGCTGAGTGAGTGAGCTACCTTATACAGTAAGCCTTCGAAAATCAGCGTAGCGCGAAATAAGGTCGCTCGATCATACGGTCCGTGCAAGAGTCGTCAGAGCCCTCCGATTATTGCAGGACCCCCGCCCTCCAGGTTGTCTCAAACTCGCAGGCTCCAATAATCTGTGGCGGATACGCGTTGGTGATTGGCGTGTTCTCTATGACATTAGCGACCATGATCGCGAAGTAAACATTGTAGGCGTGCGGCATCGCAGCCGGGCTTACGATTGACAAGCATTAGAGGTCACTCGGTCACTGCCCACCGCCGCCCGCCGCCTCCTCATCAACCTGCCGCAAACTATCCAGAATCAAATTTGTATTACTCGCCGCCTCGATCGTGATCGGATGCGTCTGCGCCGACTTCTGAAAATCAAATGTGCCCCCGGTAATTTCGACGATTTGCCGAAATGCTTCATTGGCGATGAGCTTGCCGCTCTCGGCGCCTACAATCTGCCCATCGTTGAAAAGCACGCGGCCGGCCTGCGCATTATTTGCGATCAATAGAGCACCGGTGAGCCGCGAGTTCTCGATTGCCTGGATCGCGTCAAAGATGCCGATGACCGAAAGGTCGCCGGCGAAACTTACAGCGGGCTGCGCGCGTTGCGGCTCAGCCTTTGTAGCCGGCTTTGTGTGCAGCTCCGGATGCCGCGCGCGCCGAATCGCTTCCAGGCCGGTAGCGATCGAGATCCGGAGATCGAGTTGCTTTGCCTCCAGCAGACGATCGTGCGCGGCATCGAAATCATCGCGCTCGATATAGAGACTGGCGAGCGCCAGACAGTGACGCGCCGCCTCCTCCGGATGTTTGTGCGTGGCCGCGACTTCGCGCAGACGCTCGCGCAGAGGGATAGACCGAGGGTTGTGCTCGAGCGCCGTCTTCAACCGCTTCAGCGCGCGATCGGGCGCGCCATACTTGATGAATAGTTCGGCATCAAGCAGTGCAGTCTCAGCCTCGCCAATGGGTTCTTTGTGATCTTTGCTCATCAAATGTCGCGGCAGGCGTGCCGATTCTAACACAGCCACTTGAAGGCCGGAGCGCGGACATCCTGTCCGCACTGAGCGCGCAGCGCGAACGGTTTTCCACCATGAGCAATTCGGCTCTGCCGCCCGCTGTGCGGAAGGTCTCTGACTTTCCAACAAACAGCGAAAGTATTTTTGGGGCTACTCCCCCCTCTCCTCGCCACCCGACGCACTTGCTATACTGCTCACTGCCAACTGCTCACTGATATGTCCACCATTCAGAAAGACTTTGATCGCATCGCTCTCGTCTCGCCCGATGGTTCGGTTCAGAACAACCTGTACCACAACTTCCTTTTGCGCCACCTTCCGATCGATTGCCACTCAGCGTTGGAAATCGGCTGTGGGAAAGGCGAGTTCTCGCACCGCCTCGCCGCTACGTCAAAGCATGTGCTGGCCCTCGATCTGTCGCCGGAAATGATTCGCCTTGCCCGCGAGCGTTCAGCGCATCTGCCAAACATTGAATTCCAGGTTGCAGATGTAATGATCTATGACTTGCCCCACGATGGTTTTGATTGCATTGCCAGCATCGCGACGCTGCATCATCTGCCGCTGCGCGAGATCTTTTTGAAAATGAAAGCCGCCCTGAAACCCGGTGGAGTTCTGTTAATCCTCGATCTATTCGAGCCCATAAAGTGGCACGGGCATCCTGGGTCCCCAGCGAGGCAGCCCCGATGGGGTGCTCGTCCTGCCCGTGATTCAGGTCCTACCCAGGACTCACGCGCGGGACGCGCGCACCAGGCAACATCGCTCCGCGAAGGGTTATTGGATACTTTCCTCAACGCTCTAGCCATGCCCGTGAGTGTCAGCCTAAGACTAATTCACCACGGCCGCTTAAAGCCGCATCGCGAGACCCGCGCCGCCTGGGCCGCACACGAACAACACGACATCTATCCGACGATGCACGAAGTCCGCACCCTCTGCGCCGAGATCCTCCCCGGCGCCAGAATTCGAAAGCATCTCTTGTGGCGCTATTCGGTGGTGTGGGAGAAGACAGCGAGCGCGGTAATCAACTCCGCCGCATTAAGAGCGACCCAGTGGCAATGAGGTCAGTACCGCGAGCGCAGCGACCGGGTCTCCGCTCTCCATTCACTCAATCCCCATCACAATCAGGCAGCTCATCCCCTTGTCCATAGAGCACGTATTCAATGGCACGCGCCACGCTGAGCTCATTCCAAAGGGATCGTTTGCTACCTTTTACTGCCCACGGACTGGACTCGTGCCGCCAACAACCATCTTGTCGCATCCGCTTCGTGGATTTTGCCTTTAACGCAATTAGCGCTTGTTCCGGTTTAGCTAAGCCGATTGAGACGACAGCGTGAACATGGTTGGTCCTGACGCTGAGCGCATGCAGTTTCCACTTACGGTCGGCACAAGTCTCGCGTATTGCCGTCTCAACAGACCGGCGCCCGGAAGCGCCCAAGGTGACTGGTTCACTCTCCAGGTGCGAGGTGTTGTATCGATGCCAGTTTTTGTTGGGCTCGATGTAAGGGGACCTGTAACGATTGTGAAACCGATCGATTGACCCTCGACCATCTCCGTGCAGCCAAGTGCCGTAGCAACGGAAAGTGATCAAATGAGCAAGCGGGACATCAGTGTCGTTCCACATGACACGGCGATCTTACTTCGTCGATCAAGTAAGAAAAGTTGCGGCCCGGTTTTGAGGAAGCCGCTCAGCCCAGGCACCCGGTCGCTGCGCTCGCGGTTCTGACCTCATTGCTGGCGTTGTCTGATTCCCCTGATCTTGCGCCGCGAGGTCAGTCTTGGTCAGCGAGTCCAGTAGCGGCCCAATGAGGTCAGTACCGCGAGCGCAGCGACCGGGTCTCGTTCACATCCTCACAACTGACCGGTCCATGAGGCCTCCCTCTCCGTCCCTATCCAAAATACCTCCCAATCTCCGCCCCAATCCATTCCCCCACCGGCACCGAAACCCCATTCCCAATCATCCGGTAAGCATCGTTGTCACTTCCCGCGAACGTGAACGCATCCGGCACCCCCTGCAACCGCGCGTACTCGCGCACGGTGTACGGCCGCGCGCCGCGCGGAAATCTCGCATCCGCCACCAGTCTCGTGCTCAAGTCTTTCGCGTAATGCGCCACGCAAGTGGGTGCGATGTCGCCGCGTGCAGGATCGCTCACAATCGGGCGGTCTCGATATTTCCCATCGAGACGACGACCCACGTAGTCAGGAATGTGAGGCGACGGATCAGGTTCAAGTATCTCTGCCAATGTGACGGCCCGTTCAGCCGCAGGTTCACGCCAGAGAAAACTTCGCCGGCTGCCAATGATGATTAGCCGGTCTCTCTTTTGCGGCAGCCAGATCGAAGACTTCACCGGACACGCAACATGTACGTAATAGTCCGGGAGCTTCGTCATAGCTTCCATCACCACCGGAAATTTCCTCATGCCCGGCACATTCTCGACTACATAGAGTTCCGGCCTGTTGATAGCCACATGCCGGAAGAAATGCAAAAACAAATCATCCCCCGTGCGCACCCCATGAATGTCCCCAATCGGCGAATACTTTGTGCAAGGATAAGTCGCCACCATCACGTGGCATTCCTTTTCCGACTTAACCAGCTTCTGAGTGATGTCGCACTGCACAACTTCATGAGCGAAGTTCCGCCGCATCGTGTCGCAACAGAGCGCCTCGATTTCAAAGCTCTGCTGCAAAGTCAAACCGCCAGCCTGGAGGCCGATCTCCATGAGCCCGGCTCCGGAGAAGTAAGTGTTAGCGAGAATGGGAATCATCAGAAACCAGTCGACGGATCGTTAGTGCGCGATCGTGGACGGCAGATACTACCTAGGCATCTCATGTTCGGCAAGTACGATATTTTGCATCGTGGCTGGACTCCAAGAAGACATTTCTCTGCGCTCGCATGCACCGAGTATTCAATAGCCTTGCAAAGTTTTGGCAGCGCGGTCTATGCTGTGCGCCCTGTTTGTTGTAGGACTGAAGACCATTGCTTGTTCTTGTGTGATCATGTCGACTACTTCCGAAGAAGAGTTAATCGCGCGGGCGAAGGCCGTAACAACTGAGATTGGAAAGGCGTGGGATGAGCGCCTGGAAAGCCTCCTTCGGTTTTGCGCCCAAAATCCTGCGGCCTTTCCAACGAGAAGAGGCAAGAAGAAAATCGACTCCGCAGCGGAAGTTGATGATGCCTATCTGAAGGCCTACGTTGGTAGATATTATAGGGAGAGAGCGCGCGCTATTGTTTTAAAGGACGTTAAGACTAAGCGAGACCCGGCTGTGGATGAGGTTCTGAAGGCCTTCGAGAAGGTGCCTGTAGAAGAACTCGATCGCATAGGCAATGCTCACCGCTTGTCAATGCAAGCGGAGAATATCGTTGGCAAGTTGCTGGAGAGTTACGTGGCGCGGTTATTGGAATCCAAAGGATGGGTTTGGTGTTGCGGTGAAACAATGAGATCCGTTGACTTTATTAAGGACGAACAAGGAAAAGAAGTACGGTTGCTGCAAATCAAGAACAGAGACAACAGCGAGAATAGTTCAAGCTCAGCAATAAGGGAAGGAACTACGATTGAAAAATGGTATCGTTCGAACTCAAGAACAGGCGAAACTAGATGGGACAAGCTCCAAGAATACTGTGATGCTCGCGAGGATGAGCGATGCACTGAGGAAGGGTTCTACAAGTTTGTAATAGAAGTTGCCAACGCTAACACTCCAATCGAAGAACTTTCCCCTGAAGAAGTTGACGAATAGACAGGATTCTAGGGTGCGCTTTCTTGCGCCATTGCGAATTGAAACACACCTTGGTTGAGAACCGCGCTTCTGCTTAGATATTCTCGCTCCCAACTCTCTTCATCAGTTCCAACGTATCGGGAATAGGGAAAGCCGTCTAAATTCTGATCGTCTCTTCCTGCATCGTGGGCCAGCAGCGTTCGACCTATCGCCTCGCCTAGGCTTGTCGGTACCGCATTTCCGATCTGTCGATATTGATCGACTATGGATCCAGCTAAATTCATTGAATCTGGAAACTCTTGTATTCGTCGGTACTCTTGAATACTTAATGGTCGGTCTTCTTCGGGATGGGCGAGATCTGTCGCGGGCATCGCCGGATGCGTGACAAGCGTAGGCGCAGGCTTGCTCCAACTTAACCTACGCAGGAAACCAGTTTTCCCACCCCCCGCAAAGAAAGAATTACCCAGAGCTTCTTGTTGAAGTTCTTTCGGTAGATGGCGCCAATTCTGGCCTTCTTTGAGCATCCTGTAAAAGCGCAAACGTTTCTCTGGAAAGCGAACATAGTCACATGGCTCATGTGGCAAGCCCTCGAGGGCATCTCTTAGTGTGCGCCATTTTGGTAGCCCCCACTTCGCATCATCTGCATGCGTCGGGGTGAGGTGAGGAAGCTTTTGTCCATCGCGAGAGCAAATTATCACGACTCTTTCTCTGATTTGGGGTGAACCAAAATTAGCCGAATTATAAAGATTGAAGCTAACGCCATAGTCGGCGCTCCTAAGCTTGTTAAGGATAAAGCACAAAGCCCCGCCCGCCTGCTCTTCTGGCATGAGTGGGGCGAAATCAGTCCCTCGGTGTGAATGAGGACGATGCGCTAGGGGCGCGGATAAAAGCCCCCGTACGTTCTCGATAACGGCATACCGCGGTTTCAATTCTAAAATGAGATCAATGAACTTCAAGAAGACATTTCCTCGTTCGTCTTCAAAAGCCTTCCTCTTTCCGGCGGTGCTAAATGCCTGGCACGGTGGTCCTCCGAATATGAGGTCAATGTCCTTGGTTGCTGACAGTCTACATGTGGCGCGAAGGGAGCTTCCGGTGAAATTTCGAATGTCGCCGATCAATTCGATCTTAGGCCGATTTGCGTTGATGGTCTTACAGGTGATGGGATCGATTTCGGAGGCGAGGATGCTTGATATGCCCGCCTTCTCAATTCCAAAGTCGAGACCCATCGCACCCGTGAAGAAGCTTAACGCGATCAGTTCTCGGTTTGGTTTGAGGACTCGGGAGTCGCCGTTTGGAGTTGGTTGTAGCTTCTTCGACATTATTACCTGAGTGCGACTCCGCTTTGAGAATTATATCTTGAATCTCATGCAAAATCTTTATCATCTGCCTATTATTTTTGAGTGAATGTTCCCACACGCGAATTACATTGATTCCTTGCTTTCGTAATAGCCGAGTAGTTTTCGAATCTCGACTCTTCGTACGAGCTAACTTAGTGGCCCAGAAAAGTGAATTCGTCTTTGGGATGTGGCCACACTTCTTACAGAAATGCCAAAAGCAGCCATCCAAGAAAATCGCCAGCTTTTTCTTTGGGAAGTACACGTCGGGCTTTCCTGGAAGATTAGGATGCGTGACCCAATCCTTAATACCTACACGTACGAGGGCCATCCTAAATTGAACATCGGTACTTCGATTATGCTTCCCCTTGATGGCTGCCATTGTGCGAGAACGAACCAACGGAACACTCGCGAAGTCGCCGTTAGGTAAAGTTGCTCTAAGAAGTCTTTCCATATGCTAGTGGACGAACTGGGTAGGTTCATATTGTACCGCACCAGAGAATTTGCGGTGAATCGCAGCGGACGAATGGTAGACGAATGGTAATAGTCCAGCAGTTCACGGCTGGGATCTCTAACCTTAACCCAACCAGTCCGTGAAGCGGACGGCCGAGGGTTGTGAGGTCAGTACCGCGAGCGTAGCGACCGGGTCTCAAGTCTCCCACGGTCCGAGGTTGGGAGGAGGAGACCCCGGTCGCTGCGCTCCCGGTACTGACTGACGTCGCTTGAAGTCGCCATCCTCACGCCTTAGGTCGGTGGCGGTGGGATCAAGTCCGTCTAACGCGGTGAGCCTAATGGCTACTTCTTTAGCCAACCAATTGTGATCTCTGGTTCGACCTGCTTGAATTCAGGATCTCCTGTTAACAAGAGCGCCTTCTTCTGCTTCGCGAGAGCCGCCGCAAAACAATCAGCGAAAGACATTTTGTGTTTCGACTTAAATCCGCCGGCTTCGTGTGCGAGCGTCCAGTCAGCATCGACGAATTCAATACCCAGGTGCTTCAGTTCCGTGATGCTTCGATCCGCTTCACTCACTGATGTTTCGCGCGCGATGATGTACCAGACCTCACCGGCGTTAACGACGCTAATGAACAGGGGGATGTCATTTTCGTGAGCGTCGGCGATTTGGTCGGCGATGCTTTCGGCCGCAGGCTCATTTTCCAGATAAGCAATGACGGCCCAGGAATCGAAGACGATAGCTCTCGGCTTGCGCGGCATTAGAACTCCCTCTCCTTCCTTTTCTCGGCCATGAGCGCTTTGAGCAAACCCTTGCCCTTGAACTTACCTCGCAGGCTGTGAACATACTCGCGCGTGATCGGGGTCAGGATGATTTCATTCGCGGCCTCATCCACATTGATTTGAATGCGCGTACCTTCAGTAATTCCGAACTTTCGCCTAATAGACGAAGGGATTACTATTTGTCCTTTAGAAGTTGCTGTTGTTTCCACGTTCCACTCCTTTGTCCAACCTATACACGATATTCTAACTTATGATGAAATGTAAGTCAAACAAAGAGATGTGTTATCTTAGATAGAACTTCCGATGGCGCGCTCTAGGTGACCCGCTCACCTTGCTCGCCTGAAATCCTCACATGAGGAACAAAGAGTCACTATTAATCCAAATCACCCGTAAAGCGGACGGCTGAGGGTGGTGAGGTCAGTACCGGGAGCGATAGCGACTGGGTCTCGCTTCCCGACGTCGTATCTTAACGAGAATTGGGACCCGGTCGCTGCGCTCGCGGTACTGACCTCATCACGTCGCTTGAAATCATCTCGTCGCAGCATGGGGCGATGAGCAAAAAGACATTTTTGTTCCCAGGGTAGCGTGCTGGTGCGCGCTACCCTGGGGCTGGGGTGGGTGAACGCTTTTGGCGTTAAAGGGACGTGAGCCCTCCCTTACGGTCGGGCTACTGCCCCGGTCAACCGCCTACGCCGTGTGCGGTGGTGGTTGGGGTGGTGGCGTTGTGGACTTCTTACGTCGTGGGCTGCGTTCGGTGTGGCTGGCGCTGGTCCATTCGGCCAGGGTTGCCGGGTCGTTCGCGTACTTGTTGCGCACGATCGCGTCGAGCTTCTTGACGATCTTCAGGCCGTCGGCGATGGCCTGGTCGATTGACGCTCCGGCGGAGACGTGCGTGCCAACGCTGGCCGTTTGTTGGTTGAAGGCGGCTTCGAAGTCGGTGATGTCGGTGTTTAAGTCGGCCAGAAAGTCAGCCGGTAATTCGTGGCTGATGAACTGGGCCGCGACAGGTGCGGCGTTGGCAGCGATCGCGCGGGCCGCGTGTAAGAGGTTTTGATCGTTGCCGACGGGCGGGACGCGAAACTTGTCAGCAAAGCCCGGCGTGTCTTCGGCGATCGCTTCGGCGGTGCGGCTAATCGCTTTCAGAGCATCGCGGAGCGCCTGACGAGTGACGGACTTGTTGGACGTGGCCTCGTGCGCAGAGCCGAAACCCGAGACCTGCGTCGCCGCGTGCGTATCGAGTTGGGTGATGCTGGCGGCCAGGGCAGCAAAGAGTTGGCTGCCGAGGCTGGTGTTGGGGAAATCCGCTGAGTGGGTGACTCCAAAACCGCGCACGCCCATAAACTTCGCATGTTGTCGATTTTCCAGATCGTTCATTGCTTTAATCCTCCTGAAAGTAGGTTGAGGTTTCACTTCCCGGATTCCTTGAAGCAGGAAGTGTCGGCGCTTGTGATCCCGGGGACAGTCAGGCGGCCAGTGCTGTTGAATGAATTGGACGCTGGTGTCCGGGTGTCTTCTCAGAAGTAAAGCTGTTTGTGAGCTTGGCGTCTGAGAGTCACGCCCGCCTGGTACGTTGCCGGACGCCGGCTTTCGGATTGAAAGAGCGGGCAGGATGCCCGCGCACCGCCGACATGATGTCGACGCCCCGATTAGGCGGCTACGGCTGGGAAATACCTGTGTTCCGAGAGCAGATTCTAACCTCTTACCGCCCTGGGCTGCAACGTTTTCTGCTATCAACAAGGAACGACTCGAATTTTGGCGGTTTTCGGCTTAATCATGGCAATTTGTGCACTAGAATTGATGATCTCACGCACCTTAAAAGGATCTCACGGACCCTTAAAAGACTCTCACGCAGCCTTAAAATGGTTTCGCGCACGCTGAAAAGCCTTTCACGCAGCCTTAAAGGAGGCTCACGCAGGATGAAGACGCCACTGCGTCCACCGAAAGGCCGCTCGTGCAGGATTAAGACGGTCTCATGCACGAAGAGAGGTTTCTGACGCTCTCTGAATGGAGTCTTACGCAATGGGAATGGGGTTTTGTGAATTCCTAACCGTCATTGTCATGGCGCTCAGTGCGGGCAGGGATGCCCGCGAACCGCCGACAGGATGTCGGCGCTCCCACGGCGACCTGAATGGGTACGGGTTGAACGGTAATGGGGTGCGGTTTCCTTTTGCTCGCGACTCCTCTGCCAGCAATTGTCTTGTAAGAGTGGGACGACATTTTCGCGCTCGCGTCTGCAAGTGGTGCGAACGTTGATCTAACTCTCACGTCGCTGACTTCATCGCTGGCGCATATCTCCCTGTGGCCCCACCCGTGCGTCTGTCTTGGCAAAGAGCAAAGCGCAAAGGGCAAAGCGCACGTCAGTTTGTTGGATTAGATGTGGATCCTGTCGTGTTTTGATTTTAAGTTTGAAAAAGGAACAAGGAGAAACTCAATGTCAGTCCTGGATGTAACAACGTTCGGTATGCTCATCAGCAACCGGCAGCAAGACTCTGCCATGTCTTTTATCGCCTGGATTGTGCTCGGGCTGGTGGCCGGCTACATCGGCAGCAAGATTGTAAACAAGAGCGGCGAAGGCTTGATCCGCGATGTCCTCCTGGGCATTGTCGGCGCGATCATCGGCGGTTATCTCTTCAATCTGTTTGGAGCGAGCGGCGTGACCGGTCTGAATCTCTACAGCCTGCTGGTTGCCGTGACCGGCGCAGTAGTGTTCCTGGTCGTCTATCACGCGCTCTTTCGGCGGCGTTCGATGTTTACGAGGTAGCTGCAACGATCCATTGATTAGGTGAGCAAGACCTAAACGCAGAGGACGCGAAGGATCACGCAAAGGGACGCAGAGGAAAATCTTTGCGCCCCTTTGCGAATGCCTCTGCGTCCTTTATGTTTATTTCGGTGCCACACGCCGGAATCGCAGGCAAGCAACTCGAATACGAATGGCATGGGCCGGGTCCCGATGCGGCGCCGACGCTCGTGTTTCTGCATGAAGGGCTGGGGTGTGTGGCCATGTGGCGCGATTTTCCGCGGCGCCTGGCAGAGGCCGTTGGGTGTGGCGCGCTGGTGTATAGCCGGGCGGGTTATGGCAAGTCAGACCCCATCGAGTTGCCGCGGCCGGTCGAGTTCATGCGTGAGGAAGGATTGGTCGTGCTGCCTCAGGTGCTGGATGCGTTTGCGATCCGGGAAGCGATTTTGGTTGGCCACAGCGACGGCGGATCAATTGCGCTGATACACGCCGGCGGGATTAGAGATGTAAGAGTTCGCGGGTTGATCCTGGAAGCTCCACATGTGTTTGTCGAAGAAGTCGGTCTCGAAAGCATCAGGTCGATCGGGGAAGAATATCGCACCGGGCGGTTGAAGAGGGCCCTGGCCAGATATCATGGAAAGCACGGCGACGAGACGTTCTGGGGGTGGCATGATGTGTGGCTCAATCCCGAGTTTCGGTCGTGGAACATCGAAGAGTATCTGCCGCAGATAGGCGTGCCCGTACTTCTCATTCAAGGAGAAGACGATCGGTACGGGACACCGGAACAGGTCAGGAAAATTGAAGCCGACTGTAGGGAGCCGGTGCGCACAGTCATGCTGGCAGAGTGCGGGCACACTCCGCACCTGGAGCAGCCGGCTGGTACGCTCGAGTCGATGAAGGAGTTTCTGAGAGAAGTTTTTGGAATGCGCTGACTTGTAAGCGCTTTAGTAAGCGGTGAAACCTGGCCGCGACAGTTCGCGGCCTTTGAAAGCGGTAACAAGTTACCGCACTCCAAACTCTTCCTCATTTTGGTTCCGTTCGCATTGGTGCTATAAGCCCTACACGTCATCTTCGGGAGGCCCGTCTTGAAAAAACCGTTTGCGATTCTGTTTGTGCTGTCTTTCCTGCTGGTACTTTGGGCCAATGGCACGGGTCACTCCGGCCAAATTGCTCAACGTCCCCCGGGGAACATTCCTGATGGGATGTATATGATCGTGGGCGAAGCCAGCCATCGTTGTCTGGAAATTCCCAACGCCTCTTGTCGAACTGATGTCGGATTACAGACATTCGACTGCGATCCTACCGATAAGAGTAACAACCAGAAGTTTAATATTTTGGCTGACGGGTCAGGTTATTACACGGTCAGCCCGGTTCACAGTGATTTGTGTTTGGAGGTCGCTAACGCTGCTGACGACCAGGGCCGCGTTCCGGTCCAACAAAAGGAATGTAGCCCCGGCAAGGTCAGCCAGAAGTGGGCCATGTCCCAGTATGGCGTCAATTTGGAGATCAGATCCGCAGTAAACAGCCAGTGCCTGGACATCAGGTACGGCAAAACAGAAAACTATCAGCCGGTGTTTCTGCATGCGTGTTCCAACGGCACTAACCAAAGATGGCGACTAACCAAAAAGACACTTAGCGAAGACGGCATTATCTGCAGAGCTTCGCCCGCTCACCCGGAGCGCGATTGTTCAGGTTTGAATGATAAGCAACAAAAAGTTTACCTGGGTAAGACTTTGACCAGAGCGCGCTGCGAGGAAGTCTGTAAGGGCAGCAACCTGTCGGCGTGTAAGTGGGACGGTTCGCAATAGTTGTTTCCCTTCTCCCATTTGGGAGAGGGGCCAGGGGTGAGGGCGCGCAGCGTACGGCAACAAAAACAGATGAAATGAGTTGTGCTCCCCAGACCCTCTCACCTTCTTTACGACAATGCACCAGAGGTTCGCGCTGGCGCGCTCAATGCGGACAAGGATGTCCGCGCTCCTCACCTTCCCGCATTCAGCCTTTCAATCATCCATTGCGGATACATCGTGGGCGGCACGGTGGTGCGAGAAAGTTGTTCGACCTCCTCAGCGCTCAACACGAGGTCAGCCGCTTTCAGATTGTCTTCCAACTGCGACATCTTGTTCGCGCCGATGATGATTGAGGTGACGCCGGGTTGGGCCAACAGCCAGGCGAGCGCTACTTGCGCCACACTCGCGCCTTTCCGCCTGGCTATTTCATCGAGCGCTTCGACGGCGTCAAAGCCGCGGGCTTCGTCAATCGCGGGAAACTGAAAATTAGTGCGCCGAGCGCCTTCCGGATTGGGATTGTCGCGCCGGTACTTACCCGAAAGAAATCCACCGGACAAAGGCGACCAGGGCAAAAGGCCGATGCCTTCTTCACGACAGAGCGGCAGCAGTTCGTGTTCAAGATCACGTCCCACCAGAGAATAGTACGCCTGCAGCGAGACAAACCCGGCCCAATCTTTCTGCTGCGACAGCACGACGGCTTTCATTAAGTGCCGCGCGGACCAATTCGAGCAGCCGACGTAACGCACCTTGCCCTGGCGCACCAGATCGTCGAGGGCGCGCAGCGTCTCTTCGACCGGCGTCAGAATGTCCCAACCATGAACCTGGTAGAGATCGATATAGTCGGTGGCCAATCTTTGCAAACTCTTCTCGACCGAAGCAAAGATATGCTGGCGTGAAAGGCCGACGTTGTTTGGATCGCCGGTGCCCTGCATTGCGGCTTCACTCATTGAGCCGCGCACCTTCGTCGCCACAACGACCTTGTCGCGCTCTATGCCGCAATCTTTCAAGGCCTGGCCCAGAATCGTTTCCGACTGGCCGTAGGCATAGACGTCAGCCGTGTCAAAAAAGTTAATGCCCGCCTCCAAACAGCGCGCCACCATCTGATTTGCGCCGGCTTGATCGACGACGGCGATGTTCAGGAAGTTGCTGCCAAAGGTCATCGTGCCCAGGCACAACTCTGAAACTTTCAGCCCGGTGCGCCCCAATTGTCTGTATTTCATTTCTGCTCCTTTGGAGACATCGTAAACCGAGCGAGTTGAAAATCGTAAGCCCGGAAACCGTGTCAGAGCGTAAGAAGCCATTTGACCACCACCCGCCCGCGTGCTAATTTCACACGGTTTGCGAATTTTCTAAGAAAAGGATTTACCCCCCAAATGAAGCACATGTTTTCGAAATCACGCGTCGCTATCGCGCTCAGCGTTACGGCGATCTTTCTGACGGCCACGGTATTCGCCTTCGCGCGCACCGGCAAACAGGACTTTGTTCTCCACAACAGCACTGACGTCGAGTTTCACTCGCTGCACGTCTCGCCGCACAGCTCCGATGATTGGGAAGAAGACGTCCTCGGCAGGGACACTCTGGCCCCGGGCGAGAGCGTCAAGATCACCTTCGACGATCACGAAAAGCACGTCCACTGGGACTTAAAAGTGACCGACAAGGCGGGCGACAGTCTGGAATGGTTCGACCTTAATCTCGCGGAAATTGACGAAATCACTCTGCACTGGGATAGAGCAGCCCAAAAGGGTACTGCTGAGATTAAGTAGTCCTGCATTCAAGCTTTAACCGAAGTACCTCTCCCCAAATCTTACCCGAATGCTCGCGACCAACTGGTTGCGGGCATTTGTGTGTTTAGCGCTCCAGCTCTTCGAAGAGATGTAAGCCTCTGCTATAGCGCTCGCACTGTGGGCGGCTCTGCCCCTTGATGTGCGGAAGGTCTCCGATCTTCCGTGAGTCGCCGGAAATATTTAGGGCTACGCCCAAACCCTAAGGGAGTAGCCCCTCCGAGAATCACGCTCTCGGAAAGGCTCAACCTTTCCGCACGTCAGACGGCACAGCCGTTTCGCTAAACTGTGATAGCGTCGGCGCCATCAAACTCGCTGCCTCACCTTTGCCACATTTTTCTCTCCGCTGCATTGCGGAAACCCGACTCAACCCGTATTATCTAGCGGTCGAGTGGGTCTCCCCGGCCTTCCAATCGACAAAAAATCAAAATTCTTAGTTGAGACGGAGAAAGAAGAATCAATGCGCCTCTACAATAATTTCGGGAAAGTCGCTATCCTGGCCGCGGCCCTGCTGATGTTGAGCTTTACGTTCAGCGTTGCCAAGCCGCACGTCGAATACAAATTCAAGGTCCACAACAATACCAAAGTGGCCCTCAAAAAGATCCAGGTGTCGGACGATGGCAAGAAGTGGGGTTACTTCGACATCGGCGACGGCATCGCCGCTGGCGCCACTGAAGAGCTGGTTTGGGACAAATCAACCGACAGCGGAGCCTGCGAATGGTATTTCAAAGCAGTCTGGACCGACGGTGACATCTCAGATGCAGCGAAGTTTGATTTTTGCGAAAAGGACCTCGTCATCGAGTTTACTAAGTAGCAATCGGACTGAATTCGGAAGAAGCCTCTGCCTTCTGGCAGGGGCTTTTTTATTTTGGAGTGCGCCGGCAGAGAGTAGCGGCGGCGGCTTCTTGGTTCCGGACATCCAAAGCAGTGTCGCGCTACGCTTGCCACCGCACTGCTATGTGAATGTCCAGTCGGACTGAACAAATGATTTTAGCTGCTTCGACCTTAAGAGAGACTGACTGCTATTCGTGGCACGACTCTATGGTGCGTCACACTCTCGCGCATGCGGCCCACTCAAG